>NZ_JADYVH010000007.1:0-465157 GCF_020193615.1 Bradyrhizobium sp. IC4059
GGGTGGGGTAGTGGGTTAAGCTAGATCATGGCGCGTTACATCGACGAGATCCTGCAGCCCGGCGAGCGCGTGCTGTATTCGACCAATGCGCACTGGATCTTCTACTTTCCGGCCATCGTGGCCTGGATCGCGGCGCTGGCCCTGCTCATCCTGTCGCAGCAGGCGACCGTCGACTGGCTCGTTCTGCTTTGCCTCGGGGCCGCGGGTCTCGCGGCTCTGGCGGCCCTGTATTGGACCGTGAAGGGCTGGTTCCATCGTTTCACCACCGAGACCGACGTCACCAACCTCAGGGTCGTGCACAAGACCGGCTTCATCAAGCGCCGAACCTTCGAGATGGCGCTGGACAAGGTCGAGAGCGTCGATGTCGACCAGACCATTCTTGGACGTATTCTCAACTACGGCGACGTGACGATTCGCGGCGTCGGCGAGGGTATCGAGACGATCAAGACCATCGCCTCGCCGCTCGCCTTCCGTAGTTCGATCACCACGCGGTAGGACCGCGCCCAACCATGAGCATGCAGCAAAATACTTCTCTTTCCGCCCAGCTCGGCTCGAGCGTCGACGCCGCCGAGATCGCGAAATTCTCGAAACTCTCGGCGGAATGGTGGGATCCCAAGGGCAAGATGGCGCCGCTGCACCGGATCAACCCGTTGCGGCTCGGCTATATCCGCGACGCCGCCTGCCGCAAGTTCGAGCGCAACGTGCGCAGCCTCAATTGTCTTGGGTCCTTGCGCGTGCTCGACATCGGCTGCGGCGCCGGCCTGCTCTGCGAGCCGCTGTCGCGCCTCGGAGCGCAGGTCATCGGCATCGATCCCTCCGCGAGCAACATCGCGGCGGCGAAGCTGCACGCCGACAAGAGCCATCTGGCGATCGACTATCGCTGCACCACGGTGGAGGAGATCGACCCGCGCGAGCGCTTCGACATCGTGCTGGCGATGGAGGTGGTCGAGCACGTCACCGACGTCGGCATGTTCCTGAAGCGCTGCGCCGCGATGCTGAAGCCGAACGGCCTGATGGTGGTCTCGACGCTGAACCGCAACTGGAAGAGCTTTGCCCTCGCCATCGTCGGTGCCGAATACGTCCTGCGCTGGCTACCGCGCGGCACGCATGAGTGGAACAAGTTCGTCACGCCCGACGAACTGACGAAATACCTGCTCGACAACCGTCTTGTCATCACCGAGCAGACCGGCGTCGTCTACTCGCCCTTCGCCGACAAATGGTCTCTGTCGTCGGATATGGACGTGAACTATATGGTGGTCGCGGAAGCGATGGTGTGAACTGCCCAGGGTGAGTGCGAGCCGTCATTCCAGGAACGCTGTCCTCCTGCGTTCGCAGCGACGACAGCGGAGATTGCCGCACTGACAGAGGTTCTAACCGGCAGCCCCCGCCCTGCGTCCCGGCGCAGGCCCCACA
The DNA here is from genome assembly GCF_020193615.1 of Bradyrhizobium sp. IC4059. Taxonomy (NCBI): domain Bacteria; kingdom Pseudomonadati; phylum Pseudomonadota; class Alphaproteobacteria; order Hyphomicrobiales; family Nitrobacteraceae; genus Bradyrhizobium; species Bradyrhizobium sp. IC4059. The sequence continues at coordinate 1,414 of NZ_JADYVH010000007.1, forward strand.
TATCTTGCCCTCGGTCTGATCAGCTTGCCGAACTGCAATTGCTCGCTGGCATGCGCGATCCAGCCGACGCTGCGGGCCATCGCGAACAGCGCCAGCTCGCTGCCGGCGGGCAGGCGCAGTGCGTGGACCAGCACGGCGAGCGCGTAGTCGATATTGACGAACTCGCCGGTGGCTTCCGCGATCCGCTCTGGCACTTCCCTGGTGAATTTGCGCGGCGCGCCGGAGCGCGACAGCGCGTTCAGCAGCGACTGCGCGCGGGGGTCGCCGTGCTTGTAGACGCCGTGGCCAAAGCCGGCAAAGCGTTCACCGAGGGCGACACGCTCGCGCACGACAGGCTCGACGTCGCGGTCGACCAGCGTCTTGACGAGCTGTGAGGCCAGGACGCCGGCGCCGCCATGCTTCGGCCCTTTCAACGCGGCGAGCCCGGCGATGACGGAGTCATAAAGGTTGAGGCCGGTCGAGGCAGCGCAGCGCGCGGTGAAGGTCGACGCGTTCAGCTCGTGATCGGCGAGCAGTACCAGCGCGCGGCGGATCAGGTCGGGCGCGTGCTTGTTGTCCGCCGCCCAGGCGCGCGCGACCTGCTGATGCAGCGGCTCGGCCGAGGCGTCCGCATTGAGCATGGTCGCAACCAGCAGGCGGACGATGCGCGCGCCGACCATAGCGCGGCCATCGGGTGCCCGGGTGAAGGCGCGGGGATCGACGCTGGCGGCCAGTGCGAGCACGGCGATGGCGCGGTCGATCGGTGCGGCCCGGCGCGCGGCCTTCGCGATCACGCGCATTTCCTCGGAGAGTTCCGGTTGATTGTCGGGGGCAAACGGATCGACGTCGGCGACATCCCACAGCAGCGTCGCGGCGTGCTCCAGCGTGTCACTCTCGGAAAGATCGACGCAATTGACGCCGCGATAGATGGCGCCCTCCTCGGTGATGGTCGAGATCTCCGTGTCCATCACCGGCAGATCGGCATCGAAGCTGCGCAGGCCGCGTGGCTCCGGCGACGGCACACGGCGCTCCTTCAGCGCCCGAACGTCCTCGGCGCGATAGCGGTTCTTTCGCGAGTCCGGCGTCGGCTCGGAGCGGATCAGGCCGCGGCTGACATAGGCGTAGAGGGTGGCCGGAGAGATCGCGAGCTCGGCGGCGGCTTCCCGAGCGGAGAGGTACAGCCCATCAGAATTTTTCATATTGATTTATGTAATCAAGATTGATCAATGTGTCGAGAGGCCTGACCTTGTTCTCCGTGAACAGGAGATTTGGGTCATGAACATCCACCTCACCAAAAGCCAGATCGGGCTGGACGGCGTTCCCGCGGCCGAGACCGTGCTGAGCCATGTCGACGGCGAGCGCGGCGAGCTCATCATCGCCGGGGAGCACGTCGGGCGGCTCGCCGCCATCTCGAGCTTCGAAGGCGTTACCGCCCGGCTCTGGAATGGCGCCAGCAAGACCACCCTCACCGAAGCCAATGTGCGCTCAAACCTGGGCGTGGCGCGCGAGCGCGCCTTCGCGCGGCTGCCGGACCTGCTGCCGGCGACGCGCGGCATGGGCATCATCGACGGGTTTCGTGCCGCCGTCGCCGGACTTCGCGCCGAGCACGGGCTGGAGCACGAGGCGACGATCGTCGGCGCGTTTCCGGTGATCGCGGGCGCGCTGGTCCGGCGCGCCAAAGGGCTCGAGCCGGTCGCGCCCGATCCCACCGTGAGCCATGCCGCCGACACGCTGCGCATGTTGCACGGCCGTTCGCCTGCAACGCGCGAGGTCACGGCGCTCGACGCCTATCTCGTCACCGCCAGCGACCACGGCATGAACGCATCGACCTTCGCCGCGCGCGTGGTGGCCTCGACGCAGGCCGACCTGTTCGCGGCCGTCACCGCCGGCTATTGCGCGCTGACCGGTCCGCTGCATGGCGGCGCGCCGGAGCCGGTGCTGGAAATGCTGGACGCGATCGGCTCGCGCGAGCGCATTCAGTCCTGGGTCGACGCGGCGCTGGCGCGCGGCGAGCGCATGATGGGTTTCGGTCACCGCGTCTATCGCGTCCGCGATCCGCGCGCCGACGTGCTCAAGACCGCGGTCGAGGCGCTTGCGTCCAATGGCACCGATTTGCCGTTTGCCGGCGAGGTCGAGGCTTATATCCGCAGCGCCTTGCGCAAGAAGAATCCGGAGCGGCCGCTGGAGACGAACGTCGAGTTCTTCACCGCGATCCTGCTCGATGCGCTGGCGATACCGCGGCAGGCGTTCACGCCGATCTTCGCGATCGCGCGCAGCGCGGGCTGGACCGCGCATGCCCGCGAGCAGCAGCGGACGGGGCGGTTGATCAGGCCGAGCTCGTCCTATGTCGGGGCGATGCCGGAGAGGTAGGGAATGTGTAGTCCGGATGGAGCGAAGCGTAATCCGGGAAAGTCGCCATTGGGAGAGAAAGGTCCCGGATTACGCTTGCGCTCCATCCGGGCTACGAAGCTGGGGAAGGCCTTACGCCTCGCGCACGACCGTCTTCAGATAGTTGTAGGCCTTGATGATCTCGATCAGGCGGTCCTCGGTCGAGCGGTCGCCGCCATTGGCGTCGGGGTGGTGCTGCTTCACCAGCGCCTTGTACTTGGTCTTGACGTCGGCAAGCGTCGCGCTGGGGCCGAGGCCCATGACCTGAAGCGCCTTGCGCTCGGCGTTCATCACTTTGCGCGTCTCGGCCTTGGGCTCCGCTTCGGGGCCCTTGCGCCAGCTGGCGCGGCCGTTGATCTCGCTGAACATGCTGAAAGGATCGGCCGCCATGTCGATCTCTTCCGCGCCCTTCTTGCCGCCATTGGCGCCCATCTTCCAGGTCGGACGGTGACCGGTCAGCGCATCCTTCTGATAGCGCGCGACGGCTTCGGCATTCATGCCGGAAAAGAAATTGTAGTTCTGGTTGTACTCGCGCACGTGGTCGAGGCAAAAGTGCCAGTACTCGCGCTGGTTCTCGCGGCCCTTCGGCGCCCGGTGCGAGCCCTTGTTGGCGCAGCCCGCCCATTCGCAATTGACCGCGGTGTCGCGCGGCTTCACTTCCGGCTGCTTGCCCCGCGGCTTCACGCGGATGGAGTCGAAGAATTTTGATGAATCGATCGGCATGGCTGACTTTGACTACGCAATGCAAAAACCTTCAAGTCTTGACATTGCAATTCGCTGAGCACCCGGTCGCGACGAGCTTGGACGTCCGGGTATTGACGGGATGCGAGCGCGCACCTTAATGGCACACATGGCTATGAAAGACACTATCAGCAACAAGTTGCAGGAAGCTTTCACGCCGGAAAGCCTGCAAGTCGTCGACGAGTCACATTTGCATAAGGGCCACGCCGGCCACCGAGCAGGCGGCGAGACGCACTTCCGTGTGTATATCGTGTCTGCCGCCTTCAAAGGGAAGAGCCGGATCGACCGTCATCGCATGATAAATTCAGCGCTCGCCGCGGAACTCGCCGGCAGCGTGCACGCGCTGGCGATCAATGCGCAGGCGCCGGGGGAAGGTTGAATTCTCTGACCCTGCCCTGGAGGGGGAGGGTCGATCGCGCAGCGCGAGCGGGGTGGGGTGATCTCTCCACTCGGGTACTGTTGGATGTGGGAAGACCGTCACCCCACCCCGCTACGCATTGCGCTGCTCTTCATGCGTAGCGACCCACGGGCGAGCTACGCTCGTCCCGGACCCCTCCAGGGGAGGGTAAGGGAAAAATTAGAACGACGTCCCGGCCCGTCTCGGCTTTGCCTCTTCGAGCTCGGCCTCGCGCGTCACCGGTGAAATACGGAGCGCGGTGATGCGGTTGCGCTCGCGGCGGAGGACGCGGAAGCGGAAACCGTGGAAGGTGAAGCTCTGGCCGCGGTCGGGGATCGAGCGCGCCTCGTGAATGACGAGACCGGCGACCGTGGTTGCCTCTTCATCGGGCAGATGCCAGTCCATGGCGCGGTTGAGGTCGCGGATCGGCACCGACCCGTCGACCACGACGGAGCCGTCCGGCTGACGGCGCACGCCGGCGACCACCACGTCATGCTCGTCGGAGATGTCGCCGACGATCTCCTCCAGAATGTCTTCCAGCGTCACGAGGCCTTCGACCTCACCATACTCGTCGACGACGAGTGCGAAATGGGTCTTGCGGCGGCGGAACGCCTTGAGCTGCTGGGATATCGGCCGCATCTCCGGCACGAACCAGGGCGGCAGCATGATGGTGGTGACGTCGATGCGCGACGTGTCGCCCTCCGATGCGCGGATCGCGCGCAACAGATCCTTGGCGTGCAGAATGCCGATGATGTTCTCCGACTTGTCCCGCCACAGCGGAATGCGGGTGTATTCGGTGGCCAGCACCTCCCGCACCAGCTCCTCCGGCGGCAGGTCGGCGTTGATCATCACCATGGCCGTGCGGTGGACCATCACGTCAGACACCGTCAGCTCGCCGAGACGGAAGACGTTGTGAATGTACTCGGCCTCGCCGCTCTCGATCTTGCCGTGCACGGCCGATTCCTCGACCAGGCCCTCGATCTCCGAATCCGTCAGGATTTCGTGTTGCGAGAACTCCTGCACCCCCATCAGACGGAGGATCGCGCTCGACGCCGTGTTGAGGCACCAGCTCAGCGGGTAGAACAGGAGGTAGGAAAAATGCAGCGGATAGGCAATCCACTGCGACACTGGCATCGGCTCCCTGATCGCAAGCGTCTTCGGCACCTGCTCGCCGATGACGATGTGCAGCGAAGAGAAGACCAGAAAACCCGCCACGAACGAGGTGAAGTGCAGCGTGGCCTCCGACATTCCGAGCGGGCTGAGGACGGGGCTCAGCAGCGCAGACACCGTCGGCTCACCGATCCAGCCGAGACCGAGCGAGGCCATGGTGATGCCGAGCTGGCAGCAGGCGAGATAGGATTCGATGTTCCCCATCATCGTCTGCAGCAGGCGCGCGCCGAAGCGGTTCTGCTCGACCATGGCCTTGACGCGGAAGCCGCGGCTCTTCACCAGCGCAAATTCCGCCGCCACGTAAAACGCGTTGGCGGCGAGCAGGAGGGCCGCAAGCAGCAGATTGATCGAGATCGAACTCATGTTTGCCTCGCGACCGCCCCGGCGTTCCCCGCCGTTTCGCGCGCGGCCGATCTGAACGGTCCCGTTATCACTGCGCGAGCTTCTCTTTCAGGAAGTCGCGCACCGGCGCCGGCTCGACGTCCTTTGCGATCACCGCGCGGCCCACGGCCTCCAGTAGGATGAAGGTGAGCTTGCCGCGCTTGACCTTCTTGTCCTGCGCCATCAGCGCCATCAGCGCGTCGGCATCGGCGAGCCCTTCCTGCGCAAAGCCGGCGATGTCCTGCAGGCGCGTCGGCAGGCCTGCCTCGATCAGGTGGCGCTCGATGCGCGCCGCCTCACGCTCGCCGATCATGCCGAGCTTCGCGGAGAACTGCGCTGCCAGCGTCATGCCGATGGCGACGCCCTCGCCGTGGAACAGGCGGTCGGAGAAGCCGGTCACAGCCTCCAGCGCGTGGCCGAAGGTGTGGCCGAGATTGAGCAGCGCGCGCTCGCCGGTCTCGCGCTCGTCGCGCGCGACGATTGCGGCCTTGGCCCGGCAGGAGGTCGCGATCGCATGCTCGCGGGCCGATCCGCCCCTCGAGATGTCGGCATGGTTCTTCTCCAGCCAGCTGAAGAAGGCCTCGTCGCCCAGCACGCCGTATTTGGCGACCTCGGCATAGCCGGCCCGGAACTGGCGCGGCGACAGCGTGTCGAGCACGGCGGTGTCGGCGATGACGAGCACCGGCTGGTGGAAGGCCCCGAGCAGATTCTTGCCCTGCGGCGAGTTGATGCCGGTCTTGCCGCCGACGCTGGAATCGACCTGCGCGAGAAGCGAGGTCGGCACCTGCACGAAATCGACGCCGCGGCGCAGGATCGCCGCGGCAAAGCCGGCGAGATCGCCGACCACGCCGCCGCCGAGCGCGATGACGAGATCGTTGCGCTCGATCTTCGCTGCGATCAGGGCCTCGCTGACCTTTTCGAGCCCGGCATAGGTTTTCGAGATCTCGCCTTCCTCGACGACGATGCGCGAGGTCGGAATACCGCTGGCTGCGAGCGACGCCTCAGTGGGCTCGAGCCAGTATTTCGCGACGGTGCGGTCGGTCACGATGGCCGTGCGCACGCCGGGACGCAGAGCGGCGACACGCTCGCCGAGCGAGGCCAGCACGCCGCGGCCGATGACGATGTCATAGGCGCGGTCACCGAGTGCGACGTCGACCTTGATGGGATCGGAATGTTTCAACGGCGCAGTCATCTTGACGCACTCGCAATGTCGGCAGGCGGTTGGGCTGGCTCTCCGCCGCAGAGACGGGCGTGCAGCGCCTCGATGCATTCCTCGACGATTCTGTCGTGCGGCACGTCGCGCGAGGCGATGGTGAGGTCGGCATTGGCATAGATCGGCTCGCGCTGGGCGAGAAGGCGCGTCACGGTTCCTTCGGGATCGGCGGTCTGAAGCAGCGGACGGTCGGCACGGCGCCGCACGCGGCGCATGATGACGTCATGGTCCGCCCTCAGCCAGATCGAGATGGCCTTCGCCGCGATGCGTGCGCGCGTCTCCTCGCGCATGAAAGCGCCGCCACCGGTCGCCAGCACGATCGGCCCGCCCTCGAGCAGCCGCGCGATCACACGGGCCTCGCCGTCGCGGAAATAGGGCTCGCCATGGGCCGCAAAGATCTCCGGGATGGTCATGCCGGCATGGGCCACCTCGATTTCGCTGTCGGCATCGATGAAGGGCAGCCTGAGCCGGGCCGCGAGGCGGCGGCCGATGGTGGATTTGCCCACCCCCATCATGCCGACGAGCACGATCGAGCGCGCCCCGAGCGCCGACAGGATGTCGGCCTCGGGCGAAGCAGGAAGCGGCAACGCGGCGTCGGACATCGTCTCGCTCGGCTGGATCTCGCTCGAACTGCCGCCAGATGCGGCATGGCTTTGGCCACCTATACGACCCCATGGGGGCCCTCGCCAGAGGACTCTTGCCACGAAACGGCGAACATGTTGGATGATTTCATTGGTTAATTTGGCTGCCGCGCCCCGACCCGAGACCCCAGAACGATGCCGAGCCTGTTCCGCTTCCTGACGGTCGTCGCCGTGATCGGCGGTATCGTCTATGGCGTGGTCTTCGCGCTGGCGAACTTCGTCAACCCGAAGCCGCGGGAAATGACGGTGACGATCCCGCCGGACAAGTTTCTCAAGAAATAGGAGCTAGCCTCCCGGGCATGCCCGCCAAACCCTCAGACACCAGGCTCATCGGCCTGTTCCTCGACATGCTCGCCGCGGAACAGGGCGCCGGCCCCAACACGCTCGATGCCTACCGCCGCGACCTCAGCGATTTCTCGGAATTTCTGGGCCGCGTCGGCCATACATTCGTGGATGCCGAGACCCAGACGCTGCGCGACTATCTCGTCGATCTCGACACCCGCGGCTTCAAATCCACCAGTGTGGCCCGCCGGCTGTCCGCGATGCGGCACCTCTACCGTTTCCTGCTGAACGAGCGCATCCGCGGTGACGATCCCGCCGCGATCCTGTCAGGTCCGAAGCGCGGCCGCGGCCTGCCGAAAGTGTTGTCGATCGCCGACGTCGACCGCATGCTCCGCCGCGCCAGGGAATTGAGCGAGGCGGAAGATGCCTCGCCGTCGAAACGGCTGCGTGCCTTGCGGCTCTATTGCCTGCTCGAGGTGCTCTACGCCACGGGCCTGCGCGTCTCCGAGCTGGTGGCGCTGCCGCGCTCGGCGGCCAAGCGCGACGCCCGCATGATCGTGGTGCGCGGCAAGGGCAACAAGGAACGGCTGGTACCGCTCAACGACGCCTCGCGGCAGGCGATGGCGGACTATCTCGCCGCCACGGAAGCGGCAAAGGCCGACAGGAAGAACAGCGTGGCCGCGTCGAAATGGCTGTTCCCCTCGTTCGGCGAGAGCGGACATCTGACGCGCCAGCATTTTGCCCGCGACCTCAAGGAGCTCGCGGTTGCGTCCGGCTTGCAGGCCCGCCTGGTCTCCCCGCACGTGCTGCGCCACGCCTTTGCCAGCCATCTGCTGCACAACGGCGCGGACCTGCGCATCGTGCAGACCCTGCTCGGTCACACCGACATCTCGACCACCCAGATCTATACCCATGTGGTCGAGGAGCGGCTGAAGAGCTTGGTGCGCGACCTGCACCCGCTGGCGGAGAAGTAGTTGCTGCTGGTAGCCCGGATGGAGCGACGCGTAATCCGGGGCCGCCTCCTCGCGGCCAGACCTTCCCGGATTGCGCTGCGCTCCATCCGGGCTACGGGTAAAGGGTGAAACCGCCTTGACTTCGGCCACATCTCCGCGGAAAGAGCCGGGGCCTCACGGCTGATTTGGCCGACTGCACCAGCACACAAGCCAAACCATTGAAGACGCTACACTTCTTTCCGCCGCCCCAACTTGCTTCGCTTCTCGCGCCCCGTCCCCCTATATTGAGTTGATGCTAGACCAGATGCGCAGCTATCTCGACTTCGAAAAGCCCGTCGCCGAGCTCGACTCCAAGGTCGACGAATTGCGCGCGCTCGCCGCCACCGGCACCGACATCAGCGACGAGGTCGGGCGGATCGAGGACAAGGCGGCGCAGGCGCTGGCCGACCTCTATGCGAACCTGACGCCGTGGCAGAAGACGCTTGTGGCGCGGCATCCGCAGCGGCCGCATTTCAACGACTTCATCAAGGGCCTGATCACCGAATTCACCCCGCTCGCCGGCGACCGCAAGTTCGGCGAGGACGAGGCGCTGGTCGCCGGCTTCGGCCGCTTCCGCGGTGAGCCGATCTGCGTGATGGGCCAGGAAAAGGGCGATTCCACCGAGAGCCGCATCCGGCACAATTTCGGCATGGCGCGGCCGGAAGGGTATCGCAAATGCGTGCGGCTGATGGAGATGGCCGAGCGGTTCGGCCTGCCGGTGCTGTCGCTCGCCGATTCGGCCGGCGCCTATCCCGGCATCGGCGCCGAGGAGCGCGGCCAGGCGGAAGCCATCGCGCGCTCGACCGATGCGTGCCTGGCGCTGACCGTGCCCAACGTCGCGATCATCACCGGCGAGGGCATGTCGGGCGGCGCCATCGCCATCACCACGGCCAACAAGGTCCTGATGCTCGAGCACGCGATCTACAGCGTGATCTCGCCGGAGGCGGCGTCCTCGATCCTCTGGCGCGACGGCACCAAGGCGCAGGAAGCCGCCAACAACATGAAGATCACCGCCCAGGATATGCTCCGCTTCGGCGTGATCGACGCCATCCTGAAGGAGCCGGTCGGCGGCGCCCACCGCGACCCCGCCGCCATGATCGCCACCACGGGCGAGGCCATCGCCAAGGCGTTCGACGAGCTCCGGAACTTTGATGGGGATGCCATCCGCAAGCAGCGGCGGCAGAAATTCCTCGATATCGGCCGCAAACTGGGCTGATTCGCCTCGATTCCGCTCTCGTAGGGTGGGCAAAGCGAAGCGTGCCCACCAATCCCGGCTGTACGAACGGCTCGTGTGCACGGCGCTTCGCGCCTTTGCCCACCCTACCAGGCCTTTCGAGCAGCCCCCGGTAACCCCGCCTTAACCCTTTTTTTGCCCAAATCGGCGATCTGAGTCCCCTCGGCCCGAAAGCCCAAGTTCCGTCCCAAGTCGCGTCCATTTAGTCTTCGTTGACCATGCCACTGGGCCAACGCCCTCGTGATCCCCGCTCGGGTTGCGACCACATGACCCAGAGGTTAGAATTTTAATCAATGGCTTCAGGGCATAAGCGCTGGAGCGGGGTCTGACCGGGCCCGTCTCGGCGGGTCGGTTTACCGGTCGGATTGCGCTTCGGAATAATTGGGGTTCGCGCTTCAATGCCCGGCACGGTGTGGGGTCCATCTTGATTTCTCGTTCGCTTGCTCGCGCGCTCTTGGTTTCGGTTGCGCTGATGACGGCCGGCGGTCTGCTCGCCGGCTGCAACACCGATCAGGTCTCGCTTGCGACCAACGCCAAGGCCAATCAGCCGGTGCCGCCGAAGCTGATCGCCGCGATGGCCGAGAAGGACATGGACCTGCAATCGCCGATCCTGGTCCGCCTGTTCAAGCAGGAGGCCGAGCTCGAGGTCTGGAAGCAGACCCGCTCGGGCCAGTTCGCGCTGCTCAAGACCTATCCGATCTGCCGCTGGTCGGGCGATCTCGGCCCCAAGGTGCGCGAAGGCGACCGCCAGGCGCCGGAGGGATTCTACTCGATCAATCCGAGCCAGATGAATCCGCAATCGTCCTATTACCTCTCGTTCAACACCGGCTACCCGAACGCGTTCGACAAGGCGCTGGGCCGCACCGGCTCGCAGCTGATGGTGCATGGCGATTGTTCGTCGCGCGGCTGCTACGCGATGACGGACGAGCAGATCGCGGAGATTTATTCGCTCGGCCGCGAGTCCTTCTTCGGCGGCCAGAAGGCGTTCCAGCTGCAGGCCTATCCGTTCAAGATGACGCCGGTGAACATGGCCAGGCACCGGAACAATCCGAACATGCCGTTCTGGAAGATGATCAAAGAAGGCTATGATCATTTCGAGGTGACGCGGCAGGAGCCGAAGGTCGATTTCTGCGAGAAGAGATACGTGTTCGACGCCGCCAAGCCGGCGGACGCCAAGCGCGATCTGGTGTTCGACGCCTCCGCCAGATGTCCGGCCTATGTGATCCCCGAAGAGATCGCCAGCGCGGTCCGCGAGAAGCAGGCCAAGGACGAGACGGAATATGCAAGGCTCGTCGCCAAGGGCACGCCGGTGGCGCGGATGAACACCGGCATTGACGGCGGCATGCACAAGGTGTTCGCCGCCAAAATTCCGGAAGGCTCGACCGGCCTGTCCGAGAGTGCCGAAGGCACCACGCTGCAGATGCTCGCCATGGCGAAGGCGCCGGGCACGATCCCCGGCCACGTCAACCCGCCCAAGCCGAACCTCGATGCGGTGGCAAGTGCGCCGGCGCCGCGGGAAGAGCCGGTGGTCGCCGTCAGCGCGCCTGCCGCGAGCACCCGCGTTGCCGCGGCGGCGCCCGCTGCGAAATCTGAAAGCGGCGGCTTCTTCTCCAATCTCGGCCGCAAGATGGGGCTCGGCACCGCCGACACCACCGCGACCGCGACGCCTGCGCCGCAAGCCACCGCGTCCGTTGCCCCGGCCGCCCAGACGTCCACGACGCCGGCCACGGCCGCCTCGCGACTCAAGGCCGCCGTGACCCGCTTCGTGCCGGGACATGACAAGTCCAAGGATTCAGTCAAGGAGGCGGCGAAGGATACGCCGAAGCCGGCCGTAGCAGCCGCCAAGCCGGCCGAGCCGCCGAAGCCCGATACCCGCCTTGCCGCAACGCGTCCGGCGCTGAAGCCATCGGTGAGCGACGGCGCGGGCGATAGCACCCCGATGATATCAGGCGCCGCGCCGGTGGTGCAGTCGAACTCGTTCGACAGCCGCTTCTCGGCGGTGAAGTAGGCTAGCGCCCGAGCGCGCAATTATCGCTCTTTCCTCCGCACCGCACGGTAGGGACTGTGAATCGTGAACGCGTCGGGCACTATGCCGCTTTCGATCCGCTTCCATGTCACCTGTGCAGCAATGGGAAAGTTCTCGCGTGCCCGCGGCGAGAAGGTGCCGATCGCGGTGGTACCGCGGCCGTTGCGCAAATAGTCGAGAAAAATGCGGCCGCTGCGCCTGGCCTGGGCCGTGAGGACGTAGCGGTCCGGCCGACGCAATGCGAAATCGGCCACGAGACTGCGCGCCACGCGATGCGCCTGATCGTGCAGCATTGCCACCTCAAGCGGCGCCGTCAGATGAATGCCCTGGCCACCGGTCAACTTGGGCCAAGTCGCAAACCCCTCACGGCTCATTAGCGCGCGAAGTTCCAGGGCGGTCTCGATCACAGCATCCCATTCGACGCCCTCGCCGGGATCAAGGTCGATCACGATGCGATCGGCGTGCTCGAAATCCTCAACAGTCGAATTCCAGGGATGCAATTCGACTGCGCCGATCTCGACGAGTCCCAGGAAACCGTCAAGGCTGTCCACCCAAAGCCGCGTGCCTTCGCCGCCTTCGCGCTTTCGGATGCGTAGCTGGTGCACCGCTTGCGGAATGTCCTTCGGCAGCGGCCCCTTGTGATAGAACGTCGTGCCGTGCACGTGCCGCACCAGCTTGAGCGGTCGATGTCCTAGATGCAGCAGCGCCTTCTTCCAGACGCGCTTCCAGTAACGCGCGAGCTCTTCCTTGGACGGCACGATCGCATCGGGCAGCAGCTGCAGGATATTCTCTTTGGGAACGCCGAGCTTCGGCCGTCTGACCGATGAAGGCACCAACCGGGGCGCCCTGACCTTCCGCGGCGCAAGATCGTCGCGCAGGCCCTTGAATACGGCTTCACGCAGCAGGCCATCGTCGGTCAGGGCGCCATATTCCACCTCGGCATTCACCACGGGCTCAACCCATGTAGCCTTGGGCTTCTTTACCGGCAGATCGAGCGGAGAATCGCGCCGGATCAGTGGGTCAAGCCGTTCACGCAATTCACGCGCGGTCGCCTCGGTGTATCCGGTGCGGACCTTGCCGGCATAAAGCAGGCGCCCATCCTCGTGATGCCCGACGTAAAGCGAAGCCACCTTGCGCGGGTACGCGCCCAGCTTTTCGACGAATGCGACGATCGGAAACGTCTCGCTCTTCTTGCATTTCAGCTTGAGCCAGGCTTCCTGCCGTCCGGAGCGATAAGGTGCGTCCGCGCGCTTGGCGAGCAGCCCTTCGAGGCCAAGCCTGCAAGCATGGCGAAGGATTTGCTCGCCGTCGGCTTCGACGTGCTCGACGTAGATGAAAGTCTCGGGCGCTTCTTTCAGGAGCCGCTGCAGCAGCTGCTTGCGCTCGACAAAGCCGACGCCGCGCAAATCGTATCCGTCAAGATACAATAGATCGAACGCGTGATAGCGAATGCGGCGGCTCTGCTTGGCGCCGAGCTCGCGCCGCAGCTGCTGGAAGTCCGGCCGGCCATTACTGCCGTAGACAACGGCCTCGCCATCAATGATCGCACTCCCGGCTCTGAGCATTCGCGCGCCGGCTGCAATTGACGAGAACTGCTCGGTCCAATCGTATCCGGCGCGCGAATAGACCGTCGCCGCGCCCGCCTGCAGGTGAAGTTGCGCGCGATAGCCGTCGGCTTTTATCTCGAACACCCAGCCGCTGCCTTGCGGCGGGTTCTCGCGTAGCGTGGGATCGCATGGCACGATGTATGATGGAATCGGAATCTTCCGCGCGCCGGCTAGGCGCGATAGTCCCGACTGACGCAACGCAACGGCACACATGCGGGATTCAACGCGGCCCGACAGATTCGTTCCGATCTGAAATAAAATCGATGGAATGCCGCGAAGCTCTTGAACAACCCGAATATTTCGCAGTGCGAGGGGCGCCGCGCGCTAAGGCGCCAGATACCGCATCAGCTCCGGACTGCCTTTCACCTCGCCGGCGTCGCCCTGCAGCGCGACGCGGCCGCGGTCGAGCACATAGGCGTAGTCGGCGACTCGCAAAGCGAGGTCGAGGTGCTGCTCGACGATGATGACGGCGATGCTCTTGGCAAGCTCGATCAGGCGCTCGGTGATCTCCTCGATGACGCCGATCCAGACGCCCTCGGTGGGCTCATCCAGCAGCAGCAGTTTTGGATCCCCGAGCATGGCGCGGCCGATCGCGAGCATCTTGCGCTCGCCGCCGGAAAGCGTGCCGGCGGGCTGGTCGAGGCGCTGGCCGAGCTTTGGGAAGATCGCCAGCACGCGGTCGATGGCGGAGGAATCCTTCTTAGCCAGCGAGCCGACGGCGAGATTGTCGCGCACCGACAGGCGCGCGAACACCGAATGCTCCTGTGGCACATAGCCGATGCCGGCGCGGACGCGCTCCTGGGTGGCGCGGCGACTGATGTCGCGGCCGTCGAAGGCGACCTCGCCCTTCCATGCCGGCAGCTCGCCGACGATGGTCTTCATCAGCGTGGTCTTGCCGGCGCCGTTGCGGCCGAGCACGGCAACACCGCCGCGCCAGGGAATGCCGAGGCTGACGTCGAACAGGACCTGGCTGCGGCCGTAGCCGGCATCGAGATGCTTGATGTCCAAAAATTCAGGCACGGCGCAGATAGATCTCCTGGACGGATGTGTTGGCCTGGATCTCGGACACCGTGCCTGTTGCCAGCACCTTGCCCTGGTCGAGCACGGTGAGGCGATCGCAGATGTCGCGAATGAAATCGAGGTCGTGCTCGACGATGACCAGCGAGCAATGTTTTTTGATCGGCTGCAGCAGCTCGCCGGTGACGCGGCGCTCTTCCAGGCTCATGCCGCCGGTGGGCTCGTCGAGCAATAGGAGCTTCGGCTTGCCGGCGAGCGCCATCGCGATCTCCAGCCATTGCTGCTGGCCGTGCGACAGCGCAGCGGCCGCATCGAAGGCGCGGTCGGCGAGACGGAACTGCGTCAGCATGGACATGACCTGGTCGTGCAACGCACCGCGCGTGCGCGAGAACACGAGGTCGAACAGCGAGGACTGCGCCTGCAGCGCGAGCAGGATGTTGTCGTAGAGCGTGAGCGACGGCAACACGGATGTGATCTGGAATTTCAGGCTCATGCCGGCGCGCGCACGTTCGGTCGGCGTGAACGCGGTGATGTCGGTGTTGACGAAGGAGACCTTGCCTTGGGTCGGCACTTCGGCGCCGGCGATGCACTTCATCAGCGTGCTCTTGCCCGAGCCGTTCGGGCCGATCAGGCCGTGAAACTCATTCTCGCCGACCGTGAGGGCTGCGCCGTCGAGCGCGGTGAGCTTGCCGAAGACCTTCTTGATGCCGGCCGCTTCAAGGAGCATTGCGCCTCTCCTTTTGCTTGGCACCAAAGCTGCCGACGCGTTCGCGCTCGCCGAGCACAAAACTGATCAGGCCGAGCGGCCGGAACAAGATCACGAGCAGGAGCAGCAGGCCGAGGATGATCGGCCAGATCTCGCGGTAATTGTCCGAGAGCCAGAAGCTGACGCCCTCGACGATGACAGCGCCGACGACGGCACCGATCAGCGTGCCGGAGCCGCCGAACAGCACATAGAGCACGACCTGGGTCGAAACCACGACGCCCACCATGTTGGGCCAGACGAAGCCTTCGTGGAAGGCATAGAGGCTGCCGGCGAGGCCTGCGACGGCGCCGCCGATGGTGAAGATGATGGCTTTGAGATGCTGCGCCTTGTAGCCGAAGAAGGCGATGCGCTGCTCGTTCTCGCGCAGGCCTGCGAGCGCAAGGCCGAATTGCGAGCGCACCAGGAAGCGGCAGAGCAGATAGACCACGACGAGGATGCCGAGCACGAGATAATAGAACGCTGGGCCTTCCGTGAAGTCGTATGACCCAAGCGACATCGGCGCGATCGAGGGGATGCCGTTCTGGCCGCCGAGATAGTACCAGCCGCGCGCGAGCCGATCGGCGGCGTAGGAGCCGGTCAGCGTGCCGAGCGAGACGAAGATCACGCTGGAGGGATGCCGTCCCAGCAGCAGGAAGCCGCCGAGCAGCAGCGCGAAGGTGAGGCCGATCAGCGTGCCTGCCGGCAACACCAGGAAGATGTTGGTGATGTCGAGGTCGCGCGCGAGCAGGGCGACGCCGTAACCGGCCGAGCCGAAAAACAGCGCCTGGCCGAAGCTCATGATGCCGGCATAGCCCCAGACCAGGTCGAAGGACAGCGCAAAGAGCGCGAGGATGATCACGCGCGTCGCGAAGACCGTGAGATAGTCCTGCAGCACCAGCGGCGCGAGTAGCGCCGCGAGGAGCACGAGGCCCTCGATGACAGGCAGGATTTTTCGTCCTGCCTTGTCCCGGTCATTGGCCCGTTCCGCCGCTGCGCCCTCAGCCATCGCACCGTCCATTTCGTCGTCCACGTCGGCGACGATGGCCTCTCTTACCACACTCATCGGCTTCAGCATTCCAAGTTCAACATCGTCAGAGGCAGCCGTGTCAATCACGGCGGGATTCACCTCTCCCCGAGAGGGGAGAGGCGAAAATCAGCATTCCTTGGGATCGACGAGGCCGTTGCTGCGCCCGACGATCTCGTAATTTCCGCTCTTGGCGACGGCGGTGTACATCTTCATCTTGCAGTGCCGCTTGCCCGGCACCATCTCGGCGGGTCCGCCCGGACCTTCGGCGATCTTGGCATGGTCGAGCGCGGCGGCCACGGACTCGCGGTCGATCTTGCCGGCTTCCTTGACCGCGGCTTCCCACAGCTTGAGGCCGCGATAGGTGCCGGTGGCAGCGCTGCCGGCGGCGAACAGGAAGTTGCCCGGGAAATCCTTTTCATAGGCCGCCTGGATCTTGGCGTCGAACGGGTTCTCCTTGGTCAGCACCTTGAAATAGTCGAGGCAGCTGGCGAGGCCTTCGATCTCGGCGGCCTGGTTGATGTTGAGCGTGTTCTCGTCGTAGTAGACGCAGGCCAGGCGCCCGCCGTTCTTGAGGAAGCCTGCTTCATAGAGCTGCTTGAAGAACGGGCCGACGCCGGGCGGGATGACGGTGTTGAAGACGACGTCGACCTTGTTGGAGATGATGCGGTTGACGGTCGCGGAGAAGTCGACCTGGTCGAGCGGGTAATATTCCTCGAACACGACCTCGCCGCCATTGGATTCGATCACCTTGCGGGCGTAGACGTTGAGCGTGTGCGGCCAGACATAATTGGCGCTGGGCAGCGCGAACTTCTTGCCGCCGTTCTTGATCAGCCAGGGAATGAACTCGTCGCATTGCTGCGCCGGCGTCGGGCCGGTGCAGAACAAATAGGGCGTGCACTCCTTGCCCTCGTAGAGCTGCGGATAGATGTAGAGCGTCTTGCCGCGCGCGACGATCGGGTCCTTGATCGCGTTGCGCATCGACGAGGTGATACCGCCGAGCACCATGTCGACCTTGTCGCGCTGGATCAGCTTGCGCACGTTGCCGACGGCGACGGATTCGTTGGACGCGGTGTCCTCGATATAGAGCTCGAGCGGACGGCCGAGCAGGCCGCCGGCCGCGTTGATCTCCTTGATCACCATTTTCGCGACGTTGGCGTCGGCGTTGCCGGCATAGGCGATCGGGCCGGTGAGGTCGGTGGCGATGCCGACCTTGATCGGCGCCTCGGCCGCATTGGCCCAGGGCGCCGGAATCACCCAGCTGCCGACGCCGGTTGCGACCGCGCCGGATGCAAAGGCGAAATTGGACAGGAAACGACGTCGCGTGAGCTGAGTACGATCGAGCATGTGATTAAACCCCTTTTCCAGCGATGAGACCTTGCGGACGGAATTTGATGAAGACGATGGCGAGCACGAAGACGAGCACGTCGGCGACGACGGGTGCCATTACCCAGGGCAGCGCCGCGCTCAGCGTGCCGATGACGCCGGCGCCCGCGACCGGGCCGATGAAGGAGCCGACCCCGCCGACCATGACCGCGACAAAACCCTGGATCAGGAAGCGCAGGCCGAGATCGGCAAACAGGCTGAACACCGGCACGATCAGCGCGCCGGCAAGGCCGGCGAGTGCAGCGCCAAAGGCAAAGGTGGCGCCGTAGATCAGCGGCGTCGAGATGCCTGACGCACGCGCCAGCGACGGGTTCTCCAACGTCGCCCGCACGCGCAGGCCGAAGCTGGTGCGCGACAGCAAGAGATAGCAGAGGCCCATCACCAGGAGCGTGATGACGATGATGGTGAAGCGCCACGCCGAGATATGCATGGCGCCGATGTCGATCGATCCGCCGATCGGCTCCGGCACGGTGAGATAGAAGCCGCCGATCAGCCCGCGAACGGCTTCGCGGATGATCAGGCCGAGCGCATAGGTGCCGAGCATGGCAACGATCGGCGCGGCGTAGAATCGCCGGATGATCAGCGCCTCCAGCACGAAGCCGAGCGCACCGACCACGAAAGGCGCCGCAACCATGCCGGCCCAGATCGGCAGGCCCTTGGCATAAGCGAGATAGGTGATGTAGGCGCCGAGCAGGACGAACTCGCCCTGCGCGAAGTTGAAGATGCCCATCATGCTGGCGATGATCCCGAGCCCCAGCACGATCAGGACGATGATCGCGCCGAAGCTCAGGATCTCGAACGCCGCGACGAACGCGTTAGCCATGCGTTGCGTTTCCGCCGAGTTGAAGCAAAGGTTTCCTCACATCTTCTTCCAGTCGCCGATCTGCTCGAAGGCATGGGCGGCGCGGTAGATCGTGGATTCCTCGAACATGCGGCCGACCAGCATCAGGCCGACGGGCAGGCCGTCGACCATGCCGCAGGGCAGCGACATCGCCGGATGGTGGGTGATGTCGAACGGCGCGGTGTTGGAGATCATCTCGAGCGCGCGGGCGACATATTCCTCGCGGCTGGCATTGGGCTCCGGCAGCTTGGTCGCCTTCATCGGCGTCGTCGGCATCAGGAGCAGGTCGTAATCCCCAAACGCCTTGTCGTAGGCCGCGGTCAGCCGGCGCGAGATGTTGAGGGCCTTGCCGTAGAAGCGAGGGCCGAAATTGTTGTTGATGTAGGTGCCGAGCATCATGAACAGCTTCGTGGTCTCGGACAGCGAATCGGCCTGCCGACGCCAGCCGCGATGGAAATCCATCAGCGAGGTCGAATAGAGATCGCCGCGGCTGAGGCCGTAGCCGTCGCCGAACATCATGGTCTGGGTCAGGCCTTCCGTGCCGATCGGCGTCCAGATCGCCCCGCCCATCAGGTGCATCGGGATCGAGACGGTCTCGACCGTGGCGCCGAGATCCCTAAAGCGCTTTGCGGCCTCGCGCACGCTTTCATTCACCGCAGACTCGGCGGTCGGCTGTTCGAAACCCTCCTTGACGATGCCGATCTTCATGCCCTTGACGCCCTGGCCTAGCGCCTTGGTGTACTCCTCGACCTTCGGAGCCTTGATGCGCGGATCGTAGCCGTCGTCCCCGGCGAGCACCTCGAGCAGCAGCGCATTGTCTTCGACCGTTGCCGTCATCGGACCGGTGTGATCGACATAGATCTCGATCGGCATGATGCCGGTGTAGGGGACGAGGCCCCAGGTCGGCTTCATGCCGTAGATGCCGCAGAACGACGACGGCATGCGGATCGAGCCGCCCTGGTCGCCGCCAATGGCCATGTCGACCTCGCCGAGCGCGACCACGACGCCCGATCCCGACGACGAGCCGCCGGCCGAGTAGCCCATCTTGTGCGGATTATGCACCGGCCCGTAGGAGCCGGTGTGGCTGCCGCCGGACAGGCAGAAATGCTCGCAATGCACCTTGCCCTTGATCTCGGCGCCGGCATCCAGCATGCGCGTGACGATGGTGGCGTCGAAATCGGGCACATAGCCTTCCAAGGTCGACGAGCCGTTGGTCATGGGCACGCCGGCCAGCATGATGTTGTCCTTCAGCGCGATGGTCTTGCCCTTGAGCTTGCCGCTGGCGGCGCCCTTCACTGTCGACTTGCGATACCAGGCATTGCGCGGGTTCTCCTCCGCCGAGGGCCGATAGCCCGGCGTGCGCGGATATTTCACTTCGGGCAATTCGTCCGGCATCGCGGCAACGAGATTGTAGGCTTCGATCGAGCCCTGCATGAGACCGCGGAACGAGGCGACGTCGTCATCGGTGAGCGAAAGACCGCATTGCTCGGCGACACTGCGAAGTTGGGCTGGCGTGGGAAGGGCAACTGTCACGGCGCTCTCCTTGAAGTTCTTTGCAACGTTGGGCGTGGCCGCCCCGGTGCGACGCACGCACCCGCGGCCTCGCCGAAACATTCAAAACGGAAATATTTTCCTTTTCAAGTATTATTTTGCAAATGCGCCGGCCGGTCTAGCCGCGAGGCGGTCAGAGCGGCTTGATCAGCTTGAAATCGAGACCGTCGGCCTCGGCGAGATGCATCGGCATCCGCACGTGCCCGTTGCAGACGGTAACCCGACCGCGGGCGCCGCTGTAGACGATGTTGCGGCCGGCCGCGAGCAGCGGCCGCATCGCCAGCGAACCAGCCTTGTTCGCAACGGCTTCGAGGAAGCGCAGGCCTTCGTAACTCGATTGCCCCACCGAGCCGATCGGCGGCGCATTCGGCCCGAACATCGCGTGATAACGGCTCTGAAAGTCGTCATTGGCGCGCGCGCCGGTGCCGGTGAAGTAGCCGGAAGCGCAGAACATGTTCTCGCTGTTGTCGGCGCCGATGCCGAGTAGCACGGTATCGTCCATCGCGCCCGCGAGCCGCAGCGTCGTGGCGCCTAGCCCACATTCGCCGAAGGCCCGGTTGAAGGTGATGCTGTCGGTACCGATCAGCGAGATCAACACGACATCGGGCTTGGCGGCGCGGATCCGCGCCAGATGCGGCCCGTGATTGTCTTCGCCGAGCGGGACGAACTCTTCGCCGACGACGCGGCCGCCGGTTTCCTTGATGTAGTTCTTCACCGCGCGATGCGATTGCCAGGGCCAAACGTAGTCGCTGCCGATCAGGTACCAGCGTTTGGCCTTCTTGACGTCCGCGAGCCAATGGATGGCGGGGCGGCTCTGCCAGCGCGGCGTCTCGCCGATCGCCATCACGCCGGGCGTGCGCTCGCCGCCCTCGTAGACCGGCGTGTAGATATAGGGAATGCGGTGGCGTGTGGTGACGTCGCGGAGGCCCACGCGAACCGCGCTGGTGTGCAATCCGACGATCAGATCGACCTCGTCGAATGCGATTGCCTGCTCGGCGCGGTCCAGAACCTCATCCAGCGGCCCGCCGGCATCGTAGATCGACAGCTCGAGCTCGCGGCCGAGAATGCCGCCGCGCTTGTTGATCTCGGCGACGGCAAGCTGCGCGCTGTTCGTGGCACACGGGCCCCACACGCCAGGCGAGCCGGTGCAGCAGATGAAGCCGCCGACGCGCAGCTTGTTGACGCCGCGGCGCTTGAACAAGGCGTCACCGTGCGGCGACAAGGCACCGCCAGCTGCCGAAGACGACAGATTCCTGAACAGCAAGGACGGCGGTAACGCCGAGCCGCCGTGAGCCGGGAAGTTCACCGTCGCGCGCACGCCAACTCCTGTCTGAGGCCAGACCTGAAAGCACATTGAGCAGGCGGCCGCGGCTTCCGCCCTTTTGTTGGGCAATGATCTTATTTTGAAAATATTGAATATTCAAGAATTGAAGTGCATATAGATGCAGCATCGATTGCAAGACATTCACTCATTTGGGTCAAGGCGAAGTCTCAGCCGTGGCAAAACCGCCGAAACAAAATTCCCCAATCACCGAACACCTCGCTTACCTGCTCGCGCAAGCCAACCGGGAAATCAACCGGCAGCTCGAACTGAGGTTGAGCAAGGAGGGCGTGCCGGTCGAGCAATGGCGCATCCTGAAAGTGCTGTCGGACGGCGAGGGCCATTCGATGGGCGAGCTCGCGGACGCCGTGCTGCTCAACCATCCGACGCTCACGAAGATGATCGACCGCATGGTCTCCGACACGCTGGTCTACCGCGTGCAGGACCCGAACGACCGCCGCAAGGTGCTGATGTTCATCTCCGACCGCGGCAAGGTGCTGTGCAAGAAGCTCAACTCGCTCGCGGTCGACCAGGAGGAGCACATCCTGGAGAGCTACGGCGACAAGTCGACGAGCGAGCTCAAGCGGCTGCTGGAGAGCTTGATCGACAGCTCGAATTAGACCTCGTGAAGTGGAGCGTGGCGCCTTGCGAAGCGCACACACACATCTGCCGTTTCAATGCATAGCCAGAGGAAAGCACTCGCGCATCATCGCCAGCACGAGAGGCGATAGCGTTGGCCATTCCATGTCGTCCAGCCCACGGCCTTGTTGCCGACCGGCTTGGCTAGATACCATTTGTTGCCGTCGGCATGGTTGAAGTACACGCCGCCCTGGGTTCCGCTGCGTGGATTTGTCAACTTCACCCATCGCGAGCCATTATCTGAGAAGCGGCCTGACCAGCGTGCTCCCGAAGTGCTGGTGCAAGTGTTGCCGTTGCAGGTTGTCTGACTGTCATCGACGGCGGCCCATTTCATCCGGGCCGGGCGGCCGTCGATGTTGCACGACCATGTTCCGCCCCACCATCCGCCCACTTGGCTCGCAGGGGCGGAACCGCAGGCGTAAAAACTCAGGGCAAGGACACAAAAGGCGGTTGGCAGCGCGCGTTTGGACATTGTCTGGCTCCCAATTTTCAGGCCACGTCTCGTGATTCAATCAAACCACGGATTGAGCTCTGTAGCGGTGATCCAGATCACAATGAGCAGTGGTAAAAAATTGGATGGTCTACCCGAGGGCGTTCGCCGAGACGCGATGCCGCGCTTTGACCATTGGCTCTCCGGGTGAAGAGTTCTTCAGCGACGCAGCCGCGCGAGCGAGTGGCCGCCGGCCATCTGCAGAAGCAGCAGCACTCCGGAGTGATCACAGGAACAGGCGCTGAGGCGGGTTGCCAGATGACTAAAGCGTGCTCAGCCGCGCGTGACGGATAAAGGACCGTCTGACAATTGTGCGCCAGCCATCCTCAATGGCGTGCGCCTACCATTCGTTATGCAACGGAAGACCAGCAGGCATCATATGGATCGAAAGCATTCGACGCCTGGCGAACTCGTGGGCCAAGACAACACCGCGAGTTCGCTGGGTTTTGAGGTCATCGATCAAGCATACCGCCCGTGGCAGTGCTTGTACTTCTTGCCACTACCGCACGGGCAGTCCTCGTTGCGGCCGACCTTGCCCCAGCTCGTCGGGTTCTTCGGGTCGCGCAACGCCGCGTCGGTGGATTGGGCGCCGAGGGTGACGCTGGCGAGAGCCATCTCGTCCTCGCCGGTGTTCGGATCGAACTTGTGCGCCTCCATCGGCGGCAGGACGGGGGCCTCCTGCTCCGGCGGGACGATCTCGACGCGCATCAGCTGCGCCGTGACGGCCTCGCGCAAGTGAGCGCTCATCTCCTGGAAGAGATTGAAGGCTTCGGTCTTGTACTCCTGCAACGGATCGCGCTGGCCGTAGCCGCGCAGACCGATGACCTGGCGCAGATGGTCGAGCATGATCAGGTGCTCGCGCCAGAGATGGTCGAGCGTCTGCAAGAGGATGGTCTTCTCGACGTAACGCATCACGTCGGGACCCCATTGCGCGACCTTGGCCGCCATGTGTTCGTCGGCCTTGGTCTCGATGCGAGTCAGCAGCTCCTCGTCGGCGATGCCCTCTTCCTTGGCCCATTCGTCGACCGGCAGGTCGAGATCGAGCACGCGCTTCAATTCGTCCTTGAGCCCGGCGACGTCCCACTGCTCGGCATAGGCATGCTCGGGCACGTGCTTGGCGACGAGGTCGTCGATGAAGGCGTGGCGCATGTCGGCGACGGTCTCGGCGACGCTCTCGTCCTTCATCAGCTCGACGCGCTGGTCGAAGATCACCTTGCGCTGGTCGTTCTGGACGTTGTCGAACTTGAGCAGGTTCTTGCGGATGTCGAAGTTGCGCGCCTCGACCTTCTGCTGCGCCTTCTCCAGCGCCTTGTTGATCCAGGGATGGATGATGGCCTCGCCCTCTTGCAGGCCGAGACGCTGCAGCATGCTGTCGAGACGGTCCGAGCCGAAGATGCGCATCAGGTCGTCTTCCAGCGACAGGAAGAACTTCGAGCGGCCGGGATCGCCCTGACGGCCGGAACGGCCGCGCAGCTGGTTGTCGATGCGGCGGGATTCGTGGCGCTCGGAGCCGATGATGTAGAGGCCGCCGGGCTTCTTCACGGTCTTGGCAGGCTTGCTTCCCTTGGCCGGCTCGACCTCGACGGTCTCCTCGGCCTTCAGCACGATGTCGCGGAAGTGCTCGATATCGGCCTTGATCTGCTCGATCTTCTTGGCCTTCTCGGCCTCGTCGGTGATATCAGCAGTCTCCTGCTGGATGCGCATCTCCAGCGAGCCGCCGAGCTTGATGTCGGTGCCGCGGCCGGCCATGTTAGTGGCGATCGTGATCGCGCCCGGCACGCCGGCTTCGGCGACGATGTAGGCTTCCTGCTCGTGGAAGCGCGCGTTCAGCACCGCGAACAGTTTCGCCGGCTTGCCGGCGCGGGCGGCGGCATAGAGCTTGTCGAGCGCGCCCTCCTTGCCGAAATCGATCTGCTTGTAGCCGTTCTTCTTGAGGAATTCGGCGAGCACCTCCGACTTCTCGATCGAGGCGGTACCGACCAGCACCGGCTGCAGGCGCGCATTGGCGCGCTCGATCTCGGCGAGGATGGCCTGATATTTTTCCTTCTGGGTCCGATAGACCTCGTCGTCCTCGTCGAGGCGCGCGATCGACAGATTGGTCGGGATCTCCACGACCTCGAGCTTGTAGATGTCGAACAATTCGTCCGCTTCGGTCGCGGCGGTGCCGGTCATGCCCGCCAGCTTCTCGTACATGCGGAAGTAGTTCTGGAAGGTGATCGAGGCCAGCGTCTGGTTCTCGGGCTGGACCTGGACGTGCTCCTTGGCTTCCAGCGCCTGATGCAGGCCTTCCGAATAGCGGCGGCCCGGCATCATGCGGCCGGTGAACTCGTCGATGATGACGACTTCGCCGTCGCGGACGATGTAGTCCTTGTCGCGCGTGAACAGCGTGTGAGCGCGCAGGGCCTGGTTGATGTGGTGCACGACGGAGACGTTCTCGACGTCGTAGAGCGACTCGCCCTTGAGCTGGCCGGCATCGCGCAGCAGCGTCTCGATCTTCTCCATGCCGCCTTCGGTCAGCGTCACCGTGCGCTGCTTCTCGTCGACCTCGTAGTCGGTCTTGTCGAGCCTCGGCAGGAAGCCGTCGATGGTGTTGTAGAAGTCGGAGCGGTCGTCGAGCGGGCCGGAGATGATCAGCGGCGTGCGCGCTTCGTCGATCAGAATGGAGTCGACCTCGTCGACGATGGCGAAGAAGTGCGGCCGCTGGACCATGTCC
Organism: Bradyrhizobium sp. IC4059; assembly: GCF_020193615.1. Taxonomy (NCBI): domain Bacteria; kingdom Pseudomonadati; phylum Pseudomonadota; class Alphaproteobacteria; order Hyphomicrobiales; family Nitrobacteraceae; genus Bradyrhizobium; species Bradyrhizobium sp. IC4059. Next base: position 26,192 of record NZ_JADYVH010000007.1, read on the forward strand.
TCGAGCCGGTACTTCATGTTGTCGCGGAGATAGTCGAAGCCGTATTCGTTGTTGGTGCCGTAGGTGATGTCGCAGGCATAGGCCGCCTTGCGCTCGGCATCGTCGAGACCGTGCACGATCACGCCGGTGGTCATGCCGAGGAAGCCGTAGATCTGGCCCATCCAGCCGGAGTCGCGGCGGGCGAGGTAGTCGTTGACCGTGACGACGTGGACGCCTTTGCCGGCGAGCGCGTTCAGATACACCGCAAGCGTCGCGACCAGCGTCTTGCCTTCGCCGGTCTTCATCTCGGCGATGTCGCCCTCGTGCAGCACCATGCCGCCGATCAGCTGGACGTCGAAATGGCGCTGGCCGAGCGTGCGCTTGGCGGCCTCGCGCACGGTGGCGAAGGCCGGGACGAGGAGATCGTCCAGCGTCTTGCCGTTCGCGAGCTGCTGCTTGAATTCCGCGGTGCGGGCCTTGAGCGCCTCGTCGGAGAGCTTCGAGACCTCGGGCTCCAGCGCATTGATCGCGTTGACGCGGGACTGATATCCCTTCACCCGCCGGTCGTTGGCGGAGCCGAAAAACTTGCGGGCGAGCGCGCCGATCATGCCAGGTTCCTGTGTTCGCGATTCAACCGCGTTGGGCCTAAGAAGTTGTCACCCGCCCGCCTATCAACTCACCGTGACGCTTCGCGGCGTCAGAGCCCGGACTGCGGGGGACATCCGCCATATGGGTGGGAATTGGGCAAGTCTGGGTTCAACGGCCAAAAACGCAGCAAAATAAACGCCATCGCCATGGTCGCGACCGCGCAGAGATATGGCCCGGTCGGGGCCTTGTCAACGGCGGGCGCAGTGCGGCTAATTCATCATTTTGACAGACTTTTCGCGTTGCCAAGCCCCCCTGATTGGGCGAGTGTCCGCCCCGCTCGAGCAGCCCCCTGCTTCAACATAAGGATTTTCCATGACCACCTCGTTCCCGGCAACCCAGCGCTTCCGCTCCGCGTCCGCCCTGGCTGGCAGCCTCGCTCTGGCGCTGTCCCTGGCGTTTGCGGGCCCGCTCCGGGCCGCCGATGATCCGGTGCTGGCGAAGGTCAATGGCGCGGAAATCAAGAAGAGCGACGTCACCATGGCCGAGGAGGAACTCGGGCCGAGCCTTGCCCAGATGGACCCGGCGACCAAGGACGAGAACGTCCTGTCGTTCCTGATCGACATGAAGATCGTCAGCAAGGCTGCCGAAGACAAGAAGATCGCCGACGGCGAGGAGTTCAAGAAGCGCCTGGCATTCGCCCGCAACCGGCTTCTGATGGACAGCCTGCTCGCCAGCGAGGGCAAGGCCGCGACCACGCCGGACGCCATGAAGAAGGTCTATGAGGAGGCCGCCAAGCAGATCACCGGCGAGCAGGAGGTGCGCGCCCGCCACATCCTGGTCGAAACCGAGGACGAGGCCAAGGCGGTGAAGGCCGAGCTCGGGAAGGGGGCCGATTTCGCCGAGCTCGCCAAGAAGAAGTCCAAGGACCCCGGCTCCGCCGATGGCGGCGACCTCGGCTTCTTCACCAAGGAGCAGATGGTGCCGGAATTCTCGGCCGTGGCCTTCTCGCTGGAGCCCGGCAAGATCTCCGACCCCGTGAAGTCGCAGTTCGGCTGGCACATCATCAAGGTCGAGGAAAAGCGCAACCGCAAGGCGCCCGATTTCGAGCAGGTCAAGGCCCAGATCGAGCAGTACGTGACCCGCAAGGCCCAGGCCGAGTATGTCGCCAAGCTGCGTACCGAAGCCAAGGTCGAGCGGCTGGACCAGCCGGCGGCGGATGCGTCGAAGGACGCCAAGCCGGATGCGAAGCCGTCCGACAGCAAGATGGCGCCGCCGGCGAAGAAGTAAGAATTCGCTGTCACTTCGCGGACGCCAAGTATATCTAACGTCGCAATGGCCGGGGCTCCCCCGGCCATCTGCATGTCCAGACCCTACCAAGGCGCCCGCGATGTCCTCCTCCGTCTCTCCGCTCGCCCCCAAAACCGTCCCTGATATGCCCGTGATCGCGGGCATCCGTCTGGCGACGGCTGAAGCCGGCATCCGCTACAAGAACCGTACCGACCTGCTGCTCGCGGTGATGGACAAGGGCACTGCCGTCGCCGGCGTCTTCACCAGGTCGAAGTGTCCCTCGGCCCCGGTGGAATGGTGCCGCGCCAAGCTGAAGGGCGGCAAGGCGCGCGCGCTGGTGGTCAATTCCGGCAATGCCAACGCCTTCACCGGCAAGACCGGCCGCGCCTCCACCGCGCTGACGGCGAAGATCGCGGCCAAGGCGGTCGGCTGCAGCGAGAGCGAGATCTTCCTGGCCTCGACCGGGGTGATCGGCGAGCCGCTGGATGCCACCAAGTTCGACGGCGTGCTCGGCCGCCTCGCCGAAGCCGCCGAGCCCGGCGATTACCTCGCCGCGGCCAAGGCGATCATGACCACCGACACCTTCCCGAAAGTGGCGACCGCGACAGTCAAGCTCGGCAAGGCCAAGGTCACCATCAACGGCATGGCCAAGGGCGCCGGCATGATCGCGCCCGACATGGCGACGATGCTGTCCTTCATCTTCACTGACGCGCCGATCGCGCCCGCCGCGCTGCAGGCGCTGCTCAAGAGCGGCGTCGAGGACACGTTCAACGCCGTGACCATCGACGGCGACACCTCGACCTCCGACACGCTGCTGGCGTTTGCGACCGGCGCGGCCGCCGAGCACGGCGCGCCGAAGATCAGCCGCGCCAGCGACCCGCGCCTGAAGGCCTTCGTCAAGGCGTTCAACCAGGTGCTCGCCAATCTCGCCGAGCAGGTCGCCCGCGACGGCGAAGGCGCGCGCAAGCTGGTCGAGATCACCGTCGAGGGCGCCAAGACCAAGGCCTCCGCCCGCAAGATCGCGATGTCGATCGCGAACTCACCGCTGGTGAAGACCGCGATCGCGGGCGAAGACGCAAATTGGGGCCGCGTGGTGATGGCAGTCGGCAAGGCCGGCGAGCCGGCCGATCGCGACAAGCTGTCGATCTCGTTCAACGGCATCCGCGTCGCCAAGCGCGGCGCGCGCGATCCCGATTATGACGAAGCGCAGGTGTCGGAAGCGATGAAGGCGCCGGAGATCGCGATTCTGGTCTCGCTCGGCCTCGGCAAAGGCCGCGACCGCGTCATGACCTGCGACCTCACCAAGGAATATGTGGCGATCAACGGGGACTACAGGTCGTAGGCCTTCTCCCTCTCCCCGTTCTTACGGGGAGAGGTGAGCGCCCTCATCCGGAGATCCGCGCGTCCGCGACCGCCTTCTTGAACAGCGCGTTCATGGCGTCCGCGATGCCTTGCGTCGGGCTGACCTCGAAATACAGGCCCGGCGAAGCGCAGCTCTGCATGTTCTGTGCGATCTGGCTGTTCGGCGACGGGCCATAGGGGCCGGCATTGAATGGATCGATCCACTTCATGTACCAGGGGTTGGTCGGCAGCGCGAGATACGTCGTGTACAACACCGCGACCTTGACGCCGCGATCCTTCATCGTCTTGCAAAGCGCAGGGTTGAGCGGCGACTGGCACCGCGTGCTGCCCGAGAGCGGTTTTAGGCATCCGGTGTTGCTCTCATCGGCCACGCCGTCGGACACGAAGAACAGATACTTGAGCGGACTGGCCGACGTGCCGCTTCCGGGGGAGCTGATCTCGCCGTTGATCGCGGGAAAGACCGCGGTGAATGGGGTATCTTGATCGTGATTCTCGTTCTGGCCGTTCACCGACATCAAGTCGATCTTGCCGGCCGCCGCCTTGGCGCTGGAGAGAGAGGCCGACAACGAAAACAGACTGCGCAGGCCGAGCGAACTTGCAGAGCCGCCGAAATCATAGATCGCCATTCTGAACTGGTTTGAATAGGTCTCGGTGGCGTTTGCCGTATCCATCAAGGACTCGGTGGCGCTCCGAAGCACGTCGATCCGGGTGGTCACGCCAAGCTTCTTGGCAAGGTCGTAATAGTTGTTCTTGTCCTTGAGATCGTGGCAGGCGAAAGCGCACTTGTCCGACGTGTTGTTGACCATCTTCTGCACGTCGGCCGGGGTCGCACCGACGCCCATCGACGGCGAATTGTCCAGCAGCAGGTAGAAATCGATATAGAGCGGCATGCTGGCCGTCGCCTTCGACGTGCCGCTCAACGTCAGCACCGACTTGCCGATCACGCCGAGGAACATGGTGTTCAAAGTTGCGGTGAACGAAACCGTCGCGGTGACGGTCGAGCCGGACTTGACCACGGTCGGCGTGAGGCCGGTCAGCGTGTAGCCGGACTGACTGGCGCGATTGGCATTAAAAATGTTCGTGGCGTCCGTGATGCCGACCGAAATCGAGCCGTCCGCAGTCATGTTGCCGGCGGCCTTGAAGGCGGGCGAAGCCTTGGCGATCGAACCGACACTGGCGGCATCCGCCGCGGCCTGAAGCTTGGACCGGATCATCGTCGCGCGCGAATAGTCGATGGCGCAGCCGACCGCACTGATCAGGGGAACGCAGGCGAGCGCGAAAATCACCGCGATATTGCCGCTCCGGTCGTGGACGAACCGGCGGACGAGAACCGAAGGCGCAGCGCGCATGAGGTGGCCTGGAGTGGTTTAAAGAGTTCCCACTCTAGGAACTGCGGATTAAATATGACTTATGGTGACCTTGGAAACGTAGACTGCAACGAGGTTAACAAACCGTTGCAAACGATCTCAGCGAGCGACAGACGCGCATGGCCGATCTCAAACTGACACTGGTGGTGGCCTGCGCGCTCGTCGACGCCGACAAACGCGTCCTGATCGCGCAGCGCCCGGAAGGAAAGGCCCTGGCCGGCCTGTGGGAATTCCCCGGCGGCAAGCTCGAGCCGGGCGAGCGGCCGGAGCAGAGCCTGATCCGGGAGCTTCATGAGGAGCTCGGCATCAACGTCGCCGAGCCGTGCCTCGCGCCGCTGACCTTCGCCAGCTACGGTTACGAGACCTTCCATCTGCTGATGCCGCTCTATATCTGCCGGCGCTGGGAGGGGTTGGTCACCGCACGCGAGGGCCAGAACCTTGCCTGGGTCCGCGCCAACAAGCTGCGCGATTACCCGATGCCGCCCGCGGACATTCCGCTGATCCCGCATCTGATCGATTTGTTGATGTGAGGTCGAAGGGTACCGCTCTCTGGCGTCATGCCCGGGCTTGTCCCGGGCATCCACGGCCTTCGTGCCAGCCTGAAAGACGTGGATGGCCGGGACAAGCCCGGGCATGACGGAAGAGAAAGATCACTCCTTCCCCGCCTTCTTCACCGCCTCCGCCAGGCTCGCTTTCGCCGACCCCGGCTTCAGCGGCTGCTGCTGGCTCGCATGCGGAGCCCAGCCCGAGAGCCAGACGATGTCGAAGGTCGCGCGGATGCGGCCGTCGGCATCGGCAAAACGCTCGGCGTAGATCTCGGCCATGCGCAGCAGCGTCGCGCGGCGCGTCGGTGTCCGCCGCCGCTCGATCAGCACGTTGGCCGCACCCATGCGGCGGAGATCCTGCATCAAGGCGAACGCATTGGCATAGCGCACCACGACACGGTCGACGTCGGTCACCGGCAGCGCAAAGCCCGCCCGCTGCAATAGCGCACCGATGTCGCGAAGGTCAGCGAACGGCGCCACGCGCGGCGACACACCGCCCTCGCATTCGGCTTCCGCCGCGGCAAAGGCCTGCCGCAGCTCGGTGAGGCTGTCGCCGCCGATCATGGCAGCAAGCAGCAGCCCGTCCGGCTTGAGTGCCCGGCGGATTTGCGCGAGCACGCCCGGCAGGTCGTTGACGTATTGCAGCGCCAGCGCCGAGACGACGAGATCGAGGCTCTCAGGCGCGAGGGGCAACTTCTCCGCGCCGGCCGCGTCGAGCGCGATGTGTTCGATGGAGGGAAGCCGCGTGCGCAACGCCGCCAGTCCCGCGCCGGGCGTCCAGAGGTCGGCGGGAGCGTGAAACTCCCGCATCACCGCTGCCAAGCGGTCGGACATGTCCTCGGCGACCCGCTCGAGCAGGAATGTGACCGCGCCTTGGGCCTGGGCGCGCTGCTGCCGCCTCTGCAGCAAGGCACGATCAAACAAGGCGGGCGGGATTTGAGCGGTCCGGACCATGCCGCTGGTTACGCCGATCTCCACAGTTCTGGCAATCCGCTGCGTGCAGCGTTAGCCTCCCCACATGGAAGCCGACGCTCCCCCCATCCGTTCCATCGCCGCACCGCTGCGGAGCGCGTGGACGGCCGGCCGCCACGTGCTGGCGCGGGCGGCGCGGCTCGCGCTCGACATCGCCCTGCCGACACAGTGCGTATCGTGCCGGGAGCCGGTTGATGGCGAGGGCGTTTGCGCTTCCTGCTGGGCGCGGCTGTCGTTCATCGAGCGGCCCTATTGCCCGCGGCTCGGCATTCCCTTCGTTTACGACCCCGGCCCCGAGATGCTGTCGATGGAGGCGATCGCGAGCCCGCCGACCTACCAGCGCGCCCGCGCGGCGGTACGCTACGACGACGTCGCGCGCAAGCTGGTGCATGCGCTGAAATATCAGGACCGTACCGATCTGGCACCGGCCATGGGCCGTTGGATGGCGCGCGCGGGCCGCGAGTTGCTGACCGGCGCCGACATGCTGGTGCCCGTGCCCCTGCATTGGCGGCGGGCCTGGCGGCGCCGTTACAACCAGTCGGGCGCGCTCGCGCGTGTCATCGAGCGGCAGAGCGGGATCAAGGTGCGGGGCGACGTGCTGCGGCGGGTGCGCGCCACCGAGCAGCAGATCGGCCTGTCGCGGGCCCAGCGCGCCACCAATGTGCAGGGCGCATTTCAGGTATCTCCCGACCGTCAGGCCGAGATCCAGGGCCGCCGCGTTGTCCTGATCGACGATGTCCTGACGTCAGGGGCTACGCTCGACACCTGCGCGCGGGCCCTGCTCCGCGCCAAGGCGGCCCAGGTCGACGTGCTGGTCTTTGCCCGGGTTGTCGAGAGCGGGCCCCGTCCCATATAATTCAATGAATTCATGACATGAGAGCGCCAGACGAATGACTGCTGCTGTCGAGATCTACACCCGGCCGGGCTGCGGCTATTGTTCCGCCGCCAAGTCACTGCTGACCCGCAAGAAGGCGACCTTCACCGAATTCGACGTCGCCAAGAACCCGTCCTGGCGCCAGGAAATGTACGGCCGCGCCGGCCAGGGCTCGACCTTTCCGCAGATCTGGATCGGCGGCACCCATGTCGGCGGCTGTGACGACCTCTATGCACTCGATCGCGAAGGCAAGCTCGATGGCATGCTCGAAAGCGTGAAGGCGGTATCATGAGCGAGAACCGCACGTTCACGGCCGCCATGGTGCAGATGCGCACCGGCCTGATGCCCGGGCCGAGCCTCGAGCAGGCTACGAAGCTGATCCGGCAGGCTGCGGCCGATGGCGCCGATTACGTGCAGACGCCGGAAGTCAGCAACATGATGCAGCTGAACCGCAAGGCGCTGTTCGAGCATCTCCAGAGCGAAGAGGACGATGCCTCGCTGAAGGCCTACCGCGCGCTCGCGGCGGAGCTGAAGATTCACCTCCAGGTCGGCTCGCTGGCACTGCGCTTCTCGCCGGAGAAGGCGGTCAACCGTTCCTTCCTGATCGGGCCCGAGGGCAATGTGCTCGCGAGCTACGACAAGATCCACATGTTCGACATCGAGCTGCCGGACGGCGAGAGCTATCGCGAATCCGCCAATTACCAGCCGGGCGAGACCGCCGTGATCTCGGATTTGCCTTGGGGCCGCATCGGCTTGACGATCTGCTACGATGTGCGCTTCCCCGCGCTGTACCGCGCGCTCGCAGAAAGCGGCGCCTATTTCATCACCGTGCCGTCCGCCTTCACCCGCAAGACCGGTGAAGCGCATTGGCATGTGCTGCTGCGCGCCCGTGCGATCGAGACCGGCTGCTTCGTCTTCGCGGCGGCGCAGGCCGGCACCCATGAGAACAAGCGCGAGACCTACGGGCATTCGCTGATCGTCGATCCTTGGGGCGAGATCCTCGCCGAAGGCGATGTCGAGCCGGGCATCATCATGGCCAGGATCGACCCGGCCAAGGTCGAGACCGCGCGCCGGGCGATTCCCTCGCTCCAGCACGGCCGCCGCTTCGGCGTCTCCGATCCCAAGGCCGGGCCGGACCATTTGCACCTCGTGCGGGGCTCGGCATGATCCGCTACGCGCTCCACTGCGACCGCAATCACGCCTTCGAAAGTTGGTTCCAGAGCTCGTCGGCCTATGATTCGCAGGTGAAGCGCAAGCTCGTGACCTGCCCGATCTGCGGCTCAGCCAAGGTCGACAAGGCGATCATGGCGCCGCGCATCGTCGGCAAGAAGGGGCGCGGCCGCGCCACGCCGCCGCCGGAGCCCGTGGCCGCGACCACACCCGAGGCTGCGCCGTCAGGGCCGACCTCGCTGCTGATGGCGCAGGAGCGCGAGCTGCGCGCCAAGCTGAAAGAGCTGCGCGACCACATCGTCAAGAACGCCGACAATGTCGGCGAGCGCTTCGCCAACGAAGCCCGCGCCATGCATTACGGCGACAAGGAGCATCGTCCGATCTATGGCGAAGCCTCGCCCGAAGAGGCGAAGTCGCTGATCGACGAAGGCATCGAGGTCTCACCGCTGCCGACCCTGCCGGAAGACCGGAATTAAGCTCCCACCAGCACAGCGACTCCGACGACGATCAGCGCAATGCCCGCAAGCTCGCGCGGTGCGATCGGCTGCTTGAACGAGTAATACGCCACGGCTTGCGCGAACAGCACCTCGATCAGCGCGAGCGTGCGGACGTTGGCGGCCGCCGTCAGCGCAAAGGCGAGGAACCAGAATTGCGAGGCGAAGGCGCCGATGAAGCCCGCGAGCATCGACGGTCGCCATAACCTGAGGATTCCTCGCAGCACGTCCGGCGTGCGCCAGAGCAGGTAGATCGTCAGGATCAACGTCTGCACGAACAGGCCGAGCACCAGCGTGATTGACGCCGCGGTCACGAAGGACACGCCGGGCACATTGATGATGGCGCCGCGAAAGCCGACCGCTGACAGCGCGAAGGCCGCCGCGGCAACGAGGCCGGTGATGGTCGGCTTCAGCTCGGCAAAGCTCTTGTCGCCGCCGGGGCGGAGCGCGGTGATGACGACGCCGACGGTGGCGATCATGATCGCGAGCACCTTCAGCCAGGTCAGGTGATCGCCGAGGAAGACGAAGCCGAATATCGCGGTCTGGATCGCCTCGGTCTTCAGGTAGGCCGTCGTCACGACAAACGAGCGGTCGTTCATCGCGAGCAGCATCAGCCCGGTGGCGACGATCTGGCTGAGCGCGCCCAACAGCAGCCATGGCCAGAACACGGCTGGCGGCGGGCTGAGATGATCGCCGGTCGCGAGCAGCACCAGCCCCAGGAACAGCAGCGAGAACGGAAAGCCGAACAGGAAGCGGATATTGGTCGCGCCCCAGGTCCCCAGCGGCTTCGTCAACGACCGCTGCATCGCATTGCGCGCGACCTGCCCGAGCGCGGCAACGATGGTGAAGGGAATCCAGAGGCTGGCGATGGTGAACATGGGGTGGCGTGCGCGAGGATCCGGGCCAACGTGCCGCTAGCGGTGGAGCAGGTCAATCACACGGATGTCATGGGTGCGATGCTCTCGCACAAACTCGGTGCCTGCGAACGCAGGGACGACGGTTGTGATGTGGCGTCTGCCTAAACCTGCGGCTTGGCCGTCGCGCCGCCATACCGTCGGCGATAGATCCACATCCCCACGCCCAGCACGATCGCAACCCCTGCAACGGTCAGCATCCAGATGTGCTTGCCGACATGCGCATGATGATGCAGCCCGGCATATTCATGCAGGGCCGACACGGCCAAGACGCCCGGCAGCACATGGGCGGGCGCCCAGGCCAGGATCGCCGGGATGTTCACGGCATAGAATTTCGTGGGCGCCATGCCCAGCGCGCCGGCGGTCACGGGCACGAAGGCGCGGATCGGCGGCACGAAGCGGGCGAAAAACACGGCCCAGGTGCCGAAGCGGTTGAAGAAGTTTTCGCTCTCCGCGACCACGCGTGGATAATTGGTCAGCGGCCAGGTGTTGAGGATCTCGCGCTGCCGCCTGTGCCCGATCCAATAGGCCGCCCCGTCGCCGAGTACGGCACCAGTTGCGGCCGCCAAGAGCACCCATGGCAGCTGCAATTCGCCGCCGGGGATCAGGGCGCTCAGCGCCAGGATGATGGTCGAGCCGGGGATCACCGATCCCACCACCGGAACGGCTTCGAGCAGCGCCGCCAGGAACAGGGTCAGATAGGCCAGCCACGCATGGGCGGAAACGAAGGCGATGAGGGGATCGAGGAAGGACGTCACGTCGTCTCTTGAAGGGCTGGAGCATGAGGGCTTCGGACCCTACATAAGTAACTGCATACGGCCAAAGTACCATTCGCACGGATTGGGGCCGACCCGCCCGAATTTCGGCGTGATTCGCAAGGCAGCCCTCCAAAAACTGCGTTCCTTGCCTATCTAAATGAAAAGACAACGGAACTTTGATTGGTGGGCGGGCTTCTGCCGGCTCGTTGTCTCTGATAGGTTGATTTTCAGCACCCAGCCGCAGCCAACGTGCGAATAACCGGTTTCGGGACCGCCCGGGACCTCGGAGGATTGATGACGACCGCCGCCCTGTCCAAAGTTGAGGAAGTTTCCGGCCTGCCCGACATGAAGGTGTCGGTGCGCCAGGTGTTCGGGATCGACAGTGATCTCGAAGTCCCGGCCTATTCCGAAGTCGATCCTCATGTGCCCGAAGTGGATTCCGATTACCGCTTCGACCGCGCCACCACGCTGGCCATTCTCGCGGGCTTTGCCAGGAACCGCCGCGTGATGGTGACCGGCTATCACGGCACCGGCAAATCCACCCATATCGAGCAGGTCGCGGCACGTCTGAACTGGCCCTGCGTGCGCGTCAACCTCGACAGCCACATCAGCCGTATCGACCTCGTCGGCAAGGACTCGATCGTGGTCCGCGACGGCAAGCAGGTCACCGAATTCCGCGACGGCATCCTGCCCTGGGCGCTGCAGAACAACGTCGCGCTGGTGTTCGACGAATACGACGCCGGCCGCCCGGACGTCATGTTCGTGATCCAGCGCGTGCTGGAGGTTTCGGGCCGCCTGACGCTCTTGGACCAGAACAAGGTGATCAAGCCGCATCCGGCGTTCCGGCTGTTCGCCACCGCCAACACCGTCGGCCTCGGCGACACCTCGGGCCTCTATCACGGCACCCAGCAGATCAACCAGGGCCAGATGGACCGCTGGTCGATCGTCACCACGCTGAACTATCTCAGCCACGACGAGGAAGTCGAGATCGTGCTGGCCAAGGCCAAGCACTATCGCACCCAGGAGGGCCGCGACATCGTCAACAAAATGGTGCGCCTCGCCGACCTCACCCGCAACGCCTTCGCCAATGGCGATCTGTCGACGGTGATGAGCCCGCGCACGGTGATCACCTGGGCGGAAAACTCCGACATCTTCGGCGATATCGGCTTCGCCTTCCGCGTCACCTTCCTCAACAAATGCGACGAGCTCGAACGGCCCCTGGTCGCCGAGTTCTACCAGCGCTGCTTCAATGCGGAGCTGCCGGAATCGGCAATCAACGTCGCGCTGAGCTGATCTCTCACGGTGTGTCGTCCCGGCGAAGGCCGGGACCCATACCGCGTGATGTCTCGATTGAAGCGACGCTGATAGTTTCCTGACACAAGAGCGGCCGGTGGTTATGGTCCCGGCCTTCGCCGGGACGACAGATAGGGTCAGATGACCGCCTCCAACTCCAAATTCCGCAGCAACAAGGAAGCACCGACTGAGCCGTTCAAGCGCTCGGTCGCCTCCTGTCTGAAGGCGATCGCAAAGGCGCCCGAGCTCGACGTCTCCTTCGCAGCCGAGCGCCCGGGCCTTGCGCCCGGCAAGGCGCGGCTGCCTGAGCCCGCGCGCAAGATGACGAAGCGTGACGCCGCGATCGTGCGCGGCCATGCCGATTCCATCGCGCTCAAGCTCGCCTGTCACGATCCCAAGGTTCACCGCAAGCTGATGCCCGGCAATCCGCAGGCGCGCGGCGTGTTCGAGGCGGTGGAGCAGGCCCGCGTCGAGGCGATCGGCGCGCGCCGCATGGCGGGCGTTGCCAAGAACCTCACCGCGATGCTCGACGACCATTTCCACCGCGGCAAGTTCGACGAGATCACCGACCGCGCCGACGCGCCGCTGGCGGACGCGCTGGCGATGCTGGTGCGCGAGCGCCTCACCGGCATGGCGCCGCCGACGGCGGCCAAGAAGATGGTCGATCTCTGGCGACCGATCCTCGAAGACAAGATCGGCAAGCGGCTCGATCGGCTCGACGGCGTGCTCGAGGATCAGACCAAGTTCGGCGATGCCGTGCATGACCTGCTGTCGGCACTCGAGCTCGGCGACGAGCGCAACGCCGACAGCGAAGACAATGACGAGAACGAGGAGAACCAGGACGGCGACAACGACCAGTCCGGCGCCGAAGGCTCGCCCGATTCCGACGCCGCGCAGGAAATGAGCGCCGACCAGGCGCAGGCAACCAGCGAGGAGATGAGCGAGAGCGCGATGGAAAGCGCGCAGGCCTCCACCTCCGACACCTTCGACGATGGCGAGCTCGGTGATGACGAGACGCCGGGCGAGGCGACGCGCCCGAACCAGCACGGCAGGAACGAGCCGCGTGGGCCGGAGTATCACGCCTTCGCGCCCAAGTTCGATGAGGTCATCGCCGCCGAGGATCTCTGCGACCATGACGAGCTGGAGCGGCTGCGCGCCTATCTCGACAAGCAGCTCGCACATCTGCAGGGCATCGTCGCCCGTCTCGCCAACCGGCTGCAGCGCCGCCTGATGGCGCAGCAGAATCGCGCCTGGGAGTTCGATCTCGAGGAGGGCATCCTCGACCCTGCGCGGCTGTCGCGCGTCGTCACCGATCCCTATCACCCGCTGTCCTTCATGCACGAGAAGGAGGCGACGTTCCGCGACACCGTAGTGACGCTGCTGCTCGACAATTCCGGCTCCATGCGCGGCCGCCCGATCACGGTCGCCGCGACCTGTGCCGACATCCTCGCGCGCACGCTGGAGCGTTGCGGCGTCAAGGTCGAGATTCTCGGCTTCACCACGCGGGCCTGGAAGGGCGGGCAATCGCGCGAGGCATGGCTTGCCGCCGGCAAGCCGGCCAATCCTGGCCGCCTAAACGATCTCCGCCACATCATCTACAAGTCCGCGGACGCCCCGTGGCGTCGTGCGCGGAAAAACCTGGGCCTGATGATGCGCGAGGGCCTCTTGAAGGAGAACATCGACGGCGAGGCGCTGGACTGGGCGCACAAGCGCCTGCTCGGCCGGCCCGAGCAGCGCAAGATCTTGATGATGATCTCGGACGGCGCGCCGGTCGACGATTCCACGTTGTCGGTCAATCCGGGCAATTATCTCGAGCGGCATCTGCGCCACATCATCGAGGAGATCGAGACCCGCTCGCCGGTCGAGCTGATCGCGATCGGCATCGGCCATGACGTGACGCGCTATTATCGCCGCGCGGTAACGATCGTGGACGCGGAAGAACTCGGCGGCGCGATCACCGAAAAGCTTGCCGAGCTCTTCAGCGAGACCAACACGGCGCCAACGCAAGCGGCCGGTCGCCCGCGACGCAAATTGCATTCGTGAGCACGCATCCATCCCGCCGCAGCTTCGTCAGCCTCGCGGCGGCGGGATTTTCCACTCTCGCGTTGCCGCGCTTGGCGCAGGCGCAGCTGCAGCCCAAGACCGAGCCGCCGCCGCGCGCCCTCCAGCTCGAGCATGCCGTCACCGCGCCGGTCAGCGTCGAGGTCAACGCGCGTAGCATTGCCAATTTCGAGCCGCGCGACCGCTCGCGCACGCGCTTCGGCTCGCTGGATTTTCGCAGCGGCCTGGTGCTGACCTCGCCCTATCGCGGCTTCGGCGGGCTGTCGGGCCTCCGCTTCCTCGACGGCAAGGGCGAGCGCTTTCTCGCGATCTCCGATCAGGGCGGCTGGTTCACCGGCAGCATCCGCTATTCCGGCCGCGAGATGATTGGGCTCGCCGACGTCGAGGCCGCGCCGGTGCTGGGCGCCGACGGGCGGCCGATCACCGAGAAGCGGCTCTGGTACGATACCGAGTCGCTCGCGCGCGACGGCAACCTCGTCTATGTCGGGCTCGAACGCGTCAACCAGATCCTGCGCTATGATTTCGCCAAGGGTGCTACCGGCGCCCGCGGCGAAGTGATCGCCGTCCCGCCGGCCTTGCGCAAGCTGCCCTACAACAAGGGGCTGGAGGCGATGGTCGTCGTGCCCAAAGCGCAGGGACCGGGCAAGAGCCAGGCCCAGCCGCTCGCGGGCACGCTGATCGCCTTTTCCGAGCGCGGGCTCGATGCCGACGGCAACCTCCTCGCTTTCCTGATCGGCGGCTCGACGCCCGGCCAATTCAGCGTGCGGCGCTCGGAGAATTTCGACATCAGCGACGCGGTGCTGCTGCCCTCGGGCGATCTGCTCATCCTCGAACGTAAATTTTCCTGGTTCACCGGCGTCAACATCCGCATCCGCGCGATCCCCTTGAAATCGATCGCCCCTGGCGCGCTGGTCGACGGCCCCGCTTTGTTCGCCGCCGATCTCGGCCACGAGATCGACAACATGGAAGCCATCGACGCTCACGTCACGAGCGAGGGCGAGACCGTGCTGACGCTGATCTCCGACGACAATTTCTCGATGCTGCAGCGGACTTTGCTGCTGCAATTCACGCTGGCGGAGTAGAGATTGCGCCGGAACGGTTCTTGCAGCGATCGCGAGAGTCGACCGGAGATTTCGATGACCAGGTTCCTTCGCGTGTTTTGTCTATATGCGTCCTTCTGGATCGCCGCTGCAACACAAGTCCAGGCACAAGACTGGCCGGCGCGACTGATCAAGGCGACCATTCCGTTCGGTCCGGGCAGCGCGGCGGACGTGGTGCCGCGGCTGGTGTTCGAGCATCTCTCCGCCGAACTCGGTCAGCCGATCGTGATCGAAAACCGCGCCGGCGGCGGCGGTGTGGTCGGTTCGGCGGCGGTCGCGAAGTCCGATCCCGATGGTTACAGCCTGCTCGCCCAGTCGTCGGCGCTGACCATTGCGCCCCTGATGTTCCCGAATGCGAGCTTCGACCCCAGCCGCGATCTCGCCTCGGTGTTCATGATCGGATCCGGTGCCAATGTGATGATCGTGCCGAAGGAGCGCCCTTGGAGAACCATCCAGGACTTCATCGCCGCTGCCAAGGCAAAGCCCGGTTCGATCTCGTTCGGCTCGGTCGGCATCGGCAGCGCCGTGCACATCTCGAGCGAGAAGTTCCGCTACGCCGCCGGCATCGAGGCTATTCATGTGCCGTATCGCGCCGGCCCGGAAGTGATCGCCGACATTCTCGGTGGGCGCATCGATCTGTATTTCTGCCCGCTGGCGACCGCGTTGCCGCTGATCCGCGAGGGCCAAGTGCGCGCGCTGGTGGTCTCGACACCGAAGCGCGTTGCCGAGCTGCCCGATGTGCCGACGCCGGCCGAGATCGGCTTGAAGGACGCCGACAGCGAGATCTGGTTCGGCGTGTTCGTGCCGGCGAAGACCCCGCGCGAGGTCGTCGACAAGCTGCACGCGGCCGCCGAGAAAGTCCTGGCCACGTCGGCGACGCAGGTGAGCCTGACAAAGCTCGGGCTCGAACCGAGGCCGATGAAGCCCGCCGAGATGGACGACCTCGTCAAGCGCGAGCTGGCGGCCAATCAGGAGCTGATCAAGGCCGCCGGCATCAAGCCGTAGGGGCGGGTTACGCCCGCATTCCTCCATCGTCCCGGACAAGCGAAGCGCGGATCCGGGACGACAATAGGGAGACATGTTCGCCGCGGCATCTCCAGCGCAATGCATGCCGCTGCTGGTCGCCATGCTGCCCGTGCGGCTGGCAATTCGCCGCCCACCCACTAAACTTCATGCAATCGCTTCCATTTCTCCAGCCCCGGACCCTCGCATGAGCGCCCTGTTTTCTCCGATCAAGCTGCGCGGACTGACGTTGAAGAACCGCCTCGTGGTGTCGCCGATGTGCCAATATTCGGCCGATGACGGCGTCGCCACCGACTGGCACTTCACCCACATCAACAATCTCAGCCTGTCGGGCGCGGCGATGTTCTGCATCGAGGCGACGCATGTCGAGACGATCGGCCGTATCACGCCGGGCTGCCTCGGGCTCTACAGCGACGCCTGCGAGGCCGCGCTGAAGCCGATCCTGCATTCGGTGCGCAAGCATTCCTCCACCGCGATTGCGATGCAACTCGCCCATGCCGGCCGCAAGGCCTCGAGCGCGCGCCCCTGGGACGGCGGCCAATTGATTCCGGAAGGGCAGGGCGGCTGGCAGACGGTCGGGCCGTCGGCGGTGCCGCACAAGGAGGGCGAGGCCGCCCCGCTGGCGCTGGATGCGGCAGGCCTGAAGCGCATCCGCGAGGCCTTCGTCCATTCGACCGAGCGCGCCGCGCGGCTCGGTATCGACGCCATCGAGGTCCATGGCGCGCATGGTTATCTCTTGCATCAATTCCTGTCGCCGATCTCCAACAAGCGCACCGACGAATATGGCGGTAGCCTCGCGAACCGCATGCGCTTTCCGCTGGAGGTGTTCGACGTGGTGCGCGCCGCGTTCCCCGCCGACAAGCCGGTCGGCATGCGGGTGTCGTCGACCGATTGGGTCGAGGGCGGCTGGGATCTGGCACAGACCATCGAATTCGCGAACGCGCTGAAGGCGCGCGGCGTCGACTGGATCGATGCATCGTCCGGCGGCGTCTCGCCGCTGCAGAAGATTCCGCTCGGCCCCGGCTATCAGGTGCAGTTTGCAGAGGCGATCAAGCGCGAAACCGGCCTGCCCACGATTGCCGTCGGCCTGATCACCGAGTCGAAGCACGCGGAGGAGATCGTCGCGTCGGGCAAGGCCGACATGGTCGCGCTCGCCCGCGGCCTGCTCTACGATCCGCGCTGGGGCTGGCACGCCGCCGCCGAGCTCGGCGGCGTGGTCGAGGCGCCGCCGCAATATTGGCGCTCGCAGCCGTCCACGCAAAAGGCGCTGTTCGGCAAGACCACGTTCGGGGCGAGGTGAGAGCGAGTGGGGTGCGCGCGCTGCCACCCCTCACGCATCCGTAAACCTCCTCACCTTCCATGCCCCCCAAAACTGGCCTAACCTCTGCATACTCAACGCCTCGCGGAGGCTGGCCATGCGCTTTCGTTTTCGTAAAACTGCCCATGTGTTCGAGCGCGTTGGCCTTGCCATGGCGGGGGCCGCGTGCGGATTGTTCGTCGGCGCCTATGTCGGCTCGGCGATCCCCACCCTCACCACGCAGGGCTTCCTGCTGCTGATGATGCTGCTCGGCGGCATCGGCTTCTATCTCGGCATCGACACGCCGCAGATGCCTTTCGACGATGCGCACAGCCAGATCGACGCCGCCGAGCTCATGAGCGCCGCCGGCACGCTCTCCGCTACGCTCACCGCCTTCGCCTCGGTCGCCGTGATCGTGCTCCGGCTCGATCCGCACATGGCCTGGACCTGGCTCGTCTTGGTCGGCTGGATTGCCGGCGTCACCATGCAGATCGTCGCCGGCGCCAAGGCCAGGCTGCGTAAGTAGCTCTCTTTGTCAGGATGGGCCCGCCTGAAGCGGGCGTCTCGAAGGACAGCCGCCGGGAAAAGCTCGCAATTCCGAGTGCCCGTCGTTCACGGCAGGGTTCGGCTTGCCGCAACTGCCTTGCCCGGCACCGTCTCTCTCTCTGTCAACCCGTCATCCGGTCAGGGCGCCGTTCGGAGCATTGCGCGCGCATTGGTCTTGAAGAGTTCATCTTTGCAACACATCTTGTGGCGCCCGCAGGTAGAGGCGTACCCTGCATCTTCTGCGGCTTTGATGCGAGGACCTGGGGATGAGCGGACCGGACGGAAGCAGGCAGTTGATCAAAAAGCACGATTTCGTTCAGGTCAGCGCAATTGCCGGGCTTCTCGCCGCCGCGTTCGCCCTGTCCGGCTGCGACAAGCCGGCATCGCAGGCTGCGGCTCCGCCGGCGCCGGCGGTGACGGTCGCCCAGCCGGTCAAGCGCACAGTCACCGATTGGGACGAGTTCACCGGCCGCTTCGAGGCGGTGGAGGAGGTCCAGGTGCGGCCGCGGGTCGGCGGCTTCGTCAACTCGGTCGAATTCCAGGACGGCGCCATCGTGCGTCGGGGTGACCTGCTCTACGTGATCGATCCGCGCCCGTTCGAGGCGGTGGCCACTCAGGCGGAGGGCCAGCTGTCAGACGCACGGGCGCGAGTGGAGCTCGCCAAGCGCGAGCTCGACCGTGGTCTCAGCCTCGTGCAGACCAGCGCGGTCTCCGAACAGGTCGTCGATCAGCGCCGCCAGGCCTTGCAGGCTGCGCACGCCGCCGAGATGCAGGCCGAGGGCGCGCTGAAGGCCGCCAAGCTCAACATCGAGTTCACGCATGTGGCAGCGCCCTTGACCGGCCGCGTCAGCCGCCATCTCGTCAGCCCCGGCAATCTCGTGCAGGGCAGCGACACCGGCACCTCGACGCTGCTGACTTCGATCGTCGCGCTCGATCCGATCTACATCTATTTCGACATGGATGAGGCGACGTTCATCAAATACAGCAAATTGTGGTTCGAAGGACGGCGGCCAAGTTCGCGCGATACCGCGAACCCGGTGCAAGTGACGCTGGCCGGCGAGACCAAGCCCTCGCGCGAGGGCACCGTCAATTTCCTCGACAATCGGCTGGACGTGTCGACCGGCACGCTGCGCAGCCGCGCGGTGGTGAAGAACACGGATCTTTCGATCCTGCCCGGCCAGTTCGGCCGCGTCCGCCTGATCGGCAGCGCGCCTTACGAGGCGCTGCTGATTCCGGACGCTGCGATCGCAACCGACCAGTCCCGCAAGATCGTGTTCGTGGTCAAGCCTGATGATACGGTCGAGGCACGCCCCGTCGTGCTCGGTCCGCTCGACGACGGCCTGCGCGTGATCCGTGAAGGGCTGAAGCCGGACGATCGCGTCATCGTCAACGGCATCCAGCGCGCCCGCGTCGGCGCCAAGGTCGCTCCCCAGACCGCGCAAGCGCCGGCCGGTGGCAAGTCATGAATCTTGGCCGCCTCTCCATCAACCAGCCCATTTTGGCGATGGTGCTGTCGATCGTGCTCCTGATCGTCGGTGCACTCGCCTACACCACGCTGCCGGTCTCCGAATATCCGCAAGTGGTGCCGCCGACCGTCGTCGTCACGACGCAATATCCCGGCGCCTCCGCCCAGACCGTGTCCGACACGGTCGCAGCTCCCATCGAGCAGGAGATCAACGGTGTCGAGGACATGCTGTATCTCTACAGCCAAGCGACCTCGAACGGCCAGCTCACCATCACCGTCACCTTCAAGCTCGGCACCGATCTCGACAAGGCCCAGGTGCTGGTGCAGAATCGCGTCGCCATCGCGCAGCCGCGCCTTCCAGAGGAAGTGCAGCGCAACGGCGTCACCACCCGCAAGAACTCGCCCGACATCCTAATGGTCGTGTTCATGCTGTCGCCGGACGACACGTTCGACCAGCTCTACATCTCCAATTATGCGCTGCTCCAGGTCCGCGACCAGCTCTTGCGCATCGACGGCGTCGGCGACATCCAGATCTTCGGCGCCCGCGACTATTCGATGCGGCTGTGGCTCGATCCTGACAGAATCGCCAATCTCGGCCTGACCTCGGCCGAGGTGCTCGCGGCCATCCGCGCCCAGAACGTGCAGATCGCCGGCGGCCAGATCGCCGAGCCGCCGATCACCGATCGGGCCTTCCAGCCCAATCTCACCTTCACCGGACGTTTGAAGGACCAGAAGCAGTTCGAGGATATCCTGATCAAGGCCGGCCCTGACGGCCGCACGGTGCGGCTGCGCGACGTCGCCCGCATCGAGCTCGGGGCGCTGGCCTACAGCACCAACAGCTTCCTGCTGCGCAAGTCGGCGGTCGCGATGCTGGTGACGCAGCGGCCGGGCTCGAACGCGCTCGCGACCGCAAAGAACATCTCCGACACCATGACGAGGCTCAAGGAGAGCTTTCCCAGGGGGCTCGACTTCAATATCGGCTACAACCCGACCGAGTTCATCGCCCAGTCGGTCCACGAGCTGATCAAGACCATCTACGAGGCCATGCTGCTCGTGGTCGTCGTCGTGCTGGTGTTCCTGCAGGGATGGCGGCCCGCGATCATTCCGATCATCGCGATTCCGATCTCGCTGGTCGGCACGTTCGCGGTGATGGCGGCGCTCGGCTTCTCCATCAACAATCTCACCCTGTTCGGGCTCGTCCTCGCGGTCGGCATCGTGGTCGACGACGCCATCGTCGTGGTCGAGAATGTCGAACGCCATCTCGAACACGGCCTCAGTCGTCGCGATGCCGCGCTGAAGACGATGGAGGAGGTCGGCGGCGCACTGGTCTCGATCGCCCTGGTGCTATGCGCGGTGTTCGTCCCGACCGCGTTCCTCGGCGGCATCTCCGGGCAGTTCTTCCAGCAATTCGCCGTCACGATCGCCGTTGCGACGGCGATCTCCTGCTTCTGCTCGCTGACGCTCTCGCCCGCGCTGGCCTCGCAGATCCTCACGCCACACGAAGAAAAGCGGCCGCCGGCCGCCTGGAACATCATCGCGCGCGGCTGGAATGCGTTCACCGGCGTGTTCAATCGCGTGTTCGACCGGCTGGCGCATGGCTATGCCGGCCTCGCCAATTTCGCGATTCGCCATTCGGTCCTGATGCTGCTGATCTACGTCGTGCTGATCGGCGGCGCCGGCTGGCTGATCGTGACCACGCCGCAGGGCTTCATCCCGGCGCAGGATCGCGGCTACGTCATCATATCCGTGCAATTGCCGGGCGCGGCGTCGCTGGCGCGCACCACCGAGGTCGTTCGCGAGATCGAGCGGATCTCGCTGGAAACGCCGGGCATCGTTCGAGTCGCCGCCTTTGCCGGTTTCTCCGGCGCCACCCGCACGCAGGCCGGCAATGCGGCGGCGCTGTTCCCGGTGTTCGACGAGCCCGAGGCGCGGCTGAAGAAGGGCCTGTCCGCGAATGCCATCACCGCCGAGCTGCGCAAGCGCCTGTCCGCGATCCAGGGCGCTTTCATCATCGTGATTCCGCCGCCGGCCGTGCCCGGCATCGGCACCGGCGGCGGCTTTGCCATCCGCATCCAGGACCGCCAGGGCCGCGGGCCTGAAATGCTCGCAGCCGCCACCGACGAGCTTGTCGCCGCCGCGCGCAAATCGCCCTCGCTGCTCGCCCCCTCGGTGTTCTCGCCGTTCACGGCCAACACGCCGCAGCTCTTCGTCGACATCGACCGCACCAAGGCGCAGAAGCTGGGCGTGCCCATCTCCAACATCAACGAGACGATCCAGACCTATTTCGGGTCGACCTATGTCAACGACTTCAACCTGTTCGGCCGCACCTACCACGTGACCGCGCAGGCCGACTTCCCGTTCCGGAAAGAACCGAGCGACCTTGCGCGCCTGCGCACGCGCAACGCTTCCGGCGACATGGTGATGCTCGGCAGCGTGGTCGAGTTCAAGGACGTCTCGGGACCCGACCGCGTCGCGCGCTACAATCTCTATGCGGCGTCCGAACTCCAGGGCGAGCCGGCGCCGGGCACGAGCTCGACCACCGCGCTCAACGCCATCAAGCAGCTCGCGAACGACACCTTGCCGAGCGGCTTCACCTTCGAATGGACCGACCTGTCCTATCAGCAGGTCACCGGCGGCAATGCCGGTCTCTACGTATTTCCGATCTGCGTGCTGTTCGTCTATCTCGTCCTCGCCGCGCAATATGGCAGCTGGACGCTGCCGTTCGCGGTGATCCTGATCGTGCCGATGTGCCTGCTCGCCGCCACCATCGGCGTTCGCGTCATGGGCCAGGACGTCAACATTCTGACCCAGATTGGCTTCGTCGTGCTGGTGGGACTGGCGGCGAAGAACGCGATCCTAATCGTCGAATTCGCGCGCGATATCGAGAACGAAGGCAAGCCGCGGCTGGAGGCCGTCATCGATGCCTGCCGCCTGCGCTTGCGGCCGATCCTGATGACCTCGTTCGCGTTCATCCTCGGCGTCTTGCCGCTGGTGATCTCGACCGGCTCTGGCTCGGAGATGCGCCAGGCCGTCGGCGTCGCCGTGTTCTTCGGCATGATCGGCGTCACCCTGTTCGGCCTTCTGTTCACGCCGATCTTCTACGTCGTGGTGCGGAACCTGGCGGAAGGGCGGCGCGACAAGAAGCCGGAGGCGATGGCCTGACGTCTGTCTCGATGGCCAAAGACTCCGCCACATCCTCCGCTGTCATCCTCGCGAACGCGGGGATCCCTAACCACAGGGAGGAGTTTAGCGCGACAGCGGCGAGTCTTCGCCAACACCATCCTGTGGTTATGGGTCCCGGGCTCGCGCTGCGCACGCCCCGGGACGACGGTGGAGAATGTGGCACGCAGAATCCCATACTAACGACCAACATGAAATGGATGGGCGCAAGCGCGGTTCTTCACTACTATCCGCGCGATTTCACAGAAGAATGCCGGGAGTTAAACATATGAAATCAGCACTTTGGGCCGCAGCGGCCTCGGCCCTCTTGATTGCGGTTCCCGCCTCCGCGCAAGGCGTCAAGATCGGCATCCTCAACGACCAGTCCGGCGTCTATGCCGATTACGGCGGCAAATGGTCGGTCGAAGCGGCCAGGATGGCGATCGAGGATTTCGGCGGCGAAGTACTCGGCCAGAAGATCGAGCTCGTCACTGCAGACCACCAGAACAAGCCTGACCTCGCAAGCTCGATCGCGCGGCGCTGGTATGACGTCGAGAACGTCGACATGATCACGGAGCTGACGACCTCCTCGGTCGCGCTCGCGATCCACGAACTCTCCAAGGAAAAGAAGAAGATCGACATCGTCGTCGGCGCCGCGACATCGCGCCTCACAGGCGATGCCTGCCAGCCCTACGGCTTCCACTGGGCCTACGACACCCGCGCGCTCGGCGTCGGCACCGGCGGCGCGCTGACCAAAGCCGGCGGCGACACCTGGTTCTTCCTCACCGCGGACTACGCCTTCGGCTACGCGCTGGAGAAGGACACCAGCGAGATCGTCACCGCCAATGGCGGCAAGGTGCTCGGCTCGGTGCGCGTTCCGCTCAATTCGTCGGACTTCTCCTCCTTCCTGCTGCAGGCGCAGAGCTCGAAGGCGAAGATCGTCGGCCTCGCCAACGCCGGCCTCGACACCACCAATTCGATCAAGCAGGCGTCCGAGTTCGGCATCGTCGCGAGTGGCCAGAAGCTCGCGGGCCTCCTGATGACGCTTGCCGAGGTGAACGGCCTCGGCTTGCAGGCCGCGCAAGGCCTGGTGCTGACCGAAGGTTATTACTGGGATCTCAACGACAGGACGCGCAATCTCGGCGAGCGCTTCCTCAAGCGCACCGGGCGGATGCCGAGCATGATCCACGCCGGTACCTATTCGGCGACGCTGAGCTATCTCAAGGCCGTCAAGGCTGCCGGCACCAAGGATCCGGATGCCGTCGCCAAGAAGCTGAAGGAGCTGCCGGTCGACGACGACTTCGCGCAAGGCGGCAAGGTGCTCGAGAATGGCCGCATGATCCACGACATGTATCTGTTCGAGGTCAAGAAGCCCTCGGAATCGAAGAAGCCCTGGGATTATTACAAGCTGCTCGCCACCGTCCCCGGCGACAAGGCCTTCTTCACGGCCAAGGAGAGCGGCTGTCCGCTGACGAAGTAGGGAAGTGGCACAGCGAGCGCCACACCCGCGCTGTCGTCCCGGACAAGCGCGCCTCAAGCGCGCGCCGATCATGGACCCATAACCACAGGCACGCGTGGTTACGGGGACTCGGAGTGATCAGCTCGCATCACGACATCTTCCTGCGGTTATGGGTCCCGGATCGGCGCTTACGCTTGTCCGGGACGGCAGCGGAATGTGTGGCGGCGGATTGCCTCACACCAACCGCAGCACCACCGCCCCGAGCGCCCCGACCCACAGCGCCATTGCTGCGAGCGCCTGGATCGCAAAGCCGGTGCCGCGCTTGGCCACGGCTTGCGAATAGCCGATGAAATAGACGATCCGGCCGATGATCCAGATCACGCCAATCGCCGCCGCGATGGCGTCGCTGATATAGATCGCGAACAGCCAAAGGGCTGGCAGGACGATCGGCATCCATTCCAACGTGTTCATCTGGATGCGGAAGGCCCGTTCGAAATCCGGATGCCCCGACATCGCAGGTACCTTGACGCCGGTCTTGGTGCGCGAGCGGGAGACGTTGATGGAGGTGAAGAAATAAAACGCGATCGCCAGCAGCGTGACGAGGGCGGTGAGATGATACATCGTCGGTTCCTTCATAGAAATCGCGCCTCAATAGCCGGTCAGCTCGAGATAGCCAATGCCGTCATGTGTGCCGGCAAAGCTGATCGGCCCTTCCCAGTACGAGAAGCCGGTCCCCATCCAGGCGTTCGGATTGAGCGGCTTGCAGAGGATCGAGAATGATCGCGCGGGGATCGCGATCTGCCATTGCACCGGCAACTTGCGTCCCGCAATCTCAGCCGTCGCCTTCGGCATCATCTGGATGTCGCTGCCTGCAATCATCTGCGTCTCGCCGGCCGCGCTGATCCAATTGCCGAACGGATAATTTCTGCCGTCCTTCTGCCGCAGCCGGTACAGCATCAGCTTGTCTCCGGATGACAGATGCAGCGACAGCCAGTCCCAGCCGGTCTGGTCGGCGTCGAGCGGCTGGCTGCTCCATTCCCGGTCCATCCAGGCCTGGCCCGAGACATCGACCGGCTTGTCCTCGATGCTGAGCGTGCCGCGCGCGCGGTAGAACGGCTGACTGTAGTAGTACGAGGCCTGCCCACGCTCCGACTTGCGGCTGAAGCCGCGATCGCCCTGCAGCACGACCGGCCGGTCGGCCTCGAGCGTCAGTGCGTAGCTGAAATCGGCGCCAGCTGCCTTCAGCGACAGCGGCGCCAAAGCGCGGTCATCGGTGCGGTCAAAACTCTTCATCTCCCAATCGTCAATCCAGGCATCGAACGGTTTTGCCGTCACGCCGGCTTGCCCGACGCCACCCCGTGAAAACGTTTCAGAGAAGCGGTGAGTGTCGGCGCGCGTCACCGCGGCATGCGCCATCCATACCTGTTGATTGGCCCAGCCCTCGCCTTGCGGACCTGGCTGCGCCGCCTGGCGGAACAGCGTCCATTGCAGGCCGCACGCCGCGCCGCGCGCGTCGACGAGGTTTGCCGTGAGATACCACCACTCGATACGAAACTGCGGATGCGGTCCGTGATCTTCGGGGAAGGTGAATGTCTTTCCCGGCGTTACCTTTGTAAACCCATCGGCGGTCTCGGCGAGTCCGGCATAGCCCTGCGCGCCGGCGCGGCGCGGGAGGGCGAGGGCGACGATGCCACCGGCGAAGGCGCGCCGCGTGATGGCTTCAGCGCTCATTGGCAAACACCTTGACGAGATTCGCCGGCTGCATCCGCGCCAGCCGCACCATCGGGAGCAGCGCCGCAAGCAGCGAGGCGAAGAGCGCCACCGCGACCAGCTCCACCAGATGCAACGGAAAGACGTGGAACGGCAGCCGCCAGCCGAAAGCTTTCACGTTCACGATTGCAATCAGGCACCACGCGACCAGCAGTCCGAGCGGCACGGCCAGCAGTGCCGTGAACAGCGCGACCGAGAGCGTCTTGGTCAGCTCGATTGCGGCAAGGCGTGGCCGGGTCAGGCCGATCGCCCACAGCGGCGCAAGCTGCGGCAGTCGGGAGTTCGCCAGGGTCAGCAGGCTCGTGAGCAATGCGATTCCGGCGACGCCGAGCGTGAAGGCGTTCAGCGCCGACGTCACCGCAAAGGTGCGGTTGAAGATGCGGATCGATTCCGCCTTCACCGTCGCCTGGTCGGCGATTCTGCGGTCGTCGAGCCCGAACTGCTTCTGCAAAGCCGCAATCAGGCCGGGGATATTCTCTCTCGCGACGATCAGGCCGATCCGCGTCTGCGGCGTCTGCGGAAACTGCCGGATCAATGCGGCGACGTTCACAGTGAGCTGCCCCTTGGGGTTGCCGTAATCGGCATAGATGCCGACGATGTCGAGCTCCCAGGTCCCGCCCGGCGCCGGCACCTCGACGACGTCGCCGATCTGCACGTTCAGCCGCCGGCTCAATTGCTCGCTGATGAAAGCGGCATTGCCCGGCACCAGCCGGGTCCAGGCGCGCGGCGCGGTCTCGATCAGCGGCCAGCGCTCACGATAGAGCGCGTGATCGGGCAGGCCGAGCAACTCGACCGGCTGGCCCTGAACCTGCGCCTCCGCGCGCCCGCCCGAGAGGATCGCCTGAACATCGCTGCGATCCTTCAGCCAGTTCCGGATCGCGACGCCTTGCGCATTGTCGGACGCGCTGACGTAGACGTCGGCGGCGAGCCGCCCGTTGAGCCAGCCGATGAAGGTGCGGCTGAAGGTCTCCACCATGGTGGAGACCCCGACGTTGACGGCAAGCGCGAGCAAAAGCGCCATCAGCGCCAGCGACAATCCGGAGAGCTGCTGCCGGCTGTCCGCCCAGAACCACAGCACGAGCGGGCCTCGCGCGAAGCGCTGGCCTACGAGCAGGATGATGTCGAGGAAGGCCGGCAGGATCAGTGCCGCACCGAACATCAGCGCGGCCAGCACGCCGAACCCTGCGATCAGTGATTGCCCGTAATGGAGCAGCAGCAGCGCGACGGCGAACGCGCCGCAGGCCGCACAGCTCTGCAGGATCAGCCAGCGGCGTTGCCGCTGCTGCCAGGCGCCCGGCTGCGCCGTCGCCAGCACCGGCATCCTGATCGCCTTGATCAGGCTGGTCGCCGTCGCCACAAGCGCACCCGCCACGCTGATCCCGATGCCGGCGAGCCACCATTCGGGCCGCAGGCTGAGCTGCCCAGGGATCTGCGCGCCATAGAGTCCGCGCAGCGAGGCCGCGACATCGGGCAGCAGGGCGGCTGCGATGAAATAGCCGCACGCGAGCCCGATCAGGCCTGCGACCAGCGCCAGCGCCACCAGCTCGACCACCAGCACCGTATTGACTAGCCGCGCCGAGGCGCCACAGGCCCGCAAAGTGCGCAGCATTGGCAGCCGCTGCTCGAACGCAAGGCCGACGGCCGAATTGACGATGAACAGGCCGACGAAGAACGACAGCAGGCCGAAGGCGGTGAGGTTGAGATGAAAACTGTCGGTGAGACGCTCGAGCTCCGTCTCCGCATTGGGCTCGACTCGCTCTAACTGCTCGCCGACCACGCTCGCGAGCGGTGCGGGCTTGCCCCTCGGCTTGCCGATCAGCAGCCGCGAGACCTGGTCGGGCTTGCTCAGCAGCCGCTGTGCCACGCCGATATCGACCACGAGCACATCGGGTGCGAGCTGCGGCTGGACCCGCAGCGGCGGCAGCCTTGCGCCGCTGCTGATCGCCGGGGCCGTGCCCTCTGCTTGCTGCAAGCCCCTCAGCGTCTCCCGGGCCACCAACGTCTGGCCGGGCGGAGCAACGAAGCTGCTGAGATCCGTGGCACCCAGGCGTGGCGCGTTGCCGACATCGACCGGCAGCGTGACCGGCTCGATGCCGAGCAGCCGCACTGAATGCCCGTTGATCTGGACGCGTCCCTCCAGCACCGGCGACACCGGCCAGCCGGCGCGGCGGAGCTTTATGAACAGCTCCTGCGGGAAAGTCGCCGCATTGGGAGCGACCAGCATCGCGGTGCGCACGCCGCCGAACGTCGCTGCAGCGCGCTCATAGGCATTGCGGGCCTGCTGATTGATGGCCTGCACCCCGCTCCACAGCGCGGTCGCCGCAATCAGGCCAATCAGGAGCGTCGCGAACTGCATCTTGTGGCGCCGCCAATGGCTGAGCAGCACGGCGAGAACCCAGAGCGCGCGCTTCATGAAATGCGCCCCGCATGCAACGTGAGATGACGGTCGAGCGTGGCGGCGAGATGCAGGCTGTGCGTCACCATCAGGAAGCCGCAGCCGGTGCGCGCGACGAGGTCGCGCGCCAGCGCCAGCACCTCCTCGGCGGTAGCTTCGTCGAGATTGCCGGTCGGCTCGTCCGCCAGCAGCAGCGCGGGCTTTGTCGCCAGCGCCCGGCCGATCGCGACCCGCTGCTGCTGGCCGCCTGATATTTGCTCTGGATACCGTTTGAGCAGGCTGCCGAGTCCGAGGCGCTCGACAAGCTCTTTCGTCCAGGCCGCATCATGCCGGCCGGCGATCCGCGCCTGGAAGGCGAGATTGTCCGCGACGGAGAGGCTCGGGATCAGGTTGAACTGCTGAAAGACCAGGCCAACGCGATTCCGCCGCAAGCTGGCGCGTCCGGCATCCGATAGCGTGGTGACCTCGGCGTCACCCAGCCGGATCGAGCCGCCATCGGCGGCGTCGAGGCCGGCGATCAGGTGCAGCAGGGTGCTCTTGCCGCTGCCGGATTCACCGGTCAGCGCGACGCGCTCGCCAGCCCCGAGGTCGAGGTCGACGCCGCGCAGAACATGGACGGGCTCGCCGGCCGAAGAGAAGGTCTTTGAGAGGTTTCGGATGCTCAGCACGATGACGGCGCCGGACGGAATTAACGGAATTGCTGCCTAGCACACCTGATGCGGAAATGCCGGGGTTGCGTTGGCCCTGAAGCCGCTGTTAGCTTCCAAAACGGCCAAATCAAGAAAGTGCCGAAAGAGACATACGGGGAGAATGATGAGCGCTCAGGAAACGCCGAATGTGGCGGCCAAGACGACCAAAACGCCAAAGGGCGCCTGGACTGTTACATTTCTCCTCTTTCTTTTCATGGTGGTGAACTTCGCCGACAAGATCGTGGTCGGTCTCGCCGGCGTGCCGATCATGACCGACATGAAGCTCAGCGCCGAGCAGTTCGGCCTGCTCGGGTCCTCGTTCTTCTTCCTGTTCTCGATCTCGGCCATCGTGGTCGGCTTCATCGTCAACAAGGTGCCGACGCGCTGGGTGTTGTTGACGCTGGCGGTGATCTGGGCGGTGTCGCAGTTCCCGATGGTCGGCACAGTCTCCTTCACCACGCTCTTGATCTGC
Source organism: Bradyrhizobium sp. IC4059 (assembly GCF_020193615.1). NCBI lineage: Bacteria > Pseudomonadati > Pseudomonadota > Alphaproteobacteria > Hyphomicrobiales > Nitrobacteraceae > Bradyrhizobium > Bradyrhizobium sp. IC4059. The sequence continues at coordinate 55,231 of NZ_JADYVH010000007.1, forward strand.
CGCATCGTGCTGGGGGCGGGCGAAGGGCCGGCCTTCTCGGTCGCCGCGCACGCCATCTACAAATGGTTCCCCGACGAGAAGCGCACGCTGCCGACTGCAATCCTGTCACAGGGCTCGGCCTTCGGCGTCATTCTAGCGGTGCCGGCGCTGAACTGGATCATCGTCAACCATTCCTGGCACTACGCCTTCGGCGCGCTCGGCGTCGTCGGCCTGATCTGGGTCGCAGCCTGGCTCGCGCTCGGCAAGGAAGGCCCGCTGGAGGATACCGAGGTCCTGGCCGTCACCGAGCCGAAGATTGCGTACGTGCAGCTGCTGACCTCACGCACCTTCCTCGGCTGCGTGATCGCGACCTTCGGCGCTTATTGGGCGCTGTCGCTCGGCCTCACCTGGTTCACGCCGTTCATCGTCAAGGGGCTCGGCTTCTCGCAGAGCCAGGCCGGCTTCATCTCGATCCTGCCCTGGGTGTTCGGCGCCACCATCGTCATCCTCACCGGCTGGATCTCGCAGGTGATGATGGCCCGCGGCTACACCACGCGCGTCTCGCGCGGCGTGCTCGGCTCGGTGCCGCTCATCGTCGGCGGCCTGATCCTCACCGCGATGGCGCATGTCGAGGGCGCCGGCCTGCAGATCGCGCTGCTCGTCCTCGGCTCCGGACTCTGCGGCGCGATCTACGTGGTCTGCCCGCCGATGCTCGGCGAGTTCACGCCGGCCTCGCAGCGCGGTGCAGTGCTCGCGATCTACGGCGCGCTCTACACGCTTTCAGGCATCATCGCGCCGAGCGTGATGGGCACCGTGATCCAGCGCGCCAGCAGCATGCTCGACGGCTACCTGACGGGCTTCACCATCAACGCGGTGGTCATGATCGGCTCCGGCGTCATTGGCCTGCTGCTGTTGTGGCCGAACACGGAGAAAGCTAGGCTGACACGTGGTGCGGCGGCGCAGGGCACGGCGCTGAAGGGCGCAGTGTCGCCGACGTAAGTCGCGGCTCTCTCTTACCGTCCCCTGGAGGGGGAGGGTCGCTGCGCATGTAGCGAAGCGGAATGCGTAGCGGGGTGGGGTGACGGTGTTTCCCCATCCAGCAGTGCCCGAGAGGAGAGATCACCCCACCCCGCTCGCGCTGCGCGCGATCGACCACGGGCGAGCTTCGCTCGTCCCGGACCCCTCCAGGGGAGGGTAAGCGGCTGCCTCGTTAGCCTTCGCAGGAACGACAGTTGAATTTGTGTCGATGCCGACGGCTCAATTTGCTTTCGCCGGCCGGCGCTCCGTGAACGGCGACAGCACCACCGTCGCCACCATGAAGATCACGGACGCGCCGAACACCCAGTGCGGCGCGCTTTGATCCATGATCCAGCCGAACAGCAGCGGTGAGACGATGCCACCGAGGTTGAAGCCGGTAGAGGCGATGCCGAAAGCGCGCCCCGCGGCACCCGGAGGCGCGGCATTGCGCACCAGCATGTCGCGCGAAGGCGCGATCACGCCGGAGAGGAAACCCGCGGTCGCCATCGTCGCCGTCAAGGCCCAGCCCGGCAGCGTCACCAGCGCGATCAGCAGCACGATGGCCGCATTCGCGGCGAAGCAGGCTGCGGCGACATAGCCGTGACGCTCGGTGCGGTCGGCGAGGAAGCCGCCGGCGAGTACGCCCGCGGCGCTTGCGGCGAGAAACGCAGTCAGCGCGACATTGGCGATCGAATAGGACGTGCCGTAGCCGCTCATCAGCGCCACCACGCCGAAATTGTTGATGCCGGCCACCGACAGGCTGAGCAGCATGAACAGCGCAGTCAGCGTGATCAGCGCCGGCGTGATGATGGCCTGCTTTGGCGCGCTCTCGCTGCCGGGCTTCTTCTTGTGCGCACCGGCATCGGGTATGTCCATGATGATCAGCAGCAGCGCCACCGCAATGCCGATCGCGCCCGAGGCGATCAGCGCGCCGGTGCCGCCGGACAGCGTTACGAGCGCGGCCACGATCGCCGGTGCGACGGCGCCGCCGAGAAAGCCGGCAAAGGTATGGATCGAGAAGGCGCGGCCCATCCGCCCCTCGTCCATGTGCTCCGCAAGAATCGCGTAATCGGCGGGATGATAGACGCTGTTGGCAAGACCCAGCAGCACTGCGCAGGCGATCAGCGAGGCGTAGCTGAGATGCAGACCGAGCAGGATCAGCGCGGCGCCGCCGAGCGCGAGCCCGGCCAAGAGAATGCGCCGCGCGCCAAAATGGTCGACGAGGTAGCCGGTCGGCGCCTGGGTTAACCCCGATACCGCCGCGAACACGGTGAGGGCGAAGCCGAGCTCGACATAGCCGACGCCGAGCTTCTCCTTCAGGAACGGAAACAGCATCGGCAGGACCAGCAGATGGAAATGGCTGACCCAATGCGCGATCGAGATCCCCGTCAGCGTGCGCAGCGCACTGTCCGTCTTGCCTTGTTGCGGTGCGGCGAGAACGTCGACCATTGCAGTTCCGTTTCACTCCCGATGGACCGGCAAACTATCGGGGCTGGCGGTTATTTGTCCATGAACGCAGGCGCATGGCAGGTAGTGCGGGCGGGGCCGTGCGGGGTCAGGTGTGCTTCACGCCGTTGTCCCCGGCGAGCGCAGGAACGACAGCGGAGCTGCATCCTCAGAACGGCTCGTCGTCCGGGCCATAGCGGTCGCGCTTCGGCGTTGCGATGTCGCCGTCTTCGTAGTCGTCGTCATCGGTCTCGCGCCGGCGCGGGGCCCTCTTCGCCTTGTCGTCCGCGGGCTTCTTCTCGGTGATCTTGGGCGGCTCGCTCGACTTGCCGGTCTTGGCCATGGCTGGTCCCGGATGGGTGATGCTGCATCCGAATCTACCTGCCAAATATGTGCGGCGCCTGATTTATCTCAAGGGGCGACGAGGCCGTCAGTGCACCACCGGCCCGCCTGCCTTCTTCCAGGCATCGAGGCCGCCGGCGATATGCGCGGTGTTCGGAAGCCCCGCCTCCTTTGCAGCAGCAACGGCCATCGCCGAGCGTTCGCCGAAGGCGCAGAAGAACACCACGCGCCGCCCGGTTGCGGCCGCGACCTCGCGCAGCATGCCGCCGGGCTTGAGGCTCTCCTCGACGGAGGGATACGGCGTGTGCAGCGCGCCTTCGAGCATGCCGTGCTTCATCCGCTCATTGGTCTCGCGCAAGTCCACCAGCAGGATGTCGGGCCGGCCGAGGCTGCGGATCGCCTCGATCGCGCTGAGCGCGCGGCCTTCCTTCTCCAGCTCTTCCTGGTGCAGGCCGACATGCATGTTGGCGGGAATCGCCACGTCCATCATCTTCGGATTGGGCAGCTTCAGATTGGCCATCAGCTCGACATATTCGTCGACCGAGCGCACCTGGAGCCGTGGATTGTAGCGTTTTTCCTCGCCGATGGTGGAGACGGTGTCGCCCTTGTAGTCGTGGGCCGGAAACACCATCGTCTCGTCCGGCAGCTTCAAGAGGCGGTTGAAGATCGAATCGTATTGCGCGCGCGCCGAGCCGTTCTGGAAATCGGTGCGGCCGGTGCCGCGGATCAGCAGCGTGTCACCGGTGAAGACGCGGTCGCCCATCAAATAAGAATAGGAATCGTCGGTGTGGCCCGGCGTGTACATCACGTCGAGCGACAGGCCCTCGATCGTCACCTTGTCGCCGTCGGCCACCCGCATGGCGACGACGTCGGCCTTGGTCTGGTCGCCCATCACGGTCATGCAATGGGTGCGATCGCGCAGCTCGCCGAGGCCGGTGACGTGGTCGGCATGCAGATGCGTGTCCACCGCCTTGACCAGCTTGAGGTCGAGCTCGCGCAGCAATTGGCAGTAGCGGTCGACCTTCTCCAGCACGGGGTCGAGAATCAGCGCCTCGCCGCCGGGGCGGCTGGCGAGGACGTAGCTGTAGGTGCCCGAAACGCTGTCGAAGAGCTGTCGGAAGATCATGGCAGGACCCGGCTTGGAACTGACTTCCAAGATTCTACTACAATACGGGTCGGAAAGAGAAGTAATTCACTGCGTGAGCAGAAAAATTTAGAAGATTATTATTATGGTCGCATGATCGCGGACAAAACACATCATCCCAGTCCTGCAATGCCTGGATTGCCTTCGACGCCTTTCAGCGTCACGCCGGAGCCGAGCCGTTCGGGCATCATCCGGCCCGAGCGCAGATATTTGCCGACCACGTCCCACACCGGCGCGCCCTGCTGGCCGTTGACTGAGGCCCAGCCCGCGACCTTGTAGCGGTGGCTGGCGCTGAGCGCCTTGCCGCTGCCGAGCTTCAGCTCCGAGATGCGGCTGCCGATCGCAGCGTCCGGCGTGCAGGTGTAGCTGAGCCCGCCGGCACGGACCATGTCGCCGCCCTGCTGGTAGTAGGGATCGGCGTTGAAGAGGTTGTCGCAGACGTCCTCGAGCAGGTCCTTGATCTGGGCCCCCGTCATCTCCTGCACATAGGTCTCGGGATAGGTGATCGCGGTTTCCGCCAGCAGATCCTCCATGGTCATGGCCTGGCCGGACAGCACGGTGACGCCCCAGCGGAAGCCCGGCGACAGCGCGATTTCGGCATCGAGCTCGGTGCGCAGCGCGGTGCAGATCAGCTCGTCCATGGGGCCGGAGAAATTGCCGCGGCGATAAAGCAGCCGGTCGGGCGTCGCGATCTTTTCCGACCAGTCGGCCACGTGCGGTGCACGGACCCGGCCGATCAGCTCGGCCATCGCGGGATCGGGCTTCAGCAGCTCCGAATAGACCGGCAGCAGACGATATCTGGCATCGCTGACTTTGCCGCTGTCGAGCGCGAGATCGAGCACACCCAGAAATTTCCCGTTGGAGCCGGCATTGGTGACGAGGGTCGTACCACCTGCGTTCTTCACCGGCATGGGCTGCGGCACGGCATCATGGGAGTGGCCGCCGAGAATGACGTCGATGCCGGTGATCCGGCTGGCGAGCTTGAGATCCACGTCCATGCCGTTGTGCGACAGCAGCACGACGGCGTCGACCTTGTCGGTGCCGCGCAAGGCGTCGACATGCTTCTGCAACTCCTCCTCGCGGATGCCGAAGCTCCAGTCCGGTGTGAACCTCCTGGGATGCGCGATCGGAGTGTAGGGGAAGGCCTGGCCGACGATCGCGATGCGATGCCCGCCGAGCTCCTTGATGACGGAAGGCTTGAACACGCGCCCAGTGGCCTTGTCGAAGGCCGGCGCGTCGTTGAACGCGGCCTCTTCGGTCAGGAACACGTTCTGCGCCAGGAACTCGCCCTTGAAACGCTCGAGATTGTCGCGCAGCGCCTGCTCGCCATAGGTGAATTCCCAATGGCCCGTCATCGCCTCGATGCCGAGCAGATTGGCGACCTCGACCATGTCGCGGCCCTGCATCAGGTTGGCCAGCCCCGTGCCCTGCCAGAGATCGCCGCCGTCGACGAGCAGCGAACGCCGCTCGCCGAAATCGGCGCGCAGGCGATCGACCAGCGTCTTCAGATGGGCAAAGCCCCCGAGCTTGCCGAAGCGGCCTGCGGACTTCTCGAACTCGAAGCAGGTGAAGGCATAGGCATCGGCGCTGTCGGAGCGGATGCCGAAGCGCTCGAGAAAGGCCCGGCCGACCAGATGCGGCGGCCGTCCCGCCATCTCGCCGATGCCGATATTGACGCTGGGCTCGCGGAAATAGACCGGATTGAGCTGCGCATGCGTGTCGGTGATGTGCAGGATGCGCGCATTGCCGAACCGTTCGAGGTCGTAGATGCTGGCGGCGTCAGCGCCGCGGGCGAGCCGCGGCAGGCCAATCGTTGCCGCGGCAAGGCCTGCACCTTTCAGGAAATCGCGGCGGCGGATCGCCATTCAAGAATTCTCCGCGCCTCTCGTGGGGGCTGCGTTCACCGCGGGGCAGTCTAGCGGATTTCCATCGCCTTCCAGGCTTCTTTTTCGGAAACAGCCTGGAAGATCGACGCCCTCGCCAGCGCTTCGGCTTCCCTGGCCGCGGCCACCGCACGGCCGAAATCGCCGCCATCGGCAGCCCTTTTCGCGGCCGCCAGCGCAGATACGGTCACCGTCCACTGGTTGCGCATGCCCGCCGCCTCCTTGGAGGCGGCTTCGGCGGCCGCATAGGCCGCCTTGTAGTCCGCCTCACTCGCCGCGCGCGCGGATGGCGCAAGGCTCAAGGCGAGCAGCATGGCCAAGCCAAGTGACAGCTTCATGGCCGTGCTCCCGGTCCCGAGATCGGCAGGCCGTTGGCGACGTAGGACAGGAAATATTCGACGTCGCGATATTCATCCGACTGCGGCTCCAGCGGAACCGCGCGGGTCTGGCTGTTGCAGGTGACGAAGCGGCGGCTGGTCGTGCCCATGCCGCTCCATTCGGAGCGGTAGATCGGCATCGCGTTGAGGATGCCGAGCGCTGGGGCGAGGGTCTCGGCGCGGATGCGCTCGCCTGGGCTCTGCACGTGGCAGCTCGCGCAGGAGAAATTCATCTGGCCGCGCCGCGTGTAGAAATAGCGCTTGCCGTTCTCGTACGCCGCCAGCGCGCGGGGATCGTCGGGGATCTTGATGTCCATCAGCTTGCCGCGCGAGGTGTAGGCCATGTAGGCGGTGAGCGAGGCCATCTCGTCCTTGACGTAGGAATAGGGCGCCTCGCCATTGGCCTCGCGGCAGCGGTTGAGCGCGAGCTCCAGCGTGATGACCTTGCCTTCGCCGCTGTCGAAGTACGGATAGTTCTGGCGGATGCCGATGCCGCCGTTCGGGAAGCAGTCGGCATAGGTCTTGCCGTTCTTGAACGGGGTCGAGAACATCTCCTTGCCGGCCTCGAGCGCGAACTCGTAAGGCGGGAATTCCTCCTTCTCCTGCCACTGCCGCTTCATGTCCTCGTTCATGGAATACGGACCGTTGACGAAATCCTCGTGCTTCACGTTCGGAAATTTCTGGAAGAAGAAGTTCTGGAACGCCTTGGCGTCGGCGACGGGATCGACCTTGTCGGCAGCGATCACGCGCGGCGCGGCAAGCGCGAACGCGACGAGCGCAGCGCTGAGCGAGCCAAGCAGGAGGTGGATGCGGGCCTTCATCACGCGATCTTCGCGGTGGTCGTATCCGAGCCGCCCTTGTTGTCGGTCCAGGAGATCTTGAGCTCGTCGCCCTTCTTGGCGCCCTTGAAGCTGAACTTGACGTAGGGGTCCTTGGAGACCGCTGTGCCCCAATCGGCGACGAACACGTCCTTGCCGTTACATTCGAACTTCAGCCGCTGGATGAAATGCGCCGGGATCAACTCGCCCTTGGAGTCCTTGACGAGGCCGGTGTCCATGGGGTGCTGGATCAGCGTCTGCACCTCGGTGATGTCGCCGGTCGATGTTGCGCGCACGCGAATGCTGGATGCCATGTCGAACTGCCTCGCTTAGCCGCCGCAACCGCCGACGGTGACCTTGACCTCCTTGGTCGCGCTGTAGAGCTTGCCGTCGGCCTCCACGATCGCGGTCAATTTGGTGGTCCTGGCCATCTTGAGCCGGTTGGCGACGGCAGGGATCGTGCCATCGGGAATCCTGTAGCTGGCCGCCAGCGCGCTCGGGTTCTCCGCCACGAAGAACGAGATCGAGGTGACCTTGTCCAGCGTCGTCGTCACCGAGATCGGCACGACGCCGCCGTTCTCGGCGATCTCCGGTGCATCCAGCTTGACCTTGTCCGACGGCTCGGCGGCCTTGCCGTAGAGCGCCTTGATCGCATCCGCCTCGCTCTTCTGCCTGAAGGCCTCTTCCGGATATTTGTCGTTCGCCGCGGCGCGCGCGGGCGCGAACGGCAGATTGCCGAGGCCGAGCAGCGCCACGGAGGCAGCGCCCTGAAGGATCAGGCGCCGCGTCGGATGAGGCCTCCAATGAGGCTTGGGGGTCGTGGTCATCTCAAGTCTCCTAGGGGCCGCCGGCGGTTACAGGGTCTGCAGGAAATCAACAATCGCGTTGATCTCCTGCTCGGTCAAAATCCGGTTCCGGCCGAACGGCGGCATCATGGTTTGCGGATTGCGCTTGGTCTCGTCGAAGATGATCGCGGTGAGCTCGTTGCGATCGGGGTATTTGGCCTTGATGTCCTTCAGCTCCGGTCCGATCGTCCCCGGCAGGTCGCCGCCTTTGATGACGTGGCAGGTGAGGCAATTGCCCTTGCCGCGGTCGAAGGCGAGCTTCTGGCCCTCCGTCACGGTGGATTGCGCCCCCGCCGGGGCCATTGCCGCGCCGGCGAGGAGGGCCAGCGCAGCAAGCAGAGCGGGCTTGCGAGGAAAGGCGGTCAAGGCATCGTCCCGGCGTTATCTCGATGATCTCGTTTGCGGAATTGTTCAAAAGCACAAAGGCCATCGCCTGACAATCAAGACTATGCACGCGGTGAAATGGAGTTAATATCCTGCGCATTGCAACTGACGAGATAGTTCGTTCATTCGGATGGGCGTGAACTAGCAGATTATTCTCGGACGTTTGGCCGCCTTTTCTGGTTCGCATTTTTTGGGGACGTCACTTGGCTGAATATGTGGTCGAATTTGGCAGGGATGGCGGACGGGTCGAGCCGGATGGCCGGCTCGATGCGCCTGCCTTCCATCGCAATCACGAACCGATCTGGGCAGCGCTGGAAAAGCATCTCGCGGATGCGACCGGCAACGTCGTGGAACTCGGCAGTGGAACCGGGCAGCACGTGGTGCATTTCGCCCGCCACACGCCGGGCCTGATCTGGTGGCCGAGCGATCTCAACCAGCGCCACCTCAAGAGCATCGAAGCCTGGCGCGTGCATGCCGGCCTGCCGAACATCCGTTCACCCCTGCGCATCGACCTCACCGATCCCGACTGGTGCCCGGAAATGAAAAGCGGGCAGGGGCCGACCAGCCTCGCGGCCGTGTTCTGCGCCAATGTCATTCACATCGCGCCCTGGGCCGTGGCCGAAGGCCTGTTCGCCGGCGCGGGCCGTTATCTGCGCCGCGACGGCAAGCTGTTCCTCTACGGCCCCTTCAAGCGCGACGGCAAGCATACCGCGCTCAGCAATGCGGTGTTCGACACCTCCTTGCGCGAGGGCAATCCCGAATGGGGCGTGCGCGACGTCGTCGACGTCGAGAAGCTGGCGAAGGCGGCAGGCCTCGGCCTCATCGACACGATCGAGATGCCCGCGAACAATCTGACGCTGGTGTTTGCAAGAGGCTAGGAGGTCATCATGCCCGGGCTTGTCCCGGGCATCCACGTTCTTCGGGCGGTAAGGCAAGGCGTGGATGGCGGGGCCAAGCCCGGCCATGACGATGTGGAGACGTCAGCGCACCCAACTCTAGCCTTCATCCCGCCACCCGATCTTCTCCTTCAAGAACCGATAGCCCAGCACCTCGAAACCGGCGCGCTCCTTGTTGTCCCTGCCGTAGCCGTGGCCGCCTGCGGGCGGCTCGTAGAACCAGGCCTCATAGCCCATGGCCTGCAGCTTTGCCGCCATCTTGCGGGCATGGCCGGGATGGACGCGGTCGTCGCGCCGCGTCGTTGCAATCAGGATCGGCGGATAGGACCGGCCGGCTTTCACATTGTGATAGGCCGAGTATGTCTGCAGCCATTCCCATTCCTCCGGCTTGTCGGGATCGCCATATTCCGCGATCCAGCTCGCGCCGGCGAGCAGCTTGGTGTAGCGGCGCATGTCGATCAGCGGGATGGTACAGAACAATGCGCCGAAACGCTCGGGATAGCGCACCAGCATGTTGGTGATGAGGATGCCGCCGTTCGATCCGCCCTGCGCGGCGATGCGTTTTGCGCTCGTCACACCGCGGCGGACGAGATCGGCCGCGACCGCGGCGAAATCGTCGTGTGAAAGCTTCTTGCCGGCAAGCCGTCCGGCATCGTGCCAGCGCGTGCCGAACTCGCCGCCGCCGCGCAGATTCGCCTGCACAATCGTGCCGCCGCGCTCCAGCCACAACTTGCCGAGCGAGGAATTGTAGTACGGCTTCACCGAGTGACCAAAGCCGCCATAGGCGCTCAGATAGACCGGCGCATCGCCGGTCTCGCCGGCAGGGCCCGTCTGCACATAGGGGATACGCTCGCCGTCAACGGAGATCGCCTCGTGCTGCGTCACCACGAGGCCATCGGCGGTGAACGTCTTCGGCGCCTGCTTCAGCACGATCGGGCTTGCGACGCCGCGCTCGATCAGCAGCAGCGCCGGCGGCGTCAGCGGGTCCTGCACATTGGCGAGCAGATCGCCATTGCTCTCCGATGCATGGCGGTCGAGCGGCCAGACATCGACGACGCCGATCTGCGGCAGGCCGCCAAGTGTCTCGCGGCTCCAGCTAGTGGCAGACGGTGTGCAGATCTCGAAGCGAGGTTTGAGCTCGTCGAGAATCGACATCACCAGCTTTCCTTCCGCCCAGAACAACCCTTGCAGCGCGCGCCGCGGTGCGGGCTCGAACAGGACGACAAAATCGCGGCTGCCGGCGAGGAAGGCCGAGAGCGAGATGCCGAGCACGGTGTCGGTGGCATAGGTCCGGCCATCGACCTGCCAGTCCTTGCGTAGCTTCATCGCGAACCAGTCGCCATGCGCCTGCATCCAAATCCCGGTCGGCAGATCGAGCTTCGTCGTCGTGCCGGCCGCATCGCGCAGCCAGATGGCGTGGTTGAAGAAGTCGATCTGGTCGACGATCCAGACCCGGGGCGCCGCTCCGGTGTCGTCGGCCATGCCATAGATCACCATGTGATCGGCGGTGGTCTCGATGACCATCTGTGCCTGATCGACCGGTTGGCCGCGCCGCCACAGGCGGACGGTGCGCGCATAGCCCGAGCTCGTCGCCATGTCCTCGCCATGCGCGCTTGACAGCAGCAGCGTGTCGGCATCGAGCCAGTCGACGCCGCCTTTCGCTTCCGGCAGCGCAAAGCCGTTCGCCACGAAACTTTTCGTGGCGAGGTCGAATTCCCGCAAGGTGACGGCATCGCTGCCGCCGCGCGACAGGCTCAAGATCGCCCGCGAGCTTCCCGGCATCGTGGCGATACCGCTAAGCAACCAGTCCTCGTCTTCGCTTCTCGCGAGCTGGTCGATGTCCAGCATGGTCTCCCATGCCGGATCGGCTTTGCGAAATTCCGCAAGCGAAGTCCGCCGCCACAGGCCGCGCGGGTTGGCGGCGTCTTTCCAGAGATTGTGCAGGTCGTTGCCGCGCCGGCTGACATAGGGAATGTTGTCAGGTCGGTCATAGATCGCCGCGAGGATGTCGCGATCGTGCTCGAAGGCCTTGCCGCCGAACGCGGCGAGCGTCAGGCTGTTCTGCCGCTCGACAAAATCGAGCGCCTGCCGGCCCTCGATCTCCTCCAGCCACAGCCAGGGATCGTCGTCGGGCGCTTGAAGCGTGGGCCTGTCGTCGACGGACATGAAGGTAACTCCCGGAAGATCGCGGCGGATAGGATTTGATCGAGCGCAAGCCGTCAAGGGTGCGCAGCGTTATCATTCCAGCGATTGCGTCAGGGGCATGGCCCGCGCCCGTTTGCGCCGGTTGCCGGCCCTCTCTCACCCCTCCATAGTGCCGCGAATCAACAGAGCCCTTTGGGCGGAAATGCCGATGCTGGACGTGACTGCAGCCCATGAGATCGCCGACGATGCCCGTGCGCGCGCCAACGTGGTGCGCCTCGCCGCCGCGCAGGCGCTGACCGGCGCCAACTCGGCCGTGATCTTCGCCACCGGAGCGATCGTCGGCGCCACGCTCGCGCCCGACATGTCGTTCGCGACCGTGCCGATCTCGATGTATGTGGTCGGGCTCGCCGCCGGGACGCTGCCGACCGGCGCGATCTCGCGCCGCTTCGGCCGCCGCGCCGCCTTCGTCATCGGCACGGGTCTCGGCACGCTCACCGGCCTGCTCGGCTCGCTCGCAATTCTGCGCGGCTCGTTCGCGCTGTTCTGCTTTGCTACCTTCCTCGGCGGTCTCTACGGCGCGGTGGCGCAATCCTATCGCTTCGCCGCCGCGGATGGCGCCAGTGCGGCCTACCGGCCGAAGGCCGTGTCCTGGGTGATGGCGGGCGGCGTGTTCGCCGGCGTGCTCGGTCCGCAGCTCGTGCAATGGACCATGGATGTCTGGCAGCCTTATCTGTTCGCCTTCAGCTTCCTGGTGCAGGCCGCCGTCGCGCTGATCGCGATGGGCATCGTCGCCGGCGTCGATATGCCGAAGCCCGCGCCGGCCGATCTGCACGGCGGCCGGCCGCTGCTCACGATCGTGTCCCAGCCGCGCTTCATCGCGGCAGCGCTGTGCGGCGTCATCTCCTATCCCATGATGAACCTGGTCATGACCTCGGCGCCGCTTGCGATGAAGCTGTGCGGCCTGTCCGTGTCCGATTCCAATTTCGGCCTGCAATGGCACATCGTTGCGATGTACGGGCCGAGCTTCTTCACGGGCACGCTGATCGCGCGCTTCGGCGCTCCGAAGATCGTCGCCGCCGGCCTGCTGCTGGAAGCGGGCGCCGCCATCATCGGTCTCTCCGGCCTTACGGCGATGCATTTCTGGGCGACGCTGATCGTGCTCGGCGTAGGCTGGAATTTCTCCTTCATCGGCGCCTCCGCGCTGGTGCTGGAGACGCATCGCCCGCAGGAGCGCAACAAGGTGCAGGCCTTCAACGATTTCCTAGTGTTCGGCATGATGGCGATCGGCTCGTTCTCATCGGGCCAGCTGCTCGCCAATTACGGCTGGTCCGCGGTGAACCTCGTGGTGTTCCCGCCGGTGGTGCTGGGCCTTGCGGTGCTCTCGCTGGTCTCCTGGGCGAAGCGCCGCAAGGCGCGGCTGGAGGCGGCCATGTGCGAATTCCCCGACGCCGTGTGAGTGGCGGGAGGTTGTCAGCAGCGTTGACACTTCGATCCAGGTCGAAGTGATTTTCTGAGGAAGGTTATTTAGATGTCGTCATGGCCGGGCTTGTCCCGGCCATCCACGTCTTTGCGAGGTCGGAAGAAGAACGTGGATGCCCGGAACAAGTCCGGGCATGACGGAGCAAAACAAACGGCAGATGAAATGCTCGACAATCCTCAGACCCCAGCGGCCCACGAATCCTCGCTCCGCTATGAAGGCTGGCGCATCGTCGCGGTCTGCTTCCTGCTCGCCACCTTCGGCTGGGGGCTCGGCTTCTACGGCCAGAGCGTCTATGTCGCCGAGCTGCAGCGCGCACGGGGCTGGCCGGCCTCGCTGATCTCCTCCGGCACCACGTTCTTCTATTTGTTCGGCGCGCTGCTGGTCGTCTTCGTCGGCGAGGCCGTGCGGAAATACGGTCCACGGCTCAGCCTGATCGCCGGGACGCTGGCGATGGCGTCCGCCGCGGTCGCGATCGGCGCGGTGCGCGAGCCCTGGCAGCTCTATCTCGCCAATGCCGTGCTCGCCTTCGGCTGGGCCGGCACCAGTCTCGGCATGATCACCAACACGATCAGCCTGTGGTTCGACCAGAAGCGCGGCATGGCGATCAGTCTCGCGCTCAACGGCGCCAGCTTCGGCGGCATCGCCGGCGTGCCGCTGCTGGTAGCATTGATTGGCCATATCGGCTTCGCCGGTGCGATGTACGCCGCCGCCGGCGCCATGCTGATCCTGCTCGTGCCGGTCATCCTCCTTCTCGTCGGCCGCCCGCCCGATCGCCACGGGTGGCAGGCGGCGGCGAAGGCGAAGCCGCAATCATCGACTGAGATCCGCGCCTGGGCGCTGCGGGACGCCGGCTTCCTCACGGTGACGATCGCCTTCGCCCTGGTGCTGTTCGCCCAGGTCGGCTTCATCGTGCATCTGATCTCGTTCCTCGATCCCGTGATCGGACGCGAGCGCGCCGCCGTGGCCGTAGCGGTGCTCACCGCGATGGCGGTGGTCGGCCGCGTGCTGTTCTCGCTGGTGATCGACCGCATCAATCAGCGCCTCGCGTCCGCGCTGTCGTTCCTCAGCCAGGCCGCCGCGCTTCTCGTCGTCGTCAACCTGCACAACGATTACGTGCTGATCGCGGCCTGCGCCGTGTTCGGCTTTTCGGTCGGCAACCTCATCACGCTGCCCTCGCTCATCGTGCAGCAGGAGTTCGACTCCGCCGCCTTCGGCGTGCTGATCAGCCTCAACACGGCGATCAACCAGGTCACCTACGCGTTCGGTCCCGGCGTGGTCGGTTTCCTGCGCGATCTCTCCGGCGGCTATACGCTGCCCTTCTATCTCTGCATCGTGCTGGAGGTGATGGCGGCGGCGCTGATCATGGTGCGGGGGAGGCCGCGTCTCTCTGGGATGACATCCGCTTAGCGCGGCGTCGGAGCATGGTCCGGAAAAGTGTGTAGCGGTTTTCCGAAAAGATCATGCTCAAAAGAATAACCTAAAGCGCGATGACGATCCCAATCGCATCGCGCTTTAGTCCGCCACGATCTTGACGCGGTCGCGCACCTTCACCTGCGCGGTGCGATCGAGGCCGTTCAGTACGCGGAAGCGCTCGGCGGGATGGTCGACGCCGGCCATGCGGTGGGAGAGCGACTCCACGGTATCGCCGGGCTGCACAGTGATGACCTTGATGCGCAGCGGGCGCGCGGCCTGGATTTCCTCCAGCGTCAGCCGCCGGAACGAGTTGACGGTCTCGCGCGCATTCCGCTCGCTCTCGGTTGATTTCTGCCGTGCCGCGAAGATGAAGCGATAGACGTCGCTGCCGAAGCGCAGCGCATAGACCTTGAACTGCCACTGGTCGCCCTTGGCGGTGGCGGACGCCGCTGGAAAACCGTTGACGGTGAGATCCTCGGTCGAAGCCTTCTCGACGCCTTCCATCCAGCCGGAATTGAGGTAGTCGCCGAGCGACTGTTCGGCCGGCACGCGCACGACGTCGAAGCGCATCGCCTGCGCGCCGCCCTCGCGGACGCCGATCACGGCCTGCGCGGTGTTGTCGAGCGTGAAATTGTCCGGCGCCTGGAAGGTGAAGCCGAGCTTCGGATGCAGGAAGCGCCGGCCGCGGACAAAACCTTCGCTCGGGTCTTCGCCATAGACGAGATTGTCGATCGCGGCGAGATAGCTTTCGCGATCGCGCTCGGCGCCTTCAGGCGCGGTGTATTGGCGGGCAATGTTCTGCGCGTTCTGGACGCGTTCCGGAGTTGCCGGATGCGACGAGGTGAAATCCTGCGCGCGCGGATCGAGCGAGCTCTTGCCGGCCTTCAGCTCGGCATTTCGCTCCATCGCGGACAGGAAGCGCGCCGCGCCGTACGGGTCGAAATGCGCCTTGGCGGAGATGCCGACGCCGATGCCGTCGGCCTCGAACTCCTGCTTGCGCGAGAAGCTCGCCATGGTGAGCTTGGTCTTGGCCAGCGCCAGCGCGGTGAGGTCGGGATCGTTGCTCATGTCGGTGACAACGCGGGTGACGATCGCGGCCTGGCGGGCCTGGTCCTCGCGCATCGCCGCGTGCTTGGACAGCACATGCGCCATCTCGTGGCTGAGCACGGAGGACAATTCGGAGGTGTCGCTGGCGAGCGCGAGCAGGCCGCGCGTGACATAGAGCTGGCCGTTGGGCAGCGCGAAGGCGTTCACCGCCCCGGAATTGAGGATGGTGACCTTGTAGCCCTGGTCGGGCCGCTCGGAGGCCGCGACCAGCCGGTCGACGGTCTTGCTGACGAGCGCCTCGAGCTTGGGATCGTCATAGGTCCCGCCATAGCTCGCCAGGATGCGCTCGTGCTCCTTCTCGGTGGCCGGGGTTTGGGCGACGGCGGGCTTCGGCTTCGGCATCGCGACGGCTGCCGGGGTCGCCGCAGTCTGGAACCGGCCCATATCGCCGCAGCCAGCGAGAAGTCCGCCCAGCGCAAGGCAAAGCGCGGCCGGCGCAGCCCGCAGGCGGCGGCAATCGCCCAGTCCGTGCCGTTCTAGCACCCCATTCACGTCGTTTAACCCGTGCCCGGCCTGTCTTAAGGCCTTACCCCTGTCGGCTCGTTTGCGCCCAGCAACTCGATCTGCCCCACGAGGCGTACATCGATGCGTGGCCCCGTATTCCCCTCAACCCAGCCCCGAACGCGAATACGCCGATTCTCCAGGGACTTAAGGGCCATACCAGCGCTTTCGAACGCCGCTAGCGTGCGCTTTGAAATAGTCACGGCAAAGCCGCGTGTCCAGTTTCGTCCGAAGTTGAGGTAGGTCGTTGCCCCAGCTTGCCGGACCGACAGGACTTTGCCTTCGACCACCGTAAAGCGCCCGATCTCCGCCAAAATATCGTCCGGACTTTCCGCGTTTTTTATGGCCGACGGGTCAGCCCAGCTGCCCATTTTTTGGCGCCGCGCCGCAGCTTCGGACGCCATCAGGGCGGCCGCGCAGTCCTTGTCCAGGATCTCGGCGGAGGCGATGGCATCGCCCCGAGCGAGCAGCATGGCCTGCACCGAGATGTCGCCTTCGCCGATGAAGACAAGCGCACTCTGGCGGCCGTAGCGATCAGGCGTGTCGTCAGCGCTCCGCAGCATCACGTCGTGGCCGGCGAGCAGCGAGGTCAGCGCCTGCTTCGTGGTCGCGGTCGGCGCGATGCCGCTGAGGCGGATCTCGCGCCCGTCATCGAGCCGCACGCTGCGCGCATCGACGATGGCAGCGACGCGGCCTTCGCCTTGGGACTCGAACTGGCAGGGGCCCGCGAATGCCGAGCTACTTGCGACGAGAAGACATGCGACGATGAAGCGAAGCCGTTGCGTCACGTGATCCGGAGAGGTTGCATTGCGGCCGGACCTTAACTCATGCGTGGTGAGACGCGAAGGGGCTTTCTCAAACCCTTCATTGCGAGGAGCTCTTCGCGACGAAGCAATCCAGACTGTTTCCGCGGACGCATTTCTGGATTGCTTCGCGGAGCCTGTCATCCGGCCGCGCTTCGCGCGGACCCGTTGGCTCGCAATGACAATGCGGGGACAGCTTCCGTCCTCGCGGCATTCCGCTTTGCGGAAAGCGCGCATTGATCATTCATCTGCATCGCACCTGCGCTTGCTGCGCTCTTGCGCATGCGGCATGATTGCGGCAACAGCGAATAGCCAAGAGCAATAACCCAAGAGCAATAACCAAGCCGCCATCAGAGCACGGCGCGATAAGGGAGGTCGTTTTCGATGAAGACTATTTTGTCCGGCATTTTTGCCGCCGCGTTTGCCCTCAATGCGAGCGCCGCACAGGCTCAGGACAAGCCGCCGCTGAAGATCGGCGGCATCCTCGACATGTCGAGCCTTTATGCAGATATCACCGGCTCCGGCAGCGAGACTGCGGCGAAGATGGCGGTCGAGGATTTCGGCGGCGAGGTGCTGGGACGCAAGATCCAGGTGCTGGCGGCCGACCATCTCAACAAGGCCGATCTCTCCGCCAACATTGCCCGCGACATGCTCGATAATCAGGGCGTCGAGATGATCTACGACGTCGCGGCCTCCGCGACCGCGCTTGCCGCCGGCGAGATCGCGAAAGCGCGCAACAAGATCATCATGTTCAACGGGCCGGGCTCGATCCGTCTCAGCAACGAGGCCTGCGGTCCCTACACCATCCACTACGTGTTCGACACCTACGGCCAGGCCAACGTGACCGGTCTTGCGGCGGTGAAGTCGGGTCTCGACAGCTGGTTCTTCCTCACTGCCGACTACGCCTTCGGCCAGGATCTGGAGAAGGACACCAGCGCGGTCGTGACCAAGACCGGCGGCAAGGTGCTCGGCGCCGTCCGCCACCCGCTCAACACGTCGGATTTCTCGTCCTTCCTGCTCCAGGCCCAGGCCACCAAGGCCAAGGTGATCGGGCTCGCGAATGCCGGCGGCGACACCATCAACGCCATCAAGCAGGCGGCGGAGTTCGGCATCACCAAGGGCGGCCAGAAGGTCTCGCCGCTGCTCGCGTTCGTCACCGATATCGACTCGATCGGGCTCGAGACCGCGCAGGGGCTGCTGCTCGCGGAAGCGTTCTACTGGGACCTCAACGACGACACGCGTGCCTTCTCGAAGCGCTTCATGGAGCGCACCAAGCGCGTGCCGACCTCGGCACAAGCCGGCGTCTATTCCTCCGTCACCCATTATCTGAAAGCTGTGAAGGCAGCCGGCACGACCGACGCGGCGGCGGTGATCAAGCTGATGAAGGAGACGCCGATCAACGACTTCTTCGCCAAGAACGGCAAGATCCGCGAGGACGGCCGCATGATCCACGACATGTACCTGTTCGAGGTGAAGAAGCCGTCGGAGTCCAAGGGGCGCTGGGACGATTACAAGCTGCTCGCCACCGTCCCCGGCAACGAGGCGTTCCAGTCATTGGAGCTGTCGCGCTGCCCGCTGGTGAAGAAGTGACGGCGTGACGTAAGGCACGCCGTCATCCCGGGGCGCGCCAAACAATAGGTCGTCATCCCGGGGCTCGCGAAAGCGAGAGCCCGGGATCCATTGGGCGGCATTGACGGTTGAGAGATGGATTCCGGGTTCGCGACTTCGTCGCGCCCCGGAATGACAAAGTGAGAGAGTGGCACCACAGAATGAGGCCAACATCCATGAACGACATGGTCTTGCAAAAGCTCGAAGGCGGGCTGCTCATCATCACGATGAATCGGCCCGAGCGGAAGAACGCGCTCAATCCCGAGATGGTCGCCGGGCTGGTCGAGGCGGCACGGCGCGCGGCTGATGATCCCGAGGTGCGGGCGGTGCTGTTCAAGGGCGCCGGCGGCTCGTTCTGCGTCGGCGGCGACGTCAAGTCGATGGCGCAGGGGCGCGCGCCGCTGCCGTTCGAGCAGAAGCTCGCAAATCTGCGCCGCGGCATGGAGGTCTCGCGCATCCTGCATCAGATGCCAAAGCCCGTGGTGGCCCAGCTCGATGGCGCGGCGGCTGGCGCCGGCCTGTCCATGGCGCTGTCCTGCGACCTGCGCATCGCCTCCGAATCCTGCAAGATCACCACCGCCTTCGCCAAGGTCGGGTTCTCCGGTGATTACGGCGGCACCTATTTCCTGACCCAGCTGCTCGGCAGTGCGCGGGCGCGCGAGCTCTATCTGATGTCGCCGGTGCTCACCGCGAAGGAGGCACATGCGATCGGCATGGTGACGAAGGTCGTGCCCGACGCCGAGATCGACGCGGCCGCGCACGAGCTCGCGCTGTCGCTGGCGCAAGGGCCGTCGATCGCGCTCGGCTTCATCAAGCGCAACATCAACAACGCCGAGCACCTGGCGCTGGAGGATTGCTTCGACGGCGAGGCGATCCATCACACCCGTTGCGGCGACACCGAGGATCACAAGGAGGCGGCCAAGGCCTTCGTCGAGAAGCGCAAGCCGACCTTTAGGGGCGCATGACCATGGCGCCCTATATCCGGCTGCGTCAGATCTGCCTGGTCGCGCCGCAGCTCGAGCCCGTCATCACGGATATCGGTCGGATCATGGGCCTCGCCGTCTGCTATCGCGACGGCAATGTCGCCCAATACGGCCTCGAGAACGCGCTGCTCCCGGTCGACACGATCCTGCTGGAGGTGGTCGCGCCGTTCAAGGACGGCACCACGGCCGGTCGCTTCATCGAGAAGACCGGCGGCCGCGGCGGTTACATGGCGATCTTCTGCTGCGACGACCCGGACGAGCGCGGCCGCAACGCCAATGCGCTCGGCGTGCGCACCGCCAATGTCATCGACCACGCGCCGTATCACGGCGTCCAGCTCCACCCCCGCGACTGCCGCGCCGCCTTCATCGAGTTCAATCACACCGAAGGCAGCGACGACATCCTCGGGCCGTATCCTCCGGCGGGACCGGACTGGCAGAAATTCATTCGCAAGGATGTGACCGAGGCGCTGACGGCGGTGGAGATGCAGAGCCCGGATCCGCAAGGGCTGGCCGAGCACTGGGGCAGGATCATCGGAATTGCGCCTGAAGGCGCCGAACTGAAGCTACCCAACGCGACCTTCCGCTTCGTCAAGGGCGCCAGCGAGATCATGAGCGCGCTGGAGTTTCGGGTGGCTGACGTGGCGCAGGTGCTGCATACAGCCAAGGCCAAGGGGCTCGCGGTTGCGGGCAACGAGTTTCTGCTGGGCGGAGTGAAGTTCCGCGTGAGTTGATCGGGCAAACCCTCTCCCCCTGTGGGAGAGGGTGGCTCGCCGCGAGCGGCGAGACGGGTGAGGGGTCTCTCTCCGCGAGCGAATCACTTGCGTTTGAATGCGCTGAAGCAACCCCTCATCCGGCGCTTCGCGCCACCTTCTCCCACAAGGGGAGAAGGAAGAAAGAAGCGATCGCTTTGTAATAAACTACCTTCCCTTGAAATTCGCCACCCGCCGCTCTTCCGTGGCCTTCACGCCTTCCTTGAAATCGTCCGTCGCGCGCAGCCGCGTCTGCTCGGCGAGCTCGTGGTTGGTCGCGGCCATCACGCGGTCGGCAAGGCCATTGCGCATCGTGGCGCGGGTGGAGAGCAGGCCGAGCGGGGAGCATTCGGCGATCTCGCCGGCGAGCTTCATCGCGGCCACCTTGACCTGGTCCTGCGGCACCAGCTCGTTGGCGAGGCCCCATTTGTAGGCTTCCTCGCCCGTGACGCGGCGGCTGGTATAGAACATCAGTTCGGCGTTGTTCTTGCCGATCAGCTCCGGCAGCGTCACGGTCAGGCCGAAGCCGGGGTGGAAGCCGAGCTTGGTGAAGTTTGCGGAGAAGCGCGCTTCGGGACAGGTGACGCGGAAATCGGCCGACACGGCAAGCCCGAGTCCGCCACCGATGGCCGCGCCCTGCACGGCGGCAACGATCGGCTTCTTGGCGCGGAAGATGCGCACGGCCTGGATGTAGAGATGATTGATCGGGCCGAGACTGTCGGCCGGATCGCCCTTTTTCTCGGCCTCGCGCGCCTCCTGGGCCTGCCGCGCCGGATCGCCGAAATTGGCGCCGGCGCAGAACGCCTTGCCCTGCGCGGAGAGCACGGAGGCACGGATCTCGATGTCGCGGTCGAACTCGTCGAGCGCGTCCGCGATCTGGTTGATCAGCGAGATATCGAAGAAGTTGAGCGGCGGACGGCGGATCTCGATGCTGCCGACATGCCCGACCTTCTCGACGCCGATATCTTGATAGGTGCTCATGATGATCCTCGATTGACTTAACGCAAACCCAATCCGCGGGCGATGATACCGCGCAGCACCTCGGTGGTGCCGCCCTGGATGGTGAGTTTCGGCGCGGTCTTGATCGCGAAGTCGAGCTGCCGCTCCAAGGTCTCGCGGTTGCTCGCGGTCTCCTCGACGAAGGCGGCGAGATCGCGCACGCGATGCGGCAGCTGCTGCTCCCAGACCGTGCCGATGTCCTTGACGATGGATGCCTCCACCACCGGCTCCTTGCCGGCTTCGAGCATGCCGGCCACCGAGACCGACATCCGCCGCATGGTGTGGAGCTGCGCGACCAGGCGGCCGATGCCCTCGGCGCTGCGCGTATCGGGATTGGGACCGACAGCGCGGACCAGCTCGGTGAGGACGTAATAGGTCTCGAGGAAACGCTCAGGGCCCGAGCGTTCATAGGCGAGCTCGCTCGTCGCCTGTTTCCAGGCGCCGTCGACCTCGCCGAGCACATGGTCATCGGGAATGAAGTGATCGGTGAAGACCACCTCGTTGAATTCATACTGGCCGGTGATCTGGCCGATTGGGTTCACCTTGATGCCCGGCTGTTTCATCTTGACCAGGAACTGGGTCAGGCCGTGGCGGCGGTTCTCCTTGGTCGGCGGCGAGGTCCGGAAGATCGCGATCATGTAGTCGGCGATATGCGCCGACGAGGTCCAGATCTTGGTGCCGTTGATGAGATAGCCGCCGTCGGTCTTGGTCGCGCGCGTCTTCGCCGCGAACAAATCGGAGCCCGAGTTCGGCTCGCTCATGCCGATGGCAAAGCAGATCTCGCCGCGGCAGATCCTCGGCAGGATCTCCATCTTGATGTGCTCGGGCGCGTATTTCAAAAGCACCGGCCCGCTCTGGCGGTCGGCGACGAAGAAGCGCCGCGTCGGCGCATTGGCGACGCGCATCTCCTCGGTCACCACGTAGCGCTCGAGGAAGGAGCGTTCCTGGCCGCCATACTTTTTCGGCCAGGTCATGCCGAGCCAGCCCTTGGCGCCGACCCGGCGGGAAAATTCCGGCGCGTCGGTGTCCTCGCGATTGGGCTTGTGCGGATCGAAAGTGCCGGCGGCGATCTCCTCGGCGAGAAAGGCGCGGACTTCCTTGCGCAATTGCTCGCATTTCTCCGGCAGGCGGATCGGATCGAAACGGAGGGCAGCAGTCATTGTGTCTCTCTCCCGGATCAGCGCGATGCCACGAGCGGCCACAATTCGTCGGCGCCGCGGTTTGCGACGAGCTTGCCGAGCTCGACGGCCCAGTAGCTTTCCGAGCCAAAATCGTCGCGCCAGGCCAGCGCGCGCAGCGAATAGCGGTGCAGGATGTGCTCCATGGTGAAGCCGATCGCGCCATGGACCTGATGCGCGATGCCGCCGCCCTTCTCGGCAGCTTCCGCGCAGCGGATCTTTGCGGAGGCGGCTTCGAGATAGATCTCGTCGTTGAACGATCTTGCATTGGCGATGGCGTCGGCGGCGGACGTCGCCGCCGCAAGCGCCGCGGCGGATTCGCCGGCGAGGCGCGCGAGATTGTGCTGCACGGCCTGGAATTTCGAGATCTTCTTCTCGAAGGCGACACGCTCGTTGGAATAGCGCACGGAGATGTCGAGCATGGATTCCAGCGCGCCGGCGATCTGGAGGCTGCGCGCGACGCCGCCCATCAGCATCAGATGGGTCTGCTCAAAGCCCTTCGGCGCGGGCTTGATGGCGACGGGCTGGACCTTGTCGAGCGTGACGGTATCGCTGTGGTCGTAGCCGACATTGAGCCCGGCCTCGATCCGCGCCTTGGCCGCGTCGATCAGCGCGATGGAAGCACCATCCTTGCCGTGCGCCAGCACGGCAAAATGCTTCGCCGTCTTGGCAAAGGGCACGCCGCGCGCGCGGCCGGAGAGCGCACCGTCGGCATCGAGGGTGATGCGGTCCTTCGGGGACGCCGGCACGACCGTCATCTCGCCATCGGGTGATGTGATCTTGGCCTGTGCCAGCAGCCATCCCGCCAGCATGGTCTCGGCCAGCGGCACCGCGACTGCGAAACGGCCGGCGGCGTTCATCAGCGCAAAGCCGTCGGCGAGGCTCGCACCCGAGCCGCCGAGATCATCCGGCACCCAGGACAGCGGCAGGCCGGCTTCGCTCAACGCCTGCCACAGCGGCGCCTGCCAGGAATTGTTCTTGTCGTTGTTGATGGTTTGCGGATCGGCGAGATCGGCGAAGATCTTCTCCGCGGTCTCGACGACGATATTGTCACTCTCCGCCACAGCGTTCCCCGTATCTTGCCATTGGCGCGTCCGGTCTGATCGGCCAGTGCGCAGTCTCTTCTTGCGCCCGATGATCGGAAAAAGCCATGGCCCTGACAAGCGTTGATCGCAGGTCCATCTGCGGCGTGGGCATGGGGCCAGGCTTCAGGAAACGCTAATTCCGCTTAGCGGAGTTTGCTCGATTTGCAGGGCGCGGCAAACTCGCTAAACAGGACGCCACACCAGATACAGGGGAAGGAAATCCGGATGGCAAAAGACGGCTTGTGCGCAATCGTGACGGGGTCCGCATCCGGGCTGGGTGCAGCGACTGCGGAGATTCTCGCCCGCAGCGGGGCGCGGCTCGTCATCAACTATTCGTCGAGCCAGAAGGAAGCCGAGGCGACGGCCGAGACCTGCCGCAAGGCCGGCGCCGCGGAGGTTTTGGTCGCACAGGGCGACGTCTCCAAGGATGAGGATTGTCGCAAGATCGTCGCAGCAGCCAGCGGCTGGGGCCGGCTCGACATCCTCGTCAACAATGCCGGCACCACCAAGCATGTGGCTCACGCCGATCTCGACGGTCTGTCGGCGGAAGATTTCCAGCGGGTCTATGGCGTCAACACCATCGGCCCGTTCCAGATGGTGCGCGCGGCGCGCAGCCTGCTCGAAGCCGCCGCCAAGGCTTCGGGGCGGCCATCTGCGGTCGTGAACGTCTCCTCGGTAGCCGGCATCAGCGGCGTCGGCTCGTCGATTGCGTACGCCGCGAGCAAGGGTGCGCTCAACACCATGACGCTGTCGCTGTCGCGCGCGCTGGCGCCGCTGATCCGCGTCAACACGGTCTGCCCTGGCTATATCGACACGCCCTGGTTCACCAAGGGCCGCGGCGAGGCGCAGGCCAAGCAGGTGCGCGACAGCGTCGTGGCGAAAGTGCCGCTGAAGGTCGCATCATCCGCGGAGGACATCGCCCAGCTCGTCTGCTTCCTGGCGACGCCGGCCTCCAGCAACATGACCGGCGAGGTCGTGCGCATGGATGCGGGGATGCATTTGATTGCGTGAGACCCGATACGCCCTCTCCGCGTCATGGCCGGGCTTGACCCGGCCATCCACGTGAGGCCGCTCGGGTCGAAGGACGTGGATGCCCGGGTCAAGCCCGGGCATGACGATGAGGAGGTGGCGTGCTCTCGTCGTTACCGCTTCTAAGCGCTACCCCTTGATCACGCCGCTCGCTACCAGCCGATTCCAGATGAACAGCACCACCACCGCGCCGATGGTCGCGGTGATGAAGCCGGCGCCCTGGTCGGGGCTGTAATGGCCGATGGCCTGGCCGATCCAGGTGGCCAGAAACGCGCCGGCAATGCCGAGGATGGTGGTGAGGATGAAGCCGCTCGGATTGTTCGGCCCCGGCGACAGCCAGCGCGCGATGAGGCCGGCAATGAAGCCGACCAGGATGATCCAAAACAGGCCGCCCATGCTCATGACAGTGCTCCCCTCTCTTTGAACCGATCAGACCCGATCCGAGAGTTCATTCTCGGTCGGCAGCCGTCCGTCCGGCGTCAAATGGTCGACCACCTGCGGCAGATACTGGCTGAGGCCGGAGAGCAGCTCTTCGCGCGACAGGCCGCTCTGGGCGGACAGGCTATCGATCTGGTCGGCGCCGAGCGCGCTGGCGAGATCGCCCGGCGCGATTGGCTTGTTCTCGCCCTTGCCGACCCAGGAATTGGCGGCATCACCGTGTCCGCTCTGCTGGAGCTGGTTGAGGAGATCGCCAAGCCCGCCGCTCAGAATGCTGCCGGCCGCACCGCCGGCGAGCAGGCCGCCGAGGCCGCCCTTGAGCATGTCGTTCAGACCGCCGCCCCGACCTACGTTCACCGGCGGAGGCGCGGGTGTCGGCAACGGTTGGGGCGCTGAGCCGGACTGGTTGCCGGTGAAATGCTTGAATGCCTTCCAGGCGAGCAGGCCGAGCAGCGCCATGGTCATCGGCGACATGCCGCCGGAGGATTTCTCGGAGCTCGGTGTGCTCTGGCCGCGCGGGCCGTTCTGCATGCCGTTGAGGACGTCGAGTAGACCCATGGTGCTCTCCTTTGGCGTCTCGTTCGGCGAGCGCTCGCCGCTGACTGCCCCCGGGGCGAGAAGATATGGGGCACTCATGACCGTTACAAGTCGGATGCGCCGCGATTGGTTGTCGGGCTCGGCTCTGCTATCGAAGGCCGGTCATTCAGGGAGTGAGCTCGGTGATTGCGGATCGACCGATCGTTGTGGCCGGCGCCGGCGCCATCGGCTGTTTCGTCGGCGGCATGCTGGCCGCCAGCGGCCGCCGCGTCGCGCTCCTGGTGCGGCCGCGGGTAAAGACCGAGATCGAGCGGTTCGGCTTGCTTCTGACTGATTTGGACGGCTCCGAGAACAAGCTCGGCGCGGGTCAACTGGCGCTGTCGGAGGATCCCTCGATCTTCCACAACGCCGGCATCGTGCTGGTGACGGTGAAAAGCGCCGATACCGCTGCTGTCGCCGAGCAGATCGCGCAGCATGCGCCTGAGGATGCCGTCATCGTCTCGCTTCAGAACGGCGTCGGCAATGTCGCTGCGCTGCGCGAGCGGCTGGGCGGCCGCCGCGTGCTGGCCGGCATGGTGCCGTTCAACGTGATCGCGATGGGCGAGGGCCGCTTCCACCGCTCGACCTCCGGCGACATTCATGTTGGCGAGGATGCGGAGAACACGGCCGGGAAGCTCTCGGTCGCCGGCCTCACGATGCGCGCGAGCAGCGACATCACGGGCGTGCAATGGGGCAAGCTGATCATCAACCTGAACAACGCGCTCAGCGCGCTGTCGGACATGCCGCTTGCCGCGCAACTGGCCAGCCGCGACTGGCGCAGGCTGTTCGCCGACCAGATGGCCGAAGGGCTGGCCGTGCTGAAGGCCGCCCACATCGTGCCGGTGTCGTCGACGCCGATCCCGATGAGCTGGTCTCCAACCCTGCTGCGGCTGCCGGATGCGATCTTCGGTGCAATCCTGGGCCGGACCATGAAGATCGATCCCGAGGCGCGCTCCTCGATGTGGCAGGATCTGAAGCAGGGCCGCAAGACCGAGATCGACTATCTGCAAGGCGCGGTGATCGCGCTCGCCGAGCGGAACCATGTCGCCGTGCCGCTGATGCGCCGCATTGTTGCGCTGATCAAGGAAGCCGAGGCGGCCGGCAACGGTCCGCTCCGTATGACGCCGCAGCAGATTCGGGGGTAGCGCCCGAAAGGAGGAGCGCGATGAAACGTGGTCTTGTGATCGGGCTCGCGCTGACCGCCTTCTGCGGCACATCGACGCTCGCCTATGCGAGGCCGCCGACGGTGATGAACTCACCTGGATATGACAGGCGATTGCAGGAGAGCCGGTCGCAGTTGGGTGCTTCGCCGATGGTGACGGAGCCGGCGACTGCGCCGTTGGTGAAACCGAAGCAGGGCAAGAAGAAGCGCACGAACTGAGGGTGGGAGCTGATCTCCATCCAACTCGTCCTTGCGAGCCACCGGGTCGGCGCAAAGCGCCGCCCGATGACAGGCTCCGCGAAGCAATCCAGAATCCCACCGCGGAAAGACCCTGGATTGCTTCGTCGCAAGGGCTCCTCGCAATGACGGTTATGGATGCAACTCACCCCTTCTTCGCGGGCTTGCTCGGGGTCGGGTTGAACAGCTTCTTCAGGTCGTTCAAGCTCTCCGACAGCCGCGGCCATTCGCAGGAGAACGAGCCCTTGGCGCAAGGTGCAGCCTTCGGCTTCGCGCCCGCGGCTTGCTGCACCTTCGGCCGCTCGACCGGCACCGGCACGCGCGCGACTTCGGTCCGCAGCGCGACCTGCTGCAGCTGCTGCAACTGCTGCTCCTGCTGTTCGCGCTGCTGCCGGGCGATAGCCTGGGCCGCTTCGTTGCTGCGGCGCTGGTTGGCGAGATAGGCCGTATAGGCTTCGTCGATCTTCTTCTGCTCCTCCGGCGTCGGATTGGGACCGGCGATATCGAAGGTGCGATCCTGGAGGAAATCGTAATAGGAATAGCCGCCGCCCGGCTTGCGGCGGCCGGCGAACTTGGCGTTGCAATCGGCAAGGGCGGCCGTCTTCTCCGCTTTGGTTGCGGCCTTCTCGGCGGCGTCGGCGCATTCCTCGAAATCAACCGGAGCGCGCTTCCACCATTGCGCCTCGGCATGCCCGTGCGTCAGCAGGAACAAACCTGCTGTACCTACGGCGAGCAGCGCCGCACGACGCGATGTAACGACCGACGACATTCTACGAGAGCATTCCTTGCGCAACTCAACCCGAACTGAGTCGAGCCGGATTTTTGCCCCTTTATTGCCGGCTTGTCACCCATGGAACCCAGGAAATTCAGGGCTGCGATGCTGACATTTTGTGCTTGACGTGGCGCGAGAGTCACAGCGCCCTGACCGCAGGCTGGTACACTCGTGCCGCGAGCGCCTCACTCCTGCGGCGACGCCAAGAAGACGAAATGGAAACGCCTGATGTTGCTGCCGCTCTCAGATGTGCCGCGCTGGTACGCGGAACGCAAACCACACGGCACGATTGCGATCCGTCACGGGCAGGACACGCTGACCTGGGACGAGCTCGAGCGCGGCGCCAACCGCCGCGCGCGGGCATTCATGGCCAAGGGCGTCAAGCCCGGGGATTTCGTCGCGATCGGATTGCCGAACGGCAACGCGTTCTTCGAGACCTCCTTTGCGGTGTGGAAATGCGGCGCGACGCCGACCTCGCTGTCGTGGCGGCTGCCGCGCGGCGAAGCCGCCGCCGTGCTCGACATTCTCAAGCCTGCGCTGGTGGTCGGCGGCGAGGCCGACTGGAATGCGCCCAACCGGTTGGCCGCCGACTTCGTGCCGGAAGGATTCTCGGATGGGCCGCTGGCGCCGCCGGTGGCGCGATACTGGAAGGCGATGACCTCAGGCGGCTCGACCGGCCGACCCAAAGTGATCCTCGATCACCAGCCGGCCGTGACCGATACCGCGGCTGCGCCGCCGCTCAATATTCCATTCGGCGTATCGCTGCTCAATCCCGGTCCGCTCTACCACAACGCGCCGTTCATCGTGTCGCATTACGCGCTGTTCGTCGGCGGCAAGCTCACGGGGCTGACCAAGTTCGACGCCGAGGAGACGCTGCGGCAGATCGAACGCGAGCGCGTGCAATGGGTCAATTTCGTGCCGACCATGATGCACCGGATCTGGGCGCTGTCTGCGAGCGTGCGCAACTCTTACGATCTGTCGAGCCTGCAGACGGTCTTCCACATGGCTGCGCCGATGCCGCCGTGGCTAAAGGAGAACTGGATCGGCTGGCTCGGACCCGAGCGGATTTGGGAGCTCTATGGTGGCACCGAGCGGCAGGGCGCCTGCATCATCTCCGGCACTGAATGGCTGACGCACAAGGGCTCGGTTGGCAAGATCGGCGACATGGCGAAGCTTCGCATCGTCGGCGAGGACGGCAAGGACGTTGCGCCCGGCGAGACCGGCGAGATCTATTTCCTCAACAATGACGGCAAGGACGCCACCTACCATTATCTCGGCGCCGAGCCGAAGCGCCGCGCCGACGGCTGGGAATCGCTCGGCGATATCGGCCGGCTGGACGCCGAAGGTTATCTCTATCTCGGCGACCGCCTCGCCGACATGGTGCTGCGCGGCGGCGCCAACATCTATCCGGCCGAGGTCGAGGCCGCGGTGTCCGAGGCTCCCGGTGTGCGCTCCTGCGTCGTGGTGGGCCTGCCCGATCCGGAATTGGGCCAGCGTGTGCATGCCATCATCGAGCCGGAGCCCGATGCGGACGGGCAGGCCATTGCCGACGGCATGGCGGATTTCCTCAAGGACCGGCTCAGCCGCTATAAGCATCCCGAAAGCTTCGAATTCGTCAGCGCCCCGCCGCGCGACGATTCCGGAAAAGTTCGGCGCACCCTGTTGCGCGATGAGCGTGCGACGTGGATGAAGGAGGGGCGCGCGTTCCGGATCTTGCCTTCGAAGGCGCGGGCGCATGTCGAATGAGACAAGCAAGGAAGGACTGACATGACGATCACCATCGTAGCGAGCAGCGTGCCGAAGCCGCCGGCAAATATCATCGAAGGTTTCAGGGACGCGCCGACCTCGGTGATCTCGGACAATCTCGCCCGGCTGCCCGGCGCAGTGGGGCTGAGGCCCTATCACCGCGGCGGCAAGCTGGTGGGCACGGCCTTCACCGTGCGCACCCGTCCCGGCGACAATCTCGCGATCCACCGCGCGCTGGATCTGGTCGGGCCCGGCGACGTCATCGTGGTCGACGGCGGCGGCGACGAGACGCGCGCGCTGATCGGCGAGATCATGAAGAACATCGCGCAATGGCGCAAAGCCGAAGGCTACGTAATCGACGGCGCGATCCGCGACGTCGCAGCATTCGCGGCCGATGACTTCCCCTGCTACGCCCGCGCAGTGATCCATCGCGGTCCCTATAAGAACGGCCCCGGCGAGATCAACGTGCCGGTGACGATCGGCGGCAGCGTGATTGCGCCCGGCGACATCGTCGTCGGCGACGAGGACGGCGTGGTGTCGTTTCCCGCTGCCGGCGCGGCCGCCCTGTTGGAAGCGGTGCGTGTCCAGGTCGCGCGCGAGGAGGAGACGCTGAAGGCGATCCGCGAGGGCCGTTACCAGGGCGCCTACGGCAAGTCCTGATCAGAGGAGCGTGAAGGGAGGATGGCGTGAGCCAGAAGGAAGAATTTCACAATCTCGATGATGCCAGCGACGGACTCTTCCGCGAGCTTGCCGCCGGCGTGACCACGCGCATCTTCTCCGGCGAGCAGGCGATGCTGTCGGTGGTGACGCTGGCCCCGCATGCGCAAGGCACGCTGCATCATCACCCCGAGGAGCAGTGGGGCGTGCTGCTCGACGGCTCCGCCATCCGCGTCCAGGGCGAGGAGGAAATCCCGGTGAAGAAAGGCGATTTCTGGCGCACGCCCGGGAACGTGCCGCACACCATGCGCGCCGGCCCGGACGGCGCCCGCGTGCTGGACATCTTCAGTCCGCCTCGGCCAGAATACAGAAAAGCAGGATCAGGCTTCGGCACGACCTAGCGCTCAAAAGCAAAAAAGCAAAGCGCTACACATAAAGGGAGGGGACCATGACGATCACACGACGGGCGCTGCTGGCCGCGCCGGCTATTCTCGCATTGACGCCGGCGATGGCGCAGGCCGGCAAAATCACGCTGGTGGTGCCGTTCCCGCCGGGCGGATCGACCGACGCCATGGCGCGGCTGCTGCAGACGAACCTGCAGACCAAGCTTGGTCGCATCGTGGTGGTCGAGAACAAGTCGGGCGCGGCCGGTGCGCTCGGCGCTGCGCAGGTCGCCAAGAGTCCGGCCGACGGCTCGACCTTCCTGGTCACCTTCGATTCCCACGCGGTGATCCCGTCGATTCTCGACAAGCCGCCGGTCGATGTCGAGCGCGAGCTGATGCCGGTGCTGCTGATCGGCACCGCGCCTTACGTGATCGCGGCCGGCGCCGGCCGCCCCTACAAGAGCTTCGCCGACGTGGTCGCCGCCTGCAAGGCAAGCCCCGGCGCGGTGAAATACGCCTCGGTCGGCATCGGCACGCTCGGCCATCTCGCCATGACCGTGCTCGGCAGCAAGGCCGGCGTCGAGATCATGCACGTGCCCTATCGCGGCGGCGGGCCGGCCATGAACGACGTGCTCGGCGGCCACGTCGATCTCATCGCGGGATCGGCGGCGCTGGTCGCCGCCCAGCTCGGCACCAATATGCTGCGTCCGATCCTGCAGCTCGGCCGCGAGCGGCTGCCGGCCCTGCCTGATACTCAGACCGCGATCGAGGCCGGCTTCCCGGACTTCGAGACGCTGGCCTGGTGGGGCATCTTCGCGCCCACGGGCACGCCGCCGGACGTCGTCGCGGCCTTCGCGGCGGCGTCCAAGGAGATCCTGAGCGAGCCCGCGACCGCCGCCCAGCTGAAGGAGACGCAACACATGACGCTGCTGCTCCAGGACGGCGCCGCCTTCAAGACCTTCTTCGACAAGCAGGTCGCCACTTGGGGCAAGGTCGTGAAGGACAACAATATCAAGGCGTGAGGCCCCGTCATGCCCGACGAAGGGGACGTGCGAAACTGAGCTCATGGCCATCGGGGTCGGTGAGATGGAAGTAGCGCTCGCCCCATTCGGCGTCGCGCGGCGTGGTTGACGGCTGCCATCCGGCGGCGCGCGCCTGCTCATAGGTTGCGTCGACATCGGCGACATGGAAGATGACGCGGCCCCACCAGGACCAGCGCTTGTCGTCCGGCTGTGCCGTCAGGTTGAGATAACCGGGGCCGACGCGAAAGCTCGTGAATGCGGCGGCTTCGCCACCATACAAGAGCTCGAACCCCAGCGACCGGTAGAAGTGCACGGCGCGCCCCATGTCATGCGTGCCGAGCGTGATGGCGCTGATGCTTTCGATCATGTGAGCTGCTCCGTTGGGAGGGGCCTGGAAGTATAGCCGCCCCGTTCAGGTTGATGAGATCTCGCCCGCTTGACGGCTGGCGAACCGCATTTTGCTCTGCTATGAGGGGGCCGAGCCCGCACCCACGGGTTCCGCGGTCCCGTAGCTCAGCCGGATAGAGCGGCGGTTTCCTAAACCGTAGGTCGGAAGTTCGAGTCTTCCCGGGATCGCCATTTTCCGCGCGTTTGCGCCGCGCCAAGGGCACGCAACGCCGGTATTCCGCCCAAGCGTTATTCCATCGTGACGTGTGCCGACAGCCGGCTAAAATACGGCGGGTGCAGGGGGCCTTGCATGGCGGACTCATGGTACTACGCTGAGGGCGGGCAGCGGCGCGGCCCGTTCTCGATTTCTGAACTCCTTCCGCTCCTCGCTAGTATCGCCGATCCTCGGCGTGTGCTGGTCTGGCGGCACGGCTTCGAGAATTGGAAGCCGGCCGGGGAGGTGCACGAGATCACGCAGCAGCTCCTTCAATCGACGCCGCCAAGCCCAGCATGGCCGCCAGTTGAGGTCATTCGCGAGGCGGCCGCTCCCGCAGAAGACGCCGCTTCATTCAAGGACGTCCAGCCAGAGATGACCGGCATCAGCGGCTGGCTCGGGCTTCTGGCGTTCGGCCAAATGATCGGCATCGTGCGCCTAGTCGTCAATACCGCGCAATATGTGCAGTCGATCTCCAGCGAGACCTGGGTGCAATTCTCAATCGTATTTTGGGGCGAGATTGCGATGAACGTCGCGCTGATCGGTCTCGCAATCTGGACGGCGGTGCTCCTGTTCATGCATTCCCGTAGATTTCCAGCGTTCTTCATTGTGCAGATGATCTGTGCGGTACTGATCCCGTTGATCGATCTGGTTTGGGTTGCATCGATCTTTTCCATCGGCTTGAACCGTCCGTTCGGTGATTTTTTCACTATCGAACCTCTTCAAGTCGCACGAATGGTCGTCGGTGCGATCAGTGCCGCGATTTGGATAACCTATGTCCTTCGCTCCCGTAGAGTCGCGAATACGTTCACGGAGTAAGCCGTCATGCATCTGGCGGCCCGCAAGCCGAGCGGACAGGATGCCCGCTGATTTGCTCGGCTGGTGCAAAAATTGCTAACAGAAGCGGCCGGGCCGGAAGGGGCACCTTCCAGCCCGGTCCATGCCTGTCCGTTGCCATACCCGGAGACCATGATGCCTTTTGACTTGATCCTTCGCGGCGGAAGGGTCATTGACCCCTCGCAGAAGCTCGATGCCGTGACGGATGTCGCATTTTCGAACGGCAAGGTTGCCGCTGTTGGCACTGGGCTCAAGGCGGATCCGGGCACCGATGTCCGCGACATCTCGCAGTTCATCGTGACGCCCGGACTCATCGATCTGCACACCCATGTCTATTGGGGCGGCACCTCGCTCGGCATTGATGCCGAGGAGTTCTGCCGCCTCTCCGGCGTCACCACGGCGGTCGATACCGGCAGCGCTGGCCCCGGCAATTTCGCCGGCTTCCGCAAGCATGTGATCGAGCCGAGCCAGGTCCGCATCCTCGCCTATTTGCACGTCTCGCATGCCGGCATCTTCGGCTTCTCGCACCGGATCATGGTCGGCGAGAGCGAGGAGCTGCGCCTGATGAATCCGATCGAGGCGGCCGAAGTGGCCGATGCCAACCGCGATCTCATCGTCGGCATCAAGGTGCGCGTGGGCCTGCATTCCTCGGGCACCTCGGGCGCGGTGCCGCTCGACATCGCGCTCGAGGTCGCGAACGAGGTCGGCATGCCGCTGATGGCGCACATCGATCATCCGCCCCCGAGCTATGAGGACGTGTTGGCGCGGCTGCGTCCCGGCGACGTGCTGACCCACGCGTTCCGCCCCTTCCCGAACACGCCGGCGACGGCGCAAGGCACCGTGAAGAAAGCGGTGCTGGAGGCGCGCGAGCGCGGCGTGCTGTTCGATATCGGCCACGGCAAGGGCTCGTTCGCGTTCAAGACCGCGCGCGCCATGTTGGCCAATGGTTTCCATCCGGACACGATTTCCTCGGACATCCATCAGCTCTGCATCGACGGACCGGCCTATGACCAGGTGACGACCATGTCGAAGTTCCTGTGCATGGGCATGGAGCTGCCGGATGTGATCGCGGCATCGACGGTGAATGCGGCGATGGCGCTGCGGCGTCCTGAGCTCGGCAGCCTCAAGCCGGGCAACGTCGGCGACGCCACGTTGATCTCGGTGCGGCAGGGCCAGTTCGACTATGAAGACGTCGTCGGCGAGCACCTGATCGGCGATCGCAAGATCGTGTCCGAAGGCGTCGTCATCGGCGGCCGCTGGTGGCATCCGAATTGAGCGGCGCGCGCGGATCGTGACCACGTGCTCGCATGACGCACTGATCAGTCGCGTCCCGCCTCCATGATCGCCTTGGCGAGCCGCGCCGGGTCCGAGAAGCACAGTTCGTGGCTTCCCGGCACCTGCACCAGGCGAAACAGGCCGAGCTTCTCCGACAGGCGCGGATGCCAGCCATGGCTGTGCGGCATCGCGGTATCCTCGGTGCAGTTGATGTAGGATTTGGCCAGCGGCATCTCGGCCGGATTGCTCTTGAGCGCGATCTTGTCGCTGAAGGTCGCCAGCGGATGCGGATTGAGCACGTCATAAGCGCGCTGCGCCGTCTCCAGATCGGCATCGTTGATGAAGGCCTCGCGCCAGATCGGGAAGGGCAGCACCACCGAGCCGTCGCCGCGCTCGGCCGCGATGGCGTCGAATAGTCCGACATAATGCGGCGGCACCATGTCGTTGAGGCATTCGCCGTCATTGGGCACGAAGGCATTCCAGTAGACCAGGCGGCGGATGCGCTCCGGCGCGAGGTCGGCAACGCCAGTGATGACCATGCCGCCATAGGAATGGCCGAGCAGGATGACGTCCTTCAGATTATTCTCGGCCAGGTAGTCCGCGATCGATTGGATCGCTTCCTTCAACCCGGTCGTCTTGGCATCGCCCGGACGGTTGCCCTTGATGGTGGGGGTATGGACCTGATGGCCGGCGGCGCGGATCGGCGCGGCGACCGGCTCGAGCTCGGCGCCTGTATGCCAGGCGCCATGGACGAGAACGTAGGTCGACATATTGTGGCTCCTCCCGAGGGTGTGGTTAGATCGGCGCAGCGTCGCCGCACGGCAAGTGTGGACCGGCGACCGATTTGCCGCTTGGCTGGAAGTGAACCGTATTGGTCTCGGAGTGAACCGATGCAGCAGATCGAACACGCCATGCCGTCGCGCCAATCGACCTGGGATACGGCGGGCGTCCGGTCGGCGGAGCAATTTGCGTATTATCGTGAGGCGATCTGCCAGGCCTTCATGAATCTGACGCCCGAGCCGGCGGCGGCACTCGGCTTTCCTGCCAGCGTCGAACACGTGCGTCTCGGCGGTGCCGCGATCAACCGCGTCAGCTTTCCGGAGCACGTGGTGCGGCGCTCCGCGGCCGACATCGCCGCCTCCGACCGCAGCTGCTTCTACCTCAACCTGAAGCTGGGCGGCCGCTGTCGGATTCAACAGGACGGCCGGGAGATCAGCCTCTCGCCCGGGCAGGTCGGAATCTTCGCCAGCGACCGCCAGTTCGCCCTCCTGCATGATCGTGGTCCGCAGTTGCAGGTCGCCTCGTTCTGGGTACCGTCAGAGGCGTTGCGGGAGCGGTTGCCGGCCTCGCTCGACGTCACCGCCGGCCGCGTCTCGGACGATCCTTTCGTCGGCCACCTCATCGCGGAGACGGCGCGCACGCTGACCGATGGGGCGCTGCGCATGACCGAGGACGCGGGCGAGCGCCTGTTCCGGGTGCTGATCGAGCTCGTTGCCGTCAGCCTGTCGCGGCAGAGCCGGGCAGGTACTGCGGAATCGGAAAGTCTCGTCGATGCAACCACGCTGGCGTTGAAGCGCGCCATTCACCGGCGGCTTCGTGAGCCAGGTCTTTCAGTTGCCAATGTCGCCGCCGCCGTCGGAATCAGCGAGCGCTACGTGCACAAGCTGCTGGCGCGATCGGGCTCCAGCTTCACCGACTACGTCATCGACCAACGCCTCGACGGCGCGGCCAGGGATCTCAGAAATCCCGCGATGGCGGAGCGCGCGATCGGCTTGATCGCCTTTGATTGGGGCTTCTCGGACCTGTCCCACTTCACCCGCCGCTTCAAGCAGCGCTTCGGCTGCCGACCGCGCGACTGGCGCGCGGGGTGATCGACAGCGACCTGATCTATAAGGATCTGGCGATCAACAGCTTCATGATCTCGTTGGTGCCGCCATAGATCTTCTGGATGCGGGAATCGATGAAGATGCGCGAGATCGGGTATTCCTGCATGTAGCCGTAGCCGCCGAATAGCTGCAGGCATTCGTCGGCGGTCTCGACCTGCTTCTCCGAGCACCAATATTTCGCCATCGAGGCCGTCACGGTGTCGAGGTCCTTGGCGATCAGGCGCTCGATGCACCAATCGACGAAGACGCGCGCGATCATCGCCTCGGTCTTGCGCTCGGCCAGCGTAAAGGCGGTGTTCTGGAAATCCATCAGCGGCTTGCCGAACGCCTTCCGCTCCTTGGTGTAGTCGGTGGTGAGCTTGACCGCGCGCTCCATCGAGGCGACGGCGCCGACCGCGAGCGCAAGGCGTTCCTGCGGCAATTGCTGCATCAACTGGACAAAACCCTGGCCCTCCTCCTTGCCGAGCAGGTTTTCCGGCGGCACGGTCACGTTGTCGAAAAACAGCTCCGAGGTGTCGGAGGCGTGCAGGCCGATCTTGTCGAGGTTGCGCCCGCGCTTGTAGCCGTCCGCGCCCGCGGTCTCGACCACGATCAGCGAAATGCCTTTGGCGCCTAGCTCGCCGGTGCGCGCGACCACGATGACGAGGTCGGCGGCCTGGCCGTTGGTGATGAACGTCTTCTGGCCGTTGATGACGTAGGAATTGCCCTGCTTCTTCGCCGTGGTCTTGACAGCTTGCAAGTCCGAGCCGGTGCCGGGCTCGGTCATGGCGATGGCGCCGACCATCTCGCCGGACGCCATCTTCGGCAGCCAGCGTTTCTTCTGCTCCTCCGAACCGTAATTGAGGATGTAATGCGCGACGATGGCGCTGTGCACGGAGACGCCGGTGGTCAGCTCCGGCACCGTACTTTCGAGATCGTCGAGCACGGCGGCGTCATAGGCGAAGGTCGCGCCCAGGCCGCCATATTCCTCCGGCACGCTCGCCAGCAGCGCGCCCATCTCGCCGAGCCCGCGCCAGGCGAAGCGGTCGACCATCTTCTGCTCGCGCCATTTCTCGGCATGCGGCGCCAGGTCCTTGGCGAGATATTTGCGGAACTGGTCGCGGAAGACGTCGAGCTCTTCGGTCATCCAGGACGATCGATAATGCATCAGCGCCTCGCTCTCAGACAATCAGGCCGCCGCCGGCGACGACCACCTGACCACTGATATAATTGGATTCCGGACTGCAGAACAGATAGACAGCGTCGGCCGCCTCTTCCGGCGTACCGCCGCGGCCGAGCGGGATCATGCGCGACATGGCTTCCAGCATGTGCGGCTGCACGCCGACCTTGATGTCCCGGCCGGCGACGTCGATGGTCTTCTGCTGCGCCTCGATCGGCTGGGTCAGGCGGGTGTTGATGAGGCCGAAGGCGACGCAATTGACGTTGACCTTGTAGCGGCCCCATTCCTTGCACATGGTTCGGGTCAATCCGATCAGCGAAGCCTTGGCCGAGGAATAGCTGGCCTGCCCGGCATTGCCGTAGAGACCTGCGATGGAGGAGATGTTCACGATCTTGCGGAACACCTCCCGTCCCTCTTCGGCCTCCTTCTTGGAGAAGACGCGGATCGGCTCGGCGGCCGCGCGCAGGATCCGGAACGGCGCGACGAGGTGGACGTCGAGCATGGCCTGGAACTGCTCGTCGGTCATCTTCTGGATGGTGGAGTCCCAGGTATAGCCGGCATTGTTGACGATGATGTCGAGCCCGCCGAACTTGTCCAGCGCGGCGCCGACGAAGCGATCGGCGAAGCCCGCCTCGGCGACGCTGCCGTTCACGGCAGTGGCATTGCCGCCGAGTGCCTCGATCTCCGCGACCACGGCGTTGCCGGGCTCGGCATCGAGGTCGTTGACGACCACCCTAGCGCCTTCGCGCGCCAGCTTGAGCGCGATCGCGCGTCCGATGCCGCGGCCCGAGCCGGTGACGAGCGCGACCTTTCCCTGCAGTTTTGTCATTTGAATGAGTCCTCTTGCTGTCACAGCGCGACGACGGCGCTGCCTTCGAGCTTGACCTCGCCGCGATCGTCCTTGGTGGTGAGCGCGAGCCTTGCGCGACGCTCGCCGTCCTCGACGAAGAGCTCGGTCACGGTGCCTTCGCAAGTGAGCTTGGCGCCGAGCTGAGTGATCGAGACGAACCGGGTCGCAAAGCTGCGGAGCTTCGACGGCGGCACCACATCCGTCAGCGCCTGCCCAAGACAGGCCATCACCAGCATGCCGTGAGCGAACACATCGGGAAATCCGGCCGCCTTGGCGAAGTCGATGTCGACGTGGATCGGATTATGATCGCCCGATGCACCGCAATAGAGCGCGAGCGTGTGGCGGGTGATCGGCGGAAAGACCTTGTGGACGATGCGGTCGCCGGCCCTTATGTCTCCGGATGCCGTCATGACGCCGCCTCGTTGCGGACGACGATGGTGCGCGTGGTATCGGCGACGTGAACGCCGTCCTGGTTGGTCACCTCGCATCGGATGCCGATCAGCGTCATCGCGCCGCCTTTCTTGTCCACGACGCTGGTCACCTGCGGTCGAAACGTCAGGGTGTCGCCGACCAGAACCGGGGCGTGATAGGCGAAGCTTTGCTCACCATGCAGCACGCGGGACAGATTGATGCCGAGCGCGGCGAACATTTCGAAGGGGTCGTCGACGTCCATCATCTCGAGGCAGAACAGATAGGTCGGCGGCACCGGCATGGCGGTGAACCCGGCCGCCCGGGCAGCATCCGCATTGCGGTAGACCGGATTCTGTTCACCCAGCGTGTTGAGGAAGTAGCGGAGACGGCCGGGCTCCACGCGCGCGGTGACCGGCGTGAAGCTGCGCCCTACGGCGGACTGGTCGACCATGGCCGATATCAGTGCCGCTTGTAGAGCGTGACGACGCAGGCGCCGCCGAGGCCCAGATTGTGCTGGAGCGCGACCTTGGCACCCTCGACCTGCGTCGAGCCTGCGGTGCCGCGCAGCTGCCGCGTCAGCTCGTAGCACTGCGCAAGCCCGGTGGCGCCGAGCGGATGTCCCTTGGACAGCAATCCGCCGGACGGATTGGTCACGATCCGGCCGCCATAGGTATTGTCGCCGTCATTGATGAACTTGCCGGCTTCACCCTCGCCGCAGAGGCCGAGCGCCTCGTAGGTGATGAGCTCGTTATGGGCAAAGCAGTCGTGCAGCTCCACCACGTCGAGATCACCGGGGCCGATGCCGGCGCTCTCATAAACCCGGCTGGCCGCCTCTTTTGCCATGTCGTAGCCGACCAGCTGCATCATGTCGCCGGCCTTGAAGGTCGAGGGCCTATCGGTGGTCATGGCCTGCGCCGCGATGCGTACTTCTTTGCCGATGCCATGCTTGTCCGCAAACCGCTCGGAGACCAGCACGGCGGCGGCGCCGCCGCAGGTCGGCGGGCACGCCATCAGGCGCGTCATGACGCCGGGCCAGATCACCTGGTCGTTCATCACGTCGTCCGCCGTGACTTCCTTGCGGAAAAGCGCGAGCGGATTGTTCTTCGCATGTCGGCTCGCCTTGGCGCGCACCTTGGCGAAGGCGTCGAGCGGCGTGCCGTATTTCTTCATGTGGCTGAGCCCGGCGCCGCCGAAATAGCGCAACGCCAGCGGAATGCCGGGAGCGTCGATCAGCTGGTCCGCAGCCGCGTCGAACTCCTCGAACGCGCTCGGACGATCGGTGTAGACGCTGCCGAGCGCGCCGGGCTTCATCTGCTCGAAGCCGACCGCCAGCACGCAATCCAGCGCCCCGCTTGCGATCATTTGCCGCGCCATGAACAGCGCGGTCGATCCGGTCGAGCAATTGTTGTTGACGTTGACGATGGGGATGCCGGTCATCCCGACGGGGTAGAGCGCGCGCTGCCCGCAGGTGGAATCGCCATAGACGTATCCGACATAGGCCTGCTCGATCTTCTCGTAGCCGAGGCCGGCATCGGCGAGCGCGAGCTTGACGGCTTCCGTTCCCATCTCGTGATAGGGGGCGCTGGCGCCCGGCTTGGCGAACGGAATCATGCCGACCCCGGCGACGACCACGTCAGACATCGCTTCCTCCCAATAAATTACCCATTGGACTTTTTCTTACCCATGGGTAACATATCGTCCGATCGCCACCAGAGTCAACCGACCGACCATGGATTCAGCGCCGCCCGCTCCGCCGTCATCGCCTTCGCCCTGGCTGCCGTTCGAGAGCCGGCGCCGCGCCCGCGACGAGAAGCGCGAGGCGGTGCTGCGCGCCGCGGTGCAGCTGTTCCTCGAGCAGGGCTATCATCGCGCAACGCTGAACGAGGTTGCGGACCGGCTGAACATCACCAAGCCCGCGCTGTACAATTACTTCCGGGGCAAGGACGAGATCCTGTTCGAATGCTGGTCGATGGGCGCCGAACTCGTCGACGGCGTGATCACGGAGATCAACGCCGGCGGCGGTTCGGGTCTCGCCAAGCTGCGCAAGCTGGTGCACGCCTATGCCGAACTGATGGCGACCGATTTCGGCGCGAGCCTGGTGCGTTTCGATTTGCGCGATCTGGCCGAGCGGAACGCCGGTGTCGCACGCGCCGCCAAGAGGCGGATCGACGCCACCTTCCGGCGATACATTACTGCAGGCATTGCTGACGGTTCGATCAGGCCTTGCGATCCAAAGCTTGCAGCCTTCGCGATCGCGGGTTCGCTCAATTGGATCGGCCATTGGTATCGACGGGAGGGCAAGCTGTCGCCGACCGCGATCGCCGACGAGTTCACGGTGCGGCTGACGGACGGCCTGGCGTCCGAGGTTCGGCTGCGAATGACAAAGAAGACGCCGAGGGCGCCGCAAGGGCGCAACTCAGGACGCAAAGCAACAGGGAAGAAACGCACGGGAGGAGAGACGGGATGAACATCACGCACGGCCTGCGCAGGGCGCTGCAGATCAATCCGAATGGGCTGGCGACCGTTTATGGCCAGCGGCGGCGCAGCTGGGGCGAGCTCGGCGAGCGCGTTACAAGGCTGGCCGGCGGCCTGCGCACGCGCGGCGTCAGGGACGGCGACCGTGTTGCGGTGCTGTCCTTCAACTCGGACCGCTATCTCGAGCTCTATCTGGCGACCGGCTGGGCGGGAGGCGTGATCGTGCCGCTCAACATCCGCTGGAGCGCGCTGGAAAACGAGGATGCGCTGCGCGACTGCCGCGCGTCCGTTCTGCTGGTCGACAAGGCCTTTGCGCAGGTCGGCGCGCAGCTCGCCGGCGCCATTCCGCGGCTGAAGCTGATCTATGCCGATGATGGCGAGGCGCCGGCGGGGATGGAGAGCTATGAGGATTTGGTTGCGGGCAGCGCTCGGGTGCCCGACGCCATGCGCAAGAGCGACGATCTCGCCGGCATCTTTTACACCGGCGGCACCACCGGCCGTTCCAAAGGCGTGATGCTCAGTCATCAGAATCTGATGGCCAATGCGCTCAACGCACTCGGCGAAGGCCTGTTTCCGGCAAGTGCGATCTATCTGCATGCGGCTCCGATGTTTCACCTTGCCAACGGGGCGGCGATGTATTCGCTGCTGCTCTCCGGCGGCTCGAACGTGATCGTTCAGGGCTTCACGCCCGAAGGCGTGATGGCTGCGATGCAGAACGAGCGCGTCACAGACGTGCTGCTGGTGCCCACGATGATCCAGATGTTCGTCGATCACCCCGCGATCGGCAAATACGACCTGTCGTCCCTGAAGAACATCATCTACGGGGCCTCGCCGATCAGCGAGGCGGTGCTCGATCGTGCCGCGCGCGCACTGCCGCATGTGCGCTTCACCCAGGCCTATGGCATGACCGAATTGTCGCCGATCGCGACGCTGCTACATGCGAACGAGCATGTCGCGGAGGGGCGCAGAAAGGGACGTCATCGCGGTGCGGGCCGCGCCACGCTCGGTTGCGAGGTGCGGATCGTCGACGAGAACGACCAGCCGCTGCCGGCGGGCGCCGTTGGCGAGATCGTGGTGCGCGGCGACACCGTGATGATGGGCTATTGGGAGCGGCCGGAGGAGACCGCGCGCGCCGTCGTCGACGGCTGGATGCACACGGGCGATGGCGGCTACATGGACGAGGACGGGTTCATCTATGTCGTCGACCGGGTGAAAGACATGATCATCTCGGGCGGGGAGAATGTGTACTCGGTCGAGGTCGAGAACGCGCTGGCGCAGCATCCCTCGGTGCTGCAATGCGCCGTGATCGGAATTCCCAATGAGCAATGGGGAGAGCAGGTCCATGCCGTCGTGGTCAAACGCAGCGGCGTAGAGGTTTCGACCGGAGAGCTGATCGAGTTCACGAAGACGTTGATTGCCGGCTACAAATGTCCGCGCAGCATCGAGATCACCGAGACGCCGTTGCCGCTGTCCGGCGCCGGCAAGGTGCTGAAGCGCGAGCTGCGCAGGCCGTTCTGGGAGGGGCGGGAGCGGCGGGTCAGCTGACGGATTCCGCGCGTTACGGCCTGCGCGCCGAGGACGCGCGAAGATTGATGTTTTCCAGATCGTGGTCGCGCGGATACGCCCACCGGGATCGCCATGAACTGTGTTTTCAGGCTGCGTCCGATCTAGCCATGAGCCGTCTTGCCGCCGTCGATCACGAACTGGCCACCGGTC
Source organism: Bradyrhizobium sp. IC4059 (assembly GCF_020193615.1). Lineage (NCBI taxonomy): Bacteria > Pseudomonadati > Pseudomonadota > Alphaproteobacteria > Hyphomicrobiales > Nitrobacteraceae > Bradyrhizobium > Bradyrhizobium sp. IC4059. The sequence continues at coordinate 97,645 of NZ_JADYVH010000007.1, forward strand.
GTGTAGGGATGATCGTCTGAGGCCAGCACCAGCGCAAAAGCCGCGATCTCCTCAGGCGCTGCCACGCGCTGTAACCCCGGGACGTTGGATTTGGCCCATTGCGCGATGCCGATATGCCACGCCGCATCGGGCAGGCCCTCCATGCCGGCGAGCCGGCGGATCATCGGGGTGTCCGTGGTGCCGGGGATCAAGGTGTTGATGCGGATGCCGTGCTTTGCGTAGTCGAGTGCCGCGGCCTGCACCAGGCCGACCAGTCCGCGCTTGGCCGCCGAATAGGCCGAGCGCTTGGCCGAGGTCGCAATGGCGTTCGACGAGGAGGTGACGACGATCGAGCCGCCCTTCTCCAGCATGTGCGGGATTTGGTATTTCATCGACAGGAACACGCCGCGCAGATCCGTGCCGATCACGTCGTCGAATTCGGCCGCGCTGAATTCATGCAGCGGCTTCTCGATGGAGATGCCGGCATTGTTGAAGGCGACGTCGAGCCGTCCGTAGCGCGCGATGGTCGCGTCGACCAGCGCCTTCACCTCGGATTCATGGCGCAGGTCGGCGCGAATGAAGACGGCCTCGCCGCCGGACTCGCGCACGTCGGTCTCCACTTGCCTGCCACGGTCGGTGTTGCGCCCGCAAAAGGCGACGCGGCCGCCCTCGGCGGCGAACATCAGCGTTGCGGCCCGCCCGATTCCGGAGGTGCCGCCCGTGACGATGACGACCTTGCCCGCGAATCTTTGCTTGCCGCTCGGCTTCTGCTGCGGCAGCGCTGCGCCCTGGCCGAGTGCCACGCCGCCGGCAAGGCCGCCGACGGCACCTGCGAGCATGCCGAGGGCCACGCCCCCAACCAGATGACGCCGCTTTACGGAATTGCTCGCGGTGATATTCTGCATTTCGGTCATTTCGAACTCCGATCCGCTCAATCTGAACAGTGTTAAGATAGATATGCTGCAATCTGAACAGTGTCAAGTTACATGAAGAAACGGGCCCCCGCCGCCAAGCGCAGCACCGCTCCGACCCGGCCAAGGCCGGAGGTCGGATACCATCACGGCGAATTGCAGGAGGCGCTGATCGCCGCGAGCGAAGCCATTCTCGCCGAGCAGGGCGCGGAAGCCTTCACGCTGCGCGAAGCCGCACGCCGCGCCGGCGTTTCGCCGGCCGCGCCATCGCATCATTTCGGCAACGCCCAGGGCCTTCTCACCGAAGTGGCGATCCGCGGCTACGACGCGCTTGCCGGCGCCTTGCGCGAGGCGGCCTCCGGCAAGCAGGGCGTCCGCGACAAGCTCCACGCCCAGGGACTTGCCTATGTCGATTATGCGTTGAGGCATCCCGGCCGTTTCCAGATGATGTTTGCCAACAAGCGGCTGGTTGCCGACGATGCGCGCCTGAAGCAGGCGAGCAGGGCCGCCGGCCATGCGTTCGAGGTCGTCGTCGCCGAGCTGACCGGCGGCACCGCGAAGGAGGCGAAGACGGCGGCTGCGGCAGCCTGGTCCACCGTTCACGGCTTCGCCAAGCTTGCGCTCGAGGAGAAATTCGGCTCTGTGAACAACGAGGCCGGACGCCGCGAGATCATGATGACGCTCGATCAGGTCCTGAACTATCTCTGGCCCGCGAGCGGCACGCGCCGCTAGAGCATGATCCGGAAAAGTGCGAAGCGGTTTTCCGGAAGGATCATGCGCAGACAACAACCCAAAGCGCGATGACGATTCATCCAGATCTCATCGCGCTTTAGATGCAAATCGAGGCTTGCGTAGGTCATGACAGCCAAGACGACAGAGCTCAAGCTCGCCATCGAGCGCATCGGCACGGTCTCGGCGATCCTGACGCAGCCGACCCACGCGCGCGCCTGCTACGTCCTGGCGCACGGCGCCGGCGCAGACATGCGGCATTCCTTCATGGAGAATGTTGCAGCCGGCCTTGCCGAGCGCGGCATTGCGACGTTCCGCTTCAATTTTCCCTACATGGAAGCGAAGAAGGGACGTCCTGACCCGCCCGCAATCGCACACGCGAGCGTGCGCGCAGCGGTCGCGGAGGCGGGGCGGCTCTGCCCCGGGCTGAAGCTCGTTGCCGGTGGAAAATCATTCGGCGGCCGCATGACCTCGCAGGCGCAGTCGAGGTCGCCGCTCCCCGATGTCAAAGGGCTGGCCTTCCTCGGCTTTCCCCTCCATGCCGCCAAGAAGCCGTCGAGCGAGCGCGCCGAGCACCTCGCTGCAATCGCGATTCCCATGCTGTTCCTGCAAGGCACACGCGACGAGCTTGCCGATCTTGCCCATCTCGAGCCGGTCATCGAGCGGCTCGGGCGTAAGGCGACGCTGCATGAGGTCGCAGGCGGCGACCATTCCTTTGCGGTGCTCAAGAAATCCGGCCGTAGCAATGACGAGGCGCTCAACGAGGTGCTGGATACGCTCGCGGCCTGGATCGATGCGCTCGCCTGAGGCTCACGCGGAATAAAGCCCCTTGTCGCGCGCCTTCTGGATCGCGAGCGCGGCGATCAGGTCGAGCGTAGGTGTCGACAGGCCGGCGGTGCGCGCGAAGGCCTGGGGCGCCTTCACCAGCACGTCGATCTCCATGGCGCGGCCGAGCTCGTAATCCTGCAGCAGCGACGGCTTGTGGTTGGGGGCGGGGCCGCTGCGGCTGGCGCGCTTGACCTCGGGAATGAAGTATTGGGCGATCGCGTTGGCTTCGTTCAGCATACGCGGAATCACCTCCGTGAAGGCGGGGTCGTCGCGCACGCCGCGCGCGGTCTGGCCGGTGAGCAGGCACAGCACCGACAGCGACATGTTGGTCAGCAGCTTTGACCAGATCGCCTCGCGGATCTCGGCGACCGGCGGCGATTCCAGCCGCGCATCGTTGAAGACGCCGCGCAGCCTGGTGATGCGCTCGCAATTGCGGTCGTCGCATTCGCCGATCAGGAGGCGGTTGCGGTCCGGCGTCAGGTTCTGCACCACGCCGGGCGCGATCACCTCGTTGGAGGAGAAGATCACGCCGCCGACGATCCGCTCCTTCGGGATGCAGGCGCGCAGGCGTCCGCCGGGGTCGAGGAATGAAATGTCCGGCGGCGTCGGGTGCCGCGGCGGCAGGCCGATGCCGTACCACCAGGGAATGCCGTTTTGGGCGAACACGATCGCAGTATCGTCCTGGAGCAGCGGCTTGATGCTGGAAACCAGTCCCTGAAGCGCCGTCGCCTTCAAGGTCGAGATCACGACGTCCTGCGGGCCGAGCTGGGCCGGGTCGCCTGACGCGTTCACCTTGGCGCCGACCTCGGAATCGCCGACGCGCAGCTTGAGCCCACCCGCGCGGGCCGCCTCCAGATGCGCGCCCCGCATCACGCAGCTGACCTCATGGCCGGCGCGCGCCAGCCGTACCGCAATGTGGCTGCCGACGGCGCCTGCGCCGAAAATGCAGATGCGCATATTGATATCCCGTATCCATCCCGTGGTGTCGCCCGCAGCCAGCATGACACAAGCCGCCATGCGATGGACGCGGCCGCCCTACGCCGGAAAGATATGGATCAGGGCACGCGCGCTCGGCCATAGTGCGCGGCAAACAACCGGAGGACCGCCGATGACTGCCAGCCCCGTCCTGTGGAGCCTCGATGAACGCGGGGTTGCGACCGTCACGTTGAATCGGCCGGAAGTCAACAATGCCTATGACGGCGCGCTGATCTCAGGCGTGCTCGCGGCCATGGACGACCTCGGCAGCAAGCCCAATTTGCGCGTCGTCGTGCTCCGGGGCAAGGGCAAGCACTTCCAGGCCGGCGCCGATCTCAAATGGATCAACAGCGTGCGGCCGCAATCGCGCGAGGCGAACGAGGCAGCCTCGCGGGCGACGTTCGAGGCCGTGCAGCGGCTCAACACTTTGCCGCTTCCGACCGTCGCGCTGGTGCAGGGCGGCTGCTTCGGGGGCGGCACCGGCGTCATCGCGGCCTGCGATGTCGTGATTGCAGCGGACAACGCCCTGTTCTCGATCACCGAGGTGCGCTGGGGCCTGACCGCGGCGATCATCATCCCGCAGCTCTGCGATGCCATTAGTGTACGGCAAGTCCGCCGTTACGCGCTGACCGGCGAGCGCTTCGGCGCCGAAGACGCCCGCCGCATCGGCCTCGTCCACGAGGTGGTGCCGCTCGCCGATCTCGAGGCTGCAGGCGCCAAGGTCGTCGAGCAGCTGCTCGCCAACGGACCGGAGGCCATGGCCGAAACCAAGCGGCTCGCGCTGGAGAGCTCGTTCGGCGGCATGGCCGTGGACGATGCTGCCTACACGCGGCTCGTGGAGCTGCATTCGCTCAAGCGCCAGAGCGCGGAGGCGGCGGAGGGACTGGCCTCCTTCGCCGAGAAGCGGGCGGCGAATTGGGGCAGTGGCAAAGGTTAGGCGTCAGCAGCCGCGGCAGATGTTGTTGATGCTGCGGTAGACGGCGTCGTCGTCCTGCCGCAACTGGCGCAGCGTGTCGAGCGTCGTGCTCTCAGCCGCCGGCGTGGCCGGCTTGCGCTTAGCCGACAGGTCTTCCTCCTGCCGCTTGTAGCAGGCCTCGCGATCGGGCTTGGCGGGGATGAAGCGGCAGTTTTGCTCCACGGCCGAGGCGGGAACGGCCGAGATCGCGAGGGCGATAGAAGCGGCGAAGCAGTATCTGACGATGATCGAATCCATGCCTGCACTTGTCTCAGGTCCACCGTTAGCGAGCAACCGCGATCTTGCGGGCATGAGGACCGCCGGCTAAGCCGTGATCCAGTTCGAACCAGATTCCGGGAAGGAACGCGCCATGTGGGCCACGACGATCGACGAACCAGCGCGCAAAGTACCGCTCTATGGCGAATATGAAGTCGTCGTGCTCGGCGGCGGGCCGGCCGGCATCGTGGCGGCAGCCGCAGCGGCGCGCGCGGGGCGGAAGACGCTGCTGATCGAACGTTACGGCTTTCTCGGCGGCATGGGCACAGCGGCCGGCGTCACCAATTTCTGCGGCCTGCACGGCAATGTCCATGGCGAGCACCGGCGGCTGGTGCAGGGGCTCGCCTCGGAGCTGCTGGCGCGGATCGATCGCTTGAACGGCCTCAACGCGCCGCATCTGATCCTCGGCAAGGTTTTTGCCCAGGCCTATGACACCGCCGCCTACAAGATCGCGGCCGACCAGCTGCTCGCCAGCCATAAGGTGAATATGCTCTTCCACGCCCTCGGCGCCAGCGTCGTGATGGCCGATGAGCGCCGCATCGACGCGATGCTGATCGAGACCAAGGCCGGCCGGCAGGCGGTGCGCGCGGAGATCTTCATCGACTGCTCCGGCGACGGCGATCTCGCCGTGTGGGCCGGCGCGCCGTTCGAGATCGGCGACGAGCATGGCCATCCGCTCTACCCCTCGATGATGCTCCGTCTCAACGGCATCGATCCCGCAAAGGCCGGCGAGGCCTGGCGCACCATTCCGCAATTGATGGAAAAGGCCGTAGCGGCCGGCACGCACAGGTTTCCGCGCAGAAGCGCGATCGTGCGGCCACAGAAATCCGGCATCGAATGGCGGGTGAACTTTACGCAGGTGGCGCGCGAGGACGGTCATGCCATCAACGGCATCGAGCCCGACGATCTCACCCGCGGCGAGATCGAAGGCCGCAAGCAGGCGCTCGCCGCGTACGAATTCCTGCGCAGCACGGTGCCCGGATTTGAGAAGTCCTACATCGTCGACCTGCCGCCACAGCTCGGCATCCGCGAGACCCGCCGCATCAAGGGTGGCTACCAGCTCAGCGGCGAGGACGTGCTCGGCTGCGCCTCGTTCGCGGATTCCATCGGCGTCAACGGCTGGCCGATCGAGGCCCATGTGCCCGGCGACGTCGTCTTCACCTTCCCGCCGATCCCGGAATCGCGCGGCTATAATGAGCTGCCTTACCGGATGCTGGTCCCTGAGGGCGTCGACAATCTCCTGGTCGCCGGCCGCTGCGCCTCGATGACCCACGAGGGCCAGTCGGCCGCCCGGGTCTCCGGTGCCTGCTTCGCGATGGGTGAAGCCGCCGGTTCCGCCGCCGCGCTGGCGCTGTCCGGAAACCGGATTCCACGCGAAATCCCCATTGAAAAGTTGCAGGAAACGTTGAAACAACAGGGCGCCTTCATCGGACGGGATCAGGCGGTGCCCGAAGGCCTGTAACGCACTGCAAGACAAAGCGGAGGAAACGGGATGATCGGGATTGCGCGGCTCGCGGTAGGGGGCCTGATGGCGATCATGGCTATGGGCACGGCACGGGCCGAGGATGTGCCGAAAGCCAGGATCGGCGTGCTCCGCCTGTCTTCGTCGGCCCCGGTCTTCATCGCGCTGGACAAGGGCTATTTCCGTGAGGCCGGGTTGGAGGTCGAGCTGAAGTTCTTCGACGCAGCGCAGCCGATTGCGGTCGCCACCACCTCGGGCGACGTCGATTTCGGCGTCACTGCCTTCACCGCCGGGCTCTACAATCTCGGCGGCAAGGGCACGCTGAAGGTGATCGGCGGCATGAGCCGCGAGAAGCCCGGCTACCCCCTGATCGGCTATTTCGCCAGCAACAATGCCTATGCGAGCGGCCTGAAGACGCCGAAGGACCTCGCCGGCAAGCGTGTGGCGATGACGCAGGTCGGATCGAGCTTCCATTATTCGCTCGGCCTGCTCGCCGACAAATACGGCTTCAAGCTGGCGGACGTAAAGATCGTGCCGCTGCAATCGCTGTCGAATGCCGCCGCCGCGCTCAAGGGCGAGACCGTCGATGCCGCGTTGCTGCCGATCTCGACTGCGCGAAAGCTGATGGACGAGGGCGGCGCGAAATTCCTGGGCTGGGTTGGTGACGAGACGCCGTGGCAGCTGGGCGCGGTATTCGCCGCGCCGAAGACGTTGGCCAACAAGGCGCTGGTGACGAAATTCCTCGGCGTGCTCGCGAAAGCCGACCGCGAATATCACGACGTCATCCTTGCCGCGATGAAGGACGGTGTCGCCCCGATCAACGACAAGACCAGGCCGCTGCTGGAGATCATCGCAAAGTACACCAACCTGCCGGTCGAGCAGGTGGTCGGCAACTGCGCCTATATCGATCCCGACGGCAAGCTCGACGTGAAGAACGTCGACAACCAGATCAAATGGCTGCAGGAGCAGGGCTTCGTCGACAAGGGCTTTGATGCGGAAGCGATCATCGCGAAGGAATTCGTGAAGGTGGATTGATGCTGATTGTGCAAACTCCCGCGGCAGGCGATCTGCCACCCTCCCCTGGAGGGGGAGGGTCGATCGCACCGGCGATGCGCAGCATCGTCCGGAGCGAGCGGGGCGGGGTGAGCCACGGCGGTGGTCTATCTGTCGCTTGCTCCGACCATTCGCGGGAGCTTCGGGGGCAGGAATTGCCAGCATCCGCGCCGATAGACTGTCACCCCGCCCCGGTTCGCATTTCGCTTCGTTCAATACGACATAGCCGAAGCTTGGCTTCGGCGTTCTCAGGGACGGCCGCCATGGGCGGCCTATGCCCTCCCCCTCCAGGGGAGGGTGAAGAGCGCGCACACCAGTCCGAGCAGAAACGGTGCGCCTCATGGACCTGATCGCCAGCCACATCTCCCATCGCTTCGGCGATCTCGCCGTGCTCGACGACGTCTCCTTCACCGTCAGTGCCGGCGAGGTGGTGGCGATCGTCGGGCCGTCCGGCTGCGGCAAGAGCACGCTGCTGTCGATCCTCGGCGGGTTGCTGCAGCCGACCTCCGGCGCGCCCGAGCTGCGCGGCGCGCCGCCGGCGGACAGTCTCAATCCGCTGACCTTCGTGTTCCAGGACTTTGCGCTGCTGCCCTGGGCGACGGTGGAGGAAAACGTCGAATTCCCGCTGCTGCACACCCAGCTCTCGGCCGCGCAGCGCCGCGCGCTGGTCGAGGATGCGCTGCGCCGCACCGGCCTCACCGATTTTCGCCAAACCTATCCAAAGCAGCTCTCCGGCGGCATGCGCCAGCGCGTCGGCATCTCGCGCGCGCTTGCGGTGAGGCCCGCGATCCTCTTGATGGACGAACCGCTCTCGGCGCTGGATTCGCAGACCCGCGAGCTGCTGCTGGAGGATTTCATCCGCCTGCTTGCCGATGGCGGCATGGGCGCGGTCTACGTCACCCACAATCTCGAAGAGGCCGCGCGGCTCGCCGACCGCATCGTGGTGCTGTCGCGCCGTCCTGGCCGCATCCGCGAGGTCGTCACCGTGCCGATGGCGCGGGCGACGCGCGGCGAAGCGGCGGCGCGCGAAAAGCTCCTGGTGCTGCAGAATCAGATCTGGTCGCTGATCCGCAACGAGGCGATCGATGCCGAGCGCGAGGTCCAGCATGCTTGACCGCGCGGCAACGGACACGGCCAAGAACGAAGCGACGCGGCCCGTCCGCTTCCGCGGCGCCGGTTTCGTGCCTGCCTCGAGCCGGTACGGCGGCTGGATCGCGCTCGGCCTCCTCATCGCGATCTGGCAGGCGGCCGGCAGCGTCGGCCTCGTCAACGCGCTGTTTCTGCCGACTCCTTCCGCAATTGTCCGTGCGATCTACCAGCTCGCGGTCTCCGGCGCACTCTGGCAGCATGTTTCGGCCTCGCTGCTGCGGATCGGCGTCGGCTGGCTGTTGGGAACGGCGGCCGGCATCGCCGTCGGTTTCGCCATCGGCCTGTCGCGCCTTGCGCGCAGCGTCGGCATCACCTTCATCTCGGCGCTGTTTCCGATTCCGAAGATCGCGCTGCTGCCGCTGCTCATTCTCTGGCTCGGCATCGGCGAAGAGCCGAAGATCGCGACCATTGCGCTCGGGGTATTCTTCTCGACCGCGATCTCGGTCTATAGCGGCGTCGATGCCGTGCCGCGCAACCTGATCCGCATGGCGCAGAGCTTCAACGTTCCGTTCGCCACCATCGTGCGCAAGGTGATCTGGCCGGGCGCGCTGCCGGCGATCCTTGCCGGCTTCCGCATCACCGCCTCCGTCGCGCTGCTGCTGGTCGTCAGCGCCGAGATGATCGGCGCCCAATACGGCATCGGCGCCTTCGTGCTGCAGGCCGGCAACCTGATGCAGACCGATCAGCTGCTCGCGGGCGTCGTGATCCTGTCGGTGTTTGGGCTGGCGGTCGGGAAGGTGATCGGCTGGCTGGAGATGCGGCTGTTGCACTGGCGCTAGATACGATCACCGGCGCCGTAGGGTGGGCAAAGCGAAGCGTGCCCACCATTCCTTCATGAGTCGCGAAGACGTGGGCACGGCGCAAGGGCGCCTTTGCCCACCCTACGAGACCGGCGACCGTCACGCGTTCCCGCGGTCTTCCCTGAACAGATCCAGCTTCTGCTGCACCGGCCGATCCGAGAAGCTGAACAGCACGGCGTCATCATCCGCCTCGTGCGTCACCCAATGCCAGCTCGGCACCACGAACAGGTCGCGCGGGCCCCATTCGAACATTGTATCGCCGACGTGGCTCCGACCCTTACCCTCGATCGGGCAGAACACCGTCGCATCGGTCGAACGATAGCGCGCGGTGTTGAAACCCTTCGGCAGCAGCTGGATGAAGGTGCCAATCGTCGGCATCGCGAAATCGCCGGTCTCGGGGTTGCTGAACTTCAGCTTGAGGCCGTGGCAGGCGTCCCATTCCTGGCTCGTCCTGGCCTTCTCCAGCGCCTCGCGGGTGTAGGCATAGGGATAGCTGAAGATCGGCGAAGTCTTCGAGCTCCGCTTCACATCAACGGGCAAGAGGTTGTGGCCGTAGCGGGCAAAGCTGTCGCCCGCGGGCTTGGTGATCTTCTGCTGGTCTTCCTTCGCGCCTTCGGCAAAGGAGCAGTCGAAGAATTGCACCAGTGGAATGTCGAGGCCGTCGAGCCAGAACATCGGCTGATCGGTCTCGTTGGAATGATCGTGCCAGGTCATCGACGGCGTGATGATGAAGTCCCCGGGCTCCATCGCAGTGCGCTCGCCGTCCACCGCGGTGTGGGCGCCCCTGCCTTCGAGCACGAAGCGCAGCGCCGACTGGCTATGCCGGTGCGCAGGCGCGACGTCGCCGGGCACCACCATCTGCACGCCGGCATAGAGCGAGGTCGTGATCTTGGATTGCCCGCGCAGCCCCGGGTTCTCCAGCACCAGCACGCGCCGCTCGGCTTCCTTGGCGGTGATCAGCTTGCCGGCCTCCGTCATGTAGTCTCGGATGACGTCGAACTTCCAGAGGTGTGGCCGGCAGGCGCTCTTCGGCTCCGGCGTGATCAGGTCGCTCATCACCGTCCACAGCGCGGTGAGATTCTCGCCGTCGATCTTCCGGTAGAACGCCTCGCGTTCCGGCGTCTTGGTCACGGCTTCCATGGTTGCTGCTCCCGATCGTTTGTTGATTGACAGTATACTGAGGATCTAGGTAGCGTCAACGTGACGGATGACATACAAGGTTGTCATTCCGGGGCGAAGGGCCGCGCAACGCGTGGCCCGGCGAGCCCGGAATCCATAACCACGATCGGGAGTATGGATTCCGGGCTCGACGCTGGCGCGTCGCCCCGGAATGACAAAAGCAGGGAGGTCTCAATGAAGCTGCACGGCTATTTCCGCTCCAGCGCCGCCTATCGCGTGCGGATCGCGCTGAACCTCAAGGGGCTCGGCGCCGAGCATCTGCCGCATCATTTGCGGAAGGGCGAGCAATGCGCCCCCAGCTATCTCGCCATCAACCCGCAGGGCCTGGTGCCGGCGCTGGAGGACGATGCGGGCGGAGTGCTGACGCAATCGGTCGCCATCATCGAATGGCTCGACGAGACCCATCCCAATCCGCCGCTGTTGCCGAAGGATCCGCTGCGCCGCGCCAAGGTGCGGGCGTTTGCGCTGGCGATCGCCTGCGACACCCATCCGGTGCAGAACCTGAAAGTGCTGGCGCGGCTGCGTGAGCTCGGCCTGCCCGAGGAGAAGGTCCAGGATTGGGCCGCCTGGGTCAACCGCGAGGGCCTGTCGGCCTGCGAGACGCTGATCAAGGACGAGAAGGGCCCATTCTGCTTCGGCGATGCGCCGACGCTGGCCGATCTCTGCCTCGTGCCTCAGCTCGGCAATGCCCGTCGCTTCGGCGTCGACGTCTCCGCCTATCCGCGCCTGCTCCAGGCCGAGGCCGCCGCCAAGGCGCTGCCGGCGTTTGCCGATGCGGCGCCGGAGAAGCAGCCCGATGCCGAGTAAGCCGCTTGCTCCGATCACGATGGACGCGGTCTATGCCGCGCCGGGTTATCTGTTCCGGCGCATGCAGCAGATCGCGGTCTCCATCTTCATGGAGGAGTGCAAGGCGTTCGACCTCACGCCGGTGCAATATGCCGCGCTGGTCGCAATCCACACCCATCCCGGCATCGACGCGACGCGGCTGTCGGCGGTGATCGCCTTCGACCGCTCGACGCTCGGCAGTGTGATCGAACGTCTCCAGGCCAAGGCCTATATCGAGCGCAAGCCGGCGCCGGAAGACAAGCGGATCAAGCTCCTGTACTTGACGAAGTCCGGCGCCGCGATCCTGCGCGAGATCATCCCCGCCGTCGAGCGCGCCCAGGCCCGGATGCTGGAGCCGCTCAAGCCCGCCGACCGCAAGGCGCTGATGGGCCTGCTGGCGCAGCTGGTCGATCTCAACAACGAAGCCTCCCGCGTGCCGCTGCGCGCGGAGGACGCGCTGGAGCATCTTGGGAAGGCTGGGTGAGGGGCTCCAGTTGTAGAGCGACACTGTCGCCCTCAATCTCGACTGTCATTCCCCGCGCAGGCGGGGAATCCAGTACCCCGCGGCGTCTCGATTCAACCGCTACCGTCTCGGAGTACTGGATCGCCCGGTCAAGCCGGGCGATGACAGCACGCCTCACATCCGCAGCAACGCCTGCCGATCGATCTTCCCCGTGCCGGTCTTCGGCAGCTCGTCGATGAAGATCACCTCGCGCGGATATTTGTAGGGCAGCAGCCTGCCTTTGACATAGTCCTGCAGCCTGCGCGTCGCCTCGCTCTGGTCGACCGCGCGGTTGTTCATCACCACCACAGCCTTCAGCGTCATGCGACGGTCCGGCAGCTCGGCGGCGAACACCGCGCATTCGCGGATGTCGGGGTGATCGGCGAGGCACAGCTCGACCTCGAGCGGGTAGACCCACTGGCCGGAGATCTTGATGAGATCGTCGGCGCGGCCACGGAAGAAGTGGAAACCGTCGGCATCCCGCACGAAGCGATCACCGGTGTAGATCCAGCCGCCCTCGCGGATGGTCTCGGCGGATTTGTCCGGCCGGTTCCAGTACAGCGGCGTGTTGGAATCACCGCGGACCCACAGAATCCCTTCCTCGTTGTCGCCGACGTCGCGGCCGTCCTTGTCGCGCAGCGCGACCTCGTAGCCGGGAACGCGCAGGCCCGCAGCGCCGAGCTTCTTCTGCTCGGGCCGGTTGGAGAGATAGATGTGCAGCACCTCGGTCGAGCCGAGGCCTTCGACGATTTCGAGCCCCGTGAGCGTCTTCCAGCCGTTGAAGACCTCGGCCGAGAGCACCTCGGCGGCGGAGAGCGCCATGCGCAGCGACGAGAAATCCGTCTTGTCCGCGCCCTCGGCCTTGGTCAGCGCGGTGTACAGCGTCGGCAGGCCGAAGAACACCGTCGGCTTGTACTGCTCGATCGCCGCGAAGATCGACGTAGGCTTCGGCTGGCCCGGCAGCAGCAATGTTGCGGCGCCGGCCGAGAACGGGAAGGTGACGGAATTGCCGAAGCCATAGGCGAAGAAGATCTTCGGCACCGAGAAGCAGATGTCGTCAGGCGTCAGCTTCAGCACGTTCCGCGCAAAGGCAGCATCGCTGTAGGCCATGTCGTGCTGCAGGTGCACGATGCCCTTGGGTCGTCCGGTCGAGCCGGAGGAGTACATCCAGAACGCCATTTCGTCGCGCTGCGTCGGCGCTTCCGCCAGCTCAGCAGAAAATTGCGCGAGCCAGCTCGCCGCCGCGAGCGCCCGCGGCGCCGCGTGCTCGCCGGCCGCGCCGTTGGCCACGATCAGCGTATGCAGCTTGGTCTCCCTGCAAGCCTCGGCATTGAAGCGCGCCGCGAATTCTGCATCCGCCACCGCGACGGTCGCGCCGGAATCGGCGAGGTAGAATTGCAAGAGGTCCGGCGGCGTCAACGTATTGATCAGCAGCGGCACGAAGCCGGCGCGCACGGCGCCGAAGAAGGCGGCGGGGTAGGCCGGCGTGTCGTCGAGAAACAACAGCACGCGATCGCCGCGCTTCAGGCCAAGCGAGGCGAAACCGTTGCCCCAGCGGCAGGCCTCCGCGCAGAGCTCGGCATAAGTGCGCGTGCCTGCTGGCCCCAGGAGCGCGAGCTTGTCGCCGCGGCCCTTGCCGAGATTGTCGAACAGCACGCGGCCGGCATTGTAGATGTCGGGAACGGCAAAGCCGATCTCGCGCGCGCCATCGCTGTCCGCTGGCACCTGGTCACGGATGTCATGGCTCATGCCGCATCTCCGCCCTTGTCTTCGGCGCCGTCTCCGGCGTTCCTGGCCGCCTCGTAGCGGGCCATGAAGGCCGGCGACATCGCACGCAGCCGGGAATCGTCGATGCGGCCGGAGCGGGTGATGTAGCTGTAGGCGAAGTCCATCAGGGGAAGCTTCATGTGCTCGGCAAAGTGCTCGTACCAGTGCGCACTCGTGCGCGCCGCGTTGACGAGCTTCTGCACGATGGGCTTGCGCGCGGCCTGATAGCGATGCAGCGCGGTCGCAAGATGCGCATCCGACTCCAGCGCCTTGACGAGGGCGATGGCGTCCTCGATCGCGAGCCGTGTGCCCGAGCCGATCGAGAAATGCGCCGAATGCAGGGCGTCGCCGAGCAGCACCATGTTCTTGAACGACCAGTGCTCGTTCCAGATCCAAGGAAAATTGCGCCAGACCGATTTGTTGGAGACGAGGCAATGGCCGCCGAGCGTGTCGGCGAACACCTCCTCGCAGACGCCCTTGGACTGCTCGACGTCCTTGTAGGCGAACCCATAGGCCTGCCAGGTGGCGTAATCGCATTCGACCAGGAAGGTGCTCATGGTCGGCGAATAGCGGTAGTGATGGGCGTTGAAGGCGCCGCGTTCGGTCTTCACGAAAGTCTGCGACAGCGTGTCGAAGCGTTTCGAGGTGCCGTACCAGACGAACTTGTTGGATGAGTAGGACAGCGAGGTGCCGAAATCGCCCTCATAGGCGCGGCGCACCAGCGAGTTCAGCCCGTCGGCGGCGACGATCAGATCGTGGCCGTTGAGCTGGTCGATCGCCTGGATCTGCGTGTCGAAGCGCGGGGTCACGCCGACATCGAGCGCGCGCTGCTGCAGGAATCTGAGCAGGTCCAGTCGCCCGATCGATGAGAAGCCGACGCCGTCGATGGCGACGCTGTCGCCATGCAGGTGCAGCGTGATGTTCTCCCAGCTCTCCATGTGCGGGGCGATCGCATCGACCGTATCGGGGTCGTCCGTGCGCAGGAACTCCAGCGCCTGGTCGGAGAACACGACGCCAAAGCCCCAGGTCGCGTCGGCCGGGTTCTGTTCGAACAGGTCGACCTGATCCTCGGGGTGACGCTTCTTCCAGAGATAGGCGAAGTAGAGCCCACCGGGCCCCCCGCCAATCACGGCGATCCGCAACGTCTGCCTCCCTAATTGACAGTATACTTACTATCTAGGGCTAGACTAATGTGCTCCGGTGTCCGGCGCCAGCGGAATTATTGCCAGCGCGCGGCACGCCAAAGCACGTGTCCGGACACGCGTTTTGCGAGTCCGAAACCGTCAGGTGCGAATCATAGCCAAACCGGGGCGGATTGGCCACCGGGGGGTCAGACGCAGCGCTTCACATAGACCCCGTTCACAAGAACCCTGGTGCAGCGGACCGCCGGCACCGGCTTGCGGACGACCACGGCTGCATTCGGGCCGGCGCAGCCGGCGCGAACGACGCCGCGCGCGCATACCACCGCGTTGGCGTCGGTGGTCTCGAAGGTCATGGTGGCGGCGAAAGCCAGAAGCGCAGAAGCAACGAGCAGCAATGAACGCATGTTGTCCTCCCGGGGCTTGTCGTGGTCGTAGCGGCCTTTCAAACAAGGATCGGTTAGTTTACGCCTCAGCACGCGCAAACCTTCGCGTCAGGCACCGCAATTCATGCCGCGGACGAATTAAGCCCGCTCGGTCTCATCGCGCCGCGAAAGGCGCGAGCACCTCCTTGCAGGCCGGCGAGAGCGATGCCGCCCGGTTGGAAATGCATTGGATGATCCGGCCGCCGCCGGGCGCCACGCCGGCGCAGAGGGTGCGGATGTCGGCGCCGCAAGCCGACCGCACGATGAACAGCTCTTCGCGCGGCAGCAATGGCCGCAGCACGATGGCGGCCGGAGCCGCGGCAGGCGCCGCCTCTGCGGCCGGTGCAGCAGCGGAAGCAGGCGCGGCCGCTCCGCCACCGAAAGCCGCATTCACCGCCTTGGCGCAACCGGCCGACACCTTCGCCTTGTTCTTCTCCAGGCATTCGAGCGCGGGCGCGCCGCCGGGCGGCACGCTGGCGCAGACCTTGGGATAATCGCCGCGGCAGGCGCTCTTGATCGCGGAAACCTGCGCGGGGCTCGGCTGCTTTGCTGCTGCTGCCTTCGGCGCCGCCGCCGCTCCCGGCTTGGAAGCTGGCGCGGCAGCCGGCGCCGCTTCCGTTTTTGCCGGTTCAGACTTGGCCGGTTCAGATTTGGCCGGTTCAGATTTGGCGGGCGCTGCTTCGGTCTTCGGCGCGGCGGCCGGTTCGACCGCGCGAACCGCAGCCTGGCAGCCCGACGACAGGCTCGACATGTTCTTGGCGAGGCATTGATACGCCTCCACTCCGCCAGGCGTCACGCTCGAGCAATGCGCCATGAAGTCCGAGCGGCATGCGGACCGGATGGCGCTTTTCTGGGCCTCGGTCTGCGCGAACGCTCCTGTTGCAGTTGCGAAGAGTGCTGTCGCCAGCAACGCCGTGCGCGTCGATGCATGCTTCAACGTTTTGAACATTTGAATGAATTCCTGCCCGATCGGGAACGCCGACCATTCTGAAAAAGATATGCAAGCGCAATCGTCGCGAGGGTCAGCTCGCGAGCGACATCTTTGGCCGCTTCGGCCTCTACCGCAAGTCAATTATGCCGACGCAATTGGGGCGCGCGACTACGTCGTCAGTCTTACCATGCGCTTGCCGCGGTTCTCGCCTGCAAGCAATCCAATCAGCGCTTTCGGCGTGTTCTCAAGTCCATCGAGAATGTCCTCCTGCACCTTGAGCTTGCCGGATTTCACCCAAGCCTGGAGATCGGCGAGCGCGCGCTCGCTGTCCTTCATGTAGTCCATCACGATGAAGCCCTGCATGGTCAGCCGCTTCACCACGACCAGGCCGGGCACGCCGCGCGGGCCATGTGCGGCAGGCGCGCCGTCATATTGCGAGATCGCGCCACAACAGGCGATGCGGCCGTAATTGTTCATCTGCGGCAGGCAGGCTTCGAGGATGTCGCCGCCGACATTGTCGAAATAGACGTCGATGCCATCGGGCGCCGCTGCGCGCAGCGCCTTGAACACCGCGCCATCCTTGTAGTCCACGGCGGCATCGAAGCCGAGCTCGGAGGTCAGCCAGTTGCACTTGTCGGCGCCGCCGGCGATGCCGACGACGCGGCATCCCCTGATCTTGGCGATCTGTCCGACGATCGAGCCGACCGAGCCTGCGGCTGCGGAGACCACGACCGTCTCGCCCTCCCTGGGCTTGCCGATCTCAAGCAGGCCGAAATAAGCGGTGAGGCCGGCGATGCCGAACACGCTGAGCAGGTGCGTCATCGGCTCGAGCTTCGGCATCTTGGTCAGATGCTTCGCCGGCACGGCGGCAAATTCCTGCCAGCCGGTGTCGCCGAATACGATGTCGCCGGGCGCAAGCCCCGCTGCCTTCGAGTTGACGACCTCGGCGATGGCGCCGCCGGCCATGACGCTGTTGGCTTCGACGGCGGAACGATAGGTCGCGCCGTGCATCCAGGCGCGGTTGGCCGCGTCGAGCGAGATGTAGCGTACGCGCAGCAAGGCCTCGCCATCCTTCGGCTCCGGCATCGCGCCCTCGACCATCTTGAAATGTTCGGGACCGAGCTTGCCGCTGGGCTTCTCCACCAGCAGGATCTGGCGATTGATGTTGCCGCTCATGGCGTTTCCCTTTTCATTTGCTTGACGATCATTGATGCAGCCGCCGCAAGGAAAGCGTGCAAGCCGCATGCGTCGTGCGCTGATTGAAGGCTAGATCGCCGCTTTCCATTTCACAACGGGAACATCCCGACAACGCGGCCGCACGCAAGGCGTGTTGCGTCGAGCGCGCCTTCCACAAACAAATGGGTTCACCGCGCGACTGCCCACAGGCGAGCGCCTGAACGTGCCGATCTCGCTGCAGTTGGAGGAGGCGTTCAAGGCGATGGACGATTCCCCGGGCGCGAAGAATTAGCGCTTACTTCCCTTCTCCCCTTGTGGGAGAAGGTGGCGCGAAGCGCCGGATGAGGGGTTGCATCCGCGAGTCCTGTTGCGAGAGGCTCGCGCGCGGAGAGAGACCCCTCACCCGTCTCACCGCTACGCGGTGAGCCACCCTCTCCCACAAGGGGAGAGGGTGCAGTGTGCTTCGCAGCTAATTGTTATCAAACACCCGGTCGAACGCCGCGTCATACGCCGCCTGCACCAGCTCCGGGTGCAGCTTGCCCAGCGCCTCCATCATCACGCCGGAATTGATCTCGAGCACCTTCCATTCGCCGTTCACGCGAACCACGTCGATCGAAGCAAAGACGATGCTGATGGCGCACGCGGCATCGATCGCGAGCTTTGCGCAGGCCGCGCGGACTTCGCCGTCCTCCAGCAACACCGGCTTTGCGCCGGCATCGAGATTGTGCCGCCAATCCGAGCCGCGCTGCTTGCTGTAGACGACGAGCGGCATGTCATCGAGCAGGACCACGCGGACCTCCTCCTCGATCGCGACAAAGGGCGAGATCACGAGCCCGGTACTCATCGAAAAGACCTCGTCGGCCGCGTGGTCGAGCTCCGCCTCCGTCGTCACCTTGAACACCGATCGCCCCGATGTCCCCTCGTTCGGCTTCACCACCACGCCCTGCGGGTTTTGGGCAAGCTGCGCCAGCATCCCCTCGCGCCAATCGGCGCCGGCGACATGCACGCCCAGCTTCGGGTTGAGGAACAGCCGATGCGGAACGCAGGGCACCTCCGCCAGCGTCAGCGCCTCGGCGGTGGCCGATTTGTCATTGGCGAGGCGATGGGCGATGGCGCTGTTGAGGCCGATGTCGTAGCCGAAGGCGAAACGGCGCCGCGGCCCCCGGCGCATTGCGATCAGCCAGCCGTCGGAGCGGACATCGACCGCGATGCCCCTCTCCGCGCAATACCGCCTGATCGCCTGAACGAAGATCCGCTCGCCGCTTGCCATGGTGTTTCGTCATTCCTGTCGCCAAAAGCCGCAAAAATGCGGGCATCGGCGCCAAACCGGCTGAAAATCAGAGCTATTCTTAATGAAATTCTTGCGAGCGCGCCGGAAATTAAGTGCTGCAATGAAGGCCGGGAGGGAAAAGATATTATCCTCCGCGCGCGCCAGGCAGCAGATTCCTTAATGATGTGACCAGTTCTGCCGCAAATGCCGGTTTGACCGGCATCAATTGCATCCGAAACTAGGTTGATTATTGGTCTCAATGGCGTAGATCACACACGCGAAATCCTCCGCCATGGCAAATGGTGCCGCCCCGATTTCAGGGCCGGGCAACGCTTTTGCCCTAAAACCGCAGTTATTCGGAATATCGAAAATCATGAGCGCGTTTTACCGAGAGAAGGTTCTTTCCGTCCACCACTGGACCGACACGCTGTTCAGCTTCCGCGCCACCCGCGATACCGGCTTCCGGTTCCAGAACGGCCAGTTCGCCATGATCGGCCTCGAGGTCGATGGCCGGCCGCTGCTGCGGGCCTACAGCATGGCGAGCGCCAACCACGAGGAAGAACTCGAGTTCTTCTCGATCAAGGTGCAGGACGGTCCGTTGACCTCGCGCCTGCAGAAGATCAAGGAAGGCGACACCATCCTGGTCGGCCGCAAGGCGACGGGCACGCTGATCACCGACAACCTGCTTCCCGGCAAGCGGCTGATGCTGCTCTCGACCGGCACCGGCCTTGCGCCCTTCGCCAGCCTGATCAAGGACCCCGAGGTCTACGACCAGTTCGAGTCCATCGTGCTGGTGCATGGCTGCCGTCAGGTCTCCGAGCTCGCCTATGGCGAGAAGCTGGTCGCGACCCTGCGCGAGGATGAGCTGTTCGGCGAGCTGCTCGCGGATAAGCTCGTCTATTATCCGACCGTGACCCGCGAGCCGTTCCGGAATCGCGGCCGCATCACCGACCTCATCAGCTCCGAGCAGATCTTCAACGACATCGGGCAGGGCCCGCTCGACATCGCAACCGATCGCATTATGATGTGCGGCAGCCCGGCGATGCTGGAAGAGCTGAAGCAGATGTTCGAGAGCCGCGACTTCGTCGAAGGAAGCGGCAACAAGCCCGGCCATTTCGTGATCGAGAAGGCCTTCGTCGAGCGCTGAGTTTTGCTGAGGAAGTGGCGCGATCGCGCGCCACACTCACTCGTCCTCCCGGACAAGCGCGCCCCAAGCGCGCGCCGATCCGGGACCCATAGCCACAGGACGTGGTTATGCGACGGCTCGGAGTGACAGCTTTCTTTCACCACGTAATCCCGTGGTTATGGATCCCGGGTCTGCGCTGACGCTTGCCCGGGACGACAACTGAGTTTCAGTGGCGGCTGTCGCCTCCTCCCTCTGCTGCACCGCAAAATCCGTCCATCCGGCTGATTGATTTGTCTCGGCCGAATTCGCTAGCCTGAAACAAGGGCGGCGTCATATCCGTATGACAGGCGCGGGCGTATCGTGACGCCTTCTGCTGGCGAGAGGATCGGAATCGTGGCCGACGACAACAAGACGCATGCATCCCCGAAACGCCTGCCGCTGGCGGAGGAGGGGATCATGGAAACCCTGCTGCTGCCCTTCTCGCCGCGCTTCATCGTGCTGACGATCTGCGCGGTGGTCACCGCGCTCCTGATCGGCATCGGCATCTCCGACGGCAAGATCTTCGACATCCTGCTGATTCCGATCCTGATCTTCGGCGCGCTGACCCTGCTCGGCGTCCGCGATCTCCTGCAGAAGAGCCACGCGGTGCTGCGCAACTACCCGATTTCGGCGCATATCCGCTTCCTGCTCGAAGAGATCCGCCCCGAGATGCGGCAATATTTCTTCGAGAGCGAGAAGGACGGCATGCCGTTCTCGCGCGACACCCGCGCGGTGGTCTATCAGCGCGCCAAGATGGAGCTCGACAAGCGTCCTTTCGGCACCCAGGAGGACGTCTATCGCGAGGGCTATGAGTGGATGCATCACTCGGTCTCGCCGAAGGCGCATGCGACGGAGAAATTCCGCGTCGTGATCGGCGGGCCGGACTGCGCAAAGCCCTATTCGGCCTCGGTGTTCAACATCTCGGCGATGAGTTTTGGCGCGCTCAGCCCCAACGCCGTGCGCGCGCTGAATGCCGGCGCCAAAAAGGGTGGTTTCGCGCACGACACCGGCGAGGGCGGCGTCAGCCCCTATCACCGCGAGATGGGCGGCGACATCATCTGGGAGATCGGCTCGGGCTATTTCGGCTGCCGTCATCTCGACGGCAGCTTCGATCCCGAAGCGTTCGCGCGCGTCGCCGGCGACGACCAGATCAAGATGGTCGAGCTCAAGGTCAGCCAGGGTGCCAAGCCCGGCCATGGCGGCGTGCTGCCGGCGGCCAAGGTCTCCGAGGAGATCTCCAAGATCCGCGGCGTCGCCATGGGCGAGGACTGCATCTCGCCGGCCTCGCACCGCGCCTTCTCGACGCCCGTGGGCATGATGCAGTTCATCGCCGAGATGCGCCGCCTTTCGGGCGGCAAGCCGGCCGGCTTCAAGCTCTGCATCGGCCATCCCTGGGAGTTCCTGGCGATCTGCAAGGCGATGCTTCAGACCGGAATCTATCCTGATTTCATCGTCGTCGACGGCAATGAGGGCGGCACCGGTGCCGCGCCGCTCGAGTTCATGGATCATCTGGGGATGCCGATGCGCGAGGGCGTCAATTTCGTCCACAACGCGCTGGTCGGCATCAATGCGCGCGGCCGCATCAAGATCGGCGCCTCCGGCAAGATCGCGACCGCCTTCGACATGGCGCGCGCCATGGCGATCGGCGCCGATTGGTGCAATTCGGCGCGCGGCTTCATGTTCTCGCTCGGCTGCATCCAGTCCTTGAGCTGCCATACCGACCGCTGCCCCACCGGGGTGGCGACGCAGGATCCGACGCGGGCGCGCGCGCTCTACGTGCCGCTCAAGATCGACCGCGTGCACAATTATCACCATGCGACGCTGCACTCGCTGACCGAGCTGATTGCCGCGGCCGGGCTCGAACATCCGCAGCAGCTGCGGCCGATCCATTTCAGCCAACGGACGTCGACGACCCAGGTGAAGTCGTTCGCGCAGCTCTATCCGGCGCTGCGTCCGGGGGAGCTGCTCGAAGGCACGGAAGACCCGCGCTTCCGCGACGCCTGGCAGATGGCGCGCGCCGAGACGTTCCAGCCGGCGTTGTAAGATGCGGGCTGCGGCTGCCGTAGGCCAGGGACCTCAAATTGCCGAGAGCGGAGGGTAGGGTTTAACGGCTGGTTCAACTTTGGGTGTAGATTCGCCCCATGGACGAGCGACGCGACAAGGCCCGACATCGCGTGCTGAAGGCCGGAACGATCGAGTTCGGCGGCGGCGCGATCGACTGCACCGTCCGCAATCTCTCCGATACCGGCGCCGCACTCGACGTCACCAGCCCCATCGGCATTCCCGATCATTTCACCCTGTTCGTCCAGGCCGACGGCACGCATCGGACCTGCACGGTGGTCTGGCGCAAGGAAAAGCGGATCGGGGTGAGGTTCGGGTGATGATGTTTCCCTCTCCCCTTGTGGGAGAGGGTGGCTCGCCGCGTAGCGGCGAGACGGGTGAGGGGTTCTATCCGCGAATCCAATTTTCGATTGAATGTGCGGAGACAACCCCTCGTCCGGCGCTTCGCGCCACCTTCTCCCACAAGGGGAGAAGGAAAAGTGGGTGCGCCGTCACCTGCTACCCCGTCTCGACCTCAGTCAATCGGCTCGCCAATATCTTGTCGATCCTTCGCCCGTCGAGATCGACCACCTCGATGTGCCAGCCGCCGAAATCGAAGGCATCGCCGACATTGGGCAGCATGTTGAATTGTTGCAGCACGAGGCCTGCGACCGTGTTGTAGCGATGCGGCGGCAGCTCGATGCCGAGCAGTTCGCCGAACTCGTCGACCGGCATCCAGCCGGAGACCAGCAGCGAATCGTCGTCGCGCCTGATGAAGGCCGGCTCGGGCGGTCCCTCCTCGGAATGAAAGGCGCCGACGATCGAGTAGAGGATATCGGCGGCGGTCACCATGCCCTCGAAGGCGCCGTATTCGTCATAGACGAGCCCGACGTGAACCGGGGCCGCTTTCAGGATGGTCAGCACGTCGCGCGCATCTGCCGACACCGGGATGCCGGGCGCCTCGCGCACGAGCGCGCGCAAGTCCGGGCTGCGTTCGTTCATATAGGCGATCAGCAAATCCTTGGCCTGCAGCACGCCGATCGGCTTGTCGCGGTCGCCGTCAGAGACGGGAAAGCGCGAATGCGGGCTCTTGGCGATGATCTCCCGGATGGCGGCGCGATCGTCGTTCAAATCGATCTCGTCGACCTCGGTGCGCGGCGTCATGACCGCGCCGACCGGCCGGTCGCCCAGCCGCATCACGCCGGCGATCATCTCCTTCTCGCCCGGCTCGAGCACGCCTGCGCTCTCGGCCTCGCTGACGAGGTGATGGATCTCGTCCTCCGAGACTTTTTCCTCGGCCTTGCCGCCGCGGCCGAGCAGCGTGAGGATCAGTTTGCCGGAGACGTCGAGCAGAAACACGAGCGGCAGCGATATTTTCGCAAGCGCGTGCATCGCCGGCGCGACCCGCACCGCGATGCTTTCAGGATCGCGCAGCGCCACCTGCTTCGGCACCAACTCGCCGACGATCAAGGTGCCGTAGGTGATGAGCGTGACCACGATGCCGACGCCGACGATGTCGGCAATGCCCTTGGACAGGCCGAGCTCGAGCAGCCATTGCGTCAGCCGCTGCCCGAGCGTCGCGCCCGAGAACGCGCCGGAGAGCACACCGACCAGCGTGATGCCGATCTGCACCGTCGAGAGGAACTTGCCGGGATCGGCCGCCAGCGTCAGCGCCCGCTCGGCGCCGCGCACGCCCTTGGCCGCGAGCAGCGACAGCCGCGCTGGGCGCGATGACACCACGGCCAGCTCCGACATGGAGAGCAGGCCGTTGATGACGATCAGGACGACGACGATGGCGAGTTCGAGCGAAAGCATTGACGTTCCGGAGGTAAGCAAGTGTGGCCGGGCTGCCGGCAAGCCACTGATATAGGTATTCAGTGCGGAAGTGCTGGCGATTCTGCTTATTCGTCGCCGAAAGGGAACCCGTGCGCGACGGCGTTCCCAAAGGCGTCCGCGACGACTTGACACCCCGCGGAACTACGGATCGTTGCTTAACGAGCCCTTAGTGGCCGCCCGCTAGCTTTTGCCCTTGCAAGAATAGACCCGGGGACCTGAGGATGCGGATCGGAAAGCTTTTCGCGCTGTCGATGCTGACGGTGACGGTGTTTGCAGTCATCCTCGGCGCCGAGGTGCTAATACCGCAGGCGCGCATCTTCACCGATCGCTCCGATGCGATCAAGACGGTGGAGGCATTTGGCGCGACGCTGCTGGCCAACCAGCACGTCGCCAGCCTTCGCGCTCCCTATATCGGACCGATCTTCCAGGAAGGCGCTGCAACGCAGGCGCAGCTCGAAGTTGCCGCGAAGGCCGCGAAAACGGCCGAGGAGGGCTTCGAGGCCGCGAGGCGCGCCGTCATGGTGCTGGACGGCGGCGGCGCCATCGCCGAGAATCTTGACCGTGCCGCGCGGCGGCTGAAGGAAGTCACCACGGCGGCCGATCGCGCGATGAGCGTTCCGCTGGCGGCGCGCGACGGCGCCGCGACCAAGGGATTCCTCCCCGGCGTTGCCGAGGTCATCGGCCACATCGAACCGGTCATGAACAAGCTCGAGGCGAAGGTCATCAACGCCGATTCCTCGCTTGCGGCGCTGTTGAACCTGGCGCGGACGGCGCAGGATCTGCGCGTTTCGGCCGGCAGCCGCGCGGCCACGCTGTCCCCGGCGCTCACTGCGCGCCGTCCGCTCACCGCGGCCGAACTGTCGCTGATGGATCGCATGCAGGGGCGCGTGGAGGTCGATCGCGAGCGCATCGAGGCCGGTCTCGAACAGCTCGAAAATCCCGTCCGCATCGCCACCGCACTGAAGGCGGCTACGGAATCCTATTTTGGAAAAGCCGCGGTTGCCGTGGACAAGGAGATTCCTGCAGCACGGACTGACGGTAAGTACGCCGGCACCGCCGACGAGCTGGCGAAGATCATCGTGCCGGCCATCCAGATGTTCTACGGCGTGCGCGACGCTGCGCTGGCGGAAGCCGCCGAGCGCGCCTCGGCCGCTCGCGACGGCGCGTTGGCGATGCTCGCGCTCGCCGGCGTCGCCGTGCTGGCCCTGCTCGGCACGCTCGGTGGCGTGACCATCATGCTGCGCAGGCGCGTGGTGACGCCGCTCGGCCGGATCGCCGACGTGATCGGAGCGCTCGCCGCCGGGCAGCACGAGGTCGAGATTCCCGCGACGGGCCGCAGCGACGAGATCGGCCAGGTCGCCGGCTCGCTCCAGCATTTCAAGGATTCGCTGCTCGCCAAGAAGTCCGCCGACGAGGCGGCCGCGATCGAGGCGGAAGCGAAGCTGAAGCGCAGCCAGCGCATGGATCAGATCGCGCGCGAGTTCGAAGCCATGATCGGCGACGTCATCAACACCGTCTCGTCGGCATCCTCGGAGCTGGAAGTCTCCGCGGGAACGCTGACGAGCACGGCCGAGCAATCGGAAAAGGTCACGGCGACTGTTGCGGCCGCATCCGAGCAGGCCTCCACCAACGTGCAGACCGTTGCCGCCGCGGCCGAGGAGATGGCCTCGTCGGTCGACGAGATCAGCCGTCAGGTTCAGGATTCCGCGCGCATCGCCGGCGAGGCCGTGCAGCAGGCCGGGCGGACCAACGAGCATGTCGGCGAGCTCGCCAGGGCCGCAGGCCGGATCGGCGACGTCGTCGAGCTCATCAGCCAGATCGCCGGCCAGACCAACCTTCTGGCGCTCAACGCCACCATCGAGGCGGCGCGCGCCGGCGAGGCCGGTCGCGGCTTCGCCGTCGTCGCGTCCGAGGTCAAGGCGCTGGCCGAGCAGACCGCCAAGGCCACCGGCGAGATCAGCCAGCAGATCTCGGGCATCCAGACGGCGACGGAGGACTCCGTCGGCGCCATCAAATCGATCGGCGATACCATCTCCCGCATGTCCGAGATCGCGTCCGCAATCGCCGCGGCGGTCGAGGAGCAGGGCGCAGCGACGCGGGAGATTTCCCGCAACGTGCAGCAGGCCGCGCGCGGCACCCAGCAGGTCTCCGCCAGCATCGTCGACGTGCAGCGCGGCGCGAGCCAAACCGGATCGGCCTCCTCCAACGTGCTCGCATCGGCAAGGTCGCTCTCGGGCGAAAGCAGCCGGCTCAAGACCGAGGTCGGAAAATTCCTCGATGCGATCCGCGCGGCATAACAAGGTCATTGTGCAAGAAGGTCGCTTCACCTAGACTTGCATCCCGGGGATGTCGCAGCCTCCCCGTGAAGTGGTGATCCCACGCAAGCGCTGCTCGCTTATCCGTGGAGCGAGCAATGGACGGGATCGCAATCGAGCTTCCGCTTTTTCTGTTGGCCACCTTCGCCGGCGCGTTCGTCGCCGGCCTCTCCGGCTTCGCCTTCGGCCTGGTCGCGGCATCGTTGTGGCTCTACGTGCTGACACCGCTTCAGAGTGCCAGCCTGATCGTCGGCTTCGGCCTTCTGGTGCAGGGCTATTCGGTCTGGAAGCTGCGCAGCGCCCTCGACTGGCGCCGGCTGTGGCCCTTCATCGTCGGTGCAATCATCGGTGTGCCGGCCGGGGTGTCGCTCCTGACCTGGGCTGATCCCAACAGTGTTCGCATCGCGGTCGGTGCCATCCTGATCGCCTATAGCCTCTATGCATTCTTCCGGCCGCAGCTCAAACTCGCGGCCGTCATGCCGCCGGCCGCCGACATGGCGGTTGGCTTCGTCAACGGCCTGCTTGGCGGGCTCACGGGCCTTGCCGGCATCCTCGTCACCATCTGGTGCAATTTGCGCGGCCTGCCCAAGGACGCGCAGCGCGCCACGTTCCAACCGGTCGCTGTCGTGGTATTCGCCATGGCGGCGTTCTGGCTCGGTGCCAAGGGATCGCTCACATCAGACACCGCGAAGCTGTTCGCGCTCGGCCTGCCGTTTCTGTTCGCCGGAACGTGGCTCGGGCTGAAACTGTTCGGCCGGATCGACGAGGCCACGTTCCGCAAGATCGTGCTGGCGCTGCTGTTCGTCTCGGGTGTGACGCTTCTGTTCTGAGCCGCAGCTCAGAACTCCCCGTGCAGCCGCCCCGAAAACACCGACACCGGTCCGCGGTCGGCATTGTAGGCGGGGTTGACGATGAGCTGGTAGTCGGCGGTGAGGGTGATGTTCTTGTTCACCGCATAGGCGTAATAGGTTTCAAGGATACGTTCCTTGCGGTAGTTCAGCGCGCCGTCGCCGACCAGCACACCAAGGCCGCCGGCGGCGAGGAAGTCGCGATAATCCTGCGAGATCGCATTGATCGCGCCGCCGACGCCGATCACGTCGTCGGGTCGGCCCCAAGTCGTGCCTTTGATCGAAACGCCGCCGGACAGGCTGCGATGAATGTCGGTGAAGGCCAGCGTTTCTGTCTTGCCGTCGTTCCAGCTCCAGCGGCCGAACAGGCCGACATCGTCGGTGATCGCCTGCTCGAGGTTGAGCACGTAGCCGTACTTCAGGCGGCCGCGCCGGGTCTGCGCGATGTCGAGATTGAGCGCGGGATTGTCCAGCGTCTCGCGGAAGCTGCCCATGTTGGCGCTATCGAGCCAGCCGATGGTCCTGAGCTTGCCCGGCCGTCCGAACAGCGAGAAGCGCGTCTCGAGCTCGAGCAAATATTGACCGCGCTCCCCGACCCTGGTGTCGAAGTGATTGGCGTTGGACTCGGAGACCATCAGGAAATAGCCGCCGCGTAGCGCCCATTGCTTCTGGTTGAGCTCGGCGGTGACGCCGTAGGTGAGACCGACCTTGTCGGCGGAATAGTCGAAGGCGCCGGGCGCCCAGATCGACCAGTTCATGAAGTCCCGGCGCGTATCCTTGGCGTAGGCATTGCCGTCGAACACGTCGATCACCGGAAACTTGCCGGCCTGAATCGTGAGGCGTGACACGTCGACCTTCTGCCCCAGCTGCAGCTGACCGCTCGCGAGCTCTTCCTGCTCGCCGCCGAAGCCGAAGGTCTGGCGCACGAACAGGCGCGAGGTGTTGTAGTGCGGATAGGGGAAGTTCGACTTCTGCGCTTCGCCGTTCGGGAAGCCGGCCGCACCGACCGTGTCGTTCAGCCCAAATCCCTGCAGCAGCTCGGGATTGTAATAGACCTCGCCGCCGTCCCACAGCCGCGCGTTCAGGAACAGGCTGTTGCTCCAGGTCGCTTTGGCCTGCCGCGACGGCGACAGCGAGTTCGGCCCGGTATAGAGCGCGGGAAAGGATGGATAGCCTTGCGGAAGATAAGTGGTCTGGCCGTGAATCTCCCAGCGGTCCGATTCGGTGTCGATCAGTGAGCTCTTCGGATCATAGCTAGGCAGGCCCGGCCAATCGACCTTGCGGTTGAGGCCGAGCCTGACCTGCTGGAAGTCGAGCGACGAGGACGTGTATTGCGCGCCCGTGGAGAAGGCGACGTTGGCGCCGTCGAAGCGGCTGTAGAGATACTCGAGCCGCGCGCTCCAATGCGGCGCGAAGGCGTATTCGAGGCCGGCGCCTGCGACCCAGCCGGGCCGCGTGTTCAGGATCTTCGGGATTTCGGCGCCGGAGGCCGGCGCGTCGAAATAGCGCTCGCCCATCCAGGCGAAGCCGCCGGTGGCATAGATGAGCCAGGGACCGCTGGTGTAGCCGACGCGGCCGCGCACGCTCGCGGCGTAGTCCCATTGCTGGGTGACGGTGTTGGCGGGCGTTGCCAGGAACGAGACGATCGAGTTCGAGGTGATGTAGTTGGGAAACGTAAAATCGCCTTCGACGCCGACCAGCCAGCCGGAGTTGAGGCGGTAATTGTAGCCCGCCTGCACGCCGCCGATCATGCCGCTGAAGACGCCGCTGTCGCCGAGTGCGGTGCCGTCGTTCAGCGCGAAGCGCGACGAGCCGCGGCTGTAGCCGGCATGCGCGCCGATATAGAGACCGGTCCAGTCATAGACCGCTCTCAAGGCCGGCTCCTTCAGCGGCAGATCGGCCGCGCGGCCGGCGGTCGGAAAAGCCAGCACGCCCGTGGCAATCGCCGCGGCCGTTCGCAAGCACCGGTGTCTGTGACCTCTCAACGCCAAACGCACGCCCCCAAACGCGAATGTGTCCCACCCGCCGCGATATCCCTGCCGGGTCGCGGCGATTCTGTCACCAGGCCTCCGCGTTCGAGGCGACCGGCCGGGATGGTCTCGATTCGCCTCGACTTCGTCCCAAGCTCCTGAATCTGCGACAAGCCTTATTGCGAATAATTCGCAATAGCAACTGATCCCCATCGCCATAGAGGAGAGTTCGCACCACTATGTGACGCGGCTGCAACATCGCCCCTCTGCTCAGCAACCTGAACAGCCCGAGCGGAGCCCGGCCGCTTGCGGGAGGACCTGTCAGGGATGGGTGGGCCATGGGGGGCGATGGCCGGTTCCCGGCCCGCGGAAGGACCTAGCAGCCGCGGCAGATGCCCTTGATCTTCTTGTCGAGCAGCGCGTCATCCTTGCTGGACTGACTGCTCGCCGCCGGTTTGCTCATGGCCGGACTATTGCTCCCCGGTGTGATCGCGCCCCAGCGCTCCTGCCAGAGTTTCTCGCCGATCGTGCAGAGAACGCGCGGCTCCTTGTCCGTAGAGGGGGCAGGCGATTGATCTGGCGTTTGGCCCGCCACCTCGAGAGTCAGCTTGGTCCGGATCGCCTCCTTGAAATTTTCGCGATCGGTGACCGGTACGACAAAGGAACCCGGGCCGCCGATCACGCAATCCTCGTAGTACCAATCGATATGGTCGATATGCTGAAAGTCTGTCGGAGCAGCGGGTGTTGCGTTGGTCATGACCGGCAGGCCTGTGATGACGAGGCCTTGCTGCAACGCTTTGTCGCGCGCTGAGGTGACCGGATCGCCATTGCTGTTGGGGCCATCGCCCGAGACGTCGATGATACGGCGCGGACCACTGTAGGGGTTCTGCTCGAATAGCGAGGCGGCGAACTTAATTGCACTTGAAATCGAGGTGCGCGAACCGCGGCGGATCGGTGCATTGGTGATTTCAGTTGCGACCGCCTCAGCCGCTCCCGGCCCGTCGATCTGTCGCCAGGGAACGACAATTTTCTGGTCGCTGGTCGATGACCATTCGAAATAGGTCAGCGCGATCTTGCCGGCAGGACCGGCTCGCACCGCCCGGAGAAACTCCTGCGAGACGATGGCCTTGGCATAGCCTTCGCGTTGGGCTGCAAGGTCATCCGGCTCCATTGAGTAAGAAACGTCGACTGCGATGACGAGCTCGAGGTCTACGGCAGGGCGGCTGTCGCCCTGGGTCGCCGTTAGCGGCTGTGAGGCCGGCTCG
Organism: Bradyrhizobium sp. IC4059; assembly: GCF_020193615.1. NCBI lineage: Bacteria > Pseudomonadati > Pseudomonadota > Alphaproteobacteria > Hyphomicrobiales > Nitrobacteraceae > Bradyrhizobium > Bradyrhizobium sp. IC4059. The sequence continues at coordinate 127,415 of NZ_JADYVH010000007.1, forward strand.
GGACATGCCTGTGTCGATGTCAGGATCGCAATCAGGATCGATCCAATTGAGATCTGCCAACTCACGCTCGCCCTCCAGCCACCCATTCGTATCCTGACACGCGGAACGTGCAATCGGAAGGGTTGTCCGACTCATCATGGGCTGTTCTGGCCGCAACACGAATGACCCCGCCCGGGGGGACAGCCGGGCGGGGTCGGGGGCACGACACGGGGTGGATGAGGCGCCCGTGTCGGACGCGGGATCCACGTGGAGATCGGCCTCAGATATTCAGATCAGTAGCAGGTGCGAACGCGGCCGACGTACTGGCCGAAGGCGTTGTACTGGGCGACCCAACCGCAGCGGTGATAGCCGTGGTAATAGGGATCGTTGCTGGCGGCGATCGCGGAGCCGACGACGGCGGCGGTGGCGATGCCGGCACCGACACCCCAGACCCAGCCGGGCTGCTTGGCTTCGGCCGAGGTGGTGGTGGATGCGATGCTGCCGGCAACAGTGAGAGCAGCGAGAGCTGCGGCGGCAATCTTGGTCTTGATCGACATGTGAAACTCCATCCGGGGTTGAGGCGGTCCGTTGTGGCCCGCGTGCCCAGTTGGACGGAGGCTGCTCGCGTCCGGTTCGAAGACTGCAAACGTGCTCGCGAAGAATAGATCTTTCCTGAATGAATCCAGGAAGATGCCCCCTAGCCGAGGGGACCCTTGGCAAGCCTGTTCACGTCGAAGTTATCGACCTCACCCAGCAGCTCGCAGAACGCCGTCGCGCCCTGATCGAGCAGCTGCTCGCCCTTCTCTGGCTGCGCCAGCGTCGCGTTGCCGACGGCACCGCTGGTGTTGAGATCCTGCGCCTGCCAGGCGAACGGCGCCGGCCGCTGCGTCGACAGCCAGCGATACTGCTGCTCGATCGCGATGCTGCTCGCGGGAAAATCGGCGATCGCATCCTTGTGCACCTGATCCGGATAGCGCGCCAGCATGATCGAGGTTTCGACCGCGCCGCCGTGAATGCCGTGCCGCACTTCATCGGCCGGGAACAATTTGTCGGCGCCTGAGAGCCGTGACCACGACGTCGTCACCACGAACAGCTTGTGATGCGCGCGCAGGTCCTGCGCGACCAGCATCATCGCCGCGCTGTTGCCGCCATGGCTGGTGACGATGACGAGCTTCCTCACGCCGCGGCGTGCAACGTCCGCGCCGATCGCTGCCCATTTCCTCAGCGCGATTTCAGTCGGCAGCGTCTGCGTGCCCGGATAGTCGATATGTTCGGTCGAAATCCCGACCCGTTCGACCGGGAGGAAGCTCGCCGGAATGCTGGTGGGTAACAGCTGGCGCACACGTGCGAGGTAGGCGTCCGCGATCAGCACGTCCGTCGTCAGCGGCAGATGCGGGCCGTGCTGCTCGGTTGCCGCCAGCGGCAGCACCGCGATCCAGCGCGACGCCTCGTCCGGGCTCGCATCAGCCCAGTCGATGTCGATCCAGTCGCGGGAGGGCGTCATCGAGGTTTCCTTGCCCGAATTTGTCACGTAATTTGCGGTATGAGGGGATGCGGGCCCGGGCGGCTCGCATCCCCTGATGTCATGCGGTTCTATCGCGTTGCCTTCACCCGGACCAGTCGCGATTGGGCCAGCCACGATCGACGGAGTGCCAATATGACCCCCTTTCATCTGCGGCGAGCGTTAGTTGCGGGCTTGTTGGCCGCTCTTGCCTCCTTTGCGCCGGCGCGCGCCCAAACGCTCGACAAGGTCACCTTCGGCACCAACTGGGTCGCCGAGGCCGAGCATGGCGGCTTCTTCCAGGCGGTCGCCGACGGCACCTACAAGAAATACGGCCTCGACGTCACCATCGTCCCTGGCGGCCCGAACGAGAACAACCGGATGCTGCTGATCGCCGGCAAGATCGATTTCTTCATGGCCGCGAACACGCTGATGTCGTTCGATGCCGTCGCCAACAACGTTCCCGTCATCACCATCGCCGCGATTTTCCAGAAGGATCCGCAGGTGATGCTGACGCAGCCCGACGCCAAGGTCGCCAAGATCGAGGACCTCAAGCCGCTGACGCTGTTCGTCTCCAAGGAAGGCATGACCAGCTACTTCCAGTGGCTGAAATCCGAATACGGCTTCAGCGACAAGAACGTCCGCCCCTATAATTTCAATCCGCAGCCCTTCATCGCCAACCCGAAGAGCGCGATGCAGGGTTACGTCACCTCCGAGCCGTTTGCGGTGGAGAAGGCCGCCGGCTTCAAGCCCAATGTGCTGCTGCTCGCTGATTACGGCTTCAACACCTATTCGACGCTGATCGAAACCCGCCGCGAGATCGTCGAGAAGAAGCCTGACCTCGTGCAGCGCTTCGTCGATGTCTCCATGATCGGCTGGTACAATTACCTCTACCGGGACAATTCCGCCGGCAACGCCCTGATCAAGCAGCTCAACCCGGAGATGACCGACGATCTCCTGGCCTATTCCGTCGTCAAGATGAAGGAGCACGGCATCGTCGATTCCGGCGACAGCTTGAAGAACGGCATCGGCGCAATGAGCGACGAGCGCTATGCCTCCTTCTTCAACAAGATGGTCAAGGCCGGGGTCGTGAAGGCGGATCTCGACTACCGCAAATCCTACACGCTGCGCTTCGTCAACAAGGGCGTCGGCGTCGAGCTGCGCCCGAACAAGCCGTAAATGTTGAGATCAGGCACGCCGGTGAGGCTGGCGCCCACCTCTCCCGAAGGGAGAGGTCGCATCGCATCGCCAGATGCGGTGCGGGTGAGGGGTAACGCTCCCTCGTTGGACCTGAGGCCCCTCACCCGGCGCTGCGCGCCGACCTCTCCCCGCTGGGGGGAGGTGACGTGCCCCGCCATGTTCAGCGCGTGATGACAGAGAGCAGAACCGCGCCCGCCGTCGAGGCCAGCCTGACGCATCTCGCCGTCAGCCTGCGTGGCGTGACGAAAACTTACGACAACGGCGTGATGGCGCTCGGCCCGTTCGACCTTGCCGTCCGCAAGGGCGAGTTCATCTCGCTGCTGGGCCCCTCCGGCTGTGGCAAGTCGACAGTGTTGCGGCTGATCGCCGAGCTCAGCGCGCCGTCGTCGGGCACGGTGCGGGTGGCACGGCAAGAGGGCGTGCCGCAGCCGGGCCACGGTATCGGTTTCGTGTTCCAGGAGCCCACCCTGATGCCCTGGGCCAACGTCCGTGAGAACGTGCGACTGCCGCTGAAGCTCGGCGGTGTGCCGAAAGCGGAGGGGCGCGCGCGTGCCGACGCGGCACTGGCGAGCGTCGGCCTTGCCGATTTTGCAGATAGCTTCCCGCGCGAGCTCTCCGGCGGCATGAAGATGCGGGTGTCGCTGGCGCGTGCGCTCGTCACCGATCCCGATATCCTGCTGATGGACGAGCCGTTCGCCGCGCTCGACGAGATCACGCGCTTCCGCCTCAACAACGATCTGCTGGCGCTGTGGCGAGGCTTACGCAAGACCGTCATCTTCGTCACCCATTCGGTGTTCGAATCCGTCTATCTGTCGCAGCGCATCGTCGTCATGACGGCGCGCCCCGGCCGCATCCAGGCCGACATCCGCATCGAGACGGTCGAGCCGCGGGGCGAGGAGTTTCGCACCTCGACGGCCTATTCCGATTATTGCCGACGCGTGTCGGCCGCGCTGGCGCCGTCCTATTCGGGGCAGTCGACGCTATGAACGCTCAAGCTCCCGTGCCCGCAAAATCGTCCGGCGCGCAACGCGCGATGCGCTTCGTGCTGCCCGTCATCGTCTTCGCAGCCGGCCTCTTTGCCTGGGAACTCGTGGTCCGCATCAGGGAGATCCCGCCTTACGTGCTGCCGGCGCCCTCCGTCATCGTGCTGACACTGATCAAGGACTGGGCGGTGCTGTCACAATCGCTGGCGACCACGCTTGTCACCACGCTCGAAGGTTTTGTCGCCGCCAGCATCGGCGGCATCGCACTGGCGCTGCTGTTCAACCAGTCGAAATGGGTGGAATATTCGCTGTTCCCCTATGCAATCGTGCTGCAGGTGACGCCTGTCATCGCGATCGCGCCGCTCTTGCTGATCTATCTGGAGCAGCAGACCGCGGTGGTCGTCTGCGCCTTCATCGTCGCCTTCTTCCCGGTGCTGTCGAACACCACGCTCGGGCTGAACTCGGTGGACCGCAACCTCGCCGGCCTGTTCCAGCTCTATGGCGCATCGAAGCCGCAAACCCTGCGCTTCCTCAAGCTGCCGGCGGCGCTGCCCTACATTCTCGGCGGCCTGCGCATCGCCGGCGGGCTGTCGCTGATCGGCGCGGTCGTGGCCGAGATCGCGGCCGGAACGGCCGGCGCCGGCTCCGGGCTCGCCTACAGGATCGCCGAGTCAGGCTATCGCTTGAACATACCCCGCATGTTTGCCGCGCTGCTTCTGTTGTCGCTGGCCGGGATTGTCATCTATGGGGTGCTGGCGCTAGTTTCCCACCTCGTTTTACGGCGCTGGCATGAGAGCGCGCTTGGAAAGGAAAACTGATGGCTGCCGGTTCGATTTCGTCCGAAAAGATCGACCTTCTGATCTATGGGCCGGTGCGGCCGATCCTCGAGAACGGGTTTTCCGATCATTTCGTCGTACACAAGGCAGAGACGCGCGGCGATCTCGAGCGGCTGACGCCCGCGGTGCGCGACAAGATCCGCGGCGTCGCGGTGACCTACCACACCGTGCGCGCGGACAAGGACTCGCTGTCGCAGCTGCCGAAGCTGGAGATGGTGGCGAGCTTCGGCGTCGGCTACGACCACGTCGACGCCAAATATGCGGCCGAGCACGGCATTATCGTGACCAACACGCCCGACGTCTTGACCGAGGAGGTCGCCGACGTCGCGATGGGCCTTCTGATCTCCACCTTGCGCGAGTTCATCAAGGCCGACCGCTATGTCCGCTCCGGGCTCTGGCAGACCCAGAACTATCCGCTCAGCGTCGGCTCGCTGCGCGACCGCAAGGTCGGCATCGTCGGCATGGGCCGGATCGGCCAGGCCATCGCGCGCCGGTTAGATGCCTCGCTGGTGCCGGTGGTCTACCACTCCCGCAATCCCTCCAAGGACGTCTCGTACAAGCACTATCCTGACCTGATCGAGATGGCGAAAGCGGTCGACACGCTTGTTGTGATCGTGCCCGGCGGTGCCAGCACCAACAAGATGATCAATGAAGAGGTGCTCAAGGCGCTCGGCCCGCGCGGCGTGCTGGTCAACGTCGCCCGCGGCTCGGTGATCGACGAGCCGGCGCTGATCCAGGCGCTGAAATCCGGCACCATTCTCGCCGCCGGGCTCGACGTGTTTGCGGCCGAGCCGAACGTGCCCGACGAGCTCAAGACCATGCAGAACGTCGTGCTGCTGCCGCATATCGGCTCGGCCTCGGTGGTGACGCGCAACGCCATGGACCAGCTCGTGGTCGACAATCTCAAGGCCTGGTTCGCCGGCAAGGCGCCGCTGACGCCGGTTGCGGAAACGCCGGTCAAGGGACGCTGATGATCGCTCGTCGCCTTCTCGCATATGTCGTTGCGGCCTGCCTGGCCGCGATCGGCGCCGTCGCGGCCTCCTTGGCCGCGATCGGCATCGCGCATGCGCAGGATGCGGCGAGCCTGAAGAAGCAGATGCCCGGACAATGGGAGCTCTCGACCACCGAGCGCAGCAAGACCTGCGTCGTCACGCTGAAGGCTGACGCCGCAGGCCAGGGTTTCAAGCTGGAGCTGGAGCCGTCCTGCAAGACCGCGCTGCCCTTCACCAAGGACATCGTGGCCTGGAGCGTGAGGGGCCTCGACATCGTGCGCCTGCAGGATGCGACCGGCGAAGCCGTGATCGACTTCACCGAGGTCGAGGCCGGCATCTTCGAGGGCCTGCGCCAGGGTGAGGGCGTCTACATTCTGCAGGATCTCGCCGCCGCGCGCTCGATGGCGAAGTCAATGGACCAGATGATCGGCGATTGGTCGATGGTGCGCCGCAACGGCCAGCCGGTGTGCGGGCTGACGCTGACCAACACCGAGGCTGATGCGGACAATTTCCAGGTTTTCCTCAAGCCGAGATGCGACGCCACGATCGCGCAGTTCAACCCGACGCAATGGCGCCTCGAGCGCGGCCAGATCATCCTGATGTCGAAATCGGGCGAAGCCTGGCAATTCGAGGCCGACGACAACGCGCAGTGGCGCCGCGTCCCCGACACCGCCGATCCCCTGATCATGCTGCGGCAGTAGGGCGTCGGCCGAGACCGCTAAGGCCGCGCGGCCTTTGGTCGTGCCCTGACGGGACGAACTCGGATGGGCCAAAAATCGCCTTGACCCCGGAATATTGCCGGCTCGAACTTTTCTCGCGTCTGGAGAGACCAAGACAAGGAATCGTTCAAACTCGATCGGGCTTTGACATGAAATTCGTTGCCCTGGCCTTTTCGTGCCTTCTGCTTGTCGCGACGCCCGCCAGCGCGAATGACAGCCGCACCTTCAATGCGATGGTCGCGTTGGCCAATCGCGGAGATGCGGAGGCACAATATCATGTCGGCATGATGCACAATAACGGCATCGGCACACAGCAGGATCGCAGCCAGGCATTCGAGTGGTTTCAAAAATCGGCCGCGGCCAACGATCCGCTCGGAGCCTATAAGCTCGGCTGCTATTATGACGGGCAAGGCGTGGGCGTCGTCGCAACGGATCCGGATCAGGCATTGAAGTACAAGCTTGTGTCCGCCAAGGCCGGCTACGCGCGTGCCCAGCACGATGTCGCTCTCATGTATGACCGGCAAGGGAATAGGGAAGAAGCGCTGAAGTGGTGGAAGATGGCCGGCGACCAGGGTCTCCCTAGCGCCCTCTTCAGCCTGTCCCGCGCATATTCCGCAGGAAAGGGCACGCCGAGGGACGTGTCCCTGTCGTATGCCTATTTCAAGCTGTCGAAGGTGGCGCCGGCCAAGAATGTCAACGAGATGGCTTCGATGTTATCGAAGCCTGAGCTCGAGAAGGCCGAGAAACTGGTTGCGGAATGGAAGCCGCAACCGACCGCTCTGACGCTGAAGGCATTCGCCGGCATCACAGCCGCGGAAAACCACTTGAAAGCCGCCAAGAACCAGGCGTTCTGATTGGCTTAGATCAACCGCATTCCGCGCAGGCTCGCATGCCCGCTCTTGCCCACGATGATGTGGTCGTGCACGGCAATCCCGAGCGGTTTTGCGATGTCGATGATCGCCTTGGTCATCTGGATGTCGGCCTGCGAGGGCGAGGGATCGCCGGAGGGGTGGTTGTGCACTAGGATCAGCGCGGTCGCCGATAGTTCCAGCGCGCGCTTGATAACCTCGCGCGGATAGACCGGGGTGTGGTCGACCGTGCCGGTCTGCTGCACCTCGTCGGCGATCAGCTGGTTGCGCTTGTCCAGGAACAGCAGGCGGAATTGCTCCTTGTCGGCAAACGCCATGCTTGTGCGGCAATAGGCGATCACCTCGTTCCAGGATGACAGCGCGTTGCGGCTGTTGACCTCGCCCTTGGCAACGCGATGCGCGGCCGCGGCGATCAGCTTGAGCTGGTTGATCGCGGACTCGCCGACCCCCTCGACCTCGCGCAAGCGCGCCACTGGCGCATGCACGACCTCGGCGAACGAGCCGAAGGTCTTGATCAGCGTCTTCGCCAGCGGCTTGGTGTCGCGCCGCGGCAGCGCGGCAAACAGCGCCATCTCGAGCAGCTCGTAATCGCTGAGCGCATCCGCGCCCGCGCTATAGAAGCGCTCGCGCAGCCGCTCGCGATGACCGAGATAATGCGGCGTCTCGTCAGGCTTGCTTTTGTCGTGGTCAGGCTTCGCGGGCATCGGCCGCCAGCATTGCCGGGGATGGTGGGTTTTGCAACCGTCAATTGCGCGCGCCTTGCATAGGTGCGCTTCCGGCATGAAGCGGATGATGATCAGCCGTTTTTCCCGCCCTTCGTCACAGCTGGCGATCATGGGCCCTGGTGACGCCAGAAGCTATCGTTGGGCACGACGCCTGCGGGATCGGCGGCCAGGTCCGGCCTGATACGATCGAGGAAGTACATCGGGGTCGGCCCCTTGCCCTTCACCTCGATGCTGCCGCGCGGTTCGCAGGTGAAGCGCGCTTTGACCAGGTTCCAGGTCGCCTCGGCAATGTTGATCCGTCCGGGATCGGCGGCCGCCTGCAGACGCGCGGCGACGTTCACCGCGTTGCCCCAGATATCGTAGCTGAACTTGCGCGTTCCGACGACGCCAGCGATGACCGGGCCGGTGTTGATGCCGATTCGCGCCATCCAGAGCGGCAGCCTCAGCCGTTCGCGCTGACGGTTCGCCTTGGCGAGCAGGTCCTGAATCTCGAGCGCCGCCAGCGCGGCATCGACAGCGTGCGTCCGGTTGATCTCGGGCAGGCCGCCGGCACAGAGATAGGCATCGCCGATGGTCTTTATCTTTTCGAGCCGATGGCGCGCAATGATCTCGTCGAACGTGCTGTAGTACTCGTCGAGCTGGTGCACGACCTGCGCCGGCTCGATCGCCTCGACGTGCCGGGTGAAGTCGGCGAAATCGACGAAGAGGATGCTGACCGACTGGTAGAAGCGCGGCCGCACCTTCGCGTTGGCCTTGAGCTCCTCGGCGATCGCAGGGGGGAGGATGTTGAGCAGGAGCGCATCTGATTTGCTCCGCTCCGCCTCCGCCATTGCGCGCGCCTTGTCGAGCTCGGCCAGCATCTCGTCGCGCTCGCGGAGTCTACGTCTGAGCTCGAGCTGAGCCACGGCCTGACGCGAGATCCGCCGCACTGCTTCTTGCTGCTCGAAGCTGAGCTCGCGCGGCTCGAAATCGATGACGCACAGCGTTCCGAGCGCGTATCCCTCCTCGCTGATCAGCGGCATGCCGCAATAGAAGCGCAGCCCGAACTCGCCGGCGACCAACGGCGAATCGCTGAACCTCGGATCCTTCGTGAGGTCAGGCACATACATGAGATCGTCATGGCAGATCGTCGCCTGGCAGATCGAGATCTCCTTGGGCACGTGCGTAAGGTCAGGCGGCAGGCCGCACTTGGCCTTGAGCCATTGTCGCTTGTCGTCGAGGAAGGTCAGCAGCCCGGCGCTGCAGCCGCAGATCTGCGCCGCCAAGTCCGCCAGTTCATCATAGGCGATCTCCGGCGGCGTATCGAGAATGCGATAGGTTTCGAGGGCTTGCTGCCGCGCCTGCTCGTTGTCCGGCAGGTAGATCTTCATGTCGTCCGCCACCGCTCGACAGAACCCGCCATGACCATATCTCCATGCCCAGTCAAGACGCCTGCATTAGAACACCGGAGGCGGATCATGGAAAGGTGCGACTCCCTGCGCAGTCAGCGAAACCGACGTGATTGTGGTCATGCTTTTCCTATCATGCACGTGCTTTCACCTCGACGTCGGCCGCCTGTTGCCCGTCGCGTGCGTCTCAGCGCTGTTGTGGGGGGCCTTCTGGCGAAGGCAAGATCTGGGACGATCAACCGAGACCCGGACTCGGGCCTAGGTCAGTAAGCGCGTCCTCGACGCGTTGGTGCGCAAAGGCAGAATCGCCACCCGCCAAAGGGGGCCGCCGCTAGCAATAGCTGACGCACCGGGCTCACCCGATCTGCTTCTCGCCGTGCCGCGCCGATAGCGTGAAGATCTCGACGCCGGTCGCCGTCACGCCGACCGAGTGCTCGAACTGCGCCGACAGCGAGCGGTCGCGGGTCACCGCGGTCCAGCCGTCGGACAGGATCTTCACGTGCGGCTTGCCGAGATTGATCATCGGCTCGATGGTGAAGAACATGCCGGGCTTGAGCTGCACGCCCTCGCCGGGCCGGCCGATATGGATGATGTTCGGCTCGTCGTGGAACATGCGCCCCAAACCATGGCCGCAGAAATCGCGCACCACGCTCATGCCCTGCGGCTCGACGAAGCTCTGGATGGCATGGCCGATGTCGCCGGTGGTGGCGCCGGGCTTCACCGCGGCGATGCCGCGCATCATGGCTTCATAGGTCACCTCGATCAGCCGCTCCGCCTTGCGGGCAATTGGGCCGATCGCATACATCCGGCTGGAATCGCCATACCAGCCGTCGACGATGAAGGTGACGTCGATGTTGACGATGTCCCCCTCTTTCAACGGACGGTCGCCTGGCATGCCGTGGCAGACAACATGGTTGAGCGAGGTGCAGGTCGAGTAGCGGTAGCCGCGATACATCAGCGTCGCCGGATAGGCACCATGGCTGAAGGCGAAGTCGCGGACGAATTCGTCGATTCTGGAGGTCGGCACGCCCGGCCCGACGATGTCGGTGAGCTCGTCCAGGCACCTGGCCACCAGCGCGCCCGCCTTGCGCATGCCGGCAAAGGCGGCAGGCCCGTGCAGCTTGATCTGTCCGGTCTTGCGCAGGGAGGTCTCGGTGGCGTCGACATAGCTCATGCGTGTCAGGTCTTCTCGGGCTGATCTCGATGTCGGTGGAAAGGTTTGATTTCAGGCCCCAATCTAATGATTGGCAGGCTTCATGCAAGCCGAAGGGCCTGCTTGGGGGGTGAAAGTGACCTAATTCGGCACTTCCACGGCGGTTTCCACCGGCAGGGCGCCGCCGCGGATGCGGATTTCGCGGACGGGATAGGGAACTCGGATGCCCTCACGCTTGAAGGCGTCCCACAGCTCCAGCATCACGTCGCTCTTGACCTTGTCCATGCCGTCGGGGTCGGCGATCCAGAAGGTCAGCGAGAACTTCATCCCGGCTTCCGCGAACTCGCTCAGGAGACAGGTCGGGGGCTTGCCCTTCTGCGCGCGCGGATGAGCGGCGGCGGTCTCGGCGGCGAGCGTACAAACCAGCTTCGGGTCGGCGTCGTAATTGGTGCCGAAGGCGATCTTCACCAGCGTGTTCTTGTCGGTATAGGTCCAGTTAACGACCTTCTGCGTCACCAGATCCTCGTTCGGGACCAGGAATTCGCGCCCGTCGCCGGCAGCGACGGAAATATAGCGCGTCTTCATCGCGCTGATGCGGCCGGTGTTGTCGCCGATGGTGACGAGATCGCCGGGCTTCACCGATTTGTCGGCGAGCAGGATGATGCCAGAGATGAAATTGGCGACGATCTTCTGCAGGCCGATACCGATGCCGACGCCGACCGCGCCGGAGAACACCGCGAGCGCCGACAGGTCGATTCCGACCGCGCCGAGCGCGATCACGATGGCGACCGTGAGCAGCCCGATGCGGATGATCTTGACCAGCAGCACCTGCACCGACGGCGTCAGGTCGGTGGTCGAATTGATCCGGCTCTCGGCGAAATTGCTGGCGATGTTGGTGAGCCAGAGTGCGATCAGCAGCAGCGCGCCGGCCTTCAGCGCCAGGAGGGGGGTCAGCCTGAGGCCGCCGAGCACGATCGCGAAGGAATCCAATAGGTCGACCGTCGCATCGAGCTGGCCCACGATGGAGAGCGCGGCGATGAACCATGCCGTGATCGACACCAGCTTGACGATGAAGGCGTTGCGCAGCACCGAGGTCACGAGCCGGATCACGAGCCATGCGAAACCAAGCTTGGCTGCGACCATCAGGAGATAGGAACGGCTCGGCCAGGTCGCGTGATACATCACCACGCGCGAGACGATCACGAGCAGCGTGAACACCGCCGTCGAGGCGCTGGCGACCATGACCCGGACGAAATGCCGGAGCGGCAGCGGCCAGCGCATCGCCAGCGAGGTCAGGTCGGCACGGCTGCGAATGGCGGCCTCCGCGGCATAGGCGATGCCGGCGGCGGCCAGGATGAGGCCGAATTGCAGGTAGAACCAGGGTGAGGAGAATTCTGCCCCGACGCTGCGTGCGGTGGTCTGCACGAACTCCATGAAGTCTTTGAGGTCCATGTCCATCGGGTCTCGTCGGCAAGCGGGGAGGAATTGATTCGAGGGCGCCGACAATCCCACAAAGGACGCGGCCGGGCCATCGATACACCGTGAAGTGAAGCGCGTTAAGGCCGTAAAATACGGGCAGATTGCCGCGAAGCGCGAAAATGGGTTGGCGCGCGAGTCCACCGACGATAAGGATGAAATTCCAGCGATTTCTTACCCGGAAGGTGGATGGCTTCCCTCGACTCCGTCAGTCTCGCCATATTGCTCGGCGCCGTCCTCGTCATGGCCGGCATCCTCTCGAGCCTGCTTGCGCTGCGCTTCGGCGCGCCCTTGCTGCTCGTCTTCCTCATCATCGGCATGCTCGCCGGCGATTCCGGCCCAGGTCAGCTCCAGTTCGACGACGTCCGCACCACCTATCTGGTCGGCTCCGTCGCGCTCGCCCTGATCCTGTTCGACGGCGGCCTGCGCACGCGCTTTGCCAGCATCCGCACCGTGCTTGCGCCGTCCGTGGTGCTCGCGACAGTCGGCGTGCTGCTGACCGCGCTGGTCACGGCGCCGTTCGCCAAATATGCGCTCGACCTCAACTGGTCGGAGTCGCTGCTGGTCGGGGCGGTGGTGGCCTCGACCGACGCTGCGGCCGTGTTCCTGCTGGTGCACACCCAGGGCCTGCGTCTGCGCCCGCGCGTCGGCGCGACGCTGGAGGCGGAATCCGGCACCAACGATCCCTTCGCGATCTTCCTCACCTTGATGCTGGTCGAATACATCTCGCTGGGATCGAGCTCGCCCGGCCATGTGCTGATGGAGTTCATCCAGGAGGCGGTGCTGGGTGCTGTCGTCGGCGTGTTCGGCGGCCGCCTCGTCGTCATCGCGCTCAACAAGGTCGCCCTGCCGCAGGGCCTGCATGCGCCCTTCGTGACCACGGCCGCGCTCGTGATCTTCGGCGGCTCGCAGATCATGCACGCCTCCGGCTTCCTCGCGGTCTATCTCGCCGGCATCATCATCGGCAACCGGCCGACCCGCGCGCATAATTCGGTGGTGACATTCCTCGACGCCGCGACCTGGCTGGCGCAGATCGTGATGTTCGTGCTGCTCGGCCTTCTGGTCTCGCCGAGTCGGTTGGGTTCCAGCGTGCTGCCAGCGGTCGCCGTCGCGCTCGTCTTGATGCTGCTGGCGCGCCCGCTCGCGGTGTTCGTGTGCCTGTCGCCGTTCCGCTTCAACTGGCGTGAGAAGATTTTCATCGCCTGGACGGGCCTCCGCGGTGCGGTCGCAATCTTCCTGGCCTCGATCCCGATGCTGGTCGGGCTGCCCAAGGCCTATCTCTATTTCGACGTGGCCTTTGTCGTCGTCATCATCTCGCTTCTGCTGCAAGGCTGGACCCTGGCGCCGGCCGCGCGCAAGCTGCACGTGGCGCTGCCCCGCGCCGACCGCGGCCCCCGCCGCGTCGAGCTCGATCTGCCCGGCCAGCTCGAGCAGCAGCTGGTCGGCTATCCGGTGCGGCCCAAGAGCCTGTATTTCCGTCGCGGCCTGATCCCGTCCTGGTCCAAGCCGACACTGGTGATCCGCAACGAGCACATCCTGACGCCGACGGAGGCCGATCCGATCGCACCGGGCGACTACATCTATCTGCTGGCGCCGCCGGAAAAGGCCGAAGCGCTCGACCGTTTCTTCGTCGACATGCAGCCGAGCACCGCGCCCGATCCGCATCTGCTCGGCGACTTCATGGTCTCCGGCGAGCACACGCTCGCCGAGCTCGCCGCGATCTACGGTGTGAAGGTCGGCGAGGACGACGGCAAGCTGACCCTGGCAGATTATTTCGACGTCCATCTCGACCACGCGCCGAAAGAGGGCGCCGAGCTGCCGCTGGACGAGATCGTGCTGGTCGCACGATCAATCTCCGGCGGCCGCGTCAACGTCGTCGGCCTGCGTCTGCCGGAAGAAGACGAAACGCCGCCGCCGCTGACCCGCGCGCAGGCGGTGAGAAAGAAGCTCGCCGATGTCTGGACTTCGGTCGCTGGAGTTTGACTTGCGAAGAGGAACTGCCACCAAATCGCCGCAACCGCCGAAGTTTTGCGCGGATTCGTGACATCCGGATCCGGAACGCTCCGCATTTCCTCTCGTTCTAAGCTGTATAGAAGTTTGGACTGACAGGAGTACGCCAATGCGAAAGTTCGCCCTTCCGATCGCGACTGTCCTCGTGCTGGGCGCAGCGGCGCCGGCTATGGCCTACGACACCGGCGATCAGATCTCGATGCAGGTTGCGCTTGACGTCGCGACCGATCTTGGCGTTGCGACGGTGTCGCACACGAACTTCCTCGGCGACGAATGGCAGATTGAGGGCCGCGACCGCGCCGGCCGCTGGATCGAGGTCGATGTGGATGCCCGGACCGGCGAAGTGCGAAACGTCGACCGCGGCTGGTAGCGGGGGTTGGCCCGATCACGTCAGCACCTTCACCCCGCCGAACGACGTCACCCGCCCCTGCTTCAGCATCACGATCTGCGTCGCGAGCTGGCGCAGCTCGGCGACGTCGTGGCTGACATAGACCATCGGCACATTGGCCTCGTCGCGCAGCCGCACCAGGTAGGGCAGGATCTCGAGCTTGCGGCCCTCGTCGAGCGCGCCGAGCGGCTCGTCGAGCAGCAGGAGGCGCGGCTTCGACAGCAGCGCGCGGCCGAGCGCGACGCGCTGGCGCTCGCCGCCGGACAGCTTCCCGGGACGGCGATCCCTGAGCGCGCCGATGTCGAGCAGGTCGATGATGCGCTTGTGCTGCGCCGGATCGGGCGCAAGCCTGTTCATCCGCCGTCCGTAGTCGAGGTTCTGCGCCACGCTCAGATGCGGAAACAGCCGCGCATCCTGGAACACGTAGCCGATGCGGCGGCGGTAAGTGGGCACGTGAATGCCGGCCGCGGTGTCGTCGACGATCTCGCCGTCGATCGCGATGGTGCCGCGATCGGGCCGCAGCAGGCCGGCGATCATGTTGACCAGCGAGCTCTTGCCGGCGCCCGAGGCGCCGAACAGGCCGATGACGCGCCCCTCGCTGCTGAAGGAAGCGGACAGCGAGAATTCGCCGAGCTGTTTTTCGACGTCGACGCGCAGCATGGTCAATTCCCGTGCAGGCGCTGCGTGGCGCGGCGGGCGAACCATTCGGCCGCGATCAGCGCGCCGATCGCGAGCACGATCGAGACGATCACGAGCCGGCCCGCCGCGGCGTCGCCGTCGGGGGTCTGGATCAGCGAATAGATCGCGGATGAAATCGTCTGGGTCTCTCCTGGAATGTTGGAGACGAAGGTGATGGTGGCGCCGAACTCGCCGATCGCCTTGGCAAAGCCCAGCACCATGCCGGCGAGCACGCCCGGCAGCGCCAGCGGCAGCGTCACCGTGAAGAACACTTTCCACGGCGCTGCGCCGAGCGTCTCCGCAGCCTGCTCGAGCCGGCGGTCGATCGCCTCGATCGACAGCCGCATCGGCCGCACCAGCAGCGGAAACGCCATCACGCCGCAAGCGAGCGCAGCACCGGTCCAGCGGAATGCGAAGACGATGCCGAGATGGTCGGCGAGAAAGCTGCCAATGAGGCCTTTGCGACCGAAGCTGAGCAGCAGCAGATAACCGGTGACGACGGGCGGTAGCACCAGGGGCAGATGCACGAGTGCGTCGAGCACCGACTTGCCCCAGAAATCACGCCGCGCGAGCAGCCACGCCAGCGCAATGCCGAACGGCGTCGCGACCAGCGTGGCAATGACGGCGACCCTGAGCGAAAGCAGGATCGCCGTCCATTCGGCGGGAGAGATGTCGAACATCAAGCCGTCATATCAGGTCGCAGAAACAGGTTGCAAAATCAGGTTTGCAGGAATCAGGTCGCAACAATCAGGTTGTGGGGCTGATCAGGAACTTGAAGCCGTATTTTTCCAAGATGGCCTTGGCCGCCGCCGAGCGCAGGAAGGCGAGATAGCCGTTCGCCTCCGGCTTGGCAGTGCTGGTCGCCGCGACCGGATAGATGATCGCAGGATGCGAATCCGCCGGGAAGGTGCCGACGATCTTCACGCCCGGCTCGACCTTGGCGTCGGTGGAATAGACGATGCCGAGCACAGCCTCGCCGCGGGCGACCAGCGTCAGCGCGGCGCGCACGCTCTCGGCCATGGCGAATTTCGGCTCCGCGGCCTGCCAGGCCCCGAGCTTTTCCAGCGCTGCCTTGGCGTATTTGCCTGCCGGTACCGACCTGACGTCACCGGTCGCGATCCTGCCGTCGCCGGCGAGCTTGGCGAGATCGAAACCTGGCGCGATCGTCACACTGTCGATCTTGGAATCCTTCGGCGCGATCAGCACGATGCTGTTGCCGAGCAGATTCACTCTGGAAGGCTCGTTGATGGTCTTCTTGGAGATCGCGTAGTCCATCCAGTCGGTGTCGGCTGAGACGAACACGTCGGCCGGCGCACCCTGCTCGATCTGCTTGGCCAGCACCGAGCTAGCGGCGTAGCTGACGCTGAACTTGACCCCGGTCCTGGCGGTGTAGACGGCGTCGATCTCGTCCAGCGCGTTCTTCATCGAGGCGGCGGCGAACACGGTGACGGTCTTGTCCTCGGCCGCGGCGGGCGCGACGGCCGTGCCGGCGAGAATGACGAAGGCGGTGAAAAGTCCTGACAGACGAAACATGGATGCGCTCCGTGCGGGCTCGCGCGCGCAAGGTTGCACGCGCGAAATCTGGCGTTGGCTGGTCAGATGCGACGGGCGGACGCGCTGTTCCACGGTCCCTGGCGACGGCTTACGGCCGGCGAGGATATCGCAGTGCAAACATAGCAGGCCGTGGCCGCAGGTCAAAGCCGGCCGTTTGTCGGCCAGCTTCTATCGGGCCGGCGAGTTCGTCATCCCGGGGCGCGCGTAGCGCGAGCCCGGGATCCATAACCACAGGATTGCGTTGGGCGAAGACTCGGAGTGACCTGCTTCGCGCAAGTATCACTCCCTGTGGTTATGGGTCCCGTGCTCGCCGCGCGCCCCGGGACGACCTCCGTGGCAGCGAACCTTACGGCTTCGCATCCCCTGCATGCAGCACCGCCTTGCAGGTTGCCGGCATCTGCGCGAGCGTCATCGGCGGCTTCGGCTTGGGCGGCTCGGGCGGCGGCTTGGGGTGCAGCACCGCATCGGAGAACCAATAGGCGAGATCGGCGGGCTTGCAGCCTTCGTCCTCGGCCTGTGACGGCTGGCCCTCGCATTCGCCGGCCCCGGCCGGGCAGTGCATGCGGATGTGGAAGTGGTAGTCGTGGCCCCACCAGGGGCGGATCTTCGACAGCCAGGCGCGGTCGCCCTTGGCCTCGCGGCACAGCGCCTTCTTGATCGCGGCGTTAACGAAGATGCGCTGCACGGCGGGCTCTCGCGCCGCGGCGCGCAGCACCAGCACATGGCTTGGTGTGAACACTTTTGGGTCGATGTCGAGCCGGTCCTGGCGCACCATCATCACCGCAGACATTTCCTCGCGCTCCTCGCGCGAGAGCCGGCGGTCCGGCATCGGCGTCAGCCAGATGTCGGCGTCGAGACCGATCTGGTGGCTGGCATGGCCTGACAGCGCCGGCCCGCCGCGCGGCTGGGCGATGTCGCCGACCAGGATGCCGGGCCAGCCGGCGTCCTTGTGCGCCTTGGCTGCGAGCCGCTTGATCAACGCGATCATGTCGGGATGACCGTAGCTGCGATTGCGCGACAGCCGCATCACCTGCCAATTGTCGCCGTTGACCGGCATCTGCGCGGCGCCGCCGATGCAGCCCCTGGTGTAGGAGCCGATGACGTGGGCCGGCCCCTTCGATGGCAGCAGCTTGCGCGCGAACAATTCCTTGGCGGCGAGATCGGGGTCGTTGGGATTGGCGAGCGGCGGCAGCGGCTTCGGGTTGATGCTGCCACGGTCCTGGGCCAGCGCGCCACCGGCGCCCAGGCAGACGAACGAGAGCAGGAGGAGGGTGATGCCGCGGCGACTCATGCTGACGCTCTTATAACCCAATGCTGCACCAGGGTTAAGAACGAGGCGACGAGCCCGCCGCCGGCTCATCGCAGCGCGCCCCGAATCGCGTCTCGACCCGCCGTTTCTTAAGGGTGTAATAACCGTATCCTGCATTGACCAAAATTCGTGCGCAGCGCGCAGAAAATTTTGCGGTTCGCATGCAATCGCGCGCAATTTCGGAACCGATTCAGGCGCGCGCGCAATTTTGCGCCAGATCGCTCATTGATTGCGGCGCCGCACTCAGTCTGATGACGCCTGCCGCCGCTCGCCACGCCGCGCAAACAGGCAGTAAGCGCGCCGCGCGCGGACCGCGGCTGGCTAAGATTACTTTTTTTTCAGACACTTGCCTCAAAACTTGCGGCCGCTGGACGCGACTGGGACGAGTGAAGTTGAGTTTGGGGTCTCGAAGTACAAGAAAGCGAAAGCAAAGCATGCTTGCCCGCGCCGGCCAAAAGGCGCGCAAGCCGCGCTTCGCGCGCGCGCACCGTGCCCTTTCCGAACACGACGAAATCCTGCGCAGCCGTGCCGAGGCGGAAGCCGCGATCGCGGAGGCGCGCAAGTCGCATGAGCGCCTGCGCCAGGCCATCGACATCCTGCCGCAGGGCATCGTGTTTCTCGACGCCGAAGGCCGCTACGTCCTCTGGAACAGGAAATACGCCGAGATCTACAGCAAGACCGCCGATCTGTTCGAGGAGGGCGCGCGGCTCGAGGACACGCTGCGCATCGGCGTCGCCCGCGGCGACTATCCCGAGGCCACCGGCAATGAAGAAGCCTGGATTGCAGAGCGCCTGCAAAAACTCTACAAGCCCGGCGCGCGCCACGAGCAGAAGCTGTCGGACGGCCGCGTCATCCTGATCGACGAGCGCTTGACCGATGACGGCGGCGTCGTCGGCCTGCGCGTCGATATCACCGAGCTCAAGCAGCGCGAGGCCTCGTTCCGCCTGCTGTTCGACGGCAATCCCGTACCCATGATCGTCTGCGCGCTGGACGACGAGCGCATCCTCGGCGTCAACGATGCCGCGGTCGCGCATTATGGCTACAGCCGGGCCGAGTTCGAGCGATTGAAGATCCGGTCCTTGCAGGCATTCGAAAGCGTGCCGCCCTGGACCGTCGATGGGACCGGCGAGGATCAGGCCGGCCGCACCTGGAAGCACGTCAAGGCCGACGGCGCGCTGATCGACCTTGCGATCTATTCCCGCGAACTGACTTACGCCGAGCGGCCCGCGGTGCTGCTCGCGCTGATGGACATCACCGAGCGCAAGCGCGCGGAGGCGCGACTCGCCTTCATGGCCCAGCATGACGGGCTGACCGGTCTGCCCAATCGCAACCTGCTGCGGCAGCAGATGGACGAGATGCTGCTGCACACGCGCCGCGGCTCCGAGAAGGTCGCGCTGCTGATACTAGGGCTCGACAATTTCAAGGCGGTCAACGACACGCTGGGGCACGCGGTCGGCGACAAGCTGCTGCGCGGCGTCGCCAAGCGGCTGCGTTCCACCTTGCGCGACGAGGATGGGCTGGCCCGGCTCAATTCCGATGAGTTCGCGGTTCTGCAGAGCGGATTGGCTCGGCCGGAAGATGCGGTGGGTCTCGCAAAACGCCTCCTTGCGGCCATTGCCGATCCCTATCTGCTCGACGGTCACTCCGTGGTGATCGGTGCCTCGATCGGCATTGCGATGGCGCCGGGCGACGGCGAGGATTCCGAAAAGCTGCTCAAGAGCGCCGACATGGCGCTGTCGCGCGCCAAGCTGGATGCGCGTGGCAGCTTCGCCTTCTTCGAGGCCGCGCTCGATGCGAAGGCGCAGAGCCGCCGCAAGATCGAGGTCGAGCTGCGCGATGCGATCCAGAATGACGTGCTGCGGCCGTACTACCAGCCGCTGATCGACCTCGCGAGCGGCCGCATCACCGGCTTCGAGGCGCTGGTGCGCTGGCTGCATGCCGAGCGCGGCATGGTGTCGCCGGCCGAGTTCATTCCGGTCGCCGAAGACACCGGCCTGATCAATCCGCTCGGCGGGCTGATGCTGCGCCGGGCCTGCCTCGACGCCGCGGCCTGGCCCGACGACGTCCGCGTCGCGGTCAACCTGTCGCCACTCCAGTTCCGCAGCGGCAATCTGCTCTCGATGGTTACTGACGCGCTGAAGCATTCCGGCCTGGCGCCGCGCCGGCTCGAGCTCGAGATCACCGAGACGCTGCTGCTGGAGAAGAGCGCGCAGGTGCTGGCGACGCTGCATGCGCTGCGCGCGCTCGGCGTGCGCATCTCCATGGACGATTTCGGCACCGGCTATTCCAGCCTCAGCTACCTACGCAGCTTCCCGTTCGACAAGATCAAGATCGACCAGTCCTTCGTGCGCGATCTCGCGGCCAACCGCGAGGCCCAGGCGATCATCCGCTCGATCGTCAGCCTCGGCAAGGGCCTTGGCGTCACCATCACCGCCGAAGGCGTCGAGACCGAAGCCGAGCTCAGCTGCCTCCGCGCCGAAGGCTGCCATGAGGGCCAGGGCTTCCTGTTCAGCAAGGCCCGGCCGAATGCGGAGATCGTCAGCCTGCTGGCCGCACAGCGCGGCATCGACGGCGACGAGGATGCCGCGCTGGTGGCGTGACCGCTCGCCTCCACGATATCTAAGAACGTACCGCTTCGCCCATCGGCCTCTCCCGCCTTGCCCGGCGCCAGCAGCCTTGATCTGCCTCAACAACGAGGCCAAAGGCCGGGGCGCATGACAGCGCGGCGTCGGTCAATTTCCGTTTGGAGGTTCGGACGGATAATGGCCCGGGCGCGCCACCCGTAAATTTCCCAAGTGCGGACCGTCAGCTGCCGTCGTTAAGTCGTGCGGTCGTGGGGTCGCACCATGAAGACACCGAAGCCGAAGCAATGGGCCGAGCAGGAGGTTCGACGGCTGGTCACGCTGGCCCGGCAGGGCATTGGGGTATCGAAGATTGCCGCCGAACTGGGCCGCCACGCCGGATCAGTCAGGCGAATGGCGCGAGCGAAAGGAATATTGTTGAAGAAATAGTCGCCGGTAGGGCAGGCGCTGCCTGATCGACGAGGCGCGTGGACGGCGCCCTACAGCCCGAAGCCTCGGCCGATGTCCCGCACAAGGCTGAGCGCAGCCTCAGTATTGCGACCATGGGAGAGCGCTCGATCGAGCCGAGACAAGATGCCTTTTCCGAAGAGCGCTATAGCGATGCTTCTGAGCATGGATCGGGTTTGAACGATGCTGCGAAAGTTCAAAACGGCCCCAGCCGCAGGATGGGGTAACAGCCGGGGCCGGCATTCCCATTCCAATGTGCCGCATCGGCGGTGGGCGGCACTCTTCAGGTTAGGCACACAGAAGCTAACAAATTATTCTGTTTCGCTCTCACCTCGCGTCGGCCGTGGCCGATTGTATCATAGCGTGCTCACGGTGAAGCGGTGAGCGAACCGAGCAATGGTCGACATGCTCGAGCGGCGCATCATTGGCCAAGTGCTCCCAATATTCAGCTTCCGCGAGTAGTTTCCAACCTCGATCCGGATGACGCGCGGCTGTCTGACGGCACAATAATGCCATCGCGCGCAGGCGACCCGCAGTATCCATCTGCTCCTCCCATTATATTCTTGTTGATTGCACCCTATTTTCTTTTTTTGCGTCGGAGTCATTACGATTATGTCGCAAAACTAATTTCCACTTTTCGAAGCGCGACTCGACTTTCGTTGCGGCTACAAATCGCGCATCGAACACAACTGGCGCAATTCAGCTCGTATCGGTAGATCGAGACCGGACCATCAGGCTTCGTGCTTACTAATCAGAACTGGCAAGAACGGCGAGATACTCGCGCCCGTCCGTCGGCGATGGGTTCCGCAAGAGCTCGAACTATCACCACGCGTCGGGCTCTCCGCGGCGATTGCCATGGTGTGGACCAGGTCTAGGTCCGCTCGATGAGCACCCGCTCCATGATGATCGTGCGTTCGTCCCCATAATAGCTGTCGCGCACGGCATTGAACCCCAGTCGCGCATAGAAGGTCTCTGCAGTGACCGATGAAGGGACCGCCAAGGACGGAATGTTCCGCTCGCGCGCCGTGCGCTCGATCTCGGCCATCAGTAGCTTGCCGATCCCGCGAGCCTGAACGTCCGGAGAAACGAAGACTGTGCGGACGACGCTTCCGTCGAGGCTTGCCGTTCCGACCAGGCGGCCGCCGATCGTGGCGACGAAAACGGTGCGCTGCCCGATCAGCCGGCGCACGGCATCCGGGCCGAAGCTGGGCTCGATCCCCGCGATGATCTCCGCCGTATAGTCCCTTGCATTCGTTTCGCGCAGCGCACGCAAGATGACCGCGCTGATGGCCGCGGCGTCATCGTCGAGCGCGGGCCGGATGCTGCATTCCATGAACTGCTCCGCCGAAGCTTCGCGAATGACTGGATTTGAGCCCGCCTCACGGCGCGGTAATCGGCGGATTTTCAACGACCCGTCACTCGATCACGTCGTCCGTCAGCACGAGGATGGTGGGCGGGATCGTCACGCCGAGCGCCCGCGCGGTCTTGAGATTGACGGCCAGCTCGAATTTGGTTGGCAGCTGGATTGGCATATTTGCCGGCTTTTGTCCCTTCAGGATCAGATCGACATAGCCCGCGGCGCGACGAAACAGGTCGCCGATGTCGGCACCATAGCTGATCAGAGCGCCGGCATGGGCGAACTCCCTGTGCTGGCCGATGACGGCGATCTTCATGTCGATGCCGATACGGCAAATGGCGTCCTGCATCGCGGCGGTCATGTAGTCGCGAATGACGATCACGGCGTTGCCGCCGGCGGCCGCGAGCACGTTGAATTGCTCGGCAACCGCCGCCGGCGACGCGCTCGTCAGTCCGAGGCGCACCGGCTCCAGCCCGGCGCGTCGTGCTTCCTCGATGGTTTGCGCGCCCCAGGCGCTGAAGGTCGGGTCCGTCGCATTGTTCAAGACGCCGATCCGCTTCAGCGAGGGCAGGATCTCCCGGATCATCTCGATGCGCTTGGCCGACATCTCCTCGCCGAACGCGGCGAAGCCGGTGAGACTGCCGCCCGGCCGCGCGAGGCTCTGAAACAATTCAGGGTCGCTTTGCACCGCAGGCAGCGCCACGGCGACGACGGGAATATTGGTTTTCCTGATCATCGCGCGTGCTGCGGCCGGGCCGGGCGAAAGCAGCACGTCCACCTGTCTGGCCACGAGGTCGTCGATCAATGCAAGGCCCCGCGACACATCGCCGGCCGTCGAGTGGGCCTCGATGACGATGGTGCGGCCCTCCACGTAACCCAGCTCGGCCAGCGCCTTCCGGAACGGAACGAGCACCGCATTGTCGATTTCCGGCGTGGCAAATCCGACGAATCCCACGACCGGAACGCGCTTTTGGGCCAAGGCTTCGCGCGCCGATATCGCCGTCATTCCCAAGAAGCTCAGAAACGTCCGCCGCCTCATTTGGCCTCTCGCGATGCCAGAACGATCTGATCACAAGGGCAATGGTACACGAAGATAATCGGTGCCAGAAGGCAGGAAGTAGGATGACCGAGGGAGGCGAAATCCATCAAACTTACATTTATGCAAAGTCAGATCCGGTATTCGCCACTGTCCGGTGTCACGCCGTCGCGCGGCTAAGATCGAGCGATGGCCTGCGCCGCGTCGGAAAACTCAGCGCCACCGCGACCGCCGCAAGCCCGATCGCGAAGGAGCCGGCGTGCAGCCAGGTGTATTGCTGGAAAGTATCGAACACGATCCCGCCGGCCCAGGGCCCGAGCGCCATGCCGAGGCTGGCGAAGGCCGACACGGCACCGAACACCGTGCCCATAATGCGCGGGCCGAAGAACTCGCGGACCAGCACCGCATAGAGCGGCATCACCCCGCCATAGGCGAGTCCGAACACGACCGAGAGCGCGTAGAACTCGCCGAGCTGCGCCACCGCGAGATAGGTCGCAATGCACATCGCCTGCACGAACAGCCCGCCGACAAGGACGGGTTTCGCGCCGATGCGATCGGCCAGCGCGCCCAGGAGCAGGCGTCCGCCGAGGCCTGAGACGCCGGCGACGCTATAGACCGTCACCGCCGTGAGCGGAGCAATGCCGCAGACCATCGCATAGGACACCATGTGGAAGATCGGGCCGGAATGCGCCGCGCAGCAGGCGAAATGCGCCGCTGCGAGCGCGATGAATTGCGGCGTGCGCAATGCCTGCGCCGCGTTCATCTCGGCCGCCGGCGCCGCGTCGGTGGTCGCGGAGCCCGCGGCTGCCGGCGCCGGACGCACCAGGAAGCAGGCGGGGATCAACAGTGCCCAGGAAGCGATGCCAATCGTCAGCATTGCGGTGCGCCAATCATAGGCCGTGATCAGCCAGCTCGCGGCCGGCGCGACCGTCACCGGGGACACGCCCATGCCGGCCGAGACCAGCGCCACGGCGAGGCTGCGGTTCTTCTCGATCCAGGCGCTCGCGAGCGCCATCATCGGTGCGTAGAAGCTGCCCACGGCGATCCCGATCAGCACGCCGAAGCAAAGCTGGAATTGCCACAGGCTTGCTGCCTGGCTCGCTGTGACGAGACCTAGTCCCAGCAGAACGCTTCCCGAGAGCACCACGATGCGGGTGCCGAACCGGTCCGACAGCGTGCCCCATAGGAATGCGGCGAATCCCATAAAGAGGAAATCCAGCGTCGCGGCAGCCGACACCCCGGCGCGCGACCAGCCCATCGCCTCCGAGATCGGCTGCAGGAACACCGCCAGCGACAGCATCGTGCCGAACCCGATGCAGGTCATCAGCGCGCCCGCGGCGACAACGACCCAGCCATAGTCGAAACGTGACGGCTTGCTCATGCGTTTCCTTGGCGCTTTTGCTCTTGTTGATGGTGCGCGGCAGGGATGGTGACTGATCCGCGGGGCGAGAGCAAGGCGGGTTGCCACCGCAGGCTGACACGGCCCGCCCGCAATGATAGCATGCCGCGCGTCACCAGCCTGCGATGTTGTTCTCGTGAAGCGCACACCCACCAACGTGCGGGGAGGCAAGTGCAATGAACTGGGGAGCGTCGTTTAGGCCGCGCGGGTGCCGCCGGCTTTTCCTGCCCGTCATTTTTGCTTCCGCGGTCTGGTCGCCCCTGGCGTGCGCGCAGGACGTCCGAAGCGTGCCCGCCGCGCCGGGACCGGTCTTTTCGGATAGCGGTCCCGATGCCGAGCTCTACGGTGCGGCTGAGGGCTATCCGGTCGGCACGCGGGGCGCCGCTCCCCCGCTCGACAAGCTCGTCGGCAGCTACAGCCATTTCGGCGAGATCTATCCCTCGCGCCGGGTCGCTCGCGCGACGACGCTCTGGCAATTCAAGCGCGCGCCGGAGCCACAGGTCACCTACAGTCTTGGCACCGAAAAGCTCGGCATTGCGGACTACCTCAAGCGCAACCCGGCGACGGGCCTCCTGATCGCCAGGGACGACACCATCCTGTACGAGCACTATCAATATGCACGGACCGACCACCACCGCTTTGTTTCGATGTCCATGGCCAAGACTCTGGTAGCCATGCTGGTCGGGATCGCGGTCTCGGAGGGACGGATCAAGTCGATCGACGACCTCGTCGCGACCTATGTCGACGGCCTTGCAGGCACGGAATATGGCAACACGTCCATCCGCGCCTTGTTGAACATGTCGTCGGGCGTCGAATTCTCGGAAGTCTATGACGGGAACGACGACATCGCCCGGCTTGGGCGGGCCTTGTTCGCCGGCCCGCCGAAAGATCCCGCCGCCATCGTCGCGCAGTTCAACACGCGGACCGCGCCGCCAGGCACCAAATTCCACTATGCCAGCGTTGAAACGGAGATACTCGGCTTGGTCCTGCGCGCCGCCACGGGCACGCCGGTCGCCGACTATC
This sequence comes from Bradyrhizobium sp. IC4059, assembly GCF_020193615.1. Lineage (NCBI taxonomy): Bacteria > Pseudomonadati > Pseudomonadota > Alphaproteobacteria > Hyphomicrobiales > Nitrobacteraceae > Bradyrhizobium > Bradyrhizobium sp. IC4059. The sequence continues at coordinate 153,019 of NZ_JADYVH010000007.1, forward strand.
TCCGCGACCGGATCTGGGACCCCATCGGCACCGAGGCGGACGCCTCCTGGGTGATCGACGGCAGCGGGCAGGAGATCGCCTATTGCTGCTTCAACGCAACCTTGCGCGATTATGCGCGCCTGGCCCGGTTGCTCGCCCATGACGGCGCCTGGGAAGGCCGGCAGCTGATCCCCCGGCAGTGGCTGCTGGATGCCACGACCGTCAGGCCAGAGGACGGTCATCTCGCTCCGCGCGTGGCCACGCGCTATTTCGGCTACGGCTATCAGGTGTGGCTCCTCCCCGGCGAGCAGCGCCGATTTGCCCTCATCGGCATTCGCGGTCAGCTCATCCTGGTCGATCCCGCCTCCAAGCTCGTCATGGTGCACACGGCCGTTCGCCAGAAGCCGAACGAACCCGGAGCCTTCAGGGAGCCGCTCGCGTTATGGTCTGCTGTGCTGCAGCAGCTCGGGCAATGACGAATTGCTGACGCCTGCCGATGGCATCCAGCCGCGCTGGCGCGGTCGGTCGCGTCGGAAAGCCGCGGTTGCATTGAACCTGTCCGGCTTCCGGGAGCACCAACGGCGCGTAGGTCCCTGATGTCAGCGACGAGGGAAGGCGCGATGAAGGCTCTGAAAGCATCGATCTGTGTTGCAGTCACAGCGCTCGCCTTGAGCCTGTCGTTCGGCGTGCCGTCCCATGCCGAAGAGGACGAGGCGGGCACGCTGGCCCGGCAGATGAAGCAGCTCTATCGGGCCGGGAAGTACATGGAAGCGCTGCCTCTGGCCCAGAAGTCGCTGGCCCTTCGCGAGAAGGAGTTCGGCCCCGATGATGCGCACGTCGCGATGCCGCTGAACGACCTCGGCACGATCCATTACAATCTCGGCCAATACGCCGTTGCCGAACCGCTGTACAAGCGCGCGCTGGCCATTGACGAGAAGACACTCGGTCCGAATCATGCCGAAGTCGCGATGGTGCTGAACAATCTCGGCGATCTCTACCGTGCGGAAGAGCGTTACGCCGAAGCGGAGCCGGTGCTCAAGCGGTCGATCGCCATTCACGAGAAAAGCGGTGATCCATCGATCGTGATGGCGTTGAGCAACCTCGGCGCCGTTTACAGCCATCAGGGCCGGTACGATCAGGCTATACCGCTGTTCAAGCGAGGCCTCGCGGTGCTGCAGAAGGCGCTCGGTCCCGACGACCCCGAAGCCACTGTGCTGATGAACAATTTGGCCGACGCTTATATCAATCGCCATCGCTATGCCGATGCCGAGCGGCTGCTGAAGCGGTCGATGGCGGTGACCGAGAAGGCGTTCGGCCCGGATCATCCCGATATCGCGCAGGCACAGAACAATCTGGCTGCGCTCTATGGGCGTCAGGGCCGTAACGCGGAGGCCGAGCGGCTGTTCAAGCGGTCGGCGGCCACTTTCGAGAAAACCCTCGGCCCTGACCATCCGGATCTCGCCGGCGTTCTGGAAAACCTCGCCGGTCTCTACAAGTATCAAGGCCGCTATGCCGATGCCCAGCAGGCCCTGAAGCGGTCGATGGCCATCCGAGGGAAGACGAGGCCGATCTGACGAGCAGCGCAGGATGGTAGTGCGACTTGTCCGCCGCAGCCCGAAGAGCGAAGCTGGCGGGCAGGGCTATCGCATTAGAGAGTTTTTCCCTGCGGCCATCCTTCGAGACGCCCGCTTGAGCAGGCTCCTCAGGATGAGGGCGGAGTCCGCGGCAGCAGTTTCAACAGGCACCGACGCCCAATGAGCCTCATCCTGAGGAGACGCGTCAGCGTCGTCTCGAAGGACGAGGCGTGCGCGCAGGCACACTTCGCTTGCCCACACCACAACTTCTCCAACTTTTTTTGGCACATTGACGCCGAACCATGTCGGCATGGGCCGGTCTCGATCGTCCTCGGGTCGACACGTCCCGGTCGTGCAGGAAATGGACCCGGCACGCTGGCGAGATTCCGTCAACTCGAGCGTCAAAGTCGCAACTGGAGCAATGCCCATGAGGATCACCGTCGAAACCAGCGTAGCCGCCCCGATCGATCAGGTCTGGCGTGCCTATACGACGCCAGCCGACATCGTGAAGTGGAATGCCGCGTCCGACGACTGGCATACGACCAGTGCGACGGTCGACCTGCGGGACGGCGGCGCCTTCTCGTCGCGGATGGAGGCCAAGGACGGCAGCATCGGCTTCGACTTCGCCGGCACCTACACCAAGATCGTCGAGCACAAGCGGATCGAATACGCGTTCGGCGATCGAAAGGCCGAGGTCGAGTTCGTGCCCGGCCCGAAGAGTGTTGTCGTCCGTGTCGTCTTCGACGCCGAAACCACGCACTCGGTCGAACAGCAGCAGGGCGGCTGGCAGGCGATCCTCGACAATTTTGCGCGATACGTCGAGGCAAAGAGGAAATCGTGATCGATTAGCAGCGAACGTGGATGCCTGCATCGCACACGCTGCGATGCAGGTGCCATGCTTCAGCGCGGCCATGAAGCTTCCTGCGGCATGTCGACCTTGCCGAATTGCCGCATCTTCTTCTTGCCTTCGCGTGCCGCTAAGATCGAACTATTTCTTGTTGCCCATGTGATGAGGCGACGACGTGCCGGGGCCGCCCGTGTAGTGATGACCGCCTGATTGAGCGTTGGCAGAGGTGCCGGTCTTTTCTTTCTTGCCCATGTGGTGCGGAACTTCTGTCTTGGGTCCGCCGCTGTAGTGATGGCCGTTCTTTTCCTTGTCGGTGGATTGAGCCGTGGCGGGTACGGCCAGCAGGGAAACAATGCCGATTGTGGCGAGAAGCGTCTTGGTGGTCATGTTCGGTCCTCCAGGTTGCGAAGGTCCACGATACGCATCGGCGCAACGTCGGTCTTGACGAATCTCAAGGTACGATCGGTTGCTAATTGTCTCGCGCGCTCAGCTCCCGCGAGCCTTTGATCTGCGTCAAAAGCGATGGCGGCGGTGCTCCTATGCTGCGGGGATCGAGAGGAGCGCGCCCATGCCGGTGCAGGATCATTCCGCTTATCGACAGCGGCATGCCGCGGGCATGTCCATGAGAGCCAAGGCTGGCCTGGTCCTGATCGGATTCCTGGCCATCGCCGGCGTGCTGCTGTTCAGCGAGCACAGGGCTCACGTGCTGGGGCTCCTGGTCTGGCTGCCGCTCCTTGCCTGTCCGCTGATGCATTTCTTCATGCATGGCGGCCATGGTCACCGTCACGGTGGCGGCCGGCCAAATGATTCGAGGAGCGCGTGATGCACGACATTCCGCCTGCTTACGGCCTCTGGAGCCTCGTCACCGTCAACTCGGCGGTGTTCATCCTGTTTTCCTACAGCTTCTTCAAGCCGCAGACCTCGCGCGACTGGCGCTCCTTCGGCGCCTTCAGCGCGTTCCTGGTGGCGCTGTTCGCGCAGATGTACGGTTTTCCGCTCACCATCTATTTCCTGTCGGGTTGGCTGCAGTCGCGCTACCCGAACGTCGACTGGTTCTCGCACGACGCCGGTCATCTGCTCGAGATGATGTTCGGCTGGAAGACCAATCCCCACACGGGGCCGTTCCATGTCGTCAGCTTCATCTTCATCGGCGCCGGGTTCATCCTGATCTCCCTCGCCTGGAGGACGCTGTACGAGGCGCAGCAGACCCGGAGCCTCGCCACCACCGGTCCTTACAGCTACGTCCGGCATCCGCAATATGTCGGCTTCGTGCTGGTGATGTTCGGCTTCCTGTTGCAATGGCCGACGATTCTGACCTTGGCGATGTTTCCGGTGTTGACCGTCATGTACGTGAAGCTCGCCAGGGACGAGGAGCGTGAGGCCCGGAGCGAGTTCGGCGAGGCCTATGCCCGGTATGCCGCGCAGGTGCCGGCCTTCATTCCCCATCTCAACCGGCGATCCGGTCATAGCTCTTCTGGCGGCTATCGTCACGGCTGACCTTCGCCAGGAGATGCCTGCAAACGGCGCTAGCTTTAAAGGACGTCAATGAGCGTTCCCGTCTTCACCGCAAAGGCGCTGACTAAGATCTATATCTCCGGCGAAGTGATGGTGCATGCCCTCAACGAGGTCGACCTCGACATTCCCGAGAAGGAAGTGGTCGTGCTGCTCGGCCCCTCCGGCAGCGGCAAGACGACGTTGCTCAACATCATGGGCGGCCTCGACCGTCCGACCAGCGGCCGGCTGTTCTTCCGCGATCTGGACCTAACGGACCTGGAGGACCACGAACTCACGAAGTACCGCCGCGATCACGTCGGCTTCGTCTTCCAGTTCTACAATCTGGTGCCCAGCCTCACGGCCTACGAAAACGTCGCGCTGGTCACCGAAGTCGCCAAGAATCCGATGCGGCCGGCCGACGCCCTCGCGCTGGTCGGACTCGAAGCGAGGATGCATCACTTTCCCGCCCAGCTCTCCGGCGGCGAGCAGCAGCGCGTCGCCATCGCCCGCGCGATCGCGAAGCGGCCGGCGGTGCTGCTCTGCGACGAGCCGACCGGGGCGTTGGATTCGAAGACCGGCATCCGCGTCATCGAGGCGCTGCTTGGCGTCAACCGGCAGCTCGGGACCACTACAGTCATCATCACCCACAACGCCAGCATCCAGGAGGTCGCCGACCGAGTGCTGTTCTTCGCCGACGGTCGCATCTCCCGCATCCGGACCAACGAGGCCCGGCGGGAGGCCGCCGAGCTCACCTGGTGACGACATGAAGGTGCTAGACATCAAGCTGCTTCGTGACGTCAGACGGCTCTGGGCGCAGGTGCTCGCGGTCGCGCTGGTCGTCGGCGGCGGGGTTGCGACGCTGGTGCTCGCGGTGGGCTCGCACCGATCGCTGGAGGAGACCCGGATCGCTTATTACGAGCGTTACGGCTTTGCCGATGTGTTCGCGCAGGCGAAGCGGGCACCGAAGGCGCTCACCGACAGGATCGGCGAGATCCCAGGAGTCGCCGCCATCGACACCCGTATCGCCAAGCCGGCGCTACTCGACATTCCCGGTTTCTCCGCGCCCGCCAGCGCGCAGTTCGTTTCGCTGGCCGACACGGGTGAGCAGCATCTCAACCGGCTCTACATGCGCTCCGGGCGGTTCCCGGCGCCGGGACGGACTGAAGAGGTCGTCGTCAACGAGCCGTTCGCTCGGGCGCACGGTTTCGTCGAGGGGGCGCGGTTCTCCGCCATCCTCAACGGCAGGAAGCGCGAGCTCGTCATCGTCGGCATCGCGCTGTCGCCCGAGTTCGTTTACACGGTCGGACCGGGCGACCTGATGCCGGACGATCGCCGCTATGCCATCGTCTGGATGTCGGAGAAGGTGCTTAGCGCTGCCTACGATCTCGACGGCGCCTTCTCGGCGGTCGCGGTCAAGCTGCAGCCCGGCGCCTCCGAGCGCGATGTGGTCCGGCGACTGGACGCCCTGCTCGATCCTTATGGCGGGCAGGCGGCGCATGGCCGCAAGGACCAGACCTCGCACGCCTGGCTCGATCATGAACTCGACATGCTCAACAACATGAGCCGCACGCTGCCGCCGATCTTCCTGCTGGTCGCGGCCTTCCTCGTCAATCTCACCTTGACCCGGCTGGTCGCGCTCGAGCGCGAGCAGATCGGCCTGCTGAAGGCGCTGGGTTATTCAGACGGCAGCATCGTGCTGCACTATTTCAAGTTCGTTGCCTTCATCGTCGTGGTCGGCATCGTGTTGGGCGGCATCGTGGGCACCTGGCTCGGTTTGCACGTCACCGCGCTGTTCGGCGACTTCTTCCACTTTCCTTTCCTGGTGTTCGCGAAGGCACCGGACGTTTATCTCACGGCAGGTGCGCTTAGCGCGGCGGCTGCGGCGATCGGCGCATTCCGTGCGTTGCGCGAGGTGGTGAAGCTGCCCCCGGCCGTCGCCATGCAGGCGCCGGCTCCGCCGGTCTATCGCCGGCTGCTTTCGGCGCGCATCCAGCTCGACCGGATCGTGTCGCAGCCGACGCTGATGATGATCCGCAACATCGCCCGGCATCCGGTACGGGCCTTCTTCACGGCGCTCGGCATGGCGCTGGCCACCGCGATCCTAGTCGTCTCGCTGTTCACGCGGGACAGCATGGAGCATCTGACCGATGTGACCTACTTCCTCGCCGACCGGCAGGACGCAACCATCGGCTTTGCCGAGAAGCGGATCGCAAATGTCGTGGAGCAGGTGAGCCGGCTTCCGGGCGTTCTCGCCGCCGAGCCGTTCCGCGAGGTGCCGGTCCGGATCCGCCACGGCAACGTCGAACGGCGCATCGTCATCAGCGGCCGACCGGCTGCTGCCCACCTCAGGCGCATCATCGACGTCGAGCTTCGGCCGGTCATCCTGCCGGAGACGGGCCTCGCCATCTCCGGCATGCTCGCGCATATCCTCGGCGTCGGACCAGGCGATAGCGTCGAGGTCGATCTGTTGGAGGGCGCCAGGCGATCCGTGACGGTGCCGGTCGTCGCGACCGTCGAGGACTACTTCGGGATTAGGGGCATGATGGAGATCGAGGCGTTGCACAAGCTGATGCGCGAGGCGCCCGTCGTCACTAGCGTCAATCTCAGCCTCGACGAGAACCGGACGGAGGACTTCTACACGGCGGTGAAGTCCATACCGACGGTCGGCGGCGTGGCGCTGCAGCGCGTTTCGCTGGCGAACTTCCGCAAGACCGTCGCGCTGCTCGTCACCACGATGGCGAGTATCTACACGGGCCTTGCCGGCGTGATCGCGTTCGGCGTCGTCTACAACAATGCGCGCATTTCGCTGTCCGAACGGGCGCGCGAACTGGCCAGCCTGCGCGTGCTCGGCTTCACGCGCGGCGAGGTGCTGCGCATCCTGCTGCTTGAGCTCGCCATCCTCACCCTGATCGCCCAACCGCCCGGTTGGCTGATGGGCTACGGCCTCGCCTGGGTAATGAAAACGAACCTTGCCGGCGAGTTGATGCGCGTCCGCCTCGTCGTCGAGCACTCGACTTACGTGATCGCCACGTCCGTCGTGGTGCTGGCCGCCATCGTTTCCGCCGCCGTGATCCGAGAACGCATCGACAGATTGGACCTTGTTGCGGTCCTCAAGACGCGAGATTAGCCATGCCCGCCAACTGGACCAAACGCATCATCGGCGCCGCGCTCGCTGCTGCGATCCTCGCAGGGCTCGCTTGGTTCGCCTGGCCCCGACCGGTTCTGGTCGATCTCGCGACCGTCGCGAAGGGGCCGATCGAGGTCACGGCGGACGACGACGGCAAGACCCGCGTGCGCCACGTCTACACGGTGTCGGCGCCGATCGCGGGCAAGGTCTTGAGAATCTCGCATCCGCTCGGCGAGCAGGGGCCTTCGCTCCATGTCGGCGACGACGTCGTCGCTAACCAGACCGTCGCCCTGATGCAACCGACGCTGCCCGGCTTCATCGATGCGCGATCGCGCGATCAGCTGCAGGCGGAGGTCCTGGCCGCAGACGCCGCGATCCAGCAGCAGGAAGCTGAAGTGCAGCGGATCGAAGCCGCGCTGGATTTTTCGCGGACCGAGTTCCAGCGGGTGCAGACGCTGTTGCGGACGCAATCCACCTCGGCCCAGGCCTACGACAAGGCGAAATTCGAGGTCGCCACCAACGAGGCCGCCCTGAGAGGTGCCAAGGCCCAGGTCGAGATGCGCCGCGCAGTGCGGACCAGCCTGGCGGCCCGGCTGATGGACCCGGCAAGCGCTATCCCTCCCGCGGAGCCGACCTGCTGCATCCGTGTGCTGGCGCCGACAAGCGGACGGGTATTGAAGATCATCCAGGACAGCGAGACGACGGTTCTGCCCGGGACGCCGCTGGTTGATATCGGCGACCCGTTCGATCTCGAGGTCGTGGCCGACCTGCTCTCGACTGACGCGGTCCAGATCAAGGTCGGCGCGCCGGTCCGGATCGATGGCTGGGGCGGTCAGCCCATCGCGGGAAAGGTGGTCCGGGTCGACCCGGCCGGTTTCCTGAAAGTCTCCGCACTCGGCACCGAGGAGCAGCGGGTCCGCGTGACCATCGATTTCACCGACCCGCCCGAGAAGTGGGGCACGCTCGGGCACGACTATCGTGTTATCGTTCACGTGACGACATGGAGCGCGACCGAGTCGCTGACCGTGCCGGTGAGCGCTTTGTTCCGAAAAGGCGACCAATGGGCGGTTTTCGCCGACGAGAACGGCCGTGCAAGAACCGTCCCGGTCCGCATCGGCCACCGGAATAACCGCGTGGCCGAAGTTCTCTCCGGACTAGCTGCAGGTGATCGCGTCGTGTTGCACCCGAGCGACCGGATCATCGAGGGCATCAGGATCGCGAAGAGGGGCGAGGAATAGATACACGGCTGAGAGGCAAGCGTTCGATGATGCCACCATACCCCTGTTTTGCCCGACGGGTCAAACCGACTTCGTAAAATCGAAAAAGCACAATGCCGCCAAGAGGGCGGCTACTGTGCATGGGGTTGTTTTCGCACTTTTTTGTTTGCCGTCGGGAGAGCGCCTGTTTGCCGGCCCCGGCGACCCGGCTGGCCCGTCCCGAGCCTCGCCTCAGCTGTCGACCTTCAGCGCGGCAATAAAAGCTTCCTGCGGGATGTCGACCTTGCCGAACTGCCGCATCTTCTTCTTGCCTTCCTTCTGCTTCTCCAGAAGCTTGCGCTTACGCGTGATGTCGCCGCCGTAGCATTTCGCGGTGACGTCCTTGCGCAGCGCGCGCACCGTCTCGCGCGCGATCACCTTGCCGCCGATCGCCGCCTGGATCGGGATCTGGAACATATGCGGCGGGATCAGCTCCTTCATCTTCTCGACCATGGCACGGCCGCGCCCCTCCGCGCGGGTACGGTGGACCAGCATCGAGAGCGCATCGACCGGCTCGGCATTGACCAGGATCTGCATCTTGACGAGATCGGCCGGCTTGTAGTCGGTGAGGTGATAGTCGAACGAGGCGTAGCCCTTGGAGACCGATTTGAGGCGGTCGTAGAAGTCGAACACGACCTCGTTGAGCGGCAGGTCGTACTTCACCATGGCGCGGGAGCCGACGTAAGTGAGCTCCTTCTGCGCGCCGCGGCGGTCCTGGCACAGCTTCAAGACGCTGCCGAGATATTCGTCGGGCGTGAGGATCGTCGCCTCGATCCAGGGCTCGTCGATCTCGGCGATCTTGACCACGTCGGGCATGTCGACGGGATTGTGGATCTCGATCTCCTGGCCGTCGGTGAGCTTCATCTTGTAGATGACGCTCGGCGCGGTCGCGATCAGGTTGAGATCGAATTCGCGCGACAGCCGCTCCTGGATGATCTCGAGGTGCAGCAGCCCGAGGAAGCCGCAGCGGAATCCGAAGCCGAGCGCGGCCGACGTCTCCATCTCGAACGAGAAGCTGGCGTCGTTGAGGCGCAGCTTGCCCATCGCGGCGCGCAGCGTCTCAAAATCGTCGGCGTCGACCGGGAACAGGCCGCAGAACACCACCGGGATCGCCGGCTTGAAGCCCGGCAGCATCTCGGCGACCGGCTTCCTGTCGTCGGTGATGGTGTCGCCGACGCGGGTGTCGGCGACTTCCTTGATCGCGGCGGTGATGAAGCCGATCTCGCCGGGGCCGAGCTCCTCGACCTGCTGCATCTTCGGCGTGAAGAAGCCGACGCGCTCGACGTCATAGGCCGCGCCCGTGCCCATCATGCGCACGCGCTGGCCCTTCTTCATCGTGCCATCGACGATGCGCACCAGCACGACGACGCCGAGATAGACGTCGTACCAGCTGTCGACCAAGAGCGCCTTCAGCGTGGCGTCGCGATCGCCCCTCGGCGGCGGCAGGCGGTTGACGATGGCTTCCAGCACGTCGGGGATGCCGAGGCCGGTCTTGGCCGAGATCATCACCGCGTCGGAGGCGTCGATGCCGATGACGTCCTCGATCTGCTGCTTGACCTTCTCGGGCTCCGCCGCGGGCAGGTCGACCTTGTTCAGGACCGGGACGATCTCGTGATTGTTGTCGAGCGCCTGGTAGACGTTGGCGAGCGTCTGCGCCTCGACGCCCTGGCTGGCATCGACCACGAGCAGGGAACCCTCGCAGGCCGCCAGCGACCGCGAGACCTCGTAAGCGAAGTCGACATGGCCGGGCGTGTCCATCAGGTTGAAGATGTAGTCCTTGCCGTCCTTGGCGCGGTAGGCGAGGCGCACCGTCTGCGCCTTGATCGTGATGCCGCGCTCGCGCTCGATGTCCATGGAATCGAGCACCTGCTCCTTCCCCGCCATTTCGCGGTCGGAGAGGCCGCCGGTCATCTGGATCAGGCGGTCGGCCAGCGTCGATTTGCCATGGTCGATATGGGCGACGATGGAGAAATTGCGGATGTTGGAAATGGGGACGGTCGTCATGGGCGCGGGATACCACTCACATCCCCGTGCGGCAACCATATTGCTGTATTTTCAGGGCCTTTGTTCACGCCAAGCTGATTCCATGACGGGCCAAAACGCGCTACGCACGGCCATGTCCACGACCTCTCTTCCCACTGCCGGAGCGCGGGCAAAGACCCGCTTGAGTTACAACCGCTTCCGGGCCTTCCTGGTTGCCTGTGCGGTCCGCCCCGAGGCGCGCCTGTGGCTGCTGATCCAATTTGCCATCCTGCATGCGGTGCTCTGGACCTTCATCCTGATCAATCTGAAGGCGGCGCAGGACGTTCATATGGACGTCGCAGAAGCCTGGGGCTGGGGCCAGAAATTCCTCTGGGGCTATGGCAAGCACCCGCCGTTGTCGGGCTGGGTGGCCGGCCTCTGGTTCAAGGCGCTCCCGGCGGCGGACTGGGCGACCTATGCGCTGGCGATGACGACGGTGAGCGTCGGCATGGTGATCTGCTGGCTGATCGCCTTGCGCGCGGTGGATGCGCGCCGCGCGTTCCTGGTCGTGGTGATGATCGCGCTCTACCCGATCTTCAATTTCAAGGGCTTCAAGTACAACCCGGACCTCTTGCAGCTCGTCACGCTGCCGCTCCTCGTGCTGGCTTATCTCAACGCCTTCGAGAAGCGGAGCTGGCAATCCGGAATCCTGCTCGGGCTTGCCGGCGCGCTGGCGCTGATGACCAAATATTGGGTGCTGACCATGATCGGCGCGATCGGCCTCGCCGCGCTGATCCATCCCGACCGGTTGCGCTTCCTGTCGTCGCCCGCGCCGTGGGTCGCGATTGCCACGATGGTCGCGGCGATGATCCCGCACCTCGTCTGGCTGGCGGATGCGCATTTCGTGCCGCTGACCTATGCCGGCGACACCTACAGCCTTCAGGACAAGGCCCAGGTGCATCAGCTCGTCGCGGGCTATGTGCTGCACAACTTCGCGCTGCTGGCATTGCCGGTGGCGCTCGCGGCGCTGGCCATGGCGCTGGTGCCGCCATGGGGCAGATTGCTGCTGGCTACGCCGTCGCGCATCGTCACGCGCGCCTGGGCGCGTGGCGCCAATGCAGGAGTCAATGTCTCGCAGGCGCTGAATGTCTGGATCGTCCAGGTCATCGTCGCAGTCGGCCCGCCGCTCGGGGCGCTCGCCTTCAGCATCTACATGAAGACGGATTGGGGCATCTCGCTGTTCTTCCTGGTGCCGCTCGCACTGGTCGCGATCCCGACGCTGCGCGTGCAGAGAGCCGCGCTGTTCAACATCGCCGCGATCTGGCTCGTGCTCAGCGCCGCGACGCTCGCCGCTTCGCCCTGGATCGCCGCGCGCGAGATGGCGGCCAATGCCGGCAATGCCCAGATCTATGGCGCGCGCTCGGAGCTCGCGCGCGAATTGACCCAGGCCTGGCACACCCGCTTCGGCTCGCGCTGGGCCGTCGTTGCCGGCACGATGGAGCAGATCCAGCCGCTGGTGTTCTACAGCCCGGATCATCCGTCCGCGCTGCTACCGTTGGAGGCCTGGGATTCCGGACTGACCTCGCGCGACGACGCCAGGAAGTACGGCTTCATCGGCGTGTTCGATCCGACCGACGGCCGCCTGCCCGCGTTCGAGAAATGGGTGTCGGAGGTTGCGCCCAACGCCGAGCGCATCGTGATGACAACGCGCCGCTTCACCAACGGCAAGGCCGGCCCGTCGATGAGCTGGAACATCTACTTCGCGCCGCCGGGGAAGTGATTTCTTCACCTCTCCCGCAAGTACGGGGCGAGGGAGCGCACCTGGCCGCGTGGTGAGAGAAGGGCCTAAACCCCTTCCTCGTTGAACTTGCTTTCAACGAGCTCCGTGATCGCCGCGAGCGCGGCTTCGGCGTCGGTCCCTGCCGCCGCCACCGTGATCGTCGTGCCGGGACCCGCGGCGAGCATCATCAAGCCCATGATCGAGGTGCCGCCGACGGTCTCGCCGCCGCGTGTCACCCACACCTGCGCATCGAAGCGCTCGACCGCCTGGACGAATTTCGCCGAGGCGCGGGCGTGCAGGCCGCGCTTGTTGATGATCAGGAGATCCTTGGAGATCGCGCCCGCGGGCACGCCGGTCGCGGCTTGTGGCGCCTCCTCGCTCATTTGCCGGCGAGCACCCGGCTGGCGATGGTGACGTATTTGCGGCCAGCTTCCTGCGCCATCGCGATCGCGTCGGGCAGCGGTCGCTCCTCGCGCACCTTGGCAAGCTTGACCAGCATGGGCAGGTTGATGCCCGCGAGCACTTCGACCTTGGGCCGGCTCATGCAGGATATTGCCAGGTTCGACGGCGTGCCGCCGAACATGTCGGTGAGGATCGCAACGCCGTCGCCGGAATCGACGCGGTTGACCGCCTCGATGATGTCGCTTCGGCAGAGATCGGAATCATCTTCGGCGCCGATCGTGATCGCTTCGATTTGCTTTTGTGGGCCCATGACATGCTCAAGCGCTGCCTTGAATTCGTCGGCAAGGCGCCCGTGGGTCACAAGTACTAGACCAATCATCGGAAAACTCCTCGCGGGCGCTTTTGGTGCACCGCACGAACGCGCCACTTTGACCATCCAGAGCCCCCGCGCAAGAGGGGATGTTGCGTATCTCCCTGAATCTAGACGGATGGATGAGGGGAGCTGCGCCGGTCTATTCGGTCGCGATAGTGGGGTTCATATGGTTACCATTTCCCTTCAAACAATCGCCTGATGGGTTAACGGAAGATGAACTCCTGGTAGTGGTCAAGGCCGCAACAACCAGGGGAAGGGGCGAATAGTCGCGGGGCACAGGGATCCGCGGTATTTCGACACCAAAAATGCTGGTTTTCAGGGCTTCGGCCCGCGGCAGGCGCTCCGCGTCGGCTGCGGCCAGATCGACCACGAGACCGACGGTCGCATGCTCCACGAAGTCGCAGCGGCGGATTCCGAGGCCCCGGATCTCGATCAGGCCCGCCAGGCGAGGCGCGGGGCGGACCTCAATTTCGTGGCCGAGTGTCGCCAGATGGACACGGTCGTCACCGACCAGAACGGCCCTTTCCACGACGCCTGAGCGCCCCGCCATGATCAGATCGAAGGCAAGCCGCGATTTGCCGGACCCCGAGGGCCCGCGGATCAGCACGGCGTAAGGCCCGACCTTGACGGCAGAGGCGTGAACGCTGGGCCCGCCTTCGTTCATAGCGCCGGCAGCCTCACCACGAAGCGCGCACCGGCAATTGTCGGAGTGCCGTCGGCGTCCGGCGGGCCAGGGCGGTTCTCTGCCCAGATCCGTCCGCCATGGGCGTCGACGATCTGCTTGGAGATCGACAGGCCGAGGCCGGAGTTCTGGCCAAAGCCCTGATGCGGGCGGTCGGTGTAGAAGCGCTCGAAGATGCGCTCCAGCGCGTCCTCGCGAATGCCGGGGCCGTCGTCGTCGACCACGATCTCGATCTCGGAGCGAACGCGGCGGCAGCTGAGGCGCACCTTGCTGCCGCGTTCGGAGAAGGATTGCGCGTTGGAGAGCAGGTTGGAGACGACCTGTCCGAGCCGGGAATCGTGGCCGCTCACGGCGAAGGTGTCGGTCGGGCTGCGGCCCTCGAAGCGCGTTTCGACCGCGACGTCGTGGCCGAGCTTGGTTTCGTTGGCGACGGACACCAGCGTCGTCAGCAGCCGGCGCAAATCGACCGGGATCGCATCCTGGCGCTGCAGCTCGGCATCGAGGCGGCTGGCGTCGGAGATGTCGGAGATCAGCCGGTCGAGCCGCTTGACGTCGTGCTCGATCACCTCGAGCAGGCGGGCGCGGCTGTTCTCGTTGCGCGCCAGCGGCAGCGTCTCGACCGCCGAACGCAGCGAGGTCAGCGGGTTCTTCAATTCATGGGCAACGTCGGCGGCGAACATCTCGATCGCCTCGATGCGGCTGTAGAGCGCGCTGGTCATGTCGCGCAGCGCGCCGGAGAGGTGGCCGATCTCGTCGCGGCGGCGGGTGAAATCGGGAATCTCGATGCGGGCCTTGATGCGGCGGCGGACGCGTTCGGCGCTGTCGGCGAGCCGGCGCACCGGACCTGCGATCGTGCTCGCCAGCAGCAGTGACAGCATGATCATGACGGCGGCGGCGACGCCGCCGACCTTCAGGATGGCGAGGCGCTCGGCGGTGACCATCTGGTCGATGTCGTCGCCTTGCGTCGACAGCATCAAGGCGCCGTGGATCGCGCGCGAGCGCAGCACGGGGACCGCGACCGAGACGATCACCTCGCCGCGTGCGTTGACCCGCACCATCGAGCGTTTCTGGCCCTGGAGGGCGTCGCCCACTTCGGCATAGCCATTGCCGTTCTCGGGCCCGAGCTCGCGATAGAGCGGCAGGTCGCCGCGGTTCAGCCAGGTCCGCACCGCGACCTTGCCGCGCTCGATGATGCCGGGTTGCTCGGCCGGCGGCGGCAGCGGAAAGCGCAGCACGTTTTCCAGGTTGCGGCTGTCGAGCAGCAGGCTGCCGTTCGGATCGTAGATGCGGGCGCGCGTCTTGGTTGGCGAGATCAAGGTGCGCAGCACCGGCGCGACGCGCTCCGGATTGATCGGGAAGTCCAGCGGCGAATACTCGTCCGAGCCGCCATAGGTCTCGCCCGGCTTGAGGTCGAGCAGCCGGTCGGGATCGATGGTGATGGCGTTGGTCTGCACCGTGGCAGAGGCCGCGATCGCGCCGGCGATGATCTCGGCCTGCACCAGCAGGCTCTGGGCGCGGGCGTCGATCAGGCCGGCACGGAATTGCGACAGGTACAGGATGCTCGCCACAAGCGCGACGAGGCCGGCGAGGTTGAGCGAGACGATGCGGCGGGTCAGGCTCGAGAAGGACAGCGCGAAGAAGAACTGCCCGGCGCGTTTCAACCAGTTCAGCGGCCGGAAGCCCTGCGGCTTGTTGTCGGCAACGTGCTCCTGAACGCCGGCGGATGCGATATCCCCGGCGCTCTGGTTAGGGTCAGGCTGCGTTCGGTCAAGCAATGCTTACGCCCGCGTTAGGACGGCCCGTGCGAAGGTCCCCGCATCCTAGAGCGATCCTCGTCCCCATGGAACGAGAACCGGAGATGCTCTCGATCGCCGTGGAGGAGGCGCCCTCAGGCTTCCTTGAAACGGTAGCCGACGCCGTAGAGCGTCTCGATCATCTCGAACTCGTTGTCGACCACCTTGAACTTCTTGCGCAGCCGCTTGATGTGGCTGTCGATGGTGCGGTCGTCGACATAGACCTGGTCGTCATAGGCGGCGTCCATCAGCGCGTTGCGGCTCTTCACCACGCCGGGCCGGGTCGCGAGCGCCTGCAGGATGAGGAATTCGGTCACGGTGAGCGTCACCGGCTCGTTCTTCCAGGTGCAGGTATGGCGCTCGGGGTCCATGCGCAGCAGACCGCGGTCGAGCGCCTTGGCGTCGTTCTCCTTCGGCGCAACGGTCGGATCCTTCGGCGCCGAGCGCCGCAGCACCGCCTTGACGCGCTCGACCAGCAGACGCTGCGAGAACGGTTTGCGGATGAAGTCGTCGGCGCCCATCTTGAGGCCGAACAGCTCGTCGATCTCCTCGTCCTTGGAGGTGAGGAAGATCACCGGCAGGTCGGACTTTTGCCTGAGACGGCGCAGCGTCTCCATGCCGTCCATGCGCGGCATCTTGATGTCGAGGATGGCGAGATCGGGCTGGGTGGTGCGGAAACCGTCGAGCGCGGAAGCGCCGTCGGTGTAGGTCATGATACGGTAGCCTTCGGCTTCCAGCGCGATCGAGACGGATGTGAGAATGTTGCGGTCGTCGTCGACCAAAGCGATTGTGGGCATGAGCCTCTCTGCTTTCTGCTTTCCGTTTGGGTCGTGGCTTGAAACGGCGAGCAATCAGTGATGCGCCGCATACATGGGTGCCGAAGTGGCGTTCGAACCTTGTCACCGAGCAATGCAAGCTGGGCTGAAGTGTGACCAAGTTCCACGAAACACGGCAGATTCGCCGCATCTCGACCCATAACCGGGCCCCCGTTTACCCGAAAAAAGGCCCTCCTTGCAACCACCTGAGCCGAGAAAGCCAATGCAACCGACCCCCAATTTCGACCCCGCAAAGCTCGCCAAATCGCTGCTGAGGCGGTCCCGGCAGGGGGCTCTGGCGACGCTGATGGTCGGCAACGGCGATCCCTATTGTTCCCTGGTCAATCTGGCCAGCCATCCCGACGGCTCGCCGATCCTGCTGATCTCGCGCCTCGCCGTGCACACCAAGAACGTCCTCGCGGACTCCAGGGTCTCGCTGATGCTGGACGAGCGCGCGGCCGGCGATCCCCTGGAAGGCGCCCGGATCATGCTGTCCGGCCGGGCCGAGGAGGCCGATTCCAACAAGGATCTGCTCCAGCGACGGTATCTGAGTGCTCATCCCTCGGCAGAAGGCTTTGTTTCTTTTAAGGATTTCTCCTTCTTCCGGATCCGGCCCACGGGAACACATCTGGTCGCCGGCTTTGGCCGGATCGTCGACCTCAAGCCGGAGCAATTCCTGACGGACCTCACCGGCGCCGAGGACCTGCTGGCGGCGGAGGAGGGCGCCGTCGAGCACATGAACGCCGACCATCGCGACGCCCTCAATCTTTATGCCACGAAGCTGCTCGGCGCCACCGAGGGCGACTGGCGCTGTACCGGCTGTGATCCTGAAGGCCTCGACATGCAGGTCGGCCAGGCAACGCTGCGGCTGGACTTCCCGGAGCGGGTGACGGATGGCACGGCGCTTCGCAAGATGCTGGTCCGTCTCGCTGGCGAAGCGCGCACGAAGGTGGACCAGGGCGCAACCGCTTGAACGCGGCTACCGATCGCCGCGACCCATGACCGTGATGGTTTTCGGGCTCGCAGCGAGAGGGGTCATGACGCGTCAACGTTTGGCATGGACGGCGGCTCTCGCGCTCGCCATCACCACCTTGCTCGCCACGCCAGCCCTTGCGCAGAAAGGTCTCGCCGCCGAGAGCGCGCGGCTCACCGCGCTCATCGGTGCCGGAAAATATTCGGAAGCGCTGCCGTTGGCGCAGGCGATGGTCGCCAGCCTGGAGAAGGACAACGGCCGCGATCTCTCGGGCGCGTTGAACAATCTCGGCCAGGTCCATGCCGGTCAGGGACGGGACGATCTGGCTGAGCCGCTCTACAAGCGCGCGATCGCACTCATGGAAAAATCGCTCGGCTCCGACAACGCCCTGGTTGCGGCCGAGCTGACCAATCTTGCCGCGCTCTATCAGCGGCAGGGTCGCTTCGCAGAGGCCGAGCCGCTGTTCAAGCGTGCACTTGCCGTGCGCGAGAAGGCGCTGCCGCGCGAGCATCCCGACATCGGTCAATCCCTCAACAATATCGCCACGCTCTACGCCAAGCAGCAGCGTCCGGCCGATGCCGAGCCACTGTTCCGCCGTGCGCTCGCGATCTATCAGAAGGCTGCCGGTCCCGAGCATCCCGCGGTCGCCACGGTCCTGAACAACATCGGACAGGTCGAGCGCGACCTCAATCGCGACGCCGGTGCCGAAGCGCCGATCAAGCGCTCGCTCGCGATCCGCGAAAAGGTGCTGGGGCCTGAACACCCCGACGTCGCGCGCTCGCTCAATAATCTCGCCGGGCTCTACCAGCACCAGCAGCGTTTTGCCGATGCCGAGCCGCTGTATCGTCGCGCGCTGGCGATCCGCGAACGCGCGCTCGGGCCGGATCACCCTGATGTTGCGACTTCGACGAGCAATCTTGCCGAATTTCTGCAGGCGACGGGGCGGACGGCGGATGCCTTGCCGTTGGCGCAGAAGACGCTCGCGGCCAATCGTGCGCAGCTGCGCGTCGTGCTGCCGATCCTGTTCGCGGCACGGCAGCAATCGCTGCTGGCGAGCGAGAAGGCGCTCGACGATGCGCTCGCTGCGATCCAGCGCGGCACGCAATCCTCTGCCGCTTCTGCCGTGAACAAGCTCGCGGTGCGGCTCGCCGCCGGCAGCGACCGGCTCGCCGAGCTCGTGCGCAAGGATCAGGATCTCGCGGCCGAGTCCGAAGCGCTCGACAAGGCGATCATCGCTGCGGTGTCGAAGCCATCGGCGCAGCGCGACGTCGCGGCCGAGCAGCGCAGCCGCGTGCGGATCGCGGCGATCGCGGGCGCGCGCAATGGATTGCAGAAGACGCTCGCCGTCGAGTTTCCCGACTATTCCTCGCTATCCAACCCGCTGCCGCTGACCGTCAAGGACATCCAGCCGCTGCTGGCGTCCGACGAGGCGATGGTGGTCTATTCCGTCGTCGACAGGCGGAGCTATGTCGTCGCGATCACGCGCGAGAGCGTCGACTGGAAGGAGATTCCGCTCGGAGCGGACGCGGTCGCACAGAAGGTCACGGCCTTCCGCAGGGGGCTCGATGTCGGCAAGGCGCGCGATGCATCCGGCAAATCGGGATTGTTCGACCTCGGTCTTGCCAACGAGCTCTATGTCGCGCTGCTCGGCCCGGTTGAGGCGCTGACCAAGGACAAGCGCAACCTGCTGGTCGTGCCGTCGGCGGCATTGACCGCATTGCCGTTTCATCTGCTGGTCACAGAGAAGCCACAGGCTGCGATCCCGGACCGGCTCGAGGGCTATCGCAGTGCTGCCTGGCTGCTGCGGCGTCAGGCCGTTTCGGTCCTGCCGTCGGTGATCAGCCTGAAATCGCTGCGCGCTTTTGCCCGCAGGGATCAAAGCGTCAAGCCGATGACCGGTTTCGGCGATCCCGTGTTCAACCCTGCAGCCGAAGGGCCTGCCGACCGGCGTGCCGCGAACGGCAAGGTCGCCGCACGCAGCATCGCGACGATCGCCTATGCCGACTTCTGGCGCGGCGCAGGCGTGGATCGTGCGCGGCTGGCCCAGGCGCTGCCGCAGCTGCCCGATACCGCCGACGAATTGAACGCGGTGGCGAGGGACGTCGGCGCTGCCGAGGCTGACATCCATCTCGGCCGCGACGCCAGCGAAACGACGCTCAAGCGTGCAGCGCTTGCCCAATACGGCATCATCTACTTTGCCACCCACGGCCTCGTCGCCGGCGATGTCAAGGGATTGGGGGAGCCCTCGCTGGCGCTCTCCATCCCCGACCAGCCGACGGAGCTCGACGATGGTCTTCTCACCGCGAGCGAAGTGGCCCAGCTCAAGCTCAATGCCGATTGGGTTGTGCTGTCTGCCTGCAACACCATCGCGGGCGACAAGCCCGGTGCCGAGGCGTTGTCGGGATTGGCGCGCTCGTTCTTCTACGCAGGTGCTCGCGCGCTCCTGGTGTCGCATTGGGCCGTGGATTCGGAGGCTGCGACCCGCTTGACAACGTCGACGTTCGAGCTGCTGAAGAACGAGCCAAAGCTCGGCCGCGCCGAAGCCTTGCGCCGCGCGATGTTAACCTATCTCGACGACGCCTCGTCGCCGCGCAACGCTTATCCCGCGATGTGGGGACCGTTCGCGTTGATCGGAGAGGGCGAGGTAAGATAGGGGTGTTGACGCAGTGATTGTGCGTCGCAATAACCGGACATAACGCGCAGATGTGCATTTGGTTGCGCGATCATCCGCACTTTCTCGATGCGGCCTTACAGAGCTGACATGCGCGGCGTTTGGCGCGGTCCTTGAATAAACCAAATCCTGCGGGATCAGCTTGGCAACGCCTGCGTTCATCATTATTAGGTCGTTCAGCCGAGGCCGAACGGCCCATATTCACGGTGATCGCGACGGCGCCAAACTTGGCCGCGCTTGATGTCGCGGGTTCTAGGAGGGATTTTTCGTGCAAGAGACGGGCGTGCGCAACGGTGCCTTCGGCGCCGACAAATTCGGCTTAAAGAATCTCAAGCAGGTTCACTGGAATCTGGGTGCGCCACAACTCTATCAATACTCGCTGGCAGCGGGTGAGGCGGTGCTCTCCGCCGACGGCGCGCTCTGCGCCGACACCGGCGAGTTCACCGGGCGCAGCCCGAAGGACAAGTTCACGGTGCGCGACGCCACCACCGACAAGAAGATGTGGTGGGCCGGCAACCAGTCGATCACCGCAGAGCAATTCGAGACGCTCTACCAGGACTTCCTCAAGCACGCCGAAGGCAAGCGCCTGTTCGCGCAGGACCTCTATGGCGGCGCCGACCCGGCCTACCGGATCAAGACGCGCGTCTTCACCGAGCTCGCCTGGCACTCGCTGTTCATCCGCACGCTGCTGATCCGCCCCGAGGCGATCGAGCTGCCGACCTTCGTGCCGGAGCTCACCATCATCGACATGCCGAGCTTCCGCGCCGATCCTAAACGCCATGGCTGCCGCTCGGAGAACGTGGTCGCGATCGATTTCGCCCGCAAGATCGTCCTGATCGGCGGGTCTTATTATGCCGGCGAGATGAAGAAGTCGGTCTTCACGACCCTGAATTATTATCTGCCCGAGCGCGGTGTGATGCCGATGCACTGCTCGGCAAATGTCGGCGCCAAGGGCGACACCGCGATCTTCTTCGGCCTGTCGGGCACCGGCAAGACGACGCTGTCGGCCGATCCCAACCGCACCCTGATCGGCGACGACGAGCACGGCTGGGGCCCGAACGGCGTCTTCAATTTCGAAGGCGGCTGCTACGCCAAGTGCATCAAGCTGTCGCAGGAAGCCGAACCTGAGATCTATGCCGCCTCGACCCGCTTCGGCGCGGTGCTCGAGAACTGCGTGCTCGATGAGGACACCCGCGTCGTCGATTTCGACGACGGCTCCAAGACCGAGAACACGCGTTCGGCCTATCCGCTCGACTTCATCCCGAACGCCTCGCGCACCGGCCGCGCGCCGCAGCCGAAGAACGTGGTGATGCTGGCCGCCGACGCCTTCGGCGTGCTGCCGCCGATCGCCAAGCTCTCGCCGGCGCAGGCGATGTATCACTTCCTGTCCGGCTACACCGCCAAGGTCGCCGGCACCGAGCGCGGCCTCGGCAACGAGCCGCAGCCGGAATTCTCGACCTGCTTCGGCTCGCCCTTCCTGCCGCTCGATCCATCCGTCTACGGCAACATGCTGCGCGACCTCATCGCCCAGCACAATGTCGATTGCTGGCTGGTCAACACCGGGTGGACCGGCGGCAAGTATGGTGTCGGCTCGCGCATGCCGATCAAGGTGACGCGCGCGCTGCTCACCGCCGCGCTCGACGGCTCGCTTCGCAACGTCGAATTCCGCACCGACAAGTATTTCGGCTTTGCGGTCCCGACCGCGCTGCCGGGGGTGCCGGCCGAGATCCTCAACCCGGTCAACACCTGGAAGGACAAGGACGAGTTCGACAAGACCGCCCGCGCCCTGGTCGGCATGTTCCAGAAGAATTTTGCCAAGTTCGAAGCACAGGTGGACGCCGAGGTGCGCGCGGCTGCCCCGGACGTGAAGCTGGCCGCGGAGTAAGGTCGCTCGGTCTTGGATGCGAAGAGGGCGGCCTCGCGGCCGCCCTTTTTGCTTGTGGCGAGATCCCTCCACCGTCATTGCGAGGAGCCCTTGCGACGAAGCAATCCAGACCGCCTCCGCGGAAAGATCTCTGGATTGCTTCGCTGCGCTCGCAATGACGAGTTCGCGGAAGCAGCTACGCCTTGAAATACGCGATCTGCGTCGTGGTCGCGAGCAGCCGGCCGTTCGGCGACCACAGCTCGGCGTTCTGGTCGGCGTAGCTCTTGTGCATGATCTTCGAATCGGCCGTCGCCAGCACGCGCGTGATGTCCTCAGCCGCGAGCTCCTTGGCGTCGGTGTGGAAATAGGTCGTCAGCGACACCGTGCCGAACGGCACCAGCTGGCGCCGGGCATGGAAGATGCGGCCGAAGAAGGCGTCTGACATCGACATCAGCGACAGCATGTCGAGCTTGCGCGGCGTGCGGTCGCTGATCCAGATCTTCGAATAGGTGCTGGCGGGCTCGGCCTGCGGCGGGCCGATCCGCATCTCGCCCTCGACGAAGCGAAATTCGTACTGGTTGGCCCAAGATGCCGAGATTTTTGGGAACGGCAGCGTCTCCTCGAACGGCTTGGCATCTGGATATTGTGCCACCCGGTGCTCCCAGGATGGGCGCCGCTCGGCGAACACCGCGGTGGCGAGCGTTGCGACCTCGCCGCCGCCCTGGCTGAGCTCGACGCTCCAGTGCTGGCTGGAGCGGTTGGCCTTCACCAGTCGCACGTCCAGATCGAATGGTCCCTTGGCGATCGGCGCGCAATAATTGACGGTGACGGCGAGCGGATCGCCGGCGGCTTGCGGATGCTCAATCAGCGCCCGCAGGATCGTCGCAGCCGTAGCGCCGCCGAACGGGCCGACGAAGGCCCAGTAATCGTCGCTGGTGTGCCCCTGCCAGCTCGAGTCACCGGCGGTGACGCGCGTGGCCTCGTCGAAGGGGTGCGGGAGCTTGGCGTGCATTGTTGGTCCTCGATGCCTCCACAGCCGTCCTTGCGAGCGCAGCGAAGAATCCAGACTGTCTCCGCGGAAAGATTCTGGATTGCTTCGCTGCGCTCGCAATGACGGCGGTTGAAGTTGCGGCGTCGTGTCACAACGCCGCTTAGGGAATGATGACGATCATATCATCGTCCCTCGCGAAGGATGCAATAACCTCGCAAGTAAGGCCGCTTCCACGCCGCGGAAAAATCAGCCTGCGGCGTCGCGCAGGTTCGGCAGCAGCGGCGTGGTCGGATTGACCGGCACGTTCCAGATCTCCTCGGCATATTCGCGGATGGTGCGGTCCGAGGAGAACCAGGCCATGCGCGCGACATTGAGGATCGAGGCGCGGGTCCAGGCCGGCGCCACCTGCCAGCGCGCATCGACCGCGCGCTGCGCCTCGTAGTAGGAATCGAAATCGGCGCTCACCATGTAATGGTCGAGATAACGCAGCGCGTGCGCGATGGATTCGAAACGGCCGGGGTCGCCGGGCGAGAACTCGCCTGCGCCGATCGCGTTGATGGCACGCTGCAGCTTCGGCGACCGGCGGATCACGTCGGAAGCATCCAACCCCTGCTTGCGGCGGATCATCACGTCGCCGGCTTCCATGCCGAAGATCGCGATATTCTCCGCGCCGACATGGTCGCGGATCTCGATATTGGCGCCGTCGAGCGTGCCGATGGTGATGGCCCCGTTCAGCGCCAGCTTCATGTTGCCGGTGCCGGAGGCTTCCATGCCGGCGGTGGATATCTGCTCGGACAGATCGGCGGCGGGAATGATCACCTCCGCGAGGCTGACATTGTAGTCGGGCAGGAACACGACCTTGAGCTTGCCGCCGATCGCGGGATCGTTATTGACGATTTCGGCGACGTCGTTGATCAGCTTGATGATCAGCTTGGCGTAGCGATAGCTCGCGGCCGCCTTGCCGGCGAAGATCTTCACCCGCGGCACCCAATTGCCGTTGGGCTCGTCCTTGATGGCCTGGTACAGCGCGACCGTTTCGATGACATTGAGCAACTGGCGCTTGTATTCGTGGATGCGCTTGATCTGCACGTCGAACAATGCGCCCGGGTCGACCCTGATGCCGAGCCGTTCGCCGATCAGGCGGGCGAGCTGGGCCTTGTTGTGGTGTTTGACGCTGCGGAACTTCTTCTGGAACTCGACGTCGCTGGCGCGCGCCTCGATCAGCGAGAGCTGGGTCGGATCGTCGAGCACGGCATCGCCGCAGCTCTCGCGCAACAAATCCGTCAGCTTCGGGTTCGCCAGCATCAGCCAGCGTCGGAAGGTGATGCCGTTGGTCTTGTTGGTGATCCGTCCGGGATAGAGATGGTTGAGGTCGTGGAACACGGTCTCGCGCATCAGGTCCGAATGCATCGCCGAGACCCCGTTGATGCGATGCGAGCCGACGAAGGCGAGTTGGCCCATGCGCACGCGGCGGCCGCTCTTCTCGTCGATCAGCGACACCGAGGCGCGGAAGTCGATGTCGCCCGGGCAGCGCGCTTCGGCGAGCGCCAGATGCTGCACGTTGATGCGGTAGATGATCTCCAAATGCCGCGGCAGCAGCCGCTCGAACAGCTCGACCGGCCAGGTCTCCAGCGCCTCCGGCAGCAGCGTGTGGTTGGTGTAGGAGAGGGTGGCGACCGTGATCTTCCAGGCCTCGTCCCAGCGGAAATTGTGGAGGTCGACGAGGATGCGCATCAGCTCGGTGACGGCAAGGCTCGGATGGGTGTCGTTGAGCTGCACCGCGACCTTGCCGGCGAGGTTGCGCAGCTGGCCGTCGGAGGCGAGATGCCGCTTCACCAGGTCCTGGAGCGAGGCGGAGACGAAGAAATATTCCTGGCGCAGCCGCAGCTCGCGGCCCGCCGGGCTCTCGTCGTTCGGATAGAGGAACTTGCAGATCGCCTCCGCGCGCGCCTGCTCGGCGCTGGCGCTGACGTAATCGCCTTTGTTGAAGGCATCTAACTTGAGCGGATCGGGCGAGCGCGCCGACCACAGCCGCAGCGCGTTGACGTGCTGGCCGCGCCAGCCGACGATTGGCGTGTCATAGGCGATTGCCTGCACGGTTTCAGCAGGATGCCAGATCGAGCGGTCGCGGCCCTTGTCGTCGACATGCTCGACGCCGCCGCCGAAATTGACGTCGTAGATCACCTCGGGTCGCTGCAATTCCCAGGGGTTGCCGAAGCTCAGCCATTCGTCAGGATATTCCTGCTGCCAGCCCTGATTGATGATCTGACGGAACAGGCCGTAATCGTAGCGGATGCCGTAGCCGATCGCGGGGATCGACAGCGTCGCCATGCTCTCCATGAAGCAGGCGGCGAGCCGGCCGAGGCCGCCATTGCCGAGCGCCGCATCCGGCTCGCATTTGCGCAGCTCCGGCAGCGAGACGCCGAGATCGCCGAGCGCGACCTCGAAGATCTTGAGCAGGCCCATGTTGTTGAGCGCGTCGGTGAAGAGCCGGCCGATCAGGAATTCGAGCGAGAGATAGTAAACCCGCTTGCGGCCGGCGTCGTAGCTGTGCTTCTCGGCCGTGAGCCAGCGATGCACGATGCGGTCGCGCAGCGCGAGCGCCGCGGCCTGGTACCAATCGTGCCTGGTCGCCATGCCAGCGTCCTTGCCGATGGCAAGGCGCAGCTTCGCCAGGATTGCGCCCTTGATCTCGGCCAGCGCGAGTTCGTCGATGGGCTGCCCGGGGGCCGGATAACTGGGCTGGAACGATGAATCCTGCAAAGCCGTTACTTCCTAGGTCGAAACAACTCTTAACTCTACGCGTCCTGCCCTTGCACCGGAACTGTCGCCCGCGAGGTCGTGCACTGCGCTGGCGCAAATTTATGCAAGGAATGGGCCGAATTGGGAACCCGGAGGAGCACGGAGAAACCCAGATTCGGTGCTAGATTACGAAAGATTCAGCCATCAGTGTGGAGAAGCGGACCGTGAGACTGCTGATCGAAATCGCCACTGCGGCCCTGCTCGTCGTCTGCATCAGCGCCACCAGTGCGGCGTTTGCCGCCGGCACGACCGGTCGCAGCGCCGATGGCCTCAGCTGCGGCTTCACAGCGCCGCAGAAGGCGTCGCCCGCAGCCCGCTGCGCTGCGATCAAGCGCCAATGCGGCGGCAAGTTTTACGCAAGCGCGTGTGGCGACAAGCTGATATCCGCAGCGAATTGAGAGCCGTAGGAGGTTTGGTGAGCTCAAGCCGCCTTGCTCTGCACCGTATCGCAAAACTCCGCGAGACGGTCCGCAAGCCGCAGCGTCGCCGGGCTCGCATCCGGCGAAGCCATCAGTGCAACCTCGGTCTTGTTGATCGGCGCAAAGCCGTCCTTCGCCGTCAGCACGCGGTGGTCGGTCTGGATCGCCATCTCCGACAGGATGCTGAGGCCCATGCCGGCGGCGACCGCGGCCTGAATGCCGGCGAGGCTCGATGAGGTGTAGGCGGTGTGCCAAGCGCGGCCGGCCGTTTCCAGCGCGTGGATGGCGCCGGCGCGGTAGATGCAGCCGAGCGGAAAGCCGATCAGCGGCACCGACGGCACGTTGACGTCGACCGGGTGGCTCTTGCTGGTGACCCAGTGCACCCGCTCCGGCCACACCGCGATCGCGTCCTTCGCGCCAGCCTCGCGCTTGTAGAGCGCAAGGTCGAGCTCGCCGCGTTGGAGATCGCGGGCGAGATGCTTGCTCTGGTCGGCGCGCACGTCCAGCCGCAATCCCGGATGCGAGCGCGAGAACGCGCCCAGCAGTTTTGCCAGCCGGTACGCGGCAAAGTCCTCGGGGATGCCGAGCCGGATCGCGCCATCGCTATCAGGCTGGCGCAGCACGTCGCGCGCCTCCTCGGCCAGCGAGAGCAATCGCCGCGCATAGGACAGCAGCCGCTCGCCGGCCTCGGTCGGGCGCACGTCCTTGCCGTCGCGGTGCAGCAGCACCTGACCGACATCCTCCTCCAGCCGCTTGATCTGCTGACTCACGGTCGATTGCGTGCGGTGGACGCGCTCGCCGGCGCGGGTGAAGCCGCCGGCCTCGACCACCGAGACAAAGCTGCGCAGCAGCTCGAGATCGAGCACGGCCGCCTCCATTAAGAAATCCACTGGGCGCGAGTTAATCATTTAATTTCCAAATGGCAAGCGGCCTCCCTAGATCGAGGGCAGAAAAAACATCCGAGAATGCCCCTCATGTCGCTCGCCAGCTCGCTTCCCGCCCCCCGCAGCCGCTTCAACACATTGCCGCTCGCGATCGGCCTGTTCTGCCTGCTCTGGAGCTACGCCTTCATCGCTGGCAAGATCGGCGTCACCCATTGCCCGCCGCTGATCCTGCTCGCCGCGCGCTTCTCGCTCGCGGGTATCTTGATCCTGGGCGCCACGTTGATCCGCGGCGAAGCCTGGTCGTTGTCGTGGCGCGATGCCGCGATCTTCGCGTTGCTCGGCATCGCCAACAATGCGCTCTATCTCGGCCTCGGCTACACCGGCCTGCAATCGGTCTCCGCCGGCCTCGGCGGCCTGATCGTGTCAGCCAATCCGGTGTTCACCGCGGGCCTTGCCGCGCTGCTGCTCGGCGAAGGCATGACCTGGCGCAAGGCGAGCGGCCTCTTGCTCGGCATCATCGGCGTGACCGCAATCGTCTGGCACCGCCTGTCGGTCGGCACCGATTCGCTGCACGGCATCGTTTTCACGCTGGCCTCGCTCGCTTCGATCGTGGCCGGCACCATCCTGTTCAAGCTGCTGGCGCCGAAGGGATCCCTGTGGATCGGCAATGGCGTGCAGAACCTCGCGGCCGGCATCGTACTGACACCGGTCGCGCTCACCTTCGCCGATGTCGACGCGATCGACTATACGCCGAGCCTGATCGGCGCCTTCGCCTTTCTCGTGCTCGGCGGCTCGATCATCGCTTCTTGGCTCTGGTTTCGTCTCTTGAAGACGTGTGGCGCCACCGCCGCCAGCGCCTATCATTTCCTGATGCCGCCGCTCGGCATGCTGTTCGCATTCCTCGTCCTCGGCGAGCACATCGAGGCGCGCGACCTGCTTGGCATCATTCCGGTCGCGCTCGGCATCTATCTGGTGACGCGGCCGGCGAAGGCGGTGGTGTAGGTGGAGGCCCCGCTGTTCACTATCGTCATTGCGAGGAGCTCTTGCGACGAAGCAATCCAGACTGCCGCAGCGGAGGCAGTCTGGATTGCTTCGCTGCGCTCGCAATGACGGGGGGCTAGTCCTTCCTGAACACGATCGAGGCCATCCACCCCGTCATCAGCGCCATCGCAACGGTGGCGAGGCCGTAGATCAGGCCATTCTGGCGGGCAGTGGTGGCGACGAACTGCTCGAAGCCGACCTTGACGATCTCGAACGCGGTCTCGGTCTTGCCGATGAACGCGCCGTTGGCGAACAACTTGATCTCGATCTCATAGGTGCCGATCGGCACCTCCGCGGGCAGCGGAATGCCGGTGCGGAACAGCGTCGGCGTCAGGAACGTGACCGCGCTTCCGTCTTCGCGATAGAGCCCGCGCTGGGTGCGCAGGCGAATGAAGGCCGAGCGGAACGCATCGTTGGGCACCACGTCGGCAAAGTCGCCGCTGACCCGCTGCGTCAGCAGCACGTTGTTGAGCCCGATCTGCTGCCGCCGCGCGATCTCGGGCGAGGTGATGGCGTCGAGCGGGCGGTTGGCGAACAGCGCGAGATAGCTCGGCACCTGCAGGAACTGGCGGTAGTCGGTGTTGATCCAGATGCCGAAGGTGCGCTCCTTCCGCCGCGTCACCATGTCGGCGCGCGGGCCCATCACGGTGACGACGAGATCGTAGGCGGTGCGGTCGGCGGGCGTCGTCGTATCCTTCTCGACCGATCCGAACAGCACCAGCTCCTCGCCCGAATAGTTCGGCGTCACCGTGACCCGGTGATTCGAGACCGACACAATCAGCCGCTCGGCCCGCGCAGCGCCGCCGAGCAGCAGGACGAGGACGATGGCGAGAAGCATGCGCCTCATCGGCTCACTCCGAGCTCACGGATGGTGAAGAGATCGGAGGGCTGGATCACCAGCTCGATCGCGAAGCGGATTCCGACCGAGAGGATGAGCAAGCCCAGCAGCAGCCGCAGCTGCTCGCCGCGGATCTTCTGGCCGGCACGGGCGCCGAACTGCGCGCCGGTGACGCCGCCGACCATCAGGATCAGCGCCAGCACGGCATCGACGAGGTGATTGGTCGCCGCGTGCAGCATGGTCGCGAACAGCATGGTGACGACGGTGAGAACCATCGAGGTCCCGATCACCGTCGAGGTCGGCACCCTCAAGAGATAGATCATGATCGGCACCAGGATGAAGCCGCCGCCTATACCCATGATGGCGCCGATGAAACCGATCACGATGCCGACGATCACCACGGGGATGACCGAGAGATAGATCTTCGAGCGCTTGAACCGCATCTTCAGCGGCAGGCCGTGGATCCAGTTGTGGGTGCGGCGCGGCGGCAGCGCCCCGCGCCGGGTCCGCATCAAGGCGCGCAATCCTTCCGAGAACATCAGGCTGCCGACCGTGGTGAGCAGCGCGACGTAGGAGAGCGCGATCATCAGGTCGAGCTGGCCGAGCGCCCGCAGCTGGGTGAAGGTCCAGACGCCGAGCGTCGTGCCGGTCACGCCGCCGCATAACAACACGCTCGCCAGCGCCGGATCGATCGCGCGCCGCCGCCAATAGGAGAGGGCGCCGGAAAAGGAGGAGGCCGCGATGTGGCTCGCCACGGAGGCCACCGCGACCGCCGGCGTGATGCCGATGAAGATCAAAAGCGGCGTCATCAAGAAGCCGCCGCCGATGCCGAACATGCCGGAGACGAAGCCGACCGCCGCGCCCATGGCGAGCACCAGGAAGACGTTGACCGGAAGATCGGCGATCGGGAGGTAAAGCTGCATTGAACCTGCGCACAGGCGAGACGGATCGACGAACGCGGAATGCTCGCGGAGAGGACGGAACGATTGCCGCGTCCTTCAATAGCGGAATTCGCGGGCGGGCGGGACCGGGAATTTCAGGCGTGGTGAATGGGTATGACGCGCGCGTGATGATCTCTGCGATCGTCCGCACTCCCGCTGCAGGCGGAGAGGCGAAAGGTCAGAACGGACTGACCGAGAAATACCGTAGCCAGAGATCGGTGTAGCGGCCTTTTTCCCAGATCCGGAACATCGACCAGTTCAGGGCCTGGCGCAGCACGTCGTTGCCCTTGCGCACGGCGATGCCGATGCCCTCGCCGAAGAAACGGCTCTCGACGAACGGACCGCCGGAGAAGGCGCAGCAATCGGCCGAATCCGTGCCGTTGATCCAGAACGCCAGCGAGATGGCGTCGCCGAAGATGAAGTCGACCTCGCCCCTGCGCAGAGCTGCGCGCATCGCATCGTCATTGGGGTAGGCGTGCAGCTCGGCGTCGGTGAACATCGCCTTGAGATACGCCTCGTGCGCCGAGCCGGCGATGGCGCCGACCTTCTTGCCCTCGAGATATTCGGGGCGGATCTCCGGCATCACCGCATCCTTGCGCGAGACGAAGCGCGCCGGCACGCGGTAATAGGGATCGGTGAAGTCGACGCGGGCGCGCAGCTGCGGGCTCACCGCCATGGAGGCGATGATGGCATCGCCCCGGTTGGAGGTGAGCGCATCGACCAGCGTCTCGAAACGCCGCATCTGCACCGTGCAGGTGACCTTGATCTCCTCGCACAGGGCGCGGGCGAAATCGACGTTGAAGCCGGCCGGATTGCCGTCCGCACCGGTGTAGTTGAACGGCGGATAGTCGGTCTCGGTCAGGAAGCGGATCACGGTCAGGCGGGACAGGTCCGGCCGTTCGGGGCGCCGGCGCGGGTCCCAGAACCCGGGCACCGCCTGCGGGGCGGCCTGGGGCGCCGCCTGAGGGGTGGTCTGTGGCGCAGCCGGAGGCCGCTTGGCGGGAGCTTGCGCGTTCGCCTCGGTGAGGCCGCCGAGCAGGCAAAGGCCAGCAGCCAGCCCTGCCAGCAAGCCACGGACAGATTTAAGCGATTTCGCCTGTTGCGATGGAGCCATCGGCCGAAGGAATGAATTTCGTCGGGATCGGAGGGCCTTATAGACCATCCCGCCGGGAACGCGAGCGCCGATTGTGGCCAGCGTGAAGCTCAGAGATAGCGCTTCAAATCAACGGCTGCCTCTTCCGGCGTCCGCTTCAAATTGAACGGCGAGACGAACCTGCCCTCGCGGTCCATCAGGTAGATCAGCGCGGTGTGGTCCATCGTGTAATCGCCGTCCTTAGTCGGGACCTTTTTGGCATAGACCCGGTAGGAGGAGATCACTTTGGCGGTCTCGGCGGGGTCGCCGGACAGGCCCTGGAGGTGCGGATCGAAGCTCGACAGGTAATCCTTCATCGTCGCCGGCGTGTCGCGCTCGGGATCGACCGAAATGAAGATGGCATTGACCTTGTCGGCGTCCTTGCCCAGCGCGCGCAGCACTTCCGAGATCTCGAACAGCGAGGTCGGGCAGACGTCGGGGCAATGGGTGTAGCCGAAGAAGATCAGGGTCGGCTTGCCCTTCAGGCTCTTGTCGGTGACGGCCTTGCCGTTCTGGTCGGTCAGCTGGAACGGGCCGCCGATCGCGGCCGGCTGTGCCACCTTGCCGACCCCGCCCATGGCCCAGAACATGATCAGGAGCCCGACGACGAGGCTTGTAGCGAAGGCGGTCGCGATCACCATCGGACGGGTGGCGGAGCTCATGGGCGGAAAACTTCCTGTCGCAGGTCAGAAGCAGGCGGCAAAGCCGGTCCTGATCATTTCGAAGAACACCTGGCTGCCATAGTGGAACCAGAGCGCCAGCGCGCCGATCACGGCGAGACCGCCGATTGCAGCGCCCGCCCACAGCAGCACGGATGGCATCCGCCCGGCAGTGGGCGAATTGTCCGATAGCCGATGTGCCGGGTGCAGCGGTTGAGCCATGACAACGATCGGGACGAAGGCCCCGGTTCCCTGGCTTTCAGATAGGCTTTGCGCCGGCTGCGGGCAAGGCGCCGCCAGCAGGCAAGGCTCCGCCAGCTGGCAAGACGCCGCGGCGGCGCCAAAGGACGCCGCCAGCCTGTGGATGTCAGTGGAGGAGCTGGCCCCGGGCGGATTCGAGCGGCTCCGCTTGCGGGAGCGACCGGCGCGACGGCCTGGTCGTCGAGGCCTGCGCGTCCAGGTAGCACGGCTTGTACATGGCCTGGAGCTGCTTGCCCCTCAGGAAGAGCATCCGCGGGGTGAGGCCGCCCCGCTGGCCGATCCAGCGCCTGATCTGCGAGGGATACATCGCATAGAGCATCTGGGTCGCTTCGGGATTGGTGATGGCGCGGCCGTTGGCGCCGAAATCCCAGGCGGCATGGAAGCCCAGCGTCGCATGCGAGGTCACGCAGATCCGGTCGTGCGGGATAGCACCGAGAACGATGGTACAGGCCGAGGCGCAGAGGCCATCGATGATGACCGTCTCGCCCGATTGCCTGAGGTCCTGGTACTTGTCGACGTAGGTTCCGATCCGGCCGCCGCGGTCATCCGCGATCCGAACCACCGCGTGAGAAGCCCCCATGCCTGCGATCAAGAGAACCGCCGCAAGCAACCCCGTCAGAAAATTCATTTTCCCCCGCCCCAGTCGAATTCGAATCTGTGTGTCAGGTGATGATGCACGGCTAGCGTCGGTCGTAACCGAGGCTTTGTCTAGGCAGGCCTGCTGGCTCAAAACAAATTAAATCCAGTGTTGCGTCCGCGCTGCACCCGGCCGGTCTCCATCCCAAAGTGGAACAAGTTAACGAGGTCTTGCGCGCCATACCCTTGATCTCAGTTGCAACCGCTGGCTTCAATCCGGGCAACTACAGGGGGGAACCCTTGAGGAGGAGAAGAACTTGGAGGGGGAAGCGCATGGTTGAAGAAACGGATGTCATCGTCGTCGGTGCGGGACTGTCGGGCCTCGTTGCCGCCACTGAGATCGCTGATGCGGGCAAGCGCGTGATGGTTGTCGACCAGGAAGGCGAGCAGTCGCTGGGGGGCCAGGCGTTCTGGTCGTTCGGCGGATTGTTCCTGGTCGATTCGCCGGAGCAGCGCCGGCTCGGCATCAAGGACTCCTACGAGCTTGCCATGCAGGACTGGCTCGGCACCGCCGGCTTCGACCGCGACGAGGATTTCTGGCCGCGCCAATGGGCCGAAGCCTATGTGGCCTTCGCGGCCGGCGAGAAGCGCGGCTGGCTGCGCGCGATGGGCCATCGCTTCTTTCCCGTGGTCGGCTGGGCCGAGCGCGGCGGATATGATGCGATGGGCCACGGCAATTCGGTGCCGCGCTTCCACGTCACCTGGGGCACCGGCCCGGGCATCGTCGAGCCGTTCGAGCGCCGCGCGCGCGAGGCGATGAAGACCGGCCGATTGATCTTCCGATTTCGCCATCGCGTCGATGCGCTCTCGGTCACCAATGGCACGGTGGATGGCGTCAGCGGCGTCGTTCTTGCGCCCGATGATGCAGAGCGCGGCAAGAGCTCCTCGCGCAACGTGGTCGGCGACTTCGCACTGAAGGCGCAGGCCGTGATCGTCGCCTCCGGCGGCATCGGCGGCAACCACGAGCTGGTGCGGCAGAACTGGCCGAAGCGGCTCGGTGAGCCCCCGAAGTTCATGATCTCCGGCGTGCCCGAGCATGTCGATGGGCGCATGATCGGCATCACGGAAAAGACCGGCGCGCGGCTGATCAACCGCGACCGCATGTGGCACTACGTCGAGGGCATCCAGAACTGGAACCCGATCTGGCCGCGTCACGGCATCCGCATCCTGCCGGGTCCTTCCTCAATGTGGTTCGACGCCACAGGCACGCGGCTGCCGGCGCCGCTATTCCCGGGCTCGGACACGCTCGGCCAGCTCAAATACATCACGTCGACCGGCTACGACTATTCCTGGTTCATCCTGACCCAGAGCATCATCAAGAAAGAGTTTGCGCTGTCGGGCTCGGAGCAGAACCCGGACCTGACCGGCAAGAGCTGGCGCATGACGCTTCGCCGCGCCACCAACAAGGGCGCGCCGGCGCCGGTGGAGGCGTTCAAGAGCCATGGTGTCGACTTCATTGTCCGCGACAAGCTCGATGAGCTCGTTGCGGCCATGAACAAGCTCGCCGGCAGCGATCTCCTCAAGCTCGAGCACATCAGGATGCAGATCGAGGCGCGCGACCGCGAGATCGCCAATCCCTACGTCAAGGATGCGCAGGTCATGAACATCCACAATGCGCGCCGCTATATCGGCGACAAGTTGATCCGCACCGCTTCTCCGCACCGCATCCTCGATCCCGCGCATGGGCCGCTGATCGCCGTGAAGCTCAACATTCTCACCCGCAAGACGCTGGGCGGCTTCGAGACCGATCTCGACTCCCGCGTGTTCGGGGAGGAGGGCCGCGTCATTCCCGGCCTTTACGCCGTCGGCGAGGCCGCCGGCTTCGGTGGCGGCGGCGTGCATGGCTATCGCTCGCTGGAAGGCACCTTTCTGGGCGGCTGCCTGTTCTCGGGCCGCAATGCGGGCCGTGCCGCCGCCAAGGCAGTGGGCTAGACCATGCGGCGGCGGATGCGCATCGCCACGCTGATCGCTGCTTTGACGGCAGCTTCGGCTGCGTCCGCCGATACGGTCGATGTCAACGGGGTGAAGCGCTCCTACACCGCGCAACTGCCGGCCAAGCGGCCCGCACCGCTCGTCATCGTGCTGCATGGCAAGACCCAGCGCGGCGCCGACATGGTCACGCGGACGGCCTGGCCGCAGGTTGCCAAGCGCGAGGGCCTTGCCGTTGTGTTTCCGGACGGGCTCAACAACGCATGGGCGGACGCGCGCACCAAGGCGGGGCCGGCCCTGCGCGGACCACCGGTCGGCACCGATGACGTCGCCTTCATCGCAAGGCTGGTCGAGAAGCTGGTGGCCGACGGCACGGCCGATGCGAAGCGCGTCTACGTCGCCGGCGTCTCCAATGGCGGTGCCATGGCGATGACCATGGCCTGCGCGCGGGCCGATCTGTTTGCGGCGGCTGCGAGTGTGATCATGAACCTCAACGACGAAGCCGCCGTCACCTGCCATCCGTCGCGGCCGCTGCCGATGCTGCTCATGAACGGGACGGAAGATCCGCTGGTCCCTTATGAGGGCGGGCGCGGATCGAGCTATTTTGCCGCAGAGGGATTCTGGTCGACGGATGAGACGCTGGCGTTCTGGCGCAGGCTCAATGGCTGCGAGACCGACGACGCCGGGATCACCGACATGCCCGACGCGGCGCCCGCGGACCAGTCCACGGTCACGCGTATCAGCTCGCGCTGTCCGGCTGGGCACGACGTCGTGCTCTATCGCATCAACCACGGCGGCCACCGCATGCCAGGCTTTGCTCCGGATGCCCGATTCCCGAAGGTCGCCAGGAACCTGCTCGGACCGCAGAACGGCGACATCGACGGCGCCGAAACGATCTGGACGTTCTTCAGCCGGTTTCCGTGAACGGCGTTGCTGCCCCACGCATGCGTGCCGGGCAACGCATGCGTGGCAGGCAACGCACGCGTGCCAAGGGGTGGCACAGTGCAAACCGCTGGGCTAGACAGGGCCGCCATTCCAGCCAGGAGATCCAGATGAGCATTCAGCGTTTAGAAACCGGCCCGCGCATGAGCCAGGTCGTCGTGCACGGCAACACCGTCTATCTCGCCGGTGTCGTCGCCAACAAGGCGGCCGGCGAAAGCGTGACGAAGCAGACCCAGGACATCCTGGCGACCATCGACGGTCACCTCGCCAAGGCCGGCACCGACAAGTCGAAGCTGCTCTCGGCCACGATCTACATCACCGACATGAAGACCTTCGCAGAGATGAACGCTGTGTGGGACGCCTGGGTCTCGCCCGGCAATACGCCTGCGCGCGCCACCGTCGAAGCCAAGCTGGCCGCCCCGCAATACACCGTCGAGATCATGGTGACGGCGGCGAAGTAATTTTTGCGAAAACCTCACGCGCGTTGATGACCTCCGAGGTAATCGATCAACGCGCGTGAACCTTCGATAGTCACAGTCAGCCGGACAACACGGCGCCATCGAAGGAGAGAACCATGACCGACCCCGTCACCATCGCCCGCCGCTACATCGAGCTCTGGAACGAGCGCAGTGCCGGCCGCCGCCGCGAGCTGCTGAGCGAAAGCTGGACAACGGATGCGAGCTACGTCGACCCCGTGATGAAGGGCGACGGCCAGGACGGCATCGAGGCGCTGATCGCAGGTGTGCAGCAGCGCTTTCCCGATTTCACATTCAAGCTGATCGGCGAGCCCAACGGCTACGGCGATCACATCCGCTTCTCGTGGGGACTTGGCCCTGACGGCGCCGACAGCCCGATCAAGGGCACCGATTTCGCCGTGCTGAAGGACGGCCGGATCAGAAGCGTGACCGGATTTCTCGATCAGGTCCCGGCCGGGGCGTGAGAGCGCTGGCCCTCGTCGCGCAGGCGAGGAGAGGACCGAAATTTGGACCTCACAAGCGGTCGTCATGCCCGGGCTTGTCCCGGGCATCCACGTTCTTCGTGCCGCGGGTAAGACGTGGATGGCCGGGACAAGCCCGGCCATGACGATGTCGAGTCTATCGTGCCTCAAATGGACAGCGCGTGTGCGATCGCCCTGTCGCAGGCCATAGCCCCCCTCGACGAAGCCATCCCTACGGCTTACCTGTCATGCCGTGCCGCCCCGTCTCCTCCAGACATCGACCGAGCCGGCCGCCCTGCTGCCGGATCGCTTTCGGGCCTGGTTCGCAGCCCGCGGCTGGTCGCCGCGCGCGCATCAATTGGCGCTGCTGGAGAAGGCGCGCGAGGACCGGTCCGCTCTCCTGATTGCGCCGACCGGCGCCGGCAAGACGCTGGCCGGATTTCTGCCCACGCTGGTCGAGCTGTCGACGCAGCCGCTGACACGCGACGCGGGTGCGAAGAAGAACCTCGTCTCCACCGGCCGCAGCGTGCAGCGCAGCGGCGGCCTGCACACCCTCTACATCTCGCCGCTCAAGGCGCTCGCCGTCGACATCGCGCGCAACCTTGAGCGTCCGATCGCCGAGATGGACTTGCCCATCAAGGTCGAGACCCGCACCGGCGATACGCCGGTGTCGCGCCGTCAGCGGCAGCGGCGCTATCCGCCCGACGTGTTGCTGACGACGCCCGAGCAGCTCGCGCTGCTGCTCTCCTCCGACGACGCACCGTTCCTGTTTTCCTCTCTCAAGCGCATCGTGCTCGACGAGCTGCACGCGCTGGTCACGTCCAAGCGGGGCGATCTGCTCTCCCTCGGGCTGGCGCGATTGTGGCGCCTCGCGCCGCAGATGCGCGCGATCGGCTTGTCCGCGACCGTAGCCGAGCCAGAGCAGCTCGCGCGCTTCCTGGTGCCGCAGCCCGACGGCAAGGAGCGGGCAGCCGACATCGTCGTCGCCGGCGGCGCCGCGCCGCCCGTGGTCGAGATGCTCGATACGCGCGAGCGGCTGCCCTGGGCCGGTCACAGCGCGCGTCACGCGCTCCCTGAAATCTACGAGCTGATCAAGGCCAACAAGACCACGCTGGTCTTCGTCAACACCCGCAGCCAGGCCGAGATGCTGTTCCAGAATCTCTGGAGCATGAACGACGATGGCCTTGCCATCGCGCTGCATCACGGCTCGCTCGACGTCGCCCAGCGCCGCAAGGTCGAAGACGCCATGTCGGCGGGCCGGCTGCGCGGCGTGGTCTGCACCTCCTCGCTCGACCTCGGCGTCGACTGGGGTGACGTCGATCTCGTCGTCAATATCGGCGCGCCAAAAGGCTCCTCGCGTCTGATGCAGCGCATCGGCCGCGCCAATCACCGCCTCGACGAGGCTTCCCGCGCGGTGCTGGTGCCCGCCAACCGTTTTGAAGTGCTGGAGTGCCGCGTCGCCATCGACGCCATCGCCGAGAATGCGCAGGATACGCCGCCCTTGCGCACTGGCGCGCTCGACGTGCTGGCTCAGCATGTTCTGGGCTGTGCCTGTGGCGAGCCGTTCTTCAGCGACGAGCTCTATGGCGAGGTTCGCACCGCCGCGCCCTACGCAAGCCTGTCGCGGCAGGATTTCGACGACGTCGTCGATTTCGTCGCCTCCGGCGGCTATGCGCTGAAGACCTATGAGCGCTTTGCTCGCATCAAGCAGGACAAGGAGGGACGCTGGCGCGTCGCCAATCCCAAGGTGCGGCAGAGCTACCGCATGAATGTCGGCACCATCGTCGAGGACGACATGCTGAAGGTGCGGCTGGTGCGTTCGCGCGGCAGCGCTGCAGGATCCACAGGCGTGATCGCACGCGGCGGCCGACTGCTCGGCGAGATCGAGGAAGCCTTCATCGAGGGCCTCTCCCCCGGCGACACATTCGTGTTCTCGGGCGAAGTGGTGCGCTACGAGACCCTGGTCGAGGACCAGGTCTATGTCTCGCGCGCGCATGACAAGGACCCGAAGGTGCCGTCCTACATGGGCGGCAAGTTTCCGCTTTCGACCTATCTCGCCGAGCGCGTGCGCCGCCTGCTCGATGATGGCCGCGCCTGGGGCGGCTTGCCGGAGCAGGTGCGCGACTGGCTGTCGCTGCAGAAGGATGTCAGCAAAGTGCCGGCGGTCCGCGAGCTGCTGGTCGAGAGCTTTCCGCGGGCCAACAAGCATTATCTCGTTTGCTACCCCTTCGAGGGCCGTCTCGCGCATCAGACCTTGGGCATGCTGCTGACGCGCCGGCTGGAGCGCGCTCGCGCGCGTCCGCTCGGCTTCGTCGCCAATGAATATGCCGTGGCGATCTGGGGGCTCGGTGATCTCTCCTTCATGATCCGCGATGGGCGGATCGACCTCAACGCGCTGTTCGATCCTGACATGCTCGGCGATGATCTCGAAGCCTGGCTCGCCGAATCCGCGCTGATGAAGCGAACCTTCCGCAACTGCGCCATCATCTCCGGCCTGATCGCGCGCCGCCACACCGGGGAGGAGAAGAGCCGCCGTCAGGTGCTGTTCTCGACCGATCTCGTCTACGACGTGTTGCGCAAGCACCAGGCCGATCACGTCCTGCTCCGCGCTGCGCGCGCCGATGCCGCCACCGGCCTGCTCGATTTGCGCCGGCTCGGCGACATGCTGATGCGCATCCACGGCCGCATCACGCACCGGGAACTCGACCGCGTCTCCCCGCTCGCCGTGCCCGTGATGCTGGAAATCGGCCGCGAGTCAGTTTATGGCGAAGCTGCAGACGAGCTTTTGGCGGAAGCCGCCGACGAGCTCGTCAAAGAGGCGATGGATAGAAGCGGGTAAGACGTGACGGCAGGCGCGCTGATTTCGGGAGATGTCGAGGACATGCGCGTTTCCAGAGTCACGATCAGCGATGTGACCTTTGCGGCCGATCTCTCCGGCGCGCTGTTCTGGGACGAGCAGCGCCTGCTCGTCGTCTCCGACCTGCATCTCGAGAAAGGCTCGAGCTTCGCCACGCGCGGCGTCCTGCTGCCGCCTTACGATACCATTGCGACGCTCGGCCGGCTCGCTGCTGTCATCTCCCGCCATGATCCGCGAGTGGTCATCGCGCTCGGCGACAGTTTTCACGACCGCAGCGCGCATGAGCGCCTGTCCGCCGAGGACCGCGACGCCTTGGCCGCACTCCAGACCGGCCGCGACTGGATCTGGATTTCCGGCAATCACGACCCCATGCTGCCGCGCGATCTCGGCGGCACCATCGCGGACGAAGTCGCGATCGGCCCGATCACCTTCCGCCACGAGCCCACCGGCGCCCACGGCGAGATCGCCGGTCATCTGCATCCGAAGGCGCGTGTCTCGGCGCGTGGCCGCTCGATGGAGCGCCGCTGCTTCGCCAGCGACGGGATGCGGGCGGTGATGCCGGCATTCGGTGCTTACGCGGGGGGCCTCAGCGTCCGCGATCCAGCCTTCGCAAAGATCTTTCCGGCGAATGGCTTTGTCGCCCATCTCCTCGGCGACCGCCGCGTCCACGCCATTGCGGCCTCGCGCTGCCATTGAGGCGCCGGCTGCATTAGGACAGCACTACGACCGGTATTTTTCCGGAATCGCGCAAAGCCCGCTGTCGGTATTAACGTCCGCGCTTGCCGGGGCTGGATTTCATCCCGAACAAGATTGCAACCGGCAAAGGGGTCGCCTCGGGCGGCCCCTTTCGATTCCATGTGCGCCCAGAACAAATTAAGAACACTTTAGCAAGTCTTTGATATATCATTGTGATTCGGCGCCTCGCCGATACAATATCTAGCGTCTGTCCGACTTTGCGAGGACTACATGTCCACCATTGCCTTCGACCAGTTTGCCCTCACCCGGATCGCCGATTTCGCGCGCTCGCTGTCACGGCTGCATCAGGCCGCGCGGCGCCAGAGGGTCGATGACGACCAGTTCGACCGCGAGTTCAACGCGGTGTGCCAGTCGATCTGGGGCTACACCATCGACGATGTCAGCGACGATCTGTTCTCGTCCGAGGATCATCTGTTTCTCGACACGCTGGACGAAGCGCATGCGCGCATCTTCGCGGCGGAGCAGGGCTATGACCTCGTCGGCGATCAGGGCATGCTGACCGATTGGTGGGGCTTCTGCTGGATGATCCTGGCCGAGAAGCGCGGCCTCCTGACGCCGGAGAACCGCGCCTCCGCGCGCGCCGCGATCGAGGAGAAATATCTGGCGGCGCCGAATGTGATCGGCGTGATCATCGGGAGGTAGTGCCGCAAATTCCGTCATTGCTTCGCTACGCTCGCAATGACGGTGTGGTTACAGGTGAGGCTTAATCCAACCCCGCCCGCTTCGCCGGCTTCGCGGCGGTCTTCGGCACTGTCACGTCCGGCAGCGGCTCGCGCACGATCTCGTTTGACGCTGGCGCATCTGCCGACACCGTCTCGGCGCGCACCGGCGCCACCTTCATCTCGCCGAGCCGCGCTCGAACCTGCGCGGTGAGGCCGGGATAGGAGGCAACCGGGGTGAAATCCGCAGCCTGGTCGTTGCCGACGCGGACACCGGTATAGGCGACGAGGCCGTCGCTGGTGGCGATCACGTCGCCGGCCTTCAGGGAGGAATCCAGCGCAAGGTCGACCGGGGCAAGACCGACGGGTTCACGGCCGTTGCAGGTGCAGTCGGCGCGCAGCGCCTTGCGGTAGGCGAACGCGTTCTCGCTGTCGGCGTAGCGCTCGCCGGTCTGTGAATAGGCACCGTCGATCGACGAGCCGAAATAGACCTTGGTCGCGCTGGCAGGACAGAACGCCTGACACATCTGCGCGGGTGAGACGAGACCGCGCATCAGCGGAAAGTATTTCCCGTCGCAACTGCGTACGCAGAAGGCCGGTCCCGAGCCACCGGCCGCGGCCGAGCGGGTCGGCGGCACATATTGCGGCGTGGCGCCATTCTGCTGGCTGCTGAAGGGATCGACGTGGGAGTTCGCCGGCGGCACCTCGCGCTGCGGCCGCTGCTGCATTCCGCCGAAGAGGAAATCGAACAGGCCTTCGGCTGCAACCGAGGTCGGCGCCGCCAGCAGCGGCGCTGCCAGCATGGCGGCCACAAGCGAAGCGCGACGCCGCCGGCGCGCATGGGACATGACTGTACGCAATGCTTACTCCACCCGACGCTACTGAATCGGCTGGGACCGAGCGATCTCAGCACACGATTCACCATAAAGCGGGATGGTAAATGAGCAGTTGAGCGTAGGCGGTTTCAAGACGAGGCGGTGGCCTCTTTAAGGCCGGGCGCAGCTTTGGACGGGTGGTTGCTACCGGGACACATTGAGGCACGACGGCGGAGAAATTTCCGCCACTTCACCCCTTCAAGAATTCCGACGCCTTGTACAGCGAGCGGAACGGCAGGCCAGCCGCACCGAACGTGTCGGTGGCGCCTTCCTCGCGATCGACCATGGTCAGCACCAGCACGACATTGGCCCCGGCCTCGCGCACCGATTCCACCGCCTTCATCGCCGAGCCGCCCGTGGTGGTGACGTCCTCGACGATCACGACGCGCTTGCCCGCCAGCGTCTCGCCCTTGGGCAGGCCCTCGATCGCGAGCTTCGCGCCGTGCTCCTTCGGCTTCTTGCGCACGAAGAAGGCCGCGATCGGATGCCCCTTGATCCAGGAGATCTGCGCCAGCGCGCCGGCGAGCGGCACCGCGCCCATCTCGAGCCCGCCGATAAAATCGAGCTGGTCGTCTTTGAGCGCCTCGTAAGTCAGCTCGGCGAGCAGCGTTGCGCCCTCGGGGTCGAGCATGGTCGGCTTGAGGTTGAAGTAGAAATCGCTCTTGCGGCCCGACGCGAGCGTCACCTCGCCGCGGCCGAATGAGCGCCGGCGGATGATCTCGAACAGGCGGGCGCGGGAGGCGGATTTCGACACGGCGGTCCCTCAAACAGCGTTTTTGGTGGGGGCGGAATTTATCCGCGACCGACGCGACATTCCAGAGGGGGCGTCTCCCGTCAACAGGGATCGGCCATCCCGGCCCAAAGGTTGTGAGGGCGCAACCTTCTGGAGTAGGTGAGGGGGCAAGCCTTCGGGCACGCCTCTTGGGGAAGGACACGGAATGACCATCGAGCTCTATACCTGGAACACGCCGAACGGCCGCAAGATCTCGGTCGCGCTGGAGGAGATGGGGCTGCCCTATAAGGTGATCCCGGTGAACATCACCAAGGGCGAGCAGATGGCGCCCGAGTTCCTCAAGCTCTCGCCCAACAACAAGATCCCCGCGATCGTCGACCCCGAGGGGCCTGAGGGCAAGCCCGTCAGCATCTTCGAATCCGGCGCGATCCTGCTCTATCTCGGCGAAAAGACCGGCAAATTCCTGCCGAAATCGCTTATCCAACGCATTCCGGTCTACGAATGGCTGATGTGGCAGATGGGCGGCTTCGGCCCGATGCCCGGCCAGGTACACCATTTCATCGCACTCGAGAACGAGCAGGACCGGGCCTACGGCCTGAAGCGCTTCATGGCCGAGACGCGCCGGCTCTATGGTGTGCTCGACCGCCGCCTCGAGGGGCACGACTTCGTCGCCGGCGAGCTCTCGGTTGCCGATTTTGCCATCCTGGGCTGGGCTTGGCGCCATCCTCGCCACAAGGTTGATCTGGCCGACTTCCCCAACGTCAAGCGCTGGTACGAGGCCCTGATGGCGCGCCCGGCCGTGAAGCGGGGGATGGAGGCGAAGCTGGATTAAGCTCTCTTCTCCCTCTCCCCGTTCTTACGGGGAGAGGGTTGGGGTGAGGGGCCTCTCTCCCCATGCGAGATGGTCGAGAGACCTGTACCCCCTCACCCGAATTCGATCTGCGATCGAATTCGACCTCTCCCCGCAGGCGGGGTGAGGTGAAGACCATCCTCACACCCTCTTCGCTTCCACCGCCATCCGCACCGCGAGTCCCGCCAGCACGGTGCCCATCAGCCAGCGTTGCACCAGCATCCAGCTCGGCCGGTTCGCCAGGAACAGCGCGATCGATCCGGCCGCGAGCGCGATCATCGCGTTGACGCTGACGCTGATCGCGATCTGGATCGCGCCCAGCACCACCGACTGCGTGAGCACGCTGCCCGCTGTGGGATCGATGAACTGCGGCAGCAGCGCCAGATACAGCATCGCGATCTTCGGGTTGAGCAGGTTGGTGATGAAGCCCATCACGAACAATTTGCGCGGGCTGTCGACCGCGAGCTTCCTCACCTGGAACGGCGAGCGTCCGCCCGGCTTCACCGCCTGCCAGGCGAGCCACAGCAAATAGCCGGCACCGG
The DNA here is from genome assembly GCF_020193615.1 of Bradyrhizobium sp. IC4059. NCBI lineage: Bacteria > Pseudomonadati > Pseudomonadota > Alphaproteobacteria > Hyphomicrobiales > Nitrobacteraceae > Bradyrhizobium > Bradyrhizobium sp. IC4059. Next base: position 196,295 of record NZ_JADYVH010000007.1, read on the forward strand.
CAAAGCGCAGCGCGTCATAGGCGAAAGGAATGGCGAGCAACAGCGCCGTGATACCGAACGCCGCGCACAGCATGTAGAACACGAAGCCGAGCGCCACGCCGCCGAGCGAGACGATGCCGGCCGCGCCGCCTTGCGTGATCGAGCGCGAGATCAGGTAGATCATGTTCGGTCCCGGCGTGAGCACGAGGCCGAGGCTGACGAGGGCGAAGCCGAGCAAGGCGGAGGTGTGGGGCATGGTTGAACCGGTGCGGGAGATGGCACGGTTCTAGTATGCGCGGGATCGCGCGGCCATCGCGCAATTGCTCGGAGGACAATCGAGGTCTTGCGCCGGTGTGCTCCCTCGCCCCGGTTCTTACGGGGCCGGGACGAGCTTCGCTCGCCCTGAGAGGGTTGGGGTGAGGGGCTTTCTCCACACGGGCGGTCGTCGATAGACCTGCACCCCCTCACCCGGATCGGAAGGGCGATCCGACCTCTCCCCGCAAGCGGGGAGAGGTAAGGAAGTGCGCTAATGCGCCTCGTCCCAATTGTTCGCGGCGCGGGCGTCGACATGCAGCGGCACCGAGAGCAGCACGGCCGGGAACGGCGCATCCTGCATCACCTTCTGCACGACGGGGAGCGTTGCCTCGACCTCGTCGTCCGGCACCTCGAAGATCAATTCGTCGTGCACCTGGAGCAGCATCTGCGCCGACAGCTTCCTCGCGGCCAGCGCATCCTCCACGCGCGTCATGGCGCGGCGGATGATGTCGGCGGCGGTGCCCTGAAGCCGCGCGTTGATCGCGGCGCGCTCGTTGAAGGCGCGCACCGAGGCATTCGAAGCCTTGATGTCGGGGTAGTGGCACTTGCGGCCGAACAGCGTGGTGACGTAGCCGTGGTTGCGGCAGAAATCGCGCGTCTCGTCCATATAGGCGCGGATGCCGGGGAACCGCTCGAAATACTTCTTGATGTAGGCGGAGGCTTCCTCGCGCGCGATGCCGAGCTGGTTGGCGAGGCCGAAGGCGGAGATGCCGTAGATGATGCCGAAATTGATCGCTTTCGCGCGGCGGCGGATCTCGCTCGGCATGCCCTTGATCGGCACACCGAACATTTCCGACGCGGTCATGGCGTGAATGTCGAGCCCATCGCGGAACGCCTGCTTCAGCACCGGAATGTCGGCGATCTCGGCCAGCAGCCGCAGCTCGATCTGTGAATAATCGGCCGAGACCAGCTTGTGCCCGGGCGTGGCGATGAAGGCGCGGCGGATCTTGCGGCCGTCCTCGGTACGCACCGGAATGTTCTGCAGGTTCGGCTCGTTCGACGACAAGCGCCCCGTCGTGGTCGCAGCCAGCGCGTAGGTGGTGTGCACGCGGTGGGTCTGCGGGTTGACGTAGGTCGGCAGCGCGTCGGTGTAGGTCGATTTCAGCTTGGAGACCTGGCGCCACTCCAGAATCTTCTTCGGGAAGTCGTGGCCCTGCTCGGCGAGCTCGTCGAGCACCTGTGCGGTGGTCGACCACGCGCCGGTCTTGGTCTTGGTGCCGCCAGGCAATCCCATCTTACCGAACAGGATGTCGCCGATCTGCTTGGGGCTGCCGACATTGACCGGCTCGCCCGCGATCTCCTGGATCTCGGCCTCGACGCGCGCTGCGGTCTGGGCGAAGTCGCCGGACAGACGCGACAGCACCTGGCGGTCGATCGAGATGCCGCGCCGCTCCATACGCGCAAGCACGGAGACCAGCGGCCGCTCCAGCGTCTCGTAGACCGCACTCATGTGCTCGGAAACCAGGCGCGGCTTCAGCACGCGCCACACCCGCAACGCAATGTCGACGCCTTCGGCTGACAGCGGTGCGGCCTTGTCGATCGGCACCTGGTCGAAGGTGATCTTGCCCTTGCCGCTGCCGAGCAGCTCGCTTTCCTTCAGCATGGCATGGCCGAACCAGCGCTCCGACAACGATTCCAGCGCATGCGAGCCGCGGCCGGCATCGAGCACGTAGGAGATCAGCAGCGCATCGTCGATGTTGCGCAGGGTGATGCCGTGCTGTGCCAGCATCACGGCCGTGAACTTGACGTCGAAGCCGATCTTGAGGATGCCCGCCGATTCCAGCACCGGCCGCAGCGCTTGCAGCGCGTCGTCATGCTTGACCTGGTCCGGCGCAAGGCCGGCATCGAACAGGCCGGCGCCGCCGCCGGATTGCTTGTGCGCCAGCGGCACGTAGCAGGCCTCGTTCGGCGCCAGCGCCAGCGCGATGCCGCAGAGATCGGCCTGCATCGGATCGATCGAGCTCGCTCTCGTCTCGATCGCGACATGGCCGGCGTCATGGATGCGCGCGATGAAGGCGTCGAGCTCCTTCAGCGTCTTGATGGTCTGGTATTTGCCGCGATCGACAGGAAGCTTGCGCAGCGCCTCTTCGCGTGCGGCGGCGAGCGAGATCGGCGCCCCCTTCGGGCTCGCAGCCTTGTCCTCCTTGCCTGCCGACTTGTTGGGCTGGTTCGGCCGGGCCGGCGCCGGAGTTCCCGTGCCTGGTGTGGGCACCACGTCCGAGGGCGGCAGCGTCGTGAACACGCTGGCGCCGCTGGCGTAGCCGGGATCGGCATCGACATTGGCGGGATCGATCTGCGCATATTCGGCGACGCGCCGCGTCAGCGTCGTGAATTCCATCGCCTTGAGGAAGGCGATCAGCTTGCGCGCGTCGGGCTCGTGGACGGCGAGGTCGTCCAGCGGCACCTCCAGCTCGACCTTGTCGTCGAGCAGCACGAGTTGCCGCGAGATGCGCGCCTTCTCCGCATTCTCGAGCAGCGCCTCGCGCCGCTTGGGCTGCTTGATCTCGCCGGCGCGGAACAGCAATTGGTCGAGATCGCCATATTCGGTGATCAGCTGCGCCGCGGTCTTGATGCCGATGCCGGGTACGCCCGGCACGTTGTCGGTGGAATCGCCCGCGAGCGCCTGCACCTCGACCACCTTGTTCGGCGGCACGCCGAACTTCTCGATCACCTCTGATATGCCGATGCGGCGGTCCTTCATGGTGTCGTACATCGTGACGCAATCGGTGACGAGCTGCATCAGGTCCTTATCGGACGACACGATGGTGGCGCTGGCGCCGCGCTCGCAGGCTTGGCGCACATAGGTCGCGATGAGATCGTCGGCCTCGAAGCCGATCTGTTCCAGGCAGGGCAGGTCGAAGGCGCGCACGGCTTCGCGGATCAGCGCGAATTGCGGAATGAGATCGTCGGGGGCCGGCGGCCGGTGCGCCTTGTAGTCCGGATAGATCTTGTTGCGGAAGGTGATCTCCGACTTATCGAAGATGATGGCCAGATGCGTCGGCCGATTGTCCTCGGGCATCTCACGGAGCAGCTTCCACAGCATGTTGCAGAAGCCGAGCACGGCGTTGACCTGGAGCCCGTCGGATTTGCGGTTCAGCGGCGGCAGCGCGTGATAGGCGCGGAAGATGTAGGAGGAACCGTCGACCAGGAAGACATGGTCGCCCTTTCCGGCCGCCTTCGCCGCGACCGGTTTGGCAGCAGCCTTGGCAACAGCGGGCTTGGTCTCTGCGGCAGCTTTCGGCGCGGCCTTGGTGTCAGCTTTGGCGGTGGTCTTCGGAGATGTCTTGGGCATGGCCGCAATGTATGAATTTTTGCGGACTTTGACAGCCTTGGGAGGCGGATTTTTGGGCCGGTAGCGCGACTAATCCCCGCTGTCATTCCCCGCGACCCGGCTACGCCAAGGCTTCGCCGAGGTCTCGGTCTTGGGCACGCCGAAGCTCTAGCGTAGGCGGCAAGCGGGGAATCCAGTACGCCGCGGCTTCTCGGCTCAATCAATGCTCTCGGCGTACTGGGTCGCCCGGTCGAGCCGGGCGACGACACCGAGAGGGCAGCTACTCCGCTGCCTGTAACCGCACGCCCGCCTTCCTCGGCGCGATCCAGAACGCATCGGGCCGCTCGAACAGGAAGCGCGCATTGAGGCGGAGCGCGACCTGCCAGATCGCCAGCGCACCGAGCACGCCGGCGATAGTGACGAGCAGCGACACCGTGCCGATATCAGGAATGATGCCCGTGCGCAGCAGCAGCGTCCGCGTCGCCGCCATCGGCAAGAAGAAGGCGAGATAGATCACGATCGAATGCTCGCCGCAGAAGCGGAGGAAGTTGAGCCAGTGCGCCCGCGCGAGCAGCGTGCCCGCGGCGATGATGGCGCAGGCGCCGGCGAAGCCGAGCGCGAGCGAGACGATCGCCCACTCGCTGGCGCCCGCTGCGACGAGGCCGGCATTGATCAGCGCCCAGGCAGCGAGCGCTGCAAGCGCCAGCGCCGGATGCTTCCGCGCCCGGTCCGACAGGGCGAACACGTAGGGCGCGAACAAATAGCCCGAATAGAAATAGATGAAGCGTGCGCAGAACTCGTCGATGGCGGTCCAGCCGGTCGTGATGTGCGCGGTCTCCAGCGCGGCGGCGACGAGCCAGACCGCGAGCGATGGGACCTTGCGTGTCAGTTTCGTGACGACGAAGAAGACCGGCAACAGATAGATGAACCACAGCGTGCCGAACGGCTCGATGAAAGATTCGAGATACAGCAGGCCAACATGCTGCCAGCTGGTCTCGGCCGCAAAGGCCGGGGCCTTGAAACCAAATTGGATTGTCACCCAGACGACATAAAAATAGGCGAAATGCACCACCTTGCGGTCGAGATAGGTTCGCCAGTCCCGATCGATCACCAGGGACAGGAACAAGCCCGAAATCAGAAAGAAATCCGGCATCCGGAACGGCTTTGCGAAGGCTACGAGCACGTGCATGAACCCGGTCTGCCCGGCGGCAAGCTCCACCCCCAGCACCGAATGCATCATCACCACCATGACGATGCAGATGCCCTTGGCGTAGTCGACCCAGTCGATACGCGCGCCCGAAGCGGCCGTGGAGGGGCTGGCCGCCGCGATTGTGCCTGATCGTGCCATGGTGTCCCTTTTCGAGGCGCGTTCCGCCCGTGCCTGTGCGGGCCTGGGGCAGTTTGGAGCCCAGTAGTTTCCGACTTCTTTACCGGTTCAAATCGCGGGCCGGTTTTTGCATGCGGACTGTTCCATGGCCTCGGGAAAATGCTAAACCGCCCCGGATTGGGCTGAGTTGGACGTCCGTTAACCAAGCTGGAACAGGATTTTTCATGCGAATTGCGATGATCGGCACGGGCTATGTGGGATTGGTGTCCGGCGCCTGCTTTGCGGATTTCGGCCACGACGTCACCTGCGTCGACAAGGACGAGAGGAAGATCGCGGCACTCCATCGCGGCGAGATCCCGATCTACGAGCCTGGCCTCGACGAGCTGGTCGCGAACAATGTGAAAGCCAAGCGGCTCGACTTCACCACCGACCTGAAGCAGCCGGTCGCCGATGCCGATGCCGTGTTCATCGCGGTCGGCACGCCCTCGCGCCGCGGCGACGGACACGCCGACCTGTCTTACGTCTACGCCGCCGCGAAAGAGATCGCGCAGTCGCTTTCCGGCTTCACCGTGGTGGTGACGAAATCGACCGTGCCGGTCGGCACCGGCGACGAGGTCGAGCGCATCATCCGCGAGGCCAATCCCAAGGCCGACGTGGTTGTCGCCTCGAACCCTGAGTTCCTGCGCGAGGGTGCGGCGATCCGCGATTTCAAATTCCCGGATCGCATCGTGGTCGGCACCTCCGACGAGCGCGGCCGCAAGGTGATGGGCGACATCTACCGTCCGCTGTCGCTGAACCAGGCGCCGCTGATGTTCACCGCGCGCCGCACCGCCGAGATGATCAAATACGCCGCCAACGCGTTCCTCGCGACCAAGATCACCTTCATCAACGAGATCGCCGATCTGTCCGAGAAGGCCGGCGCCAACGTTCAGGAGGTCGCGCGCGGCATCGGGCTCGACAACCGCATCGGCACGAAATTCCTGCATGCCGGTCCCGGCTTCGGCGGCTCGTGCTTCCCGAAGGACACGAAGGCTCTGATCAAGATCGCGCAGGACTACGACGTCTCCTTGCGCATCGTCGAATCGGTGCTGGCGGTCAACGAGAACCGCAAGCGCGCGATGGCGCGCAAAGTGAGCCAGGCGCTCGGCGGCAATCTGCGCGGCAAGACCGTTGCGGTGCTGGGCCTCACCTTCAAGCCCGACACCGACGACATGCGCGATGCGCCGTCGATCCCGCTGGTAACGGGCCTGATCGACATGGGCGCGAAGGTGAAGGCGTTCGATCCCGTCGGCATGGAGCAGGCCAAGGGCGAATTGCCCGATATCACCTATTGCGAGGACGCCTATGCCTGCGCGCAAGGCGCCGACGCTCTCGTCATCGTCACCGAATGGGTCCAGTTCCGCGCGCTCGATCTCGACCGGTTGAAGGCGACCATGGCGCAGCCGGTCGTCGTCGACCTCCGCAACATCTACCGCCCCGAAGACATGGAAGCCGCCGGCTTCGTCTACGAGAGCGTCGGTCGGCCGGCGGTGCAGGGCTGATCGTTCCCAGCTCCACATAAATTCGTCATGGCCGGGCTTGTCCCGGCCATCCACGTCTGTTTTCTGGTCGAGGACGTGGATGCCCGGGACAAGCCCGGGCATGACGAGTGGATAGATCTTGCCCCGCAGTTTCGACACGCCCCTCCCGATCGATGCCGTGCTCGACGATTTGTCGCGTACGCTGGAGGCCAGCAACGCCGCAGTGCTGGTGGCCTCTCCCGGCGCCGGCAAGACCACGCGCGTGCCGCTGGCCTTGCTCGATGCGCCCTGGGCCAAGGACAAGAAGATCATCGTGCTGGAGCCGCGCCGCATCGCCGCGCGCGCCAGTGCCGACCGCATGGCCAAATCGCTCGGCGAGCGCGCCGGCGAAACCGTCGGCTATCGTGTCCGCTTCGGCTCGAAGATCTCGCGCGCGACGCGCATCGAGGTGGTGACCGAGGGCATCTTCACCCGCCAGATCCTCGACGATCCCGAACTCTCCGGCGTTGCCGCGATCCTGTTCGACGAATTCCACGAGCGCTCGCTCGACGCCGACATGGGCCTCGCGCTGGCGCGTGATGCGCAAACCGGCTTGCGCGAGGATTTGCGCATCCTGGTGATGTCGGCGACGCTCGACGGTGCGCGGGTGGCAAGGCTGCTCGGCGATGCCCCCGTCGTCGAGAGCGAGGGCCGTGCGTTTCCGGTCGAGACACGCTATCTCGGCCGCAAGGCGGACGCGCCGATCGAGCGGCAGATGGCGGATGCGATCGCATCTGCGCTGCGCGCCGATAGCGGCTCGGTGCTGGCCTTCCTGCCAGGCGCCGCCGAGATCCGCCGCACGCAGAATTTCCTCTCCGAGCGCGTGCAGGACGCCTCCGTCGAGATCGTGCCGCTGTTCGGCGCGCTCGATGCCGCCGTGCAGGATCGCGCCATCGCGCCGGCACCCAAGGGCACGCGCAAGGTGGTGCTGGCAACCTCGATCGCGGAGACCTCGCTCACCATCGAGGGCGTGCGTATCGTCGTCGATAGTGGTCTTGCCCGCGTGCCGCGCTATGAGCCCGATATCGGCCTGACGCGACTCGAGACCGTGCGCGCCTCGCGCGCGGCGGTGGACCAGCGCCGCGGCCGTGCCGGCCGCACCGAGCCCGGCGTCTGCTACCGGCTCTGGGACGAGCCGCAGACCGCATCGCTCGCGCCGTACACCCAGCCGGAAATCCTCAGCGCCGACCTGTCCTCGCTGGTGCTCGATCTGGCGCAATGGGGCGTCAGCGATCCCGCGGCTCTATCGTTCCTCGATCCGCCGCCGCAGCCGGCCTGGAAGGAAGCCAAGAGCCTGCTGAGCGAGCTAAACGCGCTCGACGGCGACGGCCGCATCACCGCCGAAGGCAAGAGCTTGCGTGCGTTGGCGCTGCCGCCTCGGCTGGCGCGCATGATCGTGGATTCGCATCGCGCCGGCGAGGGCCAGGCCGCCGCCGAGATCGCGGCCATCATCACCGAGCGCGGCCTTGGCGGCGACAGCGTCGATCTCGAGCACCGCCGCGACCAGTTCCGCCGCGACCGCTCACCACGCGCGGCAAGCGCGCGCGATCTCGCGCACCGCTGGGCTTCGCAGGTCGCGGCGTCGGAGAAGGTGGCGCAGCAGGAGGATCTCTCGACCGGCCTGATGCTCGCCTATGCGTTCCCGGACCGCGTCGCGCGCAATCGCGGCAATGGCAGCTTCGTGCTGGCCAACGGTCGCGGCGCCTCTGTCGAGCAGACCTCCTCACTCGCCCGTGCGCCCTACATTGCGATCGGTGAGATGACGGGGACGGCGGCGAGCGGACGCATCTTGCTCGCCGCGCAAATCGCCGAGGACGAGATCGAGCGGCATTTCGCCGAGCATATCGAGACCGCCGACGAGATCTCCTTTGATCGCGGCGCGATGGCGCTGCGGGCGCGGCGCAGGCGCGTGCTGCACGCAATCACCCTGTCCGAGGCGACGCTTTCAGTGTCGCCCTCGGAGGACACCGCGCGCATCTTTGCCGAAGGACTGATTGCGGCCGGCCTCGACCGGCTGCCCTGGTCGAAGGCCGCCAAGCAATGGCGTGATCGCGTGATGTTCCTGCGCAAGGCCGAGGGCGACAGCTGGCCCGACCTGTCGGAAGACGGCCTGATCGCGCGGCGCGATGATTGGCTGGTGCCGGCGCTCTACGACAAGATCGCGCTCAAGGACATCTCCGCGGGCGATCTCTCCGATGCCCTGATGGCGCTGTTACCGTGGGAGATGCGCGCACGGCTCGATCGCGAGGCGCCGACCCATTTCGAGGCGCCTACGGGGAGCGTGCTCGCGATCGACTACGAGGCCGAGCAGGGACCGACCATCGCGGTGCGGCTGCAGGAATTGTTCGGCCTCAACACCCATCCCTCGATCGCCGCCGGCAAGGTGCCGCTGGTGCTGGAATTGCTGTCGCCGGCCCAGCGTCCGGTGCAGGTGACGCGCGATCTGCCCGGCTTCTGGCGCGGCAGCTACGCCGCCGTCCGCTCCGACCTGCGCGGCCGCTACCCGCGTCACCCCTGGCCCGACGATCCCGCGAGCGCCGTGCCGACAAGGCGGGCGAAGCCGCGCGGGACGTGAGAACTCGCAACCGGCATTAACCCTCCGCTCATCCTTTTCGTCAAAATGACAGGAGCCCCGGCGTGCCTTCGCTCGCCGCCGGCCTCGTCGCGTGATGAAATCGAGCTTTCGGCTCGGAAGTGGTGTGATGCGTAACATTATGATCATCGCGGCCGTCATGATCGGCCTCGGCACCTTCATGGCGCAGATGGCGGACAAGATGAGCTCGGCTTCCGCCACGTCAGTGCCGCGCACGACGGTCGCAGTCGCGGCCACAGCGCCGGCCGGCGGCCGCAGCCTGGCCATTGGCCGTGACGCCCGCGGTCATTTCCAGACCGAGGGCCGGATTGACGGCCAGCGCATCGGCTTCATGATCGATACCGGCGCCTCCGTCGTTGCGCTGAACGAGACCTCGGCCGCCCGGTTTGGTCTCCGTCCCTCGCGCGGCGAGTACAACGCCACCGTCTCCACCGCCAACGGCACCATCAAGGCCGCGCGCACCCGCATCGCCATGCTCGACGTCGGCGGTCTCATCGTGCGCGACGTCGATGCAATGGTCCTGCCGGATGAGGCGCTGTCGGAAAACCTGCTCGGCCTCTCCTTCCTGTCCCGCCTGAAGCGTTTTGAGTACGCCAACGGGCAGATGGTGCTGGAGCAGTAGAGGCGCTGCCCGCGCGACCGCGCAGTCGTCAATTTCAAGAAGTTATTCTTGCTCCGGCCGCCCTTCCGGTAACGTTTCTTCGTTACCAAACTGCCGCAATTATCGGCCATAAGCCTTCATTCCCGCCTTTCGCTGCGGTTTGGCATTCGCTAAGCCTGCAGCAACTCCCGCCCCCCTTTCACGAGACCGACTCAATGTTCCCGAAGCCGAAATCCGTATTATTGCCCAACACCTACGCCTTCGAATCCGAGCCGATGGTGAAGCCGACAGGCTTTCGCGAATACGACGCGCGCTGGTTGTTCCAGAAGGAAATCAACCTGATGGGTGTGCAGGCGCTCGGCATGGGGCTCGGCGCGCTGATCGCCGAGCTCGGCGTCAAACAGGAGATCGTCACCGGCCACGATTTCCGCGGCTACTCGGCCTCGATCAAATACGCGCTGATCTCCGGCCTGATGGCGGCGGGCTGCAAGGTGCACGACATCGGCCTTGCGGTGACGCCGATGGCCTATTTCGCACAGTTCGATCTCGACGTGCCCGCTGTTGCGATGGTCACGGCCTCGCACAACGACAATGGCTGGACCGGCGTGAAGATGGGCGCCAACCGCCCCCTGACCTTCGGCCCCGACGAGATGACGCGGCTGAAGGAAATCGTGCTCAACGCCGAGTTCAAGAACAAGGCCGGCGGCTCCTATCAGTTCCACGAGAATTATCCGGCGCGCTACATCGCCGACCTCACCTCTCGTCCGAAGCTTAAGCGCAAGCTCAAGGTGGTCGCGGCCTGCGGCAACGGCACCGCCGGTGCGTTCGCGCCGCAGGTGCTGGAAGCGATCGGCTGCGAGGTGATCCCGCTCGACACCGAGCTCGACCACACCTTCCCGAAATACAATCCGAATCCGGAAGACATGGAGATGCTGCACGCGATCCGCGACGCGGTGTTGCAGCACAAGGCTGATGTCGGCCTTGGTTTCGACGGTGACGGCGACCGCTGCGGCGTGGTCGACAACACCGGTGAGGAGATCTTTGCCGACAAGGTCGGCGTGATGCTGGCGCGCGACATGTCGGCGATCCACAAGGACGCGCAGTTCATTGTGGACGTGAAATCGACTGGCCTGTTCATCACCGATCCCGTGCTGCAGAAGCAGGGCGCAAAGACCGCCTATTGGAAGACCGGTCATTCCTACATGAAGCGCCGTACCAACGAGACCGGTGCGCTCGCGGGCTTCGAGAAGTCCGGCCACTTCTTCTTCAACAAGCCCTATGGCCGCGGCTATGACGACGGCCTGGTCTCGGCGCTCGCGATCTGCGACATGCTCGACCGCGCGCCCGGCAAGTCGATGGCCGATCTGAAGAACGCGCTGCCGAAGACCTGGTCGTCGCCGACCATGTCGCCGCATTGCGCCGACGAGACCAAATACGGCGTCATCGACAAGGTGGTGAAGCACTTCGAGGACCTGCAAGCAAAGGGTGCGAAGATCGGGGGGCAGGCGATCCGCGATCTCGTCACCGTCAACGGCGTGCGCGTCACGGTCGAGGACGGCAGCTGGGGCCTGGTGCGCGCCTCGTCCAACAAGCCCGAGCTCGTCGTCGTGGTCGAGAGCCCGGTCTCCGAGCAGCGCATGCACGACATGTTCGAGATGGTGAACAGCGTGCTGCGCACGCATCCCGAAGTCGGCGAGTACAATCAGAAGATTTGAGGAGCACCTGAGAGAGGCGCGATCCGTCCCTCTCGCTCCGCTGTCATGCCCCGGCTTGACCGGGGCATCCAGTACCCCGCGGCTTCTCGTTTCTATCACCGGCGTCTGGAATACTGGATCGCCCGATTAAATCGGGCGATGACACTTTCCGCGTGGCGTAAATTAAGCCGCCACCACCGCCGGGATCGGCAGCGCCGTCACCGACTTGATCTTTTCCATCGCGAAGCGCGAGGTGACGTTCTTCAGCGGCACGGCGCTGATCAGCTTCTTGTAGAACACGTCATAGGCCTGCATGTCGGCGACCACGACGCGCAGCATGTAATCGACGTCGCCAGCCATGCGATAGAACTCCATCACCTCCGGCATGGCGCTGACGGCCTCGGCGAACCGTTTCAGCCAGGCATCCGAATGATCGGAGCTCTCGACCGACACGAACACGGAGATGCCGAGCCCGATCTTGTTCTGGTCGACGAGCGCGACGCGCTTGATGATCACGCCGTCGGCCTCCAGGCGCTGGATGCGCTTCCAGCAGGGGGTCGAGGACAGGCCGACTCGGTCGCCGATCTCGGCGACGGAGAGGGAGGCGTCTTCCTGGAGGACCATCAGGATCTTGCGGTCGATGGCGTCGAGGCGGCGGCTGGTCTCGGGAATCTGGACGGCGATATCAGTCATTTGAAGAACTTTGTTTCATTTCAGGGGCAGATTTCCCTGATATAGAGAAAATCTTTCCACGGCAAGCCTATAATCTCGGCGCTTCCATGGCATCGCTCTACGGGCGGTCGCGCAAAAACCTTTCAACTTCAACGCGTTGCGGGGCAGCCAGGCCGCCGCCATGGCGGGTGCATTTCAGCGCTGCGACAGCCGCGGCGAATCGCATCGCTTCCCGCAACCCCTTACCCTCAGCGAGGCCGAGCGCGAACGCGCCATGGAAGACGTCGCCGGCGCCGAGCGTATCGAGCGCCTGGACCGGGAAGGCTGGTGTTTCCTCCAGCGCGCCCGCCTGGTTCAGCCAGATCGTGCCGCGCGGGCCCCTTGTGGCCGCGAGGAAGGCGGGCGTCAGCTCCGCCAGGCGCTTCAAGGCCGCACCGTCGTCAGCGATGCCGGCCGTCTCCTGCAGCTGGGCGCTGGCGAACAGCAGATGCGAGGCGGCCGTGAGCAGGCCGTCCTGCAGCGCCATCGCGCGGTCGACGCCGACGACGACGGGAATGCCGCGCCGGCGTGCCTCGGCGCAAAGCGAGGTCGCGAACGCCGCGCAGCGGCTTTCGACGAGCACCGCCTGACAATCGGCCAGCAAGGCGTCGGCCTCGGGCAGCTTCACGGTCCACAAGGCGGGATCGCGATAGATGGTGAGCGTCCGCTCGCCCGAGGGCTCGATCATGATCGCCGAGACCGGTGTGGTCAGACCCGGCATGCGCACGATGTGTGTGCTATCGACGCCCTCCTGCGCCATCTGCGCGAGGATGAAAGCGCTCGACGTCTCCCGCGCATCGCCCATGGGACCTGCGAACGCGACGCGGCCGCCGAGCCGCGCAACGGCGATAGCGGCATTGAGCGCGTTGCCACCGCAAACCTCGGCGAGATGGCCGGCGTTCGCCTTGCTGCCACGTTCGGGCAAGGCCTCGACGCGCAGGATGAGGTCGCGCACCGGCATGCCGATGCAAAGGATGCGCGGCGCGATCCCGGCCATCGTCGGCTCGGCTCAGGCGCTGCTCTTGTCGTGCACCCAGCGGCCGAGCAGATGATGGGCGATGGCGAAGGGATGCGGACCGGCGAGCCCGTCAGGATGCGTCCGCGTCAGCATCTTCGCCGCCTCCTCGCGCGTGAACCAGCGCGCGTCTTCCAGCTCCATCCGATCGACGACGATGTCCTCGTTCAACGCCCGCGCGCTGCAGCCGATCATCAGCGACGACGGATAGGGCCAGGGCTGGGTCATGTAGTATTGCACGTCGGTGCAGCGGATCCCGGACTCTTCAAAGATTTCGCGGCGCACCGCGTCCTCGATGGTCTCGGCAGCCTCGACGAAGCCGGCGAGGCAGGAATACATCCCTGCCGGAAACTGCTTCTGGCGTCCGAGCAGGCACTTGTCGCCAGACGCCACCAGCATGATCACGACCGGATCGGTGCGCGGAAAATGCTCGGCCTTGCAACTCGGGCAGTCGCGCTTCCAGCCGCCTTCCTTCATGCTGGTGCGTACGCCGCAATTGGCGCAATAGCCGTGGCGCTGATGCCATCCCACCATCGACTTTGCCATCGCGACGGCCGAGAGCTCCTCGGGCGGGATCGCGCCCTGCATCGCCATGCCGCGCAGCTCGGTCACGGTATAATCCTCGCGGCCGACCAGCTTCTCGGCGGCGGCCTGCGACAGGCCCATGCCGAACACGGCCGCACCGTCGCGAAGCCCGAGGAACACCGTGCCGGGATTGGCGCCGCATTTCAGCGCCTCGTCGATTCCGAGCAGCGCCCGCACCTTGTCGCCCTCGCGCTTTACCAGCAGCGAGTCGCGATAGACCACGTAGGCGCGCGAGGATGGCTTCTGCTCCAGCGCGAACAGCTTTTCGTCGTCGCGGCGCAGATGCGCGGCGCGGTCGAGGACGTTGGTGACGAAGGCCGGCTGCCCCAGCGGAAACGCGTTGAATGCTGACATTATTGTTCTTTCAACCCAACCAGATCTTGCGGCGAAGCGCGCTGATGAAATTCTGAACCTCCGCGGCGTCGTGTGCCAGCGGCGGCATCACGCCCCACACCGGCCGTGGCCAGGCGGCGTCACTGGTGCGGCGTGCGATGATGTGGACATGCAGCTGCGGCACGAGGTTGCCGAGCGCGGCGATGTTGAGCTTGTCGCATTTGGTGATCTCCTTCAGCGCGCGCGAGACGCGGGAGATCTCGGTCATCAACTGCGCCTGCTGCACCTCGTCGAGATCGATGATCTCGACCGTATCGGCGCGCCGCGGCACCAGCAGCAGCCAGGGATAATGCGCGTCCTTGATGACCAGCACCTTCGACAGCGGCAGATCGCCGATATCGATGGTGTCCTCTTTCAAGCGGGAGTGCAGCGACCAGGCGGGTTCGGGCATGAAGGCTCTCTGGATTGATTCTTACCGTCGCAGAGACCACGCCCCCAGACAACATCCGTATGCGCCGTGGTCCTTATGCGCCGGACCCGGTGGGACAGGCCGAATGAGGGCGAATTCGGCGCCGGAAGTCCTCAAGCGCCGTCGGAACAGCCCCAGACCCCGCTTGCTTTCCGCTCCCTTTGGCCCCAAATAGGGACCGGGAGATTGGCGGTGGACGAGCCACTCGCCAACCGGGTCAGGTCCGGAAGGAAGCAGCCCTAACGAGGTCCGGATCGGGTCGCTCGTCAGTCTCCTACCTGTTTTTCGAGCGAACCAGCGCCGGCGGCACCAGCCGCCAGCGCGCTCCTTTCCGCAAAAGCCGGCCAAGAGACATTTCATTGCGGATCGACCGATGACCGACGCTGGCGCCCCTCCCGATCCCGACAGCGCCGGCCAGGCCGGCAATGCGCCCTACCGGGTGCTGGCGCGCAAATACCGCCCATCCTCGTTCGACGACCTGATCGGCCAGGAGGCCGTGGTCCGTACCGTCTCCAATGCGTTCGAGACCGGCCGCATTCCGCAGGCCTGGATTCTCACCGGCGTCCGCGGGGTCGGTAAGACCACCACCGCGCGCATTCTCGCCCGCGCACTCAACTATGAGATGCCGGATGGATCGGTGAAGGGGCCGACCATCCACATGCCGACGTTGGGAGTTCATTGCCAGGCGATCATGGAAAGCCGGCACATGGACGTGCTGGAGATGGACGCCGCCTCGCATACCGGCGTCGACGACGTCCGCCAGATCAATGACAGCGTGCGCTATGCCCCGGCCAGCGCCCGCTACAAGGTCTACATCATCGACGAAGTCCACATGCTGTCGACGGCGGCGTTCAACGCCTTCCTGAAGACGCTGGAGGAACCGCCCGAGCACGCCAAGTTCGTGTTCGCGACGACGGAGATCCGCAAGGTTCCGGTCACCGTGCTGTCGCGTTGCCAGCGCTTCGACCTGCGCCGCGTCGAGGCCGACGTGCTGATGAAGCACCTCGCCAGCATTGCGGCGAAGGAAGACGTCGAGATCGAGCCGGAAGCGCTCGGCATCATCGCGCGCGCCGCGGAGGGCTCGGTGCGCGATTCGCTGTCGCTGCTCGACCAGGCGATCGCGCATGCGGCGGGGCAGGTGAAGGCCGATGCCGTCAGGCAGATGCTGGGCCTTGCCGACCGCACCCGGGTCATCGACCTGTTCGAGTCGCTGGCGCGCGGCGACATCGCGTCCGCCTTCAAGGAGTTCCGCGACCAATACGATGTCGGCGCCGATCCCATCGTCGTGCTCTCGGACCTCGCCGAGTTCGTCAATTTCGTCACCCGTGTGAAGGTCATCCCGGCGACCGCCGACAACGTCGCCTATGGCGAGACCGAGCGGGTGCGCGCCAAGGAGTTCGCCTCCAAGATCTCGATGCGCGTGCTGTCGCGGATGTGGCAGATGCTGCTTAAGGGCATCGCCGAGGTGCAGGCCGCAACGCGTCCCGCAGCCGCGGCCGAAATGGTTCTGGTGCGCATCGCCTATGTCGCCGACCTGCCGACGCCCGACGAAGCGATCAGAATGCTCGAGCAGAACGGCGGCGGCTCGCCGGTCGTGAACGGCGGAAGTAGCGCGCGCAACGGCGCGCCGGCCGCGCCGGTTGCCTCCGCAGCGCCGATGTCAGCTGCGCCCGTGCGCATGCCGACAGCCTCGGCTCCAGCGTTTGGCGGTGGCGCCCGGCCGCAGATGGCGGCGCCCGCGCCGGATACGCAAGGGGCGGCGCCCCAGCTGCGCATCGCGAGCTTCACGCAGCTGGTTGCGCTCGCAGGGCAGAAGCGCGACATCATGACCAAGAGCGCGCTCGAAGGCGACATGCGCCTCGTCCGTTTCGAGGAGGGGCGGCTGGAAGTCGCGCTCGAGCCCAACGCTTCCAAGACCATGATCTCGGAACTTGCGAAGAAGTTCGAGCTGTGGACCGGCCGCCGCTGGACCGTGATCGTCTCCAACGAGCAGGGCCAGCCGACTTTGCGCTCGGTGAACCAGGCGGCTAAGCAGGAGCATGCCCGTACCGCGGAAGCCGATCCGCGCGTGCAGGAGGTGCTGTCGCGTTTCCCCGGCGCCAAGGTCGTCGAGGTCCGCAGGCTTGCTCCCGAGACGCCGGAAACCGATATTAACACCGACTATGGCAGCGACGATCCGCCCGACGGTTCCGACGGCGACGATCTCTGAACCATTCTTTCCAAGGACACGCACCCATGGCTGATTTTCTCGGCATGATGAAACAGGCGGCGCAGCTGCAATCCAAGATGCAGGAGATGCAGGACCAGCTCGCCAACGTCGAGGTCGAAGGCATTTCCGGCGGCGGTCTCGTCGCCGTGCGCATGACCGCGAAGATGGACGTCAAGAGCATCAAGATCGATCCTTCGCTGATGAAGGCCGAGGAGCGCGAGGTGCTGGAAGACCTGCTCGTCACCGCCCTCGCTGATGCGCGCCGCAAGGCCGAGACCGCCATGCAGGAGAAGATGCAGGCCCTCACCGGCGGGCTCGGCCTGCCGCCGGGGCTGTTCGGCCAATAAGATGGGCGCTGTTGCAGGTCCCGAGATCGAGCGGCTGGTCCAGCTGCTCGCGCGGCTGCCGGGCCTCGGTCCGCGCTCGGCGCGGCGCGCGGCGCTGCATCTGATCAAGAAGCGCGAAGCGCTGATGATGCCGTTGTCGAGCGCCTTGCAGGTGGCGCTGGACAAGGTCCAGGTCTGCAAGACCTGCGGCAACATCGACACGCAAAACCCCTGCACCGTCTGCACCGATCCGAAGCGCGATCCTGCCATCATCGTCGTCGTCGCCGATGTCGCCGACCTCTGGGCGCTGGAGCGCGCCAATGCCACCCAGGGGCGCTATCACGTGCTGGGCGCGACATTGTCGCCGCTCGACGGCGTCGGCCCGCAGGACCTCACCATCGACGCGCTGGTGGCGCGCGCGCATGATTCGCAAGTGCATGAAATCATCCTAGCGCTGAATGCGACGGTGGACGGTCAGACCACGGCGCATTACATCACCGACCTGCTTCAGGACGCCAATGTGAAGGTGACGCGGCTCGCCCACGGGGTTCCCGTCGGCGGCGAGCTTGATTATCTCGATGAAGGTACGCTATCGGCTGCGATGCGGCAGCGCACCCTGTTCTAGAGCGTTTTCGAGCGAAGTGGATACCGGTTCGCGTGAAGAAAACGCGTCAAAACAGGAATCTCCATCCAGACTTTACGGAACGGACGACATGACGAAACTTTTCGCCACGCGATGGGCTTTGGTCGCGACGATGCTGATGCTGGTGACCCCGGCCATCTCCGCGCAGCAGGGCGACGCGGCGCTGCCGCCGTCCAAGCCCGGCAAGCCGATCAACACTGGCGACGTGCTCTCCGGCGAGCTCAACGCGATGAAGGTGCGCGACGCCAAGAACGGCAAGCGCGTCGCGACCTACCAGATCACGTCCGAGCCGCGCCGCCTGCCGCCGCCGAACGGGCTGTGCAATCTCGAAACCGGCCCTGAGACGTTCCAGCTCGTCACCTCCAGCGAGGCGCAGGCCGCCCAGCTGAAATCCTTCGTCGGCAAGGAGATCTCCGTGAAGGTGGACGAGGTCGCCTGCGCCAGCGATCCCGGCCAGATGAGCGAGGCCGTGATCACGAAGTGGAGCCTGATCAAGAAGCAGTAGGGGTGGAATCGTCTCCCCGATTCCGGTGTCATCGCCCGCGAAGGCGGGCGATCCACTACGCCGCAGCTTCTCGGTCGATCACGACTGTCTCGGAGTACTGGATGCCCCGCCTTCGCGGGGCATGACAGGGGTGCCTACACCCGCACCGGCCCCAGCGCCTCGAAATGCCCGCGCTTCTGCAAATACGCCAGCAGCATCAGGCTCGGGATGGCGACGAGGACGGAGATCGCGAAGAACATCGGCCAGCCCGTCGCCTTCGCCAGATAGCCTGCGCCCGACGACAAATAGGTCCGTCCCACCGCGGCGAGCGCCGTCAGCAGCGCATATTGGGTCGCCGTGTGCAGCGGGTTCTGGCACAGCGCCGAGAGATAGGCGACGAAGATCACGGTGCCGATGGCGTTGCAGAAATTGTCGGAGGTGATCGCGAGGGTCAGCGCCCATTCGTTGACGCCGACAATCGCAAGCCACGAGAACGACAAATTGGACATCGCCTGCACGATGCCGCCGATCCACAGGCTGGTCGCGAGCGAATAGCGTCGGGCCACGAAGCCGCCGGCAAAGCCGCCGGCCAGGGTCGCGATGATGCCGACGCCCTTGACGATCACGGCATAGTCGTTCCGCGTGAAGCCGATGTCGATGACGAACGGCACGGTCATGTTGCCGGAGAACGCGTCGGTGAACTTGAACAGCACGACGAAGGCGAGCACGACCCATGCTTCCTTGCGTCGCAGGAATTCCGAGAACGCGCCCAGCGCCGCATGGAACACCCGCGTGAGCGCGCCCTCGTCCTGCGTGGCGGCCTCGGCGCGCGCGGATTGTGCGGGCTCGGTGGCGGCGAGCGCAGTCGCCGTGCCGATCAGCACCAGAGCCGCCATCACCACATAGCCCCACATCCAGGCGGCCCCACGCGGGACGATCGCCTCGAAGCCGGTGACGATGAACAGGGCGCCTGCAGTCGAGACCAACATGCCGATGCGATAGGCGGCGACATAGGCGGCCATGCCGGCGGCCTGCTCGCTTTCGGGCAGGCTCTCGACGCGGAAAGCATCGACCACGATGTCCTGCGTCGAGGACATCGTCGCGACCAGCAGCGCGCCGAGCGCGACAAGCAGTGGCGAACGTGCCGGATCGGTCAGCGCCAACAGCAGGATCGCGCCGATCAGCAGCAGCTGCGCAAACACCAGCCACCCACGGCGACGTCCGAAGGCATGCGTGAAGAACGGCACATGCAGCGCATCGACCAGCGGCGCCCACAGGAATTTGAGCGTGTATGGCGTTCCAACCAGCGCAAACAGCCCGATCGTTCCAAGATCGACCCCGGCTTCGGCCATCCACACCAGCAGCGTCGATCCCGACAGTGCCAGCGGCAGCCCCGAGGAGAAGCCGAGAAACAGCACGATCAGCACCCGCGGCTGCAGGTAAACAGCAAGGCTGTCGCGCCAGGAGGGCGAGGCGGTGGAAGTCGCGGCGGGGGAGGTCGCGTCGGGTGCGGTCATGGGGGGCGTGTTAGCAGATTCTGGGAGAAAAGACTCTCGCGGTAGCTGGTGAGACGGGAGAGCTTCCAACACGCTCGGTGTCATCGTCCGCGAAGGCGGACGATCCAGTACTCCGCGGCGTCTCGGTTCAACCACTCGGGCTGCGGAATACTGGGTGCCCCGCCTTCGCGGGGCACGACAGTGTGCCCTAGTCTCACTCCCCCGCCTGGAGCTTGCGCGGAAACAGCTCTGCCGCTCCCGTCGCCACCAGGCGCGGCGCCTCCGGCGCATCGCTCTTGCTGAAATCGAGCTCCTCGATTCGCCCTGCGCGCTTTTCGATCTTGTCGGCGGAGATCAGCACCTGGCGGACGTCCTCGTTCACGTCGGCAAAATGCTTTTGCAGCTTAAGCACGCGGTCGCGCAGGCGCCCCAAATCGTCGCCGAGCTTGATCACCTCGGTGCGGATCTGGTCGGCGGCGTCGCGCATGCGCGCGTCTTTCATGATCTGCTGCATCACCTGGATCGCGAGCATCAGCAGCGACGGCGACACCAGCACGACGCGGGCGCGATAGGCCTTCTGGATCACGTCGTCGAAGCTGTCATGGATCTCGGCATAGACCGATTCCGACGGCACGAACATCAGCGCCATCTCCTGGGTCTCGCCGGTGACGAGGTATTTTTCCGCGATGTCGCTGACATGCTTCATCACGTCGCCGCGCAGCCGCTGCGTGGCAACGCGCCGCTCCTCGTCGGTGCGGGCGTCGTGCAGCGCCGTCATCGCCTCCAGCGGAAACTTCGCGTCGATGCACAGCGGGCGCTGATCGGGCAGGAACACGACGCAGTCCGGCCGCTTGCCGGTCGAGAGCGTGAACTGGAACTCGTAGGAGCCCTTGGGCAGACCGTCCTGGACGATTGCCTCCATCCGCGCCTGGCCGAAGGCGCCGCGCGACTGCTTGTTGGCGAGTACGTCGCGCAGAGTGGTCACCTGCGTGGTGAGGTCGGTGAGGTTCTTGTGCGCGTTGTCGATGATGCCGAGCCGTTCATGCAGCGCGCGCAGGCTCTCCATGGTGTTGCGGGTCGAATGTTCCATGGACTGGCCGACTCGATGCGTCACCGAATCAAGCCGCTCGTTGACCGCGCGCGCCATCTCGGCCTGGCGTCCCGCCAGCGCCTGGGTCATGGCGTCGACCCGCCCCGAGGCCTCGCTCTGGGCGTGCAGCACCTGGGCGAGCCGCTCCTCGAGCTCGTCGGCCCGGATCGCGTTCGCCATGGCGAGTTCCGCGCCACGCCGCCCCGAGCGCGCGATCACGACCGCAATCACAACCAGCAGGATGAGGACGAGCGCACCGAAGCCGATCAGCGCATCGACGATGCGCACCGGCCAGTCGCCCAGCATGACAATGATCTCGTTCATGCCGCCTTGTAGCCGATTCGCTGCGCTCTCGCGAACGAAGAGGGAACATTCTGGGTTAACCGGCCCCTAATTTTCATGGTTAATGAAAGGTGAAGTTTTATGGTTAGCGAGGGGTTAACGGGTTCCGGGCCGCATTGACCGCATCCGGCGCGCGGCTTAAATCGCGGCCATGGCCCTCAGAGAAATCATCATCCTGCCCGACAAGCAGCTGCGCCTGGTCTCCAAGCCGATCGAGAAGGTCACGGCGGAGATCCGCAAGCTTGCCGACGACATGTTCGAGACCATGTACGACGCGCCCGGCATCGGGCTGGCGGCGATCCAGGTCGCGCAGCCGCTGCGCCTGATCACCATGGACCTCGCCAAGCGCGATGAGAACGGCGAGACCAAGCCGCTGCCGCGCGTCTTCATCAATCCAGAGATCATCGCCTCGTCCGAGGAACTGTCGGTCTACGAGGAGGGCTGCCTCTCGATCCCCGAATATTACGAGGAGGTCGAGCGTCCCGCGAAAGTGCGCGTGCGCTTCACCGATCTCGACGGTAAGGTGCACGAGGAGGATGCCGAAGGCCTCTACGCCACCTGCATCCAGCACGAGATCGACCATCTCAACGGTGTGCTGTTCGTCGACTATCTGTCCAAGCTCAAGCGCGACCGCGTCATGAAGAAGTTCGAGAAAGCCGCCAAGCGCGCGGCGGAGTGATAATTCCTCCGCCGTCATGCCCGGGCTTGTCCCGGGCATCCACGTTCTTTGCCGCCGCGAGCAGGACGAACGTGGATGGCCGGGACAAGCCCGGCCATGACGAGTACCTTGCTCGTTTCAAGGATTGTCTCGTCAAATGCCCCTTCGCCTCATCTTCATGGGCACGCCCGATTTCTCCGTGCCGACGCTGCTCGAGCTGGTCGCGCATGGGCACGAGATCGCGGCGGTCTACACCCGCGCGCCCAAGCCGGGCGGCCGGCGCGGCCTGCAATTGCAGCCGACGCCGGTCGAGGAGGCCGCGCGAAAGCTCGGCATTCCCGTGCTGACGCCGAAGACGCTGAAGTCCGAGCAGGCGCTGGCGGAGTTCCGCGCGTTCGATGTCGACGCGGCCGTTGTCGTCGCCTACGGCATGATCCTGCCGCAGGCGATCCTCGATGCGCCAAAACTCGGCTGCTACAATCTGCATGCCTCGCTGTTGCCGCGCTGGCGCGGCGCTGCGCCGATCAACCGCGCCATCATGGCAGGTGACGCCGAGAGCGGCGTGATGGTGATGAAGATGGATGTCGGCCTCGATACCGGCGACGTCGCCATGGCCGAGCGCATCGCGATCACCGACGGCATGACCGCGCTCGACCTGCACGATCGCCTGTCCCGGTTGGGGGCCGACCTGATGGTGCGCGCGATGGCCGCGCTCGAACGCGGCGGGCTCCAGCTCAAGGCGCAGAGCGAGGACGGCGCCACCTATGCCGCCAAGATCGAGAAGGCGGAGGCGCGGATCGACTGGACAAAGCCGGCGCGCGCAGTGCTGCGCCACGTCCATGGCCTCTCGCCGTTCCCCGGCGCCTGGAGCGAGCTTGATGATGCCCGCGTCAAAATCCTGCGCTGCGAATTGGCGCAAGGCGCCGGCGCGCCTGGCGACGTGCTCGACGATCAGCTTACCGTCGCCTGCGGCGACGGCGCCATCCGCATCATCGAGCTGCAGCGCGAGGGCAAGGCCCGCATGCAGGCCGCGGACTTCCTGCGCGGCGTGCCGTTAAAGGCGGGATCCAAATTCACCTGACACTGTCATACCCCGCGAAGGCGGGGTATCCAGTACGCCGAGGCTTCTCGGTCAATCGGATAAGCTGCGGAGTACTGGGTTGCCCGCCCCAGTGCGCAACAGCGCACAAGGCGGGCAATGACGACGAAACTGGACACGATGCCCCGCTACAAGCTCACCATCGAATATGACGGCGCGCCGTTCTTCGGCTGGCAGGTGCAGGACACGCTGCCATCGGTGCAGGGCGCGCTGCAAGCCGCGGTGAAGGCGATGACTGGTTCGGATCTGCGCGTGCACGGTGCCGGCCGCACCGACGCCGGCGTGCATGCACGCGGCCAGGTCGCCCATGTCGACGTCGACAAGCAGTTTCCGCCGGGCCGTTTTCGCGACGGGCTCAACGCGCATCTGCGCCCGCATCCGATCGCGGTGCTCGAGGCCGAGATCGTGCCCGACGATTTCGAGGCGCGCTTCTCGGCGGTCAAGCGCCACTACCGCTATCGCATCGTCAACACTCGCGCCAATCTCGCGCTCGATGTCGGCCACGCCTGGCGCGTGCCGCGCAAGCTCGATGCCGACGCAATGCACGCGGCGGCGCAGCGCCTGCTCGGCAAGCACGATTTCACCACCTTTCGCGACACCGAGTGCCAGGCCAAATCGCCGGAGAAGACGCTCGACCAGCTCGACGTGATCCGCGATGGCCGCGAGATCAACGTCATCACCTCGGCGCGCTCGTTCCTGCACAGCCAGGTGCGCTCGATGGTGGGATCCCTGGTCTGGGTCGGCGAGGGCCGCTGGACCGCCGACGATCTCTCCGCCGCACTCAAAGCCCGCAACCGCGCCGCCTGCGGCATCGTCGCCCCGCCCGAGGGGCTGTATTTGATGAAGGTGGATTATTAGGCGAGCGGCGCAGAGAGCGGGCACGCTCTCGCCAAACCTCGGTGTCATGCCCCGGCTTGACCGGGGCATCCAGTACGCCGCGGCCTCTCGGCTCAATCACTGCCGTCTCTGGAATACTGGATCGCCCGGTCAAGCCGGGCGATGACGGTCGTGTTTGTGGAGGCAACACTGCCTCAAGCAAAATACCGCGCCAAAATCCCGCGATACACTTTCGTCAGCCTCTCCAGATCCGCCACCGGCACGCGCTCGTCGATCTGGTGCATGGTCTGCCCGACCAGGCCGAACTCGATCACGGGGCAATAGAAGGAGATGAATCGCGCATCCGACGTGCCGCCTGAGGTCGAGAGCTCGGGCTTGCGCCCCGTCACCTCCTCGATCGCGGAGACCGCGAGATCGGTGAACGGCCCCGGCTTGGTCACGAACACGTTCGAGTTGGAGGGCTCCCAGACGATGCGGGCCTTGATGCGGTTGCCGCAGGCTTTGGCGAGGCGTGTCTCCACCAATTCGCGCAAGCTCGCCTGGGTGTGGTTGTCGTTGTAGCGGATGTTGAATCTTGCGCGGGCCTCGCCGGGGATGACGTTGAAGGCCTTGTTGCCGACGTCGACCGAGACGAATTCGAGATTGGACGCCTGGAATTGCGCGCTGCCATGGTCGAGCGGCTCGTCGGAGATCGCGACGATCAGCCGCGAGATATCAGGCACCGGATTGGAGGCGCGGTGCGGATAGGCGACGTGGCCCTGCACGCCGTCGACGACGAGCGTGCCGGATTGCGAGCCGCGCCGGCCGATCTTGATGGTGTCGCCGAGCGTCTCGACGTTGGAAGGCTCGCCGAGCACGCAATGGTCGAATTTCTCGCCGCGCTCGGCGACCCATTTCAGCAGCTTGATGGTGCCGTTGATCGAGACGTCTTCCTCGTCGCCGGTGATCAGGAACGAGATCGAGCCCTTTCCGTCGCTGCGCGGCTTGCCGCCGTTGGCGGCGAGATGCTCCAGCACCGCGGCGACCGAGCAGGCGATGCCGCCTTTCATGTCGACCGCGCCGCGGCCATGCAGCACGCCGTCCTTCACCTCTCCGGAGAACGCGCCGACGCTCCAGGCGCTCTCGTCGCCGGGCGGTACCACATCGGTGTGGCCTGCGAAGGTGATGTGCGGACCGTCGGTGCCGATCCGAGCGTAGAGATTGTCGACGTCGGCGGTGCCTTCCTCGCTGAAGGTCACGCGGTGACAGGTGAAACCGGCAGCGCCCAGGATTTTTTCGAGCACCCCGAGCGCGCCGGCATCGGCCGGAGTGACTGAGGGGCAACGGATGAGGTCGCGGGCGATCGAGAGGGCATCGGTCATGCGCCCCGCTTAGCATGCATGCCGCCGGGTGGGCTAGCGCTGGGCGGAACAATTTCGATCTCGCGGCCCTGGTCCCAGCTCTTCGCAGGCGGCGAGGCGGGCGTGGACTCATACGCGATCCCGGCCAGCGGATCAGGCCCGAACCGGTTATCGCCGACAGTGCCGGGCACGCAGAGCATCTCGACGAGACCCCACAGCCACAGCATCGAAGCGGCGAGGTTGAAAAGAAGCATCACGCTGGTGTCGGGGAGCAGGTCCGAGAACTGGTTGAACAGGCCGGGCACGAGGAAAAACGGAACGAGCCACCAGCCGCTCCTGTCACGGTCGTGCAGCCGCTTGATCGCCGTTGCCAGATAGACCCACAGGAACAGCGACATGCCGAATGCCCTCAGGATCAGGGGCGCGCGGTCGGTAGACGCGAGTGAAGGGTGTTCCCGGGGATCGGCCAGCTTGAACAGATCGCCAAGGCCGAAATCGAGCTTGAGCGAGAGCTTCAACGATCCGTCGGCATTGGGCAGATGAATGATCTGACCGATCACCTCCAGCAAGCCTGCCAGCAGCGCAACGATCAGCAGCGCCTGCCACAGCAGGGCGCGATTGATGCGGCCGTCGAAGCGGAATAGGTACCAGATCCAGTCCATGCGAGTGGCTCCGGGCGGAATGGCCGCCCGGAAATTGGTCGCGATGGAGGGAGGGTGGGTTCGATCCTGGCAGCGAATGGTGAATGGTGAATGGCAAGTAGGATTGGCGCCCTATTCGCCACTGGCCATTCGCTACTCGCCTTGCATCAATCCCGCAGCAGCTCGTTGATGCTGGTCTTCGACCGCGTGCGCTCGTCGACGCGCTTGACGATCACGGCGCAAGCGGTGCTCGGGCCGATCTGGCCGTTCTTCATCGGCTTGCCGGGCAGCGCGCCGGGCACCACGACGGAATATTCCGGCACCTCGCCCATGAAGACCTCGCCGGTCTCGCGGTCGACGATCTTGGTCGAGGCTCCCAGGAACACGCCCATCGCCAGCACCGCGCCCTTGCGCACGATCACACCTTCGGCGACTTCCGAGCGCGCGCCGATGAAGCAATCGTCCTCGATGATGACCGGCTCGGCCTGCAGCGGCTCGAGCACGCCGCCGATGCCGGCGCCGCCCGAGATGTGCACGCGCTTGCCGATCTGTGCGCAGGAGCCGACGGTGGCCCAGGTGTCGACCATCGTGCTCTCATCGACATAGGCGCCGAGATTGACGAAGGACGGCATCAAGACGACGTTCTTGGCGATGAAGGCCGAGCGGCGGACGATCGCGCCGGGCACCGCGCGAAAACCGGCATCGCGGAAGCGGTTCGGGCCCCAGCCTTCGAACTTCGAGGGCACCTTGTCCCACCAGCTTGCCTTGCCGGGGCCGCCGCCAATGACGTCCATGTCGTTGAGGCGGAACGACAGCAGCACGGCCTTCTTCAGCCATTGATTGACCTTCCACTTGCCGTCGCTGCCGCGCTCGGCAACGCGCGCCTCGCCCTTGTCCAGGATCTCCAGCGACTGGTCGACGGCCTCGCGCACCTCGCCCTTGGTCGTGGTCGAGATGCCGTCACGCGCCTCGAAGGCGCTGTTGATGGTGGATTCGAGGGCTGCAAGGGACATCGTGATTTCCTCTGGGAAGCGCGTGGTTCGCGAGAATTGGAGCGCTTTTTCGGGATTTGGCGGAGCGGAGTCAAGGCTGCGTTCTGGATCACCACCCGGGAAGACCCGTAGCCCGGATGGAGCGAAGCGCAATCCGGGACAGTCTCTCCGCAGCTACGCCAGCCCCGGATTACGCTGCGCTCCATCCAGGCTACGAAATCACCCCGACAACTTTGCCAAAAACCCCGCCAGATCATCCGTGACGTGGTCGACATGGGCGGCGTCGCGGCCTTCCAGCTCCCAGTCCTCGCGCACCACCTCCTTGGTGCCGTCGGGCACCACCAACACGGTGGTCATGCCGAGCCGGTAGGGGACGGTGAGGTTGCGGGCGAGGTCCTCGAACATGGCGGCGCGGGTCGGATCGACCGCATGCTGGCCGAGGAACTTGCGATAGGTCTGCTCCGCCGGCTTCGGTTCGAACTCGGCGGCGATGATGTCGAACACGCCGTCGAAATGGCCGGCGAAGCCGAGCCGCGCCAGCACGGCATCGACATGGTCGACCGAGCCGTTGGTGAGGATCAGCTTGCGGCCCGGCAGCTTTGCGATGGCCGCGCCAAGCGCCGGATTCGGCTCCAGCGGAGAGTGGTCGATCTTGTGGACATAGGCGAGGTAGTCGTCGGCGGAGACGCCGTGCAGGGTCATCATGCCGCGCATCGTGGTGCCGAAGCGGCGATAATAGTCTTTCTGGATCGCCCGCGCTTCCTCCGGGCCGACATTCAGCCAGTTGCAGACGAACTCCCCGATCCGCGCATCGACCTGCTGCCACAGATTGACGTGATGCGGATAGAGCGTGTTGTCGAGGTCGAACACCCAGGTGTCGACATGGTTGAAGCTGCGGGGGAAGGTCATATCGGCATTCTCAACTTGTCGTCCCGGGGCGCGCGAAGCGCGAGCCCGGGACCCATAACCCCAGGGAGGAGTTTTGCGAAGACTCGGGGTGACCAGCTTCCCTCCGCAACCACTCCCTGGGGTTATGGGTCCCCGCCTTCGCGGGGACGACGGCGGAGCTTGTGGATGCTTGCGTGCTGATCATTGCGCCAATCTCACGGCACGGCAAAGCGCAGCGTCTTGCCCCCGCTCGACATGTCTACCGCGCCGAAGCCCGTTGGCGCAAAGCCGCGCGCGCCGCAATCGGTCTGCTCGCTGGTCTCGAACTTGGTCTCGCGTGTGCAGAGCTGCCTGTCGCCGCCCCAATTCAGCGGCTTGTCCTTAAGCTTGACGATTCGGTTGTCGGCGTCGACCGCTTCCGCGAAGCTGAAGATCTGCTTCGGCTGGCCTGATACATCGGGGTGCAGGCAGGTCTTGGGATCGATGCGATACCAGCCGCGGCTGGTCACCGCCTTGCCGTCGTCGGTCGCGATCGCCGCCATCACCTTGTGCGGCGTGTCGTTGCACCAGGTGAGGCCGGTCGCGGACGGCGTCTGCACGGCATCGACCATGGTCTTGAAGAAGTTCTGCGAGCCCACGATGTCGGACGACAAGCCCCGGCTCTTCAGGAATGCGGCCAGCGCGCTCTGCGTCTTCGGCCCGTCGACGCCATCGATCGGCGCGGCGTCGTAGCCTGCGATCACCAGGAGCCGCTGGATGCCGGCGAGGCGCGCCTGCTCGTCGTCATATTCGGAATCCTCGGCGAGATAAGCGACGAGGTTGCCGTCCGGGCTTTGCGTCGGCGTCACCTGTGTGAAGGGAACCTGCGTCTGGCCGCTGCGGCACTGCCTGGCCGCCGCGATGACGAAATTGTCCTGCGCGACGCACAGCATGTCGTTGCCGCTTTGCGGGATCGGGGACGCGCCGTAGACGCCGAGCGCGCGCGCGTTGAGCAGGATGCGGTCGGCGGTCAGCGTGCCCTGGACCACCACGCGGCAGGCGGCGGGATCGATCCTGAACCAGCCGCGCGTCGCGGTGGCCGCCTTGTCGTCGATGCCGATCGCGGCCTCGACCACATAGGACATGCGGTTGCAGATCTTGAGGTCGGCGATCGCCGGCGCCGAGGAGAAGAAGAAGGAGACAGTTGCGGCAGGCAGCGTCATCAGGAAGCGGGTGAGGGGGGAGCGGCGTGGATGACGCTCTCTCAAATCGTCATGGCCGGGCTTGACCCGGCCATCCACGTCTTTGCCGCGAGAAGAAAGGTCGTGGATGCCCGGGACAAGCCCGGGCATGACGACCTTCTTCCGCTGCTCGCGTTCCCGCATCACTTGTGGATCAGCGTGCCCGTGCCCTGGTTGGTGAAGAGCTCGAGCAGCACCGCGTGCTGCATCTTGCCGTCGATGATGACGACGCCCTCGACGCCCTGCTCCAGCGCGTAGATGCAGGTCTCGACCTTCGGGATCATGCCGCCGGAGATGGTTCCGTCGGCGATCAGTTTTCGCGCGTCCTTCACC
This sequence comes from Bradyrhizobium sp. IC4059, assembly GCF_020193615.1. Classification (NCBI taxonomy): domain Bacteria; kingdom Pseudomonadati; phylum Pseudomonadota; class Alphaproteobacteria; order Hyphomicrobiales; family Nitrobacteraceae; genus Bradyrhizobium; species Bradyrhizobium sp. IC4059. The sequence goes on from NZ_JADYVH010000007.1 coordinate 225,345, forward strand.
GACAATTGCGGGATCAGCTTCTTCGACTTGTCGAGCACGCCGGGCACGTCGGTGAGCAGCAGCAGGCGCTTGGCTTTCAGCGCGCCGGCGACGGCCCCTGCAAAGGTGTCGGCGTTGATGTTCAGCGTCTGGCCCTCTTTCGAGGTTGCGAGCGGCGCCAGCACCGGGATCAGCTCGTAGCCGATCAGCTGGTTGAGCAAAGTGAGGTCGACCTTCTCGGGGTCGCCGACGAAGCCGAGATCGATCGCCTTCTCGATGTTCGAGTCGGGATCGACGATGGTGCGCGTCGTCTTGGTCGCCTTCACCATGTTGCCGTCCTTGCCCGACAGGCCCACCGCCTTGCCGCCGGCCTCGTTGATGTAGCCGACGATCTGCTTGTTGACGGAGCCGGCGAGCACCATCTCGACGATCTCGATGGTCGCGGCATCGGTGATGCGCAGGCCCGCGGCGAATTCCGAGACGATCCCAAGACGCTTGAGCATGGTCGCGATCTGCGGCCCGCCGCCATGCACCACCACCGGATTGATCGCGGTCTGCTCCAAGAGCACGATGTCGCGGGCAAAGTTCTTCGCGGTCTCCTCGTCGCCCATGGCATGGCCGCCATATTTGATGACGATGGTTTCCTCGTCATATTGCTGCATGTGCGGCAGCGCTTCGGACAGGATGCGGGCCTGGTCGAGCGGAGAGATGTCGGTCATGTCGCGGGTCTCGCTGGCGGGTCGAATGGTGCGCGTTCTATCCGATTGGCGGGGACAGCGCAAAGGTGTGGCAGCTATGTAGCCCGGATGGAGCGCAGCGTAATCCGGGATTCGTCGCCGCAGACACCGGCCCCGGATTGCGCTTCGCTCCATCCGGGCTACGGATTCAGCGCTTCGCCGCCACCGCCGCCACGCTTACCGCCAGCCAGCTCGCAATCATCACCATCCCGCCCGTCGGCGCCGCCATCGGAAACAGCGCGTGCCCGGCATACTGCCGCAAGGTGAGGTCGCCTGCGAACAGCGCGGCACCGATCGCGAAGCCGAACGTCGCCACGATTCCAATTCCGCCGTGCAGAAGGCCGCGCGTGAGCAAGGCGATGGTCGCAAGTATGGCACTTGCATGAAACAGCAGCATGGCGCTGGCGGAGGCAAGACGGCTCGCGTCGGCACCATGGGCGGACGCGGCGGCCAGCGCGACGCCGGCGGCGCCCATCAAGCCGGCAAGCCCGATCAGCAGGCGGTGCGCTGCCATCACGAGGCCCGCTCTTCCAGGAGCTTCGCCATCGCGGCGCGAAGCTCGGCCATGCCGGTCGCGCTGCGCGACGAGGTCGCGAGCACGGTCGGGAACGCGGCCGGATGCTTGGCGAGCACGGCCTCGGTCTCGGCGATGCGTGCTTGCAGCTCGGCGACTTTCACCTGGTCGGCCTTGGTCAGCACGATCTGGTAGCTGACGGCGGAGCGGTCGAGCGTCTTCAGCACCTCGAGATCGACATCCTTGATCCCGTGCCGCGCATCGATCAGCACGTAGACGCGCGCGAGACTGGCGCGTCCCAGCAGGAATTTGTGGATCAGCTCGGTCCAGGACGCGACCTGGCTCTTCGGCGCCTTGGCATAGCCGTAGCCGGGCATGTCGACGAGGCGCAGGTCGTTCTTGCCGGGGACCTCGAAGAAGATCAGCTCCTGGGTGCGGCCCGGCGTATGCGAGGTGCGCGCCAGCGCGTTGCGGCCCGTGAGCGCGTTGATCAGGCTCGACTTGCCGACATTGGAGCGCCCGGCAAAGGCGATCTCCAGCCCCGCCATCGGCGGCAGCGTTTCGATCGAAGGGGAGGCCCAGATGAACTGCCAGTCACGAGCGAACAGTTTTCGCCCGGCCTCGATCAGCTTCGCATCTTTGTCGTCGGTCATGCGAAGCCTCGCTGTTTCCTTGCGTCATTGCGAGCGAAGCGAAGCAATCCAGAAATGTATCCGCCGAGGGACCCTGGATTGCTTCGTCACAAGGGCTCCTCGCAATGACGACGCTTACGTCGCCTTCCTCGCGAACGTCGCCTTGAGATTGTCGAGTAATTCCACCTTCACGCCGTTGCGGCGCATGATGTAGCCCTGCTGGACCACCGAGAGCAGGTTGTTCCAGGCCCAGTAGATCACGAGGCCCGCCGGGAATCCCGCCAGCATGAAGGTGAAGATCAGCGGCATCCAGTTGAAGATGATCTGCTGGGTCGGATCCGGCGGCGTCGGATTCAGCTTCATCTGGATCCACATCGTGATGCCCATGATGATCGGCCAGATGCCGAGCGCGAGGTAATAGCCGAACACCGGAATCGTGGTCGGATCGAACGGGAGCAGCCCGAACAGGTTGAAGAGATTGGTCGGGTCCGGCGCGGAGAGGTCCTTGATCCAGCCGAAGAACGGCGCGTGCCGCATCTCGATGGTGACGAACAGCACCTTGTAGAGCGCGAAGAACACCGGAATCTGGATCAGCACGGGCAGACAGCCGGCGACCGGATTGATCTTCTCCTTGCGGTAGATCTCCATCATCTCCTGCTGCTGCTTCACCTTGTCGTCGGGATAGCGCTCCTTCAGTGCCAGCAGCTGCGGCTGGATCGACTTCATCTTCGCCATCGAGGCGTAGGACTTGTTCGCCAGCGGGAAGAACAACAGCTTCACGATCACCGTGACGAGCAAGATCGAGACGCCGAAATTGCCGAAGAAGCGGAAGAAGAAGTCGAGGCCGAGGAACATCGGCTTGGTGAGGAAGTAGAACCAGCCCCAGTCGATCAGCAGGTCGAACTGGTTGAGGCCGAGCGCCTTGTTGTAGCCGCCGAGGCCTGCGAGCGGGAAGTTGATGCCGACCACGCCGGCTTCCTTGGCGCCTGCGAACAGCCGCGCGTTGGCCGTCGCGGTGCCGCCGATCGCGACTGTGACGGGGTCGAGCAGATAGTCGGTCTGGTAGGTATGGACCTTGCCGACCGGGTTGGACGAGAAGCGCGCCTGGAGCTGGGCGTTGGTATCCGGCAGCAGCGCGGAGGCCCAGTATTTGTCGGTGATGCCGAGCCAGCCATTGGTGGCCTTGAAGTTCACCTGCTTGGCTTCGTCGATCTTGCTGTAGGCATATTCCTGCAGCCTGTGTTCGCCGAGATAGCCGATCAGGCCCTCATGCAGGATATAGTAGCCGGAGACATGCGGCGCGCCGTGGCGCGAGATCAGCGCGAACGGATAGAGCGTGACGGGCGCGTTGCCGACATTGCTCACCTCGTCCTTGATGGTGAAGAGATAATGGTCGTCGACGGCGATGGTGCGGCGGAAAGTCAGGCCGTCGCCATTGTCCCATTTCAGCACCACGGGCGTCGACGGCGTCAGGCTGCCGCTGCCCTCCTGCTGCCAGACGGTCTGGGCATCCGGCATCTTTGCCGTCACGCCCGTCGCTGCAACCCAGCCGAACTCGGCGTAATAGGGCTCCGCCGTGCCCGACGGCGAATAGAGGACGATCGGCGGCGATTTCGGATCGACCGTCTCGCGATATTGCACCAGCGCGATGTCGTCGATGCGGCCGCCCTTCAGCGAGATGCTGCCGGCGATCCGCGGCGTCTCGATCTTGACGCGCGGGCTCGCTGCAATGGCAGTCTCGCGCGAAACGACCGCTTGGGGCGGGCTCGCGGCCGGCGTCGACGGCTGGGCCGCGCCGGGCTGCGGCGCGCTGCCCGGCGTCGGGGACGCGCCCGGCTGCGGCGTGCTGCCCTTCTGGAGCTCGGACTGCGCCTGCTGCTGGGCGCGCTGCTTCTCCATCTGCGGCACATTGTAGAAGTACTGCCAGGCGATCAGCACCAGGCCGGACAGAATGACGGCGAGGATGGTATTGCGATTGTCGGTCATCTCGATTGTCTCGTCATCAATCCGGTTTGCGGCTGGTCGCTGCGACGTGACCCGGCCTGTGGCCGCGCGCTTTGGCCGTATGCCGCGCGGGCTTCGTGAACGCTATGCGCAGATCGTCGAGCATGGTGGCGAAGTCGCGCGAGAGCGCGTCCTTTCGTCCGACCAGGACATAATCATGGTGGGGCTGCATCGATGTCGGATCGAGCCGCTTCACCAGTTCGCGCAACCGGCGCCGGATGCGATTGCGCTCGGGGGCGTTGCCGTTCTTCTTGGTGACGGTGAAGCCGATCCTGACAGGGCCGGAATCATCGCGGCGGCGGCTTTGCAGGACGAACGCGGGACTATTCACCCGCGCGCCATTGGCAACGGCGAGGAAATCCGCCCGCTGCCTCAGCCGATCCATGATGAAATCCCAAAAAGGGGGTCCGGCTCAGGCGCTCAGACGCTTGCGGCCGCGGGCGCGGCGGGCGGCGAGAACCTTGCGGCCGCCGGCAGTGGCGAGACGGGCGCGGAAGCCGTGACGGCGCTTGCGCACCAGTTTGCTGGGTTGATAAGTCCGCTTCACGGGTTTTTCTCCGCTGACCGGGCAATTTGCCTGTAGAATTGATGGTAAAGTCCGGAAGATGCGGCCCAAAACGGGCCCTTTTTCGGCCCCAAGAGAGCCGCTCCCGGTGTCGCACCGGGTCATCGCGGACAATTCGCGCGGCTTATAAGGGAGCGCCTTGTCTTCGTCAACGCCGCACAAGCGCGCGATTGTGGTGAATATCGCTGTTTGCGCGGCGTTTTTAACCCTTGAGGTGGCGACTCGCGCTATCAGCGCTTACATCACACCTCGGCAGATTAGCGATCCGTAATTTGACCGGACATCGGTCGGGTCGCATCCTCCATCAGCCAAGGCCAACAGGGGCGAGTTTCGTGCCAGCCACAGATCGCCAGCCGATCCAGGATCTGGATCAGCCAGACCAGCCGGCGACGCGGCCCCGCGGCTCGCGCGGGCTCGGGTTGTCCGGCAAGCTGCTGCTGCTCACCATTCCCTTGGTGATGATCGCCGCGGTGCTGCTCTACGTGCCAGCCATCGCGAATTTTTGGGTCAACCGGCTGAATGATCGCGTCGCGGCGGCCAACACCGCGGCGCTGGTGCTGGATGCGGCGCCGCTCGGCATGGTCCCCGATTCGCTGTCGCGGCAGATCCTGAAGAGCATCAATGCCCGCGCCGTCGCAATTAAGATGGGCCAGCAGCGCCGGCTGCTCGCCAGCGACAACATTCCCGCCGCCATCGAGCACGACATCGACCTGCGCGACATGACGGCTTGGGAGGCGATCACCGGCTCGTTCCGGATGATGCTGGAAACCGGCAACCAGGCCATCCGCATCGTCGGCCCCGGGGTCGGCAATGCACAGTTCATCGAGATCGTCACCGATGAGCTGCCGCTGCGGAAGCAGATGTACCGCTTCTCCCGCAACCTCGTCGTGGTCGCGTTGATCATCGCGGTGCTGACCGCGGGCCTCGTCTATCTCGCGCTTCATTATCTCTTCGTGCGCCCGATGCGGCGGCTGACCGCGAGCCTGGTCGGCTTCCACGAGAATCCCGAGAGCTCGGCCGGCATCATCGTGCCGAGCCAGCGCAGCGACGAGATCGGGGTCGCCGAGCGCGAATTGTCCGACATGCAGCGCGACCTGATGTCGATGCTGAATCAGAAGAGCCGGCTCGCTGCCCTCGGCCTCGCGGTCTCCAAGATCAACCACGATCTGCGCAATCTGCTCGCCTCGGCCCAGCTGCTGTCGGATCAGCTCGCCAGCGTGCCGGATCCGCGCGTGCAGCGCTTTGCGCCCAAGCTCGTGCGCTCGCTCGAGCGCGCCATCGCCTTCTGCCAGTCGACATTGTCCTACGGCCGCGCCCAGGAGGCCGCACCCGACCGCCGCATGATCCTGATCGAGCCTGTTGTGATGGAGGTGCGGGAGACCGCGGGGCTCGCCAACGACGCCTCGATCGCCTGGGTCGCCGCGATCGAGCGCGGGCTCGCGGTCGACGCCGATCCCGACCAGCTGTTCCGGGTCTTGCTCAACCTCGTCCGCAACGCCGCCCAGGCGCTCGAAAGCCATGCGGCGGGTGAGGGGCGCGTGCAGCAGATCCGGATCACCGGAAAGCGCGAAGGCGCCGTCGCCATTCTCGAGGTCTCCGACACCGGCCCCGGCGTTCCCCCGAAGACCCGGGAGCGCCTGTTCGAGGCCTTCCAGACCTCGGGCCGCCCCGGCGGCAGCGGCCTTGGCCTCGCCATCGCCGCCGAGCTGGTCCGCGCCCATGGCGGCGAGATCCACTTGGTCGAGGGCACCATCGGCGCCACGTTCCGCATCGTCATCCCCGACCGTCCCGTGGAACTGCTCTCCATCCGCAACGAGCGCCAGAGGGCTTAAGGCTAGGCCAGCGGCCGACTGAAACGAGCTGGGCCATCGCCATTCCTTCCGTCATTCCGGGACGACCCGAAGGGTCGGGCCCGGAATCCATAACCCCGGCTGGTGGTTATGGATTCCGGGCTCGCGACTTCGTCGCGCCCCGGAATGACGAAGAGAAGTGCGGAAATGCCCCAAAATACCGGCGAGCCGGACCTTGCCAATCGGGACAAGAGCGGCTAGTCAGAGCGCTCTTTCGCACCCCCTCCGGCTCTGCCGGGGGCTGCTTGCGGGCCCCGCCCGCGCTGTTTGCGAAACACGCGCCCGTAGCTCAGCTGGATAGAGCATCAGACTACGAATCTGAGGGTCGGACGTTCGAATCGTTCCGGGCGCGCCATTCTTTGCCGAAAGGTCAGGACAGGACAGCATCTGGTCGCCAGACCGGCCCGAGACCGGATGGCCATGCCGTGTGGGGAGCTGGATGAGGATATCGCAGGCGTTCAAGTTTGAGGCGGCGCATCGGCTGCCAAACGTGCCCGAGACTCACCGGTGCAGCCGGCTGCATGGTCATTCCTATCGGGTCGAGGTCCAGCTGGATGGGCCGGTCGACCCGCACACCGGCTTCGTCGCTGATTTCTTCGATATCGAAGCAAGCTTCGCCGGCATCATGGCGGCGCTGGACCACCAGTGCCTGAACGAGGTCGACGGCCTCGCGAATCCGACCGCCGAGAATATCGCGGTCTGGATCTGGGGCCGCTTGAAGCCCAGCCTGCCGCAGCTGTGGGCGGTCCGCGTTTATGAAACGACGGATTGCTGGGCCGAATATCAGGGGCGGTGACGACGGCCCGCTGACCCAGCGCCGGCCTCACCGTTGCCATATGGGAACCCGCAGGGCAACTCAGGATCAGCCATATGAGCGGAGTGGTGCTGCTTGCGCGCCGCCGGACGGATCTCATTACTCACGAATATATGAGCTGTGTTGATAACCGCATGCGGGTTGGAAGGTTTAATTTCAAGCTGGCGTAGAATGTCCGCAATGCCAGTTGTGCCTGGCCCCCTGTACAGGGAAACCGTTGATGGAACGCAAGCTCGCCGCGATCATGGCCGCCGACATCGTCAGCTACAGCCTGATGATGGCCGAAAACGAGGCCTCCACCTATAAAGAGCTGCGCACGGTCTTCGACAATCTGATCGAGCCCACAGTCGCGCAGCATGGTGGACGCATCTTCAAGAAGACCGGGGACGGGTTTCTGGCGATGTTTCCCAGCGTCAACGAAGCCGTTGATGCGGGCTCTGCCATCCAGCAAGGGTTCGACAACGCCCCGTTTGAGCTGCGCATAGGCATCAACCTCGGTGATGTCATCGAGGACAATGGCGATATGTACGGCGACGGCGTCAATGTCGCCACACGGCTCGAGACGATGGCCGATCCCGGCAGCATCTTTGTTAGCGGCGCTGTCGTCATGGCCGCAGACCGCAATCGCGGCGATGTGTTCGCGCGTGTGGGCCGCAGGCGCGCCAAAAACATTCCCGACCGTCTTAACGTCTACCGGGTCCGACGCGCGCAATCCTCGTGGTCTCGCTGGCGAAAAGTCCCGCGCGTTCTACGCGGTACCGCTGCGCGCTGGTCGTATGGCGTCGCCGCCGTAGCCCTTGTCCTCATCGGCACCCAAATCCAACCGCTTTCCCTGGCGGCGATGGTCAGCCGGCTCCCGGCCGCGCTATCTTTCGACCAGACCCGCGCCGACCCGCGCCCGTCAGTTGCGGTCATGCCCTTTGCGACCATGGGCGGGGACCAGTCGTACTTTGCAGACGGGCTGACCGAGGATGTGACCACGGCGCTCGCAAGGAATTCCGAGCTTCAGATCATCGCGCGCGACTCCACCTATGCCGTGCGCGGGCAAGACAGCGATATGCGCAAGCTCGGGGCAAAGCTGGGCGTTTCCTACGTGGTGGAAGGCAGCGCGCGCCGCGAGGGGGACCGGCTTCGCGTCTCGGCGCAGCTGATCGACGTGAAATCGGGCGCGCACCTTTGGTCGCGCAGCTTCGACAGGCAGGTTGCCGACGTCTTCACCGTACAAAGCGAGCTGACCACGGAAATCGTCGCCCAGCTCGCGCCGTATATCGGCCGAAGTGAAGCCATCGCTGCCGCGCAACGTCCGACCGACAACCTTCAGGCTTACGATCTTCTCCTGCGGGCCCGTCATCGATACCGGCATGGCGTCCAGGATGCGGAAGCACTTATGGAGGCACGCGGCCTCTATCAGCGCGCGCTGGAAATGGACCCGGCCTATGCCGTCGCCCGTGCGGGCTTGGCCCTCACTTACATCGCAGATGTGGCCAAGAGGTCGAGTGGTCGGGCGACAGCGCATGAGCTGGAACTAGGTCTTAGCGAAGCGCGCCAGGCTGTGCGCCTCGATCCCAATCTCTCGCTCGGCTATCAGGTGATCAGCTTCGGGCTGGCGGTGCAGGGCGATTATGCGGGCGGCTTGCAGGCCGCCAAGCGCGCCGTCGAACTGAATCCCAATGACCCGGATAGCATGATGGCATTGGCAAAAGCACAAGTCCGTTTCGGGGACTACGCGGACGCCGTTGCCAATGCCGAACGGGCACGTCGCCTTCATCCCATGGCACCGGAATATTACGCCTATGTGCATGGCCAGGCTCTTTACGCCGCTGATCGTCGCGATGAGTCGGCTACCGTGATCTCCGAATGCCTTGTAAGGGCGCCGCGCGATGCCAACTGCCTGCTCATCCAGGCTGCGCTGCAAGGGCGGCGCGGTGATATAGAAGCGGCGCAGCTGACGATGGCAAGCTTGGTAGGGGCCCAACCGACATTTTCGTTGGAGGCAGAGCGCTCTTATCGCCGGTTTGGCAACAAGCCGCTCATGGAGCAGTTCCTGAAGGACCTGACGGTGGCGAAGGCACCGGGGGCTGCGTAATAGGATTTTTGTTCAGTTTCATCTCGTCGGGCGCACCGTTTCGATAGTAAGTTCGTCCGATGCGCACGATCGATCATCTATTCTCCCGCTTCGTTTTATTCCTTGCCATCGCAGCCGCCCCGGTGCTTCCCGCGCGCGCGGCCGAAACCTGCCCGTTCATCAGCGCCCAGGAGCTCGCCCGGGCGATGCCGGCGCTGAAATGGTCGCTGATTTCGAACCAGGACGGCCGCGGCTGCATCTACCAGGCCGGGCGCGGCGACACGATGATGCTCTCCGTGTTCCGCAATCCCGACAAGGACCGCGCCAGGGAATTGTACGCGACCTTCGTCAAGACGCTTGGCGAACGCATGCCGCTGAGCGCAGTGTCCGGAATCGGCGACGAGGGCCAGGGTGGAACGAGCGCGGCGGGCGCGGAACGCCAGGAGGCCTCGGTCGTCGCCCTGTCCGGCGACTACATTCTGCAGATCAGCGTCTATCCGGTCGGCCGGCGTGCCGATGATGCGCTGCTCGCGCCGATCACTGAGGCCGCGCGCGTTGCCGTCGGCAATGTGAGCAGGAGCAGCGAGCGGTTCGGCAATTGCGAGTGGCTCACGGCCGCCGATGCCGACGGCTTTCTCGACAACGGCACGATGACGGTGCAGCGGACCGGGGCAGGCAGCTGCATGATGTTCGATCGTGAGGCCAACACCATGACCGTCGCGGTGATCACGACCTCGCGCGATACCGCCATCGGCATGATGAAGCGTGCAGGGCCATGCACGCACGTGGCGATCCCCGAGCTCGGCCGCGAAGCCTTCGGCGAGCATTCCTGCACCAAGGGCAACGGCAACGCCGTCCACATCCATGTCTGGAAGAACGGCCGCCAGGCTTCGATCCTGTTCGCCCCGGTCAAGCCGCATCCGCAGTCCGGCTCGGTCGAGCGCCTGAAGGCGGTTGCCGCGCGGGTGTATGGGAAACTGTGACGACGGTGGTCGGGGTCACACTTGCGTCGCGCAATTCTGGATTGCGTTTGCCGCGGGCGCAGCTATCGTCCCACACCGCACGGTCTGCTGGAAAGCCCTTGATGTCTAAGCGTCGCACATGGTCCGCAGCCAGTGACTTGATCTGTGTCGCTGCCGCGCTGCTGCTATCAGCCCTCACCGCCGATGCCCAGGAGGCACAGTGGTCTCCGTTGTGGGATGCCTTGACGAAGCGGTCCGACGCAAAGGTGGTCGATGGCGTCAATGACAAGGGCAAGGCGACGCGACGTATAGATCTCTCCTCGGGGGTGTCCTTCTTTCTGGAGCGCGATGGCGACCGGATCATGAGTACCGGGTTCGACAATAGCGGACGCGGAGCCGTGCAATGCAGTTGGGAGATTTATGTCGGGGTTCGAGCCTACACCGAAGCTTGCCAGCCGGGCGAAGATCAAGCCTTTGAAGCCGATCTGGACGATGCGATAGCTCGCATGAACGAGTTCATCGTTGAGAACAGCATCGTTCCCGTGACCAGATCGGAGCTTCAGGATGCCATTCGGCAACGTAAGCAGCACGTCGGGGACGTGGTGCGCGGGCAATCCGACGACGATCGCCGCAAGCTGTGCGAAGCCAACCCTATTCGTCCCATGAGCATTGCATTGCGGTCCGCTTCGCACGACTTGCGAATTTCAACTTTGAACACGCTCTTGTCCGTCAAGCGACCACCGGTGAAAAATCCGTGCCTTTGAGCGTGCCGCTGCCGGCGTGATGCGGTTTCGCAAACGACACAAGGCGACAGCAACATCCGGGACCGCCCAGCGGCCCCGGATGTCATCCCCCTAGACCGTCAGCCCGCACGCCCGCCGGATCGCGATCTGAACCGGCGAAGGTGGCAGCGCCGGATCGAATTCGCGCTTCGGCAGCAGCGGAGGCTGTGCCATGAAGCGCGGCTCTTTCCCGCGGTGGGGTTGCGCGGCATGAACCAGGAACGGGTGGCACAGATAGACGGTGCCTGGCTTGCCGGTCGCAAGTTCAACCTCGCGATCCCTTGTCGACGTCCAGTCGCCGGCAGCAAGTTGCCGGAGCGTTGCGCCCGCCTCGCCATGGGGCAGTAGCTCCCGCGCGATGGCCGCATGCGAGCCTTTCCGGATTCGCGTGGGCGCATCATCGTTTCCGACGTCCGAGAACAGGAAGAGCATCAGCAGCGCACGGCCGCTGCTCTTCACATTGGCACGCCATTCCATGAAGTCGGCATGGGCTGTGCCAAAGCTCATGTCCACATGCCAGCCATCGTCGCCTGGCGATTGCGATGACGGGAAGCGGATCGGAAAGGTTCCGAGGCCCCTGGGCGCAAGCCAGCGTCCTTCGCCGGCGAGCTGATCATAGGCCTTGTGCAGACGCGGCGTGTTCGCGGCTTCAATGAAGGGGGGCGTCGCTTTGGCGCCGACCCGGACAACGGGCTGGGTCCAATGTTCGGGCTCGTCCGGCGACAGGCCGATATCCGCCCACAGCTCGTCCCTGCATTGCTTGGCAAGGTCGGTGCTGAAGGCATTCTCGAGTTTGACGAAACCGTCGTCGATGAAGGTCTGGACCTGACGGGGCGTCAGGCCAACCTGTTCGGTCTTGGGCATTGCACATCTCTCCGTTCGGCTACCGCAGCGCGCGTAGCCGTTTGATCTGAGTGGCGCAGGAGCGCCGGAACGACGTTCGGCCGTTCAGATCAGCGGGAAGAATGTGGAGATGAACATCATGGCGGGAACGTATAGCGCGGCGGAGCGCGGAATCAAGACACGGACAAGCGGATGAGCGAGGCCTTCACCGCAGGCCCTGCTCGTCGATCAGGATGCGGTGGATCTCGATGCGCTCCGGCAGCTCGATCAGGAACTCCGCGTCGCGCGCGAGATGATGGACCTTGGTCGGCTCGCCCTTGGTGAAAGCCGTCATGGCTGCGATGTCCGCCCAATAGGAAATGGTGGTGAACCACGTCTCCTCGTCGCGGTCCTCGCGCAATTGCTGCACGCCGAGCGCGGTCTTTCGCAGCGGCGGGATGCCCTCGGCCTGCAGATAGGCCTGGTAGGCGTCGGCGAGGTCGCGGCGGGTACGGCCGCGCCAGACGCGGGCGATGGTCGGCTTGGTCGGCATGGCAGGATTCTCCTCGCTGCCGAACGCCGTGCGGCGCATCTCGTTCCAGCGTCGCCATGTCACGGCCGCCGGCAGCCGCGGCTGGAACCTGGCGCTTGGTCGGCACTGGCGATTCATGGGCCGGATCTTGACCGACGCCGCGGCAGCATTTCCCCATCATTGATCTGAAACAATGATGGTCTTCGCCACAAATGCTAGGGCCAGTCGCAGGTCACGTGCGAGGCTCCCCAGGCCGGTTCAAGACAATCTCCGCGCGTGATGAAATCCGAGGGCTCAATGGGACGACTGCTGAATATCGTAACGCCGCTGCACACTGCGACCAAGCGCGACTACATGGGCCGCATGAACGACGACAAGATCGGCTGCTCGCTGAAGGCGCGGGAGTACGAGGCCGATTACTGGGACGGCGATCGCCGTTTCGGTTATGGCGGCTACCGCTTCATCGAGGGGCGCTGGGCCCCGGTCGCCAAGGCGCTGATCGAGACCTATGGCCTGAAGGACGGGTCGAGCGTGCTCGACGTCGGCTGCGGCAAGGGTTTTCTGTTGTACGAGATGCAGAAGATCCTGCCGGGTCTGAAGGTCACCGGCTTCGACATTTCCAAGCATGGTCTTGCCAATGCACACGAGCAGGTGAAGCCGTATCTGTTCAACTATCGCGCCCAGGACGTCTATCCCTATGGCGACGACAGCTTCGACCTCGTCATCTCGCTCGGCACCCTGCACAATCTCAGGCTCTACGAGCTCGAGGCCGCGCTCAAGGAGATCGAGCGGGTCGGCAAGAACAAATACGTCATGGTCGAGGGCTACCGGAACGTCACCGAGCTGCACAACCTCGAATGCTGGGCGCTGACGGCAGAATCCATCCTGCACACCTCGGAATGGATCTGGCTCTACGGCAAGCTCGGCTACACCGGCGACTACGAATTCATCTATTTCGAGTGACCGGGCGCGCGATCCATGGACATCAAGACCGCGAAGGCCGCGATACTCGTCGAATCCGGCAAGCCGCTGATCGTCGACGAGTTCAATCTGCCCGACAGGCTCGAGCATGGTCAGGTGCTCGCCCATGTGCACACGTCGAGCATTTGCGGCGCACAGATCAACGAGATCGACGCCGTCAAGGGCGTCGACAAGTTCCTGCCGCACCTGTTGGGGCACGAGGCGCTGGCGACCATCGTCGAAACCGGACCCGGCGTCGTCTCCTGCAAGCAGGGCGATACCGTCGTCATGCATTGGCGGCCGGGGAAGGGCATCCAGTCCAACACGCCGGTCTATTCCTGGCGCGGCAAGCGCCTCAATGCGGGCTGGGTCACCACCTTCAACGAATATGCCGTGGTGTCGGAAAATCGCGTCACGCCCGTTCCTGATACGATCGACCGCACCAGTGCGCCGCTGCTCGGCTGCGCGGTGACGACCGCGCTCGGCGTCGTCAACAACGATGCGCAGATCGCCATCGGCGAAGCCGTCGTCGTATTCGGTGTCGGCGGCGTCGGATTGAACATCGTGCAATTCGCCGCGATGGTCGGCGCATGGCCGGTCATTGCGATCGATCGCCTCGACAACAAGCTGGCCATGGCGAAGGATTTCGGCGCCACCCACATCGTCAATTCCGAGACCGTGAAGGATGTGGCCGCCGAGGTCCGGTCCGTCACGGGGGCCGACGGCCCCGACAAGGTCGTCGAGACCACCGGCGTCAAGAACCTGATCGAGCTCGCCTACGAGATCACGGCTAAGAAAGGCCGCTGCATCCTGGTCGGCGTGCCCCGCGAGAAGGCCGAGATCTATACCCTGCCGTTGCACTTCGAGAAGGTGCTGAAGGGCTCGGAAGGCGGGCAATGCCAGCCCGCGCGCGATATCCCGCGCCTGGTGCGACTCAGCGACGCCGGCAAGGTGAGCTACCGCGGCATCGTCACCCACGAGTTCGCGCTCGACGACATCAACGACGCCCTGGATCTGATGCGCAGCGGCACATCGGGACGGATTCTCCTGAACATCAGCTGAGCGCTGCGCTCGCCGCACACGCGCAGGTCACTAATCGATCTCCGCCTTGGTCTTCAGTCCGGGCAATACGGTGCGGACGTGCTCGGCCAGCGTCGTCGCCAGCAGCGAGGGCCTCGCCTCCGAGAATTCGAGCGCGATGCCGATGGTCGGAAGCAGGGGCAGTCCGGCCGAGACGACGTGTAGATCGAACGGGACGGCGGTTCGTGTCAGGACGCTGATCGCATGACCGGACCGCGCGATCGCGATCAGGCCGGCGAGGCTGTTGCTCGCGTAGGCGACCCTGTAGCGCCGATTGACCGCGTCCATCGCGGCGCAGGCGGCGCGGTAGTCCAGGCTCATCGGCGCCGCCAGCGCCAGCGGCAGCACATCCTGCGTCAGTATTTTCGGTTCGGCCTCGTTCGCGACCCAGACGAAGCGCTCCTCCCGGATCACCTCGCGCGCTCCGGCATCGGACAGCGAGACCAGCGCCATGTCGATCTGGCGCCGCGCCAGCATCGGGCGCAGCTCGGAGGTCGGTGCGCAGACCATGCGCAGCTCGACATTGGGATGCAGCGCGCAGAACCCCTTCAGCAGCGCCGGCAGGAAAGCGATCGAATAGTCCTCCGGGCAGCCGAGGCTCAGCGTCCCCTCGAGACTCTCGCCGCTCATGTCGGCGAGAATCTCGTCGTGCTGCGCCAGCAGCGTCTCGGCGTGGGCGAGCAGTTTCTCGCCGGCCGCGGTCAGCCTCATGCCGGATCCGCTGCGGTGAAACAGCGGCTGCGTGATCGTCTGTTCCAGCCGTTGCATCTGCATGCTGAGCGCGGACTGTGTCCGGCCAATCTGCAAGGCCGCCAGGCTGATCGAGCCGGTGCGGGCCACGACGACGAAATTCCTCAGAAGGTTGAGATCCAGCATCGACATCAAGAAGATTGATATCCAAATTGAATTATATCAATTAGCCTGAAGTCAAATTCTTGACTAGAGGTCGGACGTCCCCCAAGCGAGAGGTGGCTGTCATGACCTTGAATGCCGATCCCGATTTCTGGGCGTCCGCCAACACGCATCTGACCCGCTATGGGCCGAGTTTCGAGCCCGTCATCATCGAGCGTGCGGCCGGCAGTTTCGTCTACGACGCCGACGGACGCGCCATCCTCGACTTCACCTCGGGTCAGATGAGCGCCGTGCTGGGGCACACGCATCCCGACATCGTTGCTACGGTCGCGCGGCAAATGGGAGCGGTCGCTCATCTCTTCAGCGGTATGCTCTCGCGTCCGGTGGTGACGCTGGCCGAGCGTCTCGCTGCGCTTGCGCCCGGTCTCGATCGCGTGCAGTTGCTGACGACAGGCGCGGAAGCCAATGAAGCGGCGATCCGGATGGCCAAGCTCGTCACCGGCCGGCACGAAATCGTCGCCTTCGCGCAAAGCTGGCACGGCATGACCGGCGCGGCGGCGTCGGCAACCTACAGCGCGGGCCGGCGCGGTTATGGGCCGGCCGCGGTCGGATCGTTCGTCATTCCCGCGCCGAACGCCTATCGGCCGCGCTTCAGGAACGTCGACGGCAGCAACGACTGGCAGACCGAGCTCGACGATGCGTTCGCACTGATCGACAGCCAGTCGACCGGTAGTCTGGCGGCCTTCATCGCCGAGCCGATCCTCTCCAGCGGCGGCATTCTGGAACTGCCGCTCGGCTATCTCGCGGCCTTGAAGCAAAAATGCGAGCAGCGCGGCATGCTGCTGATCCTCGACGAAGCTCAGACCGGAATCGGCCGCACCGGGCACATGTTTGCCTTCGAGCGTGACGGCGTGGTGCCTGATATTCTCACGCTGTCGAAGACGCTCGGCGCCGGTCTGCCGCTCGCCGCGGTCATGACGACAAAGGCCATCGAGCAGACTGCGTTCGAGCGCGGCTTCCTGTTCTACACCACGCATGTCTCCGATCCCTTGCCCGCCGCGATCGGCGTCACGGTGCTCGACGTGGTCGCGCGCGACGGGCTGGTCGCGCAGGCAACCGCCAGAGGCAACAGGCTCCGGGATGGATTGCTGTCGCTGCAGCAAAAGTTCGAATGCGTCGGCGACGTCAGGGGCCGCGGGCTTCTACTCGGTCTCGAAATCGTCGTCGACCGGCAGTCCAAGACGCCGGGGTTTGAACTCGGCGCGCGGATCATGGAGGAGACCATGCGTCGCGGTCTCAGCATGAACATCGTCAAGTTGCCCAGCATGGGCGGCGTATTCCGCATCGCGCCGCCGCTCACGGTGTCCGAGGCCGAAATCGATCGCGGTCTCGAGATCATGTCGGAGGCGATCCAGGCTGCTGCGACGACGCACTGATCGGGGAAGGCCTTTTCCGGATGCAACTCGCCAGGACATATGGGCGTCCGACGCTGTTCTCGCGGCACGGCATGGTCGCCGCCGCGCATCCGCTCGCGGCGCAGGCCGGTGCACGAATCCTGATGCAGGGCGGCAATGCGTTCGATGCGGCCGTCGCCACGGCGGCCGCCCTCAACGTGGTCGAGCCGTTCATGTCGGGGCTTGCCGGGTTTGGACTGGCCACGATCTGGGTGGCGATCGAGCAGTGCATTCGCGTGCTCGACTTCGCGCCGCCGATGCCCGCAAGCTTCCCGGTCGGCAGATACACCAGCAGATTCGAGCTCGAGCGCGGTCCGCAGGCGGCCTCGACGCCCGGCAATCTCGCGGGCTGGTGCGAGCTGCTCTCGCGCTATGGACGCAAATCGCTTCCAGACGTCTTTGCGCCGGCGATCACGCTGGCGCAGGGCGGCTTTGCGCTCTCGGACTTCGGTGTTGATGAGATCAACGAGCAGGTGCCGCTGCTCGAACCCTGGCCGGACCTGCACGCCGCACTGGTCAGGAACTATCTCCCGGATGGAATGCCGGTGAAGCTCGGCAGCATCGTCGCGCAGCCTGATCTTGCGCAGACTCTTGCCGAGATCTCCGACTTGGGGCCCGAGCATCTGTATGGCGGCAAGCTCGGCCGGCGGATCGTGGACTATCTCGCCACGCTCGGCGGCAGCCTGACGCTGGACGATGTCATCGCCGTCAAGCCGCATTGGTTCGATCCCCTGACCGTGTCCTATCGGGGGCTCGAGCTTCACGTCCCGGCGCAGCAATGTGGCGGCTTTCAGTTCGCCCTGACCCTCAAGATCCTTGAAGGCTTTGACCTCGGGCGTCTGCCGAAGGACGGTGCCGATCATCTCGACACGGTCTATCGCGCGATCCGTCTCGCCGCCGGCGAGCGCATCGCCCATGGCAATCTGGGACCGGATCAAGCCGCTGCAGCGATGTCCGAGGCGACGATCGCGCGGCTTCGCCAGCGTGTGAGCGACGGCCGCCCGATCACGGGCCCGACAGAGCAATGGATGCCGCAGGATCGTGCCGATCCCGGCCACACCACCTCGTTCTCAATCGCCGACAGCGAAGGCAATCTGGTCTGCATGACGCAAAGTCTCGGCAGCCCGTTCGGCAGCGGCGTCGTGGTGCCGGGGACTGGCGTTTGCCTCAACAATCATCTGCATTGGGCCGACGTGCAGCCGGGAAGCCCGAACCTCGCCAAGCCGGGCGATGCGTTGCCGGTGACGCTGGCACCGTCGATTGCGACGCGCGGCAGCCGTCCGGTGCTCGCGCTGGGGACGCCCGGCAGCTACGGCATCCCGCAAACCCAGGCCCAGGCTTATGTGCAGCACATCGAGTTCGGCCTTCCGCTGCAGCAGGCGATCGAGGCGCCGCGTTCACGGCTGTGGGACGGCCGCTTCATTCAGGCAGAGAACCGCATCGCGCCGGAGACCATCGCCGAACTGAAGCGCCGCGGCCACGAGATCGAGATCTTGGACACCGGATGGACCATGCTCTGCGGCGGCATGCAGGCCGTCGCGCTCGATCCGGTCACCGGCGTGATGACCGGTGCCGCCGATCCGAGACGGGACGGGTATGTCATCGGCTTGTGAGCGGTCGCACATCGAGGCGAGCGCAGGCAGGCGCCGCTGACGCGCGCCGCGCCGGAATGCAACTAGACCGACGGATGCAAGAGCCGGTTGATGAGCTGAACCAGGGCGCTTTCCAGCTCTTCAGGAGAGCTGATCGTGAGGCCCTCCTTGTAGTACTGCTCGACCGGATGGCCGATACCTATTGCGGCAAGCCTGATATCGCCGGCCTGCTCGATCTCGCCGATGACACGGCGCAGATGGCGATCCAGATACAGGTCGCCATTCTCGTGCAACGTGGAATCGTCGACCGGCGCGCCGTCGGACAGCACGATAAGGCATTTCTGTCTTTCGTCGCGCTGGCGCAACCGCGACGCAGCCCATTCGATGGCCTCGCCATCGATGTTTTCCTTGAGGAGATCCCGCCGCAGCATCTCGGCACAATGTCGCGCGCTCAGTGTCTCTGCGGGGCTGCAATAGACGACATGCAGCAGATCGTTCAAGCGACCGGGATAAGCGGGCTTGCGGTCGTTCAGCCATTTCTCCCGGCTCTGTCCACCCTTCCAGCGTGCCGTCGTGAAGCCGAGCACATCGTGGGCGACGCCGAGGCCGTCGAGCAGATCCGAGGCGACCAGTGCAGCCCTTGCTGCGAACAGGATCGGCTTTCCGCGCATGGATCCGGAATGGTCGATGAGCAGTGTCACGATCCTATCCGAAGGGGACCTGTCCTGCTGTTGGGCGGCGGCAAGGTCCGCGCGTCGTCCCGCAAGCTCCGCTTCGAGGTCGTACAGCGGTCCGGGGTCGACTTGCGGAAATCGCTCCGCCGAGCGGCGATCGGGCGACGCGGCCAGGACGGCATCCAGATCGCCGGCCTTGATCTCGAGGTCGTAGTCCCTTGTATAGGCCCGATAGGGCCGGGCGGGATCGAATGGGACCGACGTCTGCCGGGACTTCCGCAGCGATGGCAGAAAGCTCAACGCCATCAGTACAACGAGTGCCGTCAGGAAAGCGTCACGCGAAAGCAAGCCGGCCTCCAGTGA
This sequence comes from Bradyrhizobium sp. IC4059, assembly GCF_020193615.1. Lineage (NCBI taxonomy): Bacteria > Pseudomonadati > Pseudomonadota > Alphaproteobacteria > Hyphomicrobiales > Nitrobacteraceae > Bradyrhizobium > Bradyrhizobium sp. IC4059. The sequence continues at coordinate 244,578 of NZ_JADYVH010000007.1, forward strand.
TCTCGATGATCAAATACAGCAGCGTGGCTGGCCGCGTCGCGTTAACGAATCGTTCACCGCTCAAGACGATCCCAGCCCAGTCCAGCCGTAACCGGCGGTTAACCATGGATATTTACGGTGTAGCAAGCCTCTGAGCTATGACTGTCAGTTGATTTCGAGTCCAACCCATGGCGTTCGGTAGCCGCGCATCTCCGCGAAGCATCGCCCCGACGGAGCAAGCGGCTTCGTGGGAAGCGCCGCGCGCTGCGAAGGCGAAGCCTGACGGCGCCTCGCCGGGACTGACCAAGGGATCGCTGACCGTCTCCGGGACGCTCTCCTTTCTGCGCGAGAACGGCCGGCGCATTCTGACGCTGGCGCTGGCGCTGTTCGCCCTCGGCGTCGTCGCCCTGATGGTGCTTCCGGTCCGCTATGCCGCGACGGCCCTGGTCGTGCTCGATCCGCGCGAGCTGCGCGTGACCTCGGAGCAGGACGTGCTGCCCGGCATCGGCCAGGATGCCGCGGCGCTGCAGAGCCAGATCGAGATCGCCAAATCCGACGGCTTCCTCCGCCCCCTGATCGAGCAGCTCAAGATCGCGGACGACGAGGACATCGCGGGCGGTTATACCGACATGACGCGCCTGCTCGAAAGATTCCGCAACCGCCTCGAGATCACCCGGCGCGGGCTGACCTACGTCATCGCGATTTCCTTCACCTCCAACCGGCCGGATCGCGCCGCCTACTACGCCAATGCCATCGCCGAGGCCTTCGTTGTCAGCCAGGGCCGCGTCCGCACCGAGGCGACGGACGAGGCGGCCGGCTGGCTCCAGGACCGGCTGAAGACGCTGAGCGAGCGCCTGCGCGCGTCGGAAGACGCAGTCGCCGCCTTCCGGCTCGAGCACAACATCGTCAATGCCGGCAAGGAATCCACCACGCAGCAATTGCGGGTGACCGATCTGACCCAGCAGGTCTCCGCCGCCCGCGCCCGCACCGAGGAGGCCAAGGCGCGCTACGAGCAGGTGCAGCGCGACGTCAAGGCCAATGTCGAAGGGCCGGTGAAGCAGGATCTCCTCAGCATGCTGCGCGCGCAGCGCTCGGCGCTGAACGACCAGATCGCGCAGAAGAAGGCGGTCTATGGCGACCGCCATCCCGACCTTGCGATCTCCTACAGCCAGCTGGCGGATATCAACCGGCAGATCGAGATCGAGCGGAAGAAGAACATCGATACGGCCAAGTCCGAATATGAGGCTCAGCTGGAGCAGCAGAACGCGCTGGAAAAGCAGCTCAAGGCGGTCGAGACCAAGATGCTGCGCGACGGCCAGGCGCTGGTGAAGCTGCAGGAGCTGCAGCGCGACGCCGATGCCAACCGCAACATCTACGAGCAGTTCCTGTCGCGGTTCAAGACCACCAATGAGCAGCGTCAGCTGCAGGCGTCCCAGACCAAGATCGCCTCAATTGCCATTCCGCCGTTGCGCTCGACGCGTCCGCCGCTCGCCTTGCTGCTCGCGGCGCTGGCGATCGGCTCGCTGCTGACGTCGACCGCCGCCGTTGCGGTGACGACGAGCCTGTCCGCCGACAAGCCCGAATCCGTTGAGGCGCCTGTCTCACGTGAAGCGGAGGAGACGCCCAACCGGCAAGTTTCCCCTCCTGCTGCCGCCGCGCGCCCAGCCGAGGCTATGCCCCGCCTTCCTGTCTGGGCCCGCATCCCCGAGCTGGCGCCAGGAGGCGGGATCAACACGGTCTGGCAAAGACCGGTCAGCGCGTCGGCCGAGCTCGATCTCGGCCCCCACTTACGGCCGCTGCTCGAACGCATCGACCGCGTGCCGGTGCGCGGCTGCAAGGTCGCGCTGGTCTTGTCGGTCGGTAAGAGCGCCGGCGGCAACACGGTGGCGCGCTCCCTCAATCGCGCCGCCGTCAACCGCGGCATGATGAGCGTGCTGATCCGGCTCCAGCCGGAATTTGCAGGCTCCCAGCCGCCGGTGACCGAATGGCAGGACGGCTCGACCACGGCGGGACTTCAGTCGATCGACGAGTTGCTGAGTGCCGGGCGGAAGCCCGATGCGCGGCCCGAGGACGATATCCGCTCGGAGTTCGACCTGATCGTGGTCCACGCCGGCAATCTCGCCTTGCAGCCCGACGCCATTGCGCTCGCCGCGCATGCCGACCTGATCGTTCTGGTGGCGCGCGCCGGCGAGCTTGGTTCGTCGGCGATGCGCAGGGTGACCGCGGCGCTGGCAAGATACGCGGCGGTGCCGACCGGCCTCGTCGTCAATCACGTGCCCGCTGATTCAATGGTGGCTCAGCCCGACAGTGGCGCTTTGGGCCTTGCGGTGTGACGATGACAGTCTTGCGCCGCCGTCTGCTGGCTGCGGCGATGCTGTTGTCGATCGCGGTCGGCCGTCCGGTATTCGCCGAGGATTGCGTGCCACTGCCGTCGACGGTTTCGCCCGGGCGGCTTGCCGCCCTCTCGCGCGGCTTCAACGCCGACGGCTGGATCAACGGTGCGCCGCCGAGCCGCGCGCTGCTGCAGCAGCTGCGCAAGGCGGGCATGAGCCATGTCCGCCTGCCGGTGCCGGCGGAGCGCGTGATGCCGCGCTTTGCCGCAAAGGACGAGCGCGAGGCGACGCTGCGCGTGCTAGACGGCGCGTTGAAGCAGCTGACCTCGCTCGGCTATTCCAGCTCCGTCGACCTTCATCCGGGCGAGCGCTTCCATCGCCTGCACAAGGATGATCCGGATGCAGCGATGGGCGAGATGCAGGAGGCCTGGCGCGCGCTTGCTGGGGTCATTCGGTCATATCCAGCCGATCTAGTCTTCGCCGAGTTGCTCAACGAACCCGATATCGAAGCGGACCGATGGCAAAAGGAGGTCGAGGCGCTCGCCGCCTTCGTTCGCGGGTTGCTGCCCGCCACCACGCTCATCGTCGGTCCGGTCAACTGGCAGCGCGCGGACTCGCTGCCGCGGTTTCGCCCGCTGGCGGACCCTGACGTCGTCTACGCCATCCATTTCTACGACCCAATGGTGTTCACCCATCAAGGCCATTGGGACGCGCGCGATCCGCTGCACGACATCAGGGATCTGCCTTATCCGATCAATGCCGGCGATCCCAAGGTTCAGGCGCTTCGGCAGGATTTGCAGGCTAGGGCCGCGGTCAAGGCGCTCGCCATGCTCGATACCGCGATTGCCGCCTCCAGGGACAAGCCGGGGGCCGATCGCTGGCTCGCGCCCGCGCTCGCATGGCAGCAGCAATTTTCGCGGCCGATCGTCGTCAATGAGTTCGGCGTGTTGAAAGCCGGCGCCCCCCGGCAGAGCCGGTTGCGCTGGCTGGCGGAGGTCACTGCCTATGCTCGCGCGCATTGCTGGGGCTGGGCGCATTGGGAACTGGAGCAAGGCTTTGGCCTCGTCGATGCCGCAACCGGCAAGCCCGATCCCGACGTGATGCGGGCGCTGCTCGGCGCGCCCGGCCGGCCTGAACGGGCTCCCGCTGCGCGCCGCGATCGTTAACGGATCCTTACCCCTCGCGCGGCTATCGTGTCCGGCGCGATGGCAAAGGACGATTGATGAGCGCCGGGTACTCACCGCAAGGCCAGAGCGTGCAGGCCGCGCCGTCGCCTCCGGCCTGGCGCGAGCTGGCCGCGACCTTCTGCATCGCCATCGCGGCGATCGGCTCTGCGCCGGTTCTGCACCTCGCCAATCCCGCGCTGGCCATCACCATCGAGGTCCTGATCGGCATCGCCATCGTCGTTGCGGTCCCGACGTCGGCGCCGGCCGTCGCGATCTTCGTCCTGTTTTTCCAGAACCTGTTTGTCTCCGTGCTGTCGCCGCTGGTGCCGCTGCCCTCCGATCTCGACTTCATCAAGGGCTACAATTTCCTGCTCTGCTCCGTGATGTGGCTGGCGACGTTCGGGCTTTACGTGCTCGGCCGGAGGAGTCAGTCGAGGGAAATCAATCAGATCATGCGCTGGGGCGTCGTCACCCTCGCCGTCGTCTCGCTCTATTTCGCGATCGGCTTCGTCCAGGACGGGCAGCCGGCGGCGGTCTATTTGCGCAACATCGTTCTGCCGCTGTTTCTGTTTCAGCTGTCGCTCCTGACCGCGGCAACCTTTGAGGTGCGCATCACGCCGTTCCTGGTCGCGCTCGCGGTCATCCTCATGCTGTGCGGCTATGTCGAGCTCGTCTTGCGCGATGTCTGGCTGGCCGTCACCAACGGCCATACGTTCTGGGGCTTCGACGAGCTCAAGGCGACCCATTCCGGCGTCTGGGAAACCCAGATGCGGCAGACCGGCAACGTGCCCGTCACACTCAAGGATCGCTTCAGCTTCGACTTCCTGAACACGCCTTTGCTCGAAGGCTTCGGCCTGTCGAAGATGCTGCGCATTCACGGCCCGAACATGCACCCGATCAGCTTCGCCTACGGGATCGGCTTTCTCGCCCTGTTCCTGTTCTCGGTCGGGCGACCGCTGCTCGCCCTGGCAGCCCTGCCGCTGCTGGTCTTCTGCAGCGTGAAGGGAGCGCTCATCACCGTGGTCTTCGTGGCTGCGGGCTGGATCGGGACTCGCCTCATCGGTGCCGTAGCGACATTGCTGCTGGGGTTCGCCGGCATGATCGCCTTTGCGATCCTGGCGATCCGCATCGGCCTGCAGATCGGCGACTATCACGTCATCGGCCTGATGGGCGGCCTCGACGGATTCGTGCAGAGACCTTACGGCCGGGGCCTCGGCATCGGCGGCAATTTGTCGGACAGCTATTTTTCGATCGATTGGAGCGCCGCGCAGGCGGCCGGCACGATCGACGGCGCGGTCGAAAGCGCGATCGGCGTCCTCTTGTACCAGATGGGCATTGCGGCCTTCGTGCCGCTGGCCTTCTATTTCGCGATGGCGCTCAAGGCCTGGCGCCTCTACGCGTCGTCGGGATATCTGACGCAGGGCCTCGCCGGCTTCGGCGTGCTCGTCGTTCTGCTCAACGGATTATTTCAGGAAGAGGCCCTGTTCGCGCCGCTCGCGCTGGGCCTGATGCTCTCGCTCGCCGGTCTCGTCATCGGCAGCCATGCGAGGGTGCAGAGCGTTGCAAACGAGGATGCCGAGCCCGCTCGGCTCACCGGCTACCAGCCGGCTGTGTGAGCTGCCGACCTGCCGACGGTCCAGTACTCGGGACCGTGCCCATCCAGGAACTTCCGTTTTTTCCCGGCGTTGAACACGACCCGCACAAGCCGACGCACGCGATGAAGAATTTTTCCAACGCCGAATTTTCTCCCGAGGTGATCGAGATCATGACGACCGCGCTGGAAGCTGCCGTTGCGACCCTGCCGGATCCCGTGCATTCCTCGCATGTCAACGCGCTCGCCGAATCCATCCTGCGCACCGCCGGCGCTGGCGAGCGGGACGTCTCCAACCTGCAAAGGATGGCCTTGATGGAGCTGCAACTGGCGCCGCGCAAATGACGAGGCGGACATGAAGACATTGCTTGCCGCAATCATCGCGCTCTGTGCGACATCCTCGATCGCCTCGGCAAGCGGCTGGAGGACTTACCGCATCCCGGAATCCGGAACGTCGGTCGACATTCCCGCCGCGATCTTCACCGAACCGGCCGGCAAGCCTGACGGATATGGGCAGCATTTCCGCAGCTCCGACGGCAATGCCGACTTCACCGTTCAGGCCGTCGAGAACCGGCAAGGTCTGTCGCCGGCCGAATTCCTCGCCAGCAAGAATCCGCCGACGGGGATCATCTACAAACGGATCAGCTCGAACTTCTTCGTGGTCTCGAGCATCAAGCGCGACAAGATCTGGTACAACCGCTGCAATTTCGCGCGCGGCTACGTGCACTGCGTTCTGATCAACTACCCGGCCGCCCAGAAGCGGCGATGGGATGCCGTCGTCACCCGGATCAGCCACAGCCTGCGTGGTGGCTGAGCCGGCTCGCAAGACGGAAAGTCGAAAACGGAAAAGCTGCCCGGGCCAAGCCGGGCAGCAGGTGGTGAGGAATAGAGCCGCGCGATGCTAGCGGGCCGTCGTCGTCGTCCTCGACATTGTCGGCTTCGAGCCCGGCACATGCGACATCGTCTTGGTGGTCGAGCCGACCTGCTCGCCGGCCTTGACCTTGGTGCGGGTGTGCGAGCGGCTGAACGTGCCGCCATCATGGGCTTGCGCGCGGGCGTTGGAGTTCAGTACCGGACCGTTGCCCTTGTTCATGCTGACGCCGGTCTTGGTCTTGCCGTCGACGGTAGCGGCGCTTCCGCCGGCCGCGATCGAAGAGCCGGTGCGGCCCGTCGCCGAGGTGGACGTTCCGCCGGTGCCGACGGTGGAGGCGGAGGTGCCGCCCGCTGCAGCCGAGCCGCCGCTGCCACCGGTGATGCTGGTCTGCGCCAGCAATGGTGAAGTGGCGGCAAGCAGAAGCGCGACCGCCGAGGTCGTAACGAGTGTTCTCATGTTTTCAATCCTTTCTATGCCTTAAGGCGACGAGGTCGAGATCGTGCAGCCGTTGACGGTGATGGTGCTGGCGCTGGTGGAGCCGGGCCCACCCGCCGTCGACGAGGAGCTCGAGACGTGGCCGCCGCCCGCTTGCACATTGACCGACGATCCGCCGGCAGAGCTCGAGCTCGACAGCGAACCGCTCGATGCGGTCGAGCCCGTCGTGCCCGAACCCGATGCGCCCGCGGCCGTGATGCTGCCGTCCGCATGCTTCACCACCGTCACCTTGCACGTCTCGCCCGACGCCGTCTTGCCGGTCTTTTCCATAGTAGCCGCCTGAGCTGCGCTAAACGTCAGTGCCAACGCTGCGATCGCAATGATTGATCTGTTCATGCGAGTTCTCCTCCAACAAAGACGAAGGAGCGGCATCGCTGCCGCTCCTGGTCAAGGCACTAGTTCTTGTCCTTCTTCCACTCGTCCTTGTTATGGCCCTTGCCCTTTTCGAGGCCCATGTCGCTGGCGTGGCTACCGGACTTGCCGTCGCCCATGCCGGGCGATTTCGACGAACCGGACTGGCCAACGGTCGAGCCGCCCGCAGCCGAGCCGCCAGTGCCGACGCTGGATGAGCTCTTGCCATCGCCCGCCGATGAACCACCGGTGCCGAGCGTCGAGGCCGAGCCGCTGCCCGAGCCACTGCCGGCCGCCGATCCGCCGGTGCCGACGGTCGAAGAGCTGGTGCCGCCGCCGGCCGACGAGCCGCCGGTGCCGAGCGTCGAAGCAGAGCCTGACCCGCTGCCGCCAGCCGAAGAGCCACCGGTGCCCACCGTCGAAGAGCTGGTGCCGCCGCCGGCCGATGAACCGCCGGTGCCGACCGTCGAGCTCGATTGCGCAACGGCGAGCGCCGTGCCGGCCAGCAGCGCGGCCGCAGCCGCAGAGAGCTTCAGGATCCTCATGTGCATTTCCTCCAGGTTTCCAAAAATCAAATCGCCAATCAGGCCCGGGATAAATTGGCAATCGCGGAAACGTTCCTTGTGTCGGACACGTTGACGCTTCGATTCAGCCTGAGACAGTTCCGCGACGCGAAGCGCACAGCTTTTATTCATTCAGCGTTCATCTGGTGCTGCGGCCATGGAGTCGCGTTCGCTACGATCGCCGGCTCTCAGAATGCTCCGGCCGTCACCTGACGCGTGGAGAGGCGAGAGGAAGCCGCGCGGCCATTCCGATTCGAATGCAGACCGGCTGCGCGCGCCGTGTCGCGCCGAGATGCCGCGACGTCCGGCGTTCGCGTTTCAAGCATCGTCAATGCGCCGCTCGTACCGCGATCAGGCGCGTCGGCGGCGAGCAGGGGAGTGGAGACGGTGGCGGCGATCCGAGTGGATGTGTCGAAGATGATTTTGTCAGGCAGCGCCCGTGCGGAGTGGATGCGAATGGTGGCCCGAGCGGCCTCCGGGCCGGCAGCACGCTCCGCGGGCTGCGGCAGAGAGCGATCCAGCAACAAGAGCAGCGCCACCGCGAAAATGCTTGCAAATACGACGTATCGGACGATCGGCATCAGGCGCTACCGCAAACGAGCTGTCGAAAGAATGCACGGGCGGGCCGCCGCGACGACCCGCCGTGCGGCGGTTTAGTCAATCTCCTGAACGACCATGCGGCTGCCGGGATCGACCAACATCACGCGGTTGCCCGAATAGACGTAGCGGTACTTGGTGAGCGAGGGACCCCAGTCACTCGGCACGGCTGCGAGCTCGACGTCGCTCGGCACGGGCGAACCGACGACGATCTTTTCGCGCGTTTCGACCGGACGGATCTTGCGCTCGGTGACGTAGGACCGGATCTTGGTGCGGGACTCCGGTTCGATCTGCACGGCCGCGCCGTGCCCGGCCCCGGTCGTGGTGGTGACGGTGGTTTGTGCCATCGCGCCCGTCGACACGAGCAGAGCGGCGGCCGAAATCAACATGAGCTTCTTCATTGCGTTCTCCCTCGCCGCTGCATGCGGCGCTGCAATGAACTCGCCATCAGCTGCGCCGTTCCGGAGAAACCCGGAACGTTTGCCGTTTTTTCCCGTTCTCTCACCGGGAGCACTCAACTGGAGGAGAGGAAAATGCCTGTGTTGATTCTTTGGGCGGTGCCCGCGCTCATCGTCCTGGGCGGCGGCATCTATCTCATCGGCTACCTGCAATGAATGTGAAGGTTCCGGTTTCCGGACAAAGGAAGAAACCGGACCCCACATCCGCTCGCGCGCGTCGAGGCCGGTGCTCCGGCCGCGCCGTCGCCATCGGCTTCCGATCATCGCATTGTCACGCTCCGGTCATCTCCGCTGCATCGTCCGTTGCTCTTGTCCCGCGCGCCAGAGCCTGCTTCGTCCGGTGACGTCGGAACGGAGCTCTGGATCGTCGTTTGGCGTTTTCGCGATGCGATCCCGACGCCGCTTCGCTCGAAAACGCTCTGGGGAGAGCTGACATGCAACTGATCAGGACGTTTTCAGCGGACCGCCGCGCGATGCTCAAGGGCCTCGCGGCAGCAGCCGTGGCGCCGCTTGCGGGGCCGGCCTTTGCCGCCGAAGGACTTCCGCCGCAGCCGACCGGCTCAGTGGCTGCCATCGCCACCGACAAGTCCTATTGGGCGGCCGTGAAAGGGCTCTATGCCGTGACGCCGGACATCGTCAATTTCGAGAACGGCTATTGGGGCATCATGGCCGAGCCCGTGCGGCGCGAGTTCATCCGCCAGTCCGACATGGTCAATTATCAGAACACCTATTACGCGCGGCTGCGTGCGGGTGCGGATTTCGAGGCGGTGCGCACCAAGGTGGCGGAGGCGGTCGGCGCGCTTCCAGCTGAGATCGCGCTCACCCGCGGCGCCACCGAAGCGCTCCAGCTCCTCATCGGCGGCTACAACAGGCTGAAGCCGGGCGACAGCGTGCTCTATGCCGATCTCGATTATGATTCGATGCAATATGCGATGAACGCGCTGAAGGCGCGCCGTGGCGTCAACGTGGTCAAGTTCGACGTGCCGGAGCCCGCCACCCGCCAGGCTGTGCTCGACGCCTATGCCCGCGCCATCGAGGCGAACCCGAAGACGAGGCTTCTGCTCCTGACCCATGTCAGCCACCGCACCGGCTTCGTCATGCCGGTCGCCGAGATCGCCCGCATGGCCAAGGCCAAAGGCATCGACACGATCGTCGATGCCGCCCATTCCTGGGGACAGCTCGACTTCCGGGTGAGCGAGCTCGAGGCCGATTTCGTCGGCTTCAATCTGCACAAATGGCTGGGCGCGCCGCTCGGCGTCGGCTTCCTCTACATCAGGAAGGATCGCCTCGCCGCCATCGACCGCAACATGTGCGACGAGGATTTTCCGGAAAGCGATATCCGCTCGCGGGTGCATACCGGCACGGTCAATTTCGCCACGATGCTGACGGTGCCCACGGCGCTGGCGCTGCATCAAGAGATCGGCGCGGCGGCGAAGCAAGCGCGCCTGCGCCACTTGCGCGATTATTGGGTGAGCCGCGTCCGCGGCTTCAAGGACATCGAGATCCTGACGCCGGATGAGGCCGGCTCATATGGCGCGATCACGTCGTTCCGCCTCGCCGGCAAGACCGGCAAGACCGACAACGAGGCCATCGTTGCGAAGCTTCGGGACAGCTACCGGATCATGACGGTGCGCCGCGCCGGCGTCGCCAAAGGCCAGTGCATCCGCGTGACTCCGGCGCTCTTCACCGACGAGGCCGATCTCGACCGCCTCGTCGAGGCGCTGGCCGTCATCACGGGGACGAAGACGGGGTGAGCGTCGCGGAAGCGGCGTCGTCGGGCGTCAACTGCGGCTGGAGGGCTGGATGAGGTCCCAACGGTTGCCGCACAGATCCTCGAAAACCGCGACGACGCCATAGGCCTCGTGCCGCGGCGGCCGGACGAAACGCACGCCGGCGGCAACCATGCGCGCATGATCGCGCTCGAAATCATCCGTTTCCAGGAAGAGGAAAACGCGCCCGCCGGTCTGGTCGCCGATGCGCGCCGTCTGCGCCGGCCCGTCTGCTCGCGCCAGGAGCAGGCCAGAACCAGGATTGCCCCGCGGCCGCACCACCACCCAGCGCTTGCCGCCGCCGAGCGGCGTGTCCTCGCAAAGCTCGAAATCCAGAGCGCGCGTGAAGAAGGCGATCGCTTCATCATAGTCGGCGACCACGAGACTGACGAGTGACAGACGCTGATTCATCGCGCGACCCGGCGAATGGCGGCAAGCTCGCTGTGGAGGAGACAGGATAGCATAACACTGTCCAGCTCGCGTGATCCTGCCGCCGGTCCCAAGAGCTAGCACGGACACACGAAGATCGTCGAGCAATTGTTCGCTCGGCCAGAGCCCGCACGTTCATCTGCCGACGCTGACCCACTCCTGGACCTTCTTCCGCCATTCCTCATCGAATCGTAAGGTGAGTTGGTTGGCAGCGTCCGGTGAGAGAAGTTGGTCAACCGCGGACATTTGTATCTCGCCAACGTCAGGTACGTCGATGTATCCGAGGCTGGCCAACCGCTGGCCAAAAGGCGGATGTGTCGAATCGGGATCGTGCTGGCGGCTCAGACTGGCGACGGCGGCGGTCATGAATCCGGGCGCTCTTATAGCTGGAATCTGATCTAAGATTCGCGCGAATGGCGGCGATGGCGCCTTGATTGCGCCGAGCACCTCCTTCTGCAGGGGAGCGAAGACGAGATCGGCCAGACGTGCTCCACAAACCTCCATCATCACCAGCGCGCGTGCCATCTCCTCGCGTCCAACCTGCTCGGCCGCTTCCAGATCGGCGGCAAGCTCGTTCTCCCGTGACAATGCCTTGTATTCCTTCTCCAGCCTTTCGAGCAGGGAATGGAGTAGGATGCGAGCAATGTATCCGGTAATCGTGTGCTCCGGATCGGCGTAGAAGAAAACGTTCTCCGCGGCCGCCATGAAATCGGCGAGGTTGGTGCCTCCCGAAGTGTGCCGAAGCCGGGCGTGCGCCACTTCATGAGCGATAACGGCACGAACCGATCGCTGGTCCAGGATCATCAACAATGGCAGACCAATGGTCATCGTGACATGCTGCCCGAACACGCCCGCATACCGGCTTTCTTCCGAGATCGAAGCGTTGAAATCGGTGTCGACCAGCAGAGTGCGGTTCGATCTGACAAAACTGCGATCGAGCTCCCTCCATGCGGCCCAAAGCCCCGGGGCGGTCTGTTCGTCGGCTTCGAAACCGCCATGCTTGCGCGAAGGCAGGAACAGGAGCCCAATTGCGAGTGCTATGGTGGCCATGGAGCTTGTGAACACAATCGGTGCCGTGGCCAGCGCCGCAATCGTGTAGCGGTCCATGATCATCAGCCAGATGGCGAGAATCGTGCATGCCAGCGCGACGACGGGAAGCACCGCATAGCGACCAAGGCGCAAGACGATTTGCAGAATAAGGCGTTTCATCCGCGTTTCGGCCGCGGAGAGCCTCAGATCACGCCTTGCCACATGAGCTGTTGCTCTGATGCAAGCTGGCGACGTCGGCACGACCCTGGCTTTCCGTGACCTGAACCAACGTGATCGCACCGGGCGTGATGATTCCCACCTGTGGCTGGGCGGAGAGGTAGGTGGTGCTGCCGGCGCGCAGATCGAGGCTCACTTTCTCGCTTCCCTGCCCGAACAGGTTGGTACTCAGTGGAAGATTGTTGACCGCAACCTCGTGGCGGCCCGGAGGCAGCTCGCAGGCGACGAACCCTGCAGCCTGGCTGCCTCCAACGACGTTTCCATCGACCGCATAATTTGGCTGGATCGCAAAACCGAGGGCGGACGATCGATAGATGACAAGCCGCGCAGTGTTGGCCTTGACGTTCTCTGTCAGCGCCGAGCTGCCCATCGGCCCTGACGCACACCCCGCTAGCAAGAATGCTGCAACGAAAATTCCTGGACGCAAGCCCATTCAACCCCCGATCAGTCCAACAATGCCCCGGGGGATCATTGGCGTCGGTGGTGCATGAAGTCAATCACGACTTGCGGTCGTGTCACGCCTTTCAGGTCACCGCCACCCCAGCGCCGGCGCGACATGCATCAGGATCGCCTCGATCGCATGCGCGCAATAATCCACGCCGAGCTGGTTCGGGATCGTCAGCAGCAGCGTATCGGCTTCGGTGATCGCCTCGTCCTGGCGCAGCTGTTCGATCAGAACGTCCGGCTCGGCCGCATAACTCCGCCCGAAGATCGCGCGCGTGCGCGGGTCGATGAAGCCGATCTGGTCTTCGCTGCCGCGCTCGCCGCCGAAATAGGCGCGGTCGCGCTCGTCCATTAGCGCGAAGATGCTGCGGCTGACGGAGACGCGGGGCTCGCGGCTGTGGCCGGCTTCCTTCCACGCCGCGCGATAGGCGCGAATTTGTGCCGCCTGCTGCACGTGAAAGGCCTCGCCGGTCTCATCGTTCTTCAGCGTCGAGCTCTGCAGGTTCATGCCGAGCTGCGCCGCCCACACCGCGGTGGCGTTCGAGCCGGCGCCCCACCAGATCCGCTCGCGCAGGCCCGGCGCATGCGGCTCCAGGCGCAACAGCCCGGGAGGATTGGGAAACATCGGCTGCGGGTTGGGCTCGGCAAAACCTTCGCCGCGCAGGAGATCGAGGAAGACCTCCGCATGGCGCCGCCCCATGTCGGCATCGCTCTGGCCCTCGGCCGGCCGATAGCCGAAATAACGCCAGCCGTCGATCACCTGCTCTGGCGAGCCGCGGCTGATGCCGAGCTGCAGCCGTCCGCCGGCGATGAGATCGGCGCTGCCGGCGTCCTCCACCATGTAGAGCGGGTTCTCGTAGCGCATGTCGATCACGGCCGTGCCGATCTCGATTCGGCTCGTCTTGGCGCCGACGGCCGCGAGCAGCGGAAACGGCGAGGCCAGCTGCCGCGCGAAATGATGCACGCGGAAATAGGCGCCGTCGGCCCCGAGCTGTTCGGCCGCGACCGCCAGCTCGATCGATTGCAGCAGCGTATCCGCCGCCGAGCGCGTCCGGGATTGCGGCGAGGGCGTCCAGTGCCCGAAGGAGAGAAATCCGATCTTTTTCATGCGGGCAACATATGGCTGATCGGAAGAGTTTGCGAGACGTTCCTGGAGGCGGCCTCAGATTTCGCAGCCGGTCAAGTTCAAAGCCTTGAGCAGGCCGCCGAACGCCTTGAGGCGACACTGCTCGGTCTCGTTGGCGGCCTTTGCGCGCTGAACAGTGGCGGCTCGTTTGACGCCAAATGCCTTTGGCTTCGGCTTGGGAGGTTCAGCGGTCGCGATCCGTTTCGGTTTGCTGCGCGGACGGACGATCGGCGTCGGCGCGAATGAACGGACATGCACGTCCTGCGGAGCAACCGGGTTATCCACCGAAGCGGTCTGTGTCGGCATCGCGCGGCTCTCAGCGGCAACCTCGAGGCGGTCGGCCTTCGCCAGCGCATCGTGCGAAGCGGGGATGCTTGCGTTCTGCTCGGCAGGCGGCTGGACCGTGGCGGCGATGCGACGCGGTGGAGCGCTCAGCTCCATGGCCGACAGCATTCCCACACTCAACAGGATGAGGAGGCCCAACAACGCCATTCTCAGCATAACGCGCCTCTGACCCAGGTTAGCGCCGCTGAAAATTCTGCGCGTCAATGAGGCAACTTTGCCGGCGGCCGCCGCCCAACGGCAATCATTTGTCGATAGGGTTAATTCGGTGCCGCATCTTGCCAACGCAGACCGGCTTTGGTCGCGCAAGATGGTCTGTTCGGCCGTGGCTACCGACGTGAAGTGACGACTTGAATTGCTCTTTGTCCTCGGGGCAGAGCCAGGAGGAAGGACCGAACTACTGCACCTCGGCGATCTTCGGTCCGGCTGACGGCAGCTGTGCGCTCGTTGCCGACGGCCGGTTCGACGGCGAGGCCGGGTCCGGCGATCGGGATGCGGCATCGGGCGCGCCCTGGGACGGTCGGCGGGCCGCATTCGTCGGAAGCACGATCACCTTCGCGCCGACTTTCACCCGCTCATAGAGGTCGACGACGTCCTCGTTGGTCAGGCGGATGCAGCCGGACGACACCCGCTTGCCGATCGTCTCGGGCTTGTTGGTGCCGTGAATTCGATATTCGGTCTCGCCGAGATACATCGCGCGGGCGCCGAGCGGATTGCCGGGCCCGCCCGCCATGAACCGCGGCAGATAGGGCTGACGCGAGACCATCTCCGCAGGCGGGCGCCAATCCGGCCATTCTGCCTTGCGCGCCACGGTCTGCTCACCGGACCACGCAAAACCTTCGCGGCCCACACCGATGCCGTAGCGCATCGCCTGCGTGTCGCTCAAGACGAGATAGAGGAACGTGTTGTTGGTATCGATGATCACGGTGCCCGGCGTCTGGCGGCTGGCATAGTCGACCACCTGCCGGACCAAGGCTCCGGGAATTTCGGCGTCGGCTTTGGGCGGTTCGACCAGCGGCGCCGGAGTAGGAACCGGGGGCGGCGCGGGCGCTGCTGCGTGAACCTGCGGTGCCACGTAGACCGGCGTTGACGATGCCATGGCCTGGGGCGCGGACGGCTTCCGCACCGGTTGCACGTTTCCCGGGCGAGCCAGCAGGCCATACCCCAATGCTGCGATGGCCACGGCGCCAATTCCGACTCTCGCTGCCATCGGCAGTGCGATCGTCTCGACCTTCCGGCGTTTGGCCCGCTTGCTCATGTCTTCTCCCAGGTCGCCACGCCCAGGAGGAGTACCCAGCAAGATTTAAGAAACTTCGAAGCGATTTTGCTGGGACCGGAACCGTCGACCATGGTTAACGCCGGCTGAGCCCGCGGCGGCCGCGCGGGAGACCGTCGAGCGAAGCGGCGTCATTCGTCCTCTTGCTTTGGCAGCTTCTGCTTGGTCAGCTACACAAACCAATCATGCACTGGATGATGCTCAACGCCCCTCGCGTGATCAACGGCACTTTGCTCCGCGTGCGAATGGCCAATCAGGTCTGCATCTGGGATCAGCGACAGTTCGGGATGTCCGGCGCGGTGCGGGCCGTGTTCTGCCGTGTCGGTGCCATAGCCACTCTCGCGATGATCCGAACCCTTGGCCGATGGCATATCGTTCCTGAAATGAAAGGAATCTCCGGCCCCGGGCGCGGCAGCCGCTTGTGCTGCACCGGCGCCGTGGTTCGCCGGGTTGTGGCCGTCAGCCTTTTGGCCCGGCTCTGCATGCGGATTTTGAGAAGCGTTTGGATGCGCCTGGTGCAAGTCACGCTGCGATTGGCCGGAATTGGCATGGCTTGCGGGTCCGTCATCGTCGGCAAGCTGCTTGGCAGCTGCGGAACCGGATTCCGAAGCGTGATGCGATTGCCCATGATGGGAGTCGTGCCCGGTCGAGCCCTGCTTGTCCTGATGCTTTCCGGCCGCTGCGCCGTTTTCCGAACCATGCAAATCACGCTGCGATTGTCCACGAGCGGAATCGCCCTCCGGCGGGCCGAGCTCGGCATGCTTGTTGCCGGCTGCTTCATCCTTCTCCGAAGCGTGCGATTTTCCCTGGCTTGATGCGTGGTCGGGTGGCCCGTGCTCGGTCTCCGGCTTGCCGGCTGCTGCGCCGTCTTCCGAAGCGTGCAAATCGCGCTGCGCTTGTCCATGATCGCGTGCGTCGATCGCCGCTGCCTGTGTCGTGGCGCGTTCGGCATTCCTCGCGCCCGTTGCGGCCGCCTGTTCCAAGCCGCCATGATCACTCAGAGCGTCGATGGCGCCGGATCCGATATGAGGGTTGCCGTTGTCGCCGAAGCCGTCCTCGCGCGCGGCCGCATCGATGATCTGAACCTCGTCGGCTCTGGCCATGGCGTCGCCTCGGGCAGCTTCCAACGCGAATGATTCATGGTGTGTGTCGGGATCGAGCCAGGGCAGCTTGTCGAAGCCGTCGAGATCGGGCCTGCCGGGACTATCGAGGGCGACCAACTCCCGGGGGGCGTTCGCGTCAGCCCACGCAAAGATATCGCTCGGTCTTTCCCAAGCAGTGAACGCCTGGGCGTGACTGCTCAGGAGCGAGACTCCGACTGCCGTCATCATGAACGTGCCGGCGCTGCTCAAGCCCGGCCTTGCAGGGTTGAGTGGCGGCACTGTGATCGTGCTGCCAGCAATATCGGCTCGGGATTCGATGAGCTTGGCGGCCCGCGTCGGCATGTCCGTCGGGGAGTTCTCGATACGGACGGCTCTGGCCATCTTGCCCGGAGCAGGAGTCGTTTTTGCGGAGGTGATCTTGATGGTCACGATCGCGCCGGTGCCATCTGCGGTCATGACCGTGACAGTGTCGGCATCCACAGTATCGACTTCGGTCGCGCCGGCGGATCGAACGTCCTCGAGCGCCGCCCAAATCAGAGCTGCAAGCGCGCCGACCCCGCCGTAAAGGCGCGTCAGGGCGAAGCTTGCGAGCTCCGTCCGGCCCTTGATGTCGAGCCGCGCGGATATGTGATCGATCCGCGCCTGAATGGTGCCTGGGGCGACCTTGAGCTCGCGCGCAATCTCCTTGTTCGACATGCCGCTGGCGACCAGACGCATGATCCTGCGCTCCTGGTCCGTCAGCGCTGCCAGGCCATTTTCGCCAGACGCGCCATTGCCTGTCTTGCGGGCCGCCGGGTGCGCGTTCGGCGCCACCAGCCGCAGCGACTGCAACAGGTTTTCGGGCTCCTCGCGCATCGGTATGGCGGTGCAGGCACCCGCTGCGACGGCCGCAGCGAGATCGCCGCGCGCGATCGATGCGGTGTAGAAGACCAGCCGTGTGGGAAGGCGTTCGGTGTTGACGGCGGTCAGCATGGCCGAGGCCGTCAGGTCGGGAAATCGGTCCTCGACGAGCGCGACGTCCGGCGCCAATGTCCGGACGGCTTCGAGGCAATCGGCTCCATTGATGCAGGATGCAACGATCTCGAAGTCACGCTCGGTCGCAAATAGCGTGGCAAAACCCTGCAAGACGATCGGACGGCGATCTGCGATCACGAGTCGGATACGACGCATCTGGTTTGGCTCGCCCGGCTTTCCCGTCTTGATTGGCCCAGAAATGCGACCCGGCTTCAGCCGCGTCACCTTCAAGAGCAGCGCGGCAACGCGTGACACCCTCGTTGGTTCCAGAGGTGTGAAGCCCAGGGATGTCAGTACGGAGCAGCGGATGGGGTCGGCCCATCTTGATTCTTCCGATGCGCCATCCTGTTCCTGTTTTGCCCGACGGTGCAACGCTTTCGTAAAATGAGCAGAGTGCGCTGCGGTCATTCGAAAGATCGTGCTTGCTGAAGCAGCCGGGTCCGCCGCGGAGATCTATCCCGGCTCGCCGCGCTCTAAGTCGCTGATTTTGTTGCCCGCGCCTACCGTGCGTGGGGTTGTTTTCGACTTTTTGTTGCGGGGGTGCAAAGATATCGGTCCGAACCCGATCTGGTACGGCGCTCGCATTTTCATCCAATCATTTTCCGGAGGCGCATCATGCAGGTTTACAACGTCGTCAAGTTCAAGGTGAAGCCGGGCCAGGAGGGCGCCTTTCTCGATGCGCACCGAGACGGCAAGGCCAAATGGCCGGGACTGGAGCACGGCGTCATCATCAGGACCGGCGATCAGACCTTCTGCCTCATCGGCACGTGGTCCAGCCAGGACGCGCTGGTCGCGGCCCGCTCGGCGATGATCAAGACCCTCGACAGTTTCAGGTCCGTGCTCGAGGACCAGGGCAATGGACGCGGCGTGACGGACGCGGTGTCGGGCGAGGTCGTGCTCGCGCTGTAGCGCCGCGATTTCATCCCGCAGGCCCTTGGTCGTGAACTCTGCGTCCTGCCGCAGGGCCGTACTGGACGCTTGGAGCCGGCGGCCTTGCCGCTGCCGGGGAATTGTCATGCGTTTGGACAGGGCCACCAGCGGAAGTCATCGCTCACTAATTCGGTCGGAGCGCTGCGACAATCGCGTACAGCAGTTTCGCGACGCTGTACCCGATATCTTCCCGCGTTAAACCCATGCGCAGGATCACCAGTTTACGCGAGGGGATGATCGCGATCACCTGGCGCAGGTGGCCTTGCAGCATGAACGTGTCGGTAGGAAGCCGGAATCCCTGCCCCGGCCCCAACCAAAGCTGCCCGCGACCGTAGGCCGGGCCATGTCCCTCGTCGGACGCGGGCACAGGCGAGCGCATATAATCAACGAAGCCCGTCGGCAAAAGCTGTTCGCCGTTCCACTCTCCGTTCAGCCGCAGGAATTCGCCAAAGCGCACCCAATCATGCGCATTGGCGAACAGGAAGCCCTCGCCAAGGAATGTGCCTGAAGGATCAGCTTCAAGAACAGCGCTGGTCATGCCCAAAGGCTTGAACAATCGCTCTTGCGGATAAGTTCGCGCGTCGCTTCCAACCGCGTTCTGCCAGAGGCGGGCCAACAGCACGGACGAGCCCCCAGAATAGTTGAACTTCGTTCCGGGCGGAGCGACAAGCGGGCGGTCTCTCGCGAAAGCCGCCGCATCCCTAGCGAGATTCTCCAGCCCGTCAGGATCGGGTGAACCACCCGTTTCGCTCCATTTCAATCCGCTTGTCATGGCCATCAAATCGGCCACCGAGATATCCGCTCGCGCGTCGCCGGCCCATTGCGGAAACAGATTTTTCTGATCCAGCGAGAGCTTTCCGTCCTTGATCGCCATGCCGGCCAAGGCGGCATTCACGGTCTTCGTCATCGACCAGCCCTGCAAAGGCGTCGAAGCGTTGAAGCCTCCGCCGTAGGCTTCACCAATGATGCGCCCGTCCTGGACCACGACGATCGCGCGCATGCCCGGTCCCTGGAGAGCCGGATCGTTCAGCGCCGCCAGCAAATTCTTGTCATCGGACAAGTGTACGCGTTCGCCGATCGGCCAGAGCGCACTAGTCTCTCCCGGCAGTGAAGGCGGCGCGGCACGGACCGCGGTTTCGACCTTAGACACCAGCGTACAACCACGTCCTTCCTCATACTGCGCGTAGCGTTTGGCGAACAGTCCTCGATATGCCGCCTCGACGCGCTGGTTGGCGGTATCGACGTTGATTTTCAGACGTTCGACGATACGTGGAATCGTTAACGCAAGGTCGGTTTTGATCACCGCATCCGCGTCACGTTTGGCAATGAACACATTCGAGCAAACCATTTTTGCCGCATAAGCCGAGGCGGACACCAGTCCATCGGGCGGGCTGAAGATCAGCCAACCGAGGAACCCGAAAGTCCCGAGAAGCAAGATTGCGAGAAGAAATTTGAACATTTTCAGAAGAAAACGCATGCTTTCCCCGCCCTTGGCCGTCCTAAAGCGCGATGCGGTTGGGATGAATCCTCATTGCGCTTCGAGGTGGTTGTTTGAGCATGATCTCTTCGGAAAGCGGCTACGCACTTTTCGGATCATGCCCCTAGGTGAGCGCACAAGATATTGCGCGCAGTCCCTGACATGCACCTGACGATCCCGGTTTTGCCGTGGTTGTTTGGTGGGCAGATGATGTTGGCGGACTTACCCTAGGCGATGAGCGATGCAAATCGCGAAAATGTCCGCTGCGCTACCACGTCAGCAACGCTGTCGTGAGTTGACATGATCTCTGCCGGGGGTCAGCTTCGCCAGGGCAACTAAAGGCAAGTCACGCGTGGCCGCGCGCTGCCGACGACGGAATCATTGGCTCGCCGCCGCAGCGGCCGTCGCTACATATTTGGTGTAGAATTCGGCGACCCGGCCGCGCCACATGCCGACGAACGCTTCTGACGTCACGTTGTCGACCGATTTCCAGGTGCGCTTGAAGGCCGGAAGTGTGTTGCCCCAGATCGCGCGTTTGCACCACCGCTCACCCTTCTCCTTGCCTTCGCTGGTGGCGCACATCGATTTCCACGCGGCGCGAGCGGGCCGGCTGATGTGCTCGGCGGCGCCTTCCCAGCCCTGCTGATGAATCAGGTAGAGATCGCTCATGTCCGGCTTACGGTGGGTGATCCACTCGAACAGGACGCCCTCGGTAATGATCTTGTAGGCGGCGGCGACGGCGTTATCCCGCGGACTGCGAATCTGCCCGAAGCCGAACTTCCCGAACTCATAATAGCTGAGCTGAAACAGCCCGATATAGGACCCGGTGCGTTGATTGGGGTTGAAACCGGATTCGATCTTGGCAACCGCCATCATGAAATTGAAATCGAGACCAAACGCGTCGGCAGCGCGCTTGATTTCTTCGGTCGGCGTTCCCAGCGGAATATCCCTGAACGCACGCAGGACGATCTCCGCCGGTTTCTCGGCGGGCGGCAGTTCGGACCAGACGTAGTAGGCCAGATGACGGAAATCCCGCGTCGACGCCGCTTTCGGAGCTCCGTTGGACGCATCGCGTTCCGGCGGCAGCGATTGGACGACATCCTGTCCCAACGAGGCCAATTTCGGCGCGACGGGTTGATCGACGATCTCGGCTTCGGTGCGTAGCGGTGCCGAACCTGCCGACATCACCGCGCGCGGCTCTGCTCTTTCTTCCCGAAGCGCTGCCGCAAGTCTGGCGGATGCCTCTGCGTAGGCGGCCGGCGTCACCACGTTCGTGGGAGCCGCCATGCTCGCTGCAGCCGGTATGCTCGCTGCCGCTTGCGACATGACATCGGGCACCGTCGCGGCCGGTCTGTTAGCGGCGGCCAGAAAGAGTCCCACGGATGCGAGAACAGCCACGATGCAGCTGGTCTGCCAGGCCTTCATTGCCCGAAGTCCAATGCTGGCTTCCGTACGAGGGCTGTTCGCATGTTCCTGCAGCCTGTGGGTGAGCACTCTTCGTACAATCTTAAGGTTTAAATGTGGTGAACGAGAGCAGGCATTCTGCTTCGCAACCCGATATGTCCCTCTTGGGCCACAAGCGGCTCCTGGCGGAGGACGCTCGTGGGTCGGCCATGGGCGCACATGCTGGCAATGGGATCCGATCTCAGCGGCTTCCGCGCTACACCCCGCAACCGACGCGCCGACAGCCACCGGAACCTTCGGCTACGGGCCAGAAGCGGAAATGATGCGCCAATGGCTCTAGCGGGCAGCCTATGCGTCGCGGCGAGCTCGGCTACTCAGCGCCGCTCGTTCCGGAAGATGGATCTGAACAACTCAACTGAAGGCCGCACCAGCTGCCATCCTCGCAATCCAAGCACCTTCTTGCAGGCAAGAAACCACCAACGACGTGAATGTTGAACGCTTGGGTCAATACTCAACGCAAGTTCGGCAAGGCGTGCTGAGGTGTCTATCGCTCCTTCGTTGAAGGCAATGCTTGCGCGGACGATCGCGTCAAGTGCCAATTGGCGGGTCAACCAGTTCCTGAGATCGTTTGTCAGCATCGCGGCGCCGCCATTCAGGAAATGTTCGATAGCCGCCTTGCGTTGGAGCAGGTTTAGCTCCGGTGAAGGCTCACTCGACATGTTGACTGAGTGGTATCGATACACGGCCTGGTCCGCACCAATGAATCCGACGTCGCCATGTGCGGCGAGCCGCATCCACATTTCCATGTCGGAGGCGTAGGGCAAGTCTGCTAGATACCCGCCGAGTTTTTTCTGCAGGCTCGTGCGAACCACGACGGTCGGTGACACCACAATACATTGTGCACGACTAAGAGTGATGAACTCGAGTCCGGACAAGATGCGCGTTCGGAGATCCACTTCCGTTCCATAATAGCTTCTGTAAAATGGATGATCCCCGCGCTGGTCAAGAACAACCGCGCCTCCGAAGGTGAAAGCGACAGAAGGGTGATTGTCCATCAGATCGACCGATCTCGACAGGGCACCGGGCAGCAGGTAGTCGTCCGCAGACAGCAGAAGCATATAGTCGGCGCTCGCCCAGGCAATGCCTTCGTTGGCGGTCGCGATGAGACCTTGATTCGAGATGTGCCTGCGGTAATCGACGCGGGGATCGGACCCTAACTCTTGCGCAACTTCCGCGGTATTGTCAGGTGACGCATCATCGATGATAAGCACGCGCAATTCGGGACCGGATTGCATCAAAACGCTCTCGACGCACTCTCGCAGGAAGTGCCCATACCTGAAGCAGGGAACAACGACGTCTACGGAGCTCATCTTTGTCGGATTCCACCGACGATCGAGCCTCGATCCATCTGTTCAAGAAAATACTATTGAAAGGGTTCCGGGCCGGCTGGCACCGGCCAGCTCATCCGCTCCAACGCTGCCGATGGCACATCCCCTCCTTGGCAACACGGAGGCCGCAATGGGTCAATCGCGGCGATCCGGCCCGGCTTAGGTTAGGCCCGGTCTACCTCTGACAGCCGACATATCCTCGGTCGTGGAATGCCGCAGCGATGGGCCAAAGGCTGACATGCAGAGGTTTCGACGATCTAAAGGTTCGTTGCGCATGTATGACCCGATGCTTTTTCGAAGACTTCAGGCTCGGCTTGCCTCAACAACTGAGATCGCCCGGGCGGTCGAAATGACCCGCTCAAGCCGCAGACCTGCGGCGGCAAGCAAAGCGGCAAATTCGCTCTCGGTTCGCTCGACGCCCCCCGTAACGACAAGCATGTTCGCATCGATTAGCTTGATCGTATTTCGTTCGTTTCCTGGGGGAATAATAGTCTCCGCAATTAACACTCGTCCGTGGGGTTTCATTACCTCTCGGCAATTGCGCAGGATGCGTACCGCTTGCTCGTCATTCCAATCGTGAATGACCTTTTTCATGATATAGACGTCCGCACCGGCTGGAACGGCGTTGAAGAAATTGCCGGCCACGAACGAGGTCTGTGGCGGGAAACTTGCCGCATCAGCCCGCGCTGCCTCAACCCCGGCCGGTAGGTCAAATAATATGCCGGAAAGGTGAGGGTGTCTCTTTAGGATCTCCGAAAGCAGCTGTCCATGGCCGCCGCCGACATCGACAATCTGAGAAAACGCACCAAAATCACACGCCTCTGCTACAGCTTCATTGGCGCCTTGGCTAAGCGCGATCATCGCCTGCTGGAATAGCGAAGCCGCGTCCGGATGGTCCGCCAGCCAATCGAACCTGGGCTTTCCAAATACGGTTTCGAACGTCGGCAAACCCGTTTGCACTGAATGAGTGAGCTGAGCGAAGGCGAGATAGGGCTCCCTGTTCATCATTCGGATCAGGTCGCGGGGACTTGAGGGCGCGTCGGAAAGCAAGGCTGCGCCCAATTCGGTGAGTTGGAAACGGCGGGCCGAGGTTTCGCTAAAGACCCCCTCGGCGGCGAGAAGCCGCATAATCCTATAGAGCGCATCGCAGTGACAATGCGTTTCCTCCGCCAGATCGTCGACGCTCCGCTCTCCGGCGACCAAGCGATCCGCAACGTTGAGATCTGTCGCAACGCGCAAGGCTTGGGAGACCATGAAGCCAAGGCCCAGGTGAATGAGTTGTTGAGAAGGACTATACATAGCTTTCCTTTCAAACAGCCGCTGCCTCACGGCGCCCGTGGTCTCAATATCACGACCTGAAGTGCCGGTAAGGGATGATAATTTAGCCGAGGGTGCAGTGTTTGTCGTTCGATGTAGACATCCCGCTCAGGTCGATGTCCGGTTCGGGTCAATAATCGACTCGGCTAATCCTCTATCGGGCAGAGATCACCTAGGCTGGATCGTCGTCCTGAGTGCGCGGCGGCTTCTTTTTCGCTACGGGCAATGGGCGCCTGATATGTCCAAATCTGGCGTTAGGATCAGTAAATGTCCCCTGAATCGGCTTCTGGTCGCATTTGCCCAATTTGAACCTGATGCAATTCAGTTGCTGACGAAAAGCGCAGGTGCATGTGCATGGTCAGAACTTCTTCTTACCTTTCGGCATCTGGTCTCGCGCTGCGGATGTGTGACTTATGTGGTTGCGTAAGGTGGTTATCCACCTCTCGACCGAGAGCGCTTTGGGTCAAAGCCTAACGAAGTCGACCACCGTGGCGGACGTTCGGTCCGCCTTTGGCAGGCATTTCCAAGCGGACTGGAGGCGATGATCACGAAGAGTCGGCTTCGGGTCAAAAGCTGACGCTAGGCAGGCAGCGCGGCAAGGTCAGCTTTGGACCAGAAGCAGACAAAGTCACGACCATCTATTTGCCGCATCCACGACCGTTTCTGGCCAGCTTGATCACGAAACGAATACCTTCAACGTCGAGTGATGGAGCGGGCGCGAGCATCATTCTGTCGACGTCGCGCCGTGCCGGCAGCCAGTCTTCCCCACCCGATCAGCGCACAAAACACGATGGCGGCAGCCATCGTGGTGTGACCGCTGAACATCACGAGGCCCACGCTCCAGCTCTTTGCGGCCACGAGGATGCCGAGCGACAGCAGCAGCACCCCTGCACCGGCAGCGCGAAGTCCATAGGTCGTCACCCGCGGCAGCGCCGTGCCGAAAATATCGCGCTGCTGGCGGTGCGTGGCGAAAGCCAGCGCAGCAAAGCCCGCCAGACACAGCCCAAGGGCAAGTAGATGGATCATTCCGCCGCACCGCTGGAAGCAATGGCGACCGGCACCTGCGGCATGCGCTTCGATTGCACAATTGATCGGTTCCGGGCGGTGCGAACAGCCAGAACAACATGGAGCAGTGCGAGTGCCCAGCACGTCACGTCGATGCCGGCGAACACCCAGTCGCCTTGCGTCAGGCTGTGCCACAGCGGCCGCTGCGTCGTCAGCGCGTTGAGGACGGGCAACAGGGCGCTCGTGGCGAACCTGCAAGCCAAGCCGGAGAAATTCGGGCGCGGCGCGGTGAGCTCAAGCTATCGATACGGAGCAGCAGGACGGGTTCGTCTCATCCACGTTCCGCGATGGTGGCATCATACGCCTGTTTTGCCCGACGATCAAGCGAATTTCGCAAAAACGGAAATTGACCGTTTCCCCGGGCCGATCATGCCTCGATTTGCGGTCGATGTTCGCGCCGATCTCATCGCGCTCGTAAGCCGTTGATCTTGCTACCCCCGGCTACTGTGCATGGGGTTGTTTTCGACCTTTCGTTTTGACGACGCGAAGACGCCACACCAAACCGTGCCAGATCCGGCTCACGCCCGCTACTTCATCACCCGCAGGCCCTTGGTCGTGAACCGCTGCGTCTTGCCGCCGGGCCGCATTGGCCGCTTGGTGCCGGCGGCCTTGCCGGTGCCGGGAGGCTGGTGCGCAGGCACGAGCTGGTGCGGCTGCGAGCCGATCAGGTCGCGGCGGCCCATCTCGATCAAGGCTTCGCGCAGCAGCGGCCAATTGTCGGGGTCGTGGTAGCGCAGGAATGCCTTGTGCAGGCGCCGCTGGCGCAGGCCCTTGATCGCCTCGACCTTGTCGCTGCCGCCGTGGCGCACGCCGCGCAAGGGGTTGACGCCGGTGTGGTACATCGCGGTCGCGGTCGCCATCGGCGAGGGCAGGAAGGTCTGCACCTGGTCGGCGCGATAGCGGTTCTTCTTCAGCCACAGCGCGAGGTTCATCATGTCCTCGTCGGTCGTGCCCGGGTGCGCCGCGATGAAATAGGGGATCAGATAATATTTCTTGCCGGCCCGTTCGGCCGCCTCGTCGAACATGCGCTTGAACTTGTTGTAGGCGCCGATGCCCGGCTTCATCATCTTGTCGAGCGGGCCGCGCTCGGTATGTTCGGGCGCGATCTTCAAATAACCGCCGACGTGATGGGTGACGAGCTCCTTGATGTATTCGGGGCTCTCGACGGCGAGGTCGTAGCGCACGCCGGAGGCGACCATCACCTTCTTGATGCCCTTGGTCTCGCGCACCTTGCGATAGAGCCGGATCAGGTCGTCATGCGAGGTGTTGAGGTTCGGGCAGATCTCGGGGAAGACGCAGGAGGGACGGCGGCACGCCGCCTCGACCTTCGGGTCCTTGCACGCCATCCGGTACATGTTGGCGGTGGGGCCGCCGATGTCGGAGATGACGCCGGTGAAGCCGGGCGTCTTGTCGCGGATGCGCTCGATCTCGCGCAGGATCGAGCCCTCCGAGCGGTTCTGGATGATGCGGCCCTCATGCTCGGTAATCGAGCAGAAGGTGCAGCCGCCGAAGCAGCCGCGCATGATCGTCACCGAGAACTTGATCATCTCCCAGGCGGGGATGCGTGCATCGCCATAGGACGGGTGCGGCGCGCGCGCGTAAGGCAGATCGTAGACCGCGTCCATCTCTTCCGTGCTGAGCGGGATCGGCGGCGGGTTGAGCCAGAGGTCGCGGTCGCCGTGACGCTGCACCAGCGGCCGCGCATTGCCGGGATTGCTCTCCCGGTGCAGCACGCGCGAGGCGCGCGCATAGGCTTCCTTGTCCTGCTCGACCTGCTCCAGCGCCGGCAGGCGGATCACTGTGGCGCCCTTCTGGCGCGATGCGCCCTCGTCGGCGGACTCGAGATCGTCAGCGTGCAGCTCGGTGTAATCGTCCGGGACCTTGCGGAACAGCGCCACGCCCCTGATGTCGTCGAGCTCGCGCGGCGCTTCGCCGGCCGCGAGCCGGTGCGCCACTTCGACCACGGCACGCTCGGCGTTGCCGTAGAGCAGCAAGTCCGCCTTGGCGTCCGCCAGCACCGAGCGGCGCACCTTGTCGGACCAGTAATCGTAATGCGCGATCCGGCGCAGCGAAGCCTCGATGCCGCCGAGCACGATCGGGGTGTCCTTGAACGCCTCGCGGCAGCGCTGGGCGTAGACGATGGTGCAGCGGTCCGGCCGCTTGCCGCCTTCGCCGCCCGCCGTATAGGCGTCATCGCTGCGGATGCGCCGGTCGGCGGTGTAGCGGTTCACCATGGAATCCATGTTGCCGCCGGTGACGCCGAAGAACACTCTTGGCTTGCCGAGCGCCTTGAACGGCTCCGCCGAATGCCAGTCCGGCTGCGCGATGATGCCGACGCGGAACCCTTGCGCCTCCAGCAGGCGGCCGATGATCGCCATGCCGAAGCTCGGATGGTCGACATAGGCATCCCCGGTCACCAGCACGATGTCGCAGGCGTCCCAGCCGAGCGCGTTCATCTCGGCGCGGCTCATCGGGAGGAACGGCGCCGGCTTGCGCGGGCGCGCCTGGGCCATCAGCGGCTTTTCGGCGGCAATCATCTGGGTGTCCATGGCGCCTACGCATAGGGCTCCGAGGCCATGAATTCAACCGACGGGCGCGTGAAAGATCAGGTTCCGCGGGACATCGCCTTTCCCTCAGGATGGCGAGGAAAACGCCTGCTCGATCCGCGCCGCGAAGGAGATCAGGCGCTCCTCGCTGTGCGGTGGGCCGACGACCTGCAAGGAGACCGGCATGCCGGCCCCATCGCGGCCGGCGGGCACCGCCAGCGCAGGGCAGCCGAGGATCGACCAGACATAGGTGATCATGATCCAGTCGATGTAGATCTTCGATGCGGTCCCCTCGATCTCGGTCGGCCACATGATCTCGACCGGAAAGGGCGCGACCTGCGCGGTCGGGCAGATCAGGATGTCGAACTCCCTGAAGAAGGTCTGCATGCGTCGATAGATCGCCGCCCGCTGCTCCATCGCGGCCGCGATGTCTCTCGCGGACAGGCTTTCGCCATGGGCGATGTCGCCGGCGACCTCAGGCGTGAAGCGTTCGCGCGATTGCGGCCAAAGCCTGCCCCAGGTGGCGAGATAGGCGAGACCACGCAGCGCGCGGATCACGCGCGGCAGCCCGGCGAGATCAGGGGCGGTCTCGCTCATCCTGCAGCCGGCGGGTTGAAGCCGGTCGATCGCGCCGCGGAAGGCGGAACGGATGTCGTGATCGACCGGCAGCAGGCCGAGATCCTCGGACACCGCTATTCGCTCCGCCCATCCGGGTCGTGCGGCGGCGTTGCGGAACGATGCGGGATGCTTGCGCGACAACAGATCGGGCGGATGGAAGCCGGCCATCGCATCCAGCATCAAGGCAAGATCGGGAATCGTCCGCGCCATCGGTCCCTCGACGAAAACGGTGTCGAATGGATCGGAGAGCGGCTTTCTCGGCACGAGGCCCGGTGTGGGCCTCAGCCCCGCAACACCGCAAAATGCGGCCGGCGTGCGCAGGCTGCCGCCGACATCGTTGCCATGGGCGAGATAGACCTGATGCGCGGCCAGCGCCGCTGCCGATCCGCCGGAGGAGCCGCCCGCGGTCAGCGCAGGAAAGAACGGATTGCGCGTCGCGCCGAACAGCGCGTTGGTGGTGTTGGCGCCGCCGAGCTCCGACAGATTGCTCTTGCCCACGACGATGGCGCCATTGCGCTGGAGACGATCGATCGCGGGATTCGATATCTCGGGGGCGCCGCGGGCCGTCAGCGCGCTGCCGCCGCTGGTCGGCACGCCTGCGACATCGGTGTTGTCCTTGACCGCGAGCGGAAGCCCGCAGAGCAGGGGCCAGTCCTCACCGGCCGCCTTTTTCTCCATAAGCCGCCGTGCTTCACCCCGTGCGGCCTCGAAGCAGCGAACCGGAATCGCGTTGATTCCCGCATCCGTCGCTTCGATCCTGTCGATCGCGGCATCGACCACGTCGAGCGGCGACAGATGGCCTTTGCGAATCTCGGCAATGGCGTCGACGGCGGACAGCGCAAGAATGCCGGTGGAAGGCGCAAGGCCGGGCGCATCACTCATCTCTATGTCCGGATCGCGGCGGTGGACCCGCGCACCACCAGCGCCGGCTGAAGCTGGATCGATCTCGCCTCTCCCTCGACGCCGGAACGTCCCTCCGAAACTCGCGACAGCAGGGTCGAGACCGTGGTTTGGGCAATCGCCTCGGATGGCTGCGTCACGATGGTCATGCCCGGCCGCACCAAGCCGGCCCACGGAGGCTCGTCGACCGCGATGACGGAGAGGTCGTCGGGAATGGTGAGCCCGCTCTCGGCAATGGCACGAAGCAGTCCGAGCGAAAGATGATTGTTGGTGGCGAAGATCGCGGTCGGTCGCTGCGCATGCCGCAGGAGCCGCATTGCGGCGGCATGGCCGGCGACCTCGGAGAAATTGTCCTTCTCGATCAGCCGTTCGTCGAGGGTGGTGCCGCGCGAGGCCAGGCCGCTTCGGAGGCCATCGAGGCGGTGGCGCGCGATCTGATGCTCGGGCGATCCCATGATCACGGCGATGCGGCGATGGCCGAGATCGTCGAGATGTTCGGCCGCGAGCCGTCCCAGCGCAACGTTGTCGGTCGTGACCGAATCGAGGTCGAGCCCCTCGATGCGTCGGTCCACCAGAATGCCCGGCATCGGCAAGTCCGCCAGCGCGGCCTGGCGTCCGCTCCAGCCGCGCCGGGTCGGGATGACGATGACGCCGTCGGCGCGCTGCGACAGCAGCATGGCAAGATGCCGCTCCTCGCGCCCGGGGTCTTCGGCACTGTTGCAGAGAATGACGGAATAGCCCGCGGCGCTCGATAACCGCTCAATGCTCTCGACCAGCTTCAGGAAATAGGGATTGGCGAGATCCGCCACGAGCAGCCCGAGGATGCGCGTGGCGCCGCTGCGCAGGCTGCGGGCGCTGGCATGCGGTGCATAGCCGAGCTTGCGTGCTGCCGCATTGACGCGCGCCTGGAGGAGCTCGCTCACCTTGCCCGACCGGTTGAGCGTCTTCGACACGGTGGCCACGGAGACACCGGCGAGCCGGGCGACCTCGTGGATAGTGGGCAATGGCCCTGCCGGCATAACCATTCTCCTGTTAAACGTTTTTGTATTGGTTGGATTGACTGGAGGCAAGCCAAAAGAGCATGAGAAGTGTACAATACCGTTGCGATAGACCAGCTTCCGTGCTTCATTAGAAAAACGTTTAACTAAGACCAGGGAGGCAATGGTGCGTGGGCTGGATGGCGTCCGGCGATCGCCGGTCCGCATTTGCAGGCGCTCGGCATGACCGGCTATGTGGTCGGTCGGCTGTTCGCGGCCATCCCCGTGCTGCTCGCCGTCGCGGTATTCGTCTTTCTGCTGCTCAGCCTCGTGCCGGGTGATCCCGCCGTGCTGATCGCCGGTGACTTCGCCTCGCCGCCACAGGTGGAGGCGGTGCGCCAGGCGCTCGGACTCAATCTGCCGCTGCTGCCGCGTTTCCTCGCATGGGCCGGCCGCATGCTGAGCGGCGATTTCGGCCTGTCGCTGTTCAGCCGCATCCCGGTCTCGCAGCTCGTCGCGCAGCGGATCGAGCCGACGCTGCTTCTCTCTCTCATGACGATCACGATCGCGGTCGTCGTCGCCGTGCCGCTCGGCCTCGTCGCCGCCTATCGTCCGAGGGGGCTCGTCGCGCGCCTGACCATGGCGGGGGCGGTGCTCGGCTTCTCATTGCCGGTCTTCGTCGTCGCTTTCGCGCTTGTCTATACGCTCGCACTCGGCCTGCACTGGTTTCCGGTGCAGGGCTATAAGCCGCTGTCGCAGGGCGTGCTGGCCTGCCTGCATTCGCTCGTGCTGCCCGCGATCTCGCTGAGCTTCCTCTATATCGCCTTAATCGCGAGGGTGACGCGCGCTGCGGTGCTGGAGGTGCTACGCGAAGATTATGTCCGCACCGCCCATGCCAAGGGGCTCGCGGCCCGCAAAATCATCGTACGGCACGTGCTCAGCAATGCCGCAGTCCCGATCATCACGGTCGTCGGCATCGGATTTGCCGCGCTGCTTGGCGGCGTCGTCGTTACCGAGACCGTGTTTTCCATTCCCGGCCTCGGCCGGCTGACCGCAGACTCCATTCTCCGGCGCGACTATCCGGTGGTGCAAGCCCTGATCCTGCTGTTCGCCTTCGTCTATGTCGTCGTCAATCTCGTGGTCGACATTCTCTACGCCGTCGTCGATCCGCGGATCCGGTACTGATGCAGGACGAGCCGATGGCGATGACCCACGCAGCAGAAGGGCTCGATGCGCCGGACATCGGTGTCAACCGGTTTGCGCAGATCGCGAGCCTGCCGGTTCGCCAGCCCATACTGGCTCTGAGTTGCGTTCTGCTGCTCGCCTTTGGCGTGACGGCCGTCGTGAGCCCGTGGATCACCGCGGATCCCGCTGCGCTGGACCCGCTGAACCGGCTTCAACCGCCGTCGCCGGCGGAGCCCTTCGGCACCGATCAAGTCGGACGTTCCGTGTTTGCCCGCGCGCTGGTGGGAACGCGGGTTTCGCTGTCGGTCGGCATTGCCGTTGCTGTTCTCACCACGCTGATCGGCGTGTGCATCGGTGTCATCGCCGGTTATTTCCGCAGCGTCGACAAGATCGTGATGCGCGCGATGGATGCGGTGATGGCGATCCCCGCGATCCTGCTCGCGATCGCACTGGTGGCGCTGATTGGCGCTTCGCCTATCGTGATCGTCACGGCGATCAGCCTCCCGGAAATTCCCCGGATGGCGCGCGTGGTGCGCGCCAGCGTTCTCAGTTTGCGCGAACGCGTCTATGTCGAGGCCGCTATCACTTGTGGCGGCCGCACGACGAACATCCTGCGGCGTCACATCCTGCCCGGCGCTGCCGGGCCGATCATGGTGCAGTCGACCTACGTCTTTGCCTCCGCGATGATCCTGGAATCGATCCTGTCGTTTCTCGGTGCGGGCACGCCGCCCGACGTGCCGAGCTGGGGCAACATGATGTCGGAGGGCCGGCAAATCCTGCAGATCGCGCCGTGGATCCTCGGCTTCCCCGCCTTGATGTTGGCGATGACGGTGCTCGCCGCCAACCTGCTCGGTGATGCGCTTCGCGATCTGCTCGATCCGAGCTTTGTGGGAGGCGAGATGCGATGAGCGCGCCGCTGCTCTCCGTCGAGAACCTTTCCATCACGCTCAACACGCGGGGCGCCCCGGTCCCGCTCGTCCGCAACGTCTCGTTTGCGATCGATCCGGGTGAAACGCTGTGCCTCGTCGGCGAGAGCGGCTGCGGCAAGAGCCTGACCGCGCTCTCCATCATCGGCCTGCTCGACCAAAGCGTCATGCAGGTCGCTTCCGGCCGCATCCTCTTCGAGGGGCGCGATCTCGTCACGCTCGGCGCCGAGGAACTGCGCAAGCTCCGGGGCGACCGTCTCGCCATGGTGTTTCAGGAGCCGATGACGTCGCTCAATCCGCTGCTGCGGGTCGGCGAGCAGATCGCGGAGGTGATCGTCGAGCATCGTGGCGTGTCCGAGGCGGACGCGCGGCGGCAGGCGGTCGGATTGCTCGATCTCGTCCGCATTCCGGATGCGCGGCGGCGGGCCTCCGAATTTCCGCACCAGCTTTCCGGTGGCATGCGGCAGCGCGTGATGATCGCGATGGCGCTCGCCCTGCGCCCTGCATTGCTGATCGCCGACGAGCCGACCACCGCGCTCGACGTCTCCATCCAGGCCCAGGTCTTGACCCTGATCGACGATCTGCGTCGCGAGTTCGGCACGTCCGTGCTCCTGATCACGCACGATCTCGGGGTGGTCGCGGAAATGGCCGACCGGGTCGTCGTGCTCTACGCCGGCAGCATCGTCGAGCAGGCCGGCGTCAACGGCATCTTCGATGCCGCGGCCCATCCCTATACGCGCGGCCTGCTTGGGGCGATCGACCAGCTCAACAGCGGCACCCGCGATCGTCTCGCCGAGATTCCCGGCAGCGTGCCGAGCCCCGTCTCGCTCGGCATGGGCTGCGCCTTTCGCCAGCGCTGCGGCGCGGCGATGCCGGTGTGTCACTCGGAGCCGCCGTTGTTGTCGGGCGCTGACGAGCACCTGACGGCATGCTGGCTGGGCAAGGCCGGCGCGATGGTGCCGGCATGAGCGCCGTCCTCGAGGTCTCAGGTCTGACCCAGATCTTCACCTCACGGCAGGGGCCGTTCGGATTGTTCGGCCGGCGCGATCTTCGCGCCGTCGACGACGTCAGCTTCGTCGTCGCGCGCGGACGTACCTTCTGCCTCGTTGGTGAAAGCGGCTGCGGCAAGACCACGATCGGCCGCATGGTCGTGCGCCTGTTGCGGCCGACGGCCGGCTCGGTCCACATCAATGGCGAGGACTTCGGCAATCTCTCCGGCGAGACGCTGCGCAGGAAGCGCCAGCAGGTGCAGATGGTGTTCCAGGATCCCTTCGCCTGCCTCAACTCGCGCATGACCGCGGCGGAGATCGTCGAAGAGCCCTTGCAGAATTTCGGCATCGGCGATGCGGTGTCG
Organism: Bradyrhizobium sp. IC4059; assembly: GCF_020193615.1. NCBI lineage: Bacteria > Pseudomonadati > Pseudomonadota > Alphaproteobacteria > Hyphomicrobiales > Nitrobacteraceae > Bradyrhizobium > Bradyrhizobium sp. IC4059. Next base: position 277,841 of record NZ_JADYVH010000007.1, read on the forward strand.
CGACGGCGGAAGGTCGCGCGTCTGTTCGACCAGGTCGGACTGCCCCAACATTTTCGCGCACGTCTGCCGCATCATCTGTCGGGCGGACAGCGGCAGCGCCTCGGCATCGCGCGGGCGCTCGCGGCGGATCCCGCGCTGATCGTCGCGGACGAGGCGGTCGCGGCGCTGGACGTGTCGATCCGCTCCCAGATCCTGAATCTCCTGAAGGATGTGCAGCGCGAGATCGGGATCTCCTATCTGTTCATCTCGCATGATCTCGCCGTGGTGCGCTATCTCGCGGACGACGTGGCGGTGATGTATCTCGGCGCCATCGTCGAGCAGGGGCCGGCGAAGGCCGTATTCGCTGCACCGGCGCATCCGTATACGCGGGCGTTGATCGATTCCGTCCCTGCGGTCCACCCGCGCAACCGGCGCCGCCGCGCGGCTCTCGAAGGCGAGGTGCCGAGTGCCGCTTCGCTGCCGTCCGGATGCCGCTTTCGCACGCGCTGTCCGTTCGCGACGGACATTTGCGCGCAAGCGGCGCCGGCGATGACTGAAGTCACGCCCGGCCATGCCGTCGCCTGTCATCACGCAGGATCGCTGCCACGCTTCGGCGCGCCGGGTCCGGGCCGGGCCGTAGCCCCCGACGCAGTTGCCTAGAAACAGAAAACGGGAGGAGTACCAAATGAGATCGCCGAACGGAATATTTGCGGTCATGATGGCGGCAGGCTGGCTGGGTGCAATATCGCCTGCCGTTGCGGAGACGGTGCTCAAGATCCGCCCCTTCGGCGATCTCAAGCAGATCGATCCCGTGATCACGTCCGACTATATGGTTCGTAACCATGGCTATATGGTGTACGACACGCTGTTCTCACTGGACGAGAAGCTCGTCGCGCAGCCGCAGATGCTGGAGTCCTTTGCGGTCGGCAGCGATCAACTCACCTACACCTTCACGCTGCGCGGCGGCCTGACCTTCAGCAACGGCCAGCCGGTCACCGCGGAGGATGCGGTCGTATCGCTGAAGCGCTGGTGGCAGCGCGATGGCCTTGGCCAACAGCTTGCCTCCGTCAGCGACAGCCTGACGGTCAAGGACGAAAAATCCTTCGAACTGAAGCTCAAGCGCCCGTGGGGGCTGGTGATCGAGGCGCTCTCCAAGCCGAGCTCCAATGTGCCCTTCATCATGCCGAAGGGGATCGCTGCGACGCCGGCGGACACCGCCATCACGGATGCGACCGGCTCGGGTCCCTTCATCATGAAGAAGGACGAGTGGGTTCCGGGCTCCAAGGTCGTTTACGTCAAGAGCCCGTCCTACAAGTCGCGCGCGGAGCCGGCGAGCGGGCTTGCCGGCGGCAAGCTCGCCAAGGTCGACCGGGTCGAATGGCATTACATCCCGGATGCGCAGACCGCGCTCAATGCACTCCAGGCCGGCGAGATCGACATTTTCGAGGAGGTGCCGCCGGACTTCCTGCCGACGCTTGCCGGCAATCCCGACATCAAGACGATGCCGCAGGACACGCTCGGCATGCAGATGGTGTTCCGCATGAACATTTCGGTCCCGCCGTTCAACAATCCAAAGGTCCGGCAGGCGATCAGCTACATGATCGACCAGGACAAGTTCGCGCGAGCCTATGTCAGCGACCCCAAGCTCTACAAGAGCTGCCCGAGCTTCTACATGTGCTCATCGCCCTATTTCACGGCTGCCGGCTGGACCAAGCCCGATATCGAAAAGGCCAAGAAGCTGATCGCCGAGAGCGGTTATGACGGCACGCCGGTCGTGGTGCTGCATGCCACCGAAAGCGGGCCGACGAATACGTTCAGCCTCGTCGCCGAGCAGATGATGCGCCAGATCGGCCTCAAGGTCGAACCTCAGGCGATGGACTGGGGCACGCTGGTTGGACGGCGCGCGTCCAAGGAAACCGTCGACAAGGGCGGCTGGTCACTGTTCATGTCGGGACCGACGGGCGCCGACATGTTCGAGCCGGTCGGCCACCTTGGGCTGCGCGCAAACTGCGACAAGGCCTGGTTCGGCTGGCCTTGCGACGAGCAGATCGAAAAGCTGCGCAACGAATTCGCGTTGGCGACAGATCCCGAGCAGAAAAAGAAGATCGCAGCCGACCTCCAGCTCCGCGCCGTCGACTATGTGCCGTATTGGCCGGCTGCACAGCTCTATCTGGTGCGGGCGGTACGCAGCAACGTTGACGGCCTCGTAAAGGGAGCGGTCCCGGTCTACTGGAACATCACCAAGAAGTAGTGCGATCCGGCACGGCGCCGGAGGAACCAATCGCTCCCAGCAACATTCAAATGGAGGGTTCGACGCGGGCCCGGGTTGCGCGCGCCTCCATCGTCTCGGCGTCCGTGACGTCGCCTCTGGCGATGGGGGAATCGTGGGTACGGTCATAGAGAACTTGCTGATGCGGAAGCAGAAGCTGGTGGAACAGCTCGAGCAGGCGCCATCGGTGGAGGATCGCGACCGAATCGAGCACCAGCTCGAGCAGATCAACACCGCGCTCGATTTTCTCGATAGGCCGGGATCGAAGGAGGAGCGGTAGACGCGCTCAATCCACCTTCAACGCCCTAGCATAGACCATTCCCGAATTCGTGATGTGCGTCGTCATCAGGCCTTCGAAGGCGGCGAACTCGCCGCGCGCGAACAGATCGAGCAGCTTGCGGTGCTCGTCGAAGGACGTGCGGGTGCGCACGTCGATCGGCGAGGTCAGATTGGTGCGCAGCGCGGCGACGCGGCCGGAGACGAGCTGATAGGATTCGGCGAGATAGCGGTTGCCGCAATGGGCGAACAGCGCCTCGTGAAAAGCGGTGTCGGCGCGGCCATAGGCGATGTTGTCCTTTGCCGCGACGGCCGGCTCCATCGCCGCGATCGCCGCGCTCATGGACGCAATCGCGCCGTCGCGGTCATTGCGGAAGGCGAGCTCGGCGGCCTTGGGCTCGAGCGCAATGCGGAAGGTGCAGAGCGCATGGATGTCGTCCGGACTCGGCGTGAAGACGAAGCTGCCGACCTGGGGTCGGATCACCACGAGTCCCTGCGCCTGCAGCTGGCCCATGGCCTCGCGCACCGGGGTGCGGCTGACGCCGAAGGAATTGGCCACCATCTCCTCGGAGATGGCAGCGCCTAACGCGAACTCGCCGTCGATGATGGCCTGGCGCAGCCGCAGCATCACCCGCTGCGACAGCGATTTCGGCGTATCGAGCTTGAGCGATCGCATGGTGCGTTCAGATCACCTTGCCGGGATTGAGCAGGTGATCGGGGTCGAGCGCCGCCTTGAGCGTGCGCATCAGCGCGATCTCGGCCTCGCCCCTCGCATGGCCCAGCCATTGCTTCTTCAAGGTGCCGATGCCGTGCTCGGCGGAGACGCTGCCGCCGAGCTCGCGGACCAGACCGTAGATGATCGCGTCCATCTCCTCCTTCGGCTGCTGCGCGACGGAAAGGCCGGTGACCCAGGCGACGAGATGCAGATTGCCGTCGCCGATATGGCCGTAATAGACACTCTCGCAACCCTTGATGCCTGAAGTGAGCGCGGCCTTGCAGCGTGTGACGAACTCGTCCATCCGTGCCACCGCAAGGCCGATGTCGTAGGAGATGTGCGGCCCCAGCACCTGGCCGAACTCGGCGCAGATGTCGCGCACGCGCCAGAAGCTCTGCGTCTGCGCCAGCGATTGCGCCACCGCGGCATCCGCCAGCAGCCCGCGCTCCATCAGCTCCTCGAGCCAGTTCTGGAAGCGCGGCGCATCCACGCTCTCGTCGGTGCCCTGCGCTTCCACCAGCACGTAGAGACCGTGGCCTGGGGCGACCGGCGGCTCCACGCCGGCGCGATTCGTGATCACGTCCCAATAATCCGGCCACATCACCTCGAAGGCGGACAGCAGCGGGCCGAGCCCTGAGCGCGCGGCGTCGAGCAGCGCGATCACCGCGGCATAATCCTTCAGCGCGCACAGCGCGGCCATGGTCGAGCGCGGCTTCGGGAACAGTTTTAGCACCACGCGGGTGATGATGCCGAGGGTGCCTTCCGAGCCGATGAACAGATGCTTCAGATCATAGCCTGCATTGTTCTTCATCAGCTTGTTGAGGCTGGTGATGATGGTGCCGTCCGGCAGCACCACTTCGAGACCAAGCACCAGCTCGCGCGTCATGCCGTAACGGATCACGCGGTTGCCGCCGGCGTTGGTCGAGAGATTGCCGCCGATCGCGCAGGAGCCGCGCGAGCCGAGATCGAGCGGAAAGAAGAAGCCGGCTTCGTCGGCCGTCTTCTGGATCGTCTCCAGCGGCGTGCCGGCTTTCACCGTCATCGTCATCGAGGCGCGATCGATCTCCTCGATGCCGGTCATGCGCTCCAGCGAGATCGCGACCCAGCCCGCTTCGGGCGAAGCGCCGCGGCACAGTCCGGTCAGTCCGCCCTGCGGCACGAACGGCAAATGCGCCTGCCGGCAAGTCGTAATCGCGTCGGCAACGCCCTGCGCATCGACGGGGCGGATCACCGCGCGCGGCTTCTGCGGCAGGCTCGCGCTCCAGTCCTTGCAATTGCGCGCCGGCACATCTGTGCCAACAAGCACCGCCGCCGCGCCGAGCCTGTCGCGCAACGCGCCGAGCAATTGGTCGGGGCGTCCGGTGGGGGTCACCATGTCCATGCGAGACCTCCTCAAGATCTGGCCGCGCACATGGCGCGGAGGATTTGCATGAACGTTGTATGTAAGGTACAAGAGCAAAAGTAAAGTGAAAACAAGGTCTCGGCCAGCGCGAAAGATCGTTGGAGACCAGCGGCTTGGCCGGGTGCGGCAGCAAAGGGTGGTGTGATGGCCGAGGCAATTTGCGGGTTCTGGGTGGCGTCGGCGACGCCGCTGGCGACGGACGGCAGTGTCGACGCCGCCAAGCTCGCCTCTCACGCCAAGCACCTCTTCGGCAAGGGCGTCGACGGCGTCGTGCTGTTCGGCACCACCGGCGAGGGGACCTCATTCAACGCCGCCGAACGGATTGCGACGATCGAAGCGATGCTCAAGGCCGGGGTCGCGGCGGAGCGCATCGGAATCGGCGGCGGCTTTCCGGCCATCACCGACAGCATTGCGCTGACGCGCGCCGTGCTCGGCCTCGGCCTGCGCCACGTGTTGCTGCTGCCGCCCTATTTCGATCGGAGTGTCACGCATGAAGGCATCGAGGACGCCTTTGCCGCCATCATCGACGGTGTTGCCGACGATCGCCTGCGCGCCTCGCTCTACCACATTCCGCAAGTCTCGGGCGTTGCGATCCCGACGACAGTCGCCGCAAGCCTGCGCAAGCGCTACGGCCAAGTGGTTGCCGGTCTGAAGGACTCCAGCGGCGACTTCAAGCAGTTCCAGGCATTCCGTGCCGCCGCGCCCGAGCTCGCCATCACCGTCGGCAACGAAGCCGATATCACTCGCGCGATCGCCGCCGGCGGCGCCGGCACCATCTGCGGCATGGCCAACATTGCGCCGGAGCTGGTCAAGGCGATGGTTGACGGCAAGAACGTCGAAGCGCGCATGCAGGCGGCGGTCGACGTCGTGCTGAAGACGCCCTCCCTTGTCGCAACGCTGAAGGCGATCCTCGCGGCGCAGACCGGCGATGCAGGTTGGCTGCGCGTGCGTCCGCCGCTCCGCGCTTTGTCGGACGGCAGTGCGTTCAAGCGGAAGCTTGATGAGTTGATCGCTCCCGCCATCGCGTGATCGTGAAATCTCGGGCCGCGATTTCGCGTGCAGCGTGTCATGCGCGGTGGACCGGCAATTCATGATTGCTGTCCAGCATCCGCCTCCTCTTAGAACAATTCAACACTAGAGCGATTCAAGCCCGGCTACGGTTCTCCTTGATCGCGGCGGCTGTTACAGGCGCACACTTCAATGCTCCTGACTTGAAGTGGAATGAAAGTGCATGCCTTCGTGGATGGCCAACGTGACAACGGCCATCGAACTCGTGCCGGCAAGAGCCGTGCAGGTCTTCTCATGGGAGCAGCGGTGCTGCTCATCGAATATCCCTCCATCACGACGAGCGCACAGGCGCAATCGGCTCTGCCGCCGGTGACGGTGGAGGCGCCGGCGCCACGACCGAAGCCGGCACGTGCATCGGAGCAGTCGTCACGCCGCGCGCAAACGGCGGCGCGCCGCCAGCCCAGCCGCAATCCCGCACCCGCGGCGCCGACGCTGTCGGAGCGCGCCGCTGCCGTAGCCGCCGCACAGCAAGCCGCAAAGCTCGGCTACCGCGCGATGCCGAGCGCGACCACGCTGCGCAGCGGCGCCTCGCCGCTCGACACCTCGCAGGCCGTCAACGTCGTGCCCGCGCAGGTGCTGAAGGACCAGCTCCCGCGCAACATCGACGACGCGCTGAGCAACGTCTCCGGCGTCACCCAGACCAACACGCTCGCCGGCAGCCAGGACGCGGTGATCCGCCGTGGCTTCGGCGACAACCGCGACGGCTCGATCATGCGCAACGGCATGCCGCTGGTGCAGGGCCGCAGTCTCAATCCTGCGGTCGAAAGCGTCGAGGTGCTGAAAGGTCCGGCTTCGCTGCTCTACGGCATCATGGATCCCGGCGGCATCGTCAACACCATCAGCAAGCGGCCCGAGCTCTATCAGCACGGCTCGGTCACGCTGCTCGGCTCGGCCTTCAGTGCCTCCAAGACCGGTGCCGACGGCCTGCTCGACGTCACCGGTCCGATCGGCGACCAGGGGCTCGCCTATCGTTTCATCGGCTACGGCGTCAGCGAGGATTATTGGCGGAATTTCGGTCGTCACCGCGAGATGCTGGTTGCGCCCTCGCTCGCGTGGTACGGCCAGGACACCACGGTGCAGCTGAACTACGAGCACCGCGAGTTCATCTATCCGTTCGACCGCGGCACCGCGTTCAATCCGGTGACGAAGGCGCCGCTGGCCGTGCCCGCTACGCGCCGACTGGATGAGCCTTTCAACAACACCTGGGGCACGTCCGATCTGATCCAGGCTTCGGTCGAGCACCGCTTCAACCAGGATTGGAAGCTCTACGCAGGCTACAGCTACAACACCGAAACCTTCAGCGCCAACCAGCTCCGCATCACCGGCATCAATTTCACGACCGGCGTCGAGACGCGCAGCAACGACGGCACGGGAAGCTCGCTGAGCAATGTCAGCTATGGGACATCCTATGTCTCGGGCGGCTTCTGGCTCGGCGACATGCGCAACGAGATGCTATTCGGCGGCGACGGTCAGTATCGCACGATCTACCGCGACGTCTTGATCCGGCAGACAACTCCCGCCTTCAACGTCTACGATCCTGTCTATGGGCTGATCGGGCCTGGAACCAGGGTGTCGAACCCCGACAGCGCCCAGACCGACAAGCTTGGCCAGTGGTCGCTGTTCTTCCAGGACACGCTGCATCTGACCGAGCGGTTCGCACTGGTCGGTGGTGTGCGCTATATGGACTACGATCAGATCGCCGGACGCGGAAAGCCGTTCAACACCAACACAAACGTGTCGCAAGACAAGGTGCTCCCGCTTGGCGGCGCGATTTTCAAGCTGACCGACCAGATCTCGCTTTATGCGAGCTACACCGAATCGCTGAAGCCGAATTCGACGATTGCGCCGATCGGCGTGGTGATCGACTCCAGGGTCGCGCCCGAGGAGGGTGTGTCGTACGAGACCGGCGTGAAGTTCGACATCAACCAGCGCATCTCCGGGACCGTCGCATTCTACGACCTCGACAAGAAGAATGTGCAAACGACGAAGACGAACAGCGCGGGCGTGGTGGAGCTTCACACCGTCGGCCGCGCTCATTCGCGCGGCCTCGAAATCGACGTCACCGGCAGGCTGACCGACAGTTGGGCATTGATTGGGAGCTATGGCTATACCGACGCCCGCGTGACGGCCTCCGAGGATCTGACGTTGCTCGGCAAGAAGCTGCAAAACGTCGCCTTGAACACCGCTTCGCTCTATCTGGTCTACGACTTCGGCACCGCATTGCCCGGCCAGCTCCGTCTCGGCGGCGGGGCGCGCTATGTCGGCGACCGTCCCGGCGATTCGATCAACAGCTTCTTCCTGCCGTCCTATGTCGTCGCAGACCTCTTTGCGACTTACGAGACGAAACACGAGCAGTTTCCGGTGGTGTACCAGGTGAACGTCAAGAACCTGTTCGACACGGTCTACTATCCCTCAGCCGTGAATAATTTAAACGTCGCTATCGGCGACGCGCGCCGGGTGTCTCTCTCGGCGACGGTGAAGTTCTAGCCATGGCCGCGCGGCCCGGGCACATGATCAAAACTGTCCTGCTCCAGGTCCATTCCATCGCAGGCCTGGTGCTCGCGCTGCTGCTAGCCTTGATCGCGCTGACCGGCGCGATCATGAGTTTCGAGGACGAGATCGTCGATCATCTCAACGCCGGCATCATGCATGTCGTGCCACGCGAGATGCCGGCGCTGATGCCGGACGAGCTGGTCGCGCGGCTGGGGGCGGGGCAAAATTTCGGTCAGGTCTCGGCCGTCATGTTGTCGAGCGATCCGACTGCGGCCGTGCGGGTCCGCTTCGCGCGCGACGAGCAGGGCGAGCGGCCGAATTCGCTCTATGTCGACCCCTATGATGCGCGCGTGCTGGGTGCGCCGCGCGGCGAGGCGTTCTTCGCGACGGTTCGGAAGCTGCATCGCTGGCTGCTGATCCCTGGCGATGCCAAGGGCTGGGGACGCCAGATCACCGGTGTGGCCGCGCTCGGCCTGATCGTCATGCTGGTCTCGGGCCTCGTGCTGCGCTGGCCCCGCCGCGTGCGCAGCGTGAAGATGTGGCTCAAGCCCAATCTCGGTCTCGGCGGACGCGGGCTGCATCGCTCGCTGCATGCGGTGATCGGCACCTGGGTTCTTCCGGTCTATCTGGTGATGACGCTCACGGGCCTGTGGTACTCGTTCGACTGGTACAAGGACGGCGTCGTCTGGCTGCTGTCGCGTCCAGAAGTCTCTGCCGCGAAGATGCAGCCAAGAATGTCCGCGAAGGCGCCGCGTGCGGCGGCTCGTTCCGAGCCGGCCCAGCCGATCGGGTTCGACCCGGCATGGACGACGTTCCGGCGTGAGGAGGGCGACCGCTTCGCCAGGGCTTTGCTGACGCTGCCGCCCAGCCCCGGCACGGTGATACGGATCCGGTCGTGGGGGAAGGATTCGACGCTCGACACCACGCGCGATGAATTCCGCATCGATGCCGTCACCGGTCAGGTCGCCTCCACGGAACGTTACGCCGACAAGACGTTCGGCGAGAAGATCATCGCCAACGTGCTCGATATCCATCGCGGCGCGGTCCTGGGCTGGCCCGGCAAGCTCGCCTTCATGATTGCCGCGGCACTGATGCCGCTGTTCTCGGTCACCGGCATTTTGCTCTATCTGTCGCGCCGCAAGCTGCGGCGCCCGGCGCAGCCGCCGCTTGGGCGGCTCGTTCCGGGCGAGTGAGTTGCAGCCGAAGAGCTAGCCAACACCTCGACAATCGTTCAAAAGCCCGTGGCACGTCCTTGTTAGGTTTTCGCCATGAAGCTTCCGACCGTCACCCCCGCCGATATCCGCCGCGCCCTGCTCCTGCGCGAAGAGATCGCGCTGCTCGATCTCAGATACGAGGCTGCCTTTGCCACCGGCCATCCGCTGTTCGCCGCCAACATGGCCGCCGACCGGATCGCGATCGAGGCCGAGGTGCGGCTGCCGCGCAAGGACGTTGCGATCGTGCTTTATGATGACGGCGAGGGGCTGGTTGCGACCGGCGCCGAGCGTCTGGCTGCACTCGGCTATAGCAATGTCAGCGCACTCGAGGGCGGGCTGAAGGCGTGGCGCGATGCGGGCTTCGAGGTTTTCGAGGACGTCAATTCCTATTCCAAGGCCTTCGGTGAGCTGGTCGAGTCGCGTCGCCACACGCCCTCGCTGAGTGCCGATGAGGTGGCAAAGCTGATCGCCGACAAGGCCAACATCGCCATCCTTGACGTCCGCCGCTTCGACGAATACGCGACCATGAACATCCCGGGCTCGGTCAGCGTGCCCGGCGCGGAGCTGGTGCTGCGGGCAGGCCAGGCCGCGCCCGATCCTGAAACCACCATCATCGTCAATTGCGCCGGCCGCACCCGCTCTATCATCGGCACGCAATCGCTGATCAATGCCGGCGTGCCCAACAAGGTGCGGGCGCTGCGCAACGGCACCATCGGCTGGACCCTGGCGCGGCACGGGCTCAATCACGGCGCCGACAGGCGCGGCGCGATCGGCCCGTTCGAGGGCGGTCCAGCCAATGCCCGCGACGTCGCCTATCGCGCCGGTGTTCGCCATATCGGAGCGAACGAGATGGCTGCGCTGGTCGCAGAGACCGATCGCACGCTGTATCGCTTCGACGTGCGCGATGCCGAGGACTATGCGGCCGGCCATCTCCCCGGCTTCCGCCATTATCCCGGCGGCCAGCTCGTGCAGGAAACCGACATGGCCGCGCCCGTGCGCGGCGCGCGCATCGTCCTGACCGATGACAGATGCGTCCGCGCCGACATGACGGCGTCCTGGCTGGCGCAGATGGGTTGGGAAGTCTATGTGCTCGAGGGCGGCTACGATTGCGCGCTGGAAATCGGTCCACCGCAGGTCTTGCCGAAGCCCAACCCGGCCCATCGCTATCGCCGGCCCTATGAAGGCACCGATGTGGCCGAATCCGCGATGCAGGCCTATCTCGATTGGGAATACGGCCTCGTCGAGCAGCTCCGCCGCGACGGCACGCACGGGTTCTATGTGATTTGACCGAGCTCTGGGATGCCAAGCGCATCCTCGGCTCCGGCCGTCTTCTCCCCGTATCCGTTCCCTATTGTGCTGCGCACCGCCCGCGGTCTATGTGCGAAGGCAAAGCTGCCATCTACGGAGATGCCATGTCCGCCCCAGGCCAAAGCCCTGAGCGAAGCGCTAAGGCGCTGCTGCTCGAAGGCGTCAATGATAGCGCTGTCGACCTGTTCGCGAGCGCCGGCTTCACCAATGTCGAACGGCTGACCAAGGCGCTGGACGGCGCGGATCTGCGGCACGCGCTCGAGGGCGTGTCGCTGCTCGGCATCCGTTCGCGCACGCAGATCACGGATGAGGTTCTGGCGGCGGCCGGCCAGCTGCTCGCGGTCGGCTGCTTCAGCGTCGGCACCAACCAGGTCGATCTTTCGGCGGCGCGCAAGCGCGGTATTCCCGTCTTCAACGCCCCGTTCTCCAACACGCGCAGCGTCGCCGAGCTCGTCATCGGCGAGATCGTGATGCTGCTGCGGCGGATCTTTCCGCGCTCGGTGTCGGCCCATGCCGGGGGCTGGGACAAATCGGCGGCGGGCAGCCGCGAGGTGCGCGGCCGCACGCTTGGCATCGTCGGCTACGGCAATATCGGCTCGCAGCTTTCGACGTTGGCCGAAGCCATGGGCATGCGCGTGATCTATTTCGACCGCACCGACAAGCTTCGCCACGGCAACACCGAGCCGGTCGAGAAGCTGGAAGATCTGCTGGCGCAGAGCGACGTCGTCAGCCTGCACGTGCCGGAGACGCCGGAGACTGCGGGCATGATCGGCGAGAGGGAGCTGCGGGCGATGAAGCCGGGCTCGTTTCTGATCAACAACAGCCGCGGCACCGTGGTCGATCTCGATGCGCTGGCGCGTGCCTTGCGCGACGGTCATCTCGCCGGTGCGGCCGTCGACGTCTTTCCCGTCGAGCCTTCGTCGAATGCCGATCGTTTCAATAGTCCCATTCAGGGCATCGAGAACGTCATCCTCACCCCCCATATCGGTGGGTCGACTGAGGAGGCGCAGGAGCGCATCGGCGGCGAGGTCGCGCGAAAACTGGTCGACTATTTCATTACCGGCTCGACGATGGGCGCGGTCAACTTCCCGGAGGTGCAGCTGCATCTTCGTCCCTCCGGTGCACGCTTCAGCCATGTCCATCGCAACGTGCCCGGCATGTTGCGGCGGCTGAACGAGGTCTTCCTTCAGCGCGACATCAACATCGCCGCGCAATATCTGGAGACCGCCGGCGACCTCGGCTACGTCGTGCTCGACGCCGATCTCGGCGGTCAGGATTCCGGCGAGCTGCTGCGGCAGATCCGCGGCCTCGAGGGAACGGTCGGGGCGCGGCTGGTATTTGAGCACTAAACCGCCCACGTTCCGGTTGCATCTTGCGGCCGGTGCTCCCACACTGCGGTCGAATTCGACGTGTTCCAATCACGTCGAATTTGAGCTTCAGTTGCGTGAGTGTCCGCCATGGAACGGGACGCCGTACTGATTGATCTCGCGCTGCAGGGCGGCGGTTCGCATGGCGCCTTCTCCTGGGGTGTGCTCGACCGTCTTCTGGAAGAGAAATGGCTGGAGATCGCCGCGATCTCCGGAACCTCCGCAGGCGCGATGAATGCGGCGGTCCTGGCGGACGGGTGGACGGCCGGCGGCGCCGAGGGGGCGCGTGAGGCGCTCGACCGATACTGGCGTCGTATCTCGAAGGCCGCGGCCTTCAGCCCGCTACAGCGCTCTCCGCTCGACCGCTTGATGGGGCGCTGGACCCTCGATACGTCGCCGTTCTACATCCTCACCGATTTGATGTCGCGTGTGCTCTCGCCCTACGACCTCAATCCTACCGGTTACAATCCGCTGCGCGCGGTGCTGGCCGAGAGCATCGATTTCGAACGGCTCGTGCGCTCGCCGATCCAGCTATTCATCACCGCGACCCGGGTACGCACCGGGCGCGGACGTATCTTCCGCAACGCGGAGATCACGGCCGACGTGCTGCTGGCATCGGCCTGTCTTCCAACCATGTTCCGCGCGATCGAGATCGACGGCGAGCCCTATTGGGACGGCGGCTATGCTGGCAACCCGACCATCACGCCGCTGGTCCGCGAAAGCGACGCGCATGACACCATTCTCGTCCAGATCAATCCGACCGAGCGGCCGGAGCAACCGCGGACGGCTGCGGAGATCCTCAACCGTCTCAACGAAATCTCCTTCAACTCGCCGCTGATGAAGGAGCTGCGCATGATCGCGCTGCTGCGCCAGGCGGCCGATCCGGGCAGCGGCGAGGGCGCGCGCTGGGCGAAGATGCGCACGCACCGGATCAAGAGCGACATGCTGGCGAAGTTCGGGGCCTCCTCGAAGCTCAACGCGGAGTGGGAGTTCGTCTCGATGCTGCGCGCCGAGGGACGCATGGCCGCGGACAACTTCCTCGCCGAGCACGGCGCGGAGATCGGCCGCCGCTCGACCGCCGATCTCGATGTCCTGCTGTCGGAGTGCTGAGGCATGGGTCTCCTCGGCCTCCTCGTCGGACTCGGTCTGCTCGTCCTATTCGCCTTCCGCGGTTGGAGCGTCCTGCTGCTCGCGCCGTTCGCCGCACTCATTGCTGCGTTGTTCGGCGGTGAGCCGCTGCTCGCGAACCTGACCCAGGTGTTCATGGTGAACGCGGCGGGATTTATGGCGCAGTTCTTTCCGATCTTTCTGCTTGGTGCCGTCTTTGGCAAGTTGATGGACGACAGTGGCGCGGTGACGTCGGTCGCCGGCTTCATGGCGGAGCGCCTCGGCGAACGCCGCGTGATCCTGGCGGTCGTGCTCGCCGGCGCGCTGGTCACCTATGGTGGTGTCAGCCTGTTCGTTGCGTTCTTCGTCATCGTTCCAATGGCCCGCTCGCTGTTTCGTGCCGCTTCGATTCCGCGTCGTCTGATCCCGGCCGCGATCGTGCTGGGAACGTCGACCTTCACCATGTCGGCCCTACCGGGCACGCCGTCGATCCAGAATGCGATTCCGATGCCGTTCTTCGGTACGACGCCGTTTGCCGCGCCGGGCCTCGGCATCGTCGGCTCGCTCATCATGCTCGGCGCGGGATTGTGGTGGCTGCATCGCGCCGAAGTTGCGGCGCGCCGCGCCGGGGAAGGCTATGGCGACGACGCCGAGGGCGCGATCGAGCAGGCCGCTGCTGACGAGCTCGTGCGCGAGCGCGCGACGACTGCCCGCGAGTTCGATCCGGCGGAGCTACAGCACGGTCATCGCAGCGAGCGGCCGTCGCCCGTGCTGAACGCCATGGCGCCGATCGTCGTTGTCGTGACCGTCAACCTGTTGATGTCGCTGGTGGTGCTGCCGCGGCTCGATGTCAGCTATCTCGCCGAGCCGCGCTTTGGCGACACGACGCTTGCGGCGGTCGCAGGCGTGTGGTCGGTCGCGGTGGCGCTGGCTGCCGCCATCGTCACGACCATCGCGCTGAACTGGGCGCGCCTGCCGGTGCTGCGCCGGACCATGGACGCCGGGGCCAATGCGTCGGTCCTGCCTGCGTTCAGCGTCGCCAGCCTCGTCGGCTTCGGCGCCGTCGTGGCCTCGCTGCCGGCGTTCACGATCGTGCGCGACTGGGTGCTGGCGATCGAAGGGGGACCGCTGGTCTCGCTCGCCGTCGCGACCAACATCCTGGCCGCGCTGACCGGGTCGGCGTCGGGCGGCCTGACCATCGCCCTCGATGCTCTCGGCCCGACCTATGTCGAACTTGCCGCGCGCCACGGCATCGACCTTGCGCTGATGCATCGCGTGGCGGTGATCGGCGCGGGAACGCTGGACATCCTGCCGCATAACGGTGCGGTGGTCAGCCTGCTCGCGATCTGCGGCCTGACCCATCGCGACAGCTATTTCGATATCGTCATGGTCGGTATCGTGACCTCGCTCCTGGCGCTGCTGGCGGTGATCGCCCTGGGCACTGCGCTGGGCTCGTTCTGACGGAAAGCCGGCGTCAGCGATTGACGGACGGGCGAAGGTTGCATTGAATGCGGCCAAGTGCCGAACGCAACAGGACAAGCCGGGTGGAAACGATGAAGCGCAACAGAGCGAAGCTGTGTGCATGGCTGGTGGGCACTGCGGCCGCAATGAGCGCGAGTGGTGCCTCAGCGGCAACGCTGGCCGAAGACGCCGAGACCGTCTGCAAAGGCCTCGTCGGCGGCGCTGACGCCGTCAAGATCGATTCCGCGACCTTGCAGGCGCCATCCCAATTGGCCGTCGCCGAGCGTGGGCCGACGCCGTCAGCACGCATCACGCCGGCCAATCCGCGCTTCTGCAAGGTGCTCGGCCATATCGATCCCACCGATCCCAAGGCGCCCCCGATCAAATTCCAGGTCAACCTCCCCGTCGAATGGAACGGGCGCTCGCTGCAATATGGCGGCGGCGGCTTCAACGGTGTGCTGATCACGGGCCTTGCCCTGCCGCCGGCCTATCCCTTCGACAGGCCCTCGCCGCTGGCGCGCGGCTTCGTCACCTACGGCACCGACTCTGGCCACGAGACCAAGCAGGGCGAGCCGCCGCAGGTCTTTGCGCTGAACGACGAAGCGTTCGAGAATTTCGCCCATCGCGCCTACAAGAAGGTGCGCGACGCTGCGGTCGGGCTGATGCAGCGTGCCTACGGCAGGACGCCGGAGAAGCTGTACTTCATGGGCTCGTCGGAGGGCGGCCGCGAAGGCCTCGCCATGGCGCAGCGCTATCCCGACGATTTCGACGGCATCTTCGCCCGTGTGCCCGTGATCAACTGGGTCGGGCTGCAGCATGCCGGCACGCGCTCGGGTCTCGTCACCATGGGCGAGGGCTGGATCAACCCGGCGCAGGTCAAGCTCGTAGGCGAGGCCGTGCGCGCGGCTTGCGACAAGGCCGACGGCTCCGACGATGCGCTGGTGCAGGATCCCGTCGGCTGCAAGGCGGCGTTCAAGGTCGAGACGCTGCGCTGCGCGGCCGGGCAGAGCGGCGACCAGTGTCTCACCGATGCACAGATCAAGGCGGTGAACACGCTGCACGCCACCTACAAATTCCCCTTCGCGCTCGCCAATGGTCTCGACGATTATCCGGGCTGGGGCGTCTCCGGCGAGGACATCCCCGCGGTCGGGCCGACCGGCGGCTGGGTCTCCTGGTGGCTCGGCACCGCGCCGCCGGCGCAGCCGCCCGCGCCGAACAACGGCATCGCCTGGATCTACGGCGCCGGCGGCATCCAATATGTCTTCGCGCGCGATCCGAAGCTCGACGTCACCACCTACAAGGTGGAAGAGCACAAGGCGCGGCTGCTCGAGGTGTCCAGCCTGATGGATTCCACCGATCCCGATCTCAGTCGGTTCCGGGCGCGGGGCGGCCGGCTGATCGTGCTCGAGCACATGGCCGACTACGCCCAGAGCCCCTATGCCGGCATCCGCTACTTCGAGAGCGTCGAGCGCAAGATGGGCAAGGCCGAGACCGCGGAGTTCGCGCGCCTCTACACCGCGCCCGGCGTCGACCATGTCGGCTCCGGCGCGCCCGCCAATGTCGATATGCTGAGCGTTCTGGTCGACTGGGTCGAGAATGGCAAAGCGCCCGGCGACTTAGAGGTCAGGGAGCAGAAGGTCGAGGCGCCGTCGTTTGCCGCGACGCGCGCGCTGCCGCTGTGCCGCTGGCCGGCCTGGCCGCACTACAAGAGCGGCCCGGTGACGGAAGCGGCGAGCTTCACCTGCGCGCCGTAACCAAGAGGGCCCGTTTGACAACGCGCCTGCGTTTCACTATCTATTTCGCATGCGAAATAACGGCGCCGGCGCGCAGCACCATCGGCTGATCTACTTGCTGAGTGTCGCCCAGCGCCGGCTGCAGCGCTGGATGGCGGCGCGGCCCGAGAGCGCGGTGACGCCGGCGCAGGCGGGGTTGCTGTTCATTCTCGGCAAGCAGGATGGCGCGCTGATGGGCGAGGCTGGGGCGGCGCTCGACATGGGACCGGCCGGCATTTCGGGTCTCGTCGACCGGACGGTGGCTGCGAAGCTGGTCGAGCGGCGGGCCGATCGCGAGGACGGCCGCGCCTTTCGCATCTGGTTGACGCCGAAGGGGCGCACCGCGCTGGCGCAGGCCAAGACCAGCGCGGCGGAGGTCAATGCGGCGCTGACGGAAGGTTTCACGGCCGCGGAAATCGACATCGTCGCACGCTGGCTGACGAGCATTCAGGACAAGTTTCCAAGACGTTCAGACGAATAACACGGAGCAGACCAATGACCGAGCAGGTCCGGATCGAGAATAGCGGCGGAATCCTCACCCTCACGCTGGCACGTCCCGACAAGAAGAACGCGCTGACGGATGCGATGTACGGCAAGCTCGCCGATGCGATCGAATCCGCCGAGTTCGACCCATCCGCCCGCGTGATCCTGATCCGCGGCGAGGGCGACATGTTCACCGCCGGCAACGACGTCGGCGAGTTCGCGGCCGTCGCGGCCGGCAAGTCCGAAGGCAGCCGCAACGTGGTGCGCTTCATCCAGTCGCTGGCGCGCTGCACCCGGCCGCTGGTCGCGGCCGTGCAGGGCCGTGCCGTCGGCGTCGGCACCACGATGCTGCTGCATTGCGATCTCGTCGTGCTCGCCGACAACGCGCAATTATCGACGCCGTTCGTCAGCCTCGCGTTGGTGCCTGAAGCCGCCTCCAGCCTGTTGATGCCGGCGCGCATCGGCTACGCCCGCGCCTACGAGATGTTCGCGCTTGGCGAAACCGTGCCGGCCAGGTCGGCGCTGGAATGGGGCCTCGCCAACCGTGTGGTGCCGCTCGACAAGCTGGATGCGGAAGCGCTTGCGCTGGCGCAGCGTCTCGCCCGCCAGCCGGCCGGGGCCCTCGTCGCGACCAAGCGGCTGATGCGCAACGGCGAGGCGCTGGTCGCGCAGATGCAGGCCGAAGGCGAGCAGTTTGCGCAGCGCCTGCGCACCGCCGAAGCGCGCGAGGCGTTTACGGCGTTTGCGGAGCGCCGCCCGCCGGATTTCACCAGAATAGGATAGTATTCCGAATGCGTGCAGGCTGGATCGTTTCGATTCAACTCAAACCTTAACGAAACATTGGCACGTGGCGCTGCAAGGTGGGCCCTCTCCTGAGAGTTAGGTCCCTCGACCCATGTCCATTTTTAAGAAATCGGTAAGCACGCTTCTCCTGGTCCTGATGACGCTGCTGGCGGCCGGCGCGCTGACCAGCACGGCCATCCAGATGGTCGGGGCTTTCGGCCGCTACAGCGACAGTCTGGAGACCGAGCGGCTCGCGAATGCCGACAAGTCGATCTTCCATGGCGTGGTTGCCCTGCGCAGCAATCGTGGCGATGCCCAGAGCGCCCTGCTCGGTGAGGACGATCCGCGCGCCAAGCTCGGCGTTGCCGAGAAGGCGGAACAGGCCGGCTTCGATGCCATCAGCGCGGCGCTCTCTACCGTCGAATTCGCCCGCCGCGACGAGCTCGCCAGCACGCTGAAGCAGCGCTGGAGCGAGGCCGCGCCAAAATTCCAGTTGTTCTACGACGAGGCCAAGCTGCCGCGCGCCGAGCGCAAGCTGGAGCGGACTGCGGCCTGGTACGATGCGGTCACCAAGGTGATCGAGACCGCCAATCTCGCATCCACCGCCGTGTCGAACCGCGCCTGGATGAACGATCCTTACATCGCCCGCATGATCCAGGCCCGCCGCCTCGCCTGGCAGGTGCGCGACCGCTACGGCATCCAGTGCTCGACCCTGCGGCCGAACGTCAACGCCAGCAAGCCGCTCGACGAGACCCAGAAGCAGACGGTCGCGGGCTGGAACGGCATCGTCACCGCCGGCTGGACCGGCATGGAGGAGCTGCTGGCTGCGCCTGACGTGCCGGCCGACCTCGTCAACACGGCCAAGGAGGCGAAGGCCAAGACCGACGGCGCTCTCAAGCAGATCGGCGAGCTCACCAAAGGCTTGGATGGCAGCGGCCGTCCCGCGATGCCCGCTTCGGAATGGAACGCGTTGTGCCAGGCTCCGTTCGCCTCCATCGTCGCGGTCGCGAGCAAGGCGCTCGACCTGTCGATCGCGCACGCGGAGGCAGTTCAGGCCAAGGCCCTCACCAATCTCATCGTGCAATCCTTCGGCTTCCTGCTTGCACTGGCCGTGACTGTCGCGGGCGTGTTTGTGGTGCGCAACCGGCTGATGCGCCCGGTGCGCGCCATCCTCGACGCCATCGCCCGCATCAGCGCCCGCGACTATGCGACGCCGGTGCCGCAATCGCGGCATCCCGACGAGTTCGGCACCATGGCGGCTGCGCTCGAAAGCCTGCGCGAGAGCGCGGCGACCGCGGAGCGGCTCGGTAAGGAACGCGAATCGCAGCAGGCGCTTCAGCTCGCCCGCTCCGGCACCGTCGACGCCGCCTGCCGCAGCTTCGACGACACGGTGCAGGCGGTCATCCAGAGCGTTGCGGCCTCGACGCGGGAGCTCGACGCCACCGCGAGCGGCGTGCGCTCGCTGGTCTCGGAATCGAGCAGCCAGACCGCGGCGGTCTCCTCGGCAGCCGAGCAGGCCACCAATAATCTCGAGACCATCGCCGCCGCGACCGAGGAGCTCTCCGCATCCGTGGGTGAGATCTCCGCGCAGGTGCAGTCGAGCGCGCGCGAGGCCCGCGAGGCCGTGGCCCAGGCTGAGCAGACCAATGCGACGGTCGAGATCCTCGATCAGACGGCCAGTCGCATCGGCGAGGTCGTGAAGATGATCAACGCGATCGCCGCCCAGACCAATCTGCTGGCATTGAACGCCACCATCGAAGCCGCGCGCGCCGGCGAGGCCGGCCGCGGCTTCGCGGTGGTTGCGGGCGAGGTCAAGAGCCTTGCGGCGCAGACCGCGACGGCGACAGAAGAGATCTCGCGCCAGGTGGAGGAGATCCAGGGCGCCACCGGCCAGGCGGTCGCCGCGATCCGGTTGATCGGCGGCGCCATCGGCGGCATCGACGAGAAGATGACGGCGATTGCCGCCGCGGTCGAACAGCAGCGCGCGGCGACGACGGAAATCTCGCGCAACTTCCAGCAGGCGGCTCAGGGCACCCGCGAGGTCACCGATACCATCGGCAGCGTCGCCAGGCTCAACCAGGAGACCGGCAATGCCGGCACGGTGCTGTCGGAGTCCGTCAAGAAGATGTCGGCGGATGCCGATCGTCTTCGCGTCGCGGTCGAGGGTTTCCTGGGCGCCGTGAAGAGCGCCTGATTTTCGTACTCTTTCCATCGGACGTCGCGCGGGCATTGCCGCAGCTCGGCACTGCGGGTACATCTGTGCCGCCTCGCTCCCACGGGCGCGGCGGCAGACGCAAGACACATCAGGGATGGAGAGTTCGATGCCGGTCACCCCACACAAGGCCCAACGCCCCTATCGCGGCGTGTTCCCGGTCGCGCCCACCATCTTCGACGAGCGCGGCGAGCTCGACCTCGAGGGTCAGCGCCGCTGCATCGATTTCATGATCGATGCCGGCTCGCACGGCATTTGCATCCTCGCCAATTTCTCCGAGCAGTTCGTGCTCACCGATGCCGAGCGCGACACGGTGATGCATGCGGTGCTGGACCATGTGGCCGGCCGGGTTCCCGTGATCGTCACCACCACCCATTTCAGCTCGGCCGTATGCGCCGCGCGCAGCAAGCAGGCCGAGGCGGCCGGCGCCGCCATGGTGATGGTGATGCCGCCCTATCACGGCGCGACCTTCCGCGTCCCCGAGAAAGGCATCGTCGAATTCTTCAAGGTGCTCTCCGGCGCGATCAACATCCCGATCATGATCCAGGACGCGCCGGTTGCCGGCACGCCGCTGTCGGTCGAGTTGCTCGCGCGGCTGTCGCGCGAGTTTTCCAACATCCGCTATTTCAAGATCGAGGTGCCGGGCGCGGCCTCGAAGCTCCGCAGCCTGATCGAGGCGGGCGGCAAGGACATCGAGGGCCCCTGGGACGGCGAGGAGGCGATCACGCTGCTCGCCGATCTCGACGCCGGCGCCACCGGCGCCATGACCGGCGGCGGCTATCCCGACGGCATCCGCCAGATCATCGATCCCTATTTCGCGGGCGATCGCGAAAAGGCGAAGGCCGCCTACGAGCGCTGGCTGCCGCTGATCAACTACGAGAACCGCCAATGCGGCCTGATCGCCTGCAAGGTGATGATGCAGGCCGGCGGCGTGATCAAGTCGGAGGCGGTGCGCCATCCGCTGCAGCCGCTGCATCCGGCGACGCGCGCCGGGCTATTGGAGCTCGCCAAGGAGCGCGACGCGTTGGCGCTCAGGTGGGGGAAGTAATTCTCTCCCCCGTCATTGCGTGAAGCTGTCGTAGGGTGGGCAAAGCGAAGCGTGCCCACCAACTTGCGCGCCCGCGGGAAGAGCGGTGGGCACGGCGCTTTGCGCCTTTGCCCACCCTACGAAGGCTGCGAGGAGCGACTTGTGCGCCCTCGCTCGAAATGAACGAGGGATGCCCATTTCGCCTGAAGGCGTCGAATTAGCGCGTTCCGGGCCGTTCCCCATAGCCCCGCGATGGCATAATGTACGCGCGCCAACCGGCGCCTTGCGGAGATTCCCAGGACATCGCGCAACAGCTCTTCTTTTGCCACTATCCCGAGCCAGGTTGGTGCAAACCGACAGAACAGGGAGGCAGTGCCATGACGATGAGGCCGGATCCTACCTTTCACGCATCGCCCAAGCTTGCGATGGAAGCGCCTGCGGAGAATTTTGCTTACACCTTGCTGCTCAGTCCGGATTTCTCAAAGCCGGATGCTCTCGCGGTCATCGACGTCAAGCCGGGATCGCCGACCTATAGCCAGATCGTCCATACCGTAGCGATGCCCAACAAGGGTGATGAGTTTCATCATTTCGGCTGGAATGCTTGCTCCTCCGCCCTGTCGCCGCTCTCCGGACACGCCTTCATCGAGCGGCGCTATCTCATTATCCCCGGGCTGCGCTCGTCGCGGATCTACGTGATCGATACCAAGCCCGATCCGACGAAGGCCAAGATCCACAAGATCATCGAGCCAGAGGAGGTCTTCAAGAAGACCGGCTACTCGCGACCGCACACGATCCATTGCGGGCCGGACGGCATTTACGTGAGCACGCTGGGTGGCGGCGGCAAGGACGGCACCAACGGACCTCCGGGCGTCTTCATCATGGATTGCGAGACGTTCGAAGTTCTTGGACGATGGGAGATCGACCGTGGCCCGCAAACGCTGCATTATGATTTCTGGTGGAATCTGCCGCGCGATTACATGGTGACGAGCGAATGGGCGTTACCGCCGCAGTTCGAGAACGGGATCGTCCCGGAAGATCTGCTTGCGAACAAATATGGCCATCGCCTCCACTTCTGGGACCTTCGCGCCCGTCGCAACGTCCAGACCATCGACCTCGGCGCCAATCATCAGATGGCGCTGGAGGTGCGCCCCGCGCACGATCCGGTTCGCGAGTACGGCTTCGTCGGTGTCGTGGTCGACACCACCAACCTCGAAGCGTCGATCTGGACCTGGTGGCGCGAGGGCGGAAAATTCCATGCCGAGAAAACGGCGACGATCCCTCCCGAACCCGCGCCCAAGGAGAAGCTGCCGCCGCTGCTGCAGGGATTTGGCGCCGTGCCGCCGCTGGTGACGGACATCGACCTGTCGATGGACGACCGGTTTCTCTATGTCTCGTGCTGGGGCACGGGTGAGATGCGCCAGTACGACGTCAGCGATCCCAGAAAGCCGAAGCTTGCGGGCTCGGTCCACATCGGCGGCATCGCGCGCCGCACGCCCCATCCGAACGGCAAGCCCTTTGCGGCGGGTCCGCAGATGGTCGAGATCAGCCGCGACGGCCGGCGCGTGTACTGGACCAATTCGCTCTATTCCACCTGGGACGACCAGTTCTATCCCGACGGGGTTCCGGGTGTGGAAGTCATGGCCAATGTCGGTCGGAACGGCGGCCTCGAACTCGACAAGGACTATTTCGTGAGCTTCCCCGACGGATATCGTGCGCACCAGATCAGGCTCGAGGGCGGCGATTGTTCGACGGACTCATTTTGCTACCCGTCGGTCTAGATGGGACGCAGGCGAGCCCGGCCCTTGGCTGGCTGTGGCTCGCGCTTGTTGCGAGCGGTCTCTACCACGGGGTCAATCCGGGAATGGGATGGCCGCTCGCCGTTTCGGCCGGGCTCATGGACAAGAGCCCCCTCGCGCTCTTCCGTGCATTGTGGGCTCTGGCGGCCGGGCACCTCCTGGCAACACTTCTCGTGCTGCTGCCGTTCGCCTTCCTGCTCGTACTGGCCGAATGGCAGCGTCCAATCCAGATCGGTGCGAGTCTTCTCGTCATCGGCTTTGGCGTCTACCGGCTGATCGACCGGCGTCATCCGCGCGCGCTGGCACGAATTCCGCCGACGCAATTGGTGCTCTGGTCATTTGCCGTCGCCATCGCTCACGGCGCTGCCCTGATGCTCGTGCCGATCTATCTCGGGCTCTGCCAGGCCTTCGAGCTCGATGCCGGCCATCAGGCGGCGGGCGCGCTGATGACGGCAAATCTCGGGATGGCGGTGCTGGTGTCGCTGGTGCACGTTGCCGCCATGGTCGGCGCCGGCGGATGTCTGGCGTGGCTGGTCTACCGCCATCTGGGACTGAGGTTCGTCTCGCGAAGCTGGTTCAACCTGGATGCAGTCTGGGCGACCAGCCTCGTTCTGGTTGGCGCAGTGGCGCTCGCTTTCAATCTTGCGGCCTCGCGCTGAGGTCTACCGCACCAAAGCCCACTCGCCGATGATGCGAAACCGCGCCTTGGCATCATCCTGCTTGAACAGGGCAATGCGATCGATCGCGAGCGTCTCGATCCCCAGCGCCGCAAACCGTGTTCGCAGCATCTGAAGGATCGGCCCGCGCCGCTCCGCATCCAGCCGCCCCGTCAGCGTCATGTGGAAGCGGAATTCTTCCATCACGTAAGGATAGCCCCAGCGGTCGAGATAATCGCGCTGCCGCTCGCTGAGCTTCTCCGGCTTGCGCCGAGCGCGATCTTCCGCCGTCAGCGCGGCGCGAAACGGGTCGAACTCGCGAACGCAATCAGCGGCAAGTTGCTGGAGCGTTTCCATCGGCTCGGCCGGAATAACGGCAATGAAGCCGCTGATGGCATCGACCATCGGTCGGATTGCCGGGATAGGCCGTGTCTTGCCCGCGAACGCCTCGCAGGCGGCCAGCAGCTCGGCTTCGGTCTTGCCGGGCGCCAGCGCCATCGGCGCCTTCAGCGTGGCGTGAAAGCCGTACTTGCGGGGATCGGCGCTGAGCTCGCGCCAGTCGGGCGCGGCGTGCAGCGCCTGCTCTGGAAACGAAATCTCGCCGCCGCTGTAGGCGTCATAGCCGAGCAGCTCGGCGCCGAAGCGGGAGAGGGCGCTGTTGCGGCCTGCGGCAAAATAGATCGCGTAGCGGGGGAAACCTGTCATTGCCTCAGCATAACCAATTTACGCCGCGACGACAGTCTCGCGCGGGGCCGCCACTGCGGTGAGCAGCCGCGTCGCGTCGGTGAGATGCACGAGCCTGCCGCCTGAGATCACCGCGATCAGCCGCGGCCGCAGCTTCACGTTGTCGTCGACGAGGAGAATGTCTGCGCGGCGTCCCTCCGCGAGCAGGCCGCGATCGGTGAGGCCGGTCGCGCGCGCCGGGCCGGCGGAGACCAGATCCCAGGCCTGAGCCAGAGGCACCACGCCATCGGCGGCCAGGCGGAACGCGGCGAGCAGCTGCGCGGGATAATAATAGTCAGACGCCAGCACCGAGCAGAGCCCCTTGGCGATCATGTCGGAGGCCCTGGTCCAGCCGGTGTGGCTGCCGCCGCGCACGACGTTCGGCGCGCCATAGACGATGGCATCGCCGTGGCTGGCCGCAGCCTGCGCCGTCTCCTCGTTGATCGGAAACTCCGCGATCAAGGCGCCGAGCTCGCGAAAGTCCCGGCGCATCGCCGGGCTCGAATCGTCGTGCGAGAGCATCCGCACCTCGGCCCCGCGGGCCGCAGCGGCCAGGCGTGACACCGAGGCGGGCACCTCGTCGGCGCGCGAGACCACGCGCTCGACCAGCCGGTCGAATTCTTCACTCGACAGACCGGTGCGCTCCACCATGCGGTTGCGCTTGCGTGGGTTGGAGATGTCGGCAACGACGCCGTCCATATGATCGTTGAAGGCGAACAGGTCGACGCGGCCCTCGCTGAGCCACTGTGCGATCTCCGCTTCGGCATCGAGATTGAAGGTCTCGTGCCGCAGGTGGAAGCGGGTGTCGGCAGCGAACTGCGGACGCTGCCGCTCGATCGCCTCCATCAGGCCGCGCGCATTGTCGGCGCTTCGCAGGCCCGGCTCCCACGAGCAGGTCGTGGCGTGAAACACGGTGGTGATGCCGTTGCTGATCGCCTGGCGGTCGCTGTCGGCGAGCGCGACGTCGATCGGAAAGTCGACGCCGGCGCGCGGCATCATCTGCCGCTCGAAGGCATCGCCATGCAGATCGACGATGCCGGGCAGCACCAGCAGGTCACGGGCATCCAGTGCCAGCCGCGCCCGGCCGCGAGAAGCATCGACCTCTGCAATGTCTGTTCCGGAGACGAGAAGAGAGGTTTCGACGAGCTCGGCGCCGATCAGGGCCCGGCCGCCTTCGATGAATATGTCTGTCACGCGACCGCGCTTCGTTTGCTGGCAGGAGAATTGGCGAGTGAGCTCGCTTTTGCTTCGTATGCCGAGAGGAAATCTTCAATCCCGAGCTTGCGGAAATTGGGCAGCGCCTCGCGCAACTTGTCGTGATCCCAGTCCCACCAAGCAAGCCTTGCGAGCCGTCCGGCGATCTCCTCCGAGAATCGCCGCCGCACGATGCGGGCCGGATTGCCGGCGACGATGCTGTAGGCCGGCACGTCCTTGGTGACGATCGCGCCGGCGGCGATCACCGCGCCGGTGCCGATGTTGCGGCCCGGCAGCACGATCGCGCCATGGCCGATCCAGACGTCATGGCCGATATGAACGTGATGCCGGCGGCGCCAGTCGAAGAACTCGAGATCGTCGCTCTCACCTTCGAAATAGGCGCTGGATCGGTAAGTGAAATGCGCCTGAGTGGCGCGATGCATCGGATGGTTGCCGGGATTGATGCGGGTCATCGCCGCGATCGAGCAGAACTTTCCGATGGTGGCGTAGGTGATCTGCGCATCGTTCACGACATAGGAATAATCGCCCATCGCGACTTCATGCAGGATCGTGCGCGCGCCGACTTCGGTGTAGGCGCCAAGCCTGGTCTCATGCAGCTTGGCCGAGGGATC
Organism: Bradyrhizobium sp. IC4059; assembly: GCF_020193615.1. Lineage (NCBI taxonomy): Bacteria > Pseudomonadati > Pseudomonadota > Alphaproteobacteria > Hyphomicrobiales > Nitrobacteraceae > Bradyrhizobium > Bradyrhizobium sp. IC4059. The sequence goes on from NZ_JADYVH010000007.1 coordinate 303,778, forward strand.
GACGGTCGGCTGAACCGAAAGAGCTTTGGCGGCCATGTTGCATCCGAAGTGCGAGGGCGGGAGTCTTTCTTCGAGCGGCCGGATGACGGTGTCGTGACAATGAGATGACAGGGGATGACGTGCGTAGGATGGCCGCACTGCAGCAGCCTTGTCACACAAGTGTTAACCAAGGGCGTTAGCGGTTGGCTCCAGCTACTCTGGAGCCCCTCGATGCTGGTGGTTGAAGGCCTGACGTGTCGCTTCGGCGCGAAGGCCGCTGTGGACGATGCTTCGTTTCAAGTTTCCCCTGGCGGCTTCGTCGGGGTGATCGGGCGATCCGGCGCCGGCAAGTCGACATTGCTGCGGTCCATCAACCGCCTCATCGAGCCCTCCGAAGGCCGCATCCTGTTCGAAGGCGTCGACGTCACCGCGCTGCGCGGCAAGGAGCTGCGGCAGTGGCGTGCGCGGTCGGCGATGATTTTTCAGCAGTTCAACCTCGTCGGCCGGCTCGACGTCCTCACCAATGTGCTGATGGGGCGGCTGTCGACGGTGCCGACATGGCGGTCGCTGCTGCAGCTTTGGCCCGAAGAAGACAAGGCCATCGCGATGTCGGCGCTCGAGCAGTTCGACATGGCTGCCATCGCGGCCCAGCGCGCCGACCAGCTCTCGGGCGGTCAGCAGCAGCGCGTGGCGATCGCGCGGGCGCTGGTTCAGCAGCCCGACATTATCCTTGCCGACGAGCCGATCGCCTCGCTCGATCCCCGCAACACCAAGATCGTGATGGATGCGCTTCTGCGCATCAACAAGCATTTCGGTATCACCGTGCTCTGCAACCTGCATTCGCTCGATCTCGCCCGCAGCTATTGCGACCGCCTGATCGGCATGGCGGCCGGACGCGTGGTGTTCGACGGCGCGCCGGCGGCCTTGACCGATCATATCGCGCGCGAGCTGTACGATCTCGAGGCGAATGAAGTCATGGATGTTGCGCCCGCGGATGCATCGGTCGGCACAGCAGTTCCTGCCCTCCGCACGGTTGCCGTGGCCTGATCGCTGCTTCTTTAAATCGAGCCTAGCGCAGAGCCGGAACTCGACAGTTTCATAACCTTGAAATGGGAGACGTCATGATAGACCGTCGTACGATCGTTGCCGCTGCGGCGGCCCTGGCATTTTCAGTTTCAGCCGCTGCGGCGCAGGACTGGAAGGCGAAATATCCTGAGTTGATCTTCGCAAAAGTCCCCGACGAGAATGCCTCCGGCACCACCAACCGCTGGACGCCTCTGACGGAGTACCTGTCCCGCGAGCTTGGAACCAAGGTCACGCTGCGCATCGCCAACGACTACGCCGCGGTGATCGAAGGTCAGCGTGCAGGAAACATTCACATTGCGATGTACGGCCCGGCGTCCTACGCGCGTGCCTACATCATTGGCGCGAAGGTCGAACCGTTCGCGATCGAGGTGAACGGCGACGGCACCAAAGGCTATTACTCGGTTCTCTATGTCAAAAGCGATTCGAGCTACAAGGACATCAAGGACCTGCAAGGCAAGAACCTCTGCCTCGTCGATCCCAACTCGACTTCCGGCAACAACGTGCCGCGTTTCGCGATGAACAAGATGGGCATAGACCCGGAGAAGTTCTTCGCCAAGGTGGTCTACTCGGGGAGCCATGAAAACGCGGTGATCGGGCTTTCCCAGGGCACCTGCGACGCGGCGTTCAACTGGTGGAACGACGAGAAGGAATCGAACCTGCTCCGGATGGAACGGAAGGGCATGGCGAAGGCCGCGGATTTCAAGATCATCATGAAGTCCGAGCAGATCGTGAACTCGCCGATGGCCTATCTCAGCAGCCTGCCTGACGACCTCAAGGCGGCGATCAAGAAAGCCGTGCTGGAAATTGCGGTGAAGGACAAGGCGGCTTTCGACAAGATCTACGAGGGGAAGCAATTGCCCTACGTCGAGGTCGACCACAAGGCGTATGAGGCCGTGATCGAACTGACCAAGTTTGTCGACAGCATTCGTAAGCAGAAATCCTGAGGGAAACCAAGGGTTGGACAAGGCGGGCAGATTGCAAGATCTGCCCGTCGGCTCTTCCGAACATCCCATGCGAACAGCAGTTCCCGAATTTCCGGAAGCCAGGCTGCGTGAGCTTGCCGATCGCTATGCGGCTGCAATTGCCGCCAAGCGCCGGCGCGTATGGCTCGGTGCCGCCGTCCTGATCGCCGTTGCCATTGCCGCGGGCTGGATGGGCGAGGTCAGTCTCGGAGATTTTGTCGAGAACTTCTGGCGCTTCCCGGCCTATTTCGTCAGCATCGCACCCAAATTTTCGTTCGCGACCGCATGGAGCGATTTGGCGGACTGGCTGTGGGGATTGCCGCGCTGGGCACGGCTTCTCGGGGATACGTTGCTGATCGCCTATATGGGCACCCTCTCGGGTGCGCTGTGCGGTTTCGCACTTTGCTTCCTCGCCTCGGCCAATCTCGTGAAATCAGGAACGACTGTTTTCGTCACCCGGCGCGCTCTGGAGTTTTTCAGGACCGTGCCGGAGATCGTGTTTGCCCTGATCTTCGTGCTAGCCTTTGGTCTCGGGCCGCTGCCGGGCGTTCTGGCGATTGCAATCCATACCGCCGGAGCGTTGGGCAAGCAATTCGCCGAGGTTGTCGAGAACATCGACAGCAAGCCGGTCGAAGGGGTGGCGGCAAGCGGGGGCAGCTGGGTTCAGGTCGTTCGGTTCGGCGCGTTGCCTCAGGTCCTCTCGAACTTCGTGAGCTATGCCTTGCTCAGGTTCGAGATCAACGTGCGGGGCGCCGCCGTGATGGGCTTCGTCGGCGCCGGCGGGATCGGTCAGGATCTGATCGAGGCGGTTCGCAAGTTCTACTTCACCGACGTCAGCGCCATCCTGCTGCTCATCGTCCTTACCGTCATGTTGATCGACTTCCTGACGGAACGGTTGCGACACCGCCTGCTCGGGCTGGAGGGAAGCACCCGATGAGCTCCTTCAGTTTTGAAAACCGGGCCGGCATTGCCCATCGGTATCCCGACGTCTTCCGGACCGATTGGTGGCAGCGGGGAAGGATCGCAATACTCGTCGGCGGGACGGTCGGGCTGTTCCTGTTCGGGATCGTCCAGCTCGATATTCCCTTTAATCGGCTCTCCCTGGGCATGGTCAGGCTGGGCGAATTCGTCCAGCTCATGTTGCCGCCCAACCCGGGTTCTTGGGCGGAGGTTCTGAAATATCTGCATGCGCTCGGAGAGACGGTGTCGATCGCGTTTCTCGGCACCCTGGGCGGCGCGCTGCTCGCGCTGCCGGTATCCCTGCTGGCGGCGCGCAACGTGGTTGCAAACCGGATCATCCGCCTATTGACCCGTCGTGGCCTCGATACCATCCGTGGAGTCGATACCTTGATCTGGGCACTGATCTGGGTCGGCGTCGTGGGGCTGGGGCCGTTTGCCGGCATCCTGGCCGTGATCTGCAGCGATTTCGGAACGTTCGGCAAGCTGTTCTCGGAAGCGATCGAGGTCGCCGACAAGAACCCCGCGGAAGGCGTTCGGTCATCGGGCGGCAGCCATCTCCACAGCGTCCGGTTCGGATTGCTGCCGCAGGTATTCCCGGTCTTGCTGAGCCAGGTGCTCTACTATTTCGAGTCGAACACGCGATCGGCGACGATCATCGGAATCGTTGGCGCTGGCGGCATTGGCCTTCAGCTTGCCGAACAGATCCGGGTGCTGGAATGGCAGAAGGTATCGTTTCTGATCCTCCTAATCCTGATAACGGTATCGTCGATCGACTGGATTTCCGGCAAGCTGCGCTTCGCGATCATCGGCAAGCGGACGGTCGCCTAACGTCGTGCTGCAGTCTTATCCGTTCCGATTGGATCGGAACGGAGCTCTGATTTTTGTTTTGACGCGTTTTCTCGACGCAAATCGTTTCCACCCCGGATCAAGTCCGAGGGCAGGCTTCGCTGGAAAACGCTCTGATCTAAGCGTTCTCCACCAGAAACTCCACACGTTCTGCCGCAAAGCGCGAGTGCTTCGTCACCAGCGGCTTGCCCGTGAGATCGTGGTCGGTGGCGTCCACCACCAGGATCGGCCGCCCGAGCGCCAGGTCGAGTCGTGCGGCGTCGGTCGCATCGACGATGCCGGCGGTGATTCGCGTCGCACCGCGGCGATAGTCGCGCACGCTAAAATGCTCCAGCAGTTTCGTCATCGAGCGCGTTGCCGCGAACACGGCGCCCGCCTCCGGAAACCGCTCCGCCGAGAGCCAGGTGGTGGAAACACAGATCGGCGTGCGGTCGGCGAGGCGAATCGCCTCGATCCGCACCAGGGGCGCGCCGGTCTTAAGGCCCAGCTCCCGTGCGAGCTCGCGCGTCGCGACGTCATCGGTCGCCTCGATCAGCCGGCCATGCGGCTCGCGGCCATCGGCGCCGACGATCTCGGAGAAGCGCGTGCGCGAGCGCAGGGGATAAGCGAGCTTTTGCGCCTCGACATAGGTTCCGCTGCCGCGCTCGGCGCGCACCAGGCCGCGCTCGGCGAGGGCTGCCAACGCGCGCCGCACGGTGTGGCGGTTGACGCGATAGGTTTCGGCGATCTCCATCTCGCCCGGCAATTTGTCGCCGGCCGCAAAGCGGCCGTCGGCGATGCCGCGCTCGATGCCATCGGCCACGAGGCGCCATAGCGCGACGCCCGAGGAGGCTGTGTCCTGCATGCTCATGTCGCGGGAAACCTACTCCAGAAATCACAGCATTGTCACGAAACAGTCATGGCGCGTCCGTATGAAGTTGTCTATTATAATAGACAACTTCGACGCGGCAAGTTCTGTCAAAAAGCTCGGTGGACCAGGTGACCCAGCACAACGACCAGCAAGCCCAGCGCAAGGCCGCAATGGCGGTGCTGGCGCACGCGGAGGCGGGCGAGATCGCCGCTCGCCTCCGCAACTTGTCTCTCCCGGATCACCACGATCTGCGCACGCCGGAGAACGGCCTCGTCATGCTGCGCGGCCGGGTCGGCGGCGACGGCGCGCCGTTCAATCTCGGCGAAGCCACGGTGTCGCGCGCCGCGGTGCGGCTTGCGAGCGGCGAGGTCGGGTTCGGCTACACGCTCGGCCGCGACGGTGAGAAGGCGCGGCTGATCGCGCTGTGCGATGCGCTGGTGCAGTCCCGCGATTTCGGCGGCGCGGTGGAGCGCGACGTTATCGCGCCGTTGCGCGAGCAGCTTATGGTCAGGCGCAAGCAGGCGGCGGCAGCGGCCGCCGCAACGAAGGTTGATTTCTACACCATGGTGCGCGGTGAGGGGTGAGATCATGACCACGATTGCGGAACTGCCGCCGGGTTTCGCCGACAAGGTGCTGTCGGCGCAATCGACGTTTCGCTCGGTCATGGACGCCATGGCGCGGCCCGGCTCGGTCCAGCGCATCGTGCCGATGGCGGGGGCGCCAGGGCCGATGATGCGCGGCACCGCCGCGATCGCGCTGACGCTGTTCGATCACGACACGCCGCTCTGGCTCGATGCGCGGATGGCGGAAAGCTCGGACGTGACGAAGTGGCTGAAGTTCCACACCGGCGCGCCGGTCGTGCAGGATTCGTCGATCGCTTCCTTCGCGCTCATCAGTGACGGCGGCGCCTTGCCTGCGCTCGAGCGCTTCGCGTTCGGCACCAGCGAGTATCCGGACCGTTCGACCACGGTGGTCATCCAGGTCGACAGCCTCGCCGCCGGGCGCAGCTTCGAACTGCGCGGCCCCGGCATTGACGGTGTCGCCACGCTGCAGGCGTCGATCAAGCCTTTCGACCTGTTCGAGCGCCTGCATATCAACGAGGCGCTGTTTCCGCGCGGCATCGATGTGGTGCTGGTCGCCGATGACGCTGTGGTCGCGATCCCCCGCACCACGCGCGTCGTGAGCAAGGGAAGCTAGAAGCATGTATGTCGCAGTCAAAGGCGGCGAACGCGCCATCGAGAACGCCCATCGCCTGCTCGCGCATAAGCGGCGCGGCGACCAGAGCGTTGCGGAAATCACGCTCGACCAGATCTCGGAGCAGCTCGGCCTGGCCGTCGATCGCGTCATGAGCGAAGGCTCGCTCTATGACCGCGAGCTCGCGTCGCTTGCGATCAAGCAGGCGCGCGGCGATTTGATCGAGGCGATCTTCCTGGTCCGCGCCTTCCGCGCCACGCTGCCGCGCTTCGGTGCCAGCGAGCCGGTCGACACCGGCATCATGCGGGTGCAGCGGCGGGTGTCGGCGACCTTCAAGGACATTCCCGGCGGCCAGATCCTGGGTCCGACCTTCGACTACACGCACCGCCTGCTCGATCCATCGCTCGCCCAAGGTTTTGTGCCGGAGAGGCCGGCTGCGGCCGAAGCCTCCACCGCGCCGACGCCGCGCGTGACAGACATTCTCGGCCGCGACGGGCTGATCGAAGCATCGCCGGAAGCCGAGGACGGCGCCAGCGTCGGCGATCTCACCCGCGAGCCGCTGAATTTCCCCGCGGACCGTGATTTGCGCCTGCAAAACCTCGCGCGTGGTGACGAAGGCTTTCTGCTCGCGATGGGCTATTCCACCCAGCGCGGCTACGGCCGCAACCATCCCTTCGTCGGCGAGATCCGTTTCGGCGAGGTCGAGGTCGAATTCGTCGCGGAAGACGTCGGCTTTGCCGTGCCGCTCGGGGCGATCGAGCTGACCGAGTGCCAGATGGTCAACCAGTTCAAGGGCTCCGCGACCGAGGCGCCGTGCTTCACCCGCGGCTATGGCCTCGCCTTCGGCCAGAGCGAGCGCAAAACCATGTCGATGGCGCTGGTCGATCGCGCGCTGCGCGCCCGTGAGCTCGGCGAGGAGGCGCTGGCCCCGGCGCAGGACGAGGAGTTCGTGATGTCGCATTCGGACAATGTGCAGGCGACCGGCTTCGTCGAGCACCTAAAGCTGCCGCACTATGTCGACTTCCAGTCCGAGCTCGGCCTGCTCCGAAAGTTGCGGCAAGAGTTTGCCGATGCCAATGCGCCCGATGCCATGAAGGAGGCCGCGGAATGAACGCGCCCGCCTACAACTTCGCCTATCTCGACGAGCAGACCAAGCGGATGATCCGCCGCGCGATCCTCAAGGCGATCGCCATCCCCGGCTATCAGGTGCCGTTCGCCAGTCGCGAAATGCCGATGCCGTATGGCTGGGGCACCGGCGGCGTGCAGGTCACCGCCGCGATCCTGGGGCCGCAGGACGTGCTGAAGGTGATCGACCAGGGCTCCGACGACACCACCAACGCGATCTCGATCCGCAAATTCTTCGCCAAGACCGCGGGCGTTGCGACCACGACGGCGACGGACGAGGCAACCGTGATCCAGACCCGTCACCGCATCCCCGAGACGGCGCTGAACGAGAACCAGGTGCTGGTCTATCAGGTGCCGATCCCCGAGCCGTTGCGCTTCCTCGAGCCGCGCGAGACCGAGACGCGGCGCATGCACGCGCTCGCCGAATACGGCCTGATGCATGTGAAGCTCTACGAGGACATCGCACGCTTCGGCCACATCGCCACGGCCTATGCCTACCCGGTGAAGGTCAACGCGCGCTATGTGATGGACCCGTCGCCGACGCCGAAATTCGACAATCCCAAGATGGACAATTCCCCGGCGCTGCAATTGTTCGGCGCCGGCCGCGAGAAGCGCATCTACGCCATCCCGCCCTACACCCAGGTGGTGTCGCTCGATTTCGAGGATCACCCGTTCGAGCCCTACCGCTTCAACGCGCCCTGCGCGCTCTGTGGCGCGGAGAATTCCTATCTCGACGAGATCGTGACCGACGACAAGGGCGGGCGCATGTTCGTGTGCTCGGATACGGATTATTGCGAGGGCCGCCAGGCCGCCGGCCATCACGGCAGCCTCAGTGCCGCGCCGTACAAGGATAAGGCGCAGGAGGCCGCGAATGGCTGATCAGAATCTGGTCGAGAACGACGAGCCGCTGCTGGTCGCAAAATCCCTCAGCAAGTCGTTCGGCCGCATCAATGCCTGTCGCGACGTGTCGTTCTCGCTCTATCCCGGCGAGGTGTTGGCGATCGTCGGCGAATCCGGCTCGGGCAAGTCGACGCTGCTGCAAATGCTGTCGGGCCAGCTCGCGCCGAGTGCAGGCCATGTGTCCTATCGGATGCGTGATGGCGTCACCCGCGATCTCACGACGCTCGGCGAGGCCGAGCGCCGCTTCCTGTTCCGCACCGATTGGGGCTTTGTGCATCAAGACCCCGCGCAGGGCCTGCGCATGGCAGTCTCGGCCGGCGCCAATGTCGGCGAGCGGCTGATGGCGGTGGGGTGGAATCACTACGGCCGCATCCGTGAGACCGCGTCGGATTGGCTGACGCGCGTCGAGATCGACGTCGCGCGCATCGACGATGCGCCGCGCACCTATTCCGGCGGCATGCGCCAGCGCCTCCAGATCGCCCGCAACCTCGTTACCGAGCCGCGGCTCGTGTTCATGGACGAGCCGACCGGCGGCCTTGACGTATCGGTGCAGGCGCGCCTGCTCGATCTCTTGCGCAGCCTCGTCGCCGAGCTGAACCTCGCCGTCATCATCGTCACCCACGATCTCGCGGTGGCGCGCCTCTTGTCGCACCGCGTGATGGTGATGAAAGGCGGCCGCGTCATCGAGACCGGTCTCACGGACCAGGTGCTCGACGACCCGCGCGAGCCCTATACCCAGCTCCTCGTCTCCTCGATCCTGCCGCCATGAACTTCACGATATGAGCTTTCCAATGACCGCCATGATCGACATCACTGACGCCGGCAAGACCTTTACGATGCACCTGCAGGGCGGCATCGAGCTGCCTGTCGTGCGCGGCGTGACCTTCCAGGTCAATCCAGGCGAGTGCGTCGTGCTGTCGGGGCCGTCGGGCGCCGGCAAGTCGTCCATCCTGAAGATGATCTTCGGCAATTATCGCTGCGATAGCGGCTGCATCGGCATCCGCCATCGCGGCAAAGTGGTCGATCTTGCCACCGCCGAGCCACGCCAGGTGCTCAACATCCGCCGCTCCACCATCGGCTATGTCAGCCAGTTCCTGCGCGCGGTGCCGCGCGTCGCCACCATCGACGTCGTCGCGGAGCCGCTGATCGCGAATGGCATGAGCCGGACTGAGGCACAGGCGCGCGCCGGCGAGCTGCTGCATCGTCTCAACATCCCCGAGCGGCTCTGGCAGCTTCCCCCCGCGACCTTCTCCGGCGGCGAGCAGCAGCGCGTGAACATCGCCCGTGGCTTCATCTCGGAGCTGCCGATCCTGCTGCTGGACGAGCCGACCGCCTCGCTCGATGCGGTCAATCGCGCCGTGGTGGTCGAGCTGGTCGCTGAAAAGAAACGTCAGGGCGTCGCCATGGTTGCCATTGTCCATGACGACGAAATCCGTCATTTGATTGCCGACCGCATCGTCGACGTCACCGGCTTTGCCGCCGCGGCCTGAAGGAATGGGGAAATGAAGAAGGAATCCGTGATCGCCAACGCCAGGATCGTGCTGGCTGACCGGGTGATCGAACAGGGCTGGCTCGCGCTTGCCGACGGCCGCATTGCGGAGATCGGCGAGGGGACTGCGCCCGCGGGTGCCGAGGATGCCGGCGGCGATCTGATCATGCCCGGCCTGATCGAACTCCACACCGACCATCTCGAGGCGCATTACGTGCCGCGGCCAAAGGTGTTCTGGAATCCTGTCGCCGCCGTCATCTCCTATGACGGCCAGCTCGCGACCTCGGGCATCACCACCGTGTTCGATTCGCTCCGGGTCTGGCGCGAGGACGGCGCCGAGGAGGTCGATGGCCGCGCCGGCGTGCTCGCCGCCGCGATCACCACCGCGCGCGAGGCCAACCTGCTGCGCGCCGATCACTTCCTGCATCTGCGCTGCGAGATCCCGATGCCGAGCGTGGTCGAGGAGGCCAAGGAGCTGATCGACCGTCCCGACGTCAAGCTGATGTCGCTGATGGACCACACGCCGGGCCAACGCCAGTTTCGCGACGAGGTCAAGCTGCGCGACTATTACCGCGGCAAGGGCGGCGGCAAGACCGATGCCGAGCTCGACGAATTATTCGCAAAGCGCTTCGAGTATCAGAGGCTCTACGCCGCGGCCAACATGCGCGAGATCGTAGCGCTGGCGCATCAGTACAACATTCCGCTAGCGAGCCACGACGACACCACCGAGGAGAACGTCGCGGACGCCGTGCGCGACCGCGTCTCCGTCGCGGAATTCCCGACCACGCTTGAGGCCGCGCGCGGCCTGCACCAGGCCGGCATCGACATCCTGATGGGCGCGCCGAACGTGGTGCGCGGCGGCTCGCACTCCGGCAACATCGCCGCGGTCGATCTCGCCCGCGAGGGCCTGCTCGACATCCTGTCGTCGGATTACATTCCGTCGAGCCTTTTGATGGCCGCGTTGCAATTGCCCGAGCATGTGCCCGCGATCAGCCTTCCGGCCGCGGTCCGCACCGTGACGAAAGCGCCCGCCGAAGCGGTCGGCCTCACCGACCGCGGCGAGGTCGCGACCGGCAAGCGCGCCGATCTGATCCGCGTCCATGTCGCAGGCCACGTTCCCGTGGTCCGCAGCGTCTGGCGCGAAGGACACCGCGTCGCATGAGCGAGATGGCGGCCACGGGCGAAGGCGAGACGGGTGCGATCGGCCCCGGCCGGCTCGTGCTCGTGGTCGGCCCCAGCGGCGCCGGCAAGGATACCTTGCTGCGGCTGGCCCAGGCGGCTTGCAGCGACGATCCCGACATCGTCTTCCCGCGCCGCATCGTGACGCGTGCGTCCTCGGCCGATGAAGACAATATCGCGGTCAGTCCCGACGAATTCCGCCGCGCGTGCGAGCACGGCGACTTTGCCGTGCACTGGGAGGCGCATGGGCATTCCTATGCACTGCCGCTCGAGATCAACGACGACGTCCGCGCGGGCCGCACCATCGTTGCCAACGTCTCACGCACCGTGATCGCTGCCTTGCGCCGCGCCTATGCCAACGTCGTGGTGGTCTCGATCACGGCGCCGCCGGACGTATTGGCGCAGCGGCTTGCCGCGCGCGCCCGGAAAAGCGATGGCAACATCGCCGAGCGGCTGTCGCGCAGCGTCGATGACGCCTCGGCACACGCCGATGTCACCATCCTCAATGCCGGCAGCGCCGACTATCACAGCCGCCAGCTCGTGCGCGTGATCAGGAATCAAGGCTGGCAAGATTAGTTGCGGGCAATAACACGGAGAGAGTGGAATGACGGTGATTGAAACGGTCGAGCAGCTGGAGGCCATCTACGGCGTCACGAACGATGCCTCGACCGTCAAAGTTGCCGACCACGTCACCCCGCTCTACCGCATCTTCATCGAGAAGGCGCCGTTCGCCGCGCTCGCCACCATCGGGCCCGAAGGCATCGACTGCTCGCCGCGCGGCGATCTGCCCGGCTTTGTCCGCATCCACGACCCCAAGACGCTGATGCTGCCCGACCGCCGCGGCAACAACCGAGTCGATTCCTTGCGCAATATCGTGCGCGACCCGCGCGTGTCGCTGATGTTCCTGATCCCCGGCTCGGGCAATGCGGTGCGGGCCAACGGCCGCGCGCATCTGTCGATCGATCCGGAGCTGCTGGCCTCGTTCAAGGTCGAGGGTAAGGCGCCGCGTAGCGTCATGGTGATGAACGTGGACGAGATCTACTTCCAGTGCGCCCGCGCCATCGTCCGCGCCGATCTCTGGAATCCCGACAAGCGCGTCGATCCGAAGACGCTGCCGACACCGGGGCAGATTCTTGCGGAGATGAGCGACAACAAAGTCGGCGGCGCGGAATACGACCGCATCTGGCCGGAGCGCGCCGCCGCGACGATGTGGTGAGTGAGCCGTCTCTTTCCACGATCGACGGAATCGTAGGGTGGGCAAAGGCGCATTTGCGCCGTGCCCACGACCTGCCCAACGCGGCGAAGAAATCGTGGGCACGCCTCGCTTTGCCCACCCCACAGACGCCCGCGATGTGGTGCCGACCACTTCTGACCGCGCCAGATGAATACGCCTGACGCCGCCTGAGCTGATCAGCTCTGGCGGCGCGCCCTGGTGCGCGCCGCCTTCTTCGCGGCGGCGGAGCGCACCTTGGCACCCTTGGTGTGGCTTGCCTTGCGCGCGGCGGCTGAACGGGACGCTGCGGTTCGGCGGCTTGCGGCTCGCTTGGCCTGTTTCGACAGCGCACTGCGCGATGCGGTCGATCGCGGTTCCTTCTTCAGAGCGTTCGTGGCGGCGCGCGATACTTTTGGCCTCCGCTTCGGCGTGCGTTTGCCCTGGCCGACCTCGTAAGCGTACTTGGCACTACGGCGCGTCGACTTCTTAGTGCTTCCCTTGCGCGGTGGCGGCAGATCGACACCGGCGCGACGCGCTTCGGAGAGGCCGATCGCGATGGCCTGCTTGGTCGAGCGTGCGCCGTGCTTGCCTTTCCGGATCCTGTCGATCTCGTCCTTGACGAATTCGCCGGCCTGCGTGCTGGCCGACTTGCCGGCGCGCTTGTCTTGCCTGGCTTTGCGAATGACTTCCTGTCTCGGCATGGTCCAGTTCCCTTCTTGAGTGAGAGGGATGTCTGACCGCAACGCGCAAGACGGAAGATTGATCCGCCTAAAGCATGATCCGGAAAAGTGCGAAGCGGTTTTCCGGAAAGATCATGCGTAGACAACTTTAGTTCCTCAGCGCCGCCAGCAGCTCGTCCGGCCGCTCGGCCATGATCATGTGGCCGGCGCCGGGCACCACGACGGTCTTTGCATGCGGGATCGCCGCGGCGAGCGCCTTGCCGGCCTTCGCCGGCGTCATCATGTCCCGCTCGCCGAGGATGAGCGTCGTCGGCACCTTCACGGTCGCCGCAGCGGCAAGCGCATTCGTATAGGAGTTGCAGGCCGACAGATCCCTGAACAGCACGCCCGGCTCGCATGCCCTGAGCACCGCCTGCGCGCCGCCATGCATCCACAGGCCCGGCGCCAGGCTGCCGCCGAGCTCCGCGTTGAAGCCGAGGCCCCAGATCGAGACCATGTCGTTGGCATCCTGCGAGTTGGCTTCGGCGGCTTTCAACAGATCCGGACCCACCGTCATGGTCGCGGCGGTGCCGATCAGGCTCAGCGCTGACACCTTGTTGGGATGTCGCGCGGCGGTCTCCAGCGAGATCAGCGAGCCCATGGAGTGACCGATCAGATGCGCCTTTGCGGCGCCCGCCGCATCGAGCAGCGCCGCCGTCCAGTCGGCCATCTCGGCGATGCTGCCGAGCGAAGGCCCAGTAGAGCGGCCGTGGCCGGGCAGGTCGGGCGCCAGCACGGCAAAGCCGTGATGGGCGAACCAGCGCGTATGCAACGCCCAGGTCGAATGGTCGAAGCCGGCGCCGTGGATGAAGACGACCGCGGGCAGGGACTTGTCGAAGTCGCGGCCACCGGTTGCGACAAACACATCGGTGCCGTTGACGGAGAGCTTCATGGTGTCAGGCCTTTTGCGAGATGCGCAGCGCTTGGTTGAGGTCGTCGATGATGTCGCTTGCGGTCTCGATGCCGACCGAGAGCCGCACCAGCTCTTCGCCGATGCCGGCCGCCTTGAGCTGCTCGGCATCCATCTGCTGATGCGTGGTCGAGGCCGGATGGATCACCAGCGTCTTGGCGTCGCCGACATTGGCGAGATGGCTGATCATGCGTAAGCTCTCGATGAACTTGCGTCCGGCAGGCCGGCCGCCCTTGATGCCGAAGGAGACGATCGAGCCGGCACCGCGCGGCAGCAGCGTCTTGGCAAGCTGGTAGTCCGTATGGTCCTCGAGCGACGGGTGCAGCACCCAGTCCACGGCCTTGTTGGACTTCAGCGCCTCCAGCACCAGATGCGTGTTCTGCATATGCCGGTCCATGCGCACGCCGAGCGTCTCGACGCCCTGGAGCAGCTGGAACGCGTTGGTCGGCGACAGGCAGGCGCCGAAATCGCGCAGGCCTTCTGTGCGGGCGCGCATGATGAAAGCGGCGGTGCCGAACTGCTCGTCGAAGACGATGCCGTGATAGCCGCCATAGGGCTCGGTCAGCACGCCGAACTTGCCGGAGGAGCGCCAGTCGAAGCGGCCGCCGTCCACGATAGCGCCGCCGATCGCAATGCCGTGGCCGCCGATCCATTTGGTTGCCGAATGCATCACGATGTCGGCACCGAGCTCGATCGGGCGGCTGAGATAGGGCGTGGCGAAGGTGTTGTCGATCAGAAGTGGAATCTTGGCCTCATGCGCGATCGCCGCAACCTTCGGGATGTCGAGCACCTCGAGGCCAGGGTTGCCGATGGTCTCGCCGATCACGAGCTTCGTGTTCGGCTTGATCGCTGTGCGGAACGCGTCGAGATCGCGCGGCTTGACGAAGGTGGTGGTGATGCCGAAGCGGGGCAGCGTGTGCGCCAAGAGGTTGATGGTGCCGCCGTAGAGCGAGCTCGACGCCACGATGTGGTCGCCGGCATTGAGCAGCGTGGCGATGGCGAGGTGCAGCGCCGCCTGGCCGCTCGCCGTGCAGATCGCGCCGACGCCGCCTTCCAGCGCCGCAAGCCGCTCCTCCAGCACGCCGGTGGTCGGATTGGAGATGCGCGTATAGATGTGGCCGGCGCGCTCCAGATTGAACAGCGCGGCGGCGTGATCGGAATCCTGGAACACGTAGGACGTGGTCTGGTAGATCGGCACCGCCCGGGCGCCGGTCGTGGGATCCGGATGCTGGCCCGCATGCAGGCTCAGGGTCTCGAAGGCAGGCGGTTTCGGCGCGGGCATGCGTGGCCTCGTTGATCGGTCGGCGATGGCGGCCGTTGTGCCACAAAACGGAGCGGTACGTCAGCCCATTGACAGCGCTGGGTTTGAAGCGAGCTCCAGCCGCGCCGGCGGTGCGCTCCCTCGCCCCGTTCTTACGGGGAGAGGGTTGGGGTGAGGGGCTCTCTCCACGAAGATGGTGGCAGCTGCACTCGCGGAGGCTCCCCCTCACCCGGAATTTGCTGCGCAAATTCCGGCCTCTCCCCGCAAGCGGGGAGAGGCGAAGAGGCGCCGTCCGCGCTTCACCCCCCGATCGCCTGCTCGATGATCCGCGCCTCCCGCAGCAGGATCTCCGCGACCTCCTGCTCGCGCCTTGGCCCGAGCCTCGTGCGAACGGCGGAGACGGTCATCGCTGCAGCCGGTTGCCCGTCCGGCGTCTTGATCCAGGTCGAGATCGATTTCGTCCCCTGCACCAGTCCGATCTCTCTCATGCCATATCCCAGCCGCCTGGCGGCGGTGACCTCGCCGAGCACGGTCGCGACGTCGGTCCGGTAGGCCACGAACCGCTTCTCGTTCGCCGCGACGATCTTTCGCGCCTCCTGCGCCGGCATTGCGGCGAGAATGGCAACGCCGGCGCTTGAGACGCCGAGCGGCCGGCGCGCGCCGACCTCGATCGACAGCACCTGGATCGGGTAGACGCCGATCCGGCGATCGACGCAGAGCGTGTCGTTGCCGGTGCGCACCGTCAGGAACAGCGTGTCGCCGATCGCGGCGGAGGCGCGCTGCAGCGACGGATTTGCGGCGACCAAGAGCCGCGATGGCCGCGGACGCGCCAGCGCCAGTTCCGGTACCTGGTTGCCGATCGCGTAGCGGCCGCTCCGGCCGTGCCGCTCGACGATGCCTTCCTCGATCAGCACGTGGACGATGCGATGCACGGTGGGGCGGGTGAGCCCGGTCGTGCGGACCACCTCGGCCAATGGCACACCGTCCTCGCGCCCTGCGGCCAGGATGCGCAGCACCGCGAGCGCGCGCCGGATCGCCTGCGCGCCATGTCGCGGCTCCACGGCGCTGCGGGTGGATTTCGTTGCGCGTCGTTTGTCCATAATATGGACAAGAACGCCACAATTCGCTCGACAGGGCAAGCGCGCATCTGGAGATTGCGCTCCGATCGGGATGCCATGCACGAAAGTCTGCGCCCGATATGGAATTGGAAGCGCCGCCGGGAGGTTAACATGAGATTAATCTGGATTGCCATCGCTGCAGCAGCCGCAATGTTGGCGGGACCCGCCTCCGGCCAGCAATGGCCGGCGCGCAACGTCAAGCTGATCGTGCCCTATCCCGCCGGCGGCAATGTCGACAGCGCCGCGCGCATCGTCGCCGACAAGCTCCAGGAAAAGCTCGGCCAACCCTTCGTCATCGAGAACAAGGCCGGCGCCGGCGGCATGATCGCGGGCGAAGCCTTCGCGAAATCGGCGCCCGACGGCTACACGCTGTTCGTCGGCGCCAACGGCCCGGTGCTGTTCGCGACCGAGATCAACAAGCGCGACGCCTACAATTGGAAGAAGGACTTTCTCCCGATCTCGACGATCTCGATGACGCCGCTGGTGCTCGAGGTTCATCCCTCGGTGCAGGCGACCACGCTCAAGGAGTTTCTCGACCTCGCCAAGCGCGAGCCCGGCAAGCTGACCATGGCCTCGCCCGGTCCCGGCACCACCAACCATCTGCTCAGCGAGCTGATGCAGTCGAATCTCGGCCTGCAATGGGTCACGGCGCATTATCGCGGCAATGCGCCGGCCATCAACGATCTCCTGGGCGGTCAGGTGCAGTTCGCCTTCGACCAGCTCACGGTCAGCCTCCAGCACATCAAGGCCGGCCTGTTCCGCGCGCTCGCCGTCACCTCACCGCATCGATTGAAATCGCTGCCCGACGTGCCGACCTTCGCCGAGCTCGGCTACAAGGACTTCGACGGCCAGACCTTCACCGGCCTGTTCGCGCCCGCTGGCACGCCTGCGCCCATCGTCGAGAAGCTGCACGAGACGCTGGTCGCGATTCTCAAAGACCCCGCCGTGGTCGACAAGTTCGAAAAGCTCGGCGGCGAAGCCACGCCGATGACGCCGGCCGAATTCAGGGCCTATCTCGAGCGCGAGGACGCCAAGTGGATTCCGGTGGTGCGCAAGGCCAATATCAGGGCGGACTGATCGATGCGGATCGATCCGACCGAGCTCGGCGCCGAGCGCATCTACCGCCTGATGACCGGCATCGTGGTGCCGCGCCCGATCGCCTGGGTGACGAGCTTGTCAGCTACGGGCGTGCTCAATCTCGCTCCGTTCAGCGCCTTCACCTTCGTCTCGCAGAAGCCGCCGATGCTCGCCATCAGCGTCGGCCGCAAGGGCGCCGACTACAAGGACACCGCGCACAACATCCTCGATACCGAGGAATATGTGATCCACATCGCGGATACGCCGCTGATGAATGCCGTGCACGACTCATCGGTCGAGCATCCGCCCGAGATCAGCGAGGTGGAGCATCTCGGCCTGGAGACGCTCGTGAGCGAGCGCATCAAGGTGCCGCGGCTTGCCGCCGCGCCGGTCGCGATGGAGTGCCGATTCCGGCAGTGCCTCGAATTCGGTGACGCCAAGAGCCGGCTCATCGTCGGCGAGGTCGTGCTGTTCCATTTGCGCGACGGTCTCGTCAACGACGGCAAGGTCGAGACCAGGGCGCTCGACCCGATCGCGCGCATCGGCGGGCCGCGCTACGCCCGCCTCGGCGAGATCGTGACGCTGGGCAGCGTGTTCCAGACTCCCAAGTCGAAAGACTGAGCGTGCGGGCCTCATCGCCGGCCGCCGCCCCAAGATCATCGGAGGACATACAATGCGACTGCTGAGCTATCTGCTGGACGGCGAGGCGCGCTACGGCGCGGCCGTGGACGGCGGCGTGGTCGATCTGACCAGGCGCATCGGCCGCGACTATTCGGACGTGAAGGCGCTGATCGCGGCCAATGCGCTCGCTGAAGCGCAGGAAGCCGTCGCGGGCCAGAAGCCGGACCATGCGTTGGACCAGCTCGTTCTGCTGCCGCCGGTGCTGGCACCGGAGAAGCTCTGGTGCATCGGCGTCAATTACGCCGAGCGCAACGCTGAGTATAAAGACAATTCGGACCTGCCCAAATATCCCAGCCTGTTCGTGCGCAGCATGTCCTCGATGACGGGCTCCGGCCAGCCGATCGAGAAGCCGAAGGTTTCGGACCAGCTCGACTATGAAGGCGAGCTCGTCATCGTGGTCGGGCGGGGCGGCCGCCACATTCCGCGCGAAAAAGCGTGGTCGCACATCTTCGGCATGACACTGTGCAATGAGGGCACGATCCGCGACTGGCTGCGCCACGGCAAGTTCAACGTCACGCAGGGCAAGAATTTTGATCGCTCCGGCAGCATCGGCCCGTGGATCGTGACGTCTGACGAGCTCGACCCGCGCGGGCCTCACGACATCACTACGCGCGTCAACGGCGAGGTGCGGCAGCAGGACACGACGGAACGGCTGATGTTCCCGTTCGATTTCCTGATTTCCTATCTCTCGACCTTCGCGACCCTCAAGCCTGGCGACATGATCGTGACAGGCACGCCGACCGGCGCGGGTGCGCGGTTCGATCCGCCACGCTGGCTGAGGGACGGCGACGTCGTCGAGGTCGAGTCCAGCCGCATCGGCGTGCTGCGCAACACCGTGGCGGCGGAGCAGTAAACGATGTTGGATTCCGCCACGATCGAACGCCTCGCCGCGCGCCTCGACGAAGCCGAGCGCACCAAGACGCTGATCCCGATGTTCACGAAAGAATATCGGGATTTCAGCATCGAGGACGCCTACGCGGTCCAGCGCGCCTGGACGAAACTCCAGCTCGGCCGCGGCCGAATCATCAAGGGCCACAAAATCGGCTTGACCTCGAAGGCGATGCAGAACGCGGTCGGCATCAACGAGCCCGATTACGGCGTGCTGTTCGCCGACATGTTTTACGCCGATGCCACGCCTGTTCCGTTCGACCGCTTCCACGCGCCGCGCATCGAGGTCGAGCTCGCCTTCGTGCTGAAGGCGCCGCTGCGCGGGCCCGATTGCACCATTTTCGACGTGCTCAACGCCACCGACTACGTCACGCCTGCGCTGGAGATCCTGGAGACGCGCATGCACCGCGTCGACCCCGAGACGGGCAGGACCCGCAAGGTGATGGACACGATCTCGGACAACGCGGCCAATGCCGCGCTGGTGCTCGGCGGCCGGCCGATCCGCCCGATGGATGCGGATCTGCGCTGGATCGGCGCCTTGCTGTTCCGCAACGGCGAGGTCGAGGAGACCGGGCTTGCCGCTGGCGTGCTCAATCACCCCGCCAACGGCATCGCCTGGCTCGCCAACCGCCTCTCACCGCATGACGAGCATCTCAAAGCCGGCGAGGTCGTGCTGGCGGGATCGTTCACGCGGCCCGTCGACATCCGCCGCGGAGACACTTTCCATGCCGACTACGGCGCCTTCGGCTCGGTGTCGTGCCAATTCGTCTGAAGCAATAACGAGCAGGGAGCGAACCATGAGTGGTCAAACGCGGCGCAGGAGCGTCCACATCGGCGGCTTCAAGCACGTCAACCCGATTCCGAACGCCTGCCGCATCGGTAATCTCGTGATGTCGGGCGTCATCCTCGGCCGCGATCCCGCGACCAATGCGATGCCCGAAAGCCTGGATGCCCAATGCGCCAACATGTTCGCGCATATGAAGGCGACGGTGGAGGCAGCTGGCGGCTCGACCTCCGACATCATCAAGATGACGGTGTGGCTGAAGGACCGCGGCAACCGCGGCCCTCTCAATGTCGAGTGGCTGAAGATGTTTCCGGACGAGCATTCGCGCCCCGCGCGCCACGCGCTGCCGATGGACAACATGGATGGCGGCGCGCTGGTGCAGTGCGACTTCACCGCCGTGATCGACTGAAGGAGCGCTCGCATGCCGACCTATCTGCCGTTCGACCCCAACCCGCGCCGCCCAAGCAAGGCGCCGCCGCCGAAGACCATCGACAGCCAGTTTCACGTGCTGGGTCCGATCGAGAAATATCCTGAGCGTCCCGGCGCCGCCTATCGGATGCCGACCGCGACCTGGGAAGCGGCGCTGCGCATGCACAAGACGCTCGGCATCGAGCGCGGCATCATCGTGCAGACCACGACCTACGGCGCCGACCACGCCGTCGTGCTCGACGGCCTTGCCGCGATGGGCCCGAATTATCGCGGCTGCGCCAATGCGCTGGTGTTCGCGGAAGCGAACGATGCCTATCTCGCCAAGCTGCACGACGCAGGGGTGCGCGGCGCGCGCTTCAGCTTCCGCCAGGAGCTCGGCGCCGTGTTGTCGGATGCCGATTTCGCCCGTGCCATCGCCCGCATCCGCGAGCTCGGCTGGTACGTCAAGATCCAGCCGGAGAAGGACGGCATCGTCTCGAGCGTCGCCAAATACGAGAACCTCGACGTGCCCGTGCTGATCGACCACATGGCGCGCCCCGACCCCGAGGCCGGCAAGAACGATCCGAACCTGCGCAAGATGCTGGAGCTGCTCGCCAGGGGCAATTTCTGGGTCATGCTCTCACTCGGCGAGAAGACTTCGAAAGCCGGTCCTCCTTACGACGACGTGATCCCGATCGCGCGCGCCTATATCGAGGCGGCTCCCGATCGCTGCGTCTGGGCCAGCGACTGGCCGCATCCGGTCTCGGTGAAGCAGCCGCCGAACGACGCCGATCTGCTCGAGCTGATGTACCGCTACGCGTCCGACCAGGCGGAGCTGGAGAAGATTTTGGTGCACAATCCGGCCAAGCTGTTCGGCTTTCCGGATTAGCCCGAACTTCCTCTGTCGTCATTGCGAGGAGCTCTTGCGACGAAGCAATCCAGAGTCTTGCTGCGGTGGCAATCTGGATTGCTTCGCTGCGCTCGCAATGACGGCGTGGTCACCCGCCCTTACACCGCCGGCTGCTTCGCCAGCCTATCTCGCACCTCTGCTGCGATCTCGAACGAGCGCAGCCGTGCGGCGTGGTCGTAGATCTGCCCCGTCGTCATCAATTCGTCCGCGCCGGTCTCGGCGATCAGCGCCTTCAGCTTCGCTTCGACTGTAGCGGGCGAGCCGACCGCCGTGCATGACAGCGCCTGCGCAACACCGGCCTTCTCCGCCGGCGACCACAGCGCGTCCATGTCGTCCACCGGCGGCGGCAACGGGCCGGGCGTGCCGCGGCGGAGGTTGATGAACGCCTGCTGCAGCGAGGAGAACATCCGCTGCGCTTCTTCATCGCTGTCGGCTGCGAACACGTTGACGCCGATCATCGCATAGGGCTTGTCGAGCTGTGCCGAGGGCTCGAAGCGGGCGCGATATTCGCGCAGCGCCGGCATCATCATCTGCGGCGCGAAATGCGAGGCGAACGCGAACGGCAGGCCGAGCATCGCGGCAAGCTGCGCGCCGAAGGTGCTCGATCCCAAAATCCACAGCGGGACCTTGGTCCCCATGCCGGGCACGGCGCGGATCGCCTGGTTCGGCTGCACATCGCCGAGCAGCGCCTGCAGCTCCAGCACGTCGTGCGGGAAGTTTTCGGACGTGGTGGCAAGGTCGCGCCGCAGCGCCCGCGCGGTGAACTGGTCGGTGCCCGGCGCGCGGCCGAGCCCGAGATCGATCCGTCCGGGATAGAGCGATTCCAGCGTGCCGAACTGCTCGGCGATGACCAGCGGCGAGTGGTTCGGCAGCATGATCCCGCCGGAGCCGACCCGGATCGTCTTGGTGCCCCCCGCGACATGTCCGATCACCACGGACGTCGCAGCACTCGCGATGCCCGTCATGTTGTGATGCTCGGCCAGCCAGAACCGCTTGAAGCCCCAGCTCTCCGCATGCCGGGCCAGATCGAGCGAGTTGCGAAAAGCCTGCGCCGCATCGCCGCCCTGGCAGATGGGGGCGAGGTCGAGCACGGAGAAGGGGATCATGAGAGGGAGTCCGGAAGAGGAGGATATGGACATGACATGTAATGTCGGCGCGTCGGATGGGTAGAGCGCAGCGAAACCCATCATGTAACCTCATCGAAAGCTCTCGATGGGTTTCGCTGCGCTCTACCCATCCTAGGCTGCTCAAGCGTTCCGCCCCCGTTCACAACACTGTTATTGCAGCCGCTGACGCCCCTCGCGCCAACTGGGCGTTTTGCACCTGGTATTGTAGCTTGCCGACAGCGCCGCCAGGAGGAACCGATATGACCACGGCCGTCTTCAACCGCCGCACTCTCCTCGTCGCCGGCGGCACTCTCCTCGCAACCGGTGCTTCCGGCGTCCTGCTGCCCGCCCGCGCCAACGGCCTCGCGCCGACCGAGTCGATGTCGGGCGGCGCAAACAATTACCGCAAGGGCGCGGCGATCGTGGAGCGGATCGGCAAGGGCGGTTTCTGGATGAGCGGCACCGTGCGCCGCGCCGGCGACGGGGCTCCGCTGGCCGGGCAGCGCATCCAGATCTGGGCCCACACGGTCGAAGGGCGGGAGCACGAGCCGCAGAGCCACGGCGCAACGCTCACCGACAAGGACGGCAGGTTCCGGCTGGAGATGCCGCAGATCATTCCGATCTTCGGCCAGCCGCACGGCCACCTCGCCTATGACAGCGGCGAGTTCAAGACCGTCTTCCTGCGGCCGGTGATGCGGAGCGCCAAGGAGACCAGCCTCGAGGCGCACTTCGTGCTGCAGCCGGCTTGAACCCGACTTGCAGATGACGCGATGGAGATCGGCCCGGGCGCCCCTGATCTGGGTCGCCCTTGGCTTGGCGATCGGCGTGCCGGTTGCGCTTGCTGCAGCCAGCGAGCAGCTGGCATGGCGCGATCCTGTCTACATTATCGCCGGCTTCGCCGGGATCATCGCCCTCGGTCTCGTGCTCGTGCAGCCCTTGCTGATCGGCGGCTACCTGCCGCGATTGTCGGCCTATCGCGGCAGGCGCGCCCATCACTGGATCGGCGGCGCGCTTGCTGTCGCGATTCTGATCCACGTCGCCGGCCTCTGGATCACCAGCCCGCCCGACATGGTGGACGCACTGACCTTCTCATCGCCGACGCCGTTCTCTCCCTTCGGCGTGATCGCGATGTGGGCCATTTTCGCGGTTGCGTTCCTGGCTCTGCTGCGAAGGCGGTTGGGATTGCGGCCGCGAACCTGGCGCATCATCCATATTCCCCTCGCCATCGTCATCGTCGCAGGCAGCGTGGTCCATTGCCTGCTGATCGAGGGGACGATGGAGACGATCTCCAAGGTGGCACTCTGTGCGCTCGTCCTCGCGGCGGCCGTGAAAGTCATGATTGACCTGCAGGTGTGGCGGAAGCGAAGGACGCCGCGCGGGGAGAATGTCGCGCGGCAATAATCCGCGGATCAGGTCACTCCGGCACTTCCCCAGTCCCATCTCTTGTGCGCAGAATGGCGCGCGCCAAGCATCGTCATCGGGCCGGGAGGATCTCGACATGGCAGAGCAGACCATTCGCTTCGACGACGGTGCCGCCTACGAGCAGATGATGGGAATCTGGAGCCGGTTCGCAGGCGAGATATTCCTTGATTGGCTGGCACCTCCTGCAGGCTTGCGGTGGATCGACATCGGTTGCGGCAACGGCGCCTTCACTGAACTCCTGGTCGAGCGCTGCAACCCCGCCGAGGTCCAGGGCATTGACCCCTCGGCCGAGCAGCTTGCTTTTGCGCGCACACGACCTGCGGCGCGCGTGGCAAAGTTTCACCAGGGCGATGCGATGGCACTTCCTTTCGCCGACGCCAGCTTCGACGCGGCCGTGATGGCGTTGGTTCTCGTATTCGTTCCGGATCCCGCCAGGGGCGTCAGCGAAATGGTGCGGGTCGTTGTCCCCGGCGGTGCGGTCATGACGTATATGTGGGACATGTTGGGCGGCGGCTTTCCGCTCGACCCGATCTACGACGAGATGAAGGCGATGGGCATTCCGGCAACGCGCCCGCCGCGGATGGACGCCTCTCGCATGGAAGCGTTGCGAGACCTGTGGCGAGGAGCAGGTCTCGAGGACGTGCAAACGCGAGAGATTACGGTGCAACGGACGTTTTCAGGTTTCGATGACTTCTGGGCAATCAGTCTGAAGTCCCCCGCGCTCCGGCCTTCCGTTGCCGCCATGAGGCCCGCGGACGTCGAGACCCTCATCGCGCGGGTGCGTGCGGGCCTGCCGGCGCATGCGGACGGCCGCATCACCTGCACTGCGCGCGCGCACGCGATCACGGGGCGCCGGCCCAAATAGCTCGCACTGTGCGGCCCGTAGGATGGATAGAGCACTTGCGAAACCCATCATCTTCGCCACCGCACGAGTCTGATGGGTTTCGCTGCGCGCGGCAGTGGTCCAGAGTCGAGAGGTGAAATCTCTCGCCGCGTCATTGCGAGGAGCCCTTGCAACGAAGCAATCCAGACTGTTTCCGCGGACACATTCCTGGATTGCTTCGCTACGCTCGCAATGACGGAACCTGGCTGCACCGCTTAGCTTGCCGCAGCCTTCGACCGGGCGTAACCTCGCGCAATGCTCGTCACGTCCCCCGATCTGAAAGCGTTCCTGCTGGCGACGCCGTTCTTCGGCGGGCTTTCGGAGGCAGGCCTCGACCTCTTGATCTCGATGCTGGTCGAGCGCCGCTTCGAGGCCGACGCGACCGTTGTGGCCGAGGGCGAGCCGGGACGTTCGATGTTCATCGTCAAGTCCGGCCGGCTGGCGGTGAGCAAACGCACGCATGCGGGCAGGGTCATCCCGATATCGCGTTTGGAGCCTGGCGATTTCTTCGGCGAGATGACGCTGATCGAAATGCAGAACCGCTCCGCCACTGTTATCGCGGAGGCGCCGACCGTGCTGTACGAGCTGACGGCCCAAAAGCTCTATGCCTGCTACAAGGCCGACATCCACGCCTACGTGATCGTTCTGCAGAACATCAATCGCGAGCTATGCCGGCGGTTGCGCCGTTCGGACGACCGCTTCGCAGCACTGCAAATGAATGGCGACCATTGATGGTGCGCAGTGCGTAGGATGGGTAGAGCCCTTGCGAAACCCATCATGTTTCGTGCTCGACAAGGAGCAGATGGGTTTCGCTTCGCTCTACCCATCCTACGGGCTACTGAGATCCTCGACGCGCATCACGACTTGTCGTGCGCGTACTTCTCCAGGACCAGCCGATTATACTCGTCCCTGACGGCTCTGCGGGAAACATGTCCCTTCCGGTCCTTGGCGATTTTCAAAAGATCAGGATCGGTCGGTGCTTTTGATTTCCGCCGAAATCTCGCAAGAAGAGGAATCGTCGGCTCCGACATCCTTCCAAACAGGCGGTCGAACCATCCCATCGTGTCCTCCCGGACAGGTCGCGAGCGAAAAGACTAGCACCATGAAATGAGGGGTCAACGTGCCGTGTGGCCGCAACCTTTCGAAGAGGCGCAACCGGAAGGACACCGATCGCAACGCTTCTGGCCCGTCGGGCAAAACACCGCCTCTCCCGCGCAGCCCCCGTCAATCCCTTCCCGCAAATATATTCCACTTTACCGAAATTCGGAATTGCAGTATCCATCGCTCATCCCGGCCCAGGGAGAGGGGCGATCGTACGTCGTCACGAACGAGGGCCAGGGTGCGGTGGACGCGGCTGCGTCGGGCACGCGGGGCGGGACCAGGGCGAGATGAACCTCGTGAGGTCTCACAGCGTGCGGAACGGACGGCGCCAACATCCGGCGAAGCCTCTTGGCGGAGCCGGAAGCTGCGTACGGCAAAACCGTGTGGTCCTGACCGTCGTTGCTACGGTCAAGCCTTGCGGAGATGCATCTGGGCTCAACCGGGCCTTGAGGCATCGTCAATTCGCGAGGTGACGGAGGCCAGAAGGAACTCGGCTCCGGGGAGAGCAGGCATAAGCCGTCAAACCACTGCGCAGGGAAGGCCGTGTGTTGGGCTTCACCTGTATGCCGCTGTGCAGTTTTCTGCGTGTGCTGTCGCACAGCGGACCGTGGGTGCCAGCCGGCACCCGGCCTTCCCTGCGCCCTCTTCATAGAAGAGGGACAAGGAAACGAGCAAAACTCGGGCGTTTCGGGCCGCGAGAATGCCAAGCCATGTGTGGAAGACTGACGAAACGACCGAACTTGCTCTTCTCGCCCGTGAGGATCAGCGGCGCGCGGCGATCGCCGTCAGCTCCAGCTTGACGTCCGGGCCGAGATCCGCAACGCCGATCGCGGCACGCGCCGGCAGATGCTCCGCGGTGAAATAGCGCTTCCACACCTGGTTGAACGCGGCCTTCTCAGTGAGGTCGGCCACGAAGATCGTCACCTGCAGAACGCAGGACAGATCGGAGCCGGCCCCCTCGAGCAGGGTCTTCAACTGGCGCAGCACATCCTCGGCCTGGCCGGCCATGTCGAGCCCGGCATCTTCAGGGACGATGCCGCCGAGATAGAGCACGCCATTATGCTCGACGATCTCGTGGAGCAGTCCTTCATAGGGCAGGGAGCGTGTGATCACGATCGCATCCATGGGTGTTGCGGGCGCGCTGGCCAGGCACAAGGCTTGGTTCAACAAGGCTTGGTTCAACACGGCTCGCGTCGGTGAGGAAAGCTGGTGCTGCCAGACAGGATTGAACTGTCGACCTCTCCATTACCAATGGAGTGCTCTACCACTGAGCTACGGCAGCATGTGCTGGGACAAGAATCGGCCGCCCGAGGGGCCTACCAAGCGGGCCGATATCTGCCACAAGCCCCCCTCCTGCGCAAGCTTGCTAGCCCCGCCAAAACGAGAAAATCGGGCCGATATCGGCGCCAAAATGCCCGTTTTCGTCCGGACTGACCGCCTTCATGCCGATTCGGGGTCTGATATCCCTGCCCAACTGGTCAGTTGGCCGGGGAGCCGGATTCGATCCATCTCGCGTTTCGCTTGGGGTCCTATCGCCTCACCCTCTTGAGCTGCCACACTTCGATGGCATCCTGTGGCCGGTTGCTGTGATGGAGCCGCGATGGGCGACGAGACTGACAAGAGCGCGAGGCAGCCGAGGGCGTCCCGGGACGACCGGCTGAAATCGGCGCTGCGCGAAAACCTGAAGCGGCGGAAGTTGCAGGCGCGCGAACGCGCCGCAAGCACCGACCCCTCGCAGAACGACGATGGTTCCCTAAATGAGGGGGCCGCCGGCAAGACCTCTCGTTGAACGCCGGCGGCTGGAAATTTTGGAGTGCATGCAGTGGCCATGGGGCAGGACGAAACACAACGAACCGACCGTGATGCGCAGCTGTTGCGGTTCACCCGCCCCGAGCAGACCTTTCCGGCGCTGACGCCCGCCGAGATCGAACGGATCAGGCACTTCGGCGAAATCCGCACCTATGCGGACGGCGAGTTGCTGTTCGAGACCGGCAAGCCCGGGCCCGGCATGTTCGTGGTGCTGGCGGGCCACGTCGCCATCACCCAGCGCGACGGTCTCGGTCACGTCACTCCGGTGATCGATCAGGGGCCGGGTCAATTTCTGGCCGAGCTTGGCCAGCTCTCGGGCAGGCCGGCGCTGGTCGACGGTCGCGCCGAAGGCAATGTCGAGGTGCTGCTCGTCCCGCCGGACCGGCTGCGCGCGCTGCTGGTGGCCGAAGCCGAGCTTGGCGAGCGCATCATGCGCGCGCTAATCCTGCGCCGGGTCAATCTGATCCAGGGCGGCATCGGCGGCCCCGTGCTGATCGGGCCCTCGAACTCCGCGGGCGTGGTGCGCCTGCAGGGCTTTCTCACCCGCAATGGCCAGCCGCATCATCTGCTTGATCCCGAGAGCGAGCACGACGCCGCCGAACTGATCGCGCGCTATTCGCCGAAGCCGGAGGATTGGCCGCTCGTCGTCACGGCCGGCGGCACGGTGCTGCGCAATCCCAGCGAGACCGAGCTCGGCCGCGCCATCGGCATGATCGGCGGGGCCAAGGACAACCGCATCTACGATGTCGCCATCGTCGGCTGCGGGCCGGCGGGGCTCGCGACCGCGGTCTATGCGGCGTCCGAAGGTCTCTCGGTCGCGGTCGTCGACACCCGCGCCTTTGGCGGCCAAGCCGGCGCCAGCGCGCGCATCGAGAACTATCTGGGCTTCCCGACCGGCATCTCCGGCCAGGCGCTGGCGGGCCGCGCCTTCACCCAGGCGCAGAAGTTCGGCGCCGACATCATGATTCCGATGTCGGTGAGCTCGCTGGATTGCTCGCGCGCCAACGGCACCTTCGCGCTGGCGCTGGATTGCGGCGAGACCTTGCGCTCCCGTTCGGTGGTGGTCGCCAGCGGCGCGCGCTACCGCCGTCCCCATATCGCCAACCTCGACAAGTTCGAGGGCCGCGGCGTCTGGTACTGGGCATCGCCCGTGGAGGCGCGACTCTGCGCCGGCGAGGAGGTGGCTCTGGTCGGCGCCGGTAATTCGGCTGGCCAGGCGGCCGTGTTCCTGTCGGGCCATGCCAAACGCGTGTTGATGATCATCCGCGGCGGCGGCCTTGGCGCCAGCATGTCGCGCTATCTCATCGAGCGCATCGAAGCGACCCCGAACATCGAACTGATGTTCAACACCGAGATCACCGCGCTCGAGGGCGACGAGGCCTCGCTGCTGCGGCGCATCCGCTGGAAGAGCCGGCTCTCGGATGACGAGGATTCCGCCGACATCCGCAATCTCTTCCTGTTCGTCGGCGCCGATCCCGCCACGTCCTGGCTCGACGGTTGCGGCGTGACGCTCGATCGCGGCGGCTTCGTGGTCACGGGCGCGCAGTCGGAGCAGAACCAGGGCAAGCTGGTGGCGCCGCTGGAGACCTCCGTGCCCGGCGTCTACGCCGTCGGCGACGTCCGCTCCGGCTCGGTCAAGCGCGTCGGCGGCGCCATCGGCGAGGGCGCGCAGGTCGTTGCCTCCCTGCATGGCTATCTCGGCGACGCCGCAAAACCGGCGCTTTAGTCAAGGACAAGGCAAGGCAATGGCAAGCCAAATCCGGCTTGTCATCTTGCTGCGCAATGCGTGACTATCCCCTCGTCGCGAGGCAAATCGCACGCGGAAAAAACAACGATTCAACGGGAGGACCAAATGGCTGAAGTCGTCGTGCTCTACAAGACACCCAAGGATGCTGCCGCCTTCGACAAGTACTATGCCGAGACGCACATTCCACTCGCCAAGAAACTTCCCGGCCTGAAGAACTACGCCGTCAGCAAAGGGCCGGTCGCATCTCCCGCAGGCCCTTCCGGAATCCATCTCGTCGCCATCCTCACCTTCGACAGCGTGGCCGACGTTCAGGCCGCCTTTGCCAGCCCGGAGGGCAAGGCGACCGGCGCCGACGTGCCGAAATTCGCCAGCGGCGGTGCCGACATCCTGATCTTCGATACCAAGAACGTGTGAGTTCGATTCAACTTTCGTCGAAAGCCTGCCGTCGTTTGTGACAGCGCTGCAAAAAGTTCAGCCATGCGTTTTTCGATTTCGCACGATGACGCATGGCTGCGCTCATGCATGTGACGACAACGCAGGTGGTAATCCGATGAGGACCGTAATACTATTCTCGTCACCTCAACGCCGAGAGTAGGAGAGATGTCATGGTGCTTGGCCTAAGCCTGCCCGCCCTTACGCTGATCCATGTCATCATCAGCCTGATTGCCATCGTCGCCGGGCTTGTCGTGATGTTCGGCCTGCTTGGCTCGAAGTCGATGCCGGGCCTGACTGCGATCTTCCTGCTGTTCACCATTCTCACCAGCGCGACTGGTTTCCTGTTTCCATTCAAGGAGCTGCTGCCCTCGCACATCATCGGCATCATCTCGCTGGTGCTGCTCGCGATTGCCTGTTTCGCGCTCTACGGCATGAAGCTCGGCGGCGTCTGGCGGCCGGTCTACATCGTCACCGCGATGATCTCGCTCTATTTCAACGTCTTCGTGCTGGTGATCCAGTCGTTCCTCAAGGTGCCCGCACTTGCCGCGCTCGCGCCCGCCGTGCCCCCGGCGCCGCCATCGGGGCCGGTCTTCGCCGTGGTGCAGGGCATCGTGCTGGTGTTCTTCGTCGTGCTGACCATCGGCGCCTGGCGCCGCTACAAGCCCCTGGCGTTTGCCTGATTGGCCCCTCTCGTCATTCCGGCCATCGCACAGCGATAAACTCTGGTGCGCAATCGCGCACCTGAGAATCCCGATTTAACAATCTCCAGATTCCGGGTTCGCGCTGACGCGCGTCCCGGAATGACGTCTCTCATTGAAAGGAGCCCCACCATGCCCACCATCACCACCAAAGACGGCGTCGAGATCTTCTACAAGGACTGGGGCTCGGGCCAGCCGATCGTGTTCAGCCATGGCTGGCCGCTGTCCTCGGACGATTGGGACGCGCAGATGATGTACTTCGTCACGCGCGGCTATCGCGTCATCGCCCATGACCGCCGCGGCCACGGCCGCTCGGCGCAGGTCGCCGACGGCCACGACATGGATCATTATGCCGACGATCTCGCCGCGCTCACCGCGCATCTCGACCTCAAGAACGCCCTCCATGTCGGCCATTCCACCGGCGGCGGCGAGGTCGTGCACTACATCGCCCGTCACGGCGAGAGCCGCGTCGCGAAGGCCGCGATCCTCTCCGCGGTGCCGCCGCTGATGGTGCAGACCGCAGCCAATCCCGGAGGCCTGCCGAAGAGCGTGTTCGACGATTTCCAGGCCCAGCTTGCCGCCGGCCGCTCGGCCTTCTACCGCGACATCGCCGCCGGCCCGTTCTACGGCTACAACCGCCCCGGCGCAAAACCGCTGGAAGCGGTGATCGAGAACTGGTGGCGCCAGGGCATGATGGGTGGCGCGAAAGCGCATTACGATGGCATCGTCGCGTTCTCGCAAACCGATTTCACTGAGGATCTGAAGAAGATCAACGTCCCGGTGCTGGTGATGCATGGCGACGACGACCAGATCGTGCCATACGCGGACTCGGCGCCGCTCTCGGCCAAGCTGCTCAAGAAAGGCATCCTGAAGACCTACAAGGGATTCCCCCACGGCATGCCGACCACGCATGCCGAGACGATCAACGCGGATCTCCTGGCGTTCTTCAGGGAGTGAGGTTTCACGACTCTCACCCTCCCTTGTTGTGGGAATGGGTGGCTCGCCGCGTAGCGGCGAGCCGGACGAGGGCTTAACTTGTGTGTGGAAATTTCGGGGCTCGTGCGCGTTGAGCCCCGTCCACTCCAGGAGAGGCGCGGCGATGTCGCCCCAGCTCAAACTGATCGCTCTCGACGCCGACGACCTCGCCGTGATCTCGACCCATGTCCAGGACGCCCGCGTCCAGGCTTCCGATATCATTTGGCGGCAGGGCGAGAAACGGCTTGTGGTCGGAATGAGCCGGCTGGACTGGGAGCAGACCTTGGAGGGCGAGACCGAGCCGCGCCGGCTGGTCGCAGCGCTCCGTTTCGACCGTGTGCTCGCCTGCAAGTCGCGCAACATTGACCTCGCCGCGCCGGACAAGATCCTGGATCTCGTCGGCATTGAATTTCACCCCCGGGACGGCCGCGCCGAGGAGCCCGGCGGCAGCGCCCTGCTTTTGTTCGCCCAGGGCGGCGCCATCCGCCTGGACGTCGAGTGTCTGGAATGCGAGCTGACCGATCTCGGGGCCGACACGCTGGGCACTGGAGTCCAGGGGGAGGGCTGAAGAGGCCGTATACCAGCCGAATGGGCCCTGGCTGGGATGGCATCTGCCGAGGGTTGACGCAGCTTTCCCGCCGCGCCATTGAGCAGGGGACCTGGTGCGCCGACCCGCCCCTCAAGACCAGCCGGAAGCCAAGCGAAACATGCCCGTTCGCCTCGACCGCAGCAGCGCCGATTTCGACCAGCGATTCGCAGCCTTCCTCGCCGCCAAGCGCGAGGCTTCGGCCGATGTCGAGGCCGCCGCGCGCGCGATCGTCGACGACGTGGCCAAGCGTGGCGATGCCGCCCTGCTCGAGGCGACGGCCAAGTTCGACCGCCTGAAGCTGGACGCATCCTCCTTGCGCGTCTCCGCCGCCGAGATCGAGGCCGCCGTGAAGGCCTGCGAGCCTGCGACGCTGGATGCACTCAAGCTCGCGCGCGACCGCATCGAGACCTATCACCGCCGCCAACTGCCGAAAGACGAGCGCTTCACCGACCCGCTCGGCGTCGAGCTTGGTTGGCGCTACACCGCGATCGAATCCGCCGGCCTCTACGTCCCCGGCGGCACGGCGGCCTATCCGTCATCGGTGCTGATGAATGCCGTGCCGGCGAAAGTCGCCGGCGTGTCGCGCCTCGTGATGGTGGTGCCCTCGCCGGACGGCAAGCTCAATCCGCTGGTCCTGGCGGCCGCCCATCTCGGCGGCGTCACCGAGATCTACCGTGTCGGCGGTGCGCAGGCGGTGGCCGCGCTGGCGCATGGCACCGCGACCATCGCGCCGGTCGCCAAGATTGTCGGCCCGGGCAATGCCTATGTCGCTGCCGCGAAACGGCTGGTGTTCGGCAAGGTCGGCATCGACATGATCGCCGGCCCCTCGGAGGTGCTCGTCATTGCCGACGACACCGGCAACGCCGATTGGATCGCCGCTGACCTCTTGGCGCAGGCCGAGCACGATTCCAGCGCGCAGTCGATCCTGATCACGGACTCGGCGCGCCTTGCCGCCGACGTCGAAAAGGCGGTCGAGGCGCAGCTGAAGACGCTGCCACGCGCCGCGATCGCCAGCGCGTCCTGGGCCGATTTCGGCGCCGTTATCATGGTGAAGAACCTGGGCGACGCCGTCCCGCTTGCCGACGCCATCGCGGCCGAGCATCTCGAGATCATGACCGTCGATCCCGACGCGCTCGCGGCGAAGATCCGCAATGCCGGCGCGGTGTTCCTCGGACCGCACACGCCCGAAGCGATCGGCGATTACGTCGGCGGCTCCAATCACGTGCTGCCGACGGCGCGCTCGGCGCGGTTTTCCTCCGGCCTCTCGGTGCACGACTTCATGAAGCGCACCTCGATCCTGAAATGCGGGCCCGACCAATTGCGTGCGCTGGGACCTGCCGCGATGACGCTCGGCAAGGCGGAGGGGCTGGACGCCCATTCCCGCTCGATTGGATTGCGCCTCAATCTGTCATGACAAAGCCGCCCGCACAGGACGACTCAACTAATCGCATCGTCGGCGTCACGCTCGACGAGGAATCGATTGGCCGTTCCGGGCCCGACATCGAGCACGAGCGGGCGATCGCGATCTACGATCTGATCGAGCAGAACCTGTTTGCGCCCGAGGGTGCGGACGGCAAGGGCCCGTTCACGCTGCATATCGGCATCACCGGCAACCGGCTGATGTTCGACATCCGCCGCGAGGACGGCACGCCCGTGGTCGCGCATCTGTTGTCGCTGACGCCGTTCCGGCGGATCGTGAAGGACTATTTCATGATCTGCGACAGCTATTACCAGGCGATCCGCACCGCGACCCCCGACAAGATCGAGGCCATCGACATGGGCCGCCGCGGCATCCATGACGAAGGATCGCGCACGCTGCAGGAGCGGCTGAAAGGCAAGGTGCGGGTCGACTTCGAGACCTCGCGCCGGCTGTTCACGCTCATTACAGTCCTGCACTGGAAGGGCTGAGCGCGATGGCGGATCCGCCACGCGCACGCGATCCTCAGTCGGTGCTGTTCGCCTGTGCGATGAACAGCGTGCGCTCGCCGATGGCCGCGAGCCTGTTGCAGCACATGTTTCCGCAAGGGCTCTATGTGAAGTCGGCCGGCACCAAGAAGGGCGAGCTCGATCCCTTCGCCGTCGCCGTGATGGGCGAGCTCGGCCAGGACATCTCCGGCCACAAGCCGCAGACCTTCGAGGAGCTGGAGGATTGGGAGGGACTGAATTTCGACCTCATCATCACGCTCTCGCCCGAGGCGCATCACAAGGCGCTGGAGCTGACGCGAACGCTCGCGGCCGAGGTCGAATACTGGCCGACGCAGGATCCCACCACCATCGAAGGCAGCCGCGACCAGAAGTTAGCTGCCTATCGCGAGGTCTGCGATCAGCTCCTGATGCGCATCCGGCGGCGCTTCGCCAAGGTCGGCGCGGCGAGCGGGTAGCATCAGCCCGCCGTAACACCCGCGTCACAGAGAGCAGGCACAGCCGTGGCGGATACCTCGAATCACCAAACTCCGGTTCCCGGGTTGTGAAATCAGCCCCCTTCCGATAGGTTCCGCGCGCAATTCACCCCTGCCTCATCTTCCAAATCACCTGATGCTTGGCCGCCCCAAATTCGTACTTGCCTCCGGCTCGCCGCGTCGGCTGTCGCTGCTCAACCAGGCCGGCATCGAGCCGGATGCGCTCCGGCCGGCCGACGTCGACGAGACGCCGAAGCGGGGCGAGCTGCCGCGCGCCTGCGCCAACCGGCTGGCCAGGGCCAAGGCCGACGCTGCGCTGAAGTCGGTGCAGCTCGACGACGAACTGCGCGGCGCCTTCATCCTCGCCGCCGACACGGTGGTGGCGGTCGGCCGCCGCATCCTGCCCAAGGCCAATCTGGTCGACGAAGCCGCGCAGTGCCTGCGTCTCCTCTCCGGCCGCAACCACCGCGTCTACACCGCGATCTGCCTGGTCACGCCGCGCGAGGCTTTCCGCCAGCGTCTGGTCGAGACGCGCGTGCGCTTCAAGCGCCTGTCCGAGGACGACATCCAGGCCTATATCGGCTCCGGCGAATGGCGCGGCAAAGCCGGCGGCTACGCCGTGCAGGGCATCGCCGGATCCTTCGTGGTCAAGATGGTGGGGTCCTACACCAACGTCGTCGGCCTGCCGCTGTACGAGACCACGACGCTGCTCGGCGGCGAGGGCTTTCCGATCCGCTTCGGCTGGCTCAATACCACCGCGGTGTGAGCCCAAGTGAGCCCAAGGGCCGCGCCGACAAAAACCTCGAAAACAACCCCATGCACAGTAGAATGGCCCCGCCGGGTCCGCGCCGCGGCACATGCGCGGCTGCACCGGGAACCCGTTTCCTCGCGGGCGCTTGAACCCCGTTACCTCGTGTAAGCTGCCGACATCCATGGACGACCAGGTCACCAAGCCCACCGGCCCGCTCAAAACCTGCCCGATCTGCGGCAAGCCGCAGACGCAGGCCACCCGTCCGTTCTGCTCCTCGCGCTGTCGCGACGTCGACCTGAACCGCTGGCTGAAGGGCTCCTACGTCATCCCCGGCCGCGACGACGAAACCGACGACGTCGAATAATCGAGCTGTATCAAAGCTTTAATTGCCTCGCTGAAGCGCCGAGCAGCAGCCGCAGCAACCCCGCCCGATCTTGTGCACAGAAGGGCCGCGCCCGGCGCAGCCACTTGGCGAAGCCGGGTGGACAGGCCGCCTCGAGCCCACTATAAACCGCCCGCTCGATGGGCTTTGGCCCCTCTCTTGGAGCACGCCCAGGTAGCTCAGTTGGTAGAGCATGCGACTGAAAATCGCAGTGTCGGTGGTTCGATTCCGCCCCTGGGCACCAATCTACGCTTTTCCACACTGAAGCACGATCTCGTACGATAGCGCTTGCCAGATGACCGGCGCGAAGCGCGCTCGCGTTTTTCTTTTCTCTTCCTGGAGCTTGCCAAGAGGCATCTGGAAAACCCGGCGCGCGGCGGCGTCTGGAATCAAGGCATCTAAGTCGTTCGGCAGGCTTGGCCGACCGCCTAGGCTCCCGCTAAAGGCTGCGCGATCCCGCGCGGCTTCCGCAGGAGCCCAACCATGAAGCAACTCAAGGATATAGCCATCGAAGCCCATGGAGGCCTCGATCGGTGGCGGCAGTTCGAGCAGGTGTCGGCCGATCTTGTGCAGGGCGGCGTCCTGTGGTCCTTGAAGGGACAGGCAGTCACCCTCAAGCGGACCAACGTCACCGTGGGTCTGAAGAGGCAGTGGGCGTCACACGCTCCGTTCGGCGCTGACCATCGCCGCTCGCGCTTTGAGCCGAGCCGGGTGGCTCTGGAAGCAGACAACGGAACGGTTCTCGAAGAGCTGCTTGAGCCGCGCGCGAGCTTTGCCGGCCATGAGTTGCAAACGCCGTGGACTGAACTGCAACTCGCCTACTTCGCCGGCTGCGCGATGTGGACCTATCTGAACATGCCGTTCCTGCTTGCCTGGCCGAGACTTGAGACCGAGGAACTGGAGCCCTGGCCGACCGACAGCGGAGACTGGCGCCGCCTTGCGGTGCGATTTCCGGCAGAGATCGCGACGCACAGCACCGTGCAGACGCTCTATTTCGACGGTGAGGGGCTGCTGAAGCGCCACGACTACAACGTCGAGATCTCCGGCAACACGCCCGGCGCGCATATCATCGAAGACTACACGGAAGTCTCGGGCATCAAATTCCCGACGAAACGCCGGATCTATTCCCGCCAGCCAGACGGCAGCTTCAGCACCGAGCCCCTCGTCGTTTCGATCGATCTTTCCAACATCCGGCTCAGCTAGCGATGAGCCTTTGGAATCCAAACTCGACGGCGTGAGAAGCCGGTGGCCTTATGACGATTGATCCGACATGGGCCGCCTTCTCACACGCATTGCCGCGGTCGCGCGTCGATCATAGTGCGGCCAGCGGTCCGGCATCATTGCGGATGGCTCTAGGGACCTCCCCAAGCACGCGCGCAAACGCCAGACGCATCCGCTCTCGGTTCGCGAACCCCACCTCGCGAGCGATGACCTCGATCGGCAACCGACTTTGTTCCAGCATCAACTTCGCGGCTTCGACACGCAACGCTTCGACCGCCTTTGCGGGCGTGGTGCCGGTTTCCGCCCGAAACAGCCGCGTGAACTGCCGGGGGCTGAGGCACGCGGCCTCGGCAAGCTCGTCAACGGTGAGGTGTTCGGCAAGGTTCTGACGAGCGTAGTTCAGCACGCGCTGGACCCGATCTTCATTCGCGCCGAGGTCCAGCAAAGTGGAATGCTGGGACTGTCCGCCTGAGCGGCGATGGTACATGACCATGCCCTTCGCGACCGAACGGGCAATATCGGAGCCGTGGTCGCGCTCGATCATCCCCACGACCAGGTCCGTTCCCGCGGTCATGCCGGCTGACGTCCATATCGGTCCGTCCGCGATGAAGATCTTGTCCATGTCGACCTCGCAGCTGGGGAAACGGTCCTGCAGCGCCTGCGCGTAACGCCAATGCGTGGTGGCGCGCCGGCCGTTCAGCAAGCCCGCATCTCCCAGGACGAACGAGCCCAGGCAGATGGCGGCGACGCGGCGCGCGTCGCGAGCAGCAGCGCGAAGCAGCCGGACCAATCCCGGCGACGAGGTCGGTATCTCCAGGCCCGCGGCGACGATCAGCGTGTCATAGCGAGCATCGTCGATTGGGTCCGTCATGACCTGCATGCCGGATGACGAGGCGACCAGTCCTCCTTCCTCCGAGAGGACGCGCACGTCATAGACCTTCTCGCCGGCCTGCTTGTTGGCCACGTCGAACGCTGCGACGGCTCCGAAGCAGACGGGTTGGAAACTCGGGCAAAGGACGAGGCCGATCTTCATGCTTTCTCCGCGACGGTTGCTAATCGCCTAGATGGTCGTTCCAGCGATGTTTCGCCATGCATGGCCGGAATGATGGCATCTACGTCCTGTCGGCTTGGGCAGGCCGCTGGTAGCGCTCCGACAGGTTTTTCAGACCTTGGAGCTTTCATGTCGAGCGATCCGACGACATACAGCGCTGTTCAGGCCGTCGCGCCGGGACAGCTCGAACTGACGCAAAAGCCGCTTGTCGATCCCGGCCCCGGGCAGGTCCGCCTTCGCGTCGAGGCCTGCGGTGTCTGCCACTCCGACGCCGCGACCGTCGAAGGGGCTTTTCCGATCCAATGGCCGCGCGTGCCGGGCCACGAGGCTGTAGGCGTGATCGACGCGGTCGGCAGCAACGTCGAGGGTTGGACGCTCGGGCAGCGCGTCGGCATCGGCTTCCTCGGAGGTAGTTGCGGACACTGTGCAGAGTGCCGCGGCGGCGATCTCGTCAATTGCCGGAACCAGGAGTTCACCGGCGTTCATCATGACGGGGGCTACGCGCAGTACATGCTCGCGCGCTCAAGTGGCCTCGTGTCGATTCCCGATGGGCTCGCCTCGGAAGACGCCGCTCCGCTGCTCTGCGCCGGACTGACGACCTTCAGCGCGCTCCGCAACTCTCCCTCTCGCGCCGGCGATCTGGTCGCCGTGATCGGCATTGGCGGCCTCGGGCACCTCGCCGTGCAGTTCGCCCGGCGCATGGGCTTCGAGGTCGTGGCGATTGGGCGCGGACCGGACAAAGGTGGTCTCGCCGGAAAGCTTGGCGCCCACCATTATGTCGACAGCTCGAGCGTCGCGGTTGCTTCCGCGCTGCAGGATCTGGGCGGCGCGCAGCTCGTCGTCATCACCGCGTCAGGTGGTAGCGCTGTGGCAGACGCGGTGAAGGGGCTTCGGCCGCGCGGCCGGATCATCGCGCTCGGCGCATCTCCCGAACCTGCGGAGATCGCGACGTCCGACCTCCTGTTCGGCGAGCGTTCGATCGAAGGCGCCTTGACCGGCGATCCAGCGACCGCCGATGCCACCTTGCGGTTCAGCTCGCTCGCTGGCGTTGCCGCCATGATCGAGACGATGCCGCTAGAACGCGCGCCGGAAGCGTATCGCAAGATGATGGCGGGCGAAGCCCGCTTTCGCATCGTCCTCACCATGTAGATGCGCTGCCAATCATCAGGATCGACTCCGCATCAAGCAAATGCAACTCACAAAGGAGCAACCATGTCGCTCGAAACCGCTAGAACAGAATCTTTGAACGTCGGCGATGTGCGCTTCGCCTTCCGGCGGCTCGGCCCGACGGCCGGGACGCCGCTCATCCTGCTGCAGCACTTCACCGGGACGATGGATGCCTGGGATCCGGCAGTGGTGAATAGCCTTGCTGAAACGCGGCCGGTCATTGCGTTCAACAATCTCGGCATAGGCACCTCTACCGGCCGGACGCCCGACACGGTGGAGCAGATGGCCTCGGATGCCGAGACATTCATACGAGGCCTTGATCTGCCAAAGGTTGACCTCCTCGGCTTCTCCCTCGGCGGCATGCTCACCCAAGTGCTTGCCGTGCAGCACCCCGGCTTGATCCGCAAGCTCATCATCGCCGGCGCTGCACCGCGCGGGGGCGAGGAACATCTGCTCGCCGTAGTCGACGAAGCCTTCGCTCAAAGCGGGACGGATGTGCGGTTGCCCCTGTTCTTCACACCCTCCGAAGAAAGTCAGCGCGCCGGCCGCGCTTTCGTCGCCCGCGCAACGATGCGCAAGGAGGATCGTGATCCGGACAGCGGCGAGGATGTCAGCAACGCGCAGGCGAAGGCAATTATTGGCTGGTGCGCCAGGAAGCATGAAGGCGAAGCGACGCTCCGCGCCATCGCGCAGCCTACGCTCATCGTGCACGGCAGCGACGACACGATGTTTCCGAGCATCAACGCCTACAACATGTTCAAGGCTATGAAGAACGCCCAGCTCGTTCTCTATCCGGACTCCGGCCACGGCGCGCTGTTCCAGTATCCAGCGAGGTTCGTCGCCCATTGCCGAACCTTCCTGGACGAGTGAGGGAAGAGATCGATGCCAATCTTCAGCAACTGGCGATCGAAGCCCATGGCGGCCTCGATCGGTTTCGGCAGTTCTCGTTCCTCACGGCGCGGCTTCACCAATTCGGCATCCTCTGGAATCCGAAGGGAAAGCCGGACGTGCTCACTCATGCCAATACGTTCTTGTTGCTTGCTAGAAATTCTCTCGATATTTCAATCACAAGAGCGTCGGAGAGCGCATCCCGCCCCTGCGCACCACGCCCCGGACGTCGGATATCCCCCGAGCTGTAGCTGCCCCCGAGCCACGACCCTCGTCCGCTATACGCAGCCGGCCGCCGCTGATATGATCCTCCGACAGTAAACGGCAGCTCGCCACCAGACTATTTCTGCGATGCCGGCCTTCTGATCGGATCTCGATCCCGCTCGCGCCTTTTCGCATTGCTTCGACAAGAACGCTGAACAAATTCGTCAACGGCTGCCGCGTCCCCGCTCATATCAGGAGATGTGCCATGGCTGCATCGGACTGGCGTCTCGAAGGCGAATGGATGAAGAACTGCACCTGTTCGTTTGGCTGCCCCTGCGATTTCAACGCACGGCCGACCCAAGGCTATTGCAAGGGATTGGTCGCCATGCGGATCGCCAAGGGACATTTCGAAGGGACCAGGCTCGATGGTCTCTGCTTTGCGATCACGGTCGATTTCCCCGGGCCGCTGCATGAGGGCAACGGGACAATCCAGCCCATCATCGACGAACGCGCCACGGCGGAGCAGCGACAGGCGTTGTTCGATATCTTCTCCGGTAAGCATTCGGCCGAAGGCACGCTGTTCCAGATCGTCAGCATGATCGTCACCAAGATCCATGATCCCGTGTTTGTGCCGTTCGAGTTCTCCTTCGACAAGGACGGACGCGTCGCAAGACTCGTCGCCAAGGGCGTGCTCGAGACCGATGTCGAGCCGATCAAGAATCCGGTGACCGGTGATCCGCACCGCATCCAGGTGGTCATGCCCGAAGGGTTCGAACATCGGGCGGCCGAGGTCGCATCCGCCGACATCCGCTCGACCGGCGCGATCCGGTTCGAGACCCGCGCTACGCATAGCTCGCTCGCCAATGTCGTGCAGACGCCCAAGGGCGTTGCAGCATGATGCGGCGCTGACACCGACACAAGATCTCGGTGTCAGCTCCTCGTCGCCATGGACAAGTCGATGCAGGAG
The DNA here is from genome assembly GCF_020193615.1 of Bradyrhizobium sp. IC4059. Taxonomy (NCBI): domain Bacteria; kingdom Pseudomonadati; phylum Pseudomonadota; class Alphaproteobacteria; order Hyphomicrobiales; family Nitrobacteraceae; genus Bradyrhizobium; species Bradyrhizobium sp. IC4059. The sequence goes on from NZ_JADYVH010000007.1 coordinate 344,112, forward strand.
CGCTCGATACTCGAACACTTGCTCCACCGCGACCGGCTGATCGTCGCGATCGGGACCGCCGCAGTGGTCGCGCTCGCCTGGGCCTATCTCGCTGCGGGCGCCGGCATGGACACCGAGATGATGGCCGACATGCCGGACATGGCGCCGATGCCGTGGACGCCGTTCTATGGCGCGCTGCTGTTCGTGATGTGGTGGGTGATGATGGTCGCGATGATGGCGCCGAGCGCGGTGCCCACCGTTCTCCTGTATGCGACCATCAAGCGCAGGCAGGAGGCTGCCTCCCGCGCCGCAATCGATAGCTGGATCTTTCTCGCCGGTTATCTCGTGACGTGGGCCGGGTTCAGTCTCGCTGCGGTCCTGGTGCAAGGAGCATTCGAACGCTTCGGGTTGTTGTCGATGGCGATGGCAAGCACCAGCGCGATTCTGGGCGGCGGCGTGCTGATTGCAGCAGGGCTCTATCAGTTCACGCCGCTCAAACAGGCCTGCCTGCGCTACTGCGACAGTCCGCTGTTGTTTCTCAGTCGATATTGGCGGCCCGGCACGCGCGGCGCATTCCGGATGGGACTTCGCCACGGCAGCTACTGCGTCGGCTGCTGCTGGTTTCTGATGGTATTGCTGTTCGTCGGCGGCGTGATGAACCTGGCCTGGATCATCGGCATCGCGCTCTATGTCGCCGCCGAGAAGCTGCTGCCGTTCGGCCAACGGTTGAGTTATGCGGCAGGCGCGCTCCTCATCCTGTCCGGCACGATCGTCCTTGCGCGCGCGATGTGAAAAACGGTCCAAAGACGGTTAAAATGTGCCGCTTGCGACATGGCGATGTGCCTGATTGCCCAATACCAGCCGACCTCCGTGATGATACGGAGGCTTTGAGCTGAAGAATTGAGCTTCCTCCAAACAAAAACTTAAGGCTGTTTCGGCTACCTTCGCGCTATGAACGGCACCCGCGCGGGTGTCCCTGTGCAGTCGAGGCGGAGACAAGGCGATGCCAATACTGCGGGCGAGCGCAGTTCTGCCCTGGCGGCCGAAGCGGGGGTGCGCGTCGTGATTCCCGCAGGGGCAGTTCGCAAAGCCGGAAGAGCGATCCTGCGGAATGCTCCGCTGCAGATCGCATTGTTCTTTCTCCCCCTGGTCTGGATCGGCTATTTCGCGATCACCGCCTCCGAGCGGATGGACGCGATCCAGCAAGCGCGGTCGCACGGCAACAGCGTCGCCGAATTGTTCGAGGAGAACACCGAGCGCATCTTCGAGCGCGTGGATCAGTCGTTGCTGGTGGTACAGGCACTCTACGCCCAGGATCCGCAGGCCTTCAGCCTGAAGTTCTGGTCCGACAAGGCCCGCCTCGCCACCGGCGACGTGGTCCAGTTCGCTCTGATCGGATCGGACGGATACATGACCGAGACGACGGCGGGCTATTCCGGTCCGCCACTTTATCTCGGTGATCGCGAGCACTTCATTCATACCATGTCGCAGGTCGACGATCGCCTTTACGTGGCGAAGCCGGTGCTGGGCCGCGCGTCCAAAAAGTGGACGATACAGCTCGCGAGAAAGCTGTTCGATCTCGCCGGCAATCGGGTCGGCGTGGTTGTCGGCTCGATCAGCGTCGACGTCGTCGGCAGGTTCTACGACACCGCAAAGCTCGGCGTCGGGGGAACGCTGGTGCTCAGGAATGCGAGCCACGTGGTGCTCGCCGCCCGGGGCGTGGACCAGGGGTCAGTGCTGGGACAAAGCGCGCCGAGCCGCGTCGCGGGCGAACTGGGCGACGGCTTCTATGCGCAATATTGGAACGAGAACCGACCGGACCGCAGCGACCGACTGATCACGGCGCGCAGGTCGCGCGCGTTTCCGCTCATCTTCACCGTCGGCATTTCGGAGCAGGAGATCTATTCCCGCTCCGCCTTCAGGCAGAAGGTCTATCTCGGCGGCGCGGTGCTGCTCACGTTCATCATCCTCGCCGCGACGACATTTCATTGGCGACGGCAGCAGGCGCTGGATCGCGCCCACCGCGAGCGGCGCGATTTCGCCAGCAAGTTCGAGGATGCGCTCAGGAACCTCCCCCAGGGCTTGAGCATGTTCGATGGCCGCGACCGTCTGATCGCGTTCAACCGGCAATGGCTCGAACTTTACGACCTCGTGCCGGAAGACATCCGGATCGGCATGGACTTCCGGGAGGTGTTCGCGAAGCAGACCGCCGTGCTCGACGTCGAGGCGTACCTCGTCGATTTGAAGAACCGGCTCGCCCAGTCGGAGCAGATCTCGAACACCGTGCAGTTTCCGGACGGCCGGGTCGTCTACATCTCCTACGGCCGGCGCGAGGACGGCGGCTGGGTTGCCACGCATGAGGACATCACCGAGCGCAAGGCGTCGGCGGACCGCATCGAGCGGCTCGCGCATTACGACAGCCTGACCGGCCTTGCCAATCGCAACCTGTTCAAGGAGCGCATCGACGAGGCGCTGGCCCGCCCGCGCCGGCCGGAGCCCGCGTTCGCCGTACTCCTGCTCGATCTCGACAAGTTCAAGTCGGTCAATGATGCGCTCGGCCACCAATGCGGCGACGCGTTGCTGAAGCAGGTTGCCGACCGGATCAAGGCGCAGATCCGTGATGCCGATACGGCGGCGCGAATCGGCGGCGATGAATTTGCCGTCATCGTCGCACCCGGCGGGGCCGCGATGCGCGACGGCGCTGAAAGCCTGGCCGCGCGGCTGGTCGAGGCCATTGCCGAACCCTTTCACATCGATGGCCACCCCGTCGTGAGCGGCTGTAGCATTGGCCTTGCGCTCGTGCCCGAGCACGGCACGCGGGTCGACGAGATCCTTCGCAACGCCGATCTTGCGCTCTACAGGTCGAAGAATGCCGGCAGAAACTGCTTCCACGTCTATTCACCGGAGCTCAAGGCGGAAGCGGATCAACGCAACGTGCTCGAGATCGAGCTGCGTGAAGCGATCTGGCGTGAGGAGATAGAGCTGTTTTATCAGCCTGTGATCGAGCTCGGCACTGGTCGGGTAAAATCGGTCGAGGCCCTGGCGCGCTGGCATCACGGCACCAGGGGCTACGTCCCTCCGGCGGAGTTCATTGCGGTTGCCGAGGCGGGGGGACTGATCGTGGAGCTCGGCCACCAGGTGCTCGCCAGGGCCTGCCGCGATGCGATGAACATGCCGGGCGACATCAAGGTCGCTGTCAATCTCTCCGCCCTGCAATTTGCCAGCGCCAATCTCGTCGACACCGTGACCTTTGCGTTGACGCAGAGCGGGCTTCCGCAGACCCGGCTCGAGCTCGAGATCACCGAGAGCGTTTTTCTCGCCGACACCGAGGAGAACCTCAGGACGCTCCAGCGCCTCAAGGCGCTCGGCGTCTCCATTGCCCTCGACGATTTCGGTGTCGGATACTCGTCGTTGTCCTATTTGACGGCCTTTCCTTTCGACAAGGTCAAGATCGACAAATCCTTCATCGACAGGATCGATCGCTGCGAGACCGTCGCCGTGCTGAAATCCATCGTGCAGCTGGCAAAGACGCTGAAGCTGTCGATCGTCGCCGAGGGGGTCGAGTCCTCGGAACAGGTCAGACGGCTCCAATCACTCGGCATCCCGCTCGGCCAGGGATTTCACTTCAGCAAGCCCGTGCCGCTTGCAAGCCTCTCCTGGCAAGCCCCCACGGCGCGCCGGAAACGGCGGGTGGCGTGAGGTCAATGCCTCAGGCGTTTTCATCATGCCTCGCCACTGCAGCCCCTTCGGCCGAAGAGCGTTCCTCAATTGCCGGTTCGGAAGCCTGCGCCCGTCCTGGCACTCCCCTTGCTCAGTCCTGATCCAAGCCCGGGCCTCGGTGGAGAGGCCGTTTCAGGTTGAGGCAAGTGATGCAGGAAGTGTCCCGTTCTGGTGCTGTTGACGAACTCCGGCTCGACGCGTTGATCGCCGATCTATGGTGGCGCGTTCGGCTGATTAATACCGACATTCTCGAGGAAGAGGCGCGCGCCGGGGTGTTCGACCCGGTTCAGCCGACCTACCCGCTTCTCGCGGCCAACCTTCGCGCCCGGCGCGACAATCTGGTCGCGACGATCGGCGTGCTCGAGCAGCGTGCGAGATCGGTGTCGGAAGCGGCTTGAAGCGGTCGCGGGGGCGCGCCAGCCTCGGCGTCTTCGTCAACCGGCCCGGCTGCAGCGCCAGAGGCGGGCGCGGGATGCAATGCGCATCCTCGCATGGCTCGAATGCCTCCGACGCTGTGCCGCTAACAGTTGAATTCAGGCCGCCGCCTGCCCGTGTTATGGCTGGTCTCTGCACCCCCGCGAGGCCGCCATGCTCCCCATTCCCGCCGATATCTTCACCGAACCCGAGGACGTCTCGCCCGACGGCCTGGCCAATCTCGGCCCGCTTCGGCGTCTTGCCGGCACCTGGCAGGCGGACAAGGGCATCGACATCAATCCGAAGGCGGAAGGGCCGGAGCGGCGGACCTTCATCGAGCACATCCGCATGGATCCGATCGATCCGCAGGCCAACGGGCCGCAGCTGTTGTACGGGCTGCGGTACCACATCCACATCAACACGCCCGAGGAAGACATTACCTTCCACGACCAAGTCGGCTACTGGCTGTGGGAGCCGGCGACCGGGCTGATCATGCAGACCCTGGCGATCCCGCGCGGGCAGGTGCTGCTGGCCTCGGGCAAGGCCGGGCCCGACGACAAGACGATCTCGGTCACTGCCAAGCGCGGCGACACCGCCTACGGGATCTGCTCGACCGATTTTCTGGAGCAGGCCTTTCGCACCGATGCTTACCGCTGCGACATCACCTTCAACGACGACGGCAGCTGGACCTATCTGATCCAGACCGAGTTGTTCGTGCGCGGCGCGCCGTTCAATCACCACGACACCAACACGCTCCAGCTCATAGCGCCACCCAGGCTTAATCCGCTGGCCGCGATTGTGAACGATCGTGCCGCGCGCGGTGGACCCGCGGCCTGAGCGCTGCCCTGAGGATTGCATGAAACCGTATGTCATCTGCCTGATGCACTCCAGCCTCGACGGGCGCACGCATCCCAGCCGCTGGCGTCCGAAGGGCGCGGGCACGGACTGGTTCGAGAAGATCCACGATGAGCTCGGCGGCGATGCTTGGGTGATCGGCCGCGTCACGGGTTCGGAGTTCGCCAAGGGCAGGCCCTATCCCTCGACAGACGCGAAATTTCCGCGCGAAAACTGGTTCGCCCGGCGCGACGCGAAGACCTATGGCGTCGTGCTCGATGCAGAGGGCAAGATCGGCTGGGGGCGCGCGGAGATCGGCGGCGATCCGATCGTCGTCGTGCTGACCGAGAACGTCCCGGATTCGCATCTCGCTGGCCTCCGCAGCGAGGGCGTGTCCTACATCTTTGCCGGCAAATCCGAGATCGACCTCGCACTGACGCTGGACATTCTCAGCCGCGAGCTCGGCGTGAAGCGCCTGCTGGTCGAGGGCGGCGGCGTTGCCAACGGCGCGTTCCTGCGCGCCGGCCTCATCGACGAATTCAACCTGATCCTCAGCCCTGCGATCGACGGCGCAAAGGGCGCCCCGTTCGTGTTCGATTCCACCGAGGCCGACAGCGACCGGCGCGCGCCGATCGCCGCGATGACGCTGGAGAGCACGCGCGAGCTCGGCGGCGGCGTCCTGCTGCTGCGCTATCTGATCCAGAACGACCCGCAAGCCGTGAGCCGGTAAGGCGCGGCCATGTCCGATCCGTCCGAGCACATCGTCATCGTCGGCGCCGGCGCGGCCGGCCTGATGGCGGCGCGCGAGCTGGCGCGTGCCGGCAGCAAGGTGACGATCCTGGAGGCGCGCCAGCGCTGCGGCGGCCGCATTCATCCGCTGCCGGCCTCGCAGTTCGGCTATGCCGCCGACGGCGGCGCCGAGTTCGTCCATGGCGAGGCGCCGGTCACACGCGCATTGCTGCGCGAAGCCGGCCTGTCGCTTCAGGAGATGGAAGGCGAGCAGTGGCGCTTTGACGGGACGAAGCTCACGCGCGAGCGCGACGATCCCCATGAAGCGGAGCTTCAGGCCAAGCTGGCGGACTTGAAGGACGACCTCACGGTCGCCGACTTCCTGCGCCGGCATTTTGCAGGCGACAATTACGCGCCGCTGCGCCATTCGATCGAGCGGATGGTCGAAGGCTATGACGCGGCCGATCCCGAACGCGCCTCCACGCTGGCGCTGCGCGCGGAATGGATGGACGGCGGGCACGCTCCGCAGGCGCGCATCGAAGGCGGCTACGGCGCGATGATCGATTTCCTGGCGGCCGACTGCCGCAGGCAGGGCGTCACCATCCGCCTCGGCAGCGTTGTGTCGGCGATTGCGGAGGAGGGCGGCGCGGTGATCGTTCGCTGCGCCGGCGGCGACGTGCACGCCTGCGACCGCATGATCCTCACCGTGCCGCTGCCGCTGCTGCGCGAGATCGCGCTACCGGCAGGCGCGCGTGCCAAGCTGGCTGCTGTCGACGACATCGGCTTTGGCAACGTCATCAAGATCCTGCTGCGCTTCGCGCGGCCATGGTGGCGCGAGCGCAAGGAAGACCTTGCGGACATGACCTTCCTGCTGTCGGATGAGGCGATCCCGGTCTGGTGGACGCGCTATCCGGACCAGCATCCCGTGCTGACGGGCTGGTTCGGTGGCCCCCGCACGGCCGAGCTGGAAAGCCTCGACGCGCGAGCATTGATCGATGCCGGGCTCGGCTCGCTCGCCGCAATCTTCGGCCTGCCGCGCGATCACATCGTGCGCGAGCTGGTGGCGTCCGCCGCGACTAACTGGGCGCATGATCCGTTCGCGCGCGGCGCCTATTCGTGGGCGACGCCGCGCACGCGCGCGGCACAGGCGATCCTCGCGCGCGGCGACGGCTTGGTGCTGTTTTCCGGCGAAGCGCTCTATCGCGGCCGCGACATGGGCACGGTCGAGGCGGCACTGGCGAGCGGCCTGGAGACGGCGGACATGATCCTTCGGGGACAATGAAAAGAGGCCCGCATCTGATGCGGGCCTCTCGTCGCGTGTCTCTCCAGATCTTACCAGCGGCCGCCGCCGAAGCTGAACGTCACGCCGGGGCCTCCGCCGTAATAGCCGTAGGGCCCGCCGCCGTAATAGCCGTGGTGCCGCGGGTAATAACCGTAGCTCCTGTAATACGGCCGGTAATAGCCGTGATGATGCCGCCAATGATGATGGTGGCGGTAATGCCTGCGGTGCGCGCTGATGTCGGTGGTCTGGCTTTCCTGCGCGGTCTGCTTGGCACTTGTATTGCCGGCCGCACTCGCCGATCCACCGGCCAACGCCGCAGCACCAAGGGCGATCGCGGCAATGAGATATTTCATGTCATCACTCCAGTTGAAGGTCGTGTGACAACACATGAGTATCCCGCGCGTTCCAGCCACTGCGGGCGTCGAAACGACGCAGATTTTCAGTTCCCCGATGAACGCACGTTAACGTTTGTGAACGAGCGAAGGCCGCGCGATCTATCGTCGCATGAAGAGGCATGGCCTGCGACTCGCGCCCCGAACGCGGCGCAGCTTCTCTTCGACGATGCGGTGCGAGTCCGGGACACGAGAGTGGCGCATGTAGATTTTCGCAACTGGCACGGATGCGGATTAGGAAAGCGGTGTCGCTCGGAGAGCGCAGCGAGGATCGCATCCTGTCTGCGATGAATGTACGACCGTGATAGCTGAGCGCAGTGCCAGGGCTCCGTGGCATCAGCGCGATCGTACACGTTGACGCCAGCGGACACGGACCTACTTGAACGGGTCCTGGATCGACGGGGCCGACTGACGGATGCGGCGCACGCTGACCGGGGTGCCGTCGGAGACGAACAGCAGCTCGTATTTGCGGCCCTCGCTGTCGGTCGCCGAGCAGGTGACGTCGTTCACCTTTCTGGCGGCGAAGTTGCCGGTCTGGCGGCAGATGCCGGTCGAGGTCTGCTCGGCCGGCACCGGCAGGCCGTCGACCTTGGGGCGGTTCTTGGAGTTGAGCAGCACGCGGTCGATCCGCAGCTCGTAGGAATTGTCGTCGGCGCGCTTGCCATTCTCGCCGGAGAACGACACCACGTGGCTGTCATCGGAGGGATCGTCGACCGCGACCGCGAAATTGACCCGGCCCGTGTCGCCATGGGCATAGGCCACCGTCTTGCACGGGAAGGTGCGGCCCGCGACCCTGAACGTCTTGCAGTGGCCGGACATCAGCGCCAGGAGATCGATGAAGGCGTTCGGCTGCGCGGGCGGATTGTTGACCGGAACGGGTTTGGAAGTCTCGGCAAAACAAGGACTTGCCGCGATCACGAGCAACGCGGCGAGGACCAATCGGCGAAGGCGCGTCGTCGGGCTCATGAGCCAGGGGGCCATGGCGGAAGAGTTCCGCACCGTAACCATCGAACCGCAAGTTGGTTGCGATCCCGTTTGTGCTGCAAATCCCGTCTGGAATATCACCGCGTCAACCCCGAGGGCGATTCGTCCAAATCGCCCGATCCGTCCCGGCGGCCACATGCCATCAGGGCGGTGTTTTTTTCGTGGCGGAGCATGATCCGAAAAAGTGCGTAGCGGTTTTCCGAAAAAATCATGCTCAAACAATAACCTAACCCATTGCCGCCTGCCAGCGCCTGTCGCGGAAGGAGGGGCGGCGGTGGAGGCGGGCGTCCAGCACGGCGCGGGCGCGGGGCAGCTCACCGCTGCGCATGAGCGCGACGATATAGGTGTCCTCGATCAGCTCGCGCTGGGCGTGGCTGCCGCCGATGCGCACGACCTCGCCGAGCACCGGCGCGAGCATCTGCACGCAAGTCCGGTAATCCTCATCGGCGAAAGCCGCGAGTGCGCGGAAGATCGCCGGCACCACAGGGCCCGCCGGCAGCTTGCCGTCGGCAAGCCGCTGCTCGATCGCCGCAAGGCGGGCGGCGAGCGCTTCGCGATTCTGCGTCGCGGCTGCGAATAGCGCCATGTGGACGTCGGCAAAGGACAGACTCGATTTCGGACAGTTTTTGCGCGGCGGCGTCGGCTTCCTGCCACAGCGCCTTCGGCACCGCATGACCGTACATCGACAGGCGCCACAGCAGCGAAGCGCTGTCGGTGATGACGTTGAGCGGCGGCGCCTGCGTGGCAGTGGGCCGAAGCACGTCGGCATAGATCGCGAGCGCCCGCGCCGCATCGCCATGCTCGAGCGCGCCGAGCGCCTGATGCCAGCTTATATGGCCGTGGAGGATTCCGGAGCGGTCATAAGCCGGGAGCCATTCGTCCACGAGACGATCGGCGTCCTCGATCGATCCGTCCTCGAACATCGCATGCAGCACCGCGTGCGCGGCGTGGGCATTTTCCCGGCGCAGATGGAAGCCGCGCTCGGTGACGGCGCGGCCGCGCGCGACGTCGCCATTCTCCGTCATCGCCCAGCCGGACATGGTGAGGAACCACCAGTCCTCGCCGTAATGTGGGGCGACGCGTTCGCAGAGCTCGTGCCGGGCGCGGTCGTGATCGGCCATGCCTGAGAAGGCGAACAGGCCGAACACGCCAAGCGGCAGCGACAGCACCAATGCGTCGCGGGGCCATGCGTCGATATGCTTCAGCGTCGATGCGATCGCCTCCGGCAGCCGGCCCTCGATCGCGAGCGCCAGCGTCTCGACATGCGAGCGCTCGCGCTCGCTGCCGCGCCCGGCCACGAGCTCGCGCGCGCGTGCCGCCTTTTGCCGCGCGAGATCGCCCTGCTGGTAGAAGGCATGAACGCGGCCGCGGGCGATGTGGGCCAGCGCGAAATCAGGGTCGGCCGCGATCGCGCGCTCCAGCATCTCCGCCGTGCCGGTCCAGCCCGCGAGCATGAGGTCGACGCCGTCGCGATAGGCGGATGCTGCCTCGTGCGAGGTGGTGGAGAGCGGCAGGCCGTAGCGGTCTTGAAGCGCCATCGAAGGCCCCCTCACGCCGTCCGCGCGCGGCGGCCTTCGATCGGATAGGCCGGATCATTGTAGCCTGGCGTCGAGGGATGGCCTGGCGTCACCAGGCGGTCGATCAGCGCCTCGTCCTCCGCGGTGAAACGATAATCGAGCGCGCTGATGTAGCCGTCCCATTGCTCCTCGGTGCGGGGACCGGCGATCACCGACGAGACGAAGGCGGAGTTGAGCACCCAGCCGACCGCGAACTGGCCGGCGGTGATGCCTTTCGTGTCGGCGTGAGCCTTGATCTCCTGCGCAAGCTGGAGCGATTCCGGCCGCCATTCGGTCTGCATCATGCGGGTGTCGTTGCGCCCCGCGCGCGTCTCCTTGTCGGGCGCTGCATCCACCCTGTACTTGCCGGTGAGCACGCCGCGCGCCAACGGGCTATAGGGCACGATGCCGAGACCGTAATAGGCGCAGGCCGGAAAGTGCTCGACCTCCGGCATGCGGTTCATGGCGTTGTAATAAGGCTGGCTCACCGCGGGCCGGTCGATGCCGAGTCGGTCGCAGATGTTGCAGATCTCAGCGACGCGCCAGGCGCGGTAGTTGGAGACGCCGAAATAGCGCACCTTGCCGGCGTGGATCAGGTCGCTCATGGCGCGCACCGTCTCCTCCAACGGCGTGGCATGGTCTTCCTTGTGCAGATAGTAGATGTCGATGTGATCGGTGCCGAGCCGCATCAAGCTCTCGTCCGCCGCCTGCAACACCCAGCGCCGCGACAGTCCGCCGCGATTGGGATCGTCCCCCATGGGGTTTGCGAGCTTTGTGGCAAGCACCCAGGCACCACGATTGCGCGCGATGGCGCGGCCGACGACCTCCTCGGAGGCGCCTTTGGAATAAGCGTCCGCTGTGTCGATGAAATTGATCCCGGAATCGCGTGCCTTGTCGATGATCCGCTTCGACGTGGCTTCATCGGTCGGCCCGCCGAACATCATGGTGCCCAGGCAAATCGGCGAGACCTTGAGGCCGCTGCGGCCGAGCTGGCGGTATTGCATGGGCGAGTCCTCGATGTTGGTGGACGGCAGCATAGCCAGCAAAGTCCGTCATTGCGAGCGCAGCGAAGCAATCCAGAGATGTGTCCGCGGAGGGATGCTGGATTGCTTCGCTGCGCTCGCAATGACGGTGGGGCACGTTTGCGCCTCACATTCAGTGTCATCGCCCGCGAAGGCGGGCGATCCAGTACGCCGAGACAGTCGTGATCGATCGAGGGGCCGCGACGTACTGGATTCCCCGCCTTCGCGGGGAATGACGGCTGCGGGTGTGGCGCGCAGCAGCGCCGGCCTGATCGCCCGCTACCCCGGCCCCTTCAAGATCTTGAACACGCCGTTCGCCATCACGATGCAGCGGTCGTCCACGGCCACCTCGGTGCTCATGAAGATCAGGCTGCGGGTCGAGCGCACCACGCGCGGGCGGGAGATCAGGGTGTCGCCGATCTGGCCGGCCTCGACGAAATGGGTGTCGAGCTGCACCGTCGCCAAGTACTCCTTGCCGGAGACGTAACGGGCCGTCATGCCGCAGGTGCGATCGGCGAACGTCATCATCACGCCGCCCTGGACCATGCCGCGGCGGTTGTGGTGCTTGTCCTCGGTCGCGAGCGCGAATTCGTAATGGCCGTCGACCTTGCGCTCCCACAACGGGCCGATCAGATGCAGGAAGCCCGTGGTCTCCAGGATGCTCCAGCCCTCTGATTTCAACCTTGCGGCGGCCTTGCTGGTCATGTCGTCGTTCGTCCTTGCAACGCGATGTCTCCTCGTTTCATCAGATGCAGTCCTGGTGTAGTCAAGCATCATGAGAGCGTTCGACGATGCCACCAGACGGAATATCGCAGAGGCCTGCGCGGCCTTCGCGCGGCTGCCCGACACAGCCGAGCCGCCGGCGCTGAAGCGCGCCGCGGTGGTGCTGGCGCTGACCGAATCCGACGACGGTGGCGACACCGCCTTCTTGCTCACCAGGCGCGCCTCGCACCTGCGCGCCCATCGCGGCCAATGGGCGCTGCCCGGCGGACGCTGCGATGCCGGCGAGACGCCGGTCGAGGCGGCGCTGCGCGAGCTCGACGAAGAGCTCGCACTCGCGCTGTCAGCCGATGCGGTGCTCGGCCTGCTCGACGATTATCCGACGCGCTCGGGCTATCTGATCACGCCGGTCGTGGTCTGGGCGGCCGATAGTGCTGCGATCCGCCCGAACCCGGACGAGGTCGCCTCCGTTCATCGCATCGCGCTGGCCACGATCGAGCGCGACGATGCCTTCGATTTCACTGAGATCCCCGAGAGCAACCGCCGCGTGATCCGCTTCCATCATCAGATGAGCCTGATCCATGCCCCGACCGCGGCGCTGATCTACCAGTTCCGCGAGGTGCTGGCGGGGCGGCACACCCGCGTCACCGACCTGGAACAGCCGGTATTCGCCTGGACGTGACGATGGTAAACGGCGCGTTAACGCGACGGTTACCGGATGCCTGCTAAGAAGGCAGCATGCATCATTCGATTCGAAACAAATTGGCGCTGGTTCCGCTCGCGCTCGTCCTGATCTCGCCCGCGGCGCGCGGCGCTGAGGCCGAGGCGCTGCCGCCCGCCGTTCGAAATGCCAACGCCCAGCTGCTGTCGCAGTTTTTCGCACAAGGCGGGGGGGCTTCGCCGGCCGTGCTCGAATATCGCCGCAAGCTCGCGGAATATCAGGCCGCGCGCGCCGCCTTCGATGCCGAGGCCGGCGCCTATTGGAGCCAGATCTCCGAGAAGCGGAAGACGCGGAACGCCAAGCGGCGCAATGGGCAGCAGATCACGCTCGATGATTACGTGCTGGAGCATCCGCCGCTCTATACCGGGCCGAAGAAGCCGGTGAATCCGGAGCCGGAGGAAACGCCGGATCGCCCCGCGAGAAGACCGATTCCCGTGGTCGCCGATTTCCTGCGTGCGGCGCAGGAACTCTACCAGTTCACGCCGCAACGCCCGTCCAGCGAGCTCGAGTTCAAGCGCGCCTATGCGCGCTACGCTCTGGCCCATGGCCTGACGCGCGAGCAGGCGGTGCGGGTCTATTCGTTCGAGACCGGCGGCACCGGCAGTTACGACGTGCAGGCGGGCATCGAGCATGGCGGCAAGCGCGCGATCTCGACCGCGATGGGCTACAACCAGCTGCTCACCACCAACAGCGTCGAGCTGCTCGCCGAGCAGGGCCATGAACTGATCCGCGCGCTGTCCGAGAAGGTGACGCGCACATCTGGACCGGCGCGGCATGCGCTCGAGCACAAGCTCACTGTCCTGAAGAAGATGGTGGCCCACGCCAAGTCCGTGCCCGACACCTGGTCGGAGCACGAGAAGATGGGCGCCACCCCGCAGGGCTGGGCCATGCATGCGATGGTGCTCGACGTTGACATCGGACCGATGCTGCAGACCCACAAGCTGCTGACTTCGGTGCATTTCGCCCGCGCCAAGGGACACTCGCGCCCGCTGTCGGCGGCCGAGCTCGAGATGATGAACCTCACCGGCGACGGCACCGGCCTCGACATGGTGACGATGCCGCAAGCGATGCGCGAGCGGGTGCCGACCTCGAATTTCTTCCAGCGCGGCGGCTATGAGCGCAACCCAGTCGCGATCCGCCACAACACGGTGGCGAAGCTGCTGGCCGTGACCGACGAGCGCATGGACGTGAACAGCGGCAAACCCGGCGCAAGGGAATTGGCAGGGGCGTTCTAGGACGCTGGCGTAGGGTGGGCAAAGCGAAGCGTGCCCACCATTCGTTGATTCGACGATATGAGATGGTGGGCACGGCACTAACGCGCCTTTGCCCACCCTACGCTCTGTCGCCTGCGAGCGCGGGCCCCTACTGATCCGGCCCGAACTTGAACTTGCCGTCACCCTCCAGATACGGGCCGGTGCGCATGTAGAGCTGGCCGTTCTGGCCGATGAAGAACAGCGTGCCCTTGGGCACCTTCTTGGCGCCCTTCAAGAGCTCGCCGGCGTTGCTGGTCCCCATCTTGTAGGAAAAGGTCTTGCCCTCCCTGTCGTAGACGTAGCCGGTGTCGGTCTTCAGCTCCCAGGGCGTCGCTGCGGTTTGCGCCAATGCGGGCGCTGCCAATGCGCCGAGGGCGGCTGCGATTGCAAATGTCTTGATTGAAAATGCCGTCATCCCATCCTCCCAAGATCGGGACATTCCATGATTGAACAAATCACGAACGATGCGTCCCGGTCAACTTGCGATAGCGCCGCAGCGCATCACGTCTTGCCCAGCAGTTTGTGATTTTCCCTCCGTCCCCTCGCGACTATGTTCCGCTTTCCGTTTAGAACGCAACTCGACAAAAATATTGGTGGGGATGATTCGAATGAACCTTGTCGTCAAAGCCTGCTCGGCTGCCGCGCTGTTGCTCACGGCGCTGGCGCCGGCCGCCCAAGCCGATGACTACCGGCTCAGCCACAACCAGCGGATTTCGTGCAGCCGCGGCCTTGCCCCGGGCAAGCTGAACACGGCGACCTGCAAGTCCTACACCTATCTCTTCAACACCAGGACCTCGGAATATTTCCGCTGCCAGGTCTCCCTGGCGCTGACCCGCGACAACAAGGAAGTCATCAACGTCCAGACCGACGGCGGCTGCACCAAGAAACCGCGCATTTTCGAGACCGACGGCAAGTACGATTTCGACGCCACCGAGACCGAGCCGCCGAACACCAATTCGTTCTTCGGCCCCGGCGGCTATTCGGTCTGGGCCGCCGACGTCGGCGCGCAGAAGGTGCGCGGCTGCATCACCATCTCCTCCGGCCTCGGCTCCGACATCTCCAAATGCCTGGACATGACGTTCCAGTGAGCGAGCGCTCGATAGCCACTGCGTAGACGGTGCGCTCCCTGCCCCGCCTACGGGGGAGGGCTGGGGAGAGGTGTCTCCGCATCGGGACAATCTCCTAGAGGAGAAAACCCTCACCCGCGCCTTTGGCGCGACCTCTCCCGCAAGCGGGAGAGGTGACCGAGCAAGCCGCTCCGACTCGAATCTAACGCGACTCCAGTCCCGCTGCGCCACCTCGCCGCACCGTCCGGTTCCCAAAAACCCAGCGGGAACGGCCCTTTGCCGCAGTCCTGTTTTGCCTTTTGGATGGGTTGACCCGCATCCCTCGTCCGGCCAATTTCGCCGCCGGTTTGGGGAGAACAACAACCATGAAACGGACGATTTTCGGCGCGGCCGCGGCTCTGGCTCTGGCGGCGTCGGCACCTTGCGCCCAGGCGCAATCCTTCATCAACGTGCTGACCGGCGGCACCTCCGGCGTCTACTATCCGCTCGGGGTCGCGATCGGAAAGATCTACGGCGAAAAGATTCCGAACGTGAAGACGCAGGTGCAGGCCACCAAGGCGTCGGTCGAGAACCTGATCCTGCTGCAGCAGGGCCGCGGCGAGCTGGCGTTCACGCTGGGCGACTCGCTGAAAGCCGCCTGGGAGGGCGAGGAGGAGGCGGGCTTCAAGACCAAGCTCGACAAGCTGCGCACCATCGGCGCGATCTACCCGAACTACATCCAGATCGTCGCGACCGCCGACAGCGGCATCAAGACGCTCGCCGATCTCAAGGGCAAGAGCCTGTCGGTCGGTGCACCGAAGTCGGGCACCGAGCTGAACTCCCGCGCGATCCTGGCCGCTGCCGGCATGAGCTACAAGGAGCTCGGCAAGGTCGAATATCTGCCGTTCGCCGAATCCGTCGATCTCATGAAGAACCGGCAGCTCAACGCCACGCTGCAATCGGCCGGGCTCGGTGTCGCCTCGCTGAAGGACCTCTCGACCTCGAGCCCGATCACGGTGGTGTCGGTGCCGAAGGAGACCGTCGACAAGATCGGCCCGCCCTTCGTGGCGGCGACCATTCCGGCCAACACCTATACCGGCCAGGACAAGGACGTGCCGACTGCGGCCGTGATCAATTATCTGGTCACCAGCTCCGCCGTCTCGGACGATCTCGCCTATCAGATGACCAAGCTGGTCTATGAATCGCTGCCCGAACTCGTCACTGCGCACGCGGCCGGCAAGGAGATCAAGCTCGAGACCGCCGCCACCGGCAGCCCGGTCCCGCTGCACCCCGGGGCGATCCGCTATTACAAGGAAAAGGGGCTGATCAAGTAATCAGCTCCTGTCGTCGGACGTCATGGCCGGGCTTGTCCCGGCCATCCACGTTCTGCGGCTGTGCATGGAAGTTTCGTGGATGCCCGGGACAAGCCCGGGCATGACGGCTCGGGACATACCGTGCCAATGCTACAAGCGCTCGACGATTGGGGATGGGCTGAGATGCTGGAAAAGGCAGAGGGGACTGAGATCGCGCCCGACAAGGTCAAGGTCGAGTTCGACAATTTCGAGCATGGCTTCCCAGAAGGCTTCGGCCCGGGCTGGTGGGGCCGGCTCGCCTACTGGATCGGCATCGCGTTCGCGATCTTCCAGCTCTACGTCGCCGCCTTCAACTATCTGCCGAGTCAGGTGGTGCGCGGCGTCCATGTCGGCTTCCTGCTCCTGCTCACCTTCGGCCTGATCGCCAACTTCACCGCGAAGAGCAATTTCGGCCGTGCGCTGGGCTGGGCGATCGGCGCCGCCGGCTTCTACTGCGGTCTCTACCAATGGATCTTCTATGCCGACCTGATCGCGCGCGACGGGGATCCGACCAGGCTCGATCTCGCCGTCGGCACCCTACTCGCGGTGCTGATCTTCGAGGGCACGCGGCGGCTGATGGGCGCGGCGCTGCCGCTGATGTGCGGTGCGTGTCTCGTCTATTGGTTCTTCGGTCAGTACCTGCCGTCGCCGCTCAACCATCGCGGCTATGATTTCGACCAGATCGTCACGCATTTGTCGTTCGGCACCGAAGGCTTTTACGGCGTGCCGGTCTACGTCTCCGCGACCTACATCTTCCTGTTCATCCTGTTCGGCTCGTTCCTGGAGCGCGCCGGCATGATCCAGCTGTTCACCGATGTCTCGCTCGGCCTGTTCGGCCGCACCCGCGGTGGACCTGCCAAGGTCGCGGTGTTCGCTTCGGGCATGATGGGGACCATCTCCGGCTCGGGCGTCGCCAACGTCGTCACCGTCGGCCAGTTCACGATTCCCTTGATGATCAGGTTCGGCTACCGCCGCGCCTTCGCGGCCGGCGTCGAGGCGACGGCCTCGATGGGCGGCCAGATCATGCCGCCGGTGATGGGGGCGGTCGCCTTCATCATGGCCGAGACGCTCGGCGTGCAATATTCGGAGATCGTCAAGGCCGCCGCGATCCCCGCGATCCTCTATTTCGCCTCCGCGTTCTGGATGGTGCATCTGGAAGCCGGCAAGCACGGCCTCGTCGGCATGAAGCGTTCGGAGATCCCGAGCGCCTGGAAGGCGCTGGTGACGCGCTGGTACCTTGTGCTGCCGCTCGCAGCGCTGGTCTACATGCTGTTCGAAGGTTTTACACCGCTCTATGCCGGCAGCATGGGCCTTGCGCTGACGGTGACGCTGATCCTCGGCACTGCCATCACGACGGGCGCCTCCTCGAACGTGATCCGGACCATCTTCTGGGTCGGGCTCGCGCTCGTCGTCGCGGCATTGTCGCGCGACGGCCTCCAGATCGTGCCGGTCGCGACCGTCGTGGTCGGCCTGATCGTGATCACGGCCTTCGTACGCGGCGGCTTCGCGGCGTTGCGCGCCTGCCGCGATGCGCTGGCCGAGAGCGCAAAATCCGCCATCACCGTCGGCATGGCCTGCGCGATCGTCGGCGTCATCATCGGCATGATGTCGCAGACCGGCGTCGGCACCATTTTCGGCGGCTGGGTGATCGGGCTCGGCGAGAAGAGCCTGTTCCTGGCGCTGGTCATGACCATGCTGCTGTCGATCCTGCTCGGCACCGGCATTCCGACCATCCCGACCTACATCATCACCGCCGCGCTCGCAGCTCCCGCGCTGGCCAAGCTCGGCGTGCCCTTGATCGCGAGCCACATGTTCGCATTCTATTACGGCATCATGGCCGACCTCTCGCCGCCGGTGGCGCTCGCCGCGCTTGCGGCGGCGCCGATCGCCAAGGAGAACCCGGACAAGATCGGCTGGGAGGCGATGCGCATCGCGCTCGCCGGCTACGTCATTCCCTTCATCTTCGTCTATTCGCCGGCCTTGATGCTGCAGGCCGGCGATCCCATGGCGGCCAAGCTCGGCTTCTACGGCGCGGTGGCGCTGGCGAGCTTGAAGGCGCTGGTGGCGATCGGCCTGTTCGGCATGGCCGCGATCGGCTTCCTGTTCACGCGGCTGACGCTGATCGAGCGCCTGGTCGCGCTCGGCGCCGCGTTCTGCCTGCTCGGCGAATTCCCCTTCAGCGATACTGCGGGCTTCGTGCTCGCCGCCGCGCTGGTGCTGTGGCAATGGCGGCAGCGTCCGCCGGCGCCGGTCGAGGCGGTGTGAGCCTCTGTCTTGCGACAGCGGGCGGCGTGAAAGCGCTGACGCTGTCCGCGTTCACGCTTGTCTGGACGCATTCGATCGCGAAGGTCGAATGGCAGGAAGACTGGCGCCTCACGCCATCAGGCCTCGAGCTGGTGCAAGCCCGCGTCAAGGGCACCGGCCCCGGCATGGAGCCGCCGGCCGAGGCGCGGCTGGTCGACGGCTGGTTTCAATGGCGGCCGCAGCGTGCGCCGATGCCGGAATTGGTGCTCGGCAATTCCGGCGCGGCCGGAGAATGGCGGCTGTGCCATGACGGGACGTGCTGGACATTGTCGGAGATTGTCGGGCATCCCATTGGTGCTAACGTCACCACGTTGAGCGTCTGCAAAGAACCGTAGCCCGGATGGAGCGGAAGCGTAATCCGGGACCACTGCCCCGGATTGCGCTGCGCTCCATCCGGGCTACAAGAACAACAACACGGGAGACACGCGATGGATCGGCTCAAGGGCAAGGTTGCGATGGTGGTGGGGGCCGGCTCGATCGGTCCAGGCTGGGGTAACGGCAAGGCGACCGCGGTGACCTTTGCGCGCGAGGGCGCGCAGGTGTTCTGCGTCGATCGCAACGGTGCCGCGGCCGAGGAGACCGCCAGGATCATCAGCGGCGAGGGCGGCAAGGCGATTGCGTTCACGGCCGACGTGTCGCGGCCTGCCGAGATCGAGGCGATGGTCGCGGCGTGCCTCAAGGCCTATGGCCGCATCGACGTGCTCGACAACAATGTCGGCATCGCCGAGATGGGCAGTGTCGTCGAGGTGAGCGAAGAAAGCTGGGACCGCGTCTTCAGCGTCAACCTCAAGAGCGCCTATCTCGCCATGAAGCACGTCGTTCCCGTCATGGTGAAGCAGGGCGGAGGCTCGATCATCAACATCTCCTCGATCGCCTCGATCCGCCACATGGGCATCTCCTACGTCACCTACGGCGCCTCGAAAGCGGCGATGAACCAGATGACGCGCACCACAGCGATCGAGTTCGCGCGCCATCACGTCCGGGTCAACGCGATCCTGCCCGGCCTGATGAAGACGCCGATGGTCGAGCACTCCGCCGGCCTCGCCGCCAGCTACGCCAAGGGCGATGTCGAGGCGATGTGGCGCGCGCGCGACGCGCAGGTGCCGATGGGCCATATGGGCGATGCATTCGACGTCGCCAACGCCGCGCTGTTCCTGGCCTCGGACGAGTCGAAATACGTGACGGGCATCGAGCTCGTTGTCGACGGCGGGATCACGTGCAAGGCCGGGGCTTGATCAGCCCCAGCTTGCACTGCGAGTCATAGTCGATAGCCCTGTCTTGCAAGAAGGAAGCAGATCATTCACAGCAAGGTGTATTGCGCGCGTTCGCGCCTGGCGAGCAGCGGCAGCGCCTGTTCCGCGATGTAGCTCTTGAAATGCGCGCTCTCCTGGTGGGCCCTGAAGGCGGCTTCGTCGCGGAACAACTCGTAGAAGAGGAACTGGGCCGGATTGTCCTTGGCGCGCGAGATCAGGAACAGCTTGACGCCTGGCTCGCGCTGCGCCTGAGGGAGGAAGCCGCGCAGGATTTCAGCAACCCGGTCGACCTCTTCGGCCTTTGCTTCCCATTGCGCCACGACGAGAAGTCCGCCGCCGATGGCCGGGTGGCCGGTCTGTTGATTCATTGCCTGTTCGGTCATGATGGAGCTCCCTGAGAATGCTCCATTCGATAGCGCAGCTCTGGGCGACAATGGTTCGATGAAGATCGTAGTGCGAATGTCGCCGAACGGCCCGACGTTCCGTCGCGGGTCGAATTGATTTCCTGCGCGAATTTCGCTACCGCCTTTTCCCGTGGATACGCTCAAGGTCAGAGACGCTAAAGACGTCGAAGAGGTGGTGCGCGCGGCGATCGCGAGCGAGCAGCCGCTCGAGATCATCGGCCATGGCGGTAAGCGCGGCATCGGCCACGCCATGGCGACCAACGCCGTGCTCGACGTCTCCGCACTCAATGCCGTCACCGCCTACGAGCCGAACGAGCTCATCATCACGCTCCAGGCCGGCGCGCCGCTGGCCGACGTGCTGGCGCTGATCGACGCCAAGAACCAGCAATTCGCCTTCGAGCCTGTAAACACCGCCCCGCTGCTCGGCACGACGGCAACAGGCACCATCGGCGGCATGATCGCGGCAGGGCTCGCCGGGCCGCGGCGGATCCGGGCGGGCGGAGCGCGCGACCACCTGCTCGGCGCGCATGCCGTCTCGGGTTTCGGCGACAGCTTCAAGACCGGCGGCAAGGTGGTGAAGAACGTCACCGGCTACGACCTCTGCAAGCTGCTGGCGGGGTCCTGGGGCACGCTGTCGGTGATGACCGAGGTCACGCTCAAGGTGATGCCCAAGCCCGAGGCCGAGCGGACGCTGTTGCTGCGCGGGTTAGATGATGCCGCCGCCAACAAGGCCATGACTGCGGCGCTGGGCTCGCCCTTCGACGTCTCCGCCGCCGCGCATCTGCCGAAATCCGCACTCCGGGCCGGGACCGAGGGGCTGGGCGACATTGCGGGCCAAGGCGAGGCCGAGGCGCTGACCGTGCTGCGGCTCGAGGGCATCACCGCGTCCGCTGCGCACCGCGCCGGCTCGCTGCGCCAATTGCTGGCGCCGTTTGGAACCGCGACGCTGATCGAGGACGTGGCATCCGCGGCCCTGTGGAGCGCGATCCGCGACGTGCTGCCGTTCGCGGCGAGCGGCGCGCTCGGCGCCTGGCCGGTCTGGCGGATCGTCTGCCCGCCGGCCTCGGGCGCGGCGCTGGGCACGCAGCTGGCGCGCGAGACGGGGGGCGATGTGATCTACGATTGGGGCGGCGGCCTGATCTGGGCGGCGCTCCCGCCGAAGCCGGACGCGCATGCCCCGGCGGTGCGTGCGCACGCGAACGCGGCCGGCGGGCATGCCACGCTGATCCGGGCGACTGATGATGTCAGGCGCGAGGTCGACGTGTTCCATCCGCAGGCGCCGGGGATTGCCGCGCTGAGCGAGCGGGTGCGCGCCAGCTTCGATCCGAAGATCATTCTCAACCGGGGGCGGCTCACGCGGAGCGCTGGCTGATGAAGACCGAATTCTCACTCGCGCAGCTCGCCGACCCCGATATCGCGGAAGCCGACAAGATCCTGCGCGCCTGCGTCCATTGCGGCTTCTGCACCGCAACCTGCCCGACCTATGTGCTGCTCGGCGACGAGCTCGATAGCCCGCGCGGCCGCATCTATCTGATCAAGGAGATGCTGGAGAAGGACCAGGCGCCGACCGCCGACGTGGTCAAGCATATCGACCGTTGCCTGTCGTGCCTTGCCTGCATGACGACCTGCCCCTCGGGCGTGAACTACATGCACCTGGTCGACCAGGCCCGGGTGCAAATCGAGCAGCGCTATCGGCGGCCGCTGACCGAGCGGCTGCTGCGCCAGGTGCTGGCCTTCGTCCTGCCGGACCCGCAGCGCTTTCGCGTCAGTATGTGGCTGGCGCGGCTCGCCCGTCCGCTCGGCGTCTTGCTGCCGACACCCCGGCCTGCGGCGACGCCGGGCTTGATCCAGCGCATCAAGGCGATGCTGGCGCTGGCGCCGGACCGGCTGCCGCCCGCAGGGCCCGCCGCCGGCAGCGTGTTCGCGGCGCTGGGCAAGAAGCGCGGCCGTGTGGCACTGCTCCAGGGCTGCGCCCAGCAGGTGCTGGCGCCGCGCATCAACCAGGCCGCCATCAGTCTCCTGACCCGCCACGGCATCGAGGTCGTCCTTGTCAGGGACGAGCAGTGCTGTGGCGCGCTGACCCATCACCTCGGCAACGACCAGGATGCGCTGGCGCGGGCTCGCGCCAACGTCGCGGCGTGGAGGAAGGAAATGGCCGGCGAGGGGCTCGATGCCATCCTGGTGACGACCTCCGGCTGCGGCACGGTGATCAAGGATTACGGCTATCTCCTGCGCGAGGACACAGCGTGCGCGGCCGATGCTGCGAGGGTCTCGGCGCTCGCCAAGGACATCACCGAATACGTCGCCGGCCTCGAGCTTGCGACCGCGGCGCGAGCGGACGACATCGTCGTCGCCTATCACTCCGCGTGTTCGTTGCAGCATGGACAGAAAATCACAGGGCTTCCGAAAGAATTGCTTTCCAAGAATGGATTCGTGGTGAAAGATGTGCCCGAGAGCCATTTGTGTTGCGGTTCGGCGGGGACCTACAACATTCTCCAGCCCGAGCTTGCGGGTCGGTTGCGTGATCGCAAGGTCGCCAACATCGCGAGCGTCAAGCCGGACATGATTGCCGCGGGCAATATCGGCTGCATGGTGCAGATTGCCAGTGGCACGTCAGTTCCGGTCGTACACACGATTGAGCTTCTCGATTGGGCGACGGGCGGGGCGCGGCCGGCACTGAACGCGCAGGTTTGAGCTTTCAGGAGCCCGAACTGTCCTCCCGAGGTGACGACTGAAGACGCCCGATCAAGCATTGTTCGGCGGCAACAGGAGGACCACGATGGCGAAAGCGAAGAAGAAGAAAAGCAAGAAGGCCAAAAAGGCCAAGAAGGCCGTAGCGGCGAAGAAGTCCGCGAAGAAGGCGACGAAGAAGAAGGCGGCCAAGAAGACCGCCAAGAAGTCTGCCAAGAAATCTGCCAAGAAGGCCGCCCCGAAGAAGGCTGCCAAGACGACCGCAAAGAAGTCGGCGGCCAAGAAGGCTGCTCCGAAGAAGGCCGCGAAGAAGGCGGCACCGAAGAAGGCGAAGGCAGCGCCTGCTCCGAAGCCGTCGGCACCGGCGGAGACTCCCGCGCCCGCCGAGACAAGCTGGGCGATGCCTTCGTCTTCTGCGGAAGCGGCGCCGGCCGAGGGGCAGGGGTAGGAAGGCGGTCTCTCATCGCCTTCGGACTGTCACTCGGGACTGTCACTCGGGACTGTCACTCGGGACTGTTACTCGGGATTGTTACTTGGGATTGTAACGAGAAGGCCGCGGCACCCCGGTGCTGCGGCCTTTTTGCATCGCGGAAAGCCGCCCTGGCAAAGGCGCTCCGGGCCCACCCTGATTCGTAGCGAAGGTGTCACGCCGCCTGGCGATCCCCGGGTTTACACGGGTCTGCACTGCACCTTGGAATGCAAATAATGTGATCGAGAAGCCACACAGCCTGACAACCTTTCGTGAATTCGTCAAAACGCCTAAAAAGTCGGCAGATGCCCGTGCTTTTTGCTTCACGGTTCCTGTCCATCGATCCAAATTGCCGCAGTGACGCAATTTTGCAGGTAGGCCGCATGCCCCGGGGGGCTTCCGGGGGCGACTGCTAAGTAAGAACGGGTAGATGGGGATCGAAATGAAAAAAGTGGCTTTGTTGGCAACGGCGCTGGCAATGGTGACGACGGGTTCGGCGTTCGCGGCAGATCTGCGCGTGAAGGCATTGAAGGCCCCGCCGCCCCCGGCGTTCGATCCTTGGGATATCGCCTTCGGCGGCGGCATCATGAGCGATTACGTCTTCCGCGGCATCACCCAGTCGAACCATAAGCCGGCCGTCACGGCCTATTTCGAGCCTCGCTACAACGTCACCAAGGACTTGCAGCTCTACGTCGGTACGTCGGCCTCGAGCATCTCCTTCCCGAACCGCGCTGCGGCGGAAGTCGATTTCTACGGCGGTATCCGCCCGACCTTCGGCATGTTCGCCTTCGACTTCGGTCTCTGGGGCTATCTCTATCCGGGCGGACAATGCTTCGGCTCGCAGTACACATTGGCTCAGGGCAATTGTGGCGGCGACATCGATTACTCGCAGGGGGCAATCGGCCTTCCGATCAACGGCAACTTCGCCAAGAAGGACGCCAGCTTCTTCGAAGCCTACGCCAAGCTGAACGTCGTCATCAACGACCAGTGGACGGTCGGCTTCAACGAGTACTACTCGCCGAACTTCCTGAACCTCGGCGCCTGGGGCAATTACGCCTCGATCACGGCCAAGTGGACCGCCCCGAGCACAATCTTCGGTGCCAGCGGCGTCGGCATGTACGTGTCGGGTGAGTTCGGCCGGCAGTGGTTCGGCACTTCCGACATCTTCTACGGCATCGCGGGCGATCCGGTTTATGCGAACGGCATCAAGGAGCCGAGCTATAACACCTGGAACGTCGGCGTCGGCTTCACCTACAAGGTGTTCACGCTCGATCTGCGTTATCACGACACCGACCTGAACAAGGGCGACTGCAACGCCTTGACCAGCGATCACACCGCGAAGTTCACCGGAAGCTTCACCCCCATCAACCCGGGCGGCTTCGGCTCCAACTGGTGCAGCGCGGCCGGCGTGGCCAAGCTCTCGTTCGACCTGACGGCGATGAGCAATCTGAAGTAAGCTTCTTCCCGAAACGACTTCGCGAGGGCGGCAGGGCAACCTGCCGCCCTTTTGCTTTTCTCCACGCCGTCATGGCCGGGCTTGACGCGTGTATGGAGTGACGACTCGAACTTGATGATCAGCGGCTACCCAGCGCTCGCCTCAGCGCGCGGCGCTCGGCTCCGCCGCAGTCCGCTCGCCGCCGACGACGTGGATCGCACCGTCCTTCACCAGCGCCACCTTGCGGGTGTGGAAGGCATCGAGCGTCGAGCGGTGGCCGATCGAGACGATGGTGGCCTGCGGCAGTCTCTCCGCCAGCAGCCGGTAGAGCCGGGCCTCCGACGGCTCGTCGAGCGAGGCGGTGGCTTCGTCCAGGAACAGATAGTCCGGCGCATGCAGCAGCGCGCGCGCTAGCCCGAGACGCTGCTGCTCGCCGAGCGAGAGCATCCTGTTCCAGTGGCCGTCCTCGTCCAGCCGCTCGGCGAGATCGGGCAGCCCGACCGCGATCAGGGCCTCGCGGACCTGCGCGGCGTCGAACGCGCCCGGCGCTGCCGGATAGACCACGGCATCGCGCAACACACCGACCGAGAAATAGGGCCGCTGCGGCAGCATCATCAGCTTTGCCTTTTCCGGGACCACAACCGTGCCGGTGCCGAACGGCCAGATGCCGGCGATGGCCCGGAACAGCGTGGACTTGCCGGAGCCGGACGGTCCGGTCACCAGTACGCGCTCCGAGGCCTGAATGGTGAAGGCCTTGGCGGCCACCAGCGGCGTGCCGTTGGGCAGGTTCACGCAGAGCTGCTCGAGGTCGATATGGCGGCCGGCGACCTCCAGCGCGATGGCAGGCTCATGTGCCGGCAGATTGACCGCCGAGGCGACCGACATCTCGAAGCCATCGAGACGGGCAACCACCGCACGCCATTCGGCCAGGGATCGGTAGGCGCTCACGAAGAAGGACAGGGCCTTCTGCACGCTGCCGAAGGCGGAGCCGGTCTGCACCATCCCTCCAAGTTGAATCTTACCGGCAAAATAGGCAGGCGCGGTGAGGATGAAGGGGAAGATCACGGCGGCTTGGGAATAGCTCGCCGTGAAAGCAGTCAGACGCTTGGTCCGGCTCATGATCGCGTACCAATTGCCGACGACATAGCCGTAGCGGTGCAGCAGTCGTTCGCGTTCGGCGCCTTCGCCCTTGAGCAGTGCGATCTGTTCGGAGTTCTCGCGCACGCGGACGAGGTTGAAGCGGAAGTCGGCCTCGTAGCGCTGCTGCTCGAAGTTGAGATTGACGAGAGGCGAACCGATCCAGTGCGTGAGCGCGGTGCCGAAGATCGCGTAGACGAGCGCCGCCCACACCAAATAGCCGGGGATGGGAAAGTCGAGGCCGGAGATATGCAGCGGTGCCGCGTTCGACAGCCCCCACAGAATGACCACGAACGAGAGCAGCGTGACGATCGAGGAGAGCAGCCCGATGCCGATATTGAGAGTCTGCTCGACGAAACTCCTGACGTCGTCGGTGATGCGTTGGTCCGGGTTGTCGGCCGCATCGCCCTTGAGCTGCATCCGATAGTGGGTCGCGCTATTCAGCCATTCGCCCAGATAGTGACGCGTCAGCCATTGCCGCCAGCGAATCTGGAGCCACTGATTGAGATAGAGCTGGTAGACGGAAAGCGCGACGCTGGCGCTCGCGAGCAGTGTGAAGACGCCCAGCTCCCAGACGAAGCCGTTCCAGTCGCGCTCCTGGAGATAATTGTAGAAGCGGCTGTACCATTGGTTCACGAGCACATCGATGGCGACCAGCAGCAGTTCGATCACGATCACCGCGCCGAGCAGGCCGCGGCCGGCCCATTTGTCCTCTGATCGGAAATAAGGGATGGCGATTCGCCAGACGATCGCGAGCGTGGCGCGGATGTTGTTCACAGAGCTGGATCTCCTCAGGGGATGTGCACGATGCCCAGAGCCAAATAGCTGAGGCGATGGCGGAAATGGGCGCGCTTAGACGAAAGTCGCAAGTTCTGCAATTTGCGTTGGATTGTCGCAGCCAGCAACCCTAGCATGGTGCCCGCCGGTGCGGGGCAGGGTGCTCCGGGATTTCGCGACCTTGTGAGCGGACGGGAACCGCCGGATGCGCGAGAACTTCGCGCCGCGGCTGCAACTGGCTGCCGATCGCTTTCTCGTTCGGCGTGGTCTTCGAAGGCGCCCCGGGCTTCGCCATGCCGGTGCGCCTGCATCGACCATGCGCGAACCTTCTCAACGCCTCCGCCGTCTCATAGAAGGTGCGGCAAGTCAGGTCGGTCGAGAGGTCTCATGGTTTCGTTCCAGCGATTGGTGTGTGCGGCGGTTGCAATGTTCGCGATGTCCACACTCGCGCGTGCTCAGGAGGGGTTTCCGTTCGGCACCGAGATGACGCTGGAGGCGTTGCCGCAGGCAGGCTCGAAGCGGATTCCCAACATCGAGATCGGCGACAATGGCGAGGTCGTGCTGGAGCTCTGGTGCAAGGGCGGCAAGGGCCAGTTCTCGGTCGCCGGCAACACCGTGATCTTCGTGCCCGGCCAGATCCAGAACCGCAACTGTCCGCCGGCGAGAGCGCAGGCCGACGACGAGCTCGTCGCAGCCCTCGGCAGCGTCGAGACCTGGAAGCGCCAGGGCGACGTGCTGACGCTGATCGGCCCGAAGCCGCTGCGCTTCAGGACGACGGGGAATTAGGCCTCTGTCATTCCCCGCGAAGGCGGGGAATCCAGTACGCCGCAGCCTATCGATTCCATCGCTGCTGTCTCGGAGTACTGGATCGCCCGGTCAAGCCGGGCGATGACAGCGGTGGCTGTCTCAGCCTACTTCCACACCGACTTGTCGGCGTCCCAGCGCTGGCCCTTCAGCTCCTTGACGAGCGCCTCGATCGAGCCGTTGTCGTCGGGCAGATCGCCTTCTTCGTCGAGGCTGGCATCGTCGGACAGATTGAGCCTGGCCCCGCTGCCCTCGTCGGCCGTCGTGGTCGCCGGGCTGCCGATCCAGAGCATGAGCTTGTCCGTGGTGCCCGGCTTGTCGGGCGAGACCAAGCCTGCGACCTCGATCGTGTCGGTGAGCTCGAGCGCCGGGAAGTCCTGGTTCGGCCGCTTGAACACCAGCTTGAGCCTGCCGGTGGCCGGGTTGAAGTTTTGCGTGACCGGCTTTGCGGCGAGCGTCCTGCTCAGCACGCTCGCCACCGCCGTTGCAAGCTTGCCCTTGTTGATCTTGTCGCCCTCGCGCCAGTCGGCCGCAGGGAAGCGGATGGTGCGGTCCATCTCGGTCATGCCCGCGGTCCAGCCTGCGGCGGTGACGCCCGGCATTGCCTTGAACTTCGCCAGCAGCGCGCCGGCGCGCTCGGGATCGACCGACATGGTGATGGTCTGCTCGCCCGCGCGCAGCGCGTCGCAGCCGACATTGAGGCTCGCCAGCGTCACCTCGACCTCCTGGCCCTTCAGGCTCTTCAGGAAGTCGGTCGCCGCATCCAGCTTGACCTTGACCGCGATCGCTTCCGGCGAGACGTCGGTGAAATCCTTCGGCTGCGGCGTGATGCCGTCGTCGGAGGTCTGACTGTCCAGGAATTCCTTTTCGCTGAGATCGGAATTGTCCGGCGAGGTCACTTCGGTCACCGCCTGGCCGACCGCGATCTGGCCGCGGAATTCGAACATGTCGCCGGACTGCTTGCGCGTCAGCTTGACGCTGACCGGCGACTTCTCACTGATGCTCTGCGTCGTTCCGGTCAGCGTCTGGCCGGCGACCTGGAGGTTGACGACGAAGCGGTCCTTGCGGTCGGAGTTCTTCGCGATGGGGTAGCAGACGTCGAGCACCGCCGCGCTCAGCGTCTTGCCCTGGCGCGTCTCCTTCAGGATCACGTCGGCATTGCCGTCCATCAGCCCGTCCATCGCGGTGAAATAGCGCGTCTCGGTTCCCCCCGGCGCGGTCGCCTTCGGCGACAGCTTCATCTGGGCGGAGGCCTGCGGTGGAACGGCGAGCAGGGCCAGAACGGCCGTGGAGCAAACCAGAAGCGCACGCATCGATGACATCCTCGCGCAACGGCCATGATCCGGAAAGCGTGAAGCGGTCTCTAGGATCATGCCCGAACAATCAGAATCGGCGCGCCACCGTAGTGGGTTTTGGCCGCTGGTTGAATCGGAAAGCGAAACGGGCAGGGTCGGCAAAAAAGAAGGCCGCCCGGAGGCGGCCTTCGCAACTCTGTCACGGAACGGAAGGCTTAGAAGCCGCCCATGCCGCCGCCGGGGGGCATCGCGGGCGGAGCTTCCTTCTTCGGCATCTCGGCGACCATGGCCTCGGTAGTCACCAAGAGGCCGGCCACGGAGGAGGCGTCCTGCAGCGCGGTGCGCACCACCTTGGCGGGATCGATGATGCCCTTCTCGACCATGTCGACATAGTCCTCGTTCTGGGCGTCGAAGCCGAAGGTCTCGGACTTGTTCTCCAGGATCTTGCCGACCACGATCGAGCCTTCCACGCCGGCGTTCTCGGAGATCTGGCGGATCGGGGCTTCCAGCGCCTTCAGCACGATGTTGATGCCGGCCTGGACGTCGTCATTGGCGTTGGTGAGGCGGCCGACCGCCTTCTTGGCGCGGAGCAGCGCGACGCCGCCGCCCGGGACGATGCCTTCCTGAACCGCGGCGCGGGTGGCGTTGAGCGCGTCCTCGACGCGGTCCTTCTTCTCCTTGACCTCGATCTCGGTGGCGCCGCCGACGCGGATCACCGCGACGCCGCCGGCGAGCTTGGCGAGGCGCTCCTGGAGCTTCTCGCGGTCGTAGTCCGAGGTGGTCTCCTCGATCTGCGCCTTGATCTGGCCGACGCGGGCCTCGATGTCGGGCTTCTTGCCGGCGCCGTTGACGATCGTGGTGTTCTCCTTGTCGATCACCACCTTCTTGGCGCGGCCGAGCATCTTCACCGTGACGTTCTCGAGCTTGATGCCGAGCTCCTCGGAGATCAGCTGGCCGCCGGTCAGGATCGCGATGTCCTCCAGCATGGCCTTG
This sequence comes from Bradyrhizobium sp. IC4059, assembly GCF_020193615.1. Classification (NCBI taxonomy): domain Bacteria; kingdom Pseudomonadati; phylum Pseudomonadota; class Alphaproteobacteria; order Hyphomicrobiales; family Nitrobacteraceae; genus Bradyrhizobium; species Bradyrhizobium sp. IC4059. The sequence goes on from NZ_JADYVH010000007.1 coordinate 373,678, forward strand.
CGGCGGTCACCGAAGCCCGGCGCCTTGACGGCCGCGACCTTGAGGCCGCCGCGGAGCCGGTTGACGACCAGGGTGGCCAGCGCCTCGCCCTCGACGTCCTCGGCGATGATGACGAGCGGCTTGCCCGACTGCACCACGGCTTCCAGCACCGGCAGCATGGCCTGCAGGCCCGAGAGCTTCTTCTCGTGCAGGAGGATGTAGGCGTCCTCGAGCTCGGCGGTCATCTTCTCGGCATTGGTGACGAAGTAGGGGCTGAGATAGCCGCGGTCGAACTTCATGCCCTCGACGATATCAACCTCGGTCTCGAGCGACTTGTTCTCCTCGACGGTGATGACGCCCTCGTTGCCGACCTTCTGCATCGCCTGGGCGATCATCTTGCCGATGGCGGCATCGCCGTTGGCCGAGATGGTGCCGACCTGGGCGACCTCGGAGGAGGCGGCGACCGGCTTGGCGCGCTTCTCGATGTCCTTGATGACGGCGGCAACCGCGGTGTCGATGCCGCGCTTGAGATCCATCGGGTTCATGCCGGCGGCGACCGCCTTGGCGCCTTCGCGCACGATGGCCTGGGCCAGCACGGTCGCGGTGGTGGTGCCGTCGCCGGCGAGGTCGTTGGTCTTGGAGGCGACCTCACGCACCATCTGGGCGCCCATGTTCTCGAACTTGTCCTCGAGCTCGATCTCCTTGGCGACCGTGACGCCGTCCTTGGTGATGCGGGGGGCGCCGAAGCTCTTCTCGATGACGACGTTGCGGCCCTTCGGGCCGAGCGTCACCTTGACGGCGTTAGCGAGAACGTCGACGCCGCGCAGCATGCGATCGCGCGCGTCTCCGGAAAACTTGACGTCTTTGGCAGCCATGGTCTGCAATCCCTCGTGTTATGTGATGTGTGTTGTCTTGTGCCGTGCGGCGGAACGATGGATGCCCGGATCGCCTGGATCCGGGCATGACATTCAGCGGCTGTTCAGGCGGACGGCCTTAGGCCAGCACGCCCATGATGTCCGACTCCTTCATGATCAGGAGCTCTTCGTTGTCGATCTTGACCTCGGTGCCCGACCACTTGCCGAACAGCACGCGGTCGCCGACCTTGAGGTCGATCGGGATCAGCTTGCCGGTCTCGTCGCGGCCGCCGGGGCCGACGGCGACGACCTCGCCCTGGGACGGCTTTTCCTTGGCCGTGTCCGGAATGATGATGCCGCCCTTGGTCTTTTCCTCGGCGTCGATACGTTTGACCACGACACGGTCATGCAGCGGACGAAATTTGGATTTAGCCATGACGTTTCCCTTTGGAGGCTCGCTTCGGAAGTAGTGGGGTCGGTGGGGCGGCGCTTCCGTCCGGCCTCGCGTCGAGGATCGAACGGCGCGCTTAGCAATCGGGCTTTCCGAGTGCTAATAGTGGGTCCGGAAATATGGCTTGGCCGCGATCCTGTCAAGCAAAGGTGGTTAAGCGATTGTTGAGGCGGATATAGGATGGTGGCATTGGAAACTCGCTCGGGGCGTCGCCGTAAAGAACGACGTCATTGCTCCGGCAGCGGTTTTGCGCTTGGCTGCGGGAGGGGTGCGGCCATGGTCTTGTTCGGGGGAATGCCATGATCAGTTCGGCTCACGCGCGCACGGTTGCCAATCTGGCGGCCGCCTCTTGTCTGGCGCTGCTGCTGGGCGCCTGCGGCGGCGGCTTCAACCTGCCGTCCCTCACGTCGTCCCCGCCGCCGCCCGAAGCCGAACCTGGCGTCGCTCCGGAAATGCCCGCCAGCATCCGCGCCGACGAGATCGTCGGCCGCTGGGGCCTCGCCTCGTTCCAGAACCCGGCCGATCGCGCCCGCACCGAGAAGATGGCGCGTGAGCAATGCAGGAACCCCTACGTGATCACCGCCGGTTCCTCCGGTGGCGTGATCATGCATCTCGCCGACCAGGCGACGCCGCAGGAGCTGCGGCTGAAGGGCTCGCCGAGCGGCAAGAACTACATCGGGCCGGCCGGCCCGACCCCCGGCGACCAGGACCGCGAAATCGTCTCCTTCGACGGTCGCGTCATGATCACCCGCTTCATCGACAAGGACGCTGGCACCCGCTACGGCAACATGGTCTACGTCCGCTGCGCGCCGAGGGCGTGACGGTCTCTTACTCTGTCCCCTTGTGGGAGAGGTGGCTCGCCGCGTAACGGCGAGACGGGTGAGGGGTCTATCTCCTCACGAACGGTCTTGCGAGTCGAGAGAACCCCTCATCCGGCGCTTCGCGCCACCTTCTCCCACAAGGGGAGAAGGGAAGAAGAGTTCACGATCTGCACCGGCCAAACAAAAAACGCCGGCCCAAGGCCGGCGTTTTGTTATTCCTATGTCGTCGCCGCTCAGTCGAACAGCGCGTCGATGTCGTCCTGCGAGGCGTGGCCGACGTCGCCGGCGAGCTTGGGGCCGTTGAGGAGCTTCTCCTCCTCGCTGCGGTTGTCGACCTGCGCGGGCACATGGGACTTGATCGCGTCGACGCCGCCCCAGATCTCCATCATCGCGTTGATGTGCTGCTCGATGAACTTCATCGTGCCCATGACCTTGCTGATGCGCTGGCCGGTCAGGTCCTGGAAGTTGCAGGCTTCGAAGATCGAGATGACGCGTTCCTGGATGTCGTCGGCAAGGCGCTTCTGCTGATCGATCGAGTCCACCTTCGACATCGCGCTGGCGGCCTGGTCGATCGATTCCGCGGCTTCGAGGATCTGCTGGGTCGCCTGCTCGGTGCCGCCGACCACCGCGCCGAGCTCGCCGTTGACCTTGGCCATCTCGCCGCCGTCGAAGCTCTTGCCGTGCAGCGTCGCGATCTCGCGCTTGGTGCGGTCGATGGCGTCGTGGATGAGGTCGAGCTCGACCTTCAGCTTCTCGCACTGCTCGATCTGCGCCCGGTAGGTATCGAGCATGGTGCGCGCTTCGGCAAGCTCGTGCGCGGTCGAGGCGTCGATCGCCGCCATGGCAGCGCTGCCGGACAGCGGGGCCGCGACGATGCCCTTCGCCATCTGGGCGCGGATCGCGCGCAGCTCGGCCATGATCTCGCTATGCATCGGGAGTGCCTCTTCAGTTACGTCTACAATGGGCATCTCGCCACCGACGATATCTTCGACGCGAAAACGCTTGCGGTGAACAGCCATCAGGATACTCCCCCCACCTCACTCACGCGTCTTTGTAGGCAGAAGCGATTTAACACGAAGTTCACAGCAGGAACTGCTGATCGGCCGCGCGCGACGCGGCGCAAAGAAGCGATTAACCATCACCGCGCGGCGTTCATCGAAAATAAACGCTGATCGCCAAATTGCAGGCGCGCTCGCGACGTGGTGAATCCAAACGCGCTGTCCGTTTACCAAACAAAACGGCTTTTGCTTTTTATTGACCACGTCGAAGAGCGCGGATCAGCCACCGGCTCTCCACGACGCATGTGATCTAGACGAAACAGTACAGAGTACGTCGATGTTCAAGAAAATGTCTGTCGCGCTGCTCGGCAGCGCTTGCACCTTCATGGCCGGCGCGAACGACGCGGGCGCCTTCGACAACAGCGTGCCGAACGATCCGCCCGCGGTGCTGTACCAGCCGCGCGTGCCGCCGGCGCCGGTGCGCGTGGCGTCCCATTCCAACATGGGCGGCGGCTTCATCGAATTCCTGTTCGGCGATGGCCCCGGCCGCGGCCCGGCCTACGCGCCGGAGCGGCCGGTGTATCAGCAGCAGCCGGGCTATTACGACCAGCGGCGCCTGCCGCCGATGGGCGAGCCGCAGATGCAAGGTGGGTATCAACAAGGCGGATATCAGCAGGGCGCGTCTCTGCAGCAGGAGGCGGTCGATCCGCGGCAGCGTCCGTTCGATCCGAAATTCGAGAAACAACTCGTTGACTATAGCGGCAAGGAAAGTCCCGGCACGATCGTGGTCGATACGCCGAACAAGTTCCTCTATCTCGTCGAGGGCAACGGCCGGGCATTGCGCTACGGCATCGGCGTCGGCCGTCCCGGCTTCACCTGGTCCGGCGTGAAATCGATCACCGCCAAGCGCGAATGGCCGGACTGGACGCCGCCGGCGGAAATGCTCGCGCGCCGGCCCGATCTGCCCAGGCACATGGAAGGCGGCCCGGAAAATCCGCTCGGTGCCCGTGCGATGTATCTGGGATCGACGCTCTATCGCATCCACGGCTCCAATGAGCCCTGGACCATCGGCACCAACGTCTCCTCCGGCTGCATCCGCATGCGCAACGAGGACGTCATCGACCTCTATGGCCGCGTCAATGTCGGCACCAAGGTCGTGGTGTTGTGAAGCGTCATGCGCTCGATGGAGCGATCAAGTCCGGGTGCCGCGTCGGCTCGAAATGCGCGGCGTCGAAGGGACGCTGCCGCCGCCAAACGTCTGCCTGAATAGTCCTACGTCCGCTGACGGTGCCTCGACCCGGGACGAGGGACAGCGGAGCGGCGAGGACGAGTTGATGAAGCCGAATGCGGTGCGCGAGCCGAGCGGTTCAGCCGCCGCACCGACAGCTCTGCCTTCCTGAGGCGCTCGTGCAGTCCCTCCAACTCGTACAATTCGGTGATGAGATGGGTCGTGACGTCGCTCAGGGTCGCGATGCGCTGTTGAAGTGAACTCATTCTTAAAACCCCCGACTGTAGCCAAGAGAGGCAGCCACGATGTGTGGCATAAGCAGTGTGTTCTTCCAATTGAACACCCATGTCCAAATTTGGAAATCCGGGAGTCTACGGCGGCGTGTGTCGGAGGACGATTTCGCCCGGCATGGTGAAGTCAGGCGCACCTCGTGACGTTCTGCACGGTGCGGTCCGACAACGCACGCACTAGTCATATTATATCGAATGGCATCATGGCGTGTGGTGGCAGAGCAGAACTGCGTTGAGCTCTGCTTGAACAGAAATCGGCCGCCCGGAGGCGGCCGTTCCACATCTGTCGGTCGAATGGCCTACGCGTAATCGCTGCCGCCGTCGTCGTCACCGCCGAAATCGCTGTTGTCGGCCGTGTCGAAGCTGTCGTCGTGATCGTTGCCGTAGTTCTGGTCGTAGTTGTCGCGCTCGTTCGACGCCTGGTCGAAGAAGCCCTGGCGGGATTCCCGGTTCGAGCCGATGTCATCGAGGCCGGCCTCGCGCGCCAGCGAGCCGCCGGCCTGATCGCCGCCGCCCCAAGGACTTCCACCAGCGCTGCGGTCGCCGAGCGCGTTGCTGTCGCCAAAACCCTGCTGGTGCGATCCGCCCATCATGCCGCGGATGCTCGAGAGCAGCAGCGAGCCGCCGACGACGCCGGCTGCGGCCGCCGCCGCCGTGCCGAGGAACGAGCCGCCGCCACCGCCGATCGGCGGAGCGCCCTGACCCGGACCTTGGCCGTAAGCCTGTCCGTAAGGCGGCGCGCCGTAACCCGGCTGGCCTTGCGGCATCGCCTGTCCGGTATTCCAAGCCGGACGCTGCTCACGCTGCGGCACATTCGGCACCGAGCCGCGGGACGGGCCGCCGCCAAACAATGTGTCGCGCATGGTGTCGAGGAAGCCGCCGGACTGCGCCTGCTCGGGCGCGTGGGCCGCTTCCAGCTCCTGGATGCGGGCATTGGCGCGCTTCAACGCTTCGTCCTGGACCAGCGTGGTCTGCACCAGCGCGTAGATGGCGCCGGGCGCCTTGCGCAGCCCGTCGGAGATCGCGGCGATCGCATCGGGATCGCGCTGTGCATTCTCCAGCTTAGAAAGCCGGTCAAAAAGGTCGTCGACGAGCTGGCGTTCCTGCGGCGTCATGATCTGTCTCCTTCGCGCCAAACCAAGCGCGAGAGGAGATGTAGGGTTCCATTATGGCCCCAACAGTGCCGGCCGGATTAAATTTCGGTATGCGACAAGCTGCCTCTGGGCCGCTTTTCGCCGTTCACTGCAGTGTCACGTTGCTGTCGGCCAGCAGGCGCGCGAAGGCATCGCCCGCGAGATAGGCGTGCTCGCGCTCGCGCACGTCGGTCATGGGGTCGAGGCCGGTAAGGACATCATCGACAAAGCCGGGATGGCACATCACGAGGCCGCCATCGGGAAGGCCGTCCAGGAATTGCTGCATCAGCGCGCCGAAATCGGCGGCGCGCGTGAAATCATAGGCGCCGGCGAAGCCGGGGTTGAAGCTGAGGCCGGCGCTGCCGGCGCGGCGGCGGAATTGCGCGCTGAGGATATCGAGCACCATGGCCTTGGGGGAGGCCAGCCGCTGCCGCAGCGGCAGGTCGCGGCCGCCTTGGCGCACCCAGGCGTTCGGCGCGACTTCGCTGACCGCATCGACAAAACCGTCGCGCACCTGCGGGAAGAGCTGCACATGCTGGTGACCGTCGACGAAGTCGGGGGTGCGTCCGAACGCGTCCATGAAGGCGGCCAGCTGTGCCTTCACCTCGTTGCGGATGAATTCACGGTCGAGCCGGCGCATCAGACCGGCGCGCAGCAGCTTGGGAAAGGCGAAGAACATGTCGCCGTCCAAGGGGCGGAAATGCATGGTGAGCGGCCGGAACGGCGCCGACAGCGTCACATGCAGCCCGATCGCGCAGCGCGGGCTTTGCTTTGCCGAAGCCTGCAGCGCCTCGACGTCGCCGCGCGCGATCGCGGGTCCCACCATCATCACCGAGGTGGCATTGAGGCGGCCGCGTTCGATCAGGTCGCGGATGGCGCGGTTGACGCCCGGGCTGATGCCGTAATCGTCGGCGCAGAGCCAGATCCGCCGCGGGCTCGCGGCCACGCTCATTCGGCTGCCGTCCTGCTCGCGGCATCATCAGCTTCGGAATGCTTCTCGCTGTGCTCGGCGACGAAGTAGATCGGGCGCGCCTTCAGCTCGGAGAGGATCTTGCCGATATATTCGCCGACGATGCCGATCATGATGAGCTGCACGCCGCCGATCGTCATCAGTCCGATCACGAGCGAGGGATAGCCGGGCACCTGCTTGCCGGTCGTGAACACTTCCCAGAGGATCGAAAGGCCGAACAGGAAGGCGCCTCCTGCGAGAATGACGCCGAGCAGGCTGGCGAAGCGCAAGGGCGCCACTGAAAAGGACGTCAGGCCCTCGATCGACAGGCCAAGCAGGCTCGCGGCGTTGAAGGTGGTGACGCCATGGGCACGCGCTGCGGGCTCGTAGTCGACGCGGATCTGGCGGAAACCGATCCAGCTGGCGAGGCCCTTGAAGAAGCGGTTGCGTTCCGGCAGCTGCCTCAGCGCCGCGACCGCGCGCGGCGACAGCAGGCGGAAATCGCCGGCGTCCTCCGGAATCTTCTGGCGGGCGCCCCAATTGATCAGCGCGTAGAAGCCGTGCACCGCGACCCGGCGCAGGAAGGACTCGTTGTCGCGATGCGCCTTGGCGGTGTAGACGACGTCATAGCCGTCATCGATCCAGTGCCGCACCAGCTGTTCGACCAGCGCCGGCGGATGCTGGCCGTCGCCGTCCATGAACATGACCGCGCCGAGGCGGGCATGGTCGAGGCCCGCCATCAGCGCGGCCTCCTTGCCGAAATTGCGCGACAGCGACACCACCTGAACGTCGATGGCGTCGGCCGGCAATGAGCGCGCGATCGCCAGCGTCGCATCCTTGCTGCCGTCATCGACATAGACCACCTCGCAAGACAGGCGATAGCGCTGCCGCAGGGTCTTGGCGAGCTCGCAGATGCGCTGATGCAGGCCGGCAAGGCCAGCCGCCTCGTTGTAGACGGGAACGACGATCGACAGCCCCTTCGCGGCTGCGCTGGCTGCGGTGGTCGTCATGCCGGATACGTCAGAGCCCAGCGTCATCGATCAAGGTTCCAGAGGTGTTTAGGTCTTCTCAACCGCATATGGTAGCTGCCGTTTGCTGTCGCAAAGCTGAACAAACCTTGGGCTCACCGCCGCAGGAACGCCTCCAGCTTGGCGAACAGCGGGTTCTCCCGGTCGAACACGTAGTCGAGCGACACCACCGAGACGGTCTCGGCGCCATGCTCGCGCAGGAAGCTCGCCAGCGCGTAGAGCTGCCCCGGTGGGCAGTGCAGGGTCAGCATGCCTGACGAGGTCGGACCGCCGAACGGGGCCTCCACGCCGAACCGGCTGTGGGCTTCCCCGAGCAGGGCGGCATCGCATTGCCGGAAGCGGGTGCGGACTTCGCGGTACTTGTTGGCCCGCGCCCGCGCTGCGATGTGATCGAGGATGACACGCGCCGTCTCGCGCGCCTGCGGCGACCAGTCGGCCTCCTTGGCGGCCACCAGATTGGCCTGGCTGCGCAGGATCACGCCGTCATCGAGCACCCGCAGGCCGTTGGCCGCAAGCGTCGCGCCGGTCGTGGTGATGTCGACGATCAGCTCGGCGCTGCCGGCCGCCGGCGCCCCTTCGGTGGCGCCCGCGCTCTCGACGATGCGGTAATCGCTGATGCCGTGAGCCTGGAAGAAGCCGCGGGTGAGGTTGACGAATTTGGTCGCGACCCGCATCCGCATGTGATGCTGCTCGCGGAAGCCGGTGGTGACGTCGTCAAGGTCGGCCATGGTGCGGACGTCGATCCAGGCCTGCGGCACCGCGACGACGACGTCGGCATAGCCGAAGCCGAGCCCCTCGATCAGCGACACGCGCTTGTCGGCATCGGCGATGTTCTCGCGCACCAGGTCTTCGCCGGTGACGCCGAGATGCGCGAAGCCGCGCGACAATTGCGCGGCGATCTCGCTCGCCGAGAGATAGGCGACCTCGACATTGTCGAGGCCTGCGATGGTGCCGCGGTAGTCGCGGGCGCCGCCGGCCTTCGACAGTTTGAGGCCGGCACGGGCAAAGAAGGCCTCAGTGTTCTCCTGCAGGCGGCCCTTGGAGGGAACGGCCAGAACGAATGGCGCGCTCATGACTTAAGCTCCCACCTTGCGGCCGATCCGGTTCAGCGCCTCCACCCAGACCGAGAAGCCGACCGCCGGAATCGGCTCAGCTGATCCGAGCTGGGTCATCAGCCCGTCGTAGCGGCCGCCGGCGACCAGCGGCTCGGTGCCGTTGCCGCTGTGATGCAGCTCGAACTCGAAGCCGGTGTAATAATCGAGCCCGCGCCCGAACGCGGTCGAGAAACGAATCTGCCTCACGTTGATGCCGCGCGCGGCCATGAAGCCGACCCGGCTCTCGAACTGATCGATCGCAGATGCGAGATCGAGCTTCGCGTCCGTCGTGAGTGCGCGCAGCTCGGCGATGGCGTCGTCTGGATTGCCCGAAATCGACAGGAAGCGCTTGAGCACGGCGATCGCCTCGCGCGGCAGCGCGCCGCCCTTCAGCGTCGATTGCTCAAGGAAGCGATCGGCGATCTCTGCCGTGGTGCGGCCGCCGACATTGGTGGTGCCGGCGATCGACATCAGATCGGTGACGAAGGCGAGTGCCGCCTTGCGGTCGGAGCCGGCAAGGGCCGCCAGCACGCCCTCATACTCGCTGCGCGTCGCGGTGGTCGCGGCCGCCAGCCGCTCCAGATCCTGCTCCAGGCTGATCTTGCGGTTGAAATCCTTGACCAGGCGGCGCCGCCAGACCGGATAGAGGTTGAGGGCGTCGAGCAGCGCATTGAACAAGGCGACATCGCCGGTGCGGATCTCGACGTCGCGGACGCCGAAGGCGGCCGTCGCCTCCAGCCCCAGCGCCAGCATCTCGGCATCGGCCGCGGCGCGGTCCTGACGGGCGAACGATTCGATACCGGCCTGGAGGAATTCACGGGCCTGGCCGCTACGGTAGCGGAACACCGGACCGAGATAGCTGAACCCCGCCGGCTGGCCGGCGCGCCCCGAGGCCAGATAGTCGCGCGCGACAGGAATGGTCAGGTCCGGGCGCAGGCAGAGCTCCTCGCCGGAGAGGTCGGTGGTCAGGTAGAGGCTCTTGCGGATGTCCTCGCCGGACAGGTCCAGGAACGGCTCGGCTGGCTGCAGGATGGCGGGCTCGGCCCTGACATAGCCGGCCTGCGCGAACGACAAGAGCAGCGTATCCGCCCAGGCGGCAGAGCCGGCAGCATTTGAGGTGGCAGTCGCGGTCATCTCACGGGTCCATCGTCCCGGCGGAACCGGGCAGGCAAGGGGAGGCGAATTGGCGCAGCCCTTAGCATGGCCCGACAGCGGTTTCGACCTCCAAAGGATCAATCGCTTAACGGGTGGGCAATGCGCAGGATCAGGCGCTTTTGCCGCGCCAATCCCCCAGCACCGCTTGCACCAGCGCCAGCGCGGCCACGGCGGCGGTGTCCGCCCGCATGATGCGGGGGCCGAGCGCCAGCCGCAGGATTTTGGGCTGGCGCAGCAAGAGCGCCCGCTCCTCCTCGGCAAAACCGCCCTCGGGGCCGATCAGCACGTCGATACCGCGTCCGATCTCGCGCGCGCCTTGCAGGCTCTGAACGGGATCCTGGACCTCCGCCGCCTCGTCGCAGAAGATCAGCAGACGGTCGGCGGGCCGCTGGCTCAGGAAGCGCTCCAGCGGCACCGGCTCGGCCACGCTGGCGATGCTGAGGATGCCGCATTGCTCGGCCGCCTCGACCACATTGGCGCGCATCCGCTCGGTGTTGACCCGGGAGGCCTGGGTGAACCGGGTCAGCACCGGCTGCAGGGCGGCGGCGCCCATCTCGATGGCCTTCTGCACCATGTAGTCCAGCCGGGCATGTTTGAGCGGGGCAAAGACGTAAGTGAGGTCGGCGAGATGGTCCTGGGGCCGGGTCTGCTGCAGGATCACGAGGCCGTCCGGCCGCTTGCGGCCCTCGATGGCGGCCTGCCACTCGCCATCCCTGCCGTTGAAGGCCAGGACCTCGGCCCCGGCCGCCAGCCGCAGCACATTGCCGAGATAGTTGCTCTGGTCGCGGTCGAGCGGCACCCTGGCGTCCTGGGCCAGGGGGGCATCGACGAACAGGCGGGGGGCGCGAAAATCGTGGGAAGGCATCGCTTGGGATCCGATTACCGGCCGTTCTTAACCGAAAGGCGCCATTTCGGGGGTAAATATTGCCGAACTGGTGCGTCCCAGCGCCGCGCTCTCGCCCTATTCCACGGGTTGTTAAGCGCCGGCGGGAATCGTAAAAACGCGAACACGCTGGTCGCGCTTCAATTAGGAAGCCCTGAGCCCCGTAAGCTCCTGCCGGAGAGACTGTCTTGATGATCCGCCATTTGATGGTTCCGATCACTGCCGCCATGGTGGCCATGGGTGCTGCGGGCGCGACTGCGCAAAGCGCGTTCCCGGCGCCGCTGCCCAACCAGCCTGCCGCCAATTCCCCATTTCCTCCGGTTAACGGTTCGGCACCCGCTGCTTCGCTCGGTGCGGCGCCGCAATCGTCCTTTCCCGTGAACGGTGCTGCCCCGATCGGTGGCGCTGGCGCCTTCAGCGCGGCTCCCCCGACGCAGGCCGGTCCCGGCGAGGACTGCATGAAGGCATTCATTCCGCTGCGCGAGGAAGCCGAGAAGCGCGGCAAGCTGATCAAGGCCGCGAGCGATCGTCGCGCGCAGCCGGACGAGGCCTGCAAGCTGATCCGCAATTTCAGCCAGGCTGAAGTCAAGATGATCAAGTACATCGAGACCAATGCCGCCAAATGCGGAATCCCGCCCCAGATCGGTGCGCAGCTGAAGGAAGGTCACAAGAACACCGAGGCCATGGCGACGAAGGTCTGCAACGTCGCGCAACAGATGCAGAACCAGCCGCGCGGTCCGGCCGGTCCGTCGCTGAGCGAGGTGCTGGGCTCTGGCTCCGCGCCCGAGGCCAATGCCGGCAGGAAGGGTGGCAGCACCTTCGATACGCTCAACGGCAACGTCCTGACCCGATGAGCGATACATCCGCCCGCGTTGCCGATTCCACCGGCAACTGGGTCGATACGCTCGCGCCGCATTGGGCGCGGCCTTACCTGCGCCTGTCCCGCTTCGATCGCCCGATCGGCTCCTGGCTTCTCCTGATGCCATGCTGGTGGTCGGCGGCGCTGGCCGCCGGCATGGCGCATGACGTTCGCGGCCTGCCGCTCACCATCGTGCTGTTCTTCATCGGCGCTTTCGTCATGCGCGGGGCCGGCTGCACCTGGAACGACATCACCGATCGCGACCTCGACGGCAAGGTCGAGCGCACGCGCTCGCGGCCGCTGCCGTCGGGGCAGGTGACCACCAGGCAGGCGCTGGTCTTCATGGTCGCGCAGGCGCTGGTCGGTCTTGCGGTGCTGCTGCAGTTCAACCGCTTCGCGATTGCAACGGGCATCGCCTCACTCCTGATCGTCGCGATCTATCCCTTCATGAAGCGCATCACCTGGTGGCCGCAGATCGTGCTCGGGCTCGCCTTCTCCTGGGGCGCGTTGATGGGGTTTGCCGTCACCTTCGGCCGCATCGACGCCACCGCGCTCGTGCTCTATGCCGGCGCGATCTCCTGGGTGATCGGCTATGACACCATCTACGCGCATCAGGACACTGAGGACGACGCGTTGATCGGCATCAAGTCGACCGCGCGCCTGTTCGGCGCGCATACGCGCCAGGCGCTGGTCCTGTTCTACGGGCTCGCGGTGATGCTGATCGGCGTCGCGCTGGCATCCGGCGAAGCGCGCTGGCCGGCCTGGCTTGGGCTTGCCGCCTTCGCCGCGCATCTGGTGTGGCAGATCGTGCGGCTGCGCATCAACGATCCCGAGCTGTGCCTGCGCCTGTTCAAGTCGAACAAGCATGCGGGCCTGTTGCTGTTTGCGGGATTGCTGGTGGATGCGATGCTGCGGGCGGCGTGAGGCGAATGCGTAGGGTGGATTAGCGAAGCGTAATCCACCAACTTCTATCCGAGGGGAAAGCAATAGGTGGGTTACGCCCTTCGGGCTAACCCACCCTACGACACCTGTGATTGCCGCCTAATTCCTCGCGATGATCTCGCGCTCGCCCTGATGAACCGGCAGCTCGCGCGCCATTGCGGTGCGCCGGCGCATCAAGAATTTCGGACGGCGGGCGCGGATCGCATTGGCGCGGCGGCGGCGTGGTGCGGGTTTGCGCGCGCCTTCGTCGAGCTGCGGCAGCGCAAAGATCTCGCTCCAGATCGCCCAGGCCTGCGCGATCTCGTCCGCGTCCGCGCTGATCAGTAGCGGGATGGACAGCGAAGGATCGCGATGCACGAGGACGAGCGTCTGCGTCTCGTCATTGCCGCGGAGCGCAACGCCGGTGAAGTCGGCGACGCGCACGTTGATCGCCATCTGCATGCCGCGCACGGCACGGCGCAGCACGACACGCTCGCGATGAAGCTCGATCTGCCTGACATGCCCGTCGGCGCGCGGATCATGCGCATCGAAGCGGACCGGAAGGGAAAGAGGGTCGAGCCGCAGGGAGCGGCTCGACCCGGCGGGGTGGACCCCGCATGTTGCTGTTTGACGCCTCACGGCTTCGTTCTCCCCGCCAGGATTATGTTCCCGGTCGATGCGAGGACCTTAGCGCCGGGCGGTCCGAAACCGCTTAAAAAGGCTGGTTAACCCACCGTCACTCGCTCCTCATGATTGACAAGACCTTGGCGTGCATGATTGACGAGACGTTGCGCCGACGTCGCGAATCTGAGCTTTTGGCGGGCTGAAAATGCTTGAAGTCCGCGCTATCAGGGCACATCTGTGGGTTCCGGTCCCGAACCCCGCCCCAACAGGATTTCGTTCGTGAACTCTTCACCAAGCCCGACGCTTTCGCCTTCCGCCAATCGCGACCTGTTCGATCAGTCCGCGCTCTCCGATCTCGCGCAGCGGCTGGTCGAGGCGGCCAAGCGCGCCGGCGCGGATGCGGCCGACGCGGTCGCGGTGCGCGGCGTCTCGCAGGGCGTCGAGGTCCGCGACGGACGCGTCGAGGAATCCGAGCGGTCCGAGGGTGACGATGTCGGTCTGCGCGTGCTGGTCGGTCAGCGTCAGGCGGTGGTCTCCACCAACGACGTCAGCGGCGATGCCGTCACCAAGCTCGCCGAGCGTGCGGTTGCGATGGCGCGCGTCGCGCCCGACGACAAATATGTCGGCCTTGCCGATCCCGCGCTGCTCGCGCGCGACTTTCCCGATCTCGACCTGCTCGATCCCGCCGTGCCCACGACGACCGAGCTCGAGCGCCGCGCGCTCGCGGCCGAAGCTGCCGCGCTCGGCGTCAAGGGCGTGACCAAGTCCGGCGGCGCCTCGGCTTCCGCCGGCATCGGCGGCATGGTGCTCGTCACCTCGACCGGCTTCCACGGCTCCTATCTGCGCTCCAGCCAGGGCATCTCCGCCACCGCCATATCGGGCGAAGGCACCGGCATGGAGCGCGACTACGACTTCACCTCGGCGCCGCATGGCGCCGATCTGCTGTCGCCGGAGGTCGTCGGCCGCTCCGCCGGCGAGCGCACCGTGGCGCGCTACAATCCGCGCAAGGTCGAGACCTGCAAGGTCCCGGTGGTGTTCGATCCGCGCGTCGCCGGCTCGCTGGTCGGCCATCTCGTCGGCGCCATCAACGGCGCCTCGATCGCGCGCAAGACCAGCTTCCTGAAGGACAAGCTCGGCCAGCAGCTGTTTGCGAAGAACATCCGCATCATCGACGATCCCCTGCGCAAGCGCGGGCTGCGCTCGCAGACCTTCGATGCCGAAGGCGTCGCGGTGAAGCGGACCGCGCTGGTCGACGACGGCGTGTTGACGACTTGGCTGCTCGACTGTGCCACCGCGCGCGAGCTCGGCCTCACCACCACCGGTCACGCCCATCGCGGCGTGTCCTCCTCGCCTTCGCCGGGGCCGTACAATCTGCATCTCGAGCCCGGCTCTGCAACGCCGGCCGAGCTGATCGCCGACATCAAGCAGGGCTTCTACGTCACCGACCTGATCGGCTCCGGCGTCAACGGCGTCACCGGCGATTACAGCCGCGGCGCCTCCGGCTTCTGGATCGAGAACGGCGAGATCACCTATCCCGTCAGCGAGGTGACGATCGCCGGCCATCTGTTCGAGATCTTCAGGTCGATGCAGCCTGCGAACAATCTCGAATTCCGCTACGGCATCAATGCGCCGACGGTGCGCATCGAGGGTTTGACGCTTGGCGGACGCTGACGCGCATTCTCTCGACCACACCCTCCTGACCCGCGACGCGGCGCTGCTGAAGGACACGGTGCGGGAGGCGGGCGCGCTGGCGCAGTCGATGTTCCGCACCGAGCTGAGGAAGTGGACCAAGGGCGCGTCCTCGCCGGTGTCGGAGGCCGACATCGCCGTCAACGATCTGCTCGAATCGCGCCTGCGTGCCGCAACGCCCGAATATGGCTGGCTGTCCGAGGAGAGCGCCGACGATGCGGCGCGGCTGTCGCGGCGGCTGACCTGGATCGTCGATCCCATCGACGGCACGCGCAATTATCTCGGCGGCCATGACGAATGGTGCGTCAGCGTGGCGCTGGTGGCGGACGCTTCGCCGGTGCTCGCCGCCGTATTCGCCCCGGCCAGCGACGAATTCTTCTTCGCGGTGCGCGGCAAGGGCACGACGCTCAACGACAAGCCGGTGCGCGCGACAGGCGGATCCGAACTCGACTTCGCCCGCGTCGCCGGCCCGAAGCCGCTGGTCGAGCGGCTGAAGCCGTCACTCGGCGAGATCAAGCTGCACCGGCGGATCGGCTCGCTGGCGCTGCGGCTGTGCCGGGTCGCCGATGGCGCGCTGGATGCGGCATTTGCGGGCGGCAACAGCCATGATTGGGATCTTGCGGCGGCCGATTTGATCGTGCAGGAAGCGGATGGTAGGATGAGCGACCTCTCCGGAGAACCCATCCTCTATAACCGCCGGGAAGTGGCGCACGGGGTGCTGGTGGCAGCGGGACGCGAACGTCATGCGGGCATTGTCGCGCATTTTCGCAACCGTCCGATAGCCTAAGGCGCATTCGTGGTGCTTCTCGAACACTGCTTTGCCGGGCAGCCCCTTAGGAACAGAACTCATGCCAGATAGCGCCCCGCAACAACTGCTCCACCTCGTCATCGGCGGCGAGCTCGTCGATCTCAAGCACAACACCTTCAAGAATCTGGACGAGGTCGACATCGTCGGTCTGTATCCGAACTATGCCAGCGCCCACGCCGCCTGGCGGGCCAAGGCGCAGAGCACGGTCGACAATGCGCAGATGCGCTACTTCATCGTCCACCTGCATCGGCTGCTCGATCCGAATCAAGAACCGGCGCGTTGAAGAAACTGCTTCGCAATACGCTGCGAAGCAGCTGGTTTCAGCGTGCCGTCGGGGTCCTGGCGGCCGAATATCTGCGTCTGGTCTGGCGGACCAACACCTTCACCTTCGATCCGCCCGACGTCTACGAGCGCGTCGAGCCGCAGCTCCCTGCGATCTTCGCGTTCTGGCACGGCCAGCATTTCCTGACGCCCTTCATCAAGAACCAGAACAAGGCCTCCTATCGGGCCAAGGTGCTGATCTCCCGGCACCGCGACGGCGAGTTCAATGCGATCGCCGCCGAGCGGCTCGGGATCGGCACCATCCGCGGTTCCGGCGACCATGGCGGCGCGTTCCACCGCAAAGGTGGCGTCGGCGCCTTCAAGGAAATGGTGCGGACGCTCCAGGCCGGTTGTAATGTCGCGTTGACCGCCGATGTCCCCAAGCGCTCGCGCGTGGTCGGGCTCGGCATTATCATGCTGGCACGGGAATCGGGACGGCCGATCATGCCTTTCGCGATGGCGACCAGCCGCTTCGTCCGGCTCAAGAACTGGGATCGCACCACCATCAATTTGCCATTCGGGCGGGGCGCTTTGGTCGGCATCAAGGAAATCCACGTTCCCGCAGATGCCGACGCCGCCATGATGGAGACGTTGCGACAGGAGCTGGAAGACACGTTGAACGAGGCGACCCGGCGCGCCTATGCGCAGCTCGGCCGCCCGGGACCGGAAGATGCCTAAGTCGCTGCCCATTGCGCTGCCGATCACGCTGCGGATGTATCGGCGCCTGGCCGCCGGCCTGGTGCCACTCGCGCCTGCGCTGATCAAGCGGCGGCTGAAGCAGGGCAAGGAGGATCCCGCCCGCGTCGGCGAGCGGCGCGGCCTGTCCGCCGACGTGCGGCCGCACGGCCCGTTGGTCTGGATTCATGGTGCCAGCGTCGGCGAGGTCCTGGCGGCGGCCGCCCTGATCGAGCGCCTGCGCGATCTCAATCTGCGCATCCTGCTCACCTCGGGCACGGTCACCTCGGCCGCGGTCGTCGCAAAACGCTTTCCCCCCGACGTCATCCATCAATACGTGCCGTATGACTCGCCGCGCTACGTCGCGCGCTTCCTCGATCATTGGAAGCCGTCGCTGGCGCTGTTCATTGAATCCGATTTGTGGCCGAACCTGATCCTCGCCGGCGCGGCGCGCCGGGTGCCGATGGTGCTGATCAACGGGCGGATGTCGCCGCGTTCCTTCCCGCGCTGGCGCCGCATGCACGGCACCATCTCGGCGCTGCTGTCGCGGTTCGACATCTGTCTTGCGCAGTCGAGGAAAGATGCCGAGCGCTTTGCCGCGCTCGGCGGCCGCGACGTCGCGACGACGGGCAATCTCAAGCTCGACGTGCCCGCGCCGCCGGCCGACCCCGCCAAGCTCGAACGGCTGATGGCGATGACGCGCGGGCGTCCGATCATCGTCGCGGCCTCGACCCATCCGGGCGAGGACGAGATGCTGGTCGCGGCGCATCGCAGCCTGGTCGGCTTCTTCCCGCAGCTTCTCACCGTGATCGTGCCGCGGCACCCGGATCGCGGCTCATCGATCGCAGGCCTCGTCACGGCGTCGGGCCTGAAGCCCAGCTTGCGCTCGCGCGAGGAGCTGCCGACCGCGACGACCGACGTCTATGTCGCCGACACCATGGGCGAGCTCGGCCTGTTCTATCGGCTCTCGGGAATCGTGTTCATGGGCGGATCGCTGATCCACCATGGCGGGCAGAACCCGATCGAGGCGATCAAGCTGGGCGCCGCGATCGTCCACGGTCCGCACGTGTTCAACTTTGCCGACGTCTATGAAGCGCTCGATACCAGCGGCGGGGCGCGGCAAGCCGACACGCAGGAGGCGCTCGTCAAGCAGCTCGGCCAGTTGCTGGCCGATCCCACCATGCGCGACAAGATGCAGCGCGCAGGCACGGGCGTGGTCGAGCAGCTTGGCGGTGCGCTCGATCGCACCATGACCGCGCTCGAGCCGTATCTGCTGCAATTGCGGATCGAGATGGGGGCCGCCAATGCGTGAGCCGGCCTTTTGGTACCGGCCACGCTCCCTTCAATCGTACGCGCTATGGCCGCTCGGTGCGCTTTACGGCGCGTTCACTGCACGGCGCATGCTGCGCCAGGGCGTGGACGCCGGCATCCCCGTGATCTGTGTCGGCAACTACCATGTCGGCGGTGCCGGCAAGACCCCGACCGTGCTGGCCTTGACCAAGCTCTTGCGCGAGCTCGGCGAGACGCCGGTCGTGCTCAGCCGCGGCTATGGCGGGCGCCTGAAGGGTCCGGTGATGGTGGACCGCGAGCGTCACGATGCGGCCGACGTCGGCGATGAGCCCCTGATGATGTCGCGTGACGTCCCGGTCGTGGTCGCGCGCGACCGCCTCGACGGCGTCGCGCTGGCGAAGTCGCAAGGTGCCACCGTGATCCTGATGGATGACGGCTTCCAGAATCCTGCTCTGTTCAAGGATGCCTCGTTGATCGTGATTGACGGCGAGCGCGGCCTCGGCAACGGCGAGGTGTTTCCCGCAGGGCCCCTGCGCGCACCGCTCGCGGCGCAGCTCGCGCGCACCGATGCGCTGGTGCTGATCGGCGACGGCAATGCCGCCAACGACGTCGCGGCGGAGATCGCCAAGCGGAACAAGCCCGAGCTGCGCGCGCGCCTGAAGCCGGATGCGGCCTCGCTCGCGCAGCTGCTCGGCAAGCGGGTGTTCGCCTTCGCCGGCATCGGCGATCCAGAGCGTTTCTTCCGTACCCTGCGTGCGAGCGGGATCGACGTCGTTCGCACGCGCGCCTTCGCCGACCACCACATGTTTTCGGAAGGCGAGATCGCAGCGCTCGCAGCGGAGGCGCAGCGCGAGCAGCTCACGCTGGTGACCACGGAAAAGGATCTTGCACGCTTGCGCGTCAGCGCAGGCGTGCCTGACGGCATCGTGCCGTTCGCCGTTCAGCTCGAGTTCGATGACCTGGCGAAGCTGCGGCAATTGATCAGCGATCATCTATACAGAGCGCGCGAGCGAAGGTTCAGTGCGCGCTGATCTCGCAACGTGAGGCAACGTCTCTGCCCTGGTCGCGAAACGTGTCGTACTCGCCGCCGGAAAGCTGATCTGCGGATCCAAAGTGCAGCCGCCGCCGTCGGACGACGCGGCGGCTGTACTCATGTCGAAGTCGGAATCATGTCTGCAACGAGCCATGCTCACCACGCGCCGGCGGCCATCAATCCGATGATGGTCAGGCACGACATGCAGGCGACGACGACGGTGTAGCATTCGGGTGTATTCATTGCCGTCTCCCAAACTGTTGCCAATTGCTTGGTCACTGCTACGCGGGAGTGATCGCCGGTCTTGGAGCCGCTTCAATTCGGCAGGCCGAGACCGGTCTTGCGGTGCGAGTCCGTTCTCTCATCGTCACTCAGCGTCGCGGGATAATGATCCGGTGCGACAGCTTCAGCGCGCTCAGCTGCGATCAGAAGCTGTTTGCGCATCTCAGCGAGACGGGCGCGGCAATATTCACGATAGAGCAGGTCGAAAATGGCGGGCATGATCACCCCCATCGCTTGATTGTCGATTTACAGATATTCCACCGCGAATTTTCAAGGTGATCGTCGCCCGTCAGATGGCTCTTCGATATGAGCCCGTTCACAGACCGCGCCAATTCCAACGCTCGATGGCTGTTTGGTTGACCTGATCGTCTGTGCGATAAAAAAGAACAGGGCCAATTACCTAACCTGCACTATAGCAGTGCTTTGTTTCAGCAGAACTTCATCAAACAACTCTAGGGCGCGGAATTGCAACAAAGAATCCAACCACAGGGCGAAACGACTCACCCACGGCTGCAAGGAATGTAGAACGCAAGCGATTGGCATGGCAGAATCCATTTTTCTGTCGGCGACCTCAACTCGGGAAGCAGGCTCGCGCGGTCAGCGTGATCGGAGACAGGTTGATGATCTGCGGAAACTCGAATGAATAGCTCGCGCTGACCTGGTTGCCGCATGCGGCCGTGGCAAAGGTGAATGTCCCCGGGGGGAGCGTGAGGCCGTAGGCCTGCTGGGCAGCGTAGGTCGTGATCGCGCTGCTGCTCGGGCAGAGCGTGTTGTTGACGCTCGCGCAGCGCGCGGCCATTTCGCTGCCATGCTGGATTCCGAGCTGAGTCCAGAACAGCAATCCGCATTCGATGATCCCGAATATGAACAGGAAGAACACGGGAGCGGTCAGCGCAAATTCCAGCGCTGTGGTGCCCCGCGTGTCCTGCCATAATGCGGTGAGCTTCACTGCAGCCTCGTGGTGGACTGCGCGGTGTATGTGTAGGTAGCCGCCACGATCTGATAGTCGATGATCGTATAGTACGTCGCTTGCGCCGAGACCGTCGTATATGTCCCGGCCGGCGCACCGCCGGTGCAGACCGTTCCGCAGCTGGTGGCGCTCACGCCCGCACTCGTCGGACATCCGCAGAACTGGACCGGCGGAGGTGAAGCGGTAATGTTCGTCGCGCTGGTGGCACTTGCGACGGCGTTCGCGATGCCGCTCGTGTCGAAGCCGCGCGCAATCGCGTACTGGGCTCCCGCTTGCGCGGCATTTTCGACCTGCATCTTGCGATAGAGCGCGAGCCCGATGTCCGTGACCGAGACGACCATCAGGGACAGCAGGGGAACCAGGATGGCGAATTCGGCTGCCGCGACGCCCCGTTGATCGCCGGCAGCGATTCGCACATGCCGCGCCAGAGAACCGAGCAATCGACGGCCAAGCTTAAATGAGAAACTCTGGATCTGCATCGCTCCAAACCTCATTCGACGAGCTGCGCGGTTTGCGAACCGATCGTCGCGGTGCCGAGCGCGGTGCAATTGACCTGCAGGTTCGACGTGCCGCTGAACGTCAGCGTATCCGCGATGATCTTGGTGCAGGATGTGCTGGTGCCGTTGCCGCCGCTGAAGCTGAGATTGGCCTTTGGCAGGTAGATGGCACCGCCGAAATTCTGCGTAGCACCGCCGGTGAGATTGAAATTGGTCCCGGCCGGCATGTTGCGGTCGCCGTACATGACGATGCCCTTCGTTGGGCCGCTGGTCGGCCCGGTCAGGTCGACGCTCGCGTTGCTGCCGATCGAGGCGGTGCCCCAGTCGCTTCCGGAGCCCGTGAACACCAGGGTGACGCCGCTGCCGGTGATGGTGGCATTTCCGGCGACGCTCAAGCTGGCGCCATCAAGATAGTAGATGCCGGGATTGAGGTTCAGGACTGCGCCGGCGTTGACCGTGATGCTGCCCATGTAGCAGCCGGGGTCGAGCGAGTTTGTCTTTCCGTTGGCGTTGACCGTGATCTTGGCATTGCTGCAACTCGGCCGCATCGGGGGAGTGACGTCGGCGTAGGGATCGGCGACGGGCGTGATGTGCGTCTTGATTCCGTTGGTCGCCGTGATGCTGCTCGCGCCGGAGACGTCGCCAACCACGCCGACCTGGTTCGCCGCGACCGAGGCGCTGCCGGCGACGTTGAGCGAGGGGCTTGCGCTCGAGTTGCTGTAGAGATTGCACTTGATCAGGTTGAGCTGGTTGCCGCCGCTAACGTTGACAGCGGGGCTTGCGCTCCTGTTGAGCGCAAGGACGCAGCCCGTCCCGGAGTTGGGCAGCGCGACCGAGCGCGCGGTGATTGGTACGCGGTCCGAACCGAACAAGGCGGACAGCAGCCGACGCTGCGGTTGACTGACGATGACTTCGATGGCCTGTGCGTTCGACGCCTGACTGCCTGTTTTCGGTGGCTGGTTCACCGTGACAGTGACGTCGTTCGCGCCGTCGGTGTAGCCATAATTTGCCGCGACCGCCTTGGCTTCGGACCGGGGGTCGCCGCCTGCACTGGCAGCCGTCGCAGCGCTGACCGCGCCGGAATCGGCAACGCTCTGCATGTTCTTGTGCTTGTAGTACCACCAGCCCACTTCCGTTCCGAGGCCGGCGGTGCCGACCAGGACCGGCATGAGCAGCGCAGAAATGAGCACGTAGCTGCCCTGCTCGTCGCGGATGAACCGTTCGAGCAAGTGATCCTTTGCGCTCGAAGGTACACCGAACGAACGGCTGAAAATTCTCCGGAGGTCCATGCTTCCTGCCCGCTTGCCACTTTATCCCGAGGCAATGTGGTGCGGGCCGGCTTAAATGGGCCCCAATGGAAGCCTGACAATTTTAGATATCGGCGAACATTCAGCCGGCATTCATGGCCGCAATCCTATTGAATGAAGCCGCATCCAGGAGAAGTCAGATGGAATTGCACCCTGCAATTGTTACCGCCGGCATTATAGGTCTGCCGGTTTTACCCGCCTTACGAGAGTTGCGAGGGCCGAAGGATCACGGCTGCTTCAGCGCGCCGGGAAAATGCCGCTGCAGCACCGCGGTGGGCGTGGCATAGGCCTCCTGCAGATCGACGCTCCAGTACTTCAGCTCGTCGAGCGGGATGCGGACGTCGGTGATCGCGCAGCGCACGAAGGTCCCCGGCGAGATCACGCGGAAATCGCCGTCGAGATATTGCACCTGCGCTTCGCCATGGCCCGAGGGGCCGAACTTGTTCAGCACGGTCGAAAGTCTCCGTGGGAGGCCTCTCCATGGAAAGCCGTGGAAGGCACGATGTGTTGGACGGGATGTAGCATAGATGGGGTGGCTTGTCCGCCCGTTAAACCCACCGGTTCGTGATGATTTGCCGCCGTTTTCGCATGATAAGGCTTCAGTCGAAGGGGCGCCGGTTCCGGCAGCTCCTGCCGCAGAGTCCGATGCGCCTTCGCCTCGCCGCTTTGTTCCTGACGCTGCTGATGTCGGCCGCGCGCGCCGCCCCGGCGCCGCAGCCGGTCGAGATTCCGCTGGCGTCCGGGGTGCTCCATGCGCAGCTTTACAAGCCCGAGGGCAAGGGGCCGTTTCCGGCGGTGATCGCGCTGCACGGCTGCGGCGGGCTGGGTAGCCATTCCGATCCCGTGCTGCCGCGCTATCGCGAATGGGCCGAGCGCCTGCTTAAGGCGGGCAATGCCGTGCTGCTGCCCGACAGCTACGGCTCGCGCGAGCTCGGCCCGCAATGCCGCGTCAAGGAGATGCACGTCAAGGCGCGGCGCGAACGCGTCGGCGATATCGCGGCCGCGCGCGCCTGGCTGATGCAGCAGGCTTGGGTGGCGCAGGACCGCGTCAGCCTGATCGGCTGGGCCAATGGTGCGAGCGCGCTGCTCTGGGCCGTGCGTCCGCAGAGCGCGGGGCGCGATCCCGGTCCGGACTTCCGCGCCGCCATCGCGTTCTATCCGGATTGCCGGATCTCGGCGGGCCTCGGCTGGAGCACGCGGGTGCCGACGCTGGTCTTGATCGGCGCCGATGACGAGGTGTCGTCGCCGCCGGCCTGCCGCCAGATGGTGGACGGGGCGCGCGGCCGCAGCGCGTTGGCGCGCATCGTGGTCTATCCCGGCGCCGATCACGATTTCGACCGGGCCGGCGCGCCGCTGCACGCAGCCGCCGCGCCCGAGCACGGAGATGCCGAAGCCCGCGCCGCCTCGCAGAAGGACGTCGCGCAATGGCTGGCGCGGTGATGGCGGTGCCGTAGCACGTGCCCGCGCCATCATTCGACCACGATGTCGATTAAACGCATCTCACATGCATGGCCGCATCACGCTCTTCGCCTCCGCCCTGATCGTCTTCACCGTCGCGATCCTGCTGTTCGAAGCCCACGCCGGCCCCCACCGCGCGCCGGACCATTGCGGCTTCTGGACCACGATCGAGGCGGGATTATCGTGCCGCTGAAGTAGATTTGAATGGGCGACGCGCTGTCGCCACATCGTCATTGCGAGCGCAGCGAAGCAATCCAGACTCCCTCCGCGGAAGCAGTCTGGATTGCTTCGTCGCAAGGGCTCCTCGCAATGACGCGGATAGAGCCCGTCCTCCCTCCTCAGAACAAGCTGCCCTGATCCACCGGCTTGACCAATCGCCTCGGCGCGGGCTTCGTCTCCGCAGCCGGCTTCGGCTGCGCCGGTGCGCGCCTCTCCGCGGGCGCCGCACGATCCGCATCCGCCGTCGCGCCGACGCGGCCGTCCGCGAACTCGATCTCGATCCGCGCGCCGGGGCCGATCGCATCCGCCGCATGCACGGGATGGCCGGCCTCGTCGCGCACCAGCGCAAAGCCGCGCGCGAGCACGCTGCGATAGGACAGCGCGGAGAGCAGCTTGCCGCTGTTCTCGACCCGCGCCTCGAGCCGGTGCAGCAGCGTGACCAGCGCGCGCTGCGCCCGCTCAGTCAGACGATGCGTGCGCTCGCGCTGGCGGGCAATCGCGTTGCGCTGCGCCTGCGCATTCGCAAGTTTTGAGGCCCGCAGCCGCACCTCCAGTCCCGCAAAGCGGTCCCGCCGCCGCCGCAGCAGCGAGCGCGTGGAGAGACCAAGCCGCTCGCCGCACACGGTGAGCCGATGATCGGCCTGCGAGATTTGGCCGTGCAGCACCCGCAGCGTCAGCTTCGAGCTTGCCGCGGTGAACCTGCGGAAATGCGCATGCGTGTTGGCCTTGAGGCAGCGGGGCAGGGACGCGCCCGCCGAATCCAGCCGCTGCCGCGGGATCGCGAGCAGGTCGCCGGCCGCCGGCAGCGCGCGCGCGGCGGCGCGCAGCTCGCTGCGGCGGCTCTCCTGGGCGCGTTGCCAACAGGCGCGGGTGCGACGGGCGAGATCGCCCACCTCGACGAACAAGTCGCTGCGAACGGGAACGGCCATCTCGGCCGCCGCCGTCGGCGTCGGCGCGCGCTTGTCGGCGACGAAATCGATCAGCGTGATGTCGGTCTCGTGCCCGACCGCCGAGATCAGCGGGATCATGCTCTCGGCCGCGGCGCGCACCACGATCTCCTCGTTGAACGACCAGAGGTCCTCCAGCGAGCCGCCGCCGCGCGCGACGATCAGCACATCGGGCCGCGGAATCCTGCCGCCCTCGGAGAGCGCGTTGAAGCCGCGGATCGCGGCCGCGACCTGCTCGGCCGAGCCGTCGCCCTGCACCTTGACCGGCCACACCAGCACGCGGCGGGGAAAGCGGTCCTCCAGCCGATGCAGGATGTCGCGGATGACGGCGCCGGTCGGCGAGGTCACGACGCCGATCACCTCCGGCAGCCACGGCAGCAGCTGCTTGCGCGCCTCGTCGAACAGGCCCTCGGCGGCGAGCTTCTTCTTGCGCTCCTCCATCAGCGCCATCAGCGCGCCGATGCCGGCCGGCTCCAGCGCCTCGATCACGATCTGGTACTTGGAGGAGCCCGGATAGGTCGTCAGCTTGCCGGTGGCGATGACCTCGAGCCCCTCCTGGGGCTTGAAGCGCATCCGGCTATGCACGCCCTTCCAGATCACCGCCTCGATCTTGGCGCTCTCGTCCTTGAGCGCGAAATAGCAATGGCCGGAGGAATGCGCCCCGCGGAAGCCGGAGATCTCGCCGCGGACGCGGACATGGCCGAAGGCGTCCTCGACCGTCCGCTTCAGGGACAGGGACAGTTCGGAGACGGTGAATTCAGGCGCGTTGAGCAGTTGTTCCGCAGGCGGCATAGCAAACGATTCGGCATTTCGGGGTCAGGCCCGACGTTAAGGATTTTCGCGCCGCAGCGCCAATCGATTCGGTAGACCCAAGGAACCGCAGCTTGGAAGGCAACTTGACTCGACCTAAATTTCATATATGAAATTTACAGATCATATATAAATCAGAGGAAGCGGCCCCATGGCTGTGGTCACCGATCCCGACGACCCGCGCGGACGCATGTTCGGGCAGTACCAGCTCAAGCCGAATAGCGGGGTCAATCCGCCCTATTCGCCGGCTTATCCGGTGGAGTGGGGCTGCACCTTGCGCACCGTCGAGATCATGACCCGTGTCGCGCCCGGCAAGGTCGCGACCTTGCTCGCAGAGACGCCGTTCGAAATCGCCAGCGACCGCGTGGCCTTTCGTTTCATGCGTTCGCCTGGGCATTCCCTCGCCGTGCACGCGGGCGAGATGTTCGATCTGATGATCTCGGTACCCGTGCGCTACAAGGGGCTGTTCACCGAGACGCATATCTTCATGTACTGCAGCGATCCCATGGGGATCTGCGCCGGACGCGAAGTGTTCGGCTACACCAAGAAAGATGCGCACTACGCGTTCGACGAGCATGCCGATGGATCGATCACTGGATGGGTCCGCCGCCGCGGCATTCCGCTCGCCGATTTCTCCTTCACGCCGGATCCGTCCGCGCCGGTCGTCCGCATCGTCGACGGCGAAGAGCTGCCGGCCGGCGAGATCCATGTGCGCCGTCTGCCGCATCCCGAGCGGCTCGGCACGGCCTATGCGGACATCGCCTATCGCCGCACGCCGTTGAAATATTCCAAGCCGGTGCCGGGCCGCGCCGCGATGACGCTGCACGCCAGCGCGTACGATCCGATCGCCGAGCTCGAGCCGGAAATCCTCGGCGCGCATTTCATGGTGTCGGACGTCTATGGCGGCGGATTCGAGGTCGAGGACCGCAGGCTCATCGAGCGCCTCACGCCCTGAACGACAAGATCAGCCTGCGTGCCATGTACATGCGGGCGGCGAAAATTGGGAAGAAACACGCACAAGGCAAAGGAGGGTCTGCACATGGCAGCACGATTTCGGGTGAGCCGCCGCCGGCTGTTGGCTGGCGCCGGCGGATTGGCGCTGGGCATGTCGGGGTTCGGTGCACGGGCGCAGGAGGCAAAGCCGCTCCGCATCGGCGTGCTGACGGACATGTCCAGCCTCTATGCCGATGTCACTGGTCCGGGCTCGCTGCTGGCGGCCAAAATGGCGGTCGAGGATTTCCAGGCGTCGTCTCCCAAGGTGACCCGGCCGATCGAGATCATCAGCGGCGACCACATGAACAAGGCCGATCTCGGCGCCAACATCGCGCGCGAGTGGATCGACCGGCAAGGCGTCGATGTCATCGTCGATGCGCCGAACTCGGCCGTCGCCCTCGCGGTGCGCAACGTCGTGCAGCAGAACAACAAGACGCTGTTGGTCTCCGGCGCCTCGTCGTCGGACCTGACCGGCAAGTCCTGCTCGCCCAATCTCGTGCACTGGACCTACGACACCTACGCGCTCTCGTCGGGTGTCGCGCGCGCCGTCGTCGAGAGCGGCGGCAAGAGCTGGTTCCTGCTCACGGCCGACTATGCCTTCGGCCATGCCATGGAGGGCGACATCAAGAACGTCGTGCAGAAATTCGGCGGCAAGGTTCTCGGCGGCGTCCGCACGCCGATCAACACGCAGGATTTCTCATCCTTCCTGTTGCAGGCGCAGTCTTCGAAGGCGGAAATCATCGCATTGATCAACGCCGGCGGCGACACCATCAACTCCATCAAGCAGGCCGTCGAATTCGGGATTCCGCAAGGCGGCCAGCGCGTGGTGGCGACGGTGCTGTATCTCAGCGACGTGCATTCGCTCGGCTTGAAGATTGCGCAGGGGCTGCAGTTCACCGAAGCTTTCTATTGGGATCTGAATGACGATACGCGTGCCTGGACCAAGCGATTCGCGCCGCGCAACAACGGCCGCTATCCGACCGCGCTGCATGCGGGTGCCTACGCCACGACGCTGCATTATCTGAAGGCCGTTGATGCGCTTGGCGCCTCCAGCGACGGCAAGGCGGTGGTCGAACAGATGAAGAAGCTGCCGACCGACGATCCTCTTTTCGGCAAGGGTAGCGTGCGCGCCGACGGTCGCAAGCTGCACAACATGTATCTGTTCGAGGTGAAGACCCCCAGCGATTCCAAATATTCCTGGGACTATTACAAGCTGGTCAAGACCATCGCGCCGTCCGAGGCCTGGCGGCCTGTGGCGGATGGCGGCTGCGAGTTCCTGAA
The DNA here is from genome assembly GCF_020193615.1 of Bradyrhizobium sp. IC4059. NCBI lineage: Bacteria > Pseudomonadati > Pseudomonadota > Alphaproteobacteria > Hyphomicrobiales > Nitrobacteraceae > Bradyrhizobium > Bradyrhizobium sp. IC4059. Next base: position 401,525 of record NZ_JADYVH010000007.1, read on the forward strand.
GTCGTGAGTGGCACGGATCGGCCGGTCGCGCTGGTCACGGGCGGCGGGGGCGATATCGGGCGCGCCATTGCGCTAAAGTTGGGGCAGATGAGCGCTGCGGTCGCGATCGTCGACCGCGACGAAGCGGCTGCACGCGCCACCGCACAGCTGGTCGAGAAGGCCGGGGCAAGGGCGCTCGCCATCCGCGCGGATGTCTCCCTCGCTCAGGATACGATCGCATTCGTAGAGGCGACCGAAGCACGTCTGGGGCCGATCGGCATCTTCGCCAACAACGCGGGCATCGAGGGCGTCGTCGCTCCTCTTCACGAATATCCCGACGAAACGTTCGATCAATTGCTGCAGGTGAACGTCAAGGGCGTTTTTCTCGGCCTCAAGCACGTGATCGCCAGGATGATGCAACGCGGGACGGGCGCGATCATCAACACCGCATCGACGTCCGCGATCCGCGGACGTGCAGGGCTCGCAGGCTACGTCGCCTCCAAGCACGCCGTGCTCGGACTGACGCGCACGGCAGCGCTCGATGTCGCCGGAACGAAGATCAGGGTCAACGCCGTTCTGCCCGGTCCGGTCGAGTCGCGCATGATCCGGGAGTTGGAAGGCCAGGCGCGCGAGGGCGCCATCACAATGCGTCGAAATGCTGCGAGCGCGCACGGACGACCGCAGGACGTCGCGAACATCGTTGCCTTCCTCGCATCCGACGAGGCTGCTCACGTGAACGGCGCGGCCTGGATCGTCGATGCCGGCATGACCGCCGGTTAGAGCGTGAGCGTCCATTTTGAAATGCCCGTGTTTGCCATCGTATCCGCAAAATGCTCGGCGTCGCCGTAGTGAACATCCGGCAAGCCTTCAAAGCGCGTCGCGAGCCCGTCTCGTACGTTGCGTTTGCCTTCGAAGCGGGAGCCCCAAGGCTTGCTTCCCCTCGGCATCTCCAAGATACAATCGTCAGCAAAGAACTCCATGATGGAATCCAAGTCGTGCGCGTTGAACGCTTCACCCGGCGCCGTCAATTTCCATCGGATGTCCATCCTTCCCTCCATCGAGTTCTCGGAAGGGATACAATACCATAAGGGCACACAGGTGAGTTGAAGGGCCGATTAGACGTTTGGTCGATGTCGCCTTCGGGTCATCAGCGCCGTTTGGAAGCTCGGCCGGTCGCTCCCGCTCTGTCCCAACCAACGTGTACGCCGCCTGAACCTCGCCTAAGGGCCACAAGCGGCGGTCGAAGTGAGCACGGCCCCCGCGTCCGATCTACCGTGCATGTGAGCCAACAGCTGTGAGGCCGATGAAGTGCTGGCGCTTTCGCTCTGACGCACGACTATCTTAATATCCGAGCAAGTGAGAGCGGCCCAAAGCCGCCCTCACTCGCCACTGCCGATCTTTGATGCCGGCGGTTGATCAGCTAGCTCAACGCTCAGTCTTGTCGATGTCGGCCCTGGTTTTCTTCACCGTATCAGCAACTCTCTCAGTACGTTCGGCCGCTTCTTTGCGTACCACCAGTTCTTCACCGGCTCGAGTCTCCTTCTGGACTACGGGCTCCTCATGCAGCTCTCGCACCTCGTACTCCCGTTCCGTTGGTTGCCCTGTCGCAGCTCCCGTAGCTGGACGGCGCTCGATGACAGTTCGCTCATCGCGCAGTTGTACGTCCTTTTGTACAGGCTCCTCGACTACGTAAGTTCTTATATGCTTGACGGTTTCGGTGGCCCGTTTGCCCACCTTCAATTCTTCTTCCGGGAGAGGGATAACCTTCTCGGGTTCGTGGCCTTGAGAGTCATACCCTTCTTGCCTCACCGAGGGTCCTGACACTCCGCTTCCGACCGCTGTCGAGCCGCCCCCATTTTCTTCGTGGATCTCGACCGGATTGTACTCCTGCAGCACACCTTCGATGCGTTCGAGATCGGCCATGGTGGGAGCATCCACTAGCACCGACAATGCGGTGCCGCCCCTTTCCATGTGGCTTTCATACAGGCGGCGCTCGTCTGCCGGTACATCGCTTCCAAACAGCCAGTCCCAGAAACTTCCTCCATCCGAGCTTTCGCTTGCTCTTTCGCTGCTTGACTGTGATGGCTGATTGCTCAGCCTCACATGATCTGCTGGAACGCCTGAACCGACCACAGCACGGTACGCTTCCTCTGCATCGTTACGAGAGTTGTATACTGCTACCACGCATTGTCCTTGCATGTTTGCCTCCTCTATGGACGTGCGCCCAACGCCAGAGACAACGCATCGTTCTTAATTTTTTTCGCAAGGTTTGCGAAGCGCTCGCTATAGACGGGGCTGCCGGGCAACGACGCGAGCTTGGAGCTACCGCTCTTAGATTTGGACCGGCGGCGATGCGAGCATACTGTCAGGCTGCAAATCAGCTTATCGAACACTCACCTCGTCCTTAGTCCGACAAAACCCGGAGCGATTGCGTAACCATCCATGCCGCGAATGAAGCCACGGTCGCCAAAGACGATCGTTTGGAGCCGCTCGTCCGCGCGCGACCACGTTCCTGATCATCTGCCAGAGATGATGCATGATCAGGTCGCCTGCCTCAACGAACGAGGGACAAAGCGCTGAAGCGACGCCTTTCGGTGAGCTGACGAACTTGGTTGTTCAAGAGAAGTCAATTTCTCGGGTTGCTGTTGTCAACGACGGGAGATTTGCGCCGACACTGTTGGATTCACCGCACCGGCTTGGCCTGCAAAGAACGCCGCCAAAGCGCCCAGTAACAATGCCACTGCCGCGAACAATGCACCTTGTGAGACGCGCTTGGCAGCTGTATCCGCCGCCTGCTTTGCCTGCTCCTTCGTCTTGGCTACCGCATCCTTATATTGCTGTTGGTACTGACTGATCTGCGCCTTTGCTTCGTCTTGAGATATATTCTGAGCCTTGGCTAGAGCCTCGGCTGCCTTGTCGTTAGCCGCTGCCTGCTGAGAAGCGTCACCCGTTAGCGCCGCGCGGACGGCTGTGGCCGCGGCATCACGAAGCGCGGCGGGATCTTGCCCTCCCGAGGCGCCTTTAACTTTGCTTTCGATGGCAGCCATCGGGTCGCTAACATTGTTCAGCGTAGGCGCTGCCGCTTGAACTGACGTTTGGACCGACCCTCCCAGCGCTTTGCCCGCTCCGCCCAAAGCGGAAGATGCTGTGCTGAGAGCGCCACCAGCCAAGCCGGAAGCGGCGGAAGAAAGCAGATACATCACCGCCAGCGTTGAGACTGCCCATGACATTAATCCATGATAAGCCGTCGTTGAAGCAGACGCCTTGCCAGAAAGCCGACCGGCTATGTAGCCGCCCAGTGCCGCAGCCAGAATGCCGGAAACTATAAACCAGATACCTGCACCAACCGACATCGAGCTTGCGCTGGGCGTGCTACCTTCCCCAACGTCTACCGTGGATAAACCCACGCCAAGGCCGATCATGTTTAGAATAATCTGCATCACAAGCGCGATGGCTGCACCCGCGAAAACCGCGCCCCACGCAACCTGATTCAACATGATTGTGCGAATTTCGTCGGCGGGAACGACATCGCTCGTCTGAGGGGGCGTGCGGTGGCTTGAATGAACCATTTCGGGAGAGTTGGCCATGACGTTGATCCTTGAAGTCTGTTTGATGCCGCAACTTGCTTTTGCGTCCGACGTTCCTAAAATCGCAGACCTCAACTGCAAGCCCTTGCAGCACGGCCACTCAAATGCCCGCTAGCGTGCACCTCCGAACTGTCCCTCCGCCGAGTTCGAGCAGAGCGGCTCTCCGACTGGGGAAGTGAAGGCACAAGACTGCCCTGCTTCATTCACCTCCCAATGAGCGAAGCCGACCGTAGCAGGCAGGCGCAAATGTCCGCTCTGGTCAAAAGAGCCGGCTCGAACGACCCTGCGTCACTTCCGTTGTCCCCCCGATCAGCTGACCATATCTGAACCAAACCGAACTTCGCCATCGGGTCACAAGCTGCCGATCACGCCCAAAGGTCCGAGCTTCCGCTTTACTGGTAAGCCGACGTTTATGCGTCCACGTCCTAGGAAACGCCGCCGATCTTCTCGGATACGATCCTGGCCGCGCTGCGCAGCTCCGCGGCGATGGCGCTGGCTTCCGCGGCGGGGATTTGATCCTGCCTCACCAGCGGGACGGTCATCGCGGCCACTGCCCGGCCGGAGGCTTCGATGATCGGGCAGCTATAGGCAAGGATGCGCGTATAGCCATCGTCATTGGAGAAGTTTCCACCCTCCGAGGAAATGCGGTCGAGCGCCGCAAGCGCCTTCTTGGTGCTGATCCGGTCATTGGTCGCGATGACCTGCGCCAGCTCCTGGCGCCGGCCCTCGAGCTGAAAGGCCGCCAGAACCTTCGCCGACGCGTATTGCTGGGTGAGCGGAAACACCGCGCCGACCTTGACCGACCAGCCCATCAACCATTCCGGCTCGATCCGGGCGATCACCATGAACTGCTCGCCGTGCAGCACCGTCAGGTGGCAGGACAGTTGGACGCGCGAGGCGAGCTGCTCCATCACCGGCAGCGCCGCCTTCAGCAGCCGCTCGGTCGGCGGGAATTGCGAAGCGATCCGGAACAGCTTCAGCGTCAACGTGTATTCGCCGGTCGCGGGGTCGCGCGCGACATAGCCCCGGCGCTCCAGCGCCACCAGCATCCGGAAGATCTCGCTGACGGAGCGCCCGACGCGTTCGGCGAGTTGCTTCTGGCTCATCCCGCGTGCAGCGCCCGCCAGCGCCTCCAGAAGGTCCAGCCCTTTCTCCAGGGCGGGCGCGCCCGCTTGCGGCTTCTCAGTCATTCTTTGGGCCTTGTTGGATCAGCGCCCGCGAGCACACGGGGAAATGCAATTCCCGTGTAGCCGATCGCTCGCATGGCGAAAAGTCATTCGCCAGCAAGCGCCTGGAATGATCGAGCACATCGAATGGCGGGGAGTTCGCGCCGTTTCCTCTTGAGCCCCACCCCGATTCATGCGACCTCCGCCCCCAGCAAAACCCCTTATTCTGAGCCTTCGATGCACATTCTCCTGCTTGGTTCCGGCGGCCGCGAACATGCCCTGGCGTGGAAGATCGCGGCCTCTCCCCTGGTGACCAAATTCTGGTGCGCGCCCGGCAATGCCGGCATCGCCAGCGAGGCGGAATGCGTGGCGCTCGATGTGGCCGACCATGGCGCGGTGATCGAGTTCTGCAAGCAAAACGCGGTCGCGCTCGTGGTGGTCGGGCCGGAGACGCCGCTGGCGGCCGGCATCGTCGATGATCTCACCAAAGCCGGCATCAAGGCGTTCGGGCCGAGCAAGGTGGCGGCCCAGCTCGAAAGCTCCAAGGGTTTTACCAAGGCGCTGTGCACCGAGTTCGGCATTCCGACCGGCGCCTACAAGCGCTTCACCAACGCCGATGACGCGCGCGCCTATGTGCAGAGCCAGGGCGCGCCGATTGTGGTCAAGGCCGACGGCCTTGCCGCCGGCAAGGGCGTCGTGGTCGCCAAGACCGTGCGCGAGGCCGAGGATGCCATCGCCATGATGTTCGAGGGCGCCTTCGGCGAGGCCGGCGCCGAGGTCGTGATCGAGGAGTTTCTGCCCGGCCGCGAGATCAGCTTCTTTGCGCTGTGCGACGGCGAAACGGCCATCCCGCTGGCCTCCGCCCAGGACCACAAGCGCGTGTTCGACCACGACGTCGGCCCGAACACCGGCGGCATGGGCGCCTATTCGCCGACGCCGCTGGTCACGCCCGCCGTCCACGACGCGATCATGGCCAAAATCATCCTGCCGACCGTGGCAGGCATGAAGCAGCGCGGCACGCCGTTCCGCGGCGTGCTCTATGCCGGCATCATGCTGACGACGCAGGGGCCAAAGCTGTTCGAGTTCAACGTCCGCTTCGGCGATCCCGAGTGCCAGGTGCTGATGCTGCGCATGATGAGCGACATCGTGCCGGCGCTGCTCGCCGCCTGTGACGGGGAGCTGAAGCACTTTGACCTGCGCTGGCACAAGGAATCCGCGCTCACCGTGGTGATGGCGGCGAAGGGCTATCCCGGCGACTACCAGAAGGGCACGCGCATCCAGGGGCTCGAGGAGGCCGCCAAGGTCGATACCGTCGAGATCTTCCACGCCGGCACGGTGGCCAAGGACGGCGCGATCCTCGCCAATGGCGGCCGCGTGCTCAATGTCTGCGCGCTCGGGGCGACCGTGACGGAAGCGCAGGCGCGCGCCTATCAGGCCGTCGACCGCATCGATTGGCCTGATGGCTTCTGCCGCCGCGACATCGGCTGGCAGGCGGTGGAGGCGGAAAAGGCCAAAAATTAGCGTGTCATTGCGGACGGCGCCCCCAAAAGCGCCGGTCCGGAATCGCGACGTTCGCGTCACCGCGCCGCCACATCTACACTCCAGAATATGCAATCGTCAGTTGGGGTTAGTTGCCCCGACGATAATACCGGTACTGTGCATGGGGTTGTTTTCGACACTTTTTGTCGAGCGGCCCCGCCACCGGCCAACAAGGATGCAACAAGATGTCCGATCTCGCCGACCTCTATCCGGGCTTCGCCGCCGAATGGATCGATACCTCGTTCGGCCGCATCTTCGCCCGCGTCGGCGGCAAGGGCCCGCCGCTGCTGCTCCTGCACGGCTTCTCCGAGACCCACGTGATGTGGCACCAGGTGGCGCCCGAGCTGGCCGAGCACTTCACGCTGATCATCGCCGACCTGCCGGGCTACGGCTGGTCCGACATGCCCGCGAGCGATGCGCTGCACATCCCCTACTCTAAGCGCGCCATGGCGAAAGCCATGGTCGAGGTGATGGAGCGCCTCGGCCACGTGCATTTCGCGCTCGCCGGCCACGACCGCGGCGGCCGCGTCTCGTATCGGCTCGCGCTCGATCATCCCGGCCGGCTGTCGAAGCTCGCCGTGCTCGATATCCTGCCGACCTATAATTACTGGGAGCGGATGAACCGCGCCTACGCACTGAAGATCTATCACTGGACCTTCCTGGCGCAGCCCTATCCGCTGCCGGAGACGCTGATCGCAGGCCAAGGCGAGTTCTTCCTGCGCTTCAAGATGGCGAGCCAGACCAAGTCGAAGACGCTGGACGCGATCGACCCGCGCGCGCTGGAGCACTACCTCGCCCCGTTCCGCGATCCCGCCCGCATCCACGCGATGTGCGAGGATTACCGCGCCGGCGCCTATTTCGACTACGACCTCGACAAGGCCGATTTCGAGGCCGGCAAGAAGATCACCATTCCGATGCTGGCGCTGTGGGGCAATGCCGGCATCGCCCAGGCCGCCGCGACGCCGCTCGACACGTGGAAGCAATGGGCCACGAACGCCTCCGGCATGCCGGTGGATTCCGGCCACTTCCTCACGGAGGAGAATCCCGATGTGACAGCGAGGGCGCTGCGCGAGTTCTTCTTGGCCTGACGATCTTGTAGCCCGGATGGAGCGCAGCGAAATCCGGGATTCTCTCCTCGCCGCGGCACTGTCCCGGATTGCGCTTCGCTCCATCCGGGCTACGCGACTCCGACCTACCGCCGCTCCCGAAAGAACTCCTTCAGCAGCCGCGCCGCCTCGCTCTCGCCGACGCCGGAATAGACGTCCGGCGCGTGGTGGCAGGTCGGCGAGGCAAAGAACCGCACGCCCGAGTCCACCGCGCCGCCCTTGGGGTCGGCCGCGCCGTAATAGAGCCGTCTCACCCTTGCAAACGAGATCGCGCCCGCACACATGGTGCAGGGCTCCAGCGTCACGTAGAGGTCGCAGTCGACCAGCCGCTCGCTGCCAATCTTCGCGGCGGCCGCGCGCAGCGCGATGATCTCGGCATGGGCGGTCGGATCATGGTCGGTCAGCGTCCGGTTGGCGCCGGTGGCGATCACCTCGTGATCGCGGACCACTACGCAGCCAACAGGAACTTCGCCCGCTTTTCCGGCATTTTCGGCCGCCAGAAGCGCCAAATCCATGAAAGAAGGGGCTTTCATGCCTCGTATCATCGCCAGAAACCTGCTACTAGCTCCGCCTTCAGCAAGAGTGGATACCGATTTTGCCTGAGCCTGCGGCTCGCAGCGAGCGCGCACAATGCTCGCGCCACCCCTTAAGTGAGATTAGTCATGCCTCGCGACAGCGACAAAGACAACGATTCCCGCGGCCGGCGAGGCCCCCCCAAAGGCCGTAGCGGCAAGCCGCGCGGGCCAGAGAAGAAATTCGCCAAGCGCGGCTTCGAGGGCAAGGGCGAGGGTAAGCGCGAGCGCGACAGCCGCCCGCCCCGTGGCGACCGCGACAGCCGCCCATTCCGCCGCCGCGAGGAGGGTGACGCACCGCGCCGCGATTTCAGTGACCGTCCCCGCTTCAAGCGCGACGACCGCGGCAGTGAAGGCCGCGGCGAGCGCAGCTTCAAGCCGCGCGGCGATCGCCCGTCATTTGGCCGCGACGATCGTCCGCCGCGCAGGGATCGCGACGATGCCCGCTCGGCCGGCCGCTCCAGCGATAGGAAGTTCGGCAACAAGAAGCCCTACGCGCCGCGCGGCGACCGCCCGGAGCGCAAGTTCGACGGCGAACGGAAATTTTCGCGGGGCGGCGACCGTGGGGATCGCAGGCCGCGCGAGGATCGTGGCGAACGTAGCTTCAAGCCGCGCGGAGACCGCCCGAATTTCGATCGCGGTGATCGCGCACCGCGCGGGGATCGCCCACGCAAAAGCTTCGACAAGGATTTCGGCGGCCGTGATCGCGGCGACGAGAAGCCCTGGCGTCAGCGCGACGAGCGCCGTGGGGGCGGTCGTGACGATGAACGTCCGCGTTTCTCTCGCTCGCGCGACGACCGCGCATCCGGTGACCGCCCGTTCCGCGAGCGGCCGAAATTCGATCGGCCCCGTGACCGCGACAGCGAACGCGGTGACCGTCCGCAGTTCGATCGCCCACGCCAGCGCCCCGAAGGCCGCATGGACTGGCAGGAGCATCCCCGCAACGAGGGCCGCTTCCGCGACCGTCCGCGCCGCGACAACGAGGACGACAGCAGGATCTTCGAGAAGCGTCCCGCCTTCGGCGGCCGCGGCGCTTATCGCGAGCGCGATCGTGATTTCGAGGGCCGGCCGCGCCGCGACGACGCGCCGAAGCCGAAGAAGGCCGGCGAGCGCATCGCCAAGGTGCTGGCCCGCGCCGGGCTTGCCTCGCGCCGCGATGCCGAGGAGATGGTCACGCAGGGCCGCGTCACCGTCAACGGCCGCGTGATCAATTCGCCGGCGCTCGACGTCACCAAGAACGACGTCGTCATGGTCGACGGCAAGCCGTTGCCGGAGCGCGAGCGCACGCGGCTTTTCCTCTACCACAAGCCGCGCGGGCTGATGACGACGCATGACGACCCCGAGGGCCGTCCGACCGTGTTCGACAATCTGCCCGAAGGCCTGCCGCGCCTGATCAGCGTCGGCCGGCTCGACTTCAACACCGAGGGCTTGCTGCTGCTCACCAACGATGGCGGCCTCGCGCGCACGCTCGAGCTGCCCGACACCGGCTGGCTGCGCCGCTACCGCGTCCGCGCCCATGGCGACGTCACCCAGGCGCAGCTCGACCAGCTCAAGAACGGCATCGAGATCGAGGGCGTCAAGTATGGTCCGATCGAGGCCACGCTGGAGCGCGACCAGGGCGCCAATGTCTGGCTGGTGTTCGCGATCCGCGAGGGCAAGAACCGCGAGGTGCGCAATGTCTGCGCCCATCTCGGCCTCGAGGTGAACCGGCTGATCCGCGTCTCCTACGGACCGTTCCAGCTCGGCGAGATTCCGGAAGGCCAGGTCGAGGAGATCCGCGCGCGCGTGCTGCGCGAGCAGCTCGGCGACAAGGTGATCGAGAAGTCGGGCGCGCAGTTCGACGCGCCCTCGAAATCATCTTCGCGCGCCGATGATGCACCGGGCGAGAAGAAGCCCGCCAGCAAGCGCGCGGTGATCAGCGACCGCAAGGGTCGCCGCGTACTGGTTCAGCGCACCGGCAGCGAGGAGGCGCGCGAGCGCAACGAGATGGAGGCGAGCGGCTACGGCCCGCCGCGCCGTCCCAAGCGCGGTTATCACGGCAAACGCGACCTGACGCCGCGGGAGGATTGACGTTGCGCGTCGTCGGCGGTCGTTTGAAGGGGCGTAATCTCGCCTCACCGTCTTCGCGTGACATCCGCCCGACGGCGGACCGGTTGCGCGAGTCCGTGTTCAACATCCTCGTTCACGCCTATGACGATCCGATCCAGGACGCGCGCGTGCTCGATCTCTTCGCCGGCACCGGCGCACTCGGCATAGAAGCTTCATCACGCGGCGCCAAGTTCACGCTGTTCGTGGACAACGGCGCGGAGGCGCGGGCGCTGCTGCGCAACAATGTGGAATCGCTCGGCCTCGGCGGCGTCACCAAGGTCTATCGCCGCGATGCGACCGATCTCGGCCCCGCGCATCCCGTCGAGCCGTTCTCGCTGGTGTTCCTCGATCCGCCCTATGGCAAGGGCTTTGCGGAGAAGGCGCTTGCGAGCCTGCGCGACGGCGGCTGGCTCACCCCGGGCGCGCTGCTGGTGGTGGAAGAGGCGAAGGCCGCGCAGTTCGTGACGCCCGAAGGTTTTGAGGAGCTGGAGCGGCGGGCGTATGACGACACGGAGTTTGTGTTCTTGCGTAGGGCGGATTAGCGAAGCGTAATCCGCCACTGTCTCTCACGGCGGAAGCTCAAGAGGTGGATTACGCCTTCGGCCAATCCACCCTACGGCACCGTCACCTCCGCCCGAACAGCTTCTCCACGTCGCTCAGCTTCAGCTCGACATAGGTCGGCCGGCCGTGATTGCACTGGCCGGAGTTCGGCGTGTCCTCCATCTCGCGGAGCAGCGCGTTCATCTCCTCCGGCCGCAGCCGGCGGCCGGCGCGCACCGAGCCGTGGCAGGCCATGGTGGCGGCGACGTGCATCAGGCGGCGTTCGAGCGGCAGCGCCTCGTCCCATTCGGCCATGTGCTCGGAGAGATCGCGCAACAGGCCGCCGGCATTGGTCTTGCCGAGCAGCGACGGCGTCTCGCGCACCGCGACCGCGCCGGGGCCGAAGGCTTCAATGGCAAGGCCGAACGATGCCAGCTCCTCGCTGCGCTCCAGCAGGCGCTCCACCGTCGCCTCGTCCATCTCGACAATCTCAGGGATCAGCAGGATCTGCCGCTGTACGCCGTTCGCGGCGAGCGAGGCCTTCAGCCGCTCGTAGACGATGCGCTCATGGGCGGCGTGCTGATCGACGATGATCAGGCCGTCGCGGGTCTGCGAGACGATGTAGGTCTCGTGGATCTGCGTGCGCGCCGCGCCGAGCGGGCGATCGACGAGATCGCCGGCGGGTTGGCTCTCGATCCGCACGTCAGCACTGGGCGCGCCGACGTCGAAGGCAGCCTGCGCACGCTCGGCGAAGGCGGGCGCGGCGGCGCCTTCGAACGACGGCATCGGCGCCACCGGGGCGGCTGGCGAGGCGCGCCAGTCCCAGCTTGCCGGACGTGGCGGCGTGAAGGCTGGGCGGAACGAGGACAGCGCGCTCTCGCCGCTATTGGCGGCGGTGCGGCGGCCCTCGCGCGCCAGCGCTTCCTTCAAGCCATGCACGATCAGCGCGCGGACGAGGCCGGCATTGCGGAAGCGCACCTCGGTCTTGGCCGGATGCACATTGGCGTCAACCTCACGCGGATCGAGCGTGACGAACAGCGCCAACACCGGATGGCGGTCGCGCGGCAGGTAGTCGGAATAGGCCGCGCGCACGGCGCCGAGAATGAGCTTGTCGCGCACCGGCCGGCCGTTGACGAAGAGATATTGGCCGAGCGCGTTGGCCTTTGTGAGCGCCGGCGCGGCGGCATAGCCGGCGACCACGACGCCCTCGCGCTCGGCATGGACCTCGATGGCGTGGCTGCGGAACTCGGCGCCGAGGATGTCGCCAAGCCGGGTCAGCCGTCCGGCCGCGCCGGGCAGCGCCGCGGTCCAGGTCACCGGTGCGCGCTCCTCGCCGGCGAGCGTGAAGGCGATGTCGGGCCGTGCCATCGCGAGGCGCCGTACCACTTCGCGGATGGCTTCCGCCTCGGTGCGGTCGGTCTTCAGAAACTTGAGCCGCGCCGGCGTCGCATAGAAGAGGTCGCCAACCTCGACGCGCGTGCCATGCGCCAGCGCCGCCGGCATGATCCCGGACTTCTCGCCCCCCTCGACCGACAACGCCCAGGCGTGCGGCTCGCTGGCGTGCCGCGTGGTGATGGAGAGGCGCGCCACCGATCCGATCGAGGGCAGGGCCTCGCCGCGAAACCCGAGGGTGCGGATCTGCAGCAGGTCCTCGTCGTCGAGCTTGGAGGTGGCATGGCGCTCGACGGCGAGCGCAAGGTCTTTTGCGGTCATGCCGCTGCCGTCGTCGGTGATGCCGATCCGCCGCCGCCCGCCGCCGTCGGTGAAGACGTCGATGCGGCTCGCGCCGGCATCGATGGCGTTCTCGACCAGCTCCTTGACCACGCTCGCCGGACGTTCGACCACCTCGCCGGCGGCGATGCGGTTGACGACCTGTTCTGGCAGCTGGCGGACGGGCATGAGGCTCACTCGGCGAATATTCTCAAGTGTAATGCCACGCAGCGACAAATGCATGGGTCAGGTCGAGCTTCCCACACCCGAAATGGGGGACATTTTCGGCGCGCCTCGTCCGTCGGGAATGCTTGGCATGTTCCGCGCCGCCGCATATGAGGAGCACAATTCCGCGAAAGCGCCGCGAAAACCCTAAACGATCACCACACGACGCGGCTTGCATCACACCGCGCCGTTCGAACTCTCTTTGCGATGAACCGGTCCGGTGCAGGCGAACGGTGCAGAAGGCAACCGACGGTTCATCGCGACATTCCAGGAGAAATGGATGAAGTTGGTGAAGACCTCTGCGATCGCTTGCGCTCTCGCGGCCCTCGTTGCAACGCCCGTTCTCGCCCAAGGCACCTCGTCTGGGACGAGGCCTGGCGGCACCGTACAAAGCAAGCCCATGCAAGGAGGCGCGTCAGGCAGCGAGGATGAGGATCTCGGTGCACAGCAGGGCGCAGCCGGCGAGAAGGTCGGCATGAAGTCGGGCAAAGGCACGAAGGGGTCCGTCGGGACCACCGGCAGCGCGACGCGCAAGGGCACCACGGACGATGCGGCGACCGGCGGTGCTGCGGCCGGCAAGCGCTACTGACGCCAGCTCGCGAACGGCAAATCTCCGGTCGCTCGCGCGACCGGAGGTTTTTCGCATCAATCGTCGAAGCTCCGGCCGCGGCCGGCCTTGATGTCGCTGCGGCGTTTCTTGCCCTCGAGCCGGCGCTGCTTGGAGGCGAAGGTCGGCCGCGTCGCACGGCGAGGCGTCGGCCGGACCATGGCCTCCTTGAGGATCTCGACGAGACGGTCGATGGCATCCTGACGGTTGCGCTCCTGAGTGCGAAAGCGCTGAGCGTGGATCACGATCACGCCGTCCTTGGTCATGCGCTGGCCGGCAATGCGGGCAAGGCGCAGCGCCGCGTCCTCGGGCAAGGTCAGCTTGCGCGTGTCGAAGCGCAGCTGCGCGGAGGTCGCGACCTTGTTGACGTTCTGCCCGCCCGGGCCGGAGGCGCGGACAAAGCCGATCTCGATGTCGTCCTCGTCGATGACGAGATCGCGGGATATCCGCAGCATGCTGGCACCATTCGTGATGTCAGGACATACCGCGGACATCCGTCGTCAGCAATGGCGCTGCCGTGAAACGCAAATGGCCGGAAACGTCGAGAAAAGAGATCAGTTCGACTTCGTCGCCGGTGCAGCCGCCGGTTGCACGGCGGCCTGCGGGGCCCGGCCGACGACGACGGTCAGCAGCCCCTGGCCCCAGAGCCGCTTGGCGGCCGCCTTGGCATCGTCCAGCGTCACGGCGTCGACGATGGCGTTGCGCTTCTCGATATAGTCGATCGGCAGCTTGTCTTGCTGATATTGCAGCAGCGCCTGTGCCAGCTTGGACGAGGTGTCGAGCGCCAGCATCTGCGAGCCCTTGAGATAGGACTTGGCCTCATCGAGCTCCTTCTGCGTCGGGCCCTCCTCGGCGATGCGGCGCACCTCCTGTTCGATGGCCTCGATGGTGTCGCCGGCGCGGTCGGCGCGGGTGCCGGTATTGCCGATGAAAATCGCCGAGTGCTGCATCCAGAGCAGCGACTCGTACACCGAATAGGCCAGTCCGCGCTTCTCGCGCACCTCGCGATAGAGCCGGGACGATAGGCCGCCGCCGCCGAGGATGTGGTTGACGACGTAGGCCGCCATGAAGCTCGGATCACTCCGCTTCACGCCGGGTCCGCCGAAGGTGATCACCGTCTGCGGCACGTCGAGGGTCACGAAGGCGCGTTGCGGCGGCTTTGCAGCCTCGACGTCGGGGACTGGCGTCAGATTGGCTTTGGCGGGCAGGCTGCCGAAGGTGTGGTCGAGCAGCTTTCCGAGCGTAGCCGGATCGACGTCGCCGACGACCGCAATCTTGAGGCCATCCCTGGCGAGGACACGGCCGACATAATTCCTCAGGTCGGCAATTGTGATGGTAGGCACGCTGTCGAGCTTGCCGTTGCTCTGCCGGCTGTAGGGGTGATCGCCGAACGCGAGCTCCAGAAACTTGCGGCTCGCCAGCGAGGTCGGATTGGTGGTCTCGCGGCGCAGGCCCGAGATGACCTGCGAGCGGATGCGTTCGACGTCGGCCGTGTCGAAATGCGGCGAGGTCAGCGCCATCCTGAGCAGGTCGAAGGCCTCGTCCTTGTTGTCGCGCAGCATGCGAAGGCTGCCCCGGAGGGTGTCGCGGGTGGCGTTGAAGGACAGCTCGATGGCGCGGCGGTCGAGCCGTTCATGGAACGTCTTGGAATCGAGATCGCCTGAGCCTTCGTCGAGGAGAGAGCCGACCAGATTGGCAACGCCCGGCTTGTCCTTGGGGTCCTCCGCCGAGCCCCCGGCGAAGGAATATTCCATGGCAATCAGCGGCACGGTTGCGTCCTGCACGAACCAGGCTTCAATGCCGCCCGGCGAGATCAGGTGCTGGATCTTTGCGGCGGCCTGCGACGGCGAGACCGCAGAGAATGCGAGGACCGCGCCGGCGGCAACGGAGAATGCAATGTGGCGAAGGAAGGAATAGGTCACGAGCGCTTCTCCTCGCGCTTGGCGGTTGCAGTGTCCTTGATCAGGTAGCCCGTCACCGAGCGCTTCTTCTCGAGCCATTTCTGGGCGACGGCGCGAACCTGCTCGGCGGTGACGGCGCGGATGCGATCGGGCCAGCTCCTGATGTCCTCGATCGACAGGCCCGTGGTCAGCGCGCCGCCGTACCAGCGCGCCAGCACAGCCTGGTTGTCCTGGGCGTAGATCGCTTCGGCAATGAGCTGGGTTTTGACCCGCTCCAGATCCTCGGCGCGGATCGGGTTCTGCGCGACGTTGGCAAGGACCCCGTCGACCGCCTGCTCGACCTCTGTGAAACTGACGCCGGGTTTCGGTGCAGCCGAGATCGCGAACTGGGTCGGGTCGAGCGAGATGCTCGAATAGCTGGCGCTGGCGGAGACCGCGAGCGGCTTGTCGACCACGAGGGCACGGTAAAGATAGGAATTGCTGCCGCTGCCGATCAACTGCGCCAGCACGTCGAGGGCCGCGCTCTCGCCGGCCGCGGCCGTGGTTGCCGAGGGCACGAGATAATAGCGCCGCATGTTCGGCTGCTCGACGCGCGGGTCGGCCAGCGTGACGGTGCGCGGGGCGGCGGGCTCCGGCTCCTGCGGACGAACGCGCCGCGCCGGGATCGCGGGCTGTGCGGGGATCGAGCCGAAATTGCGCTCGACCAGCGGGCGGACTTCGGCGGCGTCGACGTCGCCGGCGATCACCAGGATCGCGTTGTTCGGCGCATAAAAGCGACGATAGAAGGCAAGCGCATCCTCGCGATCGAGCTTCTCGATCTCCTGATGCCAGCCGATCACCGGCCGCCCATAAGGGTGGTTGAGATAGAGCGCGGCCATGATCTGCTCGTTCAACCGCGCATCCGGATTGTTGGCGACGCGCATGTTGTACTCTTCGAGCACGACGTCGCGCTCGGGCAGCACGTTCTCGTCCTTGAGGACGAGGCCCGTCATGCGGTCGGCCTCGAACTCCATCATGGTCGGCAGCTGCTCTTTCGGCACGCGCTGATAGTAGTTGGTGTAGTCGACCGAGGTCGAAGCGTTCTCGTTGCCGCCGACACGCAGCACGGTCTGGGAGAATTCGCCTGCCGGATGCTTCGCGGTGCCCTTGAACATCAGGTGCTCGAGGAAGTGCGCGAGGCCGGACTTGCCGGGCGTCTCATCGGCCGAGCCGACCTTGTACCAGATCATCTCGGTGACAACGGGGGTGCGGCGGTCCGGGATCACCACGACCTGCATGCCGTTGGCGAGCGTGAAGCTGGCGGGCGGAGCCGATGTCACCGTGGTCTGGGCAAGGGCGGCGCCGGCCGAAAGGACACTCGTCGAAAGCAGCGCGGCAAGGAGGCAGGCAGCCGATCGGTAAGAGGACATCATGATCCCTGGTTGTGAGGTGCCGAGCCCGGATCTCCGGCTCGGAGGGCACGGCAGGCTACACCGTGCGGCTGAGGCTTCGCGTCACGAAGCAGAGAACTCAACGCTTAGGCAAGTTACTGATAAGCAATTTTGAACGAGGTGGGCGGACATGCGCCGCCCGACCCTCGCTTCGCGTGGGTCAGAATGTCGCGACAGGACAGGAACGCTATTGTTCCTTCTCCTTGCCGGATCGGACGTCGAAATAGGTCCGCTTCGAATTATCCGGGCCGGCGCCGTAGGCGTAGTTCGGCGACGGCGTCTGATATCCCGGCGGCGGCTCCACCAGCGATTGGCGTGGCGGTTCCGACGTAAACTGCTTGGACTCGGGCCCGTTCCCTTTGAAGAGTTTCCACAGCCCTCCGGTATATCCGAGTTCGGCAGGGCTCATCGTCGGATTGGCCACGTTGGTGCCCGGCTGGACCGGGTCATTGCCGGTCTTTTCGGCGGCGGCCGTCCTATGTGCGTTCAACTCGGCGGGCGACAGCGGCTGGGCGTTCTTCCAGTACTCCGTTGCCTTGTTACCGGACTTCTTCCGCTGGGCGATGGCCTCCTTGCGGCGCTTCTCGTCGGGGTCCTTCGGCCAGTTCGGCGCAGCCGCGGCTTCGGCGGCGGCAGGCGGCGGCAGGTCGAGCTTGGGCGGCACGACCAGCGGCGAACGCTCGCGGTATTCGATGCCGGGTTTTTCCATGCTCCGGGCGCCAAGGCCAGTCATCAGGTTGTCGATGAGCTTCTCTTCGAAGGTCATGTCGTCGTCGTCGTCATCGTCGGCAGCACGGGCGCCACCGGTCGACATGACGAGGCCGATGCCGAGCGCGACGGCGGCCAATTTCAGTGCCCGCCAGCCCCCCGATTGGGAGCCCCGAACCATCGAACCGCTGGTCTTCGAGCTGCGCATCACCGTACCTGTTTCATATTGTAGCAGATTGCCGCCCACACGCGGCTTGACCCTTGCAAAAGCCGGGTTCCAGCTGCCGGTCCGTATCGGCCGGGATCAGGGCGCTTTTGCGGCGGGTACCCCCAGGAAGGAATCATACAATAGCGCTGCCACCCCAGCAACGATGGCCACGTCCGCGAGGTTAAACACATACCAATTATAGGTATTTCCGGCGATCTCGATGTGGAACAGGGCGAAATCCACCACCGCGCCATAGGCCAGGCGGTCGATGCCGTTGCCGATGGCGCCGCCGATGATCAGGCCGAGCGCGACGGTCGCGAGCATGGTGTGCGAGCGGGCCATCCAGATCGCCAGCGCAACCACCGCGATCACTTTGACGGCCATCAGCGCGAGCTGCGCGGCCTGGCTGTCGTTCTGGAGCCAGCCGAAGCTGATGCCGATATTCCAGGCCAGCACCAGGTCGAAGAACGGCGTCACCCGCACCGCGCCGCGACGGGCGAGGTCGAACACGTTCAACAGCCAGAGCTTCGAGGCCTGGTCGGCCACGAGCGTGACCATGGCCGCGAGGATGCCGGCACGGAGCGGGGTCATGGCCGACCGATCAGACGCTCACCCCCAGCGCCTTCCACTCGCGCAGTGCCTTGGCATCGCGCGGGGTGACGTCGGGGTATTCGGCGTCTTCGCCGACCATCGGCGAGATCTTCCAGGAGCGGGCGCATTTGGTGCCGATCGCCCTCTCCACGACGACCGCGACGCCGGGGACGGCATCGAGGCGGAACGCCGAGGCCGGCGCCTCGCCCTCCCGCACCTCGTAGTTCGAGGTGATGCAGACTTCAGCCAGATCGATGTCGAACAAGGTTGCCAGCATGCCGCGATCGGCGACATAGATTACCGGCGATGCCTCGAGCGAGGAGCCGATGTTCTTGGCGGCGCGTTCCAGCTCGAGTGCGCCGGTGACGACGCGACGCACGTTGCGGATCGTCTCCCATTTCGCGGCGAGCTTGTCGTCGCGCAAGGCTTCGAGATCGGTCGGGAACAGCGTCAGGTGCACGGACGGTTCGGCGTCGGGCCGGTACATGCGCCACGCCTCCTCCGCAGTGAAGCTGAGGATCGGGGCCAGCCATTTCAGGATCGAAGCGCACAACAGGTCGATGGTCGTCAGCGCCGCCTTGCGCGTCAGCGACGAGGGCGGATCGCAATACAGCGTATCCTTGCGGATGTCGAAGTAGAAGGCGGAGAGCTCGCTGTTCAGGAAGGCCGACAGGATCGCGACCACGGTCTTGTAGTCGAACTCCCGGTAGGCCTTGCCGATCGCGGCGGCGCGACCTGAGAGCTCGTGCAGCATCAAGCGCTCGAGCTCGGGCATCTCGGCCGGCGCGATTGCATCGGCCGGCCTGTAATGATGCAGCGTCCCCAGCATCCAGCGCACGGTGTTGCGCAGCTTGCGATAAGTCTCGACGGTGTTCTTCAGGATCTCGGGGCCGATGCGCTGGTCGTCGGTATAGTCGCTCGACGCGACCCAGAGCCTTAAGATGTCGGCGCCAGATTCCTTGATGACGGCCTGCGGCTCGATGGTGTTGCCGAGCGACTTCGACATCTTGCGGCCGTCCTCGGCCTGGGTGAAGCCGTGGGTCAGCACGATGTCGTAAGGCGCGCGGCCACGCGTGCCGCAGCTTTCCAGCAGCGAGGAGTGGAACCAGCCGCGATGCTGGTCCGAGCCTTCCAGATACATCACCGTGTCGGCGCCGCCGTCGACCTTGCGCTTGATGCCGGCGAGCCCGGGAAACTGCACGGGATCTTCGAGCACGAAAGCGTGGGTGGAGCCGGAATCGAACCAAACGTCGAGAATGTCGTCGACCTTCTGCCAGTCCTCGTTCGCGCGGGGCCCGAGGAAGCGCTCGCGCGCGCCGGTCGCGTACCAGGCGTCGGCGCCTTCCTTCTCGAAGGCTTCACCGATGCGCGCATTGACGGCCTCGTCCTGGAGGATCTCAGCGGAGCCGTCGCCCTTCTCGCGCACGAACACGGCGATCGGCACCCCCCAGGCGCGCTGGCGCGAGATCACCCAGTCGGGGCGTGCCTCGATCATGCCGTTGATGCGGTTCTCGCCGGACGGCGGCACCCATTGCGTCACCGAGATCGCCTGCAGCGCGCGGGCGCGCAGCGTGTCGCCGCTCTTCGTCTTGCCGCCCACCGCGATGTCCTTGTCCATCGCAATGAACCATTGCGGTGTGTTGCGGAAGATTACCGGCTTCTTGGAGCGCCAGGAGTGCGGATATTGATGCTTCAGCCGGCCGCGGGCGAGCAGCATGCCTTTCTCGACGAGCGCCTTGATCACGGCCTCGTTGGCATCGCCCTTCTCGCCCTTGTCGGTGATGACGCGCTTGCCGGCAAAGCCCGGCGCATGATCGGTGTAGGCGCCGTTCTCGTCGACGGTATAGGGGATGGCGGTGTTGATGCCGCGCGCGTCGAGATCGCGCGCCTCTGCCATCCAGACATCGAAGTCCTCGCGGCCATGGCCGGGCGCCGTGTGCACGAAGCCGGTGCCGGTGTCGTCGGTGACATGGTCGCCAGGCAGCAGCGGCACGATGAAGTCGTAGCCACCGCCGACGCCCTTGAGCGGGTGGGCACACTCGATCGCGTCCATGGTGTCGCCGGGGACGTCGCGGACCTTCTCATAAGCCGTCACGCGCGCCTGCTTGAAGACGTCTTGCGCGAGCGCATCGGCGAGGATGAGGAGGTCGCCGTTCCTGGCCCAATTGTCGGCGGGGGCGTCCGTCACCTTGTAGAGGCCATAAGCGATCTTCGGCGAGAACGAGATGGCGCGATTGCCCGGCAGCGTCCAGGGCGTGGTGGTCCAGATCACGACGCTCGCCGAGGCGAGCGCACCGTGCGCGGGCGAGGTCACCGGGAATTTCACCCAGACCGTATCGGACGTGTGGTCCTCGTACTCCACCTCGGCTTCGGCCAGCGCGGTCTTCTCGACCACGCTCCACATCACCGGCTTGGAGCCGCGATAGAGCGTGCCGTTTGCGGCAAACTTCATCAGCTCGCGCGCGATCTGGGCTTCGGCCGGATAGCTCATGGTGGCGTAGGGATGGTCCCAATCGCCGATCACGCCGAGGCGCTTGAACTCCTCGCGCTGCACGCCGAGCCAGTGCGTGGCATAGGCGCGGCACTCCTTGCGGAAATCAATCATCGCGGCGCTGTCGCGGAAGTCGGGCTTCTGCTTGCCCTTCTTGCGATAATGCTCCTCCTCGACCTTCCACTCGATCGGCAGGCCGTGGCAGTCCCAGCCCGGCACGTAGTTGGAATCGAAGCCGAGCATCTGCTGGCTCTTGGTGACGAGGTCCTTCAGGATCTTGTTCAGCGCCGTGCCGATATGGATGTTGCCGTTGGCGTAGGGCGGGCCGTCATGCAACACGAACTTGGCGCGGCCCTTCGCACTCTGGCGCAGCTTCTCGTAGAGGCCGATCTCGTACCAGCGCTTGAGGATCTCCGGCTCGCGCTGCGGCAGCCCGGCGCGCATCGGGAATTCGGTCTGCGGCAGGAACAGGGTCTTCGAATAGTCCTTGGCTTCAGACTTTTGGGACTTTTGCGGCTTTTCGGACATGAGGCTGACTGGCTCGGAAGGGGCGCGGGAACGGATGGCGATGCGGAATCGCGGGTGAAACGACGAAATCCCGGTCTTGCGCCGAGCCCTCAGGCTCAGGCGGAAGCCGGGCCGCTAATCCCTATGATGCGCCGCGCAAACATGGGCTCTCCATAGCAGGGGGGCGGAGGAAGCGCAAAGGTCCGGGGGCCCGGTTTCGCCTCTCAATCGATCACGCCCAGGCGCGGAAACGCGTCCGGGGCGGCGGCGAGCATGGCGCGGGCGCGGGCGGAATCGTCGTCCATCTGGTGGATCAGGGCCTCGAGACCATCGAATTTCAGCTCATCGCGGATGAAGCCGATGAAGGCGCAGTCGAGCGCCTGCCCGTAGAGGTCGCCCTTGAAGTCGAACAGGAAGATTTCGAGCAGCGGGGCGCCATTGTCGAAGGTCGGGCGGCGGCCGAAGCTGGCCACCCCGTCCAGCCGCTCGGTGCCGCGGCCGACCCGGACCGCGTAGATGCCGTGCTTGAGGCCGCAATTGGCGTCCAGGCGGATGTTGGCGGTGGGATAGCCGAGGTCGCGGCCGCGCTTTTCGCCGTGGATGACCTCGCCGGTGATGAACCAGGGCGCGCCCAGCATGGTCGTGGCCTCGTCGAGCTGGCCCTCGGCGAGGGCGATCCGGATCGCGCTGGAGGAGACCGGCCGCTCGTCGATATCGACATGCGGCTGGACGTCGACTTCGATGCCGAGCCGGGGCGCCTCGTTGACCAGGAGGCTCGGGGAGCCGACGCGACCCTTGCCGAAATGGAAGTCGTAGCCGACCGCGATGCCGCTGACGCCGAGCCGCCCGATCAGGTCATGGTGAATGAAATCTTGCGCGCTGGTTCCGGCACGGGCCTTGTCGAAGGTCATGACCACGGCGCCGGCAAGCCCGGTACCGGCCAGAAGCCGCAGCTTGGCCCGCTCGTCCGTCAGGCGGAATTGCGGGGTGTTGGGGCTGAAGAACCGTCGCGGATGCGGCTCGAAGGTCAAGGCCAGCGCAGGCCGGCCATGCGCCCTGCCCATCTCCAGGGCAGCCGCGATGACCGCGCGATGGCCGAGATGCACGCCGTCGAAATTGCCCATGGCAACCACGGCGCCCCTCGGAATCGCGGAATCCGGCGTTGTATCGCGGATGACGGTAAAAGGCGGAGCCATCAGGGGAATTCTCGAACCGGGCAGGACCGGCCCGGACCGTGGCGCGACCGGCACCGCGAAGTCAAGCGGCGGGGCGGGCAGACATTGAACACGATTTCAAGCCTTCGGAGCTGACCGCAGTTAACGCGCTGTTTAAGGCCTTGGTGCTAGTCCTTGAGGCGTGGAACTGCCGGGCGCCGGCCTGGCAGGTCCGATCGTAATATTCCTGGGTTTGCGTTGGGGGAGTCGAGATGGCGGTTGATTTGTCGATGCCGGTTCTGGTGGTTGATGACTACAGCACCATGATCCGTATCATCCGGAATCTGCTGAAGCAGCTTGGCTTCGAGAATATCGATGATGCCAGCGACGGTTCGGCAGCGCTGAACAAGATGCGCGGCAAGAAGTACGGGCTCGTGATCTCCGACTGGAACATGGAGCCGATGACGGGCTACGACCTCCTGCGCGAAGTCCGCGCGGATCCGAACCTCGCCACCACGCCCTTCATCATGATCACGGCCGAATCCAAGACCGAGAACGTGATCGCGGCCAAGAAGGCCGGCGTGAACAACTACATCGTCAAGCCGTTCAACGCGGCGACGCTGAAGACCAAGATCGAGGCGGTCTTCCCGGACATGGCGAGCGCGTAAGGGCGCTCTTCGCCGGACAACAATTTTCCATTTGGAACGTCATGCCCGGGCTTGTCCCGGGCATCCACGTTCTTGGATGCAAAAAAAGAAAAAAAGGAAGACGTGGATGGCCGGGTCATAGGCGAGCGCAAGCGACGCCGTCCTTCGGACGGCTATGCCCGGCCATGTCGGCGTCTGAGGCTTGCCCTTTGGTCTAAGTCCATTGCAGCTGCGCGCGCTCCGCCGTCACCACTTCAATTCGCGCATCAGCGCCTTCGGCGGGTGGCCGAACAGCTCCATGACCGAATTCGGGTCGAGCTGGTCGAGGCCCTCGAACTCCTCGGCATGGATGCCGCGGGTGACGAACAGGCAGTCGATGCCGAATTCGCGGGCGCCGGTTAAGTCGGTGCGGACGGAATCGCCGATCGCCAGCACCTTCTTCCGGTCGATCTGGTAGCCTTGGCGTTCGCCGGCAAGCGCCATGGCGCGCTCGTAGATCGGCCGGTGCGGCTTGCCGTAGAAGATCACCTCGCCGCCGAGCTCGCGGTAGAGCTCGGCGATGGCGCCGGCGCAGTAGATCAACCGGTCGCCGCGTTCCACCACGATGTCGGGGTTGGCGCAGACCAGCGTCAGCTTGCGCTCGCGCGCCTGCAGCATCATGCCGCGATAGTCTTCCGCCGTCTCGGTCTCGTCGTCGTAGAGGCCGGTGCAGACGATGTAATCGGCTTGCTCCAGCGGCGCGGTCACCGCATCGAGGCCGCGATAGATCGAGTTGTCGCGCTCGGGGCCGAGCCAGAACATCTTGCGGCCGGGATGCTCGGCGACGTAGAGCCGGGTCAGGTCGCCTGAAGATACGATCGCGTCATAGGTCTCATCGGGGACGCCGAGCTTGCGCAATTGCCGCTGCACGGAGTCGGCAGGGCGCGGTGCGTTGGTGATCAGGATTACCGTACCGCCGCGGCTGCGATAGGTGTGCAGCGCCTCGCAGGCTTCGGGGAAGGATTCCAGCCCGTTATGGACCACGCCCCAGATATCGCTGAGCACGACCTCCACGCCGCCCACGAGCTCGCGCAGGCCTTCGGCAAAATGCAGCGCGGTCATGACGTGCGCGGCCGATCAGATGCGGCGCGCGAGCGCTGCGTTTCCGGTGATGCGTTGGGGCGGAGGCGCCGAAGAGGTCGCGCCTGAGCTGGGTGTGGCGGAGCCATTGGATCCCTGAATGTCCTGCGCCTGGTTCGGCGAGGCCCCGCCGGTAGCAGATGCCCCCTCCGGCCGCAATGGCCGGGGCGGCGCGAACAGGAACCCTTGGCCGAACCGCACGTCATAGTCGAGCAGGTCGACCACGGCGCGCTCGCCTTCGATCCGTTCGGCGATCAGGTCGATGCCGAAGCGGCCGAGCAGGTCGGAGAGGTCGGACGGGTGGATGTCGGAGGCGGAGGCCTGCTTGGGATCGAGCAGCAGCGCGGCCGGCACCTTGATGAAGCGAACCCCGCGATCGGCCAGCTCGCGCGGTTCGATGCGCAAATCCGTGACATGGTCGATGGAGAAACGGAAGCCGCGCTGGGCGAGCGCCGCGAGGTTCTCGGTCTCGGCGGGGCCGAGATTGCGGAAGGTCGACTGCTTGAACTCCAGCACCAGCGAGGGCGCCAGCGCGCGGTTGGCTTCCAGGAAATCGAGACATTGCGCGAAGGTGGTGGAATTGCCCAGCGTGGACGCCGCGACGTTGCAGAACACGCCGACGTCCTTGTTGCGCACCATCAGGCGCCGCAGCACCTGCACGCATCGCAGCATCACCATGTTGTCGATGCGACCGATCAGGCCCGAGGCTTCCGCGATGCTGATGAACTCTTCGGCGGCGATCAGCTGGTCGCGCTCGTCGCGCAGGCGCGTCACCGCCTCGTAGAACCGCACCTTGCGCTGCGGCAGCGTGACCATCGGCTGCAGGAAGATATCGATGCGGTTCTCGTCGACCGCATTGCGCAGCGTCGCCAGCAATTGGGTCTGGTTGCGTCCATTGACGGTCTGAACCGGGGGGGCGGCCTGGACCTGCACCGTCGGCGGCGCCGGCCGTGGCGGGGGCTGCGGAAGCGGAGGAGGAGCGAGCGGCTTCTCCTCGAACGGGGCAGCCAGATCGATCGGCGTTTCCGGCTCGGGCCTTGAGACCGGGGCGGGTGCGGGGGCCGGCGCGTGGCCGGCGAGCAGATCCTCATGGGCCGCCACAGTGGTGGCGAGCTGCCTGACCAATCCGCCAAGTTCGTTGATCTCGCCGATGACCGACTGGATGCGGTCGGAATTGGTCGAATTGGACGCGGCGATGCGGCTCTCGACCGCAGCCAGCCGGCGGCCGAACTCGGCCACCTGGCGGGCGAGGTCGGCGGTGCCGCGCGAGAGATCGGCGATCTGGCCGCCGACGTCGCTGCGGTCGCGCAGCCGCATCGACACCGCGTTGTAGAGGATCAGGAAGGTCAGCGCGGTCAGCGCCACGATCGCCGATTCCGTTCCGCTGATGCCGGCGACCGAATAGAGCACGAGCCCGAGCGAGGCCGCGACCAGGACCATGCAGATGGCGATGAAGATCGTCGAAATGCGAATCATGCCGCGCGTTATGCCTTTAAGAGCTGACTGCCTCACCCGGGGAAAACACGGGTCGCTCGACCTCGTCACGCCTCATGCTCCCCCAAGCTTCGATCAGCCTAACATCATTGTTGATTCGAGGGGATAGGACTGTGTCGGAGCCTATTCAGGCCCGCGCGCCCAAAGCCTTTCGTCACCGGTCTGCCGGCTCAGGTGCGGAAATCAAGACGCTCTCAGCGGAAAATCATGCCGGCCTCAAGGCCAGCGCGCCGCATGCGCCCTATCGTCCCGGCGTTTTCAACCGCAGGAGATTGCCATGTCGACATCCGCCGCGCTCAAGCCAGCCGCCCCCCAACCCGATCTTGCCGCCGTCAAGCAGCGCCAGCACGGCGCCTGGTCGTCCGGCGATTATGCCGTGGTCGGCACCACCTTGCAGATCGTCGGGGAACAGCTCTGCGAGGCCATTGACTTGCGCGCCGGCAGCAAGGTGCTGGACGTCGCAGCCGGCAACGGCAATGCGACGCTGGCGGCGGCGCGGCGCTGGTGTGACGTCACATCCACCGACTACGTGCCGGCGCTGCTCAAGCGCGGGCGCGAGCGCGCTATGGCCGAACACCTCGCCGTCGAGTTCCGCGAGGCGGATGCCGAGGCGCTGCCGTTTGCGGATGCCGCATTCGACGTCGTGCTCTCCACTTTCGGCGTGATGTTCACGCCGGATCAGGACAGGGCGGCCTCCGAGCTCGCGCGGGTCTGCAGATCCGGCGGCAAGATCGGTCTCGCCAACTGGACGCCGCAAGGCTTTATCGGCCAGCTGTTCAAGACCATCGGCAAGCATTTGCCGCCGCCGGCCGGGGTGAAATCGCCCGCCATGTGGGGCACACCGGCACGGCTCGAGGAGATGTTCGGCGGCGTGGCCGCGGAGATCGCCGCCGAGCCGCGCATGTTCGTGTTCCGCTATCGTTCGCCGGACCACTGGCTCGACATCTTCAAGACCTACTACGGTCCCACGCTGAAGGCGTTTGCCGCGCTCGACGCAAGCGGCCAGGCCGCGCTGGCGCGCGATCTCCTGGCGCTGCTAGAAGAGTTCAACCACGCCGATGACGGCACGATCGTGGTGCACAGCGAATATCTGGAAGCCGTGATAACCAAGCGCTGATCGCGCCTGGGATGCGGTCGGGCCAGCTTCGGCCCGACCGCCACCGATCAAAATGGCGCGGTGGCGCCGACGGTGTCGGCGGAGACGGCGTCCCGGGTGCCGAGCGGCTTCGCCCGCCCGGTGGTGGTATCGCGCAGCGTCTGCCGCTCGATCTCCGAATTCAGCTCGGCGCCGAACATGATGACGATCGCCGACATCCACATCCACGTCATCAGGCCGATCGCCGCGCCCAGCGAGCCGTAGGTTGCGTTGTAATTGGCGAATTCCGAGAGATACCAGGACAGCAGGGCAGAGCCCGCGATCCAGAGAATCGCGGCAATCACGGCGCCGAGGCTCAGCCATTGCCAGCGCGGCGCATCGCGGCTCGGCGCGAAGCGATAGAGGATGGCGAGTGCGACCAGCAGGATGATGAACAGCAGCGGCCATCGTGCCAGCGCCACGATCAGCTTGCTTTCCGGCGCCATGCCGAGATGATTGAGCGCAAGCGGGAAGGCGACGACGGCTCCCACCATCAACAGCAGCGCCAGGATGCCGCCGACGGTGAAGGCCAGCGAGACCATGTTCAGCCGGATGAAGCTGCGCTTCTCGCGTTCCTCATAGGCGACGTTGAGGGCGTCGAAGATCGCCTTGACGCCGGCATTGGCGCTCCAGATCGCAAGCAGCAGGCCGACCAGGAAGGTGACGCCGAGCGTCGCATTGCCGTTCGACACCACGCGCGCGACCTGGTCCTCGACGATCTGGAACGAGCCCTCCGGCAGCATGGTCGCGAGCGTGTGCAGATTGGCGCTGATCGTGGCGGGATCGGCGAACAGGGCATAAGAGGAGACGAGCGCGGTGACTGCGGGGAAGAGCGCGAGCAGCCCGAAGAAGACGACGCCGCCCGCCGTCGCGAGCAGGCGATCCTCGTCGATGCGTTGATAGGTCCGCCAGAAAATGTCCTTCCAGCCAGCCCAGGGGATCTCGAACGGGCTTTTCGCCCGGCGGCCGCGGCCCGGCTGCATCGCCGCACCGGCCGGGTGCGTTTCCGGGGAATTCGCTTCGCCCTTGCGGTGGTGTTGCGGAGGCCCGGGCCTCGCCAGGCCGGAATCCTGAAAGTAGCGCTCCGCGGTCAGCACGAACACGGCCGTTGCCGCCACCAGCAGCCAGGAGTCGATCTGTTCGGGGCGCCGCGCCAGCATCACGCCTCCAGACTATGCCTGTTGCGTCGCCGCCGGGCGGCCGTCAGCCCGACCAGGCCGACCGCCGCGAGCATCAGGCCGAGCTGCACGGGACGGTTGGCGCGAGCCGGCCAGGTCTTGATGCCACCGCGCTCGCCCGGTGCGAGCGGCGCGAGGGGAATCGTCGTTGCGACCTCCTTCACCGCCTCCTTGACCGTTCCACGCGGGATCCGGGGCGTGGCGATCGCCACGCGCAGACGGCTCGCGAGCGGCACGACCGGCTTGGCCTTGCGTTTCATCTGGGCCATGGCCACCCCGGCACAGACCGCAGCCAGCACCAGCAGCACTGCGGCGACGGCGCCAAATCCCCAGAACTGCCCGTAGGTGATCCCGACCCAACGGTACAAGGCGATCAGGCCGACGAAGAATGCCGCGACAACGAACAGGCCGGCGACCGCGAACAGCCCGCCGGCCACCGCGTAGGATGTCACCTTGCCTGTGGCCTGGCTGGTCTGGTCACGCAGATAGGATTGAGCAGCGCGTTTGACGTGATTGAGCTTGAGCGCCATCCCGGCGCGCAGCAATTCGCCCGATGGCGCGAGCATGCGGACATCCTCCCAAGACGAGAAAATTCATCGGGGGATGAACGTGGCGATATTTGACTTGTTCCGACGGAGCGTGATCGGCCGCGATGAATCAGCCGAGATCGGCGGCCGCGATCCAGAACACCTCGCCCTCGGAATCTTCGGTGTCCAGCCAGAGCAGCGGCAGTTCCGGAAAGGCCTCGTCGACCAGCTCGCGGCCGCGGCCGATCTCGCAAATCAGCCCGCCATCCGCCGTCAGGTGGTCGGGCGCATCGCGTAGGATCCGGCGCACCACGTCGAGACCGTCGGCGCCACCATCGAAGGCGAGCTTCGGCTCGGCCCGGCACTCCGGCGGCAATGCCGCCATGCCCTCGGCGTCGACGTAGGGCGGGTTGGTGATGATCAGGTCGTATCTATTGCCGCCGAGAGGGGCGAACAGATCGCCGCGATACAGGCTGATGCGGTCCTCGAGCCCGTATTCGCCGACATTGCGCGCAGCGACCTCGAGCGCGCCCTTGGAGATGTCGACGGCGTCGATGGTGGCGTTCGGGAAATGATGCGCGGCGAGGATCGCAAGGCATCCCGAGCCCGTGCAGAGATCGAGCACGCGCTCGACCGCCGTCGGGTCGTCGATCAGCGATCCGGCCTCGCCGTGGGCGCCGAAATGCGACTCCAGGAGCTCGCCGATGAAGGAGCGTGGAACGATGACGCGCTCGTCGACATAGAAGGGCAGGCCGCGCATGTAGATCTTGTTGACGAGATAGGCGGCCGGTTTGCGCGTCGTGACGCGCTGATGGATGAGGTCAAGGAGGGTCTTGCCTTCCGCGGCGCTGACGCGCGCGTTGGCGAAGATCTCGAACTGGTCGGGATTGAGATGCAGCGCCTCGCAGACCAGGAACGCGGCTTCCGCGACGGGGTCGGTCGTGCCATGAGCAAAGGAAAGCTTGGCCTCGACGAAGCGGCTCACCGCATAGCGGACGAAGTCGAGCAGCGTGAGAAGCTCGCCGGGTCCCACCTCCGCGAGGTTAGGCGCGGCGCGGCCGCGCGCGGTCTTTTTCGTTGGCTTGGCCATCAGGATTTGGTCCAGCGTGCGGCGGCTTCGTCGTCACGGGCATGGGCCTCGACCCAGCCGGTGCCGGTGGCGCTCTCTTCCTTCTTCCAGAACGGCGCGCTGGTCTTGAGATAGTCCATCAGGAACTCGGCCGCCTGGAACGCCGCCTGTCGGTGCTGCGAGGCGGTCACCACCAGCACGATGTTCTGGCCCGGCATCAAGCGGCCGACGCGGTGGATCACCGTGATGCCGTTGAGCGGCCAGCGCGAGACGGCCTCGTCGGCGTGGCGCCTGATCTCTTCCTCCGCCATGCCGGGGTAATGTTCGAGCGTCAGCGCGGCGACCGTGGCGCTGTCCTCGTCGGCGCGGCAGATGCCGGAAAATGTCACCACAGCGCCGATATCCGTCCGGCTGCTCGTCAGGACCGAGATCTCGCGCGCGATGTCGAAATCGTCTTCCTGGATACGGATGGTGACGGGGCAGGTCATGAGGCTAGCCGCCGGTCATGGGCGGGAAGAACGCGATCTCGCGGGCGCCTGCGATGGCGGCGTCCTGCTTGACGTGAGCGCGGTCGATCGCGGCGCGGATCACCTTCGGCTTCTCGAACGCGTACGCATAGGCTTCGCTTTGGCCGGAGAGCCAGGCGATCAGCTCCTCGACGGTGCGCACGCTCGCGGGAGGCTCGATCGTCTCTTCGGCCTTGCCGACGCGCTCGCGCACCCAGGCGAAATACTTCACCTTCATCCCTCGTCCTCCTTGATGAGGTGATGGATGCCGGCGCGGAAATAGTCGTAGCCGGTGTACATGGTGAGGATCGCCGAAGCCCACAGCAGTGCGAGCCCAATCATCGAGACCACCGGCACCACCTGATCGCCGGCTGGGCCGGCGATCAGGAAGCCGATCGCAACCAGCTGGACCGTGGTTTTCCACTTCGCAAGCTTGGTCACGGGCACGCTGACACGGAGCGCAGCCAGATATTCGCGCAGGCCCGAGACCAGGATCTCGCGGCACAGGATTACGATGGCGGCCCATAGCGACCAGCCGTGAATGATGCCGTCCGCGGCCAGCATCAACAGGCAGGAGGCGACCAGCAGCTTGTCGGCGATCGGATCGAGCATGCGGCCGAAAGCCGATTGCTGATTCCAGATCCGCGCGTAATAGCCGTCGAGGTAATCCGTCACCCCTGCGGCGATGAAAAGGGCGACCGCGAGCCAGCGCAGCCAGAGCGGCTGATCCAGAATCGACTGCGCATAGATGCATCCGACCACGACCGGGATCGCGGCGATCCGGCCATAGGTCAGGATGTTGGGGAGGGACATCGCGCGGCTGGTCGTCCCTCGTGTGGTGGCGATGTTCATCCGTCCTACCAATACCGCTGCTGCCTGAACGTCAACCGTCCCGCGCCCCAAATGAGGTGCGGACACGACGATCATATGACTGCGGTCCCCCTTTAGTTCATCCCGGCTGGGGATGGAAATATTCGAAAATCCTGCGCGCGCTCTCGGCGCTCACCCCCGGAACCTTGCCGAGATCGGCGATCGAGGCCCGTTCGATCTCCTTCAGGGTTCCGAAATGGTGCAGCAAGGCACGTTTGCGTGACGGGCCGATGCCCGGAATCTCCTGCAAACCAGCCTCGCGGATGTCCTTCTTGCGCAGCTTGCGGTGCGAGCCGATGACGAAGCGGTGGGCTTCGTCGCGCAGGCGCTGGATGAAATAGAGCACGGGATCACGCGGCTCCAGCTTGATCGCCTCGCGCTCCGGCATGAACAGGGTCTCGCGGCCGGCATCCCGGTCCGGTCCCTTGGCGACCGACATCAGCGACACCTGGGTCAGGCCGAGATTGGCGAAGATCTCGCGCACGGCGTTGAGCTGGCCGCGGCCGCCGTCGATGATCACGAGGTCGGGCCATTGCGGGAAATCGTCGTCCTTGGCCTTGCTGGCGGCATCCTCGGGCGGATTGATCAGGCGCTTGAAGCGGCGCTCCAGCACTTCGCGCATCATGGCGAAGTCGTCGCCGGGCGTGATCCCTTCCGACTTGATGTTGAACTTGCGGTACTGGTTCTTCACGAAGCCATCTGGGCCCGCGACGATCATGGCGCCGACCGCGTTGGTGCCCTGGATGTGGCTGTTGTCGTAGACCTCGATGCGCTTGGGCACGTGCGGCAGGCTCAGCGTCGCGGCCATGGCCTCGAGCAACCGGCTTTGCGTCGCGGTGTCCGCGAGCTTGCGGCCGAGCGCCTCGCGCGCATTGGTCAGCGCGTGGGTGACCAGCTCCTTCTTCTCGCCGCGCTTGGGCGCGGTGACCTCGACCTTGTGGCCAGCCTTGATCGATAGCGCGTTGGCGAGCAGCTCGCTCTCCTCGATATCGTGCGAGAGCAGGATGTTCCTCGGCGGCGGCTTGTCGTCGTAGAACTGCGCCAGGAAGGACCCCAGCACCTCCTCGGGCGTAAAGCTCTTCTCCGCGCGCGGAAAATAGGCGCGGTTGCCCCAGTTCTGTCCGGTGCGAAAGAAGAACACCTCGACGCAGGAGAAGCCGCCCTCCTGGTGGATGGCGAACACGTCGGCTTCCTCCACCGTGCGCGGATTGATGCCCTGCTGCGACTGGATCGCCGACAGCGCGGCGAGGCGATCGCGGTACAGTGCGGCGCGCTCGAATTCGAGCTCGTTCGAGGCCTTCTCCATTTCGCCGGCGAGCTCCTGCTTCACCGCATGGCTCTTGCCGGAGAGGAAGTCGCTGGCCTCGCGCACCAGCGTCGAATAGCCGCCGAAATCGATCTCCCGGGTGCAGGGTCCGGCGCAGCGGCGGATCTGGTGGAGCAGGCAGGGCCGGGTGCGGCTCTCGAAGAAGGAATCGGTGCAGGAGCGGATCAAGAACGCGCGCTGCAGCGCCGTGATGGTGCGGTTGACCGCGCCGGCGGAGGCAAACGGGCCGAAATAGCGCCCGGGCCGGGTCTGCGCACCGCGATGTTTCAGGATCTGCGGCGCCCAATGGTCGCCGGTGATCAGGATGTAGGGGAACGACTTGTCGTCGCGAAGCTGCACGTTGAAGCGCGGCCGCAGCTGCTTGATTAGGTTGGCTTCCAGCAGCAGCGCCTCGGTCTCGGTCGTGGTCGAGACGATCTCCACCGTGACGGTGGCCGCGATCATGCGCAGGATGCGGGCCGGCAGCGGCGCACTCTGGCGCGCATAACTGGACAGGCGCTTTTTGACGTTCTTGGCCTTGCCGACATAGAGCACGTCGGCGTTCGCATTGAGCATACGATAGACGCCAGGCGAGGTCGGTGCGAGGCGGACCGCGCGCTCGATCGCCTCGTGACCGGTCGCGAGCGGGCCTTCGCCGACGGCGCCGCTCTCTTCCAGGATGTCCGGCAGCAGGGCATCGTCCTCGTCATCGCCCCCTGCCGCCGCGGGATCTACGTCCGGCCCGGCCAGCCGCTCGGGCGGCGTGTCGCTCGCAGCCGGCGGCGCCTTGCGCGCGCGGTCGTCCGGATTGTCGGGGGAATCGTGAACCATGGGACGAATTTAGGCGCTGGGGGGACTGATTTGAAGTTCCGGCCATGCGGCACGCACAGAGGATGGCGGGCAGCTCCCGGTAACGCTTCCTTAAGTCTGTTAAGCGGGCGGTAACCCGGCTTAACAGCCCTTTAACTTAAAACTCTCGATAAATCCTACGCGAAAAGCTCTTGGTTCCGTAACCATGCGGTTTTGCTCGCGCGGCGGCGCGGGCATCGCTCGGGTTGCGACAGTGGCGTTGGAGTGAGTGATGAAGAGGCTCGTTGTGGGCGCAGCCGCGTTGGTTGCGGCCGGCTGGACAGCTTCGGCAGAGGCCGCCGATCTCCAATACGGGCAGCGCGCGCCCTATACCGTCAATCAGCCGCTCAATGCCTATAGCTGGGCGGGTCCCTATCTCGGCGGCAATATCGGCTATGAATGGGGCTCGGTCGACAACAACCCCACCAAGCCGTCCGGCTTCGTCGGCGGTGTGCAGGCCGGCTACAATTTCCAGAACGGCCCGTGGGTGTTCGGCGTCGAGGGCGACATCCAGGCCGCCGGCGCCGACGACACGTTCGCGCCGTGGAAGTTCTCCAATCCGTGGTTCGGCACCCTGCGCGGCCGCGCCGGCTATGCGTTCAACAACGTGCTGTTCTACGGCACCGCCGGTCTCGCCTTCGGCGAGCTGCGCGCGCAGACCTTCGGCTGGTCGGAGTCGCACACCACCGCGGGCTGGACCATCGGCGCCGGTGCAGAAGTCGGCCTCGCGCCGAACTGGAGCGCCAAGCTCGAATATCTCTACATCGATCTGTCGACCAGCCAGTTCGCAATCACGGGCGTGTCAAACGGCTATAGCGCCAACGTTGTCCGCGCAGGCGTGAACTATCGCTTCTGACATTCAAAGAAGAAAATACCGGACCAGCCTCCCGGCCGCTCGCGGCCGGGATTTTTTTTCGCCAGGCTTGCTAGGAGAGGATCACCAGATTGACCGCCTTCGGTCCCTTCCCCTTCTTGTCCGGTTCGACTTCGAAAGTAATACGCTGTCCTTCGGCAAGGTCCTTCAGTCCCGCCCGCTCCACAGCAGTGATGTGAACGAAGACATCGCGACCGCCGTCGTCAGGCTTGATGAAGCCGTAGCCGCGCTCGCCGTTGAAGAACTTGACCGTTCCCGTCATGGCCATCGGGAAACTCCCCCTCATTGCTCCTCCGTCGCGACGCAGACTCACGTCGCGACATGACCGGGCCTTACGGAGCCCGGGAGCTGGCCATCCTTGGACGGACCTGATCGGTCCGGCGGGATCTTTCTTAGGGCCTTCACTCCGCCGCAACCATTCGCGGAAGCGGAACGTAAAGCCAGTCACGGAAATAGCATAATACGGTTCTTTGCAGATTGACTACCGGTCCTGCATATTTTTCCCAAGAATGCCGGAGTGTTACGGCTTGGCGTCAATGCTTGGCGCTAAGGCTTGGGCACCTCCAGCCGGAATCTGGCAGCACCGCCCTGGCCGAGCGGTATTTCCAGCTCCGGCAGAATGGTCTTGAGCTCGCCGTGCAGCGTGTAGGGCGGGTTGACGATCAGGAGACCGGTGGAGGTGAGGGCGGCGCTGTCGGCTTGCGGCGCGACGCTGAATTCGAGGCGCAGGCATTTTCCAGGCGGCTTTGCTGCCGCTGCGAGCCGCGCCACGGCTTGTGCCAGCGTGTCGGTGGCGCGCCGGTTCTTGGCGGGATACCAGATTACGTAGATACCGGTCGGCCATTTCGCGAACGCTGCCGAGAAGGCTTCGCCGAGCCGCTCGAACTCGTCCTTGGCCTCGAAGGGCGGATCGATCAGCACGAGGCCACGCCGCTCCTTCGGCGGCACGAAGGCCGGCAGCGCCACCCAGCCGTCGAGATCGACCACGCGGGCCTGCTCGTCGCGGCGCAGCGCATCGATCAGCGCTTTGCGGGCCTTCGGCTCGAGCTCGCAGGCGACGAGCCGGTCCTGCGGCCTGAGCAGGCCGCGCGCGATCAACGGCGAGCCCGGATAGGCCTTGAGCTCCCCCTTTGGGTTGAAGGCGCGGACGATGTCGAGATAAGGCTTCGTCAGCGCTGCGCTCTCGTTCGACAGGCGCGCCTGCAGCAGCCGCGCGATGCCGGTCAGCCATTCGCCGCCGCGGCGCGCCTCGTCGCTGTTGAGATCGTAGAGGCCGGCGCCGGCGTGGGTGTCGATGACGCGGAACGCTGCCGGCTTGTCCTGCAGATAAGTGAGGATGCGCGCCAGCACGATGTGCTTGATGACATCGGCGAAGCTGCCGGCGTGGAAGGCGTGGCGGTAGTTCATGGCGGAGAGTTACGACATCGCGCGCCGAAAGTAACTGCTGTCATTCCGGGGCGGTGCGCAGCACCGAACCCGGAATCCATTGCGCCGCGGGCTATGCTGGTCGATGGATTCCGGGTTCGCGCTTTGCGCGTCCCGGAATGACGATCTGAGACGTCGGCCTCAACCGCCCCTGATCGGCGGCATCGTCACCTGGTCGCGGCGGCAGGCGCGGCGCTCGATCTCGTCGCAGGCGCGAAATTGCAGGTCCTTGCTGAGGCAGATGCGGACCTCGGACAGCCGTGTCCGGTTGCAGGTGACCGAGACGGCGGCATTGCTGAGACCCGGATTGGCCTTGATGAAGGCCTCCTCGACCTCCGCCGGCGCGACGGTCTTGGCCTGCGCCAGATCGAGATATTCGGGCGGGATCTTGATCGCAGCGCGCGCCTTGCGGATCATCTCGAAATAGCCGCGGCCCTCCAGCCCGGAGCAGGTGCCGTGCTTGTTCCATTCGTTGAAGATCAGGCCCGGCGCCGGCATCAAATCGAGCATCGAGGAGACGATGTTGCGGTTCAGCCGCGGCGCCGGGCGCTGGCAATACTCCGGAAAACCGTTCTCGTATTGCGGCCACAGCCCATGTACCACGAAGGCGTAGGGCCGTCCGCCGCATTGCATCTGGGACCGGCCGCCGCGTTCGGCTGCTTCCTCGCAGAACGAGGGCGACCACGATAGCGCCAGCACATAGAAATCGAACTCGCCCGGGGCGTTCTGCCGCTTGTCCTGTGCCTTCGCACCGCCGGCGAGGCTAGCCAACCCCGCAGCAAGAGTGAGCGAGATCATCAAACGGGACAACGAACGCAATCTGGAGTAAAACATGGCAACGCCCCTCAACTAGACTGTGCACACAGCCTAGCAGGCGATGGGAACATTTCAAGAACAAAATTGGAGCTGTCGTCGGCCGGCTGATCAGCCCAGCCAGCCGCTGCTGGAATCAGGGCTTGGCGGCGCGGCACGCCGGGTTATAGGCCCAGTTGCGATCCACCCCGACGACGCACCATTCGACGCCGTTGCCGTAGGAGGCGAAGCCGCCATCCTCGATGATCGAGAAATGCACCTTGCGCGGCTTGCCGTCATTGAGCATGGCCTCGCCGGTGCAATAGCGGCGCGGAATGTTGTCGGACTGCCAGGGCCGGAACGCGGTTTCGCGAACGGCGGAGAAGCCGGTGATCTGCAACGAAGAATTCCAGAACTTGGATTCCTTTTCGGCGAATTCGTGCACGATCCTCGGCAGAGCCCAGTCGCAAGGGGCGACGGCGCCGTCATAGCGCGGCCCGCTCAGCCAGAAATTCAGCTCCAGCGGATTGGCGGCCCTGGCCTCGCCGAGTGACAATGCTCCGAACATGAGGCCGAGCACGGCGGCGAAACGGAGCGATTTCTCGAAGGGGGCGCGCATGATCAATCCGGGCAGCTAAGGTCTTGCGAAGGCCGGACGGTGCCGCGAAGGTTGGGGGAGGTCAAGTGCAGCGCGGCAACACTTCGCAAGGACTTGACCAAGTGTCGCGGCCAACAGGGGTTCGGTTCTTTTCACGTGCGTCGCGGCACCGTAAACTGGCGCCAGCCAATTGGAGTGACGGGAATGCGAATCATTGCGGCCGCGGGCCTTCTTGCCAGCCTGGTTGTCTCAGGCATGATGGCGAGCCAGTCGGCGCGCGCCGATTACGTGCCGCCGTTCAAGGGCAACGACACCGGCGGCATCATCGCCTATTCGATGGCGACCCGGGTCGATGCGCGCCAGGTCGCGGTCGATCATTGCGCCCGCTACGGCAAGGTGGCGAAATTCCTGGCCGTGCAGGGCTATGAGGGCGGCTACATCTCGTTCTCGTGCCGCTGGGTGCCTTATGGCGCCGCCGACCGGCCGATCCGCACGCTGTACTGAGCGCTGTCGCAAGGCCGTACTTCTCTATAGCCGGGAGCTTCCCTCATGACGCGCAAACTTGCTTTGCTCGGCTCAATGCTTTGCCTCGCATTGTCGGCAGGCAGCGCCGGCGCCGACGAACTGCCGCTGCGCAAGGCAGGTCTTTGGGAGATGAAGCTGGTCACATCGGGCTCGCCCGTGCCCGAGATGACCATGCAGCACTGCACCGATGAGACCGTCGACAAGGAGATGAGCAACAACGTCTCCCCGATGGCCAAGCAGATCTGCGCCAAGCAGGAGATCAAGAAGACCGCGACCGGCTATGTCAGCGATTCCGAGTGCAGCGTCGCCGGCGTCAGCACGACCTCGCATGCCGAGATCACCGGAGACTTCAACTCGGCCTACACAGTGAAGACGACCTCACACGCCAAAGGCGGCGTTGCTGGTGCGGCGGGGCGCGATAGCACGACGACGCTGCAAGCCAAGTGGCTCGGGGCCTGCAAGCCGGATCAGAAGCCCGGTGACATCGTCATGCCCGGCGGCTTCAAGATGAACACGCGCGACATGGACAAGCTGAAGGCGCTGCTGCCGAAGTAGGTGTGCTCTTTCCCTCTCCCCTTGTGGGAGAGGGTGGATCGCCGCAAAGCGGCGAGACGGGTGAGGGGTTTCTCTCCGCGAATTCAATGAGACTTGGACGCGCGGAGAGATACCCCTCATCCGGCGCTTCGCGCCCTTCTCCCGCAAGGGGAGAAGGGAAAACCGCACCTACACCGGTATCCGCACGCTCGCCCTCAATCC
Organism: Bradyrhizobium sp. IC4059; assembly: GCF_020193615.1. NCBI lineage: Bacteria > Pseudomonadati > Pseudomonadota > Alphaproteobacteria > Hyphomicrobiales > Nitrobacteraceae > Bradyrhizobium > Bradyrhizobium sp. IC4059. The sequence goes on from NZ_JADYVH010000007.1 coordinate 439,304, forward strand.
TCCCATCGGGCTGTCACCGAGCGTGATGTCGCCGCCGTGCGAGCGGGCGATGTCGCGGGCAATAGCGAGCCCCAGGCCGGTGCCGCCTTCGTCCTGGTTGCGGGCGTTGTCCAGCCGCAGGAACGGCTTGAATACCTCTTCGCGCAAGTGGGCGGGAATGCCGGGGCCGTCATCGTCGACGGTGACGGTCAAATAACGGTGATCGCGTTGGCCGGTGATGGCGATGTTCTTGCCGTAGCGCGCTGCGTTGGTGACGAGGTTGGCGAGGCAGCGCTTGAACGAAGCCGGCTTCACCGTCACCACGGGCAGGCCGTTGAAGGCGACGGTCGCGGTATGGCCGTGACGCTCGGCATCGCTGCGCAGCTCCTCGAGCGCCTGCGCCATGTCGGTCGGCTGCGACTGCTCGCCGGAATCGCCGCGGGCGAACGCAAGGTAATCCTCCAGCATCATCGACATTTCGTCGACGTCCTTGCGCATGCCTTCGAGCTCGGGACTGTCTCCGATCAGTGCCAGCTCGAGCTTGAAGCGGGTCAGGATGGTGCGCAGATCGTGGCTGACGCCGGCGAGCATCGCGGTGCGCTGCTCCATCGTGCGCTCGATGCGCGACTTCATCTCCAGGAAGGCGACCGCCGCGCGCCGCACCTCGCGCGCGCCGCGCGGGCGGAAATTCGGCGCCTCGCGGCCCTTGCCGAAGCTCTCGGCGGCATCGGCAAGGCGCAGGATCGGCTTGATCTGGTTGCGCAGGAACAGCACCGCGACGATCAACAGGATCGAGGACGTGCCGACCATCCAGAACAGGAAGATCTCCGAGTTCGAGGCATAGGCGGCGCTGCGCTGCGCGAACACGCGCATCACGGCGTCGTCGAGCTGGATGCGGATCTCGACCAGGTTGGAGCGGCCGACCGTGTCGATCCAGAACGAGCGGCCGATCTGGCGGCCGAGCTGCACCGACAGCGTCTGGTCGAGCAGCGAGAAGAACGGTTTTGGTCCCGGCGGCGGCATGTCGCCGGCAGGCAGGAAATCGACGACGAGGCCGAGTCGCTGCTGCGCGATGCGGCGGATCTCGGTGCGGTCCTTGTCCTGCGGATAGCCCTTGTAGACGTCGATCAGCGCGGCGATGTCCTGCACCACCGCGGCCGACAGGCGGCGCGTCACCGTGTTCCAGTGCCGCTCCATGAACACGAAAGCGACGACCGATTGCAGCACCACCATCGGTACGATCATGATGAGGAGCGCGCGGGCGTAGAGGCCGGTCGGCATCCAGCCCTTGAACGCGTTGCCCATCCAGCCGTTCGCGGCGGAGACGCGGCCGGCGGCGCTCTTCAGAAGCGTCAGGCCGGTATCGATCGTGCTCATCTGGCGCGCTTCACTGCGGTTCAGGGCGAGGCCACCAGGCGGTAGCCGATGCCGCGCACCGCCTGCAGGAACAGCGGATTGGCGGGATCGGTCTCGATCTTGCGCCGGAGGCGGTTGATCTGCACGTCGACGGCGCGCTCGTTGACGGTGCCATTGCCGGTCAGCGCGCTGCGCGGCACGGTCTCGCCCGGCGTCTCCGCGAGAATCCGCAGCATCTCGCGCTCGCGGTCGGTGAGGTGGATGACCTCCTCGCCCTGGCGCAATTCGCCGCGTTCGAGATGGTAGACATAGGGGCCGAAGGCGATCTTCTCGATCGTCGTGGCCTGCGGCGGCGGCGCGGCGCGCTTGAGGATGTTGTTGATGCGCAGCGCCAGCTCGCGCGGTTCGAACGGTTTTGCGACGTAATCGTCGGCGCCGATCTGCAGGCCCTCGATGCGGGCTTCCGCCTCGTGGCGCGCCGTCAGCATCACGATCGGCACCGACGACGAGGTGCGGATGAAGCGGGCGAGGTCGAAGCCGGTCTCGCCGGGCATCATGACGTCGAGGATCAGGAGATCGAAATGCAGGCCCATCAGCTTCGAGCGCGCATCACCGGCGCTCGCCGCGGTGGTGACGCGGTAGCCTTCACTTGCAAGAAAGCGCGAGAGCAGGTCGCGGATGCGGCGGTCGTCGTCGACCAGCAAGAGATGCGGGGCATCGTCGGCCGGTTGCACCGGCGGGCGGGCGAGCGTGGCTGCGAGCGGCACGGTCACTCCTTGGCGTCTTGTTTGACGGAAGCGAAGATCGTCTCCAGCACCTTGTCCGGATCGTCGCGGTCGATCATCGCGCGCAGGAAGCGCTTGACCGTCTCGGCATCCTGCGGACCCATCTCCGCGAGCGCCCTGGTGATCCGCGTGGTCTGCAGCCCGGCGAGCTTCTGCACCAGCGCCTCGCCCTTCGGCGTCGCGTAGAGCAGGCGCTGGCGACGATCGTTGTCGCCGGTCTTCTGCACGATATAACCCTCGTCCAGGAGCTGCTTCAGCACCCGGCCGAGCGACTGTTTGGTGATGCGCAGGACGTCGAGCAGGTCGGCGACCTTGAGCCCGGGATAGCGGTAGACGAAATGCATGACCCGGTGATGGGCCCGGCCGAAGCCGAACGCCTCCAGCTCCTGGTCGGGATCGCCGACGAAATCGCGATAGGCGAAGAACAGCAGCTCGATGATATCCCAGCGCAAATTGCCTCCATCGCCTGCGGCCGGCCGGGGCGCGGCAGCGTCTTGAGAAGGAGTCGCGAAATTTATGTCAGGCATATTGACGTATCTTGGGTTCAATGTTACAAAACGATCGACCCGCACGAAATTTTAGATCGTTTCGCGCCGGGTGGCATCGGAGCAGGACGGCCGGAGAGAGCCGGACAGGCGGCGACGGCCGAAGCAGATCTACCGTGCGATTGTCGAGCGGCATTTCGGCAAAACATACTGGACTTCCGCCTTCCGCAAAAGCATGTCCTCGATGACATGCTGGCTGCGGAAACCGGCCGTAACATGGCTGGCGGCGGTCCGGCCAGAAACCAATCAAGCCAGCCGGGCCCGAACGGGCAGGCGGGCGCGAGAAACAGCGCCGCCACCGGCAGCGGGAGGCAAGGACATGAGCATGATATTCGACATCCAGCCCGCATCCAATCCGACGCCCGAGAAGGACCGCGTCGCCAAGCTGGTGGATCCCGGCTTCGGGCGGGTCTTCACCGATCACATGGCAATCGTCCGCTACAACCAGGCCAAGGGCGGCTGGTACGAGGCGAAAATCGAGGCGCGCGCCAACTTCCAGCTCGATCCCGCCGGCGCGGTCCTGCACTACGCCCAGGAGATCTTCGAAGGCCTGAAGGCCTACAAGCGCGACGACGGCGGGGTGAACCTGTTCCGTCCCGACGCCAATGCGCGCCGCTTCAAGGACTCGGCCGATCGCATGGCGATGGCGCAGCTGCCCGAAGACGTCTTCATCGAGGCGGTCGAGCAGGTCGTGCGCATCGACCGCGCCTGGATGCCGGGCGGCGAGGGCAGCCTTTACCTGCGGCCGTTCATGATCGCGAGCGAGACCTTCCTCGGCGTCAAGCCATCGTCCGAATACATCTTTGCGGTGATCGCCTCGCCGGTCGGCTCCTACTTCAAGGGCGGGCCCGCGCCGGTCTCGATCTGGGTGTCGGAGAACTACACGCGCGCCGCGATCGGCGGTACCGGCGCGGTCAAATGCGGCGGCAATTATGCCGCGAGCCTGCGCGCCCAGGCCGAAGCGATCCAGCACGGCTGCGACCAGGTCGTCTTCCTCGACGCGGTCGAGCGCCGCTACATCGAGGAGCTCGGCGGCATGAACGTATTCTTCGTGTTTGAGGACGGCTCGCTGTCGACGCCGCCGCTCGGCACGATCCTGCCCGGCATCACCCGCGACTCCATCATCACGCTCGCCCGCGACGCCGGCAAGACGGTGCGCGAAGAACCCTATACGCTCGAGCAGTGGCGCAAGGACGCGGCCTCAGGCAGGCTGAAGGAAGCCTTCGCCTGCGGCACCGCCGCGGTGATCTCGCCGATCGGCAAGGTGCGCTCGGTCAGCGGCGATTTCGACATCTCGGGCGGCGCCGCCGGCCCCGTCGCCATGGGCCTGCGCAAGCAGCTCGTCGACATCCAGTACGGCCGCACCAACGATCCCCACAACTGGATCCGCAAGGTGTTTTGATCACCCTCCCCTGGAGGGGTCCGGGACGAGCGTAGCTCGCCCGTGGGTCGATCGCGCGCAGCGCGAGCGGGGTGGGGTGATCTCTCAACACGGGCAGTGTTCGATGTGGAGAGACCCTCACCCCACCCCGTCTCTCATCTTCGCTACGCTCAGATGCGAGCCGACCACGGGCGAGCTACGCTCGTCCCGGGCCCCCGCCAGGGGAGGGTAAAAAGCGCAACGTTTGTGGCTTATTGCGCACTGAACGTGCTGCTGCCGACGTGCGACAAAGCCAGGACACAACAAGCGTCCCGGACATCGCGATCATGGCAACAAAGCTCTCCCAACCCATGAAATGGGTCGTTCTCGCCGCCATCACCGGCGTTTGCGTTTTCGGCATCCTGACCGTCGGCCCGACCCACGAGGTTGCTGCGCAAGACCGCTCGCCGATCGTCGATGTGCGCACCGGCGATCCCGAGATGAACACCGCGATCGCTCGCGCCCGCGGCTCGCTGCCGACTTTCTGGGCCTCCTATGAATCGCCCAAGCCGTCCGAGTCTGGTCACGCTTTGAAGGTGCGCTTTACGACCCGCAAGGGCGGGGAGCACATCTGGATCGGTGAGGTGAAGAAGCTGCCCGACGGGACCTTGACCGGCGTCTTCGCCAACGAGCCGCGCGATTTGCCGGGCAAGCGAGCCGGCGATAAGGTCAAGTTCGCGGAGGCCGACATCTCGGACTGGATGTTCATGCGCAACGGCAAGATCGTGGGCGGCGAGACTATTAAGCCGACGCTGAAATCGCTGCCGAAGGCCGACGCGGACGCGCTCCGGGCGCGAATGGAGCAGCCCTAGGGCAGTTGCCGCCTTGCGCCCCGGCTGGTAAACGCCGCGCATGGCCGAGAAACCCAAAAAACCCCAGAAACTGAAGGCGCGTCTGCCGCGCGGGCTCGAGGATCGCGACCCCGCCGCGATCCGGGCGACGCGCGAGATGCTCGACAAGATCCGCGCCGTCTACGAGCTCTACGGTTTCGAGCCGGTGGAGACGCCGGCGATGGAATACACCGACGCGCTCGGCAAATTCCTGCCGGATCAGGATCGTCCGAACGAGGGCGTGTTCTCGTTCCAGGACGACGACGAGCAATGGATCAGCCTGCGCTACGATCTGACCGCGCCGCTCGCCCGCTACGTCGGTGAGCGCTACGGCACCGATGGTCTGGTGCTGCCCTATCGCAGCTACCGCGTTGGCTACGTCTTCCGCAACGAGAAACCCGGCCCCGGCCGCTTCCGCCAGTTCATGCAGTTCGATGCCGACACGGTCGGCTCGGCGACGCCAGCGGCGGACGCCGAGATCTGCATGATGGCGGCGGACACGATGGAGGCGCTCGGGATCGCGCGCGGCCAGTACCTGGTGAAGGTGAACAATCGCAAGGTGCTCGACGGCGTTCTGGAAGCCATTGGCCTCGCGGGTGAAGAGAATGCGGCGCGCCGACTGACCGTGCTGCGTGCGATCGACAAGCTCGACAAGTTTTCCGCCGATGAAGTGCGCAAGCTGCTCGGTCCCGGACGCTGGGATGGCGGCGAGGAAGGCAAGGGCGACTTCACCAAAGGCGCCAATTTGAGCGCGGCGGAAGCCGATGTTGTTCTCGCTATCACCAAGCCGCGCGAAGATTGGAAAGAAGCAATTGCCGCGGCAGAAACCTATCTCACCAAGAGCGAAGTCGGTCAGGCCGGCGTCAGCGAGCTGGAAGAGATTGCAAAACTGGTCACGGCCTCGGGCTATGGTGCGGATCGTATCAAGATCGATCCCTCGGTCGTGCGCGGCCTCGAATATTACACCGGTCCCGTCTACGAGGTCGAACTCCTGCTCGATACCAAGGACGAGAAGGGCCGCCCTGTGCGCTTCGGCTCGGTCGGTGGCGGCGGGCGTTATGACGGCCTCGTCTCGCGCTTCCGCGGCGAGCCGGTGCCGGCAACCGGATTCTCGATCGGCGTGTCGCGGCTGCAGGCGGCGCTGACGCTGCTCGGCAAGCTCGACACGCGGCCCGAATTCGGCCCCGTCGTCGTCACCGTGTTCGACCGCGACCGCGTCGCCGACTACCAGAAGATGGTCGCGAGCTTGCGCGGCGCCGGCATCCGCGCCGAGCTCTATCTGGGCAATCCCAAGAACATGGGCAACCAGCTCAAATATGCCGATCGCCGCAACTCACCTTGCGTCATCATCCAGGGCTCGGATGAAAAGGTGCGCGGCGAAGTGCAGGTCAAGGACCTGATCGAGGGCGCCAAGGCGGCCGCCGCGATCGCCTCCAACCAGGAATGGCGCGAGACCCGGCCGGCGCAGTTCTCGTGCAGCGAAGCCGATCTCGTCGCAAAAGTGTGCGAGGTTCTGGGCCGCCATGACGACAGCAGCAGGGAGAGAACAATGCCTGAGATCACCATCAGCATGGCCGAAGGCCGTACCGACGAGCAGAAGGCCGGCATGATGCGCGACATCACCCAGGCGCTGGTGAAGAATCTCGGCGTCGATGCCGATGCCGTCGTCATCCAGATCAACGAAGCCCCGCTCCGTCACAAGATGAAGGGCGGCAAGACCTTCGTGGAGCGTGCGGCGGCGGCGAAGAAGTAGCGGTCGACGGTTCTGCATTCACCGCTGTCGTCCCCGCGAAGGCGGGGACCCATAACCACAGGGAGTGGTATTGGGCCAGCTGGTAACTCCGAGCCTTCGCCAAACTTGATCCTGTGGTTATGGGTCCCGGATCAGCGCGCGCTTAAGGCGCGCTTGTCCGGGACGACATCGAGCAAGGCACCATGGACGCACGCGACTTCATCACAACAGGCATGAGCGCCGAGCGCACGCTGGTGGTCCCGGTGGAGCGCACCGTCGGGCATTTCGTGTCAGGCATGCCTTTTGTCTACGCGACGCCGATGATGATCCTGGAGATGGAGATGGCATCGGGTGATGCGATCCGCTCAGCGCTTCAGCCGGGCTGGGTCACTGTCGGTACCGAGGTCGACATCCGCCATCTTGCCGCCGCGCTCGTTGGCGCGACCGTGCGGACCACCGCAAAGGTGGTCGCCGTCGAGCGCCGCGTCATCCGCTTCGAGGTCGAGGCATTCGAGGGCACGCGCAAGCTCGGCGAAGGCCGCCACGCCCGCGGGCTCGTCAATGTCGAGATGTTCAACAAGCGGCTCGGGGCTTAACGCGGCCGTGGATTTCGCCTAATCCACCTTCCGCGCTTTTGGAGACGAATACGACGTTTCCTGCTCCCTGCGGAGACGCACGGCAGGCAGCCTCTCGTCAATCGCCACATCCGCCCAGGTGATGCAGGCGTCTTTGGCTACCGCCTTGGTCAATCGCACATTGTGCGCAAGCCCGAGTGGCAGATAGCGCTTTTCAAGGGAGGTGCTGGCGGGCGTCAGTTTGCCGAAGACAGTGTAGCCGCCTTCTCCGTCGAGCATGTCTCCCTCGCGCAAGTCCTTCTTGGCTGTGGCAGCAACATCGGCGTTGAACGTCGTGGCGACGCCTGTCGCCTCATTGCGCAGAGCGATCGAGGCAACTGAAATTCCAAGCTCCAGCCCTATGAGATGCCACTTCTTGTAGGAACTCATGTAACGACCGCTCGGATCGGTGACGACGCTGTATTCCTGGAAACAGTTGCGGATGTAATCGCTGTCGCCTTCGAAACAGACCCACACGCCCTTGCGGATGTCGTTGGGGATGGGTCTGCCTTCGGCCGTCAGGCAGGATACGACCTCGACCTGGCCCTTGGATTCCAGGATGCCGCCCTCCGAACGGGGGCGCATCAGCGTGGGGATGTCGTCGACCGATCCCGGTGGGAATGCAAGGCCATGCGAGGGCGCCTCCAGGCCGGTTGCGTTCGCGATCGCGGCAGATTCAATCGCAGGCTTGGAGCCGTCGAGGAACGCGTTGAACATTTTTGGATTCATGCCCCCGCGCGCAGCTTGCTCTGTAGACAATCCCCAGTGATCCCAGACCGTTTCGGGCGTCGATTCCCGGTAATGCGGCAGCCATTTGTGGCCACGGCCCGCTGCCACGACGGGAAAACCGCAGGCCCTCGCCCAATCTACGAGGTCGCAAGCGAGAGCCGGCTGATCGCCATAGGCCAGGCTGTAGATCACGCCGGCCTGCCTGGCTCTCTGCGCGAGGATCGGTCCGCAGAAGGCGTCGGCTTCGACGGTCACGTTGATGACGGCCTTGCCTGCAGAAAAGGCGCCGAGGCAGTGCTCGACCGCCGCGACAGGATTGCCGGTGCACTCTGCGATCACCTCGATGCCTTCGCACTTCACAAGCGCTTCCCAGTCGTCGGTCAGGAAGGTCGTGCCGTACTTGAGAGCATCCCCGAGTGAGGTCGCGGCGAACTGCTCCGGGCGCCACCCCACCCGGTACAGGTTTTCGCGGGCACGCGATGGGGACAGGTCAGCAATTCCAACGAGATGGACGCCCGGCGTACGCAGGACTTGATGGAGATACATTGCGCCGAACTTGCCCGCCCCGATCAGTCCGATTTTGATGGGGCGCCGCTCGGCCTGTCGTTCGAGAAGTTTCGCGTAGAGGTTCACGATTGCTCTCCCTATCGGCAACGACCGGGATCGCCGCGCATTCGGCCGCCGAAGCGCTCTGATCCGTCTACTTCGCCAATTCCTTCGACCGCTGCGTGGCCGCGGCGATGGCGCGGATCATGAGTTCGCGCAGGCCCGGCTCGCCCATCAGCACACTGAGCGCGGCGGCCGTGGTGCCGCCGGGCGAGGTGACGTTCTGGCGCAGGGCGCTGGACGGCAGCTCCGACTGGTGCAGCAGCTCGCCGGAGCCGGCGACGGTCTCGCGGGCGAGCTTGGTCGCCAGCGCCTCCGGCAATCCCGCTTCGACGCCGGCGCGGGCGAGCTCTTCGGCGAGCAGGAACACATAGGCCGGGCCCGAGCCGGACACGGCGGTGACCGCGTCCATCAATCCTTCATCCTCGACCCATTCGACCGCGCCGGTGGCGCGCAGCAGCGCATCCGCCACCGCGCGCTGCGCGGCGCTGACGTTGTTCGCGGCAACAGCGACGGTGATGCCGCGGCCGATCGCTGCCGGCGTGTTCGGCATCGCGCGCACCACGGCGCCGCCACAGACCTCCTGGAGCGAGGCGATCGTGGTGCCTGCCATGATCGAGACCACCGACGTCTTCTCCGAGACGAACGGCTTCAGCTTGGCGCCGGCCTCGCGGAACATCTGCGGCTTCACCGCCACGACCAGCGTCTCGACAGCGCCGGCGGCGCTCACATCAGGATTGAGCACAACGCCCTTGGCGGCCAGCGCGGAGATCTCGGGCGCAATGTGCGGCTCGATCACCGCGACGCGGCGCGGATCGAGCCCGCCCGAAAGCCATCCGGTCAGCATCGCGCCGCCCATCTTGCCGGCGCCGGCGAGCAGGATGGTCCCGGTGACGTTTTGGAGGGTGCTGTTCGCCATCGGTGTCGCCAAATAGTCGGTGTCGTCCCCGCGAAGGCGGGGACCCATAACCACAGGCCGTTCTAATGGACGGAGGGCAGAGCAACAAGCGTTGTGCCACAAGCGAAATCACGCGGTCTGGATCCCGGATCTGCCCGCGCTTTGGGCGCGCTTGTCCGGGATGACGTGGGGAGGGAGCTGCCGCCCTCGCGCCTTGGGAGGCCCTACGCCTCGCCCACCGTATCGAACATTGCCGCGTCCATCGCCTCCGCCGTGCTCTTGCCGGCCCACACCACGAACTGGAACGCCGGGAAGTAGCGCTCGCAGGCATGAATGGCGCCGGCGAGCATGACCTCGCATTGCGCCGGCGAGGCGGTGAGGCCGCCCGGCAGCACCAGGGCCTGGCGGTGCATCACCATGCCGGTGTTGGTCCACAGGTCGAAATGGCCGACCCACAGCTGTTCGTTCACGGCGGCAACGAGCCGCTGCACCTCGCCGCGGCGCGCGGGCGGAATCTTCATGTCGAAGGCGCAGGCCAGATGCAGCGCCTCGATCTCGCCCATCCAGGTGAAGGAGAGCTGGTAGTCGGTCCATTGTCCCTTGGAGACAATCGTGAGCTCGTCCTCGCCGGAGCGTTCGAACGGCCAGTTGTTGCTGGCGGCGATGTCCTCGACCACCGCGAGCGGATGGTTTCTGGAATCGATAGTGCCTTCGAGCAGGGACATGCCGTCTCGACCTCTTGCCTTCTTGTTGTCTTTGATACGCACGCGGTTGGGCCCGGCGCGCACTCCCTAAACGTCGCTGCGGCGTCCCTCGGATCAGCCTTTGCAATCCCCTCGGAGTCGCTGTTGCGATCCTTCGGATCAGCGCAGGCCTGTCGCGGATCAAGTGATGTGATTTGCGGAATCTGCGCAACGGGGTCGCGAGTCCGTCCACAAGCCAGGACTCGTTCGTCCACAGCTCATCTCCGCCACAATTCTTAACGGACGAGAACAAACCGGAATCGGATTCGGCAAAAAAGCTCGCCGCAAATTCCGTGAGGCGAGGGCCGGACCGCCGTGCGGGCATGGGACCATGCGCTTGGCCCATGCGGAACATGCTTGCCGCGACTGCCCGGCGGCGGCATATTTCCTGATAGGCCGTTCATCCCGGACGGCCGATGTTCTCAGGGCGGGGTGAAAGTCCCCACCGGCGGTAAGGGCCGAACGGCCCAAGCCCGCGAGCGCCTTCCGCGAGGGCTATCCCGAACGGAAGGGTCAGCAGATTCGGTGCAACTCCGAAGCCGACGGTTAAAGTCCGGATGAAAGAGAACGGTCGCTGGCAGACGCATCGAGACGATGCGGCTGTTTGTCGTTCCGTGTGCCCTGATTCTGGTCCTTAAACCGAGGAAAGCCATGAATCAGATGCTGCAAGACCCCCAAACCGAAACGTCCCAAACGCCGCCGCCGGTTCCCGTGGATCCGGCCCCTGCGCATCCGCGTTTCGCCAAGCCGCAGCGGGTGGCCTTCGTGCAGGCCTGCTGGCACCGCGACGTGGTCGCGGAAGCCCGCATCGCCTTCATGAAGGAGGCGGAAGCCCGCCACCTCACCCATGTCGACGTGTTCGAGGTGCCGGGCTCGTTCGAGATCCCGCTGCACGCGCAGGTCCTCGCCAAGACGCGGCGCTACACCGCGATCGTCGCGGCCGGTCTCGTCGTCGACGGCGGCATCTACCGCCACGAATTCGTCGCCGACACCGTGATCAAGGCGCTGATGGACGTGCAGCTGCGCACGGAGGTGCCGGTGTTCTCGGCCGTGCTGACGCCGCAGCAATTCCACGAGACCGAGGTGCACTACGATTTCTTCCGCAAGCACTTTGCGATCAAGGGCGTCGAGGTCGCGACCGCCTGTGCGGAGACGTTGCACGGCCTGGAGCGCCTGCGCGGCCAGGTCGCGGCGGGGATCGTGGGGTAGGCAATGGTCATTCCGGGGCGCGCGCAGCGCGAGCCCGGAATCCATTGATCGACACGGATTGCTGCAAGATGGATTCCGGGTTCGGCGCTGACGCGCCGCCCCGGAATGACGGTGCTAGATCAAATCAGTCGAACAGGCTCGACACCGATTCTTCCGCCGCCGTGCGCGCGATCGCATCCGAGATCAGACTGGCGATCGGCAGGGTGCGGATGTTCGGCGCCTTGGTCACCGCGTCGGTCGGCAGGATCGAATCGGTAATCACCAGCTCCTTCAGCCTGGAGCCGGCGATGCGGGCGGCGGCGCCGCCGGAGAGCACGCCGTGGGTGATGTAGGCGTAGACGTCCTTGGCGCCCTTGGCGAGCAGCGCATCGGCCGCGTTCACCAGCGTGCCGCCGGAATCGACGATGTCGTCGACGAGGATGCAGGTGTGGCCGGAGACGTCGCCGATCACGTTCATGACCTCGGACTCGCCCGGCCGCTCGCGGCGCTTGTCGACGATGGCGAGCGGGGTGTTGATGCGCTTGGCGAGGCCGCGCGCGCGGGCGACGCCGCCGACGTCGGGCGAGATCACCATCGTCTTGGTCAGGTCGAACTTGTCCTTGATGTCGCGCACCATCAGCGGCGCGGCGAACAGGTTGTCGGTCGGGATGTCGAAGAAGCCCTGGATCTGGCCGGCATGCAGGTCGAGCGTCATGACGCGGTCGACGCCGGCCTGCGTGATCATGTTGGCGACGAGCTTGGCCGAGATCGGCGTGCGCGAGCCTGATTTACGGTCCTGCCTGGCGTAGCCGAAATAGGGCAGCACTGCGGTGATGCGGCGCGCCGAGGAGCGGCGCAGCGCGTCGGTGATGATGAGCAATTCCATCAGATGGTCGTTGGCGGGGAACGAGGTCGACTGGATGACGAAGGCATCCGAGCCGCGGACGTTCTCCTGGATCTCGACGAAGATCTCCATGTCGGCGAAGCGCCGCACCACCGCCTTGGTCAGCGGCAGGTCGAGCCCTTGCGCGATCGCCTGGGCGAGGGCCGGATTGGAGTTGCCGGCGACGAGCTTGATGGAGCCGTTTTTGGCCGACATGGACGCTTCCTCCCGCGCTTTGCTGGATACGACCTTCAACATCTGAGAATACCCGCTGGCAGCACGGTTACGACGGGCGAGGAAATATCAGGCGGAAGGCCGCGATGGCAACCCGGGATGCTACGTTTTCCCTTCGAAAATCCTGAGTCGGGCCAACGGCTTGGCCGCAAGTTGAGGCCGTGGTTTAGCGGGGGTTATTGCTCGGCATAGCCGAGCGCTGATGCCGGCATGTCCTGCGCGGGAGCGTCCTTGACGACGCTGGCCACCGCCGGTCCCCGCAATGCCGGAGCCGCGCCGGGGGCATCCGGCGTTCCGTTGATCATGTTGGAAAGTCCGCTGAATCCGGCCTGGGCGATCTTCCGCAGCACGAGGTCGTCGGCAGCCAACCACGCGTCGCGCCCGCCCTTGGCCGAGGTCGGTTCCTCGCCGGAGAGACGCAGCGCGCGCTGCTGGTTGGCGTCGTAGACGTCCCAGACCCAGGCGATCACGGTCTTGCCGCGCACCACCTGGGCGGAGAGGTAGCTGCGCACGCGATAGGCAGCCGTACCTTCGCGGGAGACCACGGACAGGCTGCGCAGCTTGGATTCGCTGTCGAGCACGCCGACCATGCGATCGAACACTTGCGGCGGTGGCCCGTCGATCGATTCGAAGGCGATGGTGGCCCCGCTGCCGGCGCTCGGCGCCATCGCATAGGAATTGACGGCACTGCCGCCGCCGGCGCAGCCGCCCAGCGCGGCCGCCGCTGCCAGCAGCATGACCGCCAGCACGCGCGAACCCACGCGGTGGAAGATGAATGACGCGTCCCTCATTATGGAGGGCAGCGATATCGTTAAAATCGATTAAGGTCTAGGGCAGGCGCGACACACCCCCACTGTCATTCCGGGGCGATGCGCAAGCATCGAACCCGGAATCCATTTCGCCGCGTGAATTGCCGCACGATGGATTCCGGGTTCTCGCTTCGCGAGCCCCGGAATGACACGGGGTTGCCCCTGTGTTCACCCATCCAGCGCAATCGCGTGAACGTGACGGCCGTAATCCGGCTCCTTGCGATGCACCGAACGCCGATAGCTGAAGAAGCGCTCGTCGGCGTAGGTGTCGAGGCCGAGATCGTCGATCATCAGGATGCCGGCGGCCTCGAGCCGCTTGCGGATGAAGCCGGCGAGATCGAACATCGCGTGGCCCTCGCGCACCGAGGGGATGAAGAACACAGCGTTCTCGGCATCCTGTTCGATGAAGCGCGCGACGAACTCGTTGCCGACCTCGTAGCTGTCCTGGCGGATCAAGGGGCCGATCGCGGCGATGATGCCGCCGCGCGTGGCGCCGAGCTGCTCCATCGCCGCGATGGTGGATTCCAGCACGCCCGTCAGTGCGCCCTTCCACCCCGCATGCGCGCCACCGATCACGCGCGCCTGGGGATCGACCAACAGCACCGGCCCGCAATCGGCGGTGGAGACGCCGAGCGCGATGCCTGGCGTCTTCGTCACCAGCGCATCGCCCTTCGGCCGTGGCCCGCTCGGCCACGGTGCCTCGGCAACGAGCACGTCGGGCGAATGGATCTGGTGCAGGCTGAGGAAGCGCTCGGGCGCAACGCCGACATGCTCGGCCATGCGGCGCCGGTTCTCGGCGACCAGGGTCTGATCGTCGTTGGAGCCGAGCCCGCCGTTCAGCGCGGAATAGATGCCGCCGGAGACGCCGCCTTCGCGGGTGAAGAAGGCATGGCGCAGGCCGGGCACGGCCGACAGCAGCGACGAAGCTATCGTCATGAGGCCTCTCCTGTCTGTTCGAGATCGCTGAGGCCGGCAAGGCTTGCCAGCCGCGGCTCCGAGATGCCGAGCACCTTGAACATCGAGCCCATGCCGCCACGCCCGGTATCGGTCAGGCGCCTGAGCGCCACCGAAATGTCGGTGGCGACGTCGGGCGCTGCTTTCTGCATCAAGGCGGCGGCGCGGGTGTCGATGCCGATCCGCTTGAGGAAGTCGCCTTGCGTCACCGGCCCATGCACGCGCGCGCCGACGTCCTCGGCCGCGCGCGCCAGCGCCTGGAAATCGACATGGGCGGTGACGTCGGCCTGGCCCGGCGCCTTCAAGGGATCGGCGAAGGTGTGGCGCGCAATCGCCTGGAACGTGTCGCCGGCGTCGCTGCGGAGGTGGCCGTAATCGATGATCAGCGCCGCGCCGTCCTGGTCGCGCACGCGCGTGGCAAGCTTCATGATCTCGCCGTCGGGGCGCCACTCGAACACGGCGCCGATGGGGGCGGCGCGCACCAGGGGCGGCAGCAGCACGTCGAAGCGAGGCGTCGGCTCCGGCGCCGCGCCGAACTGAAGCTTGCCGTTGGGATCGATCTCGATCACGCGCTCGTGCCAGCCGTTCTCAAGTCGGACCATCTGGTGAATCGGCAGCACGTCGAAATATTCGTTGGCGAGGATGATGCTGGGGCCCTCCGGCACCTCGTCGATGCTGTCGTGCCAGGCGATGTTGCGCACGTTGGCGAGCGTCGCGCTCTGCCGGTCCCGCAACACGGGATTGACCTCGACCATGTGGATGTGGAGCGCCTGGTAGAGCGGGGGCAGCACGCGGAGCGCGCGCAGCGCATCCGCCATCATGGTGCCGCGGCCGGGGCCGAGCTCGATCAGCCGCAGGAACTGCGGCGAGCCCATCTGCTTCCAGACCGAGGCGGTCCACAACCCCAACAGCTCGCCGAACATCTGGCTGACTTCGGGCGCCGTGGTGAAGTCGCCCTCGCGCCCGAGCGGATCGCGCGAGACGTAATAGCCGTAGCGCGGATGCATCAGGCACAGTTCCATGTACCGCCAGACCGGCATGGGCCCGGAAGATTTGATCAGCGCCTTGATCTCGTTGAGCAGCGGCTGGTCGGTCACGGCGATCTTCTCGAAATGAATTAACGAATGGCCTGGACGGGCGTCGGCGCACCGCGCCTCACTGCCAATACAATAAGAATGAGGCCGACGATAAGCATCGGGATCGACAGCAGCATGCCCATGGTTAATCCGCCCCAGAGAAAACCGAGCTGCGCGTCCGGCTCGCGGAAATGCTCGCCGGCGATGCGGGCCAGGCCATAGACCAGGATGAAGGCGCCGAGGATCATGCCGGGGCGCTTCAAGGCACCGAACCGGATCATGATCGCGAGCACGGTGAACAGCAGGATGCCCTCCATGCCGGCTTGGTAGAGCTGGCTCGGATGCCGCGGCAACTGCGTCGGATCGTTGGGGAAGATGATCGCCCAGGGCAGGTTCGGGTCGGTGGCGCGGCCCCACAATTCGCCGTTGATGAAATTGGCGATGCGTCCGAGCAACAGCCCGACCGGGGCGACCGCGGTGGTGATGTCGCCGAGCGACAGGATCGAGATGCCATTGCGCGAGGCGAACCACATCACCGCGACGACACAGCCGAGGAAGCCGCCGTGGAACGACATCCCGCCCTCCCACAACTTAAAGATCGCGGCGGGATGATCGATGAAGAAGGGCAGGTTGTAGAACAGCACGTAGCCGGCGCGGCCCCCCACGATGATGCCGAGCGTGACCCACAGGATGAAGTCGTCGATCTGAAGCAGCGAGATCGGCGCGGGTCCGCCCCACAGGCGTTCGCTCTTCAGCAGCGCGCGGGCATAAAGCCAGCCGAACACGATGCCGCAGATATAGGCCAAGGCATACCATTTGATCGCGAACGGACCGATCTCGAGCGCGATCGGGTTGAAGGCGGGGAAGTCGATGAGCAGAAACGGCATCGCGCCTTCTGTGTCCAAGCGGGATCGCTGCGGTCGGCGCCGGCAGACGCCCCGTGATTCCTCTTATGCAGGGACGTTGAATACGATTGCAAGGAAACCGGCGCATGACAAGGATACCGCCGCTTCGCCCTTGAACCGGCCCCGTCGGATTGCCATTGTCATTCTGCGTGTTCGCGCAAAGTTTATCGGAGGCCCACAATGACCCAGACCAACAACCGGTTTTTCGACGAGATCGGCCGCCTGATGAACGACGCCGCCGGTGCTGCCCAGGGCGTCAAGCGCGAGTTCGATTCCGTGATGCGCAGCCAGGCCGAAAAATTCCTGCGCGACATGGACCTCGTCAAGCGCGAGGAGTTCGAGGCGGTCAAGGACATGGCGCGCCTTGCGCGTGAGGAGAACGAAGCCCTGAAGGCGCGGCTCGCAGCCCTGGAGGCGAGGCTCGGGGGGACCCCGACGTCGTAAAGCGCAGTCTCTTACCCTCCCCTGGAGGGGGAGGGTCGGCGCGTAGCGCCGGGGTGGGGTGAGCTCTCCACTCGGGCACCGCCTCGATCGAGAGACTGTCACCCCACCCCGGCTCACGTTTTGCTACGCTCCATATGAGCCGATCCTCCCCCTCCAAGGGAGGGTAAGGACCCGGGCCTCCCAGGGGAGGGTACCAGCCCATTCTCCTTGTCATTTCCGCAGCTTCCGGGTAAAAGCCCGCCACGTCCGCGGCCCCCGCACCCCTGGAGGCTTGCTGTGGACCATGCCATGGGCCGCCTTGCGGCCCATTAACTTTTGCAAAAACAAGGACTTAACGACATGGCGACGACCGTCAAGGAATTGAAGGCGACCGCGCGTCCGAAGAGCGGCAAGGGGGCCGCCCGGGCTGAGCGTCGCGCCGGGCGAGTGCCCGGAGTGATCTACGGCAACAACCAGCCCCCGCTGACGATCTCGATCGAGGATCGTGAACTGCGCCAGCGCATCCTTGCCGGCCGGTTCCTGACCACGCTGGTCGACATCGACCTCGAGGGCAAGAAGCACCGCGTCATTCCGCGCGACTATCACCTCGATCCGGTCAAGGACTTCCCGATCCATGTCGACTTCATGCGGCTGGGCGAAGGCGCCACCATCCGCATCAGCGTTCCCCTGCACGTGGTGAAGGCCGAAACCTCCCCGGGCGTGAAGCGCGGCGGCACCGTCAACATCGTCGCGCATGCGATCGAGCTCGAATGCGGCGTCGAGAGCATCCCGCAATACATCGAGGCCGATGTCGGCGCGCTCGAGATCGGTCACTCCCTGCATCTGGCCGACGTCAAGCTGCCGGCCGGCGTCAAGGCGCTGACCCGCGAGGACGCGACCCTCGTCACCATCGTGCCGCCGTCCGGTTACGCCGAAGAGCAGAAGGCCGCTGCTGCGGCTGCCGCTGCTGGTGCGGCCCCGGGCGCTGCGGCTGCTCCGGCCGCTGGTGCTGCGGCTCCGGCTGCTGCTCCTGCCGCTGCTGCCAAGGCTCCCGCCGGCGGCGACAAGAAGAAGTAATCTCTCGAAGCTGGCGCGCGGTCCTTGACCGCGCGCCGAGCGGGGGGCGCGCCGCGTCATGCGACTCTTTGTTGGGCTCGGCAATCCCGGCGCGAAATACGCACGTAACCGGCACAATATCGGCTTCATGGCCGTCGACGAGATCGCGCGGCGTCATGGTTTTGCGCCGTGGCGCCGCCGCTTTCAGGGCGAGACCTCGGAAGGTGCGCTCGGACCCGAGCGCGTGATCCTGCTCAAGCCCACGACCTACATGAACGAGTCCGGACGCAGCGTTCAGGAAGCGGCGAGCTTCTTCAAGATCGCCGCGGGCGACACCACCGTGTTCCACGACGAGCTCGAGCTGCCGCCAGGCAAGGTGCGGGTGAAGATCGGCGGCGGCATTGCCGGCCATAACGGCCTGCGTTCGATCTCGGCGCATATCGGCAACGATTATCGCCGGGTGCGGCTCGGCATCGGTCATCCCGGCGTCAAGGAGCTGGTGCACGGCCATGTGCTGTCGGACTTCGCCAAGGCCGACAACGAATGGGTGGCGACGCTCTGCGATGCGGTGGCCGAGCATGCCGCGCTGCTTGCCAAGGGCACGGACGCGACCTTCGCCAACAGGGTGCATCTGGCCATGCAGGCGAAGGGGTTTTTGACCAAGGACGAGAACGGCAAGGAATAGCACCTGTCATCGCCGGACTTGATCCGGCGATCCATCCTTCGAAGACGATGGATGCGCGGATCAAGCCCGCGCATGACGAGTTCGAAAGACATTTGCGCGCGAAGCGCGGAGGCCAGGACCACCATGGGATTCAAATGCGGGATCGTCGGATTGCCCAATGTCGGCAAGTCGACCTTGTTCAATGCGCTGACCGAGACGGCCGCGGCGCAGGCCGCGAACTATCCGTTCTGCACCATCGAGCCGAATGTCGGCGAGGTCGCCGTGCCCGATCCCAGGCTCGACAAGCTCGCGGCCATCGCCAAGTCGGGCCAGATCATCCCGACCCGGCTGACCTTCGTCGACATCGCCGGCCTCGTGCGCGGCGCCTCCAAGGGCGAAGGCCTCGGCAACCAGTTCCTCGCCAATATCCGCGAGGTCGACGCCATCGCGCATGTGGTTCGCTGCTTTGAAGATTCCGACATCACCCATGTCGAAGGCAAGATCGCCCCGCTCGCGGACATCGAGACCATCGAGACCGAGCTGATGCTCGCCGATCTCGACAGCCTCGAGAAGCGCGTCGACAATCTCACCAAGAAGGCCAAGGGCAACGACAAGGACGCCAAGGAGCAGCTCGATCTCGTCAACCGCACCCTGGTGCTCTTGCGCGAAGGCAAGCCCGCGCGCCTCGTCGAGCGCAAGGCGGAGGAGGAGCGGGCCTTCTCGATGCTCGGCCTGCTGTCGTCCAAGCCCGTGCTCTATGTCTGCAACGTCGAGGAAGGCTCGGCCGCGACCGGCAATGCCTTCTCCAAGGCGGTCGAGGAGCAGGCGGCGAAGGAGGGCGCGGTTGCCGTCGTCATCTCCGCCAAGATCGAATCCGAGATCGCGACCATCTCGCGTGACGAGCGCGCGGACTTCCTGGAGACCTTGGGCCTCGAAGAAGCCGGCCTCGACCGCCTGATCCGCGCCGGCTACACCCTGCTCGACCTCATCACATATTTCACGGTGGGCCCGAAGGAAGCGCGCGCCTGGACCATCCATCGCGGCACCAAGGCGCCGGCGGCGGCCGGTGTGATCCACACCGATTTCGAGAAGGGTTTTATCCGCGCCGAGACCATCGCGTACGAGGACTACGTCGCGCTCGGCGGCGAAGCCGGTGCCCGCGATGCCGGCAAGCTCCGCCTCGAAGGCAAGGATTACGTCGTCGCCGACGGCGACGTGATGCATTTCAGGTTCAATACGTAGGCCACAGCGTCATTCCGGGGCGCGCCTCTTGGCGCGAACCCGGAATCCATCGGGCCTCAGAACAAGTGGATGAATGGATTCCGGGCTCGCGCTGCGCGCGCCCCGGAATGACGGGCTACCGCATCCCTGATCCCTGATCCCTGATCGCGCCGAGATGCTCGTTGATGCGGAAGACGATCAGGATCAGCTCCGCGACGATGCGCGAGAACACGATGCCGACCACGACGCTGGCGATCGACGACAGCAGCACCAGGAAGCCGCCGAACGGGCTGATCGCCATCGCAGCCAACCCTGAGAAGATGCCGGAGAGCCCGAACAGGCAGATCAGCGCGATCACCAGCCAGTAGAAGGTCTTGATGATCGTCGGCGTGATGAAGCGGTCCCACTGGAACAGGTCGCTGAATGAGAACATTGCTCTCCCCAAGGCAAATCGCAAGGCAAATCGGGACTTCAAATCGGGCTTCGGCCGTCGATCGATCCGACTCAAATCAACGCCGATCTCAAGTATGTAGCACGAGCCATGCGGGCCGGCGGGTTGAGATTGCCGCAAAGTGCGGCCACAATCTGTCATTCCCGCAAAGCTTTCCCGAGATGACCCTGACCTTCGAAGATTTCCCGCCTGGCCGGTTCGGAACGTTCGGCCCGCGCCACGTCACCCGCGACGAGATCTTGGCCTTTGCCGCCGAGTTCGATCCGCAGCCGATGCACCTCGACGAGGCGGCAGCAGCTGAGAGCATGCTGCGCGGCCTGTCCGGTTCGGGCTGGCACCTGTGCTCGCTGATGATGCGGATGATGGCCGACGGCTTCATCACGCGCGCCGCGTCACTGGGATCTCCCGGCGTCGACGAGGTGCGCTGGCTGTCGCCACTGCGGCCCGGCGACGATCTCACGCTCGACGTCGATGTCCTGGAGGCGCGGGCCTCGAAGAGCCGACCTGAGCTCGGCATTGTCAAGTTCAAATGCACCGCGCGCAATGCGGCGGGGCAGGCGCTCGCCGAGATGACCTCGCCGATCCTGATCAAGCGGCGCGAGGGAGCGGCCTGATGCGGTTCTTCGAAGACATCGCGATCGGTCAGCGCCGCGAGATCGGCGCCTATACGTTCACGGCGGAAAAGATCAAGACCTTCGCCGCCAAGTTCGATCCGCAACGCTTTCACCTCGACGAGGAGGAGGGCAAGAACTCGCTGTTCGGCGGTCTCGCGGCCTCGGGCTGGCATGTCGGCTCCGCCTGCATGAGCCTGCTTGTCGCCGACGGCCAGCGTCTGGCGCGCGAGGCCGCCTCGCGCGGCGAGGAGGTCGCCGTGTGGGGGCCGTCGCCGGGCTTTCGCGACCTGCGCTGGATCAGGCCGGTGCTCGCCGGCGACACCGTCGCTTACATCAACGAAGTCATCGACAAGCGCACCTCCGCCTCCCGTCCCGGCTGGGGCATTTTGACGGCCCGCACCACTGGCACCAACCAGCGCGGCGAGGCGGTCTATTCCATCACGGCCTCCGCCTTCGTGCCGCTGCGCAAGGGCGGTTAGATCTGTTCCAAGATGAACGGACAAATGAGTGCGCGAGTGTTGCCCGCCCGCTATGGACGCGATTCCGGGTGGCTGCCATAAGCCTGCGCAACATGGTTACGGCGAAGCAGTTTCGCGGAACCAGTGAGTTGCTAACTAATTATGAACCTGTCGCTGTCTATTTGAAACGAATAGGCAGACGACAGGGGACGAGGACCATGGCTGATCGCGGCGCACTCAAATTTGTTGGATTCATCTTCGCGACTGCGACGCTGGCCGTGATGCTGGTCGCGGGCATGGTGGTGAAGGGCTACGCCGATGGCGCCTACACGCTGGAAGCCTCGACTGCGGAAGCGGCCCGGTAAGAATTCGTTAACGATCGCGGCCGGCATCCGGCCGCAGCTCAGCGGCTATAGACGAACGCCAGGATGGTGATCGCAACCGCCAGCAGCCCGACAAAGCGCAGCATGATCGTGCCGAATTGATTCGGCGCGGGCCGCAACGGGATCGGGTCCGTGGTGTCGGGCCGAATGCTTTCCATCTGAAATGTCCCCTGAGCCCGGCCGTAGCTGCACGGGCGCTTGGCGTTGGTCGCCGGGGTGGGGTGGTGGGTTCAAAGGTGGGCATTGGCCGCGCCACATTCTCCGCTGTCATGCCCCGGCTCGACGGGGGCATCCGGTACGCCGCGACCTATCGATTCAATCACCGGCGCTGGTGGAATACTGGATCACCCGCCCCTGTGCGCAATTGCGCACTAGGCGGGTGATGACACCTGTGTTGGAGAAACGGCTGCGTGACCCACCAACAAATCAAAACCGCCGCGCTCCCTTCCCGGAACGCGGCGGCCAATGATCCGTTCGTGCCGATCGATCAGCTGTTGCGCAGGCCGTCGGCGGCGCGCTTCCACTGCGCGACGTTGTCGGCGATCATGCGGGTCGACTTCATCGCGGCCTGGCTGAGCTGGGCGTAACCGGAGATCTCGCGCTGGACGCGCTGGCCCTCGGCGTGGAGCAGGTCGCGCAGGCTCTCGAGCTCGGAGATCAAATTTTCGATCTCGGCGAGGGAGGTGCCGGCGACGCGCTGGATCAGCGAGTTGACGTTGTTGACGGTGGCTTCCGCGCTCGGGTCGAGCGGCGGCGCGTCGGCGGTTGTCGCGGCCGGACGGCGCAGATAGGCGATGTCGTTGCGGACGAAGTCGCGGATGCCGGCTTCGACCTCGGTCACGGCGGCGAGGTTGGTGTCGACCGTCTCGGTCTCGGTGGCTTCGACCTTTTCAGGACGCATGGCGTTCATCGTTGTTCCCCTGTTCGCGTTGAGCGCAGCGCGAGTCTCCCCCGCACGACGACGTCTGTGAGGCAGGCCGTATCAGGGCGTCCGATTTTGACCGCAAATGGGCCGAGATGCGGCAAGGCCGGACCATTCGGGGGTTTTGCCGTGGCGTATGGTTAGGGAAGGGTGAATGCTGCCGCGGTGATGGCCTTCTCCCCGCAGGCGGGGAGAGGCGCCGGCCTCACCAGCTCTTCTTGAAGCCCGCCGTCACGCTCTTGTTCAGCGTGCCTTGCGAGGTTTCACCGACCGAGCCTGATACGGTGACGTTGTCGAACAGCTTCTGCTCGGCGCCGAGCTTGCGCAGCCATTTGTCGTCGGTGGTCGACAGCGTCTGGCCGGCAACGATGCTGGTGCCGGTGTCGGTCACGGTGACCTTGGCGCTCTGGTCGGTCTCGTAATTGCGCGTGACGTGGCCGCCGATGCCGGGGACCGCACTGGTGCCCTGCTGGTTGACGCTGTAGCCGTTCTGCAGCGTCAGCGAGGTGTCGCCCGACAGCGGCATCGATTTGGTCAGCGACGCCCCGATCTTGCTGTGCTCGGCGCCGGGATCGACCCTGGCTTCCACCGCGGTCTTGTCCCAGATCGCGCCCGCGCCCGGCGCGGTTGCCGTCGCCCAGGCGCTGCCCGAGGATTGCGGCAGGTTGCCGCCGTTGGTGGCCTTCTGCGCCAGCAGCTCGGACATCGTCCTGGGCTCGCTCGCCAGCGTCATGTCGGCGCCGACTCGGGTATCCCAGAACGAGGACACCGATTGCTTCACGGTCACCGCCGAGGAGCCGTTGGCATTGGGATTCGACGACCAGTCGAGGCCTTCCCTGGCGGCGGCCTGCGCGCGCTTCTTGGCGGCCATCGGGTCGATGCCGGTCCCGGCATCGACCGCGATCTGGCTCCAGTCGAGCTTGTCGACGTCGATGCCCTTCATGATGTCGGGATCATTGACGTCGGGGGCTTCGGCCGCCTCGGCCTCGTCGTCGGATGCGGGTGAGGAGAAGGGCGGAATGATCTGTGCCTGTAACGTCAGCACCGAGCTCAAGATGAATGCGGCCGCCAGCAACGGCAGCCTGGTCCAGCCAAACCCTGTCGAGAATTCCATCGTCCTGCCCGCGAACCCCAGCGCATGCTGTCCGCCCCACTATAGCGGTTGCAATGACCATGCGCCATTCCGGCGCTGAAAGTGCCGGTTTATCGTTGCGGAATTGTGGCGGTTCGCAAGGGAAGGCGAACCAACGGGCCGCGCGAAAGGCGCGCGCCCGATGACAGGTTCGTGATGCGACGGCATCCGGCGGGGCTGGAGGCCAGGACGTCGCGATCGCCTCGTCATCGGTCCCGAACAGCGGGGCCCGTTGGCGTCCCCCCTGAAGCGCGATGATCATCACCGCGCTTCAGGTTGTTGTTTGCGCATGATCTTCTCGGAAAACCGCTTCGCACTTTGCGCTAACGCGGCCCTTCAGGTCCGGATCATTCGTTAGCCGACGCTGGTCATCTTCGGCAGATGAATGGCGCGGCCGAGTGCCTGCTCGACCAGGTCGAAGGTGTCGATCAGCACCCGCATGCTGATCAGCTTGCCGGCCCTGAACTGGGCGAACTGCGCCACGCGCAGGCTGATCGGCTTGTTGGAATCCAGCGCCGTAAGCGAATAGCGCACCATCGAGGCGGCGGAATCCACGCCCAGCATGATGCTCTCGCGGTCGAAGCGGCGGACCTGGAAATTGTCGGCGAGCTGGCGGATGACGTCGAGCACGGCATCCTTGCCCTGGCGCGCGCCGAGGAACGGAAA
Organism: Bradyrhizobium sp. IC4059; assembly: GCF_020193615.1. Taxonomy (NCBI): domain Bacteria; kingdom Pseudomonadati; phylum Pseudomonadota; class Alphaproteobacteria; order Hyphomicrobiales; family Nitrobacteraceae; genus Bradyrhizobium; species Bradyrhizobium sp. IC4059. The sequence continues at coordinate 463,580 of NZ_JADYVH010000007.1, forward strand.
CATGTCGATCGGGCCGTAGAGCGCCCACTCGACGTCCTCGTCGATCAGGGCCTCGATATCCCTAAAATCCCGGTCGTTGATCGCGCGGTGCAACGCACGCGAGAAACGCCAGAGGCTGTGCTCTGTCATTTGGGGCAGTCCTGAAGCTGGCTTTACGGAAAAAAAAACGGCAAACAACCCCATGCGCACCAAGGCGCCAGGGCTCAACTCATTTGTATACGAACAAATTAGCAGATTTCGGCCAAAACGCAATTCACGTTTTCGCAATGCACACTTGAACGGGTTTTGTGAGATTTACAATACAACCCCGTAATTGTCCGGGTCCCGGCGCTCAGTCCGCCCCGGCAATCAGCGGCCCGATCTCCCGTTCCAGCACCTGCTGCACCAGGTCGTAGGAATCGATGATCTCGCGCATCTCCGCCACCAGTCCGCCGCGAAACGTGTAGAACACCGCCATGTCGAACTGCACGATGCGGTCGTTGCTGCGCTTCTTGAAAAAAGCGTGCATGTAGGTCGCGACGGCCTCGCCCTCGGCGACGATATGCGGCGTCTTGTAACGAACCTCCGAATAGCGCGACCAGACCGTCTGCCACAGCTCGCGCAGCTCCTGCTTGCCCTGGCGCGGCACCAGATGTGGCAGCACGTCAATCGGGGCGTGGGTGAGGAAATAGACGTCGTCGGTGCAGCTGGCCAGCGCCGTCTCGATATCGCCGCGCGCGAAGGCATCGAGCAGGTGCACGACGCGTTGGCGATTCAGCTGCTCCACCGTCATTGCCATCCGCCCTCCTTGGTCTTGTGCCTTTTGCAAGCCTAGCGCGTGGTCTCACGCCGGCGCAATCCGCAAGATCACAGGGATGTTTGCAGAGGTTTTGACGTGCGAGCGCAATGCCCGGTTCATGGGGTTCGCGGCGTCTTCGGCTGCTTGGTGTGCAAGCCCGCGTGGACGAACCCGCAAAGCCGCGCGCCGGGAACATAGGCGGCCCGCTCTCGTGCGCCGAAGCTTGGGTGAACGTGGAGGGGAGAGACGCAGCCGGCATCGCCGGCCCGCGTGATCCATCTCACGTCGCGCCTGTCCAGACGCCGCTACCGTCATCCCCAAGTCATCAGGGAGACGTGCCATGGCCACCATCGCCGCCACGAGAAAGTCCCGCCTGCATAACGCGCTCGAAGGCCTCGCGCTGACCGCGACCCTACAGAGTTTCCCGACCTTCGCCACATCGGCCTTCCTGCTCAAGCTCTGCGGCGACCACGACCTCGTCGGCGATCCCGGCGTCGCCATCTTCGTCGCCTTCGCCTCGTTCACCCACGCCCTGATCGCCGTGACCCTCGGCCCGAGCTTCCCGCACCTGTTCAAGACCGTCTACGAGCCGAAATTCTTCGAGGCCCATCTGTCGCTCTCCGACAAAATCACGGCCTGGCGCACCCAGCCCGTCGCCTCGCTGCAACTGGTGACGATCGTGCTGCTGCTGTCGGTGATGGCCGTGGTGGCGGCGAGCGTGGGGTGAGGGGGTAACCACGAACGTCGCCGATAAACCTACGCGTCTACCTCTTCTTCCACCCACCCCTTCGCCCCGGTGC
>NZ_JADYVH010000008.1:0-343962 GCF_020193615.1 Bradyrhizobium sp. IC4059
CACGTCGCTGGGCCAGGCCCGAGTCGAACTCGGACATTGGCGGGCCGACTACAACGATACGCGACCTCACTCGCAACTCGGATGGAAAACACCATCGGAGTTCGCCTTCACCTGCAACCCGCGACGGAATCTGGCGCTGCGCTATGCCGATGGCTCCGCGCCAGCTCCCGTCGCTACCACCGCCCAACCGGGCCAATCCAACAGCCGGAGCGAACTCAGGACTGGATAAAACTTGGGGGCAAGGTCAAAGGTTATAGTTTCAGAACTAGGCGCAGACATAGAAGCTCACATCGGCTCATAGACTCCGCAACCCATAGCCGATCGATCGCCCACTCCGCCAGGTCGGATCTCTTTGCCGCTTACAGTGATTCGCGGCGAGATCAGATTGCTTCATAGGCGTGGTTCCTCGGGGCATTGATCCGTCTGCATGTCCTTTCTAATCGGAACGGCAGTTGTTTTCCTGCCACGCCTCCCCATAACCGGGCAGAAAGCAGCTTATTACTTGTTGTCTACGCATGATTTTTCAAAGTAGATGGGAAGCAGCCTCGGGTTAGCGACGGGTAGAACCAAGACGAGCCTTTGCTACCGACCTGGGCTTATGGAGCCGAGGGTGGAGAAGGTCTCCGCCCGGCCGGTCTCGCCGGGATCACGCCACCCCATTCGACTAGGTGCTTGCGAGGTCAACCTGCGACAGGAACATCAGACTCACGCAGCCGCTCGGAGCGTCGGCGCAGAAGTTCGACCGTGGTTAGCACGATTATCGAAATCAAGGTCAGTACCGTGGCGGCAGCCATGATTGTTGGACTAATCTCCTCGCGGATGCCGGAGAACATGACTCTCGGCAACGTACGTTGCTCGGCACCGGCCACAAAAAGTGCGATCACCACTTCATCAAATGAGGTAAGAAAGGCAAAGAGCGCACCCGAAATCATGCCTGGCAGAATGAGCGGCAGGACTATCTTGAAGAAGACAGTTATCGGGGGCGCTCCGAGTCCGGCAGCCGCCCGAGTCAGTGAGAGGTCAAAACCTGTCAAGGTAGCCGTCACAATAATGACGACGAATGGCGTAGCTACTGCCGTGTGCGCCAGGATAAGGCCCGTATAGCTGTTTAGCAGCCCGAGATCGGCATAGAAGAAATTCAATTTCGTCATCGTCGCGGGATTGTTTCACTTGCCATACCCATGTCGATTCTGATCCTGATCGGAGCGATACAAAACCTCAACCGCGCTTGACTGAAGCGGCTCGGTCACTTGGTGCCTCGGCGCTAATATCTCATCTCAAGGGAACAATACCTCTGTGCATCCGCGGAGTTGTCTCTGCGTTCTTGATTTCGATGACCCTTGGCGTAAGCGCCTTTGTGATACCTTGGGTCTTGGGGCGAGGACGCGTGCTATTCATTTCGAATCTCATCAACAGTCGATTTAGCGAAATCGCCAATTATCCAAGCGGCGCGGCGATTTCGATCGTCATGATGGCCCTTTCATTACTTCTGATTTTCGTCATGTCCAGACTGGCGACGTCACTTGAACGAGCGTCAGAATAAGATTCTCAACAGCAACGAAACGATCAGCGCGAAAACGGCGTTCGGGAAGAAAGACGTTGCGCGCTCGAAAGCGGTGCTTCGCAAGCGAACCCGCTGATGCCATTCTTGCCATCGGCGTAGCCGCCATCATCGTCATAACAGCACTTTTCTTGTTGTTCCCGGTGATTGCAACCATCTTCATGGCTTTCGAAGCGCGCGACTATATTGGCCCTTTCCCTCCGACAGAGCTGTCGACGCAATGGTTCGTCCAGCTGTTCGAAAACAACTATCTGTGGCGAGCATTCAATACGAGCCTGCTACTGGCAGCTACAACGACCGTCGCCGCAACTGTAATCGGAGCGTTGGCAAGCTCTCGCGATCAGCTGGATGTCTCCACGATGGCGCGACCTAGTGACGACTACGTTTCTCTCACCTCTCGTTCTGCCGGGAGTCATCATTGGCTTTGGCCTGCTCATGTTGCTTTCGCGCTTCGATCTGCTTCCGGTCTTTAAGAATGACGCTGGTTGGCCTTCCGGGCTTAGTGAGACGCTTCGTGAGGCACGCATTATCCCTTGGTGCGAACGAGCGTCAAGTGTTCTTCACAGTCACTTTGCCGCTCGCCAAGAACGGCATTGCCGCTGGTGCAATTTTTGCCTTTGCGACATCGATGGAGACGTGGCGATCAGCTTATTCCTGAGTGACTTCAACACGTACACGCTGCCCGTTGCGCTCACGAGTTTGATCAGATCTAGCTTTGATCTCACGATCGCAACGGCCGCCGTGGCGCTGATGGGCCTTACGCTTGTTCTGCTGATCGTGCTGGACCGCGTCCTCGGGCTCGAGCGAACAATTGGATATGGAACCTATCGGTCTCGGTGATGAATGTTCTTGAATTGAAAGACGTCCGGCGGTTTCACCGCGGTTGACGATGTGTCTCTGAATATCGAGCAAGGAAAGGTCCTTTCTCTTCTGGGGCCAAGCGGCTGCAGCAAGACAACGACCCTGCGCATCATTGCCGGTTTCACCGCGCCAGATGGCGGGACCGTCCGAATCGCGGGCGAGGACGTTGGGCAGTTGAGGCCTTATGAGCGGAATGTAGGGCTGCTGTTTCAGGATTATGCACTTTTTCCTCACATGGTGGTTCAGAACGTCGCCTACGGATTGCGGTACCGAGGATCTTCGGCTGCGGCAATACCGTCTCGTGTCAGGCAGATGTTGTCGCTTGTACAACTGTCCGGTATGGAGACCAGATATCCCAATCAGCTAAGCGGCGGACAGCAGCAGCGTGTTGCGCTCACCCGAGCGCTCGCAACGGATCCTAAAATTGTTCTTCTCGACGAACCCTTATCCGCACTCGATGCCAAGCTTCGTCTCGAACTGCGCATCGAGCTGGAGGAGATTCTCAGATCTGTCGGCGCCACCACCATCGTTGTCACGCACGATCAAGAAGAAGCCCTGAGCTTGGGCGACGAAGTTATCGTCATGCATTCGGGCAGGATCATTCAGCGTGGGACGCCGACGCAGATTTACGAGAGCCCGGCCGACAAATTTGTCGCCGAGTTAGTAGGAAGGTCAAACTGGTTCAATGGAGCGCGAACCGGCCGTTCGAATGAGGGCCTCAGCGTCTTCGTCACCAATGGTGGCGTTGAGATTCGACCACGATCGTCCCAATCGGACCACCACAGCACTGCCGATCTCTGCGTGCGACCGGAGAATATTGAGTTATTGGAGGACGCCGCACCAGAGCCGCCTCAAGACGCAGAGCACAACGTTTTGAGAGGTGTGGTGCTCGATGTGGCGCGTCTTGGAGCCGACGTGCATGTCGTGGTCGAGCTGCCCGACAAAGGCAGGCTGCTGGCGATCCGCAAGAATGCCGCGAGAACGCCGGGAGTTGCGCCTGGGCAACCGGTGTGTGCACGCTTTTCGGTGTCGGACGTTCTTGTCTTTTAGGGTGGATGGTCCTAACGGCGGCCACGGTCGCCACAGAAGCGCCGGCAGAGCCTTGGATGGGCCGGCCGCCTGCTGATTCAGGTGTCATTGTGGAATAAGGCGCCAGAGATATCTTGATCGTACAGATGCTACCGAGAATTAGTCATCCAGGTTGACAATGCGCAATGTGGGCGGATCCTGCAGGGTTTAGTTCGCACTTGAGGGAAATCTCTTCTGCATGAGCTTTCACAAGGTCGAAGCACGGTACGCCTACGAGGAATGCCGCCAGATTGACGCGTGCACGGCGAGCTGTATGTGATGGCGTTGGGTGAAGATCAGGCTGCTTGCTGATCGTCGGATTTGGCGGCTTGGCGCAGAAGCTTCCATCCCAGGGCAGCAGTTCATGCAGCCGTGATGTAGGAAGATCGGCGATACGGGCGAGGACGTCGGGAAGCCATGCCTTTGGGTCGACGTCATTGAGACGACACGTCGTGATCATCGTCAGCATGATGGCGGCACGGTCGGCACCACGCAGGCTGCCAGCGAAGGTACAGTTGCGCCTTCCCAAGGCGATGCCTCTCAATGCGCGTCAGCGCAATTATTGGTCAAGCAGATCCTGCCATCGTCGAGGAAGCGGGCGAAGCCCTCCCAACGCCTGAGTATGTAGTAGATATGTTTCAGGACTTGGGACGAGCGCGAGAGGGTTTCGCGCTCGCGCAGCAGCCAGGCGTGCATGTCTTCAAGAAGCGGTTTGCTCCGTTCCTGGCGGAGGGCGCGCCGGTCCTCAGCGTCACAGCCGTTGATGGCACGCTCGATCTCGAACAACGCGTCCAGCCGCCTGACCGCCTCCAGTGCGATCGGGGAGACCGGCTTTCCCTTCTTGTCTTCCCGAGCATTTTTCTCGATGTCGGCCAGCTCGAAGAAGCCTCGCCGGGCGTGGGCAAAGCAATACGCCGGTGTAATGGGCACTGTCTTCTTGTGCGGGTCGAAACCGTTGTAGCAATCGGGTTGCAGGATGCCGGCAAAGACCGCCAGATGCTTCTGAGGATGCTCGCCTCGTCGGTCGCTCGAGGCGTAATAGATCGCTGCCGGCGGCGCGGGCCCGGCGAACGGCCGGTCATCCCGCACATAAGTCCAGATCCGGCCGCTCGTGCACTTGCCCTTCGCCAGGATGCGGATGGTGGTATCGTCGCCATGAAGGCGCTCGGCCGCAAGCACATGACGCTCGATCATGTGGAAGAGCGGCATGACCGCAAAAGTTCCGTGGCCGATCTGGTCGGCCAGCGTCCATAGCGGCAAAGCGATTCTCTTGGCCTTAAAGCGCACGCTGTGGCGGTTGAGCGGGATATACCTGCCGAACTTGTCGAGCAGGATTGTCGCCAACAATTGTGGGCCGATGAAGCCACTCGGCGTGGCATGGAACGGCGCAGGCGACTGGCTGATCTTCTCGCAATCACGGCAGGTGAACTTCTCGCGTATCGTCTCGATGACCTTGAAGCGGCGCGGAATCTCCTCCAGCGTCTTGGTCACATCCTCGCCGACCTTCACCAGCCCCGATCCACCGTAGCAGGTGCAGGTCTTTGGAGCTTCAACGACGACGCGCTCGTGTTCGATATCATTCGGCCACGGCTTGCGCACCGGCCGCTTACGCATGAAGGGACGGACGTTCTGCGTCTTCGCCGCCGCCGCCTGTGCGGCAAGCTCATCCTCGCTCTCCGAGGTGACGAGTTCCTCGAGCTCATCTCCAACTGCTTGAGCGCCGTGCCGAGCGCTCGGATCGCTGCCAGTGCAGTTCGCGTTTGAGCTTCTCAATTCGCAGCTCAAGATGCGCGATAATCGCCGCGTTGTCCGACAGCTCCTCCCAGCGCGCTGGCAGCCATCGCCTCAGCTCGCAGCCCGGCCTCACGCTCGGCTTGCAGCGCCGCCAAGGCACTGACAAGATCGACGGAAGGTCGTCCGGATTCGATATCATGAAGCCATTGAATCAGATCAAGCAGCAGATTCAAACCAAAAACGGCTGTCCGACACGCGTCGGACGATGATTTTCTTGCGGGTTGCGCCAATCGATTCCGGACAACAGGTAGCTCATCTGAGCCGACGAGATCGTCACAGCTTCGCCCGCAACCGATGGCCAGACGAACCGTCCTCTCCCGAGTCTCTTAGTGAACAGGCATGCCCCAGGCCATCGTGCCAGATCATCTTCACCAGATTGCTGCGCCGACCACGGAAGACGAACAGATGACCGCTGAGCGGGTCCTTGTGCAGCACCTCCTGCGTTCGGAGCGCCAACGACGGAAAGCCTCGGCGCATATCCGTGTGGCCTGTCGCCAGCCACACTCGCGCGCCCGTCGGAACCGGGATCATCGGTGCACTAAAGCATCAAGAATACGACGGAGCGCGTCGCATCAACGTCGCCATCCACCCGGATGCGGTGCCCGGTACCAAGATTAATCTCGATGATGCCTTGGCTTTTCCCTCGATGCCCCGATGTCGTCGCCAATGGTGCTTCGGCTACCTCCCGCCGCGGCACAGACGGCCCAATCTCGACCGGCACGAAGGGCGCTATACTCGCTTCAGCGTGCTTGCAAAGCTCTTTGCGCCACCTGAACAGCTGGATGACATGCAGGCCAGCCACGCGAGCTAGCTCGGAAACACTCGCTCCGGGCTCCAGCGATGCTGCAACGAGCCGTTCCTTCTCCTCCTGCGACCACCGACGCCGCCGTTCGACCGATGGGATTACCTCCGCCCTCGAAATCGTCATAGCGCTTCTCCTAGGATTACACCTAGGACCTGAAGCGATCCCGCTCATCAGGCAAGGCGGCCCTCAATGGAGGGATACGAAGCATCGACGCGCAACAACTCGTCGCTCCCTTAGCGTCCGGTCTTCGCGATCAACGTCGCAATCAAAAGACAATGCTGAGGCCCATTTGGTCGCACACTTAGTCTATCGATACGGTCGCATATTCTTCAGCAATTCAAGCCGCAGCTTCAGCCGTATAAGGCAAGAAGGGGAGCCAAGCTATGCTACGATCCTCTTCCTTGCGCGCTTGATCGTGCCAGAGAAGGTAAACAAGGCCCGTCTTCTCCAACCGTCAGTTGATCGCGCACGAAGATCAACGAGCGGCCGGCTCGCGTGACTTCACCGGTACCGAGATGAGGTCGCCTTCCTGTCCGGGTCCAGAAACTGACAGGCGAAATCGACTGTTACGCCCGTCCCATGAAGCACGGGCGCGGCGACCGCAAAGAGGCAGTAGTCAGCGAACGTCATAACACAGCCGCTGCTAGAGGAGTTCAGATGCTTCTTCTGGGCCCAAAAGGCGCATCGAATTGAGCCGTCCGACTCGCTCCGATGCCAGAACGGGCCGCTCTGCATTTCGAAGGTGTCGTCGCTCCAGGTTCGCCACCCTGCGAATTCACCCTCAAAGCCGCTTAGATCAGGGGAACGATCATCTGTCCTGGCCGTGTGCAAGAATGTACACCTTCAAATTATGCTTCACTAGATTCGCGACCGACCTCTGTAAGCAATTTGCGGCTTAAACAGCTCGCATTCGAATGCGCCCCGTCACCCGAAAGCAGGCGAGACGTTTTGCCGCCTCGCATGGAGCAACTTTCTAAGGAAGGTAGCTTGCCCATCGCGGCGGCGCCAGAAGGCACACTTCTGCACTCACGAGACTTCCTATTTGTGAGCCAGCTCGTCCATCACCTGTTTGGTTGCTTGATAGGCCACCTCAACAATCTCATCAATCTCCGCCTCGGAAACAACCAGGGGCGGTGCAAAGCCAAGAATGTCTCCATGCGGCATCGCTCGTGCAATAAGCCCGCGATCGCGAGCCGCCTTCGAGATGCGGGCACCGACCTTCAGCTCCGGATCGAATCGCCGCTTCGTCTGACGATCGGCAACATACTCGATTGCACCGAGTAAGCCCACGCCGCGAACTTCTCCGACGATTTCCAATTGTGCGAAACGCTCTTTGAGCCGCTGCTGAAAGTGCGCGCCGACGGTTCTTGCGCGGTCGCTCAGTCGCTCCTTCTCGACGATATCGAGAACGGCATTGGCCGCGGCTGCCGCGATTGGATGGCCGGAGTAGGTATATCCATGCGAGAATGCTCCGACGCGATCGGCCGCCTCCTCCATCACCTTGTAGACTTTTTTGCCAACGATAGCTCCGGAGAGCGGCATGTACCCAGACGTCAGCCCTTTGGCAACTGTCACAAGATCTGGCTTGATCCCGTAGAGCGTGCTTCCGAAGTCCGCGCCGGTACGGCCGAAACCACAAATTACCTCATCGGCGATTAAAAGAACGTCGTATCGATTCAGGACGGCCTGAATCTCGCGCCAGTAGCCCGCAGGCGGCGGCGTGATACCGCCTGTGCCAAGCACCGGCTCGGCGATGAAGGCACCGACCGTTTCGGGCCCCTCCCTCACAATCAGCTCTTCGAGCTCGCTGGCGCGCCGCCGAGAAAAATCCTCTTCTGTTTCGGCCGCTTCAGCCCCCCAATAGTGATGAGGCGTGCCTGTTTGCAGAATGCCAGGGAAAGGAAGGTCCATGTGATCATGGTAGAACGACATGCCGGTCATCGAGCCGGAAATCACTGAACAGCCATGGTAGCCTCGCTCGCGCGAAATAATCTTCTTCCTCTTAGGCTGACCACGTAGGTTGTTGTAGTACCAGACGAGCTTGGCTTGAGTCTCGTTGGCGTCCGATCCGGACGACCCGAAGAACACTTTGCTTGCCTTACCAGGAGCCATTCGTACAAGGCGATCCGAAAGCGTAGCTAGTTCTTCGGTCGTGTGCGCCGCGTATGTGTGGTAATATGCCAGGTTGTAAGCTTGACGCGCGATGGCTTCGGCTACCTCGGTACGGCCGTAACCGATGTTTACACAATAAAGGCCGGCAAAGGCGTCGATATAGCTGCGGCCTTCTGCGTCCTTGATGCGAATGCCTTTTCCGCCAGTGACGATCGTCGGATCGCCGATTTTACCGGTGGCAAAGTCCTTGAGCTGAGTGAAGGGATGCAGGACGCTAGAGCGATCCCGTTCGGCAATGGTCTTGATGTCGGTCATCTTTTTTTCTCCTAAGCCGCCAGATCGCCGAAGCAAACGTATTTAAGTTCCATGTATTCCGCTAAGCCGTGACGAGAGCCTTCTCGACCAAGCCCCGACTGCTTCCAGCCACCGAAAGGAATAGGCGGCCCAGTGAATGAGGCTGTATTGATGCCGAGCATGCCGCATTCGATTCGCTCAGAAAGCCGCAGCGCTCGGCGCAGGCTGTCCGTGTAGACGTATCCTGCCAGTCCCATCTCATTTTCGTTGGCTCGGGTAATCGCCTCTTCTTCGGAATCAAAGGGAAGTACTGCTGCGACAGGCCCAAAAGTTTCTTCGCGAGCGATCAGCATGTCCTCCGTGACTTCGCTGAGCAGCGTTGGAGCAACGAAGTTTTGGCCTAGGCTTGAGTCATGTTTCGTCGCGAAAACTCGCGCCCCCTTCTTCATCGCATCATTGATTTGGGACCTGCATTTTCCGGCGACCGATAACTTCGTCATCGGTCCAATGTCCGTTGTGGACTCCAAACCATGCCCAACTCTGAGTTGGGCCATAGCAGCCGCAAATGTGTGAACGAAGGCCCCATAGATGCCTCTTTGCACATAGATGCGGTTGGCAGCCAAACAATCCTGGCCCGACGTTGCAAACTTCGCCGCTATTGCGCCCTGGACAGCCTTTTGAAGATCGACGTCATCAAAGACCAGAAAAGGGGCGTGGCCACCTAATTCTAGAGATACTTTCTTGACGCTATCGGCGGCTCCCTTCAGGAGCAGACGACCGATTTCCGTAGAACCTGTAAATGATAGAGCGCGTACCCTCGTATCGTCCAAGAGCGAGGCCGAAAGCTCTACCGGATCACCGACGAGCACCTGGAGCACGCCGGGCGGAAATCCAGCCTGTTCGGCCAATCTTGCGAGGGCCAGCGCAGAGAGTGGCGTTTCGGGAGCAGGCTTCACGATAATCGGACAACCGGCAGCAAGAGCCGCCCCCGCCTTTCGCGTGATCATGGCAATAGGAAAATTCCACGGTGTGATTGCCGCCGCGACACCTATCGGCTGCATTCGCACTTGAAGCAAACTTCCTGCCTTGTGGCTAGGAATCGTCTCCCCGTAGGCGCGCTCCCCCTCTGCTGCGAACCATTCAAGAAAGCTAGCGCCATACGTAATTTCTTGGCGCGCCTCGGCGAGGGGCTTCCCCTGTTCGCTTGTCACCAAGATTGCGAGCTCTTCGGCGTGCTCGAGCATCAATGAAGCCCAAGACCTAAGAAACGTCCCTCTTCTTGCCGGCAACAATGCTCGCCAGGCGGGAAACGACCGCTCAGCCGCGGCAATTGCCATCTCCATCTCTGCGGCACCGCAACGAGCAACATGCGCGATCTCCTCCCCGGTCGCGGGGTCGATCACAGGATCTCGTTGTCCTTCGGCTTGCCATTGGCCCTCGACAAATGCCGCCCCTGCGAGGAAGTCGCGCCGGCGCAGGTTTTTCAGATACCGAGTAGCAAGACCGGCCGACTGAGGGCTTTTGTGCCGAGTCGTTTGAAGCGTCATTTGTGGGTCCCGCACGGTCAAATGTTGAAATCGTCCATGCAATCAGGATACTGATAGTCTACAGAGATTTACGTCGCATTTCCCCGCGGCTCGGAGGATTTCCTGCGGCACTCACGCATCTTGCGACGGAATGCACCTGGAGGCTGGAGCACATCATGCAATACGACCGGATCGACGCTCGCATTCTTGAGATCGTACAGAAGAACAACCGTCTGACATCGGAGGTTATCGGCGAAATGGCTGGGCTTTCTGCTACGGCGTGTCAGCGCCGGCTAAAGCGACTCCGCTCGGACGGAATAATCGAAGCCGACGTATCGATCGTTTCAGCGAGAGCGGTGGGAAGGCCTATCCAGATGCTTGTGCTGGTGAGCCTCGAGCGAGAGCGTTCGGACATCATCGACAGGTTCAAGAAGGCCATCAAATCGTCGGCTGAAGTCGTCAACGGATTCTACGTCACCGGCGATGCCGATTTTGTTCTCTACATAACCGCCCGTACCATGGAGGATTATGAGCAGTTCACACGCCGATTCTTCTATGAGAACTCGGATATCAAAGGTTTCAAAACGATGGTCATCATGGATCGTGTGAAGACAGGTTTTGCCATTCCGATTGAGTCTCCGTCCAACGATTGACCCGACGCGTTCGTCCGCCTTGTGTTTAGACCAACGCGGTTTTTCATCGTTCACTCCCAGATAACGCCAAAAACAATCGCCGCGATGCTTTACCTTATTTGGTCACCCGCTCTCTTGGCCGGCTCCCTTTCGGATCGATCTTTCGAAGCAATCCAGCTCGATCAAGTGGCTTGCCAAGCGATCGCATGAGCCATTCACTGTAACGAGACGATGCAAAATACAAGAACTTGGCGGAAATTCCTTTTCGGTTCCCTGCACAAAGTGGCTCGACTTGCTCCGGCAGACCGTGGCGGCGGGGCGCATGCCCCCTGCTCGCCGACGCTATCAATGACTACGTCAGGATCGCGGCGACTGGACTATACCGCCACTGACGTGGGTCAGCTTACCGAGAGCGTGCCACATCGCTGCCTCACAGCTCTGTCAGGGGCATTGACAGCCAAGTGGCGCAGCTCGTTGGCGCTTACCCTCAAGTGGCGGCCGACGAGCTCCCGTGCACGAGGGGGGCGGGATCGTGATCCACGGCTATTTCAGTCGGCGTTGGCTGTTGCCTTGCGGCCTTCGTAGTCGAGATAAGCAAATCAGATCACGTGTCTGGCCGTTCGCCAGCGAAGCCTTTGTCCCGTTAACGGCTGGGTCGATCCTTCCGATGCGAAGCAGGGGCCGAGATGACGAATTCCTCCAAGCCGAAGACGTTTAGTGCTGATGGCATCACCGCGCCGCTTCGCTTTCCGACCTTTCGGCGCATCTGGCTGGCGAGCGTGCTCGCAAATCTCGGCGCTCTCATTCGGAGTGTCGGTGCTGCTTGGGCAATGACGCAGATGACATCGTCGGCCGACAAGGTCGCGTTAGTGCAGACAGCTCTGATGCTGCCGGTCATGCTGATCTCTATGCCCGCCGGGGCGATTGCCGACATGCACGACCGGCGGACGGTTGCGCTGGTCTCGGGCGGTATCGCGCTCGCCGGCGCGTCCGCACTGACAGCACTCGCTTGCCTCGACTTGATCACGCCGAATTTGTTACTGGCATTGTGCTTCGTAGTCGGCACCGGCATGGCCCTGATGGATCCGGCCTGGCAATCCTCGGTCAGCGAGCAAGTGCCCTTCGAAACGCTTCCAGCAGCAGTGGCGCTGAACAGCATCAGCTACAATATTGCAAGAAGCGTTGGGCCCGCCATAGGCGGCATCGTCGTTGCAACCGCGGGTGCGGTCGCTGCATTCGCGCTCAATGCCTTGCTTTATCTTCCATTGATCGTCGCGCTGTTCCTATGGAAGCGCACCGCTGCGCCGAGTCGTTTGCCGCCCGAGAGGCTTAGCCGCGCCATTGTTTCAGGTATGCGCTATATTATTAATTCGCCGTCGATCACGATCGTGATGATTCGCTCGATGGTGATGGCCGTGATCGGCGGCGGGGTTATCGCGCTCATGCCCCTTGTCGCTCGCGACCTGCTGCACGGTGGCGTTCAAACGTATGGCACCATGCTTAGCGCCTTTGGTCTCGGCGCGGTGCTTGGAGCACTCAACATCACGGAGCTGCGCAAGCGCATGGGTGGCGAGGCGGCAATCCGCGCCTGTGCGCTTTCGATGGGCGGGGCGATTACAGCAGTAGCCCTGAGCGGCGTGCCAGTGTTGACGGCGGTGGCGCTTTTCCTTGCTGGCGCCGTGTGGATGATCGCGTGGGCGCTGTTTAACATTGGGCTGCAGTTGGCGGCGCCGCGTTGGGTCGCTGGTCGATCGCTCGCGGCCTACCAGGCGGCAGGATCCGGCGGAATTGCCGTCGGCAGCTGGGCATGGGGCTATCTAGCCGATGTCACGGGGGTACAGACGACCCTCCTTATTTCGGCTGCTTTAATGCTGGTAACTCCGATCTTGGGCCTCTGGCTGCCCATGCCACGCATCAGAGCTCGTCAGCAAGAAGCCGAAATGTTGGCCGATCCCGAAGTGAAGCTCGAACTTTCCGGGCGCAGCGGCCCGCTTGTGGTCGAGATTGAATACCGCGTTTCGCGAGAGAATGCGCGGGTGTTTCACAGTGTGATGCAGGACGTACAGCTAGTGCGTCAGCGCACCGGCGCCTATGGCTGGTCTATTGCGCGCGATATCGCCGACCCCGAGCTTTGGACTGAGCGTTATCACTGTCCAACATGGCTAGATTATCTACGACAGCGCAATCGCCCGACGCAGTCGGAGCGTGCCCTAGATGGACAGGCAGCGGCCTTCCACGTTGGTCCCGAACCCATACGCGTCCGCCGCATGCTCGAGCGCCCGTTCGGATCGGTGCGCCGAAACGAAGATGAGCCTGATCGCGCTGCGAAGGAATTGGTGCGCGGCCAAGGGCTGATCGGAGTTGACGAGTTGGCCGAAGCGGACCCCGCGAGGAGCAAGTTTGAGCAAAAGCAAAGAACGCCGTAATCGGCGTGGTGGTCGGTCATCACTAATGGGCGGATTGCACCTCATGGGGAGGCCGACGAGCACGTCAGGAAGCCATAGTCTTTCTTGGCGTTCGAACTGTTGGCGTTAGAGTTAGAGAACCAGTTGAATACGGAACAAGTGGCGGTCGGCACGAGGTCTTTTCGGAATCAAGGGATCATCTCAAAGTTGGACCTGAGGATTTGGCACACGCCGGCGCGCCTCGAAATCGATGACGCGACCGCTCAAATGAGCGGGCCCCCTACTCGCATTGTGTCTTCACCGAGGTCCTTTGCGACCTGGGTGATGGTGGTGACGTGATGGAGTTTGTTGACGTGGGTGGTCATGCCGCTCGAGCGGAGAACGCATATGCCGGCGTCCAATTCCAGGGCAGAAGTTCGTCCAGCCGATGAGCCGGATGGGCGGCGATGCGGGCAAGGATATCCGTAAGCCATGCCTGCGGGTCGATGCCGTTCATCTTTGCCGTGACGATAAGGCTGTACATAGCTGCGGCGCGCCGCCCTCCGCGATCAGAGCTGCAGAACAGCCAGGACTTCCGTCCAAGAGCGATGCCTCGCAAGCCCCTTTCGGCGGCATTGTTGGAGAGGCACACGCGGCCATCCTGAAGGAACAGCGTAAAGCTCGCCCATCGCTTCAGGATATAGTTGAACGCCTTGGCCAGGTCGTGCCCCCGAGACAGCTTGGCAAGCTGCTCCCGCATATAGCCCTGGAGGTCCTCGACCACGGGCCGGCTCAGCGTCTGCCGCACCTCGAGGCGCTCCTCGGCACTCTTGCCGTTGATGGAGCGCTCGATCTCCAACAGTGCATCGATCCTCCGCACGACCTCGATCGCTATCGGAGAGAGCGGGATTTCCTTCTTGCCGCCGGCCTTGCGCCGGGCATTCTCTTCGATGTCGGCCATAGCAAAGAACGGGCGCCGTCCATGCGACCAGCAGGCAGCCCCCCGGATTGGGCCTGGCTGGCGTCCCGCCAAATAGAGCTGGTTATACCCGTCATGGGCGTCGGCCTGCAGGATGCCGGCATACCCCGCCAAATGCCCCTGAGGATGCTCGCCCTTGCGGTCGCGTGAGGAATAGAATATCGCCGCCGGCGGATCCGTGCCCCCAAATGGCCGGTCATCCCGGACGATCCAGCATCGTCCCGTATCGGTTTTGCCCTTGGCCAGCACCGGCACGGTCATATCATCGGCATGAAGGCGCTTGGCCCTCATAACATGGGCTTCCAGCAGGTGCAGCAGGGGATCCAGCGAGGCACAGACTGCGCCTACGGCATCTGCCATGGTCGACAGTGCGATCGGCACGCCTTCCAGCACGTAGCGCTCGGCCTGGCGGTTCAAGGGCTGATGCTGACCGAACTTCTCGAACATGATCATGGCCAACAGGCTCGGCCAGCCCATCCCCGGGGACGGCATGGAACGGTGCCGGCGCCTGGGTGATCTTCTCGCAGTTGCGACAGGAGAACTTCTCTCGGACCGTCTCGATCACCTTCCACTGGCGCGGCGCCTCTTCCAGCGTCACGTTCTCGCCGAGCTTGCTCGGGCGGCTGCTGCCGCAACATTCACAAGCCGAAGGTCCATCGATTACCACGCGTTCCCGGGGAAGGTGCTCGGGGAAGGTCTGGCGCTCGGCCCGCTTACGTGTAAATCCCCGCACCGTCGTCGTTCTGGCCACCGCCCGTTCCGCCGCAAGCTCGTCCTCGGTGGCGTCGACTTCCAGCTCCTCGAACGTCAGCGCCAACTGCTCGATCAGGCGCGACGAAGGCTCCGACCGCTGGCCGTAGATCTGATGCCTTAGCTTGGCAATCTGCAGCTTCTGCTGCGCGATCAGCGCTTCATCTTCCGACGCTTTCGCGCGGGCGACCGCAAGTTCAGCGGCGATCTCCAGACCCTTCGCGCGCCCGACTGCCAGCGCCTTCTTCAGGGCGGCAACGTCATCCGGAGCAGCGTCGCGGTCGGCATCCATGAGACGCAGTGAATCACAGATTGGACGCGATGGGACTCCCTAAAATGCAAGAAGCTTCAGATTCTGCGCTTAGCCAGCGCTTTGCGGCCGCCCGGTCAATTGCGGATTCCGCCAGTCGATCCGTCCGACGCCGACGGCCAGATGAACTTGCCGCGATCCAGGCGCTTGGCGTAGAGCGACATGCCAAGCCGGTCATGCCAGAGGATCTTGAGCAAATCGCCGCGGCGCCCCCCGGAAGATGTAGAGATCGCCAGCATGAGGATCGCGCTTCAAGCTCTCCTGGACCGCAAGCGGTAGGCTTTGCATTCCGCGGCGCATGTCGGTGTGGCCGGTGCCGATCCAGACCCTGACGCCGCTCGGGATCGGGATCATCGCCGTCTCAGAATCTCAAGAACCCGCTGCAGCGCCTCAACATCGACGTCGCGGTCAACGCGAACACGACAGCCGCCAAGCTCGATCTCGACAATGCCGCCCTTGCACGGTGCGCAGGCGGTGAAGACATTGGTTGTGGCGCGCCACTCGAGATCGGAGCCGCCGTAGGCGTGATCTCAACCGGAACAAGCACCGGCGCGGCATGGCCGCTCAACTTGCCTTCGCGCGCCAACCGGCGCCACGTGAACAATTGGCTTGTCGACAGCCCGTTACGTCGCGCAGTCACCGACACCAGACGCGACCCGCCATAGCTCTCGGTGAGGATCCGCTGCTTTTCTTCCAATGTCCAACGGCGCCGTGCCCCTGTCGAGACGACTTCAAGTCGGGAAACCTTCGGCATAGGCATATGGTCAGTCATACGCCTATGTCTTCATCCTCCATCAAACAGCGCAAGGCGGTCCTCGCCGGAGCGATACCTAGCAACTGACGCCGCCACCCAAACAACTGCTGCGGCGACAATCCCTGCCGTCGAGCCACGGAACCATCGAGTCGCCACTCGCCACGATCTGCCGAGCCTTGTCGCTCCACTTTCGCCGACGGCCGGCTCCGGTGAAGACCTCAAGCCGCCGCACCGGCTCCGTGATAGCAGTATGCACTGTGTCCATTCTAAACCTAACGGCGGAAACCGGACGGCAGACTCGCAGATCGTCGCGTCATCCGGCAAGTGGCCGCTGAACAGCGCCTACCATCTGGGTCTATGGCGTCGGAGAAGACGGCGTCTCGGCGTTCACCGACTTCGGCATCGACACCCTGATCGAGCTCACCAAGTTCTACAGTTCTACAAACAAAACCCTGAACTGCTCAGGCGGTGACGCTGCGGCCTACGCCGAACGGATACGGCCGTAATTCCCCTCTGTGATGGTTTAAGCTTATCTAAGGCAGGCAGGGCCAGCGCTATTCGCAAGAATGATGACCTTGACGATCGGTCCTCGCCGCGCCCGATCGCTCCTGATGCTGCCGCACTCGATCCTGCGATCGGGCGGGCGAACATCGCCGGAACAAGCGCACGGACCGATCGGATTCATGAGCAAGCCAATTGCACTCGGAAGAGCGGAAGAGCCCTCGCGGTCCGCTGATCAACAGACACTCCCGACCTTCAAGCAGCTTGTCAACTGACGGCCAGGTGATGCGGCAACCTCGGACGTGTCGACTTCATTTCCAGCCAACTATTGATCATTTAGGTCGACACACCTACGAATGTAGCCGCGACATGGCAATAAGACCACCGTCAGTCCAAGCCTGATCGCGCGCAAGCGTCCAATAAAGCTCGCGCAGATCTGGCAGCCATTACTCAATGTGCCGAGTTTGTGAGCAACGCCGCTCTTGGCAAATTGGGATGTTCAGAAGGTGTGCGCATGGGAATCCTGGCATGACCCCAAGTCATTCCAGTCATCATTTCGCGAGGATATTCGTTGCATCTTGTACTCAGCCTCAGGCTTACGCGTTCACGCACCCCCGGCTAAATTGCCCCCGCTTGCTTCAGCTTTGCAATTTTGGCATCATCATAACCAAGCTTGTCCGCCAGGACTTCCAGCGTGTTCTCTCCGAGCAGCGGTGGGACGCGGTACTCTGTGATAGGCGTCTCTGAGAAGGTCAGCGCATTGCGGACCAGCGACAGATCGGGCTCGAAGGGATGGTTCACCTTGACCCGCATGCCGCGCGACTGGACGTGCGGATCGGAAAACACCTGCTCGAAATCGTTGATCGGCCCCGAGGGCACGCCGGCCTCCTCCAGCTTCTCCAACCAGTAGGACACCTTTTGCTTCAGGAACAGGCCGGCGAAGATCGCCATGATCTCCTTGCCGTGCACGACGCGGTCGTTGTTCTTGACGAAGCGCGGATCGCTTGCGAGCTCGGGCGCGCCGAGCACGGCGCAGGTGCGCTGAAACTGGCCGTCATTGCCGACCACCAGCATCAGCTCGCCGTCGGCGCAGCGGAACACGCCGGCGGGCATGCCGCCATTGCCCCAGGTGCCGCGGCGCGGCGGCGTCTTGCCGTTGACGAGGTAGATCTGCAGCCAGTGCGACAGCGAAGCGATCACGGTGTCGAACAGGCAGACGTCGATGTGCTGTCCCTGCCCGCCATTGGCATCGCGATGGTAGAGCGCCGAGAGAATGCCGATCGAGGCGTTCATGCCGGTCATGTAGTCGACGATCGAGGGGCCGACCTTCATCGGGCCCTCGCCGGGCTCGCCGTCGATATGGCCGGTGACGCTCATCAGGCCGCCCATCGCCTGCAGGATGGCGTCGTAGCCGGCGCGCGGCGCGTAAGGTCCGGTCTGGCCGAAGCCGGTCACGGAGCAATAGATGATGCCGGGATTGATCGCCTTGATGGTCTCGTAGTCGAGACCGTAGCGCTTGAGATCGCCGACCTTGTAGTTCTCCATGAAGACGTGGGCGTCCTTGGCGAGCTCGCGGACGATCGCCTGCCCTTCCGGCTTGGCGATATTGACGGTGACCGACTTCTTGTTGCGGTTGGCGCAGAGATAGAACGAATTGTTGTTGTTGGCCTTGCCCTCGGGGTCGGCCAGGTAAGGCGGACCGAAAGCGCGCGCGTCGTCGCCCGTGCCGGGCCGCTCGATCTTGATCACCTCCGCACCGAGATCGCCCAGCATCTGGGCCGACAAGGGCCCAGCAAGCACGCGGGTGAGGTCAAGGATCTTGATGCCAGAAAGTGGCAGAACAGACATAAAAGGTGTCTCCCTAGAATTCTCCGCGGCGTTGCCCCGCCGATTCGTGCACTCTGATCGTATTTGGATCGGAGTGACAGCGAGTGTCCTCTAATTTGATTGCATCGTGAAGATCGCTTGAGCCAGTAAATACAGCCTAATTCGTGGTGTCGGCGCTCTTGGTTGTGGCATTCCGCAACACTACGAGTGCATCCACCGCCACCCCATTCTTGGTGCTGAGTAGAAATGGGTTGACGTCGGTTGAGTCGATGCGACCATCCGCATCGACGATCAGATTCGGAAGGCCAACGAGCGTTTTGATCACAGGCGTCTCATTCAACGCCGGCTTGCCGCTGTTGCCCTTCATTTTCGAGGCGGCTTTGGTGCGATTGATCAGTCTTCATGGTTCGAAGCTCGCGCTCAGGCCGGCTAGCAGCCGGCACCTCACGCGCTCATCTTATTGCAAGCTGAGGCGACGATGCCTGATAATCAAGAGCCCCTCGTTCACACACGCCGGACGGCAAACCGACTCTGCCGCCAAATCGGAGCCTTGCTTCCAACATCAGGCGCGGTAAAGGGCATGCGTTGTCTTGCTGAGCGGTGTGGCGCCACGTTCAGTCACGACGAGTGTTTCGCTGCACCCAAAGAGATACCCACTCTCACTGAACAAAATGATTGGCATGTGAAACGTCATTCCGGTCTCGACGACTTCGGTTGCGCCAGGCTCCAGACTGAGATTGCCCCGCTCGTTCCAAGGCGCGCCGATCTGATAACCCGTGCGATGCCGGAACGTTTCCGGGCGGCCGGACCGCGCGACGACTTTTCGCACAGCCGCATCGACCTCCCCCAAGGTCATGCCAGGCGTCGCCGCCCGCGATCCCGGCTTCGAGGGCTTCCTCCGCCAAAGCGTGCAAAGCTTCGGTTTCCGGATGTCTGCCAAGGACAGCGCTGCGAACCAAAGCGGCGGCGTAGAAATCCTTGTAGCATCCGACCTCGATCATCGCCGGCTGGTTGTTGCTTAAGCGGTGGCTAGAGGGTTTCCCGTGCTGCAGCTTGTTTCGATCGCCAAACCCCAACGAAACCACGTTGACGGGCGCCCCGCCAGCGACCCTCACCGCCTCTTGGACCGCCTCAGCCACTTCAATTTCTGTGATTCCGCTATGCAGTGCCTGCTGGAACGTACGGGCCGCCAAGTCCGTCATCGCCATAGCATCGCGCATGGCTAGCAACTCCAACTCGCTCTCGACCGTCGCGACAGCGGAGACGATCTTGCTTGGGTCGACGATCTCCAATTCAGGAAGTTCCGCTTGGAGCGCAATGACGTCGCTTGGCGCGAGATTCCAACAACCTAGCTCTAATCCCACCCTCTTGTTATGCAGTCCGTGCTTCCGCAGCACGTCGGCACAAACTTTTCTGAACTCACGCAGGTGCGTGTAGCCAACGACTGTCTTTACGCAGCCTTCGTCACGGACAGACTGGACTTCGTACTCTCGCACAACATACGTAGCAGGTAACCCCGGCGCTAAAATTAACGGGAACGGCCCAAAGTACCCACCGTAGCCGCTGTACCCGCTGAGGTAGCGAAGGTGCCCGTGCGCCGTGACCAGAATCGCGTCAAGGCCCGCTGCGGCCACCGCGTTCAGCACCCGCTGCTGGCGCCCCTCGTATTCCGACACTGGAAACGGAAGATTAGCTTGGGGAATCGCTGATACCTGCACGGTCACACCTTGCCTCCGAGAATCGTCAACATTTTGTCCCCACCGCTTGGGAGGCGAGTCGGCCGCCTACTGCACAAGCCTTTGCTCTGCCGCCTCATCTCACAGACGCGAGCATCAAACGACAGAGGTACGTGATGTCATAGACGGGCAATCTCTCCTCTCGGCGAAGGGAGGGCGCGGTTAACGGAAAGCTGGCGCATTCCAGCAAAATCGCCCCGATCTCCTGGTGCTCCGCGCGAAGGCTCCTAACTCGCGCAAGAACATCCCGCTCAATGTCCCGATCATCGGTTAGAGGTGGAGGGCGCCGCATCTCGTTCTGCCAAAAAATGCCCCCCTCGATACCTCCGATCACAATTCTATTGAGATCCTGCGGATCGTCTAGTCCAAGCAAATCCTTCCCGCAATGAGAAGAATCATAGGTCATTACAAGAATCTTGCCCCGCCGAGGCACAAGCCTCACCAAGCTGGGTAGCAGCAAGAGGCTCGACATCCCGACTGGCACATTGACGGAAGCCGCCACCGCCGGTTGATGCCGAACTGAGAAACCGCAGTTGGAACTGATCGCGACCGCACCGCGCTGCACGAGCCGTCGGGCAGCTGCAACGTAGGACGCCTCCAGGGCGGGATCCCCTCGAACTACGTTGTCAACCCACGCGCCAACGGCCGTTTCAATAATCACTGGAAAATCATAAGTGCTCGGGCTTGAGAGCGCCCCCGCCGGACGACGAGGCGAAGGAGCATCTGCTGACGCTCCACGCTCGAGACTGAGAATTCCGAGGCTAGGTGAGTTTTCTGATTTCATTAGTATACAGATAGGTTGGCGTTAAACCCACCATCCTCACGCCATTTCGCACATTTTTTCGACACTCTAAGGCCAAACACGACGAAATCCAGCGGCTGATTCATGCCTCCTCGGGCTAGAGCATCGGAGTACACCTCTCCCGAGGCGCGCTGGTCGGAAGGGTTCGCCGATTGGATCCCGTTGCAGTCAATGCCTGGGGCACGATCGACCGCCTAGAACGTGAGGGGACCACAACCGACGTAGCTCCCGCCGACAGCTGCGCCTCCTGCTCCGCCGTCCAGGTGCCCTAGCCTCGTGTCCGGTGAAATCCTCCAAAAGCGAGCGCACCGACTCGGGCTTAGATTTGCGCAAAAGCTCAGTGTCGGGGACGGCCTCTAACTGTTCGACTCAGCGGTCGGACTCCGAACGGCACTGAACGTGGGATCTAAGCGCCGCTGACGTTAAGGTAGTGCGACTTCAGATGGAGCTCGCGATACATTGCCTTATTCACAATCGCCACTGCGCGACTACCACGTCGAAAGCGTTCGCTGCCTGTTACTACCACAAAGAACAGCGGGATCGCTTTCGGTAAAAGTGCAGTGAGGACAATAGATTTTCAAACCGAGACAAACGCGCTCAATACAGGCGCGCACTGGGCCGGACTTAAAGTGCCGCCGAAGTAGAACATTGGGTGGCATTGGGCCTTGTTCGCGATGCGGCGTCAAGGACGGGAGTACGGGGCAAACAATTGCAATGTGACGCTTCTCAATGATCAGGAACTGATCCCCTATCGTCGCGTTCTTCAGAATCTCATTCTGTCATGTGATAGAGCGTGTGTAGATTGGTCACAGATGCGATGGTGTGCGCGAACTCACGCAAGACGCCCGTATCACCTTGATCGGTCGCCACGATAGCGGCTCTAGCCGACAGCGCAGGCAAGTTTGACCGGCGGCGTTCAGCCTCTTTCTAGTTCAAGGGCAGTCGCCTTCGCCAGTTAGTCGACCAGTCGAACCCTACATCGGTGCGGCAGTCCACTGGTGGCACGGGCACGTCCGCCTGTCTTAGCCGTTACGCGGTGCAACTCTCGACCGCTTAGCCGGCGTGCTCCCGAATGCCATGGTGATTTCGGCAGTCTGGACATACGCCACGTTACGCTGGCATGAAAGCCGCGTTTGGTTAAGCCTCACCCTGCGGAGTCGCGCCAGGAGCGACCTCACCGTCCCCGTTCTTCACGAGCGGTCACCATGGCGCCATGGACATCAGCAAGCCCTCAAATCCGGTACGCAGCGGACATGAATTCTTGATTCTTGCGAAGGCTTCCGCTCGCAACCCAGACACACCAATCGCGTACCCGTCAATAAAACGGCTTTGATGATTCGCGTTCCTCATGCATCTGCCTGCCTCTGCAACGCACATCATCTGTGCCGGGCAGAATGATCACATACCGCAATCCCGTTACAACTGAGCCAGCTCATGCCGTGAGTATGGAGAGAATTACGAGAGCCGCTCGAAATGGCTGCAAAAACCGCGTCTCACGCAGATTTTCTACGCGAGCACCTGAACGAAAAGAAACTATGCGTTCTCAGGAGGACATTGGTGTCCATCTCGGCCGGAGTTATCCTCCAGATGTAAGCGCCTCCATTGCCAGTCGATGCACTTGGTGCGATCTCCAGATAACCATCTCCTTCCAGTCTGGCCTCTGCGGATAAAAGTGCAGCTTGGTAGCATGGCGAAACTTGCGGCCCAGTTCGGAATCAGCGTCTTCGGGTCGATGCATGAAGAGCCAGTGGTCATTGCGCAGCACCTCCGGTTTGGGAGCGTAAGTTCCGAACTCGAGGCCAATATAGGTGTGACGATCGCCTAAACTGCGCTGCCAGAATTCGTCTTGCGAACCGAAGATAACTACCGAGGAAGAGGTCCCAAGATCGGGTGACGTAACTGAGGGTCCAAAAATATTCGATGCTCGCTCGTATCCACGCATCCCGGAGGGCTGCTCGCATTGCAGTTCGCCATAGCCGTAAGGCCCAAGTCCGGTGTGGTAGTCCACAATGATGACGTTATCGCGGGCGACGACATCGAACTCCGTAACTATTCGCTCGAGGGTTCGCCTAGCTTCACTGGGTCCCTTACCCCCGTAGAACAGACCGCCAGGCCTTGTGTACTGTCCCGAGGACCGCGCTATGCGCAGTTTCAGCTCACCGTGCGCTGACCGATACGCAGCGATCGCAGCTTCAGCACGCCGAAGTCCCTCAGGGGTAATGTCCGCCGGGACAAAATGTTCGGCCATCTCCTCATAGCCGGGGTTTGGAGGCAAGGGCTTAGAGAAATCGACGAAGTTGCGATTAAGATCGCATCCCTCGGCAGTCACACGGCGATCCCAAGCGAAACCGTAGCAATTCAGCGCGTGGATACAGAGCACCGCCGTGGAAGGTGGAAGCCCTTCGTGGAATCTCGCTTGCAAAAATGCAAGCTGTCCTGCGGACCCACAGTAACCTTCTGGACCGTGCGTACCGGAGACCAAAATCAAAAGCCTTTTCGCATTTGGGCGGCCGTAATATGCGGCATCTGTAAAGAGAGCCTCACCTGAAGGCCCATCTGTACTGCACTGGTATGCCCTCGAACTCGGCGCTGCCGCCAAAAACTTCTGCCTGGCTTCTATGTAACTATCAGAGAAAACGCTGGAAGAAAGTTGGTTTGCGCTCTCAAGATCCATGTTGCTGCGCCTTCTAGCTGATCATTTACACGCGTGATTTGTCTTTAGTAGGGTGACTTCGTCGCTGGACCACCGGCGAGCCGGAAATCGATCATCCATGTTTACCCCTCGCGCCGAATTGAATTTCAATCCTGCTAACGTCCTCGACTGTTGTCGAGCCTCGTTGAATCTTTTCAGATTCCATGCATCTTTTTCCCAAATTTACTCGATGCCTTGTGCCGAAAATCTGCGTGTAAGGTATTGCGGCCGCGCGATTTGCGCGTGCAGCTGGCGTTGGCCCAATATGATGCAAGGAGGCCGCAGCGGCTCATCCGACATCGACAATTTTCGAGACGATAGCCTCGCAATTTGAAAACTTGCGTGGGCTACTCGCGGAGATAAACCGCATCCCACGATTTAGTCCGCTTAAGGAGGCTGCCGATGATATTCTCGTGCCTAGCCAAGCGTACCAGCAGATCACGCCAATGCCATTTCTACCGCGGCTTGCACGTGCAACGCCATCGTGTCGAACAACGGTATCGATGGCCGATCGGCTTGTTTGACCAACAGCGGAATCTCGGTGCAGCCAAGAATGATCCCTTGCGCGCCCTGGGTGTGCATTCCGTCAATAATGTCCAGAAACACTGCCTTGGAGCGCTCCGTCAAAACGCCTTGATCCAGCTCATCGAAGATGATGCCGTCGATAGTCCTCATCTCGTTTACAGCCGGCACCAACACGTGAAGGCCATGCTGGCTCTCGAAACGACCGCGCATGAAATCGGATGACATCGTCGGCAAGGTCCCGAGTAGTGCTACCCGCGTCAACCCGGCGTTCCTGATAGCGGATGCCGTCGGGTCCGCAATGTGAAGAAAGGGAAGCTTCGTCGCGGCGGTGAATCTCGGCGCTGTGCAGTGCAAAGTGTTGGAAACGCAGAGATAGAAGTCGGCGCCAGCCAATTCAAGCGCCTTGGCTCGATTGGCCAGATACTCCCCCAGTTCGTCCCACTTCTCATTGCGCACGCAATATTCGCTGATGGCAAAGTTCATGGACGTTATCACCAGCTCCGCAGTATTGAACCCACCGAGGCGCTGTTTGACGAGCAAATTCAGCTGTCTATAGTAATCGGCGGTCGCTTGGTCGCTGGAACCGCCGAGTAACCCGATGCACTTCATTCTCCCGCTCATTGACACGGATTTTTCCTGTGAGACACGAGCCCCGGTATGGCCGCTGCCGTCGACGTAAAGGCGAGTGAAAACGTCAACCGGCAAGCACCGTTTCAACCAAGTTCACCCAATAGCCGATGCCATAAGAGAGGGCCTCGTCGTTGAAATCGTACGCCGGGTGGTGCAGGCCGGCCGTCGGTCCATTGCCGAGAAAAATATAAGCTCCCGGTCGCGCCTCAAGCATATAAGCGAAGTCCTCAGAGCCCATCCGCGGTTTGGTCTTGTCGTCCACGGACGCTGCACCTACGAGATTGCGGGCTGCCTTGATCGCCAGATTGGTTGCTTCTGTGCTATTGAAAGTAACAGGATCGTGTCGGCGGTACTTAAACTCGACATCCGCACCAAAACCACGCGCAATGCCTTGAGCGGCAGCGAGGATTTGTCGCTCGGCCAAATCCCGCAGGTCAGATTGCAGAGTCCTGACAGTGCCGCCCATTTCAACGTGATCGGGAATGATGTTGTAGGCCTGCGCCGCATTAAACTTCGTGACAGAGACCACGAGCGACTCAATTGGGCTCGTGTTGCGCGAGACCAAAGTCTGCAGACCAACGATGATCTGCGCAGCAATGACGACGGGATCGACGGTCCGCTGTGGCGCAGCTGCATGCCCGCCCCTGCCCTTCACGATGATATCGAACTCGTCAAGTGCAGCCATGATCGGGCCATGGCAGATGGCAAATTTGCCGACTTCCATGCCGGGCGAATTGTGCATGCCGAACACCTGGGAAATACCGAAACGGTTCATGATCCCTTCTTGGACCATCTTCAGACCGCCCAACGCCCCTTCTTCCGCTGGCTGAAAGATCAAGGCAACGGAACCCTTGAAGTTGCGGGTATTCGCAAGATACTTCGCGGCGCCCAGTAGCATGGCTGTATGCCCATCATGGCCGCACGCGTGCATCTGGCCGGGTACTCTCGACGACCAGAGTTTGTTTGACGCTTCGACTATTGGCAAGGCGTCCATGTCCGCCCTCAATCCGATCGTCGGCCCGTCTCCACCCTGGCCTTGAACCAATGCAACGATTCCCGTTTCAGCTATCCCGGTTTCGATATGATTGATACCGAACGACGCCAGCTTCTCGGCCACAAATTTCGCCGTATTGTGTAATCGATAATCGAGCTCTGGATTTTCATGCAGGTAGCGGCGCCACTCTGTTGCCTCGCTCTGCAGATCCCGAAACGTTTCCACGTTATGCATGTTGCTCCAACGTTATGTCCGAAGGGAGTATGCGATGGGCGGTTGAGTGCTTCCATGCCCTGCTCGCTCACCAGCTAATGCTCGCCCCCAAATAGGTCACTTGAAGCCTCTGCTCATGCCGGCGCTCGTGTTCGATCCTGGGAAACGGAGCACCGGCCAGAGGAATTGCTGCGAAAGTCATGGCAATACTCTTCGTTTCCAAGACATTAGACTAGCCTGGGCGCGCGCATGCTGCACATCTCGGGCAACTCCCGCAGTATTGCTGCAATCTGGCGGACGCGGCGCCGAGAATCGGCGACATCGATTGCCAACGGGTGTCAGAGGGCCGTCTCTTGCTTAAAGGAATGTGTTTTCGCAAATACCCGCGGTCCTATTGCAAGTTCGATTCCTAACCGCCAAACTGCTCAGCATTCAAACGACGATCCGACCCCTACGGCACCTGCTTGTGCAAAGGCAAGCGAGGCGATTGCAGTGTCTTGGATACCGGTGCCGGTGAGATCGGCTATTGTGATTTGCTTCTCGCTCGAGCGGCCTGTTTTCGTACCGGCGACGATCTCGCCTAGCTCCGAGAAGCTTGCCTCGGCCGCGACCGTTCTCGCTGCAATAGCATGATGCAATTCGCCAAGACTGCGCGCCTGCGCAATGCGGTCGGGAACATAGAGATCCGCCTGAGCGATCGCGTACGGGTCAATTTCGTTCTTGTGTTGGGCGTCAGATCCCATAGCTGTAACATGCTGTCCGGGTTCCAGCCACGCAGCACTCAAGATAGGTTTATCAGCAGGCGTCGTCGTGACGACGATATCCGATCCGGCCACAGCCTCCATCGGTTCCGCATGTGCGGTTATCGGAAATCCCAATTGCTGGGATAGGTCCTTCGCGACTGCTTCGGCTTTATGCGCATTGCGCCCCCAAATACGAGCCTGACGAATAGGCCGGACCAGCGTCAGCGCTTGGAGTTGCATTCTAGCTTGAATTCCAGCACCCAAAATTGCAGCAACGGAAGCGTCCTTGCGCGCGAGAAACTTTGCTGCGACCGCACCTGCGGCAGCCGTGCGCACGTTGGTCAAATAGCCATTATCTAACAATAACGCCTGCACCAACCCCGTATTGGAGGAAAGCAGCACCATCAAGCCATTTGTACTCGGAAGACCTATTTTTGGATTATCGAAGAAGCCGGGGCTGATCTTCACGGCAAAGCCGTCAACCCCCGGAACATAGGCGGTCTTGACGTCGACTTCGCCCCGATACTCACTAATATCAAGGCGCAGAATAGGCGGCATAGCCACTTTCTTCGTGGCGAGCGAATGGAATGCATGCTCGACACATTGCACTGCCACAAGATCGAGGGGCACGAGTTCTCGAAGCTCGCGTTCGGCGAGAATCTTGATTATTGGCATCAGACGTCTCCCCGAAGCGGATCGCTCAGTCCATTTACGACACGGCGATGCATTTCCATATCGACATTGCGGCCAGACAGCACAAGCGCGACCGGCCCCCGCAATCCCGCGATTTTATCGGCGAGCAGCGCTGCGATACCAACTGCACCAGCGCCTTCAACGATTTCGCCTTCTTTTTCGTACGCATGCCGAATGCCGGCCGCGATCTCGCTCTCGGTTACCAACAATAAATCATCCAGTAGACTTTGACACATTCCGAACGTCAGCTTGTTGTGAAGACCAATGCCGCCGCCCAACGCATCAGCGAAGCTTCGAACTTCCTCAACCTGGACAGGTCGACCAGCGTCGAGGCTCGCCTTCATAGCCGCGCCACGCTGCATGCTAACTCCTATGATTCTCACATGTGGCCGCATAGCCTTGATGGCCGCGGCGATTCCAGCGGCCAGGCCACCTCCGGAAACCGGCACGAGCACAGTGGCAACGTCAGGCATCACTTCAAGGATCTCGAGACCGATCGTCCCCTGCCCAGCAATAATATCCGGATGATCGAACGGCGGCAGCAACAAGAGCCCATCTTCATCTACCAGCCGATCGACCTCTTTCTCCGCCTCGTCCTGCGAATCGCCAATGATCCTAACGTCCGCACCAAGGCGCCGTATTTCCGAGACTTTGTTCTCTGGCACCAGCCGCGACATGCAGATCGTCGCAGATGAACCCACCGCGCGGGCTGCATAAGATAATGCGCGCCCATGATTACCGGTCGAGACGGCGACAACTCCTCGCGCCCGCTCGGCTTCCGTGAGTTTCAGAATAGCATTGGTTGCACCGCGAATCTTGAAGCTACCTGTCGTTTGATGGTGCTCGAGCTTCAGAGCTACCGGTACTCTGCAGATATCTGATAATATCGGCGAGGGCACGGTTGGCGTCGAGAGAATGTGCCCTCCGATACGACCGCGCGCATCCTGAATAACACCCAGATCAATCATAGATAGCTTCCTTCAAGTAGGCGACCCGATCGCCCATTCCCATCGACCGGCGATAAGGTATCGACCTGAGTGGGGACGGCGCGCTCGGTAGGCTTGCACAATCGAAAGACGGGCCGCGACTTGGGTCAAGCCGCTCTTGAGTTGACTGCTTGGTCTCAACCACGAGACTCTTACCATAGGTCCCCTGTATCTTTAGGAGATCACGCTCCTGTTCACCTCTTGGTAATGCCGTCGTCTGATGATCGCGACCGCAAAGAGGGGGCCTCACGGTTCCCGCTCGCGAATATGGGAAGGGTATCGCGGCGCGTTACCTGATTGCGGCGAAAAACGCTTTGAGGCGGAGGAATTCTGCATCGAAGCAGAAGTTATGCCGGTTCTTGCACATCTTGCGCGAATTTTCGGCACATCAAGCCACAGAGAACGGCACCTCGCGTCGATAGCCTGCAGTCCCTGCAAGCCATCATTTACGATGAGCTGCTGCGCTCGAAATTAGATTTCGAATATTACCCGTGGCAGCTTGGAGAACGTTTCGGCACCCACATCGGTAACGCGGAACGTTTCGCTGATTACATACCCAAAGTCTTCGTCGATCCAGTTTCCGAGCATTAAGTGGAAAGTCATGTTCGGCTTTAAGACAGTCCAATCACCTTCCTTGAGACTGGCCGTCGGTTCTGTCCAATCTATTCCGATGGCGTAACCGCACCGCGACTCTTTCTCTAAATCATGCTTCTTCATTGCGGCATTGAATGCCGCGGCGACATCGCCACAGAGGGCGCCGGGCTTGACGGCAGTGAGTGCAGCCTCCAAACCGGCCACTTCACCGTCATGGACTCTACGCAGCCGGTCTGATGGCTTACCGATTGAAAAACGTCCGCATGAGCGCCGAGGTATAGCCGTGACGCACCCCTCCAAATTCAAGGTTGATCTGGGAGCCCTGCCAGAAAACATCCTCGCTCCACCGGATATGGGCTGTGGCCGAGCGCTGTGAGGCGCACAAGAAAAATCCCGAAAGATCAGTGCTCGGCTTCCCATCGACGCCACGGATCAGCGCCGCGATTATCTCGGCGGCCGCATCGGCTTCTTTCACGCCCGGACGGATAACCTCTCTCGCCCGCGTCATGCCTGCATCAGCATTCGCGGCCCAGCCTCTCGCATGAGGGCGATTTCGAGATCGGATTTGATTCCCAGGATCTGGTGGACACCATTGGCGAAATCAACGATCTTTGCGTTGACCATTCTGGCCCTGAATTTTTCCGCCGTTTGAGCCGAGATGGACTTTATCTCGACCCCGACTCCCCCGCCAGCAAGACCGTTGTCATGCAAAAAGTCGATTATCGGGTCAAAACCGTCCCTGTCCGGATTGACGATGAGATCTTCCGCATAGCCAATGACCCGACTGGTATCGATGAACATTTGATGCATCGCCGCGGGCGCATCCATGCGCCGCGTAAAGAAGGTTGGCTCTTCCTGCTTTAAGGAAACGATCAGGCCTTGCGGGACATATGCAGATTTGCTGGTGTAACCTGAAAGATAGGTGACATTGGACGGACTTGTGACCACCAGGACATCGATCCCGCTTCGCTCCGTTTCCCCTTTAACGACCGTGAGCGCGCTGATACTCGGTTCGCGGAACGCCTGCGGTGCTTTTGGCATTGCCATGACTTAACTCCTCTGTTGGACTACTTACGTTCTTGCAGTTGCCGTTTGCTTCAATCCACTGAAGCGCTGCAATGCTAAGGATGGCAGGAGAAGTGCACTTAGCGCTGTGCTTCGCCTCGCAAGCTGCGGCAAGAGCTGCTCATTCCCGGGGTGACGGTGCATTAAAAGCAGGCCTGTCGGAGGATCGCGCGGACGGAAGCGTGTTCGCAACTTGCGCGAAAGGCACCAGACCTAAAAGGCGACTGCCGGCATCATCGCAGGTCATTGTCGCGAATACCGATGGCCCACTGAAAGAGAAGATGTAAAGCTGTCCCCCTCAACTCGACCAATGAGCTCCGATGGTCGACTACCTTTGAGGATTGTTAACTTTTGCTCATCCATTGATTTTCCTCAACCACTTCGATCAGAGCAGTCGATCGATTTGAGCGCTTGCCTTGCTGCCTTAAACTCATAAGGAAATCGGATCAGCGGGATCCGGCGCAGCAACAATCAGTCACCCTCTATGGCGCACTCATTCGTTTCAGAATACCGGTGTCGCAAACATGTTTACGTCGTATTTCGCTTGTGGCAGTCGAATTGCTGCACCACAGTCGCTCCGAAACAAATCGCCTCCCTGCTCGGGACGAGGAACAGCACGAGCTTAGATCCTGCAAAAATGAAAGTGAGCCAGGCGAGAGTCAGCTTGAGGTGAGTTGCTGGAATCGTCGTGCTGACTTCGGCTCGGATATGCGGATATCCGGGCTGCCTACCGCGGAACTTCTGAACAGCGGAGTCCAAATGTAGGTCCAGGCTCCGCTCGCCCTTGCGAAGCTCAGGGCGCCGCAAATAGCGCCTCCCGGGATGCTCGGATCACGACTAAAACCTTCGCTTTTCGCGCAATGGGCGCCGAATTTCAGCTATTCTACGCTCTATTACAGAGAAATCCCCTCCAGCGGAGGGTGCTATGCTGCTGGACAACTCAGCTATGCGCCTCTTCACAACGGAGAAACGAGCATGTTCACATCGCGCCGCGAATTTCTGAAAAGTGCTGCCTCAGCTGCGGCTCTTGGCACTGGGATGTCGTTAGCAGGCACTGTCGGAGCCCGTGCCGAAGAGACAATTACTGCCGTCGAGTGGGGTGGTAACTACGCCAACGAAATGAAGAAGCTTGCAGCCAAGCAGTCGGATGTCAAAATCAACTGGCAGCTGCATGCAGGCGGCGCCATGGCCATTCTGCCGAAGATCAAGTCGAAATGGCCCAAACCTGGCATAGATCTTCTAACTGGATGGGAGCCGTCCTGGCAAACAATTGCGCGGGAGGGCTGGGCAGAGCCAGTGACACTGGAGAAGGTTCCCAATCTAGCAGACATTCCGCAGAAACTGCTGGTCAAAGACAGCTCCGGAAATATCATAAATATTCCCCGTACAATTACAGCGGCAATCTGGTTTTATCGGGAAGACAAGGTCCCATTTCAGATCACAAATGTCGATGATCTCTTGGACCCCCGGCTGAAGGGTAAGATCTGTTTCCCCGTTCCCACCTTAAATTCCAATCTCCAAATGTTGATGCTGGCGCTGGATAAAGGCGGGGACGAGAGAAATATGGAGCCGGCATGGGAGTTCATGAAAAAGCTGGCACGAAGCGGAAATATCGGGCGTGTCGCCAACGCAGACACCGACGTCACCACTTCGATCACTTCCGGCGAGACCTGTATAACCACGCAGGGCGGCGCCGGTCCTATCAATCTGGCGCGCCAGTTTAAGATCCAATACCTGAGCAAAATGGACAAAGCATCAGGTTTCCGTACCTTCGTTTTTCACGAAGGATGGTGCGTCCTGAAAGGTGGTCGCGCGGACGCAGCATTCAAATTCGCGGACTTTGCAATCAATCCGGGAAACAACGCGGAGTTCAACGAAGCCATCCACGCCGTGCCCGCTAATGGGAAGTCGAAGATCGCGGACGAAATCAAGCCCATCTCGTTCAACAACGAGGAGATGGATAAATATGTCTATATTCCGGACTGGGCATATCTGTCCACGCAGACCGACGCCTGGATGAAGCGATGGGAGCAGGAAATTGCACCGCTGCTTTAGGCGGGCGCACTACTGGCTGGAGAGAACGAATGAAGGCTACAAGATCTAAACTCCTGCTCCTGCTTCCGGCAGTGACAGTATTCGTCCTCTTCTTGCTGGCGCCGATCTTGATGGTGCTAAATGAGAGTATCCGCACATTCGACCCTGGTCGAATTGGATCAGTCGCAGGAGCTCCGCTCACTTTTGCAAACTATGCAGAGCTCTTTCTACCGGTCTATTTGCAGTACTTCGCTCAGACGTATTTCTTGGCGTTCTGCGCATCACTCATTGCGGTCGTATTTGCGTTCCCAATTGCGTATTGTATTGCCAGGAGCGACTCTCCATGGGCTCGTAAAGCTTCGATTTCCGCTATCGTCGGGCTTATGTTCCTAAGCGCCCTCGTTCGGGTGTATGCGCTGGAGCTGACCCTCGGCGCCGCTGGTGTTCTCGCTCCGATCATGTCTAGCGTTGGCATTAACACCAACGGGCGCTCGTATATTGATTTCGTTATCGTCGCGGGCTTGCTTCACTATGCGATACCGATGTCGATCCTGATCCTGATCGGAGCGATACAAAACCTGAACCCACGATTGACGGAGGCAGCTCAGTCTCTGGGCGCGTCTGCGCTAACGGCTCATCGCACCGTAACCATACCCTTATGCATCCGCGGAATTGTGTCCGCGTTCTTAGTCTCGATCACGCTTGGCGTAAGCGCCTTTGTTATACCTTGGGTCCTTGGGCGTGGTCGGGTGCAGTTCATCTCGAATCTTATCTACAGCCGGTTTAGCGAGGTCGCCAATTATCCAAGCGGTGCGGCAATTTCGATTGTCATGATGGCACTCTCGTTGCTCCTGATCTTCATCATGTCCAGACTGGCGACATCCCTTGAACGGACTTGAGAATAAGATGCTCATCAAAAAAGAGACACTCAACGTAATAATGACGCCCGGCGCGAAGGCGGTCGCCGACGCAAAACCGGTGTTCCGCAAGCGAACGGCAGATGCCGTCCTTTTCTTTGGCACGACTGCTATCATTGCAGCAACAACGGTCTTCCTGCTCTTTCCGGTGATTGTAACCGTGTTCATGGCATTTGATGCCCGAGACTATATCGGTCCATTCCCTCCAACCGAGCTATCGATGCAATGGTTCGTCCAGCTCTATGAGAGTGACTATTTGTGGTCGGCATTCAATACTAGCCTACTGCTGGCGACGGCTACGACGATCGCTGCGACCGCGATCGGAGCATTAGCCGCGCTAGCGATTAGCTGGATGTCTCCGCGATGGCGCGATCTTGTCACCACGACGTTTCTATCACCGCTCGTTCTGCCGGGAGTAATCATTGGCTTTGGCCTGCTCATGTTCCTTTCGATTTTCGACTGGCTGCCGGTCTTTCCAAAACTATTTGCCGGACACCTGATCATCACGCTTCCCTTCACGATCAGGATGGCCCTGGTTGGACTTTCCGGAATCAGCGAAGCTCTTCGTGAGGCAGCACTGTCGCTTGGTGCGAACGAGCGCCAGGTCTTCTTCACGATCACCTTGCCGCTCGCCAAGAATGGTATTGCTGCTGGTGCAGTTTTCGCGTTCGCGACTTCGATGGACGATGTGGCGATTAGCCTTTTCCTGAGCGACTTCAACACCTATACGCTCCCCGTCGCGCTAACGAGCTTGATCAAGTCCAGCTTTGATCTGACGATCGCTACAGCCGCCGTGGCACTGATGGGCCTTACGCTAGTGCTGCTGATTGTGCTGGACCGCGTGCTAGGGATCGAGCGAGCAATTGGACATGGAACCTATAGGACTCGGTAGATGAATGTTCTTGAACTGAAAGACGTCACGAAGAAGTACGGCGGCTTCACTGCGGTTGATGGTGTGTCTCTGGAGATCGAGCAAGGAAAGGTCCTCTCTCTTCTGGGGCCAAGCGGCTGCGGTAAGACGACTACATTGCGCATCATCGCGGGCTTCGCCTCGCCAGATGGGGGGATCGTTCGTATCGCGGGGGAGGATGTCAGCCAGCTGAAGCCTTATGAGCGCAATGTCGGACTGCTATTCCAGGATTACGCGCTCTTCCCTCACATGACAGTGACCCAGAATGTCGCATACGGAATGCGGTTCCGGGGATCGCCAGCAGCGACTGTTCTTTCTCGGGTTGAGCGGATGTTGTCGCTTGTACAACTGTCGGGATTGGAGGACAGATGTCCCCATCAACTAAGCGGTGGGCAGCAGCAGCGTGTTGCACTTGCGCGGGCGCTCGCAACAGATCCCAAGATTGTCCTTCTCGACGAGCCTTTGTCAGCACTTGACGCTAAGCTTCGTCTCGAATTGCGCATCGAGCTGAAGGAGATTCTCAGATCGGTCGGCGCAACTACCATCGTTGTCACACACGATCAAGAGGAAGCTTTAAGCTTGGGCGACGAAGTCGTGGTCATGCATGCAGGTAAGATCGTTCAGCGTGGAACTCCGTCGGAGATTTATAAAGCGCCCGCCCACAAGTTCGTTGCCGAATTTGTGGGACGATCAAATTGGTTTCATGCAACGCGTAGTGGTCGATCGACTGTGGGCATCAGCTCCTTCGTTACGAACGATGGGGTTGAGATCCGCGCGAGATCGCCGCAATCCGATCATAACGACAGCGCTGATCTTTGCGTGCGGCCGGAACACATTGAACTCGCGGATAGCGCCGCTCCTGAGCCGGCTCAAGACGCCGAACACAATGTCCTGACGGGTGTCGTGCTCGACGTGGCGTCTCTTGGCTCTGATATACATGTTGTTGTGGAGCTTCCCGGAAAAGCTCGGCTGCTGGCGATCCGTAAGAATGCCGGGAGGATGCCAGGACTTGCCCCTGGACAACATGTGCGCGCAATCTTTTCGGCCTCGGACGTCCTCGTATTTGAGGTCGATTGACCCGCGGGGCAACGGTTGTCTGAAACAGACGGCAACGGAAGCCAGAGCAAGTCTTAGTCGGTTAGCGACTGCTGATGGTGCTCCATTAGACAAGCCGAGAACTTTTTGGATTCGTGCAGATCCGATCGGGAAGGAAGATCCACGATCCCACCAGAAGGGCCCAAGTTCCATATGTGCGCGAGCTTCGTTGCGATCCACGATGTCTTCATGCACGAAAGTCTTTGCGGCCGCGGCAACAACCAGTACGTTCGAATGGAGCCGGTTTGGACGCTGAGATCAGTCGCCGCGCCTCGATATGCGGCCGAACATCAGCGGTCGAGGCTTGTTTTGGCCATCAGACCAACCATGCTGCAAAGCTGCGGCCCCTATGAGGTTGAGCTAACCGGACCGACGCCCGACGCACTCATCAGGCGACGACAGCGAGCATCTTGATCGGCGAGTTCGTCGACTTCCTTCGTGATGGTCGCGACGCCGACGAGATACTACCACCCTTCGGCTCGGTCTTAGGTCCTCAATCATCCGAACCACTTGAGGCGACATGACAGATTTCACGAAACCTTGGGGGTGCGGGTTGGTTGGGAACTTGCGCTCGCGTCGGCCCTACGCAGCTCGGCATAGAACAATCGGATCCTGCAACCGGACGCGCGACTCGGTGAGCCGCTCAGGCCGAACATCAGGAGCGTGCCTAGTCGGGCGCGCCATCGGAACGGCGTCCTGACACGAGCATCACGGGAAGCGCATCGACCTACCTGGCTTTAAGCTCAGAAAGGACTTCATGGACAGATGGAGCTGGCGAGGCCGCGACCTCGAACGTGTCCGGCACATGCCCGACCCCAATAAATGTAACAATCACTTCGTTGTCAGGGATATTAAACTCTGTTCGGAATTTCTGGTCGTGCTTGTAATCTACAGACCAATTTAGCATGCAAGTTCCCAGCCGCGCGGAGTGTAAGGCGTATACGAGCGACATTGCGAACAGACCACCGTCGATCCACGCTTGATTGCGTTCAGCGATTTCGTAGAGCTCGCGTATATCCGCCGTTACAATGAGAAGCGCACCAAGGCAATCGCCAAATCCCCTGTTGCCATAGTGAAGATTTAGAACGCGATGACGGAGAATTGGCTCGTATACAACATAGACGCGTCGCATTTCCCTATTGCAGGTCCTGGGGGTCTTCATCGCGAGACCGACAGCTTGCCGAACCGCATCCGGCGAGACCCTTTCGCCGGTGAAATGGCGCACACTGTAGCGCGTGCCGACGAACTGCGCGTAATCGAAGTTGGTCGCTTCTTCGATTGCCCTTCGGGTCAACGTAATCGATCCGCCAAGGGCCGGCTTATTGTTTGCTTCAGCCGCAAAGACACGCAAGTCCATCTCGAATTGCGCCGGGAGAGGGAATCCGCGCGAATCGTGATAGCGTACGTAAGCTGCCAAGCAGCCTCGAGCCCCCTGTGTCGCGAAGCGCGCGTGTCCACAGTGCTCCAACTCCGCGATACCCGCCAGAACGATCGGAATGTAACGTTGTCCGAAGCCCGCGTACGGCTCCGCCATCGCTAATCCCTTTTCGAGAGCATGATATGCGGAGGTCAGGAACGATTCCACCACAACTGGATCAGGACGAATGCCGCCTGTGCTAGAGTACTTCAGGAACCGGTCCAGATCGTAGTCGTAGTTCCGCTTTGCCTCCTCATAGTCTGCTGTCGGAATAAAACGGTTGGCTCGGATGATGTCAAGGGCGGACGAAGAGGACATACGTGGGACCTTTCCTGTCACCTTATCGCTGGTTCAGGGGAAGCGATGTTGGAACGTTTGCCGGAATCCGTGGCTGCATGCCGTGGGCGCCATACCACGCTGTCGTTGAGAGCCGGGCTTCTCATCCACGCGGAGCCGGGCTCGATCATCGCCGCCCCTCCTGACGAGGGTTGGCCGCTTGGTGGCTATGACACTTCCGAGCGGGCGACGAGGGCCATATCGTCGTCGAAGCACTTCGTTGACGACCGAGATCATCGGCACCAGGCCGGAGACTCGGGCGTAGGGTTTTGAAGGTCTTGGTTTTTGCTTGTGGTAGTTGCGTCGCCCCCTGCGTCCGGCACCACCCATGTAGTCGCAAGGCCTCAACTCAGCACGCGACCACCGCTCGTTTAAGAGGTGGGCGTTGATATTGCGCGCATGTGTGGCGACGCCGTTGGCGGGCGCGACTCTACGCAGCTCGTCGATCGAGTGGCGTTGAAGCTGTCGAACGACGATAAGCGGCCGGTACATGTTAAACGACCCTGAATCCACGAATCGTGCGATGTCTTCGCGCGGCATATTGTAGCCTGTAGCATGGCGGCGCGCCGCGGCTTCGGGGCGACTTTCGTGGAGCGTCGGCGCTTGGCGCTCGATGCCTTTGCGCAGATCGTCGTCCATGTGATCCAGGTCTACGGTCTGCACGACGGTCGCCAAGCCGCAGGCTACACCCGCCTCCTGGACGAAGAACAGCGGAAAGTCGTCGCGCACTTCATCGCCGGACTGCATGGTCACGGCGCGGATAATCCCCGGCATGAGATGCCGCAATGACGTGCTCCATCTTAGTGGCTTAGACGACAACGACCTGCGCTTCTTCCAGCGCTTCATCGCCTTTGGAGATGCGTTGACCTTTGACGACTGCGCTTGGACCGGCGAAGCTCACCCAAGTTTCTCGAGCTTCGCAGTCTTTGGTGCGGCCAATAAGCTTCAGCGTCCCGTACACTTGAAAGGGGACTACCGCGGATTAAAAGGTGAGATTCTTCGATCTTCGAGCTAACATTGAGTATCTGCCGCAAATTACCCTACTAAGAGGAGAAATTCCTGCATGAACGCTCATTTCTGCGGAACAGTGAGGCGTTTCGAACAACAGCCAATCGCCGGCGAGCTCGGGTGCCTTGCCTCTCGATTGCAGACCTGAGAGCGGGAGACGGTTTTCACGGTGACGCAGGCGAGCGTCCGAGTGCGACCGCGGAGAATGCTGAAGCCAGGTCGCGGCCCCCATCTCCTCGCGACGGCGCATGCACGCCGACCTCCCCGGCTCGGCTATCGGCGGCGGGCGATCGACCGCAATGCGGAGAAGGCCCTTCGCCCTTGGCCAAACCGACGCCGTCCACGGATCGACATCGGCTTTCACGATGATCGAGATGCATTGTTTTCAACGCGTCGGGTAAGTCTCGGAAATGGTGACGCCTTGACGACCGACGACAGCTTTTGCAACGTCGTGGGCATCCTCCGCTCTCGGCACATGCCCCGAAGGCCTCCACGTCGTGGTCGCGCTCAACGGGATCAGCTACAACACAGCGCGCGGTTTCGGACCTACAATCGGGGGATGTGGCTGCGATCTCTATCGCCCTAGGGGCGTTTACGCTGAACGCCGTGCTCTAACTACGGTTGATGGGCATTGCTTCTTTGGAGCCGAGTGGCCGCACGCGCCACCTTTCGTGCGAACAGCTGATCCGGGCGATGATCCCGGATTTACTTCACTTCGGCCTGCACGCGGCATACTTGACCGAGGCGTACTGGGCCGTTTCGGGGCGGCAGACCAGCTCCTAGCGCAGCAATTCTATAAGCCACAGGAATAATCGAGAAAATCCGGCGCCGTTTCCAAGGCATGATGCTGGCATGTCGACCAAACCTGACGCCTCTATTGGCATCCTCTGCCTTGAACGTGGTCCGTCCGCGGACACCGAACTTCCGCCCCCTGCGCCGGGATCGCTCCGTCGAGCGGATACATTCGGGCTGCCCGTCATTTTCGAAACCGCCGAGGGCGCCTGGGGTGAAAATGTTGCTCGCGGTGATCCGTCACTTGAGCTTTCCTATGTCGCCGCCGCTCGTCGACTCGAGGCTAGAGGCCCGATCGCCATTAGTTCCAACTGCGGGTTTACCGTTCGGTACCAGGACGCCGTGTCTGCTGCAGTGGACGTTCCAGTCGGCATGTCCAGCCTTCTCCTGCTACCGACGTTGCTGCGCATAGTGAATACATCGAAGAAAATTGCTGTGCTTACTTTCGATTCTCGGATCTGCCGCGAAGACTTGCTTGGAATTTCAAACCCTCGCGAGCGGGTAAGAATTGTCATCGGAGGAGCCGAAGGCGGCGAGTACTGGCGCAATGAGAAGATGCACATCGAGAAGGTGCACAAAGAGAAGATGCCTCCCCCGCCACGACCACCTCCTGAATTGATCATATCAGATGTGCTAGCTTGCGCCCGGCGAGTTCGCTGTGAGCATCCCGAGATAGGCGCATTCTTGCTGGAATGTGCAAGTTTCCCCCTCGCTTCCTCCGAGCTGCGCCGTCGTGAGAAATTGCCGGTCTACGACCTCACCGACCTTGGTCGAATGTTGATCGCGTCGGTGCGCTGAGCTCTTGGGAAGACTCGGCTTCGGCCGCAATTCGTTGGAATAGTCTTGAGCCGGTGTGGTCATTGCGAGGCGCTAGCTGGGACTGCATTGCCCCTCCCAAGGAGTGGAAAGATCGCGCGCCGTGCGAAGGGCCGCGCACGCCGTAAGTCTCGTGGGGTGGCGCGCCGCGACGCACACGTGCGATGCAACGATGTCTTGGCGTACCACCGGCAGGGTTGGCTGAGATGGAGGTCCACAGATTTCTATTTTGCGTTGCGCTTGTGTGAAGTAACCGACTTGCCGGAAGACATAGGCGATCTTGGCCATTCGTCGGTCTTGTACTTCGACCGTCATCGCGTCGCGCGCCATCGAAAACGGTCCCCTCGGCGTGCGGCTTAGCTCCCAGCGAGATCAAATCGTGTTGCTCTACTGTACCCATCTAGTTTGGTAGCTGCGCGTGCTACGTAATCCATGATCTTGTCCGCTCAACCACGGCGATCCAGGCTGCCGTAGGTTTTGCGCAGGACAAACTCGCGAGGCGCCTAGGCGCGAGTCTTGTTTACTCGTATGGGCCGGATTGTTGCGCATTTTTTTCACGATGCAAGGGACACAATGAATGCACATCTAAGCCGGATCTCCAACGAACTGCCGGCCCTCGACGAGCATCTTCGGAATGCAACCCGAGCAGCTGAGCCTCGTGGGGAGCCGCGGGTTGCTCGACATCGGAACGTCCCTTCTACGGACAAATTGGCTGTGGAAGAAAGCCGATGCTGGCTTTCGTAGGCATCGCGACGATATCACCCGTCTATCAGACGCCCGATGATCGCTCCTGGCTAAGCTCAAGCAAACTTCCATGGCAGTCGTACGTTTGTCAACGAACGCTTTTGGTTCGACCATTTCTGATCTACGCGACCTTTGATCTAATCCGATGCCACTTGAGATGGAGGCCACTATGCGCATCTGCGGTGTTAAGCTGACGCACGACGGAGCCGTCGCTGTTGTGGAAGATGGAAGGCTGGTCTTTTGTGTCGAGCAGGAGAAGCGGGACAGTAATGAGCGGTATCAAGCCATCGACAATTTGGATTCGATTGTCTTAGCCTTGGCTGAACACGGCTTGGATGCGCGGGATATTGATGAGTTCGTCGTTGACGGTTGGATCGGAGAGGTGGAGTCGAAATTAGAGGTTCTCAATGGGGCTCAACCTATCACTCTCAAAGCGGCGCCCTACCTCGAACGCGGTGTGGGGAGCCTGCTCACTTCGAGCGACGGCCTAGGCCTGATGCTCGGGGGCAGGTCGTTCCCTTACAGAAGCTACGCTCACGTTACTGGCCACGTGGCCTCTGCATACTGCACCAGCCCGTTTGCCAAAGCCAGTCAGCCCGCGTTTTGCCTGGTGTGGGACGGCGCCATGCCGTCACGCCTCTATCATGTAGGAGGTCGCGAGGGTCGACTACTTGATAACGTAATCCCGATGATTGGGCGTGCCTATATCACGGCGGGGCAGCACTTCGGACCTTATAAGACCGCGAACCGTGGCTGGATGGAGCTGAGCATTGCCGGCAAGGTAATGGCTTTTATCGCCCTTGGGTCGGTGGATGAAAATATAGTGGCAGTATTTCGAGAACTCTATGAGGATCGCTTTGCGGCCGAGTTCGCCCGTTGCTACCATCCGGACCTGAAGGGCATGGAGTTGGCGCTTGCAGCTCTGCATGACTTTTTCGACGCTAGCGAGCTTCGATTGAAGGACGAATCACCCGAAGATGTGCTTGCATCGTTCCATTCGTTTGTTGAGCGTTTGCTCGTCCGGGAAGTGGCGGATGCTCTGCAGCGGCATTCGTCTGTCGACCGGCCGCGAAATTTGTGCATAGCCGGAGGTTGCGGTCTCAACATCAAGTGGAACAGCGCGCTACGAGCGACAGGCCTGTTCGATGCGGTCTGGGTACCGCCATTTCCAAATGACAGCGGCTCAGCAATCGGTGCCGCTTGCGCCGCAATAGCCGCACACGAAGGTTTTACGCCCTTGGAATGGTCTGTCTACAGTGGCCCGGTCTTGCAAGCCAGCGAGGTACCGAGCGAATGGAAGGCCGTGCCATGCAGTCTGCCTGAACTTGCGACCATTCTCGCTAGCAACAAGCCCGTGGTTTTCCTGGCTGGTCGCGCCGAGCTTGGGCCAAGGGCATTGGGTGGCAGAAGCATTATAGCAGCGGCAACGTCGGCGAGCATGAAGGATCATCTCAACGAGATTAAGCGTCGCGAACACTTTCGGCCGGTGGCACCGATATGTCTTGAGGATCGTGCGCCAGATATTTTCATCCCTGGAACGCCGGATCCTTACATGCTGTTTGACCATCAGACGCGGGCGGAATGGAGGAATAAGATCCCTGCCGTTGTACATCTCGACGGATCTGCGCGATTGCAGACGATTCCAAGAACCTCTCAGCATAAAATCGCCGAGGTTCTCGTCGAATATGAAAAGGTTACGGGGATTCCACTTCTATGCAATACGAGCGCCAACCTCAATGGACGTGGGTTCTTCCCGGACGCTGGAGCAGCCTGCCGTTGGGGCCGAGTTGAACATGTATGGAGCGATGGCCTGCTCTGGACCAAACGCTCGTAGGATGGCCATCCGAACAGCTTTTGTTCAGGTTAACTGGATCAATATCCAATCGGCCTAGGGTCGTAAAAACTATTTGGACGGATAGCTGTCGATGGACTGTCGTTCGCTGATCGTCGATAGAATCCCCGGCAGCCTGGGGACAGCATACATGAGCCCACTTAGAGTTGATTCCCAGTCGTTCGTAAACAGTCGATCGTGAAGAAGCTGCCAAGCCATTGAGCGGGAGTCGATTTTTCGAGCGAAGCGAGGTTTGAGCTTGCAAGCTCTTTGGGTTGAGGCTCGAAGCTTGCGATTTTATTGTTGCGATTCCCTCGAATCGCGGCTCGTGATTGCATCAGAGGGGACGGTGCGAGCGAAGGAACGACGGGACAGCGGACAAGCCGATCTTCTGCGCTCTCGGCTGGACGCGGTTATCGACATGGACCATGCCCTGGTGAAGCTTTCGCGGA
This sequence comes from Bradyrhizobium sp. IC4059, assembly GCF_020193615.1. Lineage (NCBI taxonomy): Bacteria > Pseudomonadati > Pseudomonadota > Alphaproteobacteria > Hyphomicrobiales > Nitrobacteraceae > Bradyrhizobium > Bradyrhizobium sp. IC4059. The sequence goes on from NZ_JADYVH010000008.1 coordinate 42,184, forward strand.
CGATCGACTGGTCGTTCCTCGAGGAGCGGTTCGGCGAAGGACAAGCCGAGCCGGCCGCCGCTGCCGACCCGCCTGATGGCCGGGTTAACCATCCTCAAGCACAACCTCTCCGACGAGGTGCTGTGCGAGCGCTGGGTGGAGAACCCCAACTACCAGTTCTTCTGCGGCGAGGGGTTCTTCCAGCACCACTTGTGTTCGATCGTTCCTCGCTGACACCAGCGCATGGCGAGGAGAAGTTGCAAGCACTGCTCCAGGAGCCTCTCGGTCGCCAGCAGGACCGAGGCGAGAAGCCGTCCGATCTCAATCGCGTTATCATCGACACCACGGTGAGGCCCAAGAACGTGATTTTCCCGACCGCTGCGCGGCTTCTGAACCGCGCCAGCGAGATGCTGGCGCGGCTCGCCAAAGGAGCCGGCATCAAGTTGAGCCAGTCGGGCAAGTTCGCGCTGATCAAGCACCAGCGCTATGCCCAAGCCAAGCAGTTCAAGCGTGCCAACCGGGCCTTGAGGACGCTTCGAACCTAGCCGCGTCATTCGCGACATCGCCCGCAAGCTCAACGGCAACGTCCGCTTGCTCGATGGGGTCGCGCTCGGCCGCATGCTGGCGCGGGCGCGATGCGCGTTCGATCAGAAACAGCGCCAGCGCAAGGTCTGCACGCACCGGGGGTGGAATGCATCGGCACGGGCGCACCGGCCCTACGAGTTCGAGGCCAAGGTCTCCGTTGCCACGACAGTCGCATCCCAAGGGCGGCCAGTTCGTCGCCCATGTGAAGGCGCTGCCCGCCCCCCTATGACGGCCATACGCTCAAGAATGTGATCCCGGATATGGAGGCGATGATCGGCAACACCATCGAGCGCATGTTGCTCGACAAAGGCTACCGCGGTCACAATGCCCCACCCGAATACAAGCTCAGGGTGTTCATCTCAGGTCAGAAGCGGCGGGTGACGCCACAGGTCAAGCGCGGGCTGCGCCGCCACTCCGCCGTCGAGCCGGTCATCGGCCATCTAAAATCCGAACACCGGATGGGCCGCAATTACCTCTGGCACCGCCAGGGCGACGCCGCCAAATGCCGTCCTCGCCGCCTCGGGCTACAACTTCCGGCGTCTCCTGCGCTGGCTCGAGCTCTTTTTGCCCCAAATCCTCACCCAGCTCATGCTCCGACTTCAGCTCGCCCTTAGCTGAAATCCAGGTTCTTCACGGAGGACTAAACAGCTTCTAACTAGGCGATTGGCTTTCTCTTCACACGCTTGATCTGCCCGACGAAGTGAACAGCGTCCGCTCTCCAGCCGTCAGTTGACTGCACGTGTGACTTCGCCTAAGCCCAGTATCAGTCGCCTCCCCGGCCGGCGTCCAGGAACTGAGAGCCAAAATCGAAGGTTACGCCCGCCCGCTGAAGCACTGGCGCGGCGATCGCAAAGAGGCAGTAGTCGGCGAACGCCATGAAACAGTTGCCATGCACGTTGTTAGAGGGGTTCAGGTGCTTCTTCTGAACTCCAAACGGGCAATGAATTGTGCCGTCCGGGGAGCCATTTTGCACTTCGAGGCGTTGTCGCTCCAGGTTCGCCACCCTGCGAATTCGCCCTCAACGTCGCCGTTGAGATCCGGGAAATGACTATCTGTTCTCGCCGTCTGGGGCAAGAATGTACGTCTTCAAATACTTACACTATCTCGATTCGTCGCCGGGTCGCTTCAGGGATTCAACAGTTCGCAGAGGACTGCCGGCCGTCATCGACCAACAAAGAAGACGCTTAGCGCGCGCCTTTCCCATGCCGCATCCACTTTTGGGGAGTTAGCTTGCCGATCGCGGCGTTCAGCCAGCACGGAAGGATTCCACGCTCATGAGATTGCCGATTCCTTTGCCAATTCGTCCAACACCTGTTTGGTTGCTTGATACGCTAGCTCAACGATTTCGTCGATCTCAACCTCGGAACAACTAGAGGCGGTGCGAAGCCAAGAATGTCTCCATGCGGCATGGCTCGTGCAATAAGCCCCCGATCGCGAGCCGCCTTTGAGATGCGGGCGCCGACCTTCAGCTCCGGATCAAATCGCCGCTTCGTCTGACGATCGGCAACATACTCGATTGCGCCTAGCAGGCCCACGCCGCGAACTTCTCCGACGATTTCTAGTTGTGCAAACCGCTCCTTGAGCCGCTTTTGAAAGTGCGCGCCGACAGTCAGGGCGCGATCGCTCAGTCGCTCCTTCTCGACGATGTCGAGCACCGCATTGGCGGCCGCTGCCGCGATGGGATGTCCGGAGTAAGTATAACCATGGGAGAACGCTCCGACGCGATCGGCGCCTTCCTCCATAACGTTGTAAACTCTCTCGCTGACGATAGCTCCGGAGAGCGGCATGTACCCGGATGTCAGGCCTTTTGCGACAGTGACAAGATCTGGTTCGATCCCGTACAGCGTGCTCCCGAAGTCCGCGCCAGTTCGACCAAATCCACAGATGACTTCATCGGCAATCAAGAGGACGTCGTCACGCTTTATTTCACGCCAGTAGCCCGCAGGCGGCGGCGTGATACCACCCGTGCCGAGCACCGGCTCAGCAATGAAAGCACCAACCGTTTCTGAACCCTCTCGCACGATTAGCTGTTCGAGCTCCGCCGCTCGCCGGCGAGAAAAGTCATCTTCCGTCTCGCCCGGTTCGGCGCCCCAATAGTGATGCGGCGTGCCTGTATGGAGAACGCCGGGAAAGGCAGGTCCATGTAATCGTGATAGAATGACATACCGGTCATTGAGCCGGAGATCACCGAGCACCCATGATACCCGCGCTCGCGCGAAATGATCTTCTTCTTCTTTGGCAGGCCGCGCAGATTATTGTAGTACCAGACGAGCTTTGCTTGCGTCTCGTTGGCATCCGATCCCGAGAGCCCGAAGAACACTTTGCTTGCCTTGCCAGGCGCCATGCGCACGAGTCGGTCCGACAGCGTAGCCAGCTCTTCAGTCGTGTGCGCTGCAAAAGTGTGGTAGTAGGCCAAGCTGTAGGCTTGGCGCGCAATGGCTTCGGCCACTCGGTGCGACCGTAGCCGATGTTTACACAGTAAAGGCCAGCAAAGCCGTCGATATAACTGCGCCCCTCTGCGTCCTTGATATGAATGCCTTTTGCGTAAGTGACGATCGTCGGGTCTCCAATTTTGCCGGTGGCGAAGTCCTTGAGCTGGGTGAAAGGATGCAAAACACTTGAGCGATCCCGTTCAGCAATGGTCTTGATGTCCGTCATGTCACTCTCCTATGCCGCCAGGTCGCCGAAGCAGACGTATTTCAGTTCCATAAACTCTGCCAATCCGTGTCGCGACCCTTCGCGACCGAGCCCGGACCGTTTCCATCCCCCGAACGGAATGGGTGACCCAGTAAATGAAACTGTATTGATACCGAGCATGCCGCACTCGATCCGCTCTGACAGTCGCATCGCTCGACGTAGATTGTCAGTGTAGACGTAGCCAGCGAGCCCCATTTCGCTAGCGTTTGCCCGGGCGATAACTTCTTCTTCCGAATCGAAAGGAAGCACGGCGGCCACCGGCCCGAATGTTTCCTCGCGAGCGATGAGCATGTTTTCAGTGACGTCGCTAAGTAAGGTCGGAGGAACGAAATTTGGACCTAAGCCAGCGCCCTGCTGCGGCGAGACAACACGCGCACCCTTCTTCACCGCATCGTCGATCTGTGACCTGCACTTCTCAGCGACTGACAGCTTGGTCATTGGCCCGACATCTGTTGTAGGCTCCAGGCCATGGCCCATTCTGAGCTGAGCTGCCCCGGCGGCAAACTGTTCAACGGAGGCGCCATAAATGCTTCTTTGCACATAGACGCGGTTGGCGGCCAAACAGTCCTGACCAGACGTAGCAAATTTTTCCGCCATCGCCCCCTTGACGGCCTTCTCAAGATCAACATCGTCGAACACTAGAAAAGGAGCATGGCCGCCCAGCTCTAGTGATACCTTTCTTAACGCTCTCGGCTGCCCCCTCAAGAAGCAAACGGCCCACTTCTGTAGAACCCGTAAACGAAAGGGCGCGTATTCTCGTGTCGCTCAACAGGGCTTTCGAAAGTTCGACCGGATTGCCGACGAGCACCTGAACCACACCCTGCGGGAGCCCAGCCTGCTCGGCCAGCCTGGCTAGCGCTAGCGCGGATAACGGCGTCTCGTACAATGATCGAACATCCGGCTGCTAGGGCGGCCCCCGCCTTCCGTGTAATCATCGCTATAGGAAAATTCCACGGGGTTATCGCCGCCGCGACACCTGCCGGCTGCATTCGCACGTGAAGCAGGCTTCCAGCCTTATGGCTTGGGATCGTCTCACCGTATGCCCGCTCTCCCTCTGCTGCGAACCACTCAAGAAAGCCGGCACCGTACGCGATTTCCTGACGTGCCTCAGCAAGCGGCTTACCTTGCTCGCTCGTTACGAATGGCGAGTTTCTCATCGTGCTCGAGCATCAACGAGGCCCACCTTCGGAGAAGCGCTCCCCTCGTTGCGGGCAGTAATTCCCGCCACATAGGAAAAGACCGCTCGGCCGCGGCTATTGCCAGATCCATCTCTGCGGCCCCGCAACGGACAACCTCCGCGATCTCCTCGCCCGTCGCGGGATCGATCACATGGTGCCGCTCGTCGCAGGACACCCACTGCCCGTCGACGAGGGCCGCTCCAGACAGAAAATCACGACGGCTCAGATTTTGCAGATGCCTGCTCGCCAGACCGCCCCACTGCGGACGTTTGTGCCTGTTACTTCGAAACGTCATTTGGGGGTCCCACGCAGTCATTCTGTTGAAATTGCCCATGCAATCAGGACTGATAGTGCGTAGAGATTTGCGTCGCATTTTCAGGCGGCTCGGACCATTTCCTGCGACACCCACGCACTTGGCGACGGAATGCACCTGAAGGCTGGAGCTCATTCATGCAATACGACCGGATAGACGCCCGTATCCTGGAGATCGTCGAGAAAAATAACCGGTTGACGTCCGAGATTATCGGTGAAATGGCCGGGCTTTCGGCCACGGCCTGCCAGCGCCGGTTGAAGCGCCTCCGGTCGGACGGAATAATTGAGGCCGATGTTTCTATCGTTTCCGCACGAGCAGTGGGAAGACCCATCCAGATGCTTGTGCTCGTGAGCCTCGAACGAGAGCGTTCAGATATCATCGACAAGTTCAAGAAGGCCATCAACTCCTCGGCTGAGGTCGTCAACGGCTTTTACGTCACTGGCGATGCCGATTTCGTTCTATACATTACCGCCCGAACCATGGAGGACTACGAGCATTTCACGCGTCGCTTCTTCTATGAGAACTCGGATATCAAGGGCTTCAAAACGATGGTCATAATGGATCGTGTGAAGTCAGGTTTTGCCATTCCGATTGAGTCTCCATCCGAGGAGTGAACGTGGCGCTCGTCCCTCGGGCTAAGGCTTCGCGCGGTTTTTCATCGCGCATTCGTCCAGAACGCCAAGAACAACCGCCCTCTTGCTCTACTCTGCTCGCTGGCAAGCTTTCTTAAGCGGTTTCCTTCCGGATGCTTCTCAAAGCAGCCAGTTCGACCAAATGGTGCGTCAATCGATCGCGTGAGCCATCCAGTCTGACGGGACGATGCGAAATACAAGGACTGGGCAGAAGCTCCTCTGCGGTTCACTTGGTGAAGTAGATCCACTTGCTTCGGCGTACATGTTGGCAGCGCCGATACCCCTGCTCACGACAAACAACATCAATCTCGAGGATTGGATCGCGGCGACACGGGTATGCCACCCACGAAGGCGCAGGTTATTGATAGCACGAAGCATCCGGGCCACCTCGCTGATCCGTCGCAGGTTGCACTTGCATTAGAAGAGATGGTTATTCGCGTCCGAGGCGAACAGGATCATGTTCCATGGGAATTTTCCGGAGGTGACCGTTGCTGCAAGGTCTTGGTGATCGAGCTGCGCCAATCGGACAAAGTGTATGGCTGAGTGCCTAGTGCTTTAGGCCAGCACTGGCCGCAACAATTCAATAATCGGATGCGAGGCAGGGACTGAGATGATCACGTCGTCCAAGCTGGGGAGATTGCACGCCGATGGAATCCCGCACCACTCCGCCTTCTCACCTTCCGTCGCATCTGGATAGCGAGCGTGCTTGCTAATCTCGGCGCTCTCATTCGGAGCGTCGGCGCCGCTTGGGCAATGACTCAGATGACATTCTCCGCCGACAAGGTCGCGCTCGTGCAGACCGCCCTGATGTTGCCGGTCATCAATGCCGGCCGGCGCAATCGCTGACATGTACGACCGGCGTATCGTTGCATTGGTCTCGGTCGGTATCGCACTCGCCGGCCCATCGGCGCTGACGACGCTCGCTTGGCTTGACTTGATCACTCCGAATTTGTTGCTGGCTTTGTGCTTCGTCGTCGGAAGCGGCATGGCACTGATGGATCCTGCCTGGCAATCCTCGGTCGGCGAACAAGTGCCGTTGGAAAGTCTTCCCGCGGCAGTGGCGTTGAACAGTATCAGCTATAACATTGCGCAAAGCGTGGGTCCGGCCATCGGCGGTATCGTGGTTGCAACTGCGGGTGCGGCCGCCGCATTCGCGCTTAACGCCTTGCTTTATATTCCGCTGATCGTCGCGCTGCTCTTATGGAAACGCATCTCAGCACCGAGTCGCCTGCCGCCTGAGACGCTTAGTCGCGCTATCGTTTCAGGTGTGCGCTACCTAATAAATTCGCCGTCGATCATGATCGTGCTGGTGCGCTCCATGATTATGGGTCTAATCGGCGGCGGGATTATTGCACTCATGCCGCTTGTAGCTCGCGACTTGCTGCATGGCGGCGCACAGACGTATGGTACTTTGCTCAGCGCTTCTGGTCTTGGCGCGGTGGTCGGAGCACTCAGTATCACCGAGCTGCGCAAACGCATGGCTGGCGAGGCGGCAATCAAAGCATGCGCTTTTTCAATGGGCCGAGCGGTTACCGCAGTTGCTCTAAGCGGAGCGCCGGTGTTGACGGCGGTCGCGCTGTTCCTCGCGGGCGCTGTGTGGATGATCGCCTGGGCGCTGTTTAATATCGCGGTGCAGTTGGTAGCACCGCGATGGGTCGCCGGCCGATCGCTGGCGGCCTACCAGGCGGCGGGATCGGGCGGAATTGCCATTGGTAGCTGGGCCTGGGGTTACCTAGCCGATATCACGGGCGTACAAACAGCCCTGCTGATTTCGGCCAGTTTTATGCTTGTAACACCGCTTTTGGGACTTTGGCTATCGATGCCACGCATCAGCGCTCGTGAGCAAGAAGCAGAGATGCTGGCCGATCCCGAAGTTGGGCTCGAACTTTCGGGACACAGCGGTCCGCTTGTGGTCGAGATTGAATATCGGGTATCGCGAGAGAAAGCGCGCGCCTTTCACAATGTGATGCAGGACGTGCAGCTATTCCGCCAGCGTACCGGGGCCTATGGCTGGTCCATTGCGCGCGACATCGCCGACCCCGAACTCTGGACTGAGCGCTATCACTGTCCAACATGGCTGGACTATCTGCGACAGCGCAACCGGTCGACGCAGTCGGAGCGCGCCCTAGATGGACAGGCTGCGGCTTTCCACGTTGGTCCTGAGCCGATCCGTGTCCGCCGCATGCTGGAGCGCCCGTTCAAATCGGTGCGCCGGAACGATGAACCTGATGGAGCGGCGAAGGAATTGATGCATAGTCAAGGTCTGCTCGGAGCTGATGAGCTTGCCGAGGCGGGGCGCCAGACAGACAAGCTTGAGCAAAGCAAAGGTTGCTCTAAAGATCGTGGTGACCATGATCAGGCATTCACTATTAGGCGGATTGTCCTTTGGCCCCTTCAAAACACTAATCAAGCTCATCGGGCGAGCGACGACTTGGCTCTTTCATGAACTTGTTGCCCAGCAAGCACGGTAGGAAGCGAATGTCCTTGTTGGTGCCGAACATGTCAACTTTGGAGAAGGACCCGAATGGCCGCTAAGCGGCAGACCGCATGCGGTCTCTGCTCTCGAAGCTTAGAATGAAGATGGGGAATCCGAAGGAGTGGCCCATCAAGTCAGGACGAAATGCCTTCCTTCCACCTTCAACTCGAATGCCTCAACAAGCGCTGTGGCCTGGCGTCTTCTGAGCTCGCCTGCGAGCAGTCGAAGCGTTTGGCTCGGTGCCAGGCCTACCAGGAAGGGTAGGTGCCACGGCAATCCCGACATGTGAAAGTTCTCTAGTGAAGAGGAGGCAAGCAAATGAACAGAAAGCAATATGAAGCCAGCCTTACGTAGGAGACGGCGACTCGTTGGCGACTTCCGGTCAACAGATGTACGCGGTAGTATTTTGAGGTATTTCGAAACCACGGAGCTGACATGCTGAAACCGTCGGACCTGATGATTCCGCGGAACGCTCGACCGACCTTCACACAGGATGACCTAACCGCACGTTCGATCGGACTGTAATGGCATGCACGCCAATGTCACGACTGAACAGCTTTTTCTGGCGATACGGGGCTGCCACTTTGGAGAATGCTACCATGAGTGAACTGAACGTCACAAGAAATGTCATTCCGCGCACCGACATTGTCAAACAGACAGCTCGCATTGGCGCCGAAATCAGGAACATCAAGCTTTCGGCCGATTTGCCGGAAAAGACTATTGTTGCGCTAAGACATTTGCTGCTGGAGCACAAGGTCATCTTTTTCCGCAAGCAAGATCATCTAGACGACGCCGAGCAAGAGCGCTTTGCTCTTCTTTTCGGTAAGCCTTCGCCTTATCCCGAGGGAAAGTTGCCAATTCTTGAAATAGATTCCGTACGCGGGGATATTCAAGCTGACGTTTGGCACGTTGATTGGTCCTGCATGGATGCTTATCCGAAGATTTCCATACTGCGAGGTGTTGTTATTCCGCTGGTCGGCGGCGACACAGTGTGGTCAAATACGGCGGCCGCATATCTCGAATTGCCCCGCCCGTTGCAGCGGCTTGCCGATGAACTTTGGGCTGTTCACAGCTTTCCGGGAGCCTTTAAGAAGCTTTATACGGAAACGCTTGCCAGACCTAGAATTGAGACCGAACATCCGGTCGTCCGCGTTCACCCCGAGACCGGCGAACGCGCGCTGGTGCTAGGGTCTTACGTAGAACGTTTTGTGGGAATTTCGCGGTCCGACGGTCAGAAGTTGTTCGAGCTATTTGAATCTCATATCACTGCGCCGGAAAACACGATGCGTTGGAAGTGGAAGCAGGGTGATGTTGCTATTTGGGACAATCGGGCCACGATGCATTGTGCGACGAAGGATTTCGGTGAAGAACGCCGGGTCGTTCGACGCGCGACCGTTGAGGGGGAGGTGCCAATCAGTGTCGATGGTCGCCACAGTGCCGCGCGTTTCAAGTTCATCCAGGGGCCACCTGAAAATGTCGTCTAACACCTCCACCAAAATCGGCGGAGATCTACCCGATGCAAGATCCGTCCCCGCGCGCAATTACTATTCACTCCCGAAGTCAGAAGAAAACAAGCGGGTGAGCCGTTGTTTTTGAGGCGCCGGTGTGCGGAACGTTCTGCAAAAATCTGAGAGGCGCAGGCTGGCGCATTAAGTTCGATCGACACGGAATCCATCCTAAAAATTGAACTTCACCCAGCCGGCGTCCTCGGCATCAGCGCAATCACCGCGGTGCCGAACGAACCTCTCGCGCAGCCAGCCTTGCAGGCGATCGAACCGCTGCTCCCGCTCACGCTACTTGAACGTCTTCACCTCACCCGCCGCCACGTAGTCTTCATCGTGGGATGGTTGCACCCAGCTGCCGCGCAATCCGCTTCAGACCCTCCCGCGCGCCCCAGGCACAACATTTCCGCCCTGTCACCCGGAGTGACCTTGCGCCAAGGTTTTGTTCAACCCTGAGTTCGCCCCGGCGGTTGGATCTGCCCGTTGGGCGGGGGAAGCGACGGTAGCAGACGCGGAGCCTTGGGAATAGCGCAGCGCCTGATCCCGGCGCGGATGACAAGTGAAGGCGAACTCCGGCGGGGTTTTTCATCCGAGCTGCGAGTGTGGTCGTGCATTGCTGTAATTGGCTCCCGAACATCCAAGCGTGATGCGGGCCTGGGCCAGCGATGTGAACTGCGTCTCGTTCAACCATTCTCCCGCGGCCGGCTGTTAGGCTCTCGGTAAAGGCGTTCTACATGGGCTCGCTCGGCGCGATGTAGGGCCATGCGACGCGGCTCTCTTCGGTCCAGGTCAGATGGCATTGCCGGTAAACTCGCTACCGTTGTCGCTAACCACCATTTTGGGTTTGCTCCGCTTCATCACCAGCCGGTCCAGTTCCCGCGCGACCCGCCCCCCCCGAGAGCCAGGTGTCGTCACAAGCGCCAGGCCCTCGTGTGTGCAATCATCTACCACGGTGCGGCGGCCATCGGTGAGTTGATCGTGAGACGAAGTCGAGCGACCAGCGGTCGTTCGGCGGCATCGTCTTGGGCACTCGGGGATCGTGTCCCTGAGCGTGGTGTAACTGGCGGTGGGACACCGCGTTCGCCGGCAAGAGCCGGACTGGTCAGCTGGCGATAGCCGGGCGGCGGACGGTTGGATCATCGCTCAACGGCGCGATGGTTTCCAGCGTCATGTAACGGGCGCGCTGGACGGCCCATTCATCGTTCTGTTCGAGCAAGATCGCGCCGATGAGGCGGACGATGGCGTCCTCATTGGGGAAGATGGCGACGACCTCGGTCCAGCGCTTGATCTCGCCGTTGAGGCGCTCGATCGGGTTGGTCGAGTGCAGCTTGGTGCGGTGCTGCGGTGGGAACGCCATGTAGGCCAGCACATCGGTCTCGGCCTCGTCGAGGAAGCTGGCGAGCTTGGGTAGCTTGGGGCGGAGCTGATCGGCGACCTTCGGCCATTGCGCTCGTGCGGCCTCGGCATCGTCCTGGACAAACGCAGTGGCGATGGAGGCGGAGACGACACGCCGTCCGCTTTTGCCGGCATGGGCCAGCGCGTTGCGCATGAAGTGCACGCGGCAACGCTGCCAACTGGCGTTGAGCACCTTGGCGACGGTCGCCTTGATGCTCTCGTGGGCGTCGGAGACGACCAGCTTGACGCCGCGCAGGCCGCGGCGGGCGAGCTTGCGCAGGAACACCGTCCAGAATGTCTCGGCCTCCGAAGGACCAATGTCCATGCCGAGAACTTCGCGCCGGCCATCGCTGTTCACGCCGACCGCGACGATCACCGCGACCGACACGATGCGCCCCTGCTGGCGCAGCTTCACGTAGGTGGCGTCGACCACAGATAGGGCCAATCGCCCTCGATCGGGCGAGCGAGGAACGCCTTCACCTTGTCATCGATCTCCGCGCACAGCGGCGAGACCTGGCTCTTGGAGATGCCGCTCATGCCCATCGCCTGCACCAGATCGTAGACGGAGCGGGTCGAGACGCCCTGCACATAAGCTTCCTGCACCACGGCGGTGAGCGCCTTCTCGGCCATCCGGCGCGGCTCCAGAAAGCCGGGGAAGTAGGAGCCTTTGCGCAGCTTGGGAATGCGCAGCTCGACCGTGCCGGCGCGGCAGGTCCGGTCGCGGTAGCCGTTGCGCTGCGCCAGCCGCTCGGGGTTCTTCTCGCCGTAGGCGGCCCCGGTCTGGCCTTCCACTTCCAGCTCCATCAGGCGCTGGGCAGCAAAGCCGATCATCTCGCGCAGCAGATCCACATCAGGGGTCTTCTCCACGAGCGTGCGGAGGTTCATCATCTCATCGGTCATCGGTGGTTCCTCCAATCAGGTTGGTGTCAGCAACCCGACCCTACCGGCGAACTTCCGGTGACCACCGCAAAGCCGCCCCGCCCGCTACGGCGCCATGGGAGAGCGCGCGTGCGGACGGCTTTGCTCTACCGAGCTACACCATCACTGGGGACACGACCCGCTCGGGATCGCTCGCTTGCCGCCGCCACGGCGACGAACCGCGAGCGTCCCTTCCACGTAGAGCCGGGAGGATTTCTTTTAGTTGATCGGGTAGCCCTCCCGCTTGAGCAGAACATGCAGGCGTCGATAGCCGAAGCGGCGACACTCCTGGGCTATCGCACGCATGCATTGACGCAGGCGGCATCCGCCCGGGGACGTTTGCTGATAATCATGAGGCCACAGCCGATGGCCCCTGTCGTTCGCTCACCCGTCGGCACCCGGAGCGCGCTTGACCTCTTGGCGCACGGAGATGCGGCCTGGGCGGGCGCGAATGAGATTGATCGCGTTCCGCCGGAGGGTGGCAAAGTTCTCGGGACGACGGTTGTTGGGCCTGATTCGGCAGGCGTCCTCGCCGAAGACGACATCGCGCACCCAGTGCAACTGGTTCTCTACTCCAATGGCTTCGGACGACCTGCAAAAATCGCTTTGCAGGCAGCGCTCGGACAGCACGTAATACACGAGCGGTTTGCCTGAGGGTTTGCTAGGCAACCGTCGGCGCGAGGTGATGCGGCCGTAGCCGCAACTCCGGGAAAGCGGTTTGCCATTTCCAAACTGCTGTTGCGTATGAAGGTAACGCGCCTGGATTCGTATCGATCGTGAGTGCTCGGCTAGAGCTGTTGTGAAAGGCTGCGCTTGCCCGAGCGGGCAAAGCAGCACTCGACCTCGGCAAACAATTTCCTTTGGTTTTCCTTGAAGAGCCGGCAAATAGTGGGCGCCGCGTGCGAGCACCTTGCTGGCTAAAGGGCGAATGCAATGCAGAGCGTCGGCCGTAGCGATGCAGCCTTCGAGCGAGAGCATCTGCAGCCCTTTCGGCGCCCCTCGCGCCTCGGCGCCATGCGCTAGGGAAGCGCCTTGCGCGCTTTGGTAGCGAAGACATTGACCATCAGCTGCGCAGCGCTGCGGCCTCGTTCGTAGGCCCCTCCATGACCTTGCCATCGACCGCCACCACAGGGTGAGCTTGATCCCGTTGGCCTCGGCGAAAGGCTACCATAGGAGATCGGAAAGGCTTGCCCGAAGGCCACCCGATGTAGCGCGTTCAACACGCGGCTGGAGGTGTCATGACTGGGCACTCCATGCTGTAGTCGAAGGAACTGCCGCGGTTTTGCTGGAACAGCTGGTCGGCGAGCGCAACCCTGCTCTTGGTACTTGCAATCTCTTGGACGATCGCGGGCACGTTCCAGCGGGTTGCGGCTTTGCGCGCTAGTCACGTGAATCTAAAGTTCGCCACATAAAGTCTGCAGGGCTTTGTGGCAGAAGCGTTTGACGGAAGCCAAGATCTGGTCTGCGGACTTAGTCCATTTGAAGGGCTTCGGGTTAATGTTGTGCAGTTCGATGAAGGTACGGGATGTCGGCCTCGAGCTGTCTGATGGGCGTGTGAACACCGCGCTGGATCTGCTTTCTGGTGAGTTCAGCGAACCAGCGCTCGATCTGATTGATCCATGACGCGGAAGTCGGCGTGAAGTGGACATGATAGTGCCGGCGGGCGGAGCCACGCTTTGATATTAGGTGTCTTATGGATGGCGTGGTTGTCCATGACGATATGGACAGCGAGCCCTCAGGGATTTGAGCGTCGATCTCTTTGAGGAACTTCAAGAACTCGACCGCCCGATGGCGCATTTGCCAATGACAAAGCCGGAAGCGACATCGAGGACTGCAAACAGCGTGGTCGTACTATGCCGCACACGCTGTGGGTGCGACGTTCCGGCACGCCCGGCATCATCGGCAGGACCGGCTGCTCGCGATCCAGGGCCTGGATCTGGCTCTTCTCGTCGATGCTGAGGACGAGGGCTCGGTTCGGTGGGGACAAGTAAAACCCGACAATATCGCGCACCTTATCGACGAATAGGGAACGCTCGACAGTTTAAATGTCTGACTGCGGTGCGGCTGCAAGCCAAACGCCATCCACATTCCGCGGATCGTGGTGTGAGAAAAGCCAGTTTCCGCGGCCATCGAGCGGATCGACCAGTGTGTCGCGTCGCGCGGCGTCGCACGCAATGTCCGCTCGATTACCTCAGCAACCTGATCGTCGCTGATGGTTCGAGGACGGCCAGGGCGGGCTTCGTCAAGCAGTCTATCACAGCGATCCTTCAAAAATCGGCGGCGCCACTTACCAACAGTGTGTTCGTGGAGACCGAGTTCGGCAGTCACCGACCTGCTTGGCAAGCCATCCGCACACCGCAGGATCGCGCGGCAGCGCCCAGATAGCGATCGGGCAACGCGATGACGATGAACCTGCCTCTCCAAGTACGCACGCTCCTGCGACTAAGAACCAGCGGCGCGATCGGCCGGCCTCGCTCACCTGCATTCGCCACGAGCACTCTCCTCGGTAGAGATTCGAGCTATCAACTAATGTGACGAACTTGCGTTCCAGAAGACTAGTGTCTTGGTGATCAACTCATCCTCTATCGTGCAGAACCTGCCGCTACGTATCTCATCATAGAGCTCCTCGCTCCGATTGACGATGAAGCGCTTGCCCCATTTACCGATCGTATAGGCCGGCGCCAAGTCGCGTCGATAGCGTGCTGCTTTGCGCTCACATGCCACCACGATCTTTGCCGGCCGAGGTTGATGGAAGAACTGGACTTTCCCCCGGGCGGCCTCCCTTCATTCGCGATGAGACTTGCTAAGTCGGCCCTGAAGAAGCAGGTGGGTCCGAGCGGTGAAATCGCCATAGAGCACATCATCTGGTCGCAATCGAGTTCGGTACGAAAGACAACCGGCATATTCTTAAGGTGCCTCCATGTTTGTCTCACCATCCATGTCCAGTTGATGACGACGATGTCGCGCACCTGACGAAGCGTCCACGCCATTCCACCGGAATGGTTACACTTATGTGGAATTAATCCTCTTAAGCAAGCGAGGACCATATTCGCGAGTGGCACGTGGATTGCTACGATGAGGAGCAAGCGGCCCGGCTGTGCTTTGAGCGTTGGAATGAGGACGAGGTTTGAAGCCACAAGCAGCATCTGCTGAAGCTGAGCAATACTCCACCTTCCATAGATAATATAGGTGCACTAAGGAGATAGATTATGAAACTTGCTTCCGGATGTAAGGCCTTTTGGGAGGCCGCTCACAAGTACTACCCCGATCAAATGACGACCGGAGGGCGCCTTGATCAGCTAAGCGGAATAAAAAGCGTCGTGGATGCTGACCACTCTGGCCGCTTTGCAAAGCCTTCGGCGCGAGGATGGAGAGCGTCTATGGACCCCAGAACTTTTAACAAGCGATCCACAGCCATCGGAACCTTGGCGCTGACCTACAAGGGGTTAATAACCATCAAAACTCCCTATGATCTGGCCTTATATACAAGGCTCATTTGGGAACTTCAGCCGAGAACAATTTTGGAACTAGGGTCCTTTCAGGGAGGCAGCGCACTTTGGTTTGCCGATCATATGTCCATGCTGTGTGACACTCCAGGCGAAGTTCACTCCTTCGATCTGCATACCAAGTGTGTCCATGACGACGCAAAGCATCCACTGGTTACCTTTCATCAGATTGACCTTACGAACGTTGCGACTTTCGATGAGGACCTGCTGACGAGACTACCTCATCCTTGGCTTGTGACTGACGATGCACACGTGCAGATATTCTCGGTGTTTTCTCACCTGAACCGCTTCATGTTATCAGGAGATTACTATGTTATTGAAGACGATCCGATAAGGGCAGATAAAGAAATCATCGATGGGTTACAGTTGGTCGAGCAGTCAGGATTCTTGGTCGATACCTATTACACTGATGCATTTGGGGACAATCTTACTTGCGCTCCAAACGCATGGCTTCGAAAGTCGTAAGCGGTGGCTGCTGCCGATTTGAAGGACACCGAGATCAGGCGTTTCATAAAGCCGGAAGTGGGCGATGATAGAGACCGAAGTTCAGTCGCGAGTTCAAGATCTAGGCGATCAAGGTGGTTAGCGAGTGTCGGTGGCGCAGGCCGGGCGCGGCTTGGATGTTCATGAGAGCGTGGAACGTCCACAGAGATGTTGTCCGTCCCGGTAGACGAAATTCTCTGAGCCAGAGAAGGAACGAAATTGGGGTAGTCCCTGAAACGGGCTGTCTACGTTGATCGAGGGCTAAAGAGTCGCCCGTGAAGAGCTCCCAAGCCGTTGACTTGGAATCCGGAATTTGCCGTGACTGGATTCCGGAAAGTAGGCGCTTCAAGCGGGATGCACTGCAAACTTGACGTTCGATTCACTTGCAGGATCTTGATCAGGTCATCGACATGAAGCATGTGCTGGGAGAGCTGACCCGCACGGTGGATTGGAGCTTCTGAAAGAGCGGTTCGGCGGGGTTTATACCGATGATCCCGGTCGGCCGCCGCTGCCGACGCGCTCGATGGCGGGACTGGCGATCCTCAAGCACACATAAGACCTCTCCGACGAGGTTCTGTGCGAGCGATGGGTCGAGAATCCCTATTACCAACACTTCTTTGGCGAGGAGTTCTTCCAGAACCGGCTGGTGTTCGATCGCTCATCGCTGACGCGCTGGCGTAACCGCATGTGCGAGGAGCGGTTGGCTGCGCTGATCCAGGAGAGCCTGTCAGTTCCACCAAAACCAAGGCGATCAAACCCTCCGAGCTGTCGCAGGTGATCGTCGACACCACGGTCAGCCCAAGAACGTGACGTTCCCTACGGATGCGAATCCTCTGAACCGGGCGCGCGAGAAGCTGGTACGGCTGGCGCAGCGTCACGGGATGGCTTGCGCCAGTCCTATGCGCGGGTAGGCAAGTTCGCTCTGATCTAGCATCAGCAGTATGCCCACGCCAAGCAGTTCAAGCGCGCCAATCGGAAGCTCAAGACGCTACGGACCTATCTCGGCCGCATCATCCGTGACCTCAGCCGCAAGATCGATGATGATGGCGGGCTCGAAGCGGCGCTCGCAAAGTTGCTCGCGCTGGCGCGGCGCGTGCGCGAGCAGAAGCAGCATCAGCGCGGGCCGAGGGTTTATTCCCTGCACGCGCCCGAGGTCGAGTGCATCGGCAAAGGCAAGGCCCATCAGCCTTACGCGTTCGGCGTCAAAGTCTCCGTCGCCACCACGATCGGCCACGCCAAGGCAGCCAGTTCGTCACCTATGTGAAGGCGCTACCTGGCACTCCCTATGACGGTCACAGGCTGGCCACCATGATCCCCGTCATGGAGGCGCTCGTCGGCAACATGATCACGCGCATCCTCGCCGACGGGGCAAACCGGGTGCGAATTTCACGGATCGGGAGCGTCGAATTTCGGACGATCGTGAGCACTGAATTCAGACGATCGTGAGCAGCCCGCTACGGGCGATGGGGAGATAGAGTCAGGGTTACGGCTGCCCGTCAAGGGCGATGGTTTTGGCGCTGCGTTTTCGCATGCTTTCACCGGAGAGCTGGAGGCGGTGGGCGTTATGGACGAGGCGATCGAGAATGGCGTCGGCGACCGTGGGGTCCCCGATGGCTCCATGCCAGGTGTCCACGGGGAGCTGACTTGTGACGATTGTGGATGCGCGGCCATGGCGGTCCTCGAGGATCTCGAGCAGGTCGCGGCGTTCGGCGGCAGTGAGCACGGACAAGCCCCAATCGTCCAAGATCAACAGCTGAGCGCGGCCGAGACTTTTGAGGAGCCGGGGGTAACGTCCGTCCCCGCGAGCGAGCGCGAGGGCTTCGAAGAGCCTCGGGACGCGATGATAGAGGACGGAGCGATTGTCGCGGCAGGCCTTGTGGCCGAGGGCGCCATGCTTCAGTCCGTCCCAGCCCGAAGTCGAGTTCTTCACGGACGACTGATTCCTGACTGAATGTGCCGGTCTCCGCGTCTGAGCTTAGCGAACTGGCGCAGGATGACGAACAGCGACAATTCCAGCGCCTAGCTCAGCGATAGCTTGGCTGGCCAACACTCCACTGAAGCCTGAAATGAGAGGGAGTAGAAGTACCGCCGGTATGAAGAGATATCCCTGCCTGGCAAAAGACACCACCGCACTAAGGCGCGCTCTCCCCTGCGACTAAAGCATTGTCGTCACAAAACTCTGAATACCGTAAAGCCCAAAAAACAGGTGAAAGACGATGCAGGTCGAAACGGCAATTTCGGTGACCTTGTCGCTGTCGCTGAATAACCTGACCAAAGGCCAGACAAAAAGCATAACGGCTACGGAATACGCAAAGGAAAGCGCAACGGTGGTAGCGAGCATAAACTTCGCAACCTTCATTACACGAGCAAAGTCGCGCGCGCTCCAACCGAACCCCAAAACGGCTTGCGAGCCGATACAGAATCCGGTGACAGGCAGCGCGCCGATTGTCAAGATTCTTGCAGCTATTCCCACCGCCGCGATAAAATCGTCACCGAACCGCGCAGCAGCTCCGTACAAGAACATGCTGCAAAGAGCGGCTAAGATACTTGTCGTCATCGCCGGCGCCCCGATGAGCGCCAGCTGCCTGATGTGATCTACCCGCAACGAGACCTGAGATATGCTGACGAGCACAGTGCCGAGCCGCTTGGTAAAATACAGGATGTGTAGAGGCTTATAGCGGCTATCTGTGATATCAGTGTCGCTAAGCTGCACCCGCACACCCAAGCCTAACAAGAAAATGAGAATGGGATCAAGCAAGGCGTTCAATGTGAAAGCGGTCAGCATCGTCCACATACTATATCGTGTATTGCCTTCAGCTCTTACGATGAAGCCGCTGACGATTTTTAGGAGCATTATAGTAGATCCCGGCAAGAGGATCGTGGCGTAGTCAAGCGCAATGGCCTGGATGGTTGGACTTGCCCCAAGCGCGACGAAGATGCCTCGTAGTGTTACAAGCAGGGCGATGGTCATAGTCACCCCGATGGGAGTGGCGAGCGCGAGCGCCGTACTCGCACCTCGGTTCGCCTCTAGCTCATTACCAGAGCCAAGATGACGAGATATGAAGGATGCAGCACCCACACCAATCCCCTCTCCCACCGCCCCGATCAGGATAATGATGGGCACAGTCATGCTGACGGCCGCGATCGCCTGCGCACCAAGTGAGCCAACAAAGATAGCGTTGAGGGCCTGCTGCAACGAGTTAATCGACAACCCTATAACAGATGGAATGGCAAGCCGCAGAGAAGCCTCGGGAGTTTTTGGTCCGAGAGATTCACATACCGGCTTTCCTTTAGCATCGCATTGCGCTCATTCATGGTTCACACGCGTGAGCGCAGAGAATTCATTGATCGTCTGCATCAGCTCCTGTTGGAAGACCGCGCAAAGATGGCGGGTCACCTCATAATCGATCACGCTCGGATCATACGTGGTGTCGATCTGTAGACGACCCGGTTGATTCCCGACCTCGAACCAGAAGAGGTGGATCGCCGCCGCTTGATGCATGTGTTCGCCGATCCAAAGTGGACAAGGGTCCTTGTCTAGAAAACGGCGTGCGAAATGACGCTGCAAACCGGCGCGATAATTCACCCCAATTCTGGGAAGTGGCAGGCGATCGAGGCGACACTGCGGATTCCGACGAAGTCGCCCAGGCGTACCGATATGAAGTCGCCCGTGGATTCCGAGACGATGTCGCCCACCTTTCCGATTTGATCTCGCCCAGCGGCGAGGCGTTCTGGCCGGCTGGTTCTCTGGCATCGGTCAAGCCGCGCGGTCAATCTGGAATCGCGACTTCAACCTTTTTTCTTCTTCTGTGGTTGCTGTGGGCATGTGGGCAACGCGATTGCGTTGTCCAAGCGCAGCGGCATGTCCACAGCGCTCAGGTCTTTCGGGCGGATTGCCGGGTTCGGCGCAGGCTCTCACCGGTGAGGTCGAGCCGATGGGCATTGTGGACGAGGCGATCGAGCACGGCGTCGGCATAGGTGGGATCTCCAATGAGCAGATGCCACTGGTCCACGGGGAGCTGGCTGGTGACGATGGTGGAGCGATGGCCGTAGCGATCTTCGAGGATTTCCAGGAGGTCGTGACGGGCGCCGGCATCGAGCGGCTCGAGCCCCCAATCATCGAGGATCAGCAGATCGACACGGCCAAGGCTGCGCAACAGGCGTAGGTGACGACCGTCGCCGCGGGCGAGCGCCAGATCGTCGAACAGGCGCGGGACGCGCTGATAGAGCACGGAGCGATTGTCGCGACAGGCCTTGTGGCCGAGCGCCGAGGCGAGCCAACTCTTGCCGACGCCTGCCGGGCCGCAGATCAGGAGATTGACGTGGTCGTCGATCCAACGGCCCTCGACAAGCTTGGCGAACAGCGGGCGGTCGAGACCGCGCGGGGTGCGATAGTCGATGTCCTCGACGCATGCCTGCTGGCGCAGCTTGGCGTAGCGCAGGCGAGTGGCGAGCCGTTTGTCGTGCCGCAGCGAGGCTTCACGTTCGAGCAGCAGAGCAAGCCATTCGGCGTGACCGAGGCTGCCAGCCTCACCGGCGGCTTCAATGTCGGCGAAGGCCTTGGCCATGCCGTGGAGGCCGAGGGCGTTGAGGCGGTCGAGGGTCGGATGGGTGAGCAAGGGACGGTCTCCTAATTGTAGTAGCGCGGTCCGCGGATGTTGGCATGCAGGATCGGCGCATCGTCCGCGGAGCGCTGGTGAGCGGGACGCCGATCGAGATTGTTGGCGAGGATCGACTTGACCGAGCCATAGGTGCGCGCGCCGATGTCGATCGCCCGCGCAGCCGCCGCGTCCAGCCGTTCGCGCCCATAGGAGCCGGCGAGCCTGAGGATGCCGAGGCAGGCGCGGAAGCCTTGTTCGGGGTGCGAGCGCTCGTCGAGAATGAGGTCGCACAATGCGCTGGTTGCCGGCCCGATCGCGGCGGCGTCCTGACGGATACGCCCGATAGTCCAGCCGGCGTAGCGCCGATGGCTGGAGGCCATGTGCTCCGGCACGGTGGTGTGCTTGTGATTGCCACTCATGCGCTGATGCGCGGCAATCCGCTCGCCCTTGTGGAAGATCTCGACGGTGCGGGCGGTGAACCGCACCTCGACCTCGGCACGCGCGAAGCGATGCGGAACGCTGTAATAATGCTTCTCCACCTCGACGTGGTAGTCGAGGCTGACGCGGCGGATCCGCCACTCGGCGAGCACGTAGGGGCTCGCCGGCAACGGCTTGAGCGCCGGCCGGTCGATCTCCTCGAGGAGCCGGCGGCGCGTCACGCCGAGCCGCCGGATCGGTCGCTCCTCGTTGAGCCTGGTGAGCAACTCGCCGATCGCTGCGTTGACCTCGGCGAGGCTGTAGAAGACGCGGTGGCGCAGGCGGCCGAGCAGCCAGCGCTCGATGATGAGGACGGCCTGCTCGGCCTTGGCCTTGTCGCGCGGCTTGCGAGGTCGCGCCGGCAAGACGGCCGTGCCGTAATGCGCGGCCATCTCCGCATAGGTGCGATTGATCTGCGGGTCGTAGAGGCTCGCCTTGATGACTGCGACCTTGGTGTTGTCAGGCACCAAGAGCGCCGGGACGCCGCCGATCGCCGCGAAGGCGCCAACATGGGCGCTGATCCAGTCGGCGAGCCCCTGCGTCCACGTCGCCTGCGCGTAGGTTGTAGAAGTTTCGACTTAATCTGACGGCAAGGTTTGACTGGCAGGGAATGGAGCTGCGGGCGAGCAGGAGCGCTCACCCAAAGGGCGCTCCCGCGCAGCCCGCAGCGTCTCACAGGAGACGTTACCATGACCCAGGAACAGAAGGTCATTCGCGCGAAAGTCGGAATGCTGGAATTGGCCAAGCAGCTCGGCAATGTCAGCCAGGCTTGCCGGATGATGGGCTATAGCCGCGACAGCTTCTACCGGTTCAAGGAACTGTACGACAAGGGCGGCGAGCTGGCGCTGATTGAGATCAGCCGCAAGAAACCGATCCTGAAGAACCGGGTCGCGCCGGAGGTCGAGGCGGCCGTCGTTGAGCTGGCGATCGACCAGCCGGCCTGGGGCCAGGTGCGAGTCAGCAATGAGCTCAGGAGCCGCGGCCTGTCGATCTCCCCGTTCGGCGTGCGTGCGGTGTGGCTGCGCCACGACCTCGCCAACGTCAAGAAGCGGCTGACGGCGCTGGAGGCCAAGATGGCCCAGGACGGCCTGGTGCTGACCGAGGCCCAGCTCGTTGCGTTGGAAAAGGCCAAGTCCGAGAAGGAGGCACACGGCGAGTTCGAGAGCGAGTGCCCCGGCTATTGTGGTGCGCAGGACACCTTCTATGTCGGCAACATGAAGGGGGTCGGGCGGATCTATCAGCAGACCTTCATTGACACCTACAGCAAGGTGGCGTTCGCCAAGCTGTATGATCGCAAGACGCCGATCACGGCGGCCGAACTGTTGAATGATCGCGTGGTGCCGTTCTTCGATGCGCGGGGCATCCCGCTGAACCGGATACTGACCGACCGCGGCACCGAGTATTGCGGCAATCCGGAGCATCACGAATACGAACTCTACCTCGCCGTCGAGGACATCGATCACACCCGCACCAAGACGAAGAGCCCACAGACCAACGGCATTGTCGAGCGCTTCCACCGCACCGTGCTCGAGGAGTTCTATCGCGTCGCGTTCCGCAAGAAGATCTATCCGACTATCACTGCGTTGCAGAGCGATCTCGATGACTGGATCGCTGCTTACAATGAGGTGCGCCCGCATCAGGGGGCGCTGGTGCTACGGCAAGACGCCGATGCAAACCTTGCTTGACGCAAGTGCTCTGTCGAGAGAGAAAGTGTTGCCGGCTGCGTGAGGTTGGACATGAAATCTTTGTCGGACACCTGCCGCGACAAAGCAACCACTGTCAGCTCAAGTCCCTTCTTTTACACACTGCACGTTTCTAAGGCCAACAGACAAATAGAAGGTATCTCAAAGCCAGCCTCCGTGATATTCGCGTGAATCAAGAGCTTTGCCCGACTATCTCGCAGGATATATTGGATCCGATCACGCGGATAATCCGGCGCTATCGGCACAACAACAGCATCCAAACCTCGCGCCGCGAGCGTGACAGCGGCAACGTCCGGCGATCGGTCAACAAGCATGGCGACCAGATCGCCTGCCCCCCACCTTCAGATCCCGCAGTAACGAGCGGATAGCTGCTACGCGCTCACGCAGCTGGCCAAACGTGACACTTCCCCGAACTCGCCAAATTATGCTACTTTGCCGCGATTAGAGACGCTGATCTGCTCGAAGGCTTCAACAAGCGGACATTCAGATTCATATCCCATCCAGCGAATGCGGTATAGTGAGATCTGAATAGTGAGGTCTGAGGCGCTAAGGCAGCTTAGTTCTTCAATGGGCATTTATCAAGCGCAGGCGGCAATAAGACAGCGCAGATTATTGGCCATACGAACAGCCAAATCACCTGAGATTACGTCTTCCGCATACGCCAGCTGGAGCGCAATTTCATCGCCGTAATCTTGCGCGTACAGGGTTAAATCGAATTTGACATAGCCGGTGTCATACTCGCGGAGATCCAACTCGTCCCGACCGACTGGCTCCGCGGCTTCGGAGTACATGTTTGAACATGACGTGGAAGATCGGTGATCGACCCGGTTTCGCGAGATAACCTTGTCCCCTGACCATCCATCCGAATGGATAGGCCGCATTTGCGATGGCATCGCTGACGAGGCCCTGGATGCGCCTGGCATGAGCAGCAAAAGATTGAATGTCATCGATCGCGGCACGGATCGGCAGCATATTCAGAAAAGAGTCGATGATGTCGGCGCTATCTGGTTGATCCAGTACAGCGTGCGTCATGCCGACGACAATATCGTCCTGACCGCTATACATTCGCAGCAGCAGCTGGAAGCACGCCAGTAATGTTGTCGACGTGGTGCAGCTATTTTGGCGCGCGAATTCTCTTACCCGACTCGAGAGATCGCTGCCAAGCAGCACTGGATGCGAGGCGCCGCGGAATGAAACTGTCTGCGTGCGCGCCCTTCCAAGCGAAAGCACCGGCGGATCATCACCAATCTGACGACGCCCATAGTGCCGTTGGCTCTCCAACGCCTCTGGAGAAATGTGTTGTCTTTCCCACGTAGCATAGCGCGAGAGTGACGCAGGATTTTGGCCAAGGCGCCGCGGCATCTAAATATTTCTGCTGAACTGAGCAGAACGGAAATCGACCAGGCATCGAGGATGATTTCGTGAGCGGTGATCAATATGAGATGATTGTTAGGACCACCGGACCATGCGCGCGCGAAACAAGCGGCCTTGTGCGAGATCGAAATCATCTTTCAGCTCCGTTCGCCGAGCCCGTGCGATGAGCTCCTCAGCCTCGGACGGGGTGAGATGAGATGCATCGATCAATTCAAGATTGATGCATGGCAGAGCATCAAAGCATTGAACCGGACCAGAAACCAAAGCTGCTCCTGGAGTCGCGTCAGAGGTGATCGGTTAAGCTTTCGGTATGTCAAGGCTACGCATGGATTGGGCTCGGCGCGAGCCTCGATCCACGCGGCAAGAGATCGAATTGTCCCATTCAGAACCAGTCTGAAATTCACTCTTACCCGAGCAAGGTTTCCAACTGTGCCAATGTAAGCATTGCGAGGAGCGAGTCCGAGCCTTGTGGATTTGTCATTCACACCTACGTTCTTGATACGCAAAATGGCCGACCAGATTTTACGTAGCCGGACCTCGAGATCTGATTGCGGCTCCTCGAAGGATGCGGAGTGAAGGGAACGTCATCGCGAGCTTCGAGCATATCTCACGTTCAAGCGAGCCATCGGCGAGCTCTTCTGCCCAATCACAGCCTCTTGCGGACTCCATCTCGTCGCTGCCGTCCCACGTGAACTCCACGGCATCGCCTTCGCAACGGCCATGTATTGCCCCGGAGAGGCAATACAGGGCGAACTCGCCGCCTTCGGCCACGAATCGGACGTAAGAGCCTGGCCCAGCCATGTCGTGATCGGGCGTTTCCACCACACGCCAACTGCCCCGCACGCTTATGCACCATCAGCAGCTTGGGTGGACGGATCAGATTGGATTCCCGAGCGCCAACGTGAGTCGGCGTTTACGCGCTCGCGCACCCGTAGCTTCACCTTGGCCAGTCCGGCGCGACTCTTGATCCACCCGAACACCTCCTCGATCCAATTGCGGCAGCGTTGGCTGGCGTGGCGGGTGATGCGGGCGTCGACCGCCGTCCTGCGCAGGGTACCAGGCTTGCTGATGTTTTCCGCGGATCGCGATGTGCGTCGTCACCGATCGTTCTCTCAAGTCGTGGACGAACTGCGTGACGTTATAGGCCTTGTCCGCGCCGAGCGTGGTCCGCCGGACTGTACGATCACGCCGAACGACAACGCCGGCGCCGTCTCTCGTTCGGCCGTGCTGGGGCCTGGCTGACGGCCCCGCTGACCGCCAGACCATGCGGTTCTCCATCAGAGCTTGCCCCATGTAACAGAGCTCGGCTGGTTGCCCATCCCCTTTTCTTGTACAGCCGGGCCTCTGGATCGCTCTTACTTTGGTGCGTCTCGTTTGAACGCTTCTCCTTGTGGAAGCTACGCTCAGCGTTGCGTCCCGGACCTTTGCTGTCGGTGCGTCTCCGTCCTTTCTGCGGAAGCTCTTGATCGAACCCCACGCCTCAATCAGCGTGCCGTCGACCGAGAAGCGATCGCTCGACATCAGCCGCTTCACCTTCGGCTGAGCCAGCACCGCCGAAATGAACTTAAGGGCGATCTCTCCCTCTTACCGCCGGTCGGGGTTCTTGGAAAAGGTCGAGTGGTGCCACACCGGATCGTCCACGCCCAGACCGACAAGCCAACGGAATAGCAGGTCAAATTCCAGCCGCTCCATGAATTGTCGTTCCGAACGAATGCCGTAGAAGGCCGGCAGCAGCGTCGCCCGAAGCAGCCTCTCCGGTGCTATCGAGGGCCAGCCAAAGTCCGTGTAAGGCCCCGCAAACGCCTTCGATAGATCGCCCAGCACATCTCCCGGATCGTCCGCAAGTGATGGTCCGGACGACACCGCGCTTCAAGATCCACGGCCCATGCTGCAATCCAATCTCGCCCATCGTGAAAGGATCGTGACAGAATTCCTCAAATAGAAGAGAGTAGATAGCGGCAGCTAATGGGCGTTGGGCGTGGTCGTGTCTCAAGGAGTGGTGTAGGTGATTAGCGAAGCCGATCGCGAAGCGCGCCTCAGATAGCGCCGTAGCGAGCGAGCGGCTTTGCGGGTGGTCACCCATGATTCGTCGGTAAGGTTTGGATTGCGACAGCCAACCTGATTCGAGGAACCAACGATGACCGACGATATGATGAAGCTGCGCGCTCGTAGAGAAGACCCCCGATGCTGATCTCTTGCGCGAGATGATCGGCTTTGCCGCCTACCGGCTGATGGAGCTGGAAGTCGAGGGCCTGACCGGGGCCGGTGACGGCGAGAAGAGCCAGGAGCGGCAGGTCCAGCGCAACGGCTACCGCGACCGGAGCTGGGAGACCAGAGCCGGCGCGGTCGAACTGCGCATTCCCAAGCTGCGGAAAGGCTCTTATTTCCCCGGCTTCATGGAGCCGCGGCGGAGAAGGCGCGCACCGCCGTGGTGCAGGAGGCCCCAGGGCGTCTCGACCCGCTCGGTCGACGATCTGGTGCAGGCGATGGACATGAGCGGCATCTCCAACAACCAGGTCTCGCGGTTGTGCGCCCAGATGGATGACAAGGTGAAGGCGTTCATCACCCGTCCGATCGAGAGCGACTGGCCGTATCTGTGGATCGACGCCACCCACGTGAAGGTGCGCCAGAACGGGCGCATCGTGTCGGTCGCGGTGATCGTAGGGTCGGCGTCAACAGCGATGGCCGGCGCGAGCATCTCGGCATGGATATCGGTCCCGCCGAGGCCGAGACGTTCTGGACGGCATTCCTGCGCAAGCTTGCGCGACGCGGCCTGCGCGGCGCAAAGCTGGTCGTCTCCAACGCCCCATGAGAGGATCAAGGCTGCGGTCGGAAAGGTTCTCAACGCCACCTGGCAGCGCTGCCGTGTGGGATCGTTGAAAAAGCTGCAATTGGCTGATTCCGTTCTCGTCGGCGATTCGCGATCGGCGGAGCAAACGAGATGCTGGGGCGCAAGAGTGGGATCAGTTGGAGCTCTTCATCACGGGCCCGCTGAAACAGCTCGTCCCAGATGGGCACGTGCTGGCGCGTCGATCGTGTGCTCGACCTGTCTGGCTAAGGGAAGAGGTCTCCGACTGCTATTGCGCGAACGACGGTCGGCCAGGCATCGATCCGGAAGCCCCGGTACGGCTGATGCTCGCGGGTCTGCTCACCGGCATCGTACACGATCGCAAGCTGATCCGTGAGGCTCAGTTCAACATCGCCATTCGCTGGTTTGCTGGTTATGGCCTGCACGAGCAGCTACCGCACCATTCAAGCCTGACGCGCATCCGCCAGCGCTGGGGCGAAGAGCGATTCTTAGGATCTTCAAACGTACGGTCGAGGCCTGCCTGAAGGCCAAGATCGCAACAGCGGGGCTGGTCGCTGCATCGCGCGAAATCTATTGGCCACTTCTTCAACGACCCCCGCGTCCAATTCATGCGGAATGCGCTGGCGCATGTAGGCAAGAGCGGACAGGCGCGTCGTCTCCGCCTTCATCGCCACCGCTTTTGCCCAGGACGATGCGGAGGCAGCACGGGCGCAATGGCAGCGCATCGCCGACAAGCTCCGCTCCAAACCGCCCGAAGCTCGCCGGCTTCCTCAACGAGGCCGAGATCGACGTGCTTGCCTATATGAGCTTCCCGGCCGCGCACCGCGCCAAGCTGCACTCGACGGATGAGATGGACAAGTGCCGCGATGACCATTGCGGAAATCGCCCGCGTCCATTCTTTTGTTCGGCCGCCGCGGGCCATTCTTGCGGCCCAGCCAACAATCTCGCGGCCTCCGCGCGCAGGGTCGGTCAAGGCTGGCCGCGTTTGCGGCCACCGTGAGGCTTGGCCTTGACCGACCTGAGCACGGCGGCATGCTGGCGTGGAACGGGACTGCATTCCCGGCTGGCACTTGCCGTCGTGGGCGGTTATGGTTCTCGGGCGCGGGCGACCTCGTGGCGAAGCGTGACGCGTCGGCTGCAAGCGTCACCGGACTGCTTATTTTGTCCTGCCGAGCTGTGGGGCTCGCGCGCCGGGTTTTGGCCGCCGCAGTTTCCCTTGCGACACCAATCGTTCGTAGCTTCCCTCCGCCTGGGCGGCGATCAACATCTCGCGGTTGCGCAGGTGCCTTGATGTTGTAGGCATAGGCTCGTCCGCGCCGGCTAACTTTCTATTGCGGATGTCCGGCTTGAAGTTGCATCGCGCGGGTCTTGTTGGCCAGCGCCGGGCGTGCCCACAGGTAATCCTCGCCTTCGTCAGCAAATGCCAGCAGAGCACCGTGAGCTTGCGAGCCACGGCCACCGCGGAGACCTGATGCCACGCCGGGCGCGGATCCGCACGAAAAACGCATGCAGTGGACTGGGCGCCTTGGCCGCGGCCCAGCCCGCCTCGACCAGCATGGCGCGCGCGTGACTACGGCCGATCTTGCTGATGCGACCGTAATGGGCGGCTCCCAGTCCCGACTGCCGCACCCGCGGGTTCAGCCCGAAATAGCTCACAGATACTGCGGGCTGTCGAACCGGCTGATCTCGCCGATGGCCGCCACGATGCCGGCGGCGACCGCCAGATTGATGCCAGTGATCGTCATCAATCTGTTGACCGCGAGATCGTCGATCGCGTCTTGCGCGATCTCGCGGTCATGCAGAGCCAGGTCTTCCACCAGCCGGTCAAGCTCACGGACGGGCCGATCGATGGCCGCGCGCTCATCGGCCGGCAGTTGTTGGGCGGCCAACTAAGCCCCGCCGCTGGCGTTGAAAAGATCGGCGTGCGGGCACTTCGGGATCAGGTGGGCGTGTAGGATCGAATGCACCTCGTTCTTGAGCCGCGTGCGATACCGTACGACCTGGTAGCGCCGCGCCACCAGCCGACGCTTGCGTTCGGTCTCCCGCGTCAGGCGTACAGATCTGCGGCAGGTACCCGGCCGCCTGCAGACTGGCGAGCGTGCCGGCATCGATCTTGTCGGTCTTAACGTGAGCCTGGGCGTTCGCCTTCACCTGCAGCGGATTGGCGATAATCACTCGTGCCACGAACGGCGCCAGAACCCGCGACACCGCCATGCTGTTGGCAGTCGCTTCGACCACCACCTCATCACTGGCCAGCAGGGTCTTGGCCAAATCCCGCCAGCGCAGTCCGAGTCCTATCGATGCGGCACGCATGTCGGAGCCTGCTCTCCTCCCAAAACACCACCTCGCCGAAAAGTTCGGTGGACGTCGATACCAATCACCCGTCGCATTCGCACCTCCTGCCAGATACATGACCATGACGGGAGCCGCGGGCGACACGACAACTACGGATTCGCGCTCCCAGCGCAACCGGGCGAGTCGCAGAGGCGGCCAGCTACTAACTCGAGCTCACGGCTCATCGAATAACATCGGCCTGCCCACACTTCGGGGCCACCTGCTCGAACAGGACGACGAGTGGGCGGTCCAGCGCGGCCGCTACATGGCACTGGAAACGATCGCGCCGTTGGGCGATGATCCCGCCGTCAGCTTCCCGGTAATCGCCAGCTGACCGATCCGGCCATGCCGGGGAACGTGGTGATCAAAACTCACATACACCACGCCACGGGGCACGATCATGGCCCAACCTTAACACCCTTGTCGGTAGCGAGGCAATTTGCTCGTTTCGTCAAATTCGGGACGCTCATTACAGAATTACCTATTCTCGCAAGTCGTTGGCAGACGATTCAGCCGGCGAACATTGCCAACGTCGAGCGCACATTGCCAATTTGGCTGACGCGCCATCGTTGCAGAATGACCACTAACGACGTTTTCGCCTCCCCCGGGCCGCATCCAGTCACTCGCTCGCCACAATGGACCTCGCCCCGGCGGCAAGTTCGGCCGCTGTGGAGCGGCGTCTCTCGCTGGATCGCATCGACTCAACAACAGTGCCTCGAGGCCATCATCAAGGTGCGAGTGGTGCGGCGGATGGGCCGCTGGGCGCGCTGGCCGCTCTGTGGGTTATCTCCGGCGCGATAGCTAAAGCAGCGACGGACGCGAGGACGGCTCTTTGATGCCCCAGGCGATTGATGCCGGTAGTCGCTACGCAACGGCTTGTCTGCAAGTGTCGGCTTGATACTCCGAAATGTACGATTGTCTCTCCAAGGTTCGACCGATTTGAAGAAATAGAGCTTCACATGTCGTTTAGGCGCAGAACTACTGCTGTGGGATGGCGATTTTGCTTACAAATAGGACTGGGGACTCCGGTACTTCTTGGTCCAGGGTAGAGCCAGCATGTGACAGCTCATCGAGCAGTAGAGGTTCGGGAGGCTGGGGGCGAAGCGCTGACCTGCCCAACTGCCTGCCACAGCAACAATGGAGCGCCAATGAGTCAACCCGCCACGGTCCGTAACGAATCTTTCACTGTTGAATCGCCGGAACTTACAAGCCTCACTGTCGTAGAGGCCCAGGTCAGCTTTGCAAGCGGAGCGCTCACGGTCAAGCGCTGGTCGAGGCGAGCCTCGAGAGGGTGGAGCGGTACAACAGGAAATACAATGCAATCATTTTTATGAATCCATCGGCCGTCGACGACGCGAAGGAAATCGATAGACGCCGCGCAGCCGGGGAGTGCCTTGGTCCGTTGGCGGGCATTCCGGTCGTCGTGAAGGACACTATAGATATGGCCAACTTTCCCACGACGGCGGGTTGGTCGCTGCTATGTGGTATAACGGGTGGGGTTGATCTCATACCGGAGCGGGACGCCCCGGTGGTGGCCCGCTTGCGGGACGCGGGAGCCGTCATCATTGGAAAGGCAAACGTTCCCATCCTCAGCTGCAGTGGTAGCCATGCCAATGACAGTTGGGCCGGGCCAACACTAAATGTCGTAATGCCCGACCGCGTGCCCGGCGGCAGCAGTTCAGGCACGGCGTCGGCGGTTGCTTCGGCCATGGTTGTGCTGGGCTTGGCTGAAGAGACCGGTGGTTCCATTCAAAATCCTGCTTCGGCACAGGACCTCGTCGGAATCAAACCGACTATCGGGCTGGTGTCCAACGCGGGCGTCATGCCTCTGTCGGCAAATCGAGACGTCGTTGGCCCCATTGCGAGATGTGTGCGTGACGCGGCCATTTGTCTAGATGTGCTCGCCGGCTACACGTCAGAGGATCCCAAGACCATCGCAGGCGTCGGCAAGAAGCCAATTGGAGGTTACACCTCAAAATTCAGCGTAAATGCCCTCAAGGACAGACGGCTTGCTCTTTACGGCAGCGGTTGGCTCAATCAGCCTCTTTCATATGAGGCGAAGCAACTCTACGAAAGGGCAAAAGAAGAACTTGAGGGACTCGGCGCGGTTCTGGTCCAAGATCCCTTCATCGGCTCGGGGTTTGCGGAGCTCCGCAGGCCGACTCCTCGCTTTGAAAGTTTCGACTCGCGTGGCCTCGAGTCCGTTCCTTATGACCTTCACAAATATCTCGAACGGCTGGGCCCTACGGCCGCGCTAAAGACCTTTGCGGAATTCGCTAAGGCGACTGAGAAGCAAAACCCGTTCGGACCAGAGGGTTTACTGAACTTCCTGCACGATCTGCCGCAGTTCGCGGCGACCCTAGCAAATCCGACGCTACCGCCGGACATCAGTGATTTCATTGCTGCCAAAGAGGAATATCTCGCGACGTTCGAAGAAGTGTTTGCACGCCATCACCTAGACGCCTGCGTCTTTCCTCAGATGCTTGAGGAGCTACCGCCACTGCACGGGAAAGAGCGCATTTGTGCGACCACGGTCGACCACATCAACATTGCCGGGCTTCCGGGCGTCACTGTTCCTGCGGGCTATTACGCATCGGGCTCACCATTCGGCTTGATATTTGTGGGCAGAATGTGGAGTGAGCGTGAATTGTTAGCGTACGCCTACGCGTATGAGTGCGCAACGCGCCACCGCAAGATACCCTTCATCGGCAAATAGGAGGGCGCAGCAAGGGCGGTCGCAAGCATCGTGCGTGATTGAGGCTGGAAGAGTAATTTGAACGCGGCCGACGACCCCATGACAAGCGATGCGTTCCGAGTCTATATCGAGAGGGTGCTCGTGCCCAACTGCCTAACCCTCCAAGGCGATACTGTCGTTATCGACCCTAGCCAGCCACAAATTTGCCAGTGTGCGCGAAGCGATCGAGGACGCCCGTGCAAAGCTTCTGTGTCTGCCGCCCTATTGACGACTTCTCGCCTCTAGAATGCCAAAACTGCTTCCGCCACGAAGGATGCGCGGCGCTTCGCTTAAGTGACGGATGCTCTAGCAACGCGATCGTCACATCACCGGAAAGTTCCCAGCGCCGGTGGTCGACAAGTCGCGCGTCCCCCGACTAGGAAGCGAATCAGACGAGGCAACTCGGGAACATCGCTATATGCGATGGAGACCACCGCTCAGAGCGGCCGTTGCGGCCCGTGTAGCGTCTGAGACCGTTTCGCCCGCCGAAGCCCATTCACGCATCACAACCTGATGGCGGCGGCGATATCAGCGCCAGTTTGGCTAACGCATGGGACGCACGCAATGTTTCAGCGGCTGTTCAAGCTCTCGAACACTTAGGGGCCCTGAAGAGCCAGCCTGCCCGCCAGCAGCAGGAAACGCAGTACGAGGAGTACCGCATAGATAGTCGTCCCGGCTGCCAAACCTATCCAGATACCAATGGCGCCGAGACCGGTCTCTAAGGCAAGCACGCAGCTGATGGAAAAGCCAATCAGGCAGTAACCGGTTGCAGCAAATAGAAGGGGTACCCAGGTATCCTTCAGCCCACGCAAACTGCCCAAGGCAATGCTGTACGTTGTCGTGGTTACGAAACAGCTTGCGCCAATCAAAAGGAGGTCCGTGGCGAGTCCGATTGTCCCCTCGGTCTCGCCGGGCAGAAAGAATGCGGCGATCTCAAAACGCGCGGCTATTACCATAATTGTCAGTACTACGGCGGTAACAGTGCCAAACAGCATCGCGACCAGACCAACCCGTTTAATGCCGGGACCGTCGTTGCGGCCCAGGGCGTGGCCAACGCGAACGTTCGCCGCCATGCTGATGCCAGACGGGATTATGTATAGGATCGAGCCGACATGGAATGCGATCTGGTGGGCGGCAAGCGCTTTGAGGCTGATCATGCCTATCAGGAGCGCTGCGGCAGACCAGATCGAATCCTCCATTAGAAAAGCGATGGAGATCGGGGTCCCGACCACGGTCAGCCGGCGCATCAGTTGCCAATCGAAGCGCCAGAAACGTGCAAGCACATGGTAGTTCCGGAATGGGCGGTGCACAGTGGCGAACCACAAGGCAGCCAAAAACATCGCAAAATTTACCAGCGTAGTCCCAAGACCTGCCCCGAACAACTCCAGCCGAGGCAAGTACAGCTTCCCATAGATCAGCAGATAAACAAGCAAGGCATTGCAGGGAATGGCCGCGAGCGTGATCCACAAGATTGGTTCCGGCCGAAGGACAGCGCTCATGAAACTACGGATGGCTAGAAACCATAGCGAAGGCACCAGGCCCCAAGCAAGTCCAAATAGATACTGCTGGGCGAGCTGTGCCGCGTCCGGCCCCTGGCCAAGAGCGAGCAGTATTTGCTCGCCGCGCAACAGAACCGACATGATAGGGAGCGACAGCAGTATCGCCGTCCACAGCCCCATGCGCACCGTACGCCGTACCGCAGCTAAATTACCCGCCCCAAACGCCTCGGCCGCGAGCGACGCCACGGCTGCCATCAGGCCCATACCGAAAGTGACACTAACGAAATACACCCTGCCCCCCAGCGCTGCCGCGGCGGCGGCCTCAGCGCTGATGCGCCCGATGAAGGCGAGATCTGTCGTCAACATCGCGACTTGCCCGAGCTGCGCCAACACAATCGGCAACGCGAGTTTTGCGATTTCGCTGAGCTCGACAGCAAAGTGATGACCAGCCGCTCCACTCCTCGGCCTCTGCCGCGAAGCCGCCTTCAATTTTGTTTCGGCAATCTTAATCACGGAAATGATCCTGCCCTGTTTCCTCGGAAGACGATTAGCTCTTGTCGACTGAGAACATCTCCTCCGAGCCTGATTTCGCGATCGCGCGCCTACTCTCCTTGGGACTCGTTCATCGGTGTCAGTCTCGAGTTGGTCGACGACTTAGTCAGACGACACGGCTACGTCGGTACGCTGGACGTCATTGAAACGTGATGCCCACCATCGTGGGCCTGAAGCTGGCAGGCCGTATCATTCGCATCCACCAGCATGCTGTTGTCCTTGCATATTGCGGTGCGTTTAAGGAAGCCGAGGCCGCGATGGTCCGCCTGTTGCCATACGAGAACGGCGCTCGATCCACGCGGCCGAAAGGAGCTACACGGTCAGGGAGCTTATTGCGAAGTTGAAACTGAACCCTCTCGCTTCGGGGAATTTGCAGCAGCGAGTTTCGCCGTCTCAAAGCCTGAGGTTCACGTTGTAGTCGTTCAGGAAGTTCTGAAGAGCCAGAATACGCTCCACCCCTCTAATGTTGTCGGTCGCGTTGAGCAAAATGCGGGAGCCGTCAATCGACAGGAGTGGTGCCACTGCCGCGTTGCGGTCATGCAGCAGCGCAGTGAAGCGAGTGCGGAGCAGTCTGTCATAGGTCGGATCCTGGATAGCCGGATAGGCACTCTTGACCCGCTGCACCACAGACTGCGGTAGCAGGTCGGCAGTGGCGGCACGCAGAAGGCTCTTCTCTCGCCCGTCGAAAGTCTTATGCGACCATGGGGTGCCAAACACGTACTCAACGAGACGGTGGTCGCAGTAGGGAACTCGCACCTCGAGACCCGAAGCCATGCTCATCCGGTCCTTGCGGTCTAGCAAGCCCGGCAGGTGTCGCGTGAGATAGAGATAGGAGACCTCGCGCATGCGACGCTCTAGCGGATCGGCGGAGGCTGGCCCGTTCAGGGTAGGTACTTCCGCAAGTGCCCTACGATACTGGTCGTCAATGTAGCCGGGGAGATCGAGCTGCTTGAGGAGGAGGGGCTCTAGATATTGTTGGCCGGTGTCTTGGTATAACCTGCTGACAAGCCACGGAAACGTGTCGGCCTGAACGTTCGCGGGATCGTGGAACTCCGGGTAGCCGCCGAAGACCTCGTCGGCCGCTTCCCCCGACAGGGCCACTGTCGAGTGTTGCCGGATGGCCCGGAACAGCAGAAAGAGCGAGCTATCGATATCGCCCGTTGTCAACGGCAGGTCGCGGGCGTGGAGAGTGGCGGCCCGCACGCTGGGGTCCATGAGTTCGTCAGCGGACAACGTGATGTCCGTGTGGGAAACATCAACGAACTTCGCGACCTCCTGCACGTAGGGCCCGTCGGGTGTAGGGCGCATCGGGCCGGGGGTGAAGTTGTTGGTGTAGCCGACAAAATCGACCGCGAAGGACCGGATCCGTTCGTTGCTGAAGTGGGCCGCCAGCCCTGTCAGCGCGGAGGAATCAAGCCCGCCCGACAAGAGCGTGCACAGCGGCACGTCAGCAACGAGTTGCCGTTGGATCGTGTCCTCGAGTAGTTCTCGGACGCGCCGAACGGTCGTAGGCTTGTCGTCGGTATGCCCGCTGTCGGTGAGCTGCCAATAGGTCACCTGCTGGATGCCATCGCGGGTTACACGGAGGATGTGGCCGGGCGGTACCTCACGCATGCCGCGGAACACGGTGTTGTCCCGGTCGTCGATGAATAATAAAGTGCGACGAAGCCCGTCGGCGTCCATGACCCGTTCCGCGAGACTATGGGCGAGGATCGCCTTCGGCTCGGAGCCGAATAACACGCCGTGCTCGGTGGGGTAGTAGTAAAGCGGCTTGATGCCGAGCCGGTCGCGTACGAGAAGCAGTTCGCGCTTGGCTGTGTCCCAGAGTGCATAGGCGAACATTCCGTTGAGTTCGATCACGGCGGTGCGCGGGTCGCGGCGACCCCACTCGCGGTGGGCGTGCAAGACCACCTCGGTGTCACTGTTCGTCTCGAACTGATGGCCTAGGGTGACGAGCTGTTGACGCAGCTCACGGTAATTGTAAGTCTCGCCGGTGTAGACGAGCACCAGCGCGGGTCGCCCCTCCTCCTGGAGTAGCATGGGCTGTGCACCACCCTCGATGTCGATGATCGCAAGGCGGCGATGTCCTAGCGCCGCAGGCCCATCGATCCAAGTGCCCTCGCCGTCCGGCCCGCGGTAGGCCATAGTGGCCGTCATACCGGCAAGCTCCCGTTGAGCGTCGGGACCTCGTAAGTCACGATGGAAATCAATCCATCCACAGATGCCGCACATATGTTGCTCCTAGCCTTGCCAACTATCGCGCAACTTTGCGGCCCTACGCAGGCACCGCACCTTGCAAACACGTGATGATCATTGATGGCTGCTCATTTGCTCGAGTAAACACCCGATGAACCGTGAAGACCACTCTCAATGCCTTAGCACATCACTTGGCAACGCTGCACCGACCTGTTCTGGTGGTAGTGTTGTGGAGTCCGACTTTAAAAAAGATGGTAACAAGTGATTCCCCAGCCTTAACTCGGTCGGACTGACAGACCAAGAGATAGATAGTTCGCCTCAGACTCTTCAGATGCCGAATGCATGTCCGCGGGAAATCGATCTGCTCCAAGTCAGATTAGTTAGCTGAAAC
Source organism: Bradyrhizobium sp. IC4059 (assembly GCF_020193615.1). Classification (NCBI taxonomy): domain Bacteria; kingdom Pseudomonadati; phylum Pseudomonadota; class Alphaproteobacteria; order Hyphomicrobiales; family Nitrobacteraceae; genus Bradyrhizobium; species Bradyrhizobium sp. IC4059. The sequence continues at coordinate 78,518 of NZ_JADYVH010000008.1, forward strand.
GAAAGTTCGTCACATTACATGACGGCGCGAATCTCTATAGAGAAGGGCGCTTGTGGCGAATGCCGGTGTGAGGGCCGGCTGATCGCATCGTTCGCGCTGAGTCCGCAGCATGAGACGTCGTGTCATCGCGTAGGGCCTGGAGGTGAGCACAATCGCTGTGGAAAGGCGCGGAGGGCATATTCCCGGGCGGCGCTTGCCCTCTGCAGGGACGAATGGCTCACCGAGACTTCGATCGGCAGAGACGCAGCCTGCCACGGGCATCTGCCTGAGGATTAATCGATCGCAATGCGCTCGCTAGACTTGCTTGATGAGCTGCTCGACCAATATCCTGGCCTTGCGGACCCGGGCGCGGCATACTCCTTTTTCATCCACTTAAGATCACCTGGCGAAACGCGAGCGTCGGGTCTTGCTTCCGATTGGCAGCGGATTTTGGCGCTCTTTGCTCCGCTATTCGGGCCCGTCAATTCAACGACGCTGGACGCATGAGCAGCATCATCCACGGCACAAATCTCAGCCTGCTGACGGTGCGGACGGCGACCACTCGTTCGGCCTGTGCGGTCTGCTCACCTAGTTCCTGCCTTATGTGCCCCCGGAGTAGTCCGCCGGTACTAGATGTGATTGCAACGTTAGTGTGCTAGGTGAGACATGAGAGGTTTGGCGTTAAGCTGAGATTTTGCCTACCAGCCAACGCGCAACCTGGTGGCAGGTGGGGCATGCCGGCGCTCGCACGAAAGGTGGCCGATGTCACGAGCCGAGAATGCCGCAGCGGGATCTCTCCTGGGCGATCGTGACCGCCGCATGCCCAACATCACGTCGCGGTTGATACCGAAATGAGGCGATAGAATCATTGCGCAGCACTGGTCGAAATCGAAGAGTGCCTCAGCGAGCTTTATTGCTGCGCGCGCTATTGGCTTCATGACACGTCTCGTTTGGAAACCTGAACGTCTCGGGACCAGTGCTCTAAATTTGTTGGTCGGTGACGGTCCGCTGTCACGCGCATGCGTCGGCAAAGGATTGGGAGCTGCGATTCATGTTTGCCATGGCTGCGCGCGCTGATGGGGTGATCAGCGGCCGTCAGTGAGCATGGTCCGCAATCCGCCACAGCAGCTGCTGTTCGTTTGTGAATTGCCGCACAGGTTTCGTCAGTTTTTCGAAAGCTGGCGTGGGTACAGAGCCGCTCGGGTTAGCGAGGCGTGGTCGAGATAGCGGCATTACCAGAATGGGACAGCGCCGATTCACGTTCCTGCTAACCTCAATGTGCAGCGCAGGCGCGGCAGGGACAGCGCCGATCCAGTCCCAAAACCGACCGGCGCCCAGTCGCGCCCGCGCTGCTTCCGGTGTCGGCGAAACGACCCTGGTAACCACTGTCATACCTTTTCAGCCACGGACACCCGGCGCGCTTGTGCCGAGGGAGATTGGCGCGCTAAATTTTGCAACGCGTGTAGTCTTTCAAGCGATCGCTTCCATGCCTCCCGTCTTACCCCGCCAGCATTTAGGCTCTGTCATGAACGGCGGTGCGCGAGCCCTTTTTATGCAGCAGCGCGATTTCGTATGCTGGGGCACCTCCAATTTCTCCGTGAAGGTAGGGACCAGCCTAGAAAGTAGCAGACGAGCCAACCAATTCAAGTCGGTGACTTGCAGTCGTACTAGGCCTACAACTTCGCGGCACCTTAGAAGGATAAAGTGCCATCGCTTTCGTTCAACTCGCTTCCGTATGAATTTGGCTTCGATCAAATGAGTCCGCACCCTAGTACAGGTAGGCGCCCTGCAGTACCTCGCGGCAATACCACTTGGTAGCACCGCGAGGGGCTTGCCCCTCGCGGGAGCAAAGGCGGCTAGCGACACAGAGGCCTGCGGCATCGGCCAAGAACAGCGCTTTCAGGTTTCACTGCTCGATCGCCGACCACCCGCTCGTTACGCCAGCATAGCAGCTAGCAGGAGCAGCATTGGATTCTTTCCATGGCGCCAGTCGCGTCTGCGCCGTTCTCCGTTTTCTGCACCAACTCTTTCCTGACAACCTGGTCGCTCTTGGGACCGCTGGGCAACATCGAAGTCCTTCAGCTGATGACCAAAGGGGTATGCCCGCCCGCGGCCTCCGAATGGTCGACCAGGCCCAAAGCCGAAACCTCTCAGCTAGTCTCAACCGCGCCGACCGGCTCGTACATCATGGCTAACATACACTGGCCAATGTTCGATTTAATAGTGGCGGATCCAATTCGCGACGTATAGCCGCTTGCCCTCGCACTATCGCCTGCGCATCCCAAGTCTACACTGCGAGAGCTTGCTCTCTGGACGCCACTCTTGTGCAGTCGGTGGCTGCTGCCAAAACAGGTTGCGACTGTATCGCGTTTGGTTTGAACTGGTCGTTATACTCGATAACTCCACCGGCGCGCTTTCCTTGAGCCTCAGCTAAGAGATTTGGCCGTCGTGCCTCTTGAGCGGGCGGGAGAGCCTAATATTCCGTATCATGGCTGATGGGTGTGTGCGGAATGTTCACAAAGGTGTTGTACCGGTAGACGAAATTCTCGCAGTCCAGAGAATGAACGAGATTAAGGTCCCTGAAACGCCGTCTGCGCTGATCCAGGGATAAAGACAAACTACTATAAAGATGGCTGAACAGCTGTCGCTGCGATCGCGATAGTCAGCGTCGGCTCATTTCATCAGAGCTGCAACTCCACTTCGATGAATGGAGGATCATCGCCCCGCTCAGTCGGCATCTTTGCCTGCCTCGAGGCCGTTCGTGCGAATTGGGCAGCGGACTTCGCGACGACGATGGCGAGATAGGGGCGCTTCTTGAGCCGCCACCACATGTGCGGCACGGTCTCCTGCAGCCCAAGGCGGTCGGCGAAAGAGAAGCCCGCGCGCCATGGGCCGGGATGAAGCACGCCGGCCGAGCACCGGGCCTGGCGTGACGGGGTCTACGCGGTCATCCAGGCGATGACGATGACCCCGCGGCAACCCATCAACCCGCCCAGGCGCTCGGCTCCTGTCCCTGATTACCGTGTCTCACATGAGGGGTGCAGTTCAAGCCGCCGCTCCTCATTTCCTCGACACTGGCCGGCCGACGCCCTGATCGTCGGGCTACAGGATGGCAACTTCCACAGCAAATAGAGAAGCCCTGCAATGGCTCCCCAGAAAAGTATGCCGCGGACAATGAAAGCGAACGCCATGTTAATCGCGGTCTCGCTCAAGCCGCCGCGCCGCGCCGGACGGACAGCAGAACGTTGCGTGGGCCGATATGTGCTGGCGATCCAGGACACGACTGTGCTGCGCTCTGAACGCGGCAGGGGTGAGTATCTGCATGCCGTATTGGCTCTGGATTAAGGCTTCGACATCGAAGCCGTGCAAATCGAGGATAAAGCGCCCCGTAACCGACTGATAACTGCCACGTTGATCGCGGCTGTGTGTATCCAGCAAATGGTGCACGCCCGTGATGGTGGTCCGGGACCTCTACGGCCTCTAAGCGATGCATTCGAACCTGAGGACATTCCGCTGCTCGAAGCCTGCTGTGCTCAGCTCGAAGGCAAGACGGAGCGGCAGAAGAACCCTCATCCGAAGGGGTCGTCCGCTCATGCAGGCCTGGTTCTGCGCGCGTCTCGGTGGATGGACCGGCTATTACGGCAAGCCGGGTCCGACCGTCACTGCTTCAGGGATGGCTCGAGTTCGAAGCCATGAAGCCGTGTGTTAGCGAGGAGCGCTATCGCTACTACGGCAGTTCAGTTCGACTTCGGCGCCGGCGCCGTGGCCGCGGGTTGCGCGGCGGCCTGCGAGGTGCGGCCGACGACGACCGTCAGCAGGCCCTGGCCCCAGAGCCGCTTGGCGGCGGCCTTGGCATCATCCAGCGTCACCGCATCGACGATGGCATTGCGCCGTTCGATATAGTCGATCGGCAGCTTGTCCTGCTGGTACTGCAGCAGCGCCTGCGCCAGCTTGGATGAGGTGTCGAGCGCCAGCATCTGGGAGCCCTTGAGGTAGGACTTGGCCTCGTCGAGCTCCTTCTGCGTCGGGCCCTCCTCGGCGATACGACGCACCTCCTTCTCGATGGCAGCGATGGTGTCGCCGGCGCGGTCGGCGCGGGTGCCGGTATTGCCGATAAAGACCGCCGAATGCTCCATCCAGAGCAGGGATTCGAACACCGAATAGGCAAGGCCCCGCTTCGCGCGGACCTCGCGATAGAGCCGCGACGAAAATCCGCCGCCACCGAGGATGTGGTTGACGACATCGGCCGCCATGAAGTTGGGGTCGCTGCGCTTCACGCCGGGGCCACCGAAGGTGATGACGGTCTGCGGCACGTCCAGTGGAACGAAGGCGCGCTGCGGCGGCTTGGCCGCCTCGACATCGGCCACCGGCCTCAGCCTGGCGTTCGCCGGCAGGCTGCCAAAGGTCTGGTCGAGCAGCTTGCCGAGGGTCGCCGGATCGACGTCGCCGACGACCGCGACCTTCAGGGTGTCCTTGGCGAGCACGCGGCCGACATAGTCCTTGAGGTCGGCGACCGTGATGGTCGGCACGCTGTCCAGCGTGCCGTTGCTCTGCCGACTGTACGGATGATCGCCGAAGGCGACCTCGAGGAATTTGCGGCTCGCCAGCGATGACGGATTGGTGATCTCGCGGCGCAGACCGGAGAGAACCTGCGAGCGGATGCGCTCGACATCGACCGTGTCGAAATGCGGCGAGGTCAACGCCATCCTGAGCAGGTCGAAGGCTTCGTCCTTGTTGTCGCGCAGCATGCGCAGGCTGCCGCGGAAGCTATCGCGGCTGGCGCTGAAGGAGAGCTCGATGGCGCGGCGGTCGAGCCGCTCGTGGAAGGTCTTAGAGTCGAGATCGCCGGAGCCTTCGTCGAGCAGGTTGCCGACCAGATTGGCGACGCCCGACTTGTCCTTGGGATCCTGGGACGAGCCGCCGGCAAAGGAATATTCCATAGCGATCAGCGGCACGGTCGCGTCCTGCACGAACCAGGCCTCGATGCCACCGGGCGAGACCAGGCGCTGGATCTTTGCCGCCGCCTGCGACGGCGCGACCGTGGCGAGGGCTAGCGCCGCCCCGGTGGCGATGGAGAGGACGAAGTGCCTTGCGCGGAGGAAGGGATAGGTCACGAACGCTTCTCCTCGCGCTTGGTGGCACTGGTGTCCTTGATCAGGTAGCCCGTCACCGAGCGCTTCTTCTCGAGCCATTTCTGCGCGACGGCGCGCACCTGCTCGGCGGTGACCGCGCGAATGCGGTCGGGCCAGCTCCTGATGTCCTCGATCGACAGGCCCGTGGTCAGCGCGCCGCCATACCAGCGCGCCAGCACGGCCTGATTGTCCTGGGCGTAGATCGCTTCGGCAATGAGCTGGGTCTTCACGCGCTCCAGATCCTCGGCGCGGATCGGGTTCTGCGCGATGTCGGCGATGACGCCGTCGATCACCTGCTCGACCTCGGCGAAGCTGACGCCGGGTTTGGGCGCCGCTGAGATCGCGAACTGGGTCGGGTCGAGCGAGATGCTCGAATAGCTCGCGTTGGCGGAGACGGCGAGCGGCTTGTCGACCACGAGGGCGCGGTAGAGATAGGAATTGCTGCCGCTGCCGATCAGCTGTGCCAGCACGTCGAGGGCCGCACTCTCGCCGGCTGCGGCCGTCGTTGCGGAAGGCGCCAGATAGTAGCGGCGCAGGCTCGGCTGCTCGACGCGCAGGTCGGCCAGCGTGACGGTGCGCGGGGCGGCCGGCTCGGGCTCCTGCGGGCGAACGCGGCGCGGCGGGATCGCGGGCTGGGCGGGAATCGAGCCGAAGTTGCGCTCGACCAGCGGGCGGATTTCGGCAGCGTCGACGTCGCCGGCGATCACCAGGATCGCGTTGTTCGGCGCGTAGAAGCGACGATAGAAGGCGAGCGCGTCCTCGCGATCGAGCTTCTCGATCTCCTGATGCCAGCCGATCACCGGCCGCCCGTAGGGATGGTTGAGATAGAGCGCGGCCATGATCTGCTCGTTCAAGCGCCCATCCGGATTGTTGGCGACGCGCATGTTGTACTCTTCGAGCACGACGTCGCGCTCGGGCAGCACGTCCTCGTTCTTGAGGATCAGGCCGGTCATGCGGTCGGCCTCGAACTCCATCATGGTCGGCAACTGCTCCTTCGGCACGCGCTGGTAGTAGTTGGTGTAGTCGACCGAGGTCGAGGCGTTCTCGTTCCCGCCGACGCGAACCACGCTCTGGGAGAATTCGTCGCCCAGGTGCTTCTCCGTGCCCTTAAACATCAGGTGTTCGAGAAAATGGGCGAGCCCGGATTTGCCCGGCTCCTCATCTGCGGAGCCCACTTTGTACCAGATCATCTGCGTCACCACCGGTGTTCGATGATCAGGGATTACGACCACCTGCAGGCCGTTGCCAAGCGTAAAGCTGGTGAGGGGCTTCGCAAGAGTCTCGGCTGAGGCGCCATCTATTAAGAAGGCGCGCATCAGCACTAGTGCGAAAACGCAAACGACCGTTCGAGGTGAGGACGTCGGCAGCATTGACAGCAGTCGCTGTCGAATTTTCGAAACGAAAGACCGATCGTGCGGCCGATTGGACGCGGCATCATTATCAATATCGTTCGTCAGCTGCGCGATCGGGACGGCTTTTTGCAAGCTACATTGCATTTGGGTCTGGATGAGGAATGAGGTCATCATCGAAGTCATCTATAGGATGCTCCATGCTTTTGGCTATCAATCGACAGATCGCGCTTGCTCTAGGGGAATACCCTCGGCCGGCGCGTCGCCGGCTAACCCAAAAGCATCAGTCGTGCCAAAGAAGAAACTGTTTAAATTACAGCGTGGTCACCCGAAGCACTCTGTCCGTATCTTTACACATCGTCGTACATCAGACACGGTGTGGCTATCTAGAGACCCTCTCTTTTGCGGACCCGCTTAGCGCGTTACTGGTGCCGACCACCATGCGTATCAGGAGACTCTCGAATGGCATGATCGAGTGAATGGGTGGCCGCGATCAGCGCTAGTCCGAGAACTTGTGCAAGGTCCCGTGCAGTGCCGCTGTTCAGTTTGCGGTGATCTCGGCGATTAAGGCTGCAGAAAGTGCGTTGCCGGTCTTGCTGATGGTTCTACGTCATCCGTTTTCTCGCCATCGCCTCCTGCCGCTCATCTGATGTCCTCCGCCACCGTAACGGGCGATGATCGCGATCGTGGGATGAGCAGCGAAACAAGCCTGGGCGGTCGCAGCTCCGCCTCCCACAACGGAGTGACGGCTCATTTGGCGCATACTGGTCGAAAAAAGCCGCTGGCATTTCAGCGGGTCGACGGCGCCCAGCTGATCCTTGTTCAACGGCTGATGTCGTCTCCGTAACCATCATGGCTGCCGTCGCATCGCGCAGGCGGTGGCGGTCGGACGCCAGCGCGAGGTGAAAGCAGCAAGCCAAGTCTGCCAGACAATATTTGCGACACGGAGGCGAGCCACGCCGGCATTAAGGCAACTACGATCAGCGGCGGAAAGCCAGTCGCCTCGAGACCCCATTGTAGCGCCGCCACCTCCTTTTCGGGAGAGAGCCGCTCGCGCCTTACAGGACGCAACCGGGCCGACCCGAGCGCCCCGTGAGATAGCGCTATAGCCGCTCGCGCTCATAGCGAAGCCCGCCCATCGCATTCGCATAGGGTGCTCGATCTTGCGACGCATCAAACGAATCTAATGAGACCGGACAGGACTGGCGGACAGGCAAAAAAGCGTGTCACGCGGGGCGCAGCGTGCCGATGAGGTTCTGCGCGAGGATCAATCCACGCGCAAGGCGCTCGGCCGAACCTTCCTTGACGAGCTGGTTCGAAGCATTCCCAAGCGGTCCGATTTTGGCGCTCGCTGCTGTCAGCTCAGTACTGCTTACAAAACGCCCACATCTGGTAGTGACAATTGACCAGTGATAAGCACGCGCTCGCGATCCCACAGCTACGCAAAGCACCTGCGCCACTTGCCAGTGGCTGGGGCTACCCGAACTTGCTGCCACCCTCCTTCAGAAATACCTCCGCGCCCGCCAAGACTATCTGGGGCTCGCACCGGTAGGCCTACGCCGTTTTCCGAGGGGCAGCCTACGCCATCGACTTCGGCCGTTTCAAATCGCTCAGCATCGGGGCCTGCCAGCTGTCGCGCGTCGAGTGCTCCATCGCGACTGTCCCGAAAGACCTCGCACAGCGTTGCCGCTCTAGCTTTCCATGTCCACTCAGCCCTCGCTCTTTCTTTGCCGAATGTTGAGGCCACGAGCTCAATGTTGAAGATTGTAGCAGTCGGGGTTTTCCTAGGAGCAGCGCTTCGTTAATCGCGGAGTTGGTCGCCTCAAAGAAGCTTAGATACTCCGGCGCGCATCGACAACAGTTCTGATGATGTTCGTGCCGATAACGGTCGGCTGCGTCGTACTCGTCTCAGCCACAAGCGCGCGAGTTTTCATGCGCTAGACTAAGCATGCGATAGCAATTCCTCGTGACGTCCAGGGACAGTTTTCCACGGCGCGCGACACCAAGCATTCACGTGTCGAAAATAGTCGCGAGGTATTTCTTCTGTTAAAAGCGGCGGCATTTGTGAATGCGGTCGGTCAGGCGCCCATGCCCTCGCGTAATTCTGGATTTATTCCCGCTGAGACAATCGATTGGCGCCGGCGCTTCGAGATTCTTGGTGTGCGATCGTTCTTAGGTCCGCCTGCCGAAGAGGATGCAGCTGTCCCCACCAGATGTTCGACATGGACTGGAAAACTCACTCGAATGAGCAAAGCGCGCAAGGTTTTCCTCCGGCCGCGGCGGTCCTCTGCCATACGCAAAGCCCGCCGACATTCGACTTCTAGCGCCCCCTTACCTGTTCTGACCACCTTACCTGTTCTGACCACGTTGGGCGGAAGTCGTTAGGGTCCCCTGCGCCTGGGCAGAAATCACATGCGAACTTGACTGAAGAACTCCTAGTGCCGGTGAGGCATGCTCATGCGCGAGCAGCTCGGGCAGGCGGGCATGTGTGATGTGCAGGCTTGCCTCGACGGCGGTGCGGTCAAGATCGAGCCGCAGCGGCATGGTGTTGATGAACAGGCCCATCGTGCGGCGGCACCGGCGCCGCCAGCATGCGGCCGAACAGCACCGTGCCGAACACCACCTGCTCACGGCCGCTGCTGCGCGCCACCACCTCCCCCACACGAGGCGGCAGAGGCTCGCCAGCGTCACACCAAGCCGTCGCGCCTGGCCGCGCACCCGCACATCCTGCGGCAGCGTCCGCCGTGCCTCCGTGATCCCGCTGCCGTCGCCGCGGACCTCGCTTAAGCCGAACGGCCGGCCCGGCTCAACCATATCTGCGAGCCACGTCTGGAGGACTTTTCATGCGCCCTTGCATCAACGCTCACACTCGCCTCCGTCACCAGATTGCCAAAGGGATGTGGGATTACAGGCCATGCTCATGTCCCTCCAGCACGGCCAAATAGCACGAGGGCTACGGAGACGTGGCCAGCCATGTTTTAGGCTGGCCTTCCGCCGAGAGCGGACCGAACTCGACGGCCTGCCGCTCGAACAGACTGCGATAGATGCCGCCGGGTTGCACGATCAGTGCCGGATGCGTGCCCTGCTCGACGATCTCGCCGCGATCGAACACCAGGATGCGGTCGAGGCCGCGCACCGTCGACAGGCGGTGCGCGATTACGATCGAGGTGCGGTCCTTCATCAGCCGTTCCATCGCCTCTTGGATCAGCGCTTCCGATTCCGAATCCAGGCTCGACGTCGCCTCGTCCAGGATCAACACTGGCGCATCGGCAAGGAAGGCGCGCGCCAGCGCAACGCGCTGCCGCTCGCCGCCCGACAGATTTACGCCGCGCTCACCCACCAGTGTGCCGTAGCCCTTCGGCGATCGTATGATGAAGTCATGCGCATTCGCGAGCCTCGCCGCCTGTTTGATCGCCGCCATGCTGGCGCCGGGTCGGCCATAGGCGATGTTTTCAGCCAGCGAGCGGTGAAACAGGATCGGCTCCTGCTCCACGATCGCGATTTGGCTGCGCAGCGACTGCTGCGTGGCTTTCGCAACGTCCTGGCCGTCGATCAGGATCCGGCCGCCGGAGACGTCGTAGAGCCGCTGAAGTAGCTTGACGAATGTGGTCTTGCCGGAGCCGGAGCGGCCGACCAGACCGATCCGCTCGCCGGCGCGGATGTTGATCGACAATCCGTCGTAGAGCGGCCCGCGATCGCCGTCATAGAGGAAGGTGACGTCCTCGAACGTGATCGTCCCACCGTGAATGTCGATCGGTTTGGCGTCGGGGGCATCGACAACGCCGATCGGCTCGCCATAGATGGTAACCAGCTCCTCCATGTCGTTGACCGAGCGCTGCAGATTGTTGATGTGCATCCCTACTTCACGCAAATAGGCGTGGATGATGTAATAGCTTGTCAACACGTAGGTGACGTCGCCCGGAGAGGCGCGCCCCGCTATCCACAGCAGGATGGCGCCGCCGATCACCGAACCACGAAAGCACAAGAGCATCACGAGCTGCACCGTACTCGTGCCGTTGGACCGCAGCCAGGTGCGCTGCACCCGCGCCCGCCAGCGTCTGACGACACCGTCAAGCCGCGCATCCTCACGCGCCTCAGCACCGAAAGATTTCACCACAGTATTGCAAGTGAGCGCGTCCGCTAGCGTGCCGCTGACTTTGCTGTCCCAGGCGTTTGAGACGCGCGCCGCCGGCGCGATGTAGCCGATCGTCAATGCCGTCGTGATGGCAACATAGATCACGGCGCCGAGGCCGATCACGGCGCCGAGCTCGGGCCAATGCAGGCCGAGCAGGATCGTCGATCCCACGAGCACCGCGAGCGACGGCAACAATGCCATCAGGATCGTGTGATTGAGCAGGTCGAGCGCCCACATGCCGCGTGTGATCTTGCGCACGGTCGAGCCGGCGAACGAGTTAGCGTGCCAGTCGGTTGAGAAGCGCTGCACGCGCATGAAGGCCCCACGGGCCACATCCGACATGGTCTTCAGCGTGAACGGCACGATCGCCTGCAAGCCCGCAAACCGCAATATACTTGAGAGCAGACCAAGCGCGAGGGTACCAGCGAACGCAATCAGTGCCGCATGTCGCGCCGCTTCGTCGGAGGGGACCGACGTCAATGCATCCACCAGACGGCCGGAATAGACCGGCATGAACAGGTCGGCGACCGTCGCCCCTAAGAAGCCGACGAGGATAATCGTGGCACGGACTGGCTGCTTCAGCCAGTGCTCTAACGCAAACGGGAGGACCAAGCCGATTGCGACGGGTCGTTTGTCATCTTGACTGGTCATGGTGCTATGGGTTTGTGGCACACGCGGCGTAAAAACCGTTCAATCCTTGGCGCGCCGTGCTAGGATGCGATAAATGCCCGGAGTCTGGGGGCTGCGGCCGAACTCTTCTACCCATTTCACCCACTCTTCGCGTAAGCGCTTAGCTGAAGCGCCTCACGCTTTGCGAGCTCCTCGGGCTGAGAGCATCGATCTGAGACATCGGCCAGCCTTGCGCGATCCGAGCTTGTGTGAGCCAGGTAGGCGGGATCGGCGTCACTCATCTTTGCCCGCCTGCAGAAGCGCGGGGATGTCCAGCTAGCTCCGGCCTCGGCCATGGCTGGCAAAGTGCATTTTGATGAAGGAAGTTTTCAGCATATGACCGCGAGAGACTTTGCGTGATCGGATCGCGGCGCGACTTCGACTTCACCTGGAAGATCACCTCCGCGTCAATCCGGATGGAGGTCATGGCAATCCGAACTTCCAACGTGCCACAAACGATCCACCGCCGTGCTCGCGGATCTTAATTGCCGATGGCCCACCGGATAAATGGACGAATTAACCAGTGAGCAGCTCAGATCGTTACCCTTTTTCATCTCCTCTCCTCCGGCGCTTGCGCTTTGGTACTTTGCCGAACTCCGGGTTGCGGAGTCGCACAAACAGACCCATAGCAAGCCTTCTCATCCTTGTAGTTGGCGAGCGTTTGGACCAATACCGAAATAACGTGCTGTTTCAGGTCGTCCGGGGCAGGTGCTGGGCCGTCCAGCGACTTCAGCGTCACCTCGATCAACTCGATCGCGCGATCCTTGTCACCCCTCTCGTAATAGTACTGAGCGACCGCCGGATAGGACATGAACTTAGGGGCCTCGTCCCGTTGCGGAGGATTTACGGCCAGAATGTGTTCGGATAACTCATCGCCCATCGCAAAGCGCTCGGCCTGCGGCAAATGAGAGTTGTCATTCGCCGGATCAAAGAGTTGGCGCAGCGCCGCGGCCATCCACATCGCGGATTTTTTGTTGATCGCGTCACGAACCAATTGCCGCATCACCGGCAGGCCGGCCTGCAAGTCGCGCATTTTATTAAGCAACAGATCCGCCTGGAGCACGCGGAAGTTCACGTCATCCGGCAGGACAGCGACGGCTTCTTCGACCACCGAAAGCGCCTTCGCCCAATCCTGCGCCTTCATCGCCGGCGTCAGTTTGGCGAAGATCGGCATTGTGCGTTCGCCCTCGGCGATCCGCTCTGCATCGGCGGCTTTCGCTTCATCGCTGATGCGCCAGCTGCCGGTCAGAATCTTCGGCAAAACGTCATCGAGTTGCGTCGGGGAACCGACAAAGGCGATGTGGCCGTCACGGTCGACGACGAAGGAGGTGGGAATCCCAACAGAAAAGCTGGAATCCATCCAAAGCTTGTCCATTTCGCGTGTGTAGTCGAGCCCGACCCGATAGTTGAGATTCGGCAACTTTTCGATCAACCATGCGTCCAACTTGCTTCGGGCCTCTTCCGCTGTTTGAGCGCGCTCTCCGGCAGCTATTGCGACGACCTCAACTCCGCTATCTCTGTATTTCTCTTGCAGCTGTACCAGATCGGACAGTGCCGCCACACACGGTGCGCACCAAGTTGCCCAAAATTCGACGATGTACACGTTCCCGGGCTGGAAGCTCGTGAGAGGCTGACCACGCAGCCAGTTCTCCACCTTGATCGGGGGAGCTGGGGAGTCTAAGCCCAGCGCCATCTTACGCTCCAAAGTTATTGTCAGAGACTGCGCGACGTTTTGTGCTAGCTGATCTCCGATCGCGAGCGCGACCGAGAGGTGTGGTGCCTTGGTGTAGACGGGCTGCCGAGCGAGAGCCGTAGCGAATGTCGGTGTCGCAGCGCTAAGCGCGACGACACACAAAGTGACAAGGCACAAGCTCGTCGTCTCACAAGCAGGCCACATCGGTTCAAGGAAGGAAAGCATCGCTCGACTCGCATCTGGGTGTGCTCAGCACTTTCAGTACTGCTGCACCTAGTAGCAACGTCCGTGCCAGCATCGTCTGCGCGCATTAAGGCCTAATTGCGCATGAATAGCTCAACGGCAGGTCACGGCGACCAGTGTTTGAGCCCGACGGGCTTTGTGCCACTGTCGGAGTTTGAACACGAATTGCGCACTTCGCGCCGCCAGAAAACTGATTTGATGTTGTGAGCCGCCGAACGGAAACTTGGTAATGCCTGTCCCCTAGCAGACAGGATTAGAGGCGAGCGACGATTGGACTCGAACGAGTTACCGGGACACGTGTTCTGGTCGATGACGACGGAGCCATTCGCGGGGAACGGATCAGGGAGGCTTTGAAACTGTCAGTGCTCGCCATCGCCCCAAGCGGTTCCTGCACCAAGAGCAGGTACTTCGACTAGTTTGCTGGCCAGCCGAGTGTACCAGGAGTCCCTGACGCCCCCACCCACTTCGAAAACCGTTTCCCTCGTATCGAAACAGATGCCGCCGATCGCTCGATGGAGCTAAGGCTTATACAGGCGTTCACCTCCAGGTTTCTGACCAGGAGGCCGGCTGGACCCACCCGCTGGCGGCGCGCATCACTTCCTTGCCGGCATGAAACTCTTTGGCAAGCTGCGGACCTTCAAGACCCATCGTGTTACAGCTGGATGACAGGTATCGAAATAAGTAGATGGAAAACCCTGCAATATGCGATGTGGCCGACATCGACACAGGCTATTGCAATGCGATCAATGTCATCCATGCGATTGGCGCGTATGAAAGGGCCGGCGCCAGCGCCGTTGTCATCGAGGACAAGACATTTCCCAAGGTTACGAGCCTTGCTGCGGGACGTCCAGATGATGATTTATGGCAATTACGGGATCCGGGCCTCAAGCACAGCCTTGAAGGACAGCTTCCGCCGTACATCGCTGATGGTGGCGTCCAGAACGTCCACAAGCATATTGTAGCGGTAGAGGAAATCTTCAACTGCAGAGAATGGGCGAGATTGAGGTAGCTGAGACGCGCTTTCTGCGCTGATGCAGTGAAGGCCAACTCTAATCTGGCCTGAACGGCTGTCGCTGCAATCTCGATGGGTTGGGGCGGCACGTTCGTCGGGGCCACGACTCCATTTCGTTGAATGGAAGACTATCGGGCCCTCTCAGTCGGCATCTTTTGCGTTTGGCTCGAGCTATTAGCGCAAATGGGGCAGCGGAATCGAACACTGCCGAGCCAGCGTAACGACGGAGCTCGGGTCAGCGCCGGCAAAACCCGCGCCGCACAAATTGATGACGATCGACATACCAGCGCTGGTGCGGCCCGCCCCAATAGCGTCGGGGAACAACGATTCGGTGACACGCATCGGAACAGTTCGATTCGAAACCTCCAGTTTTGTGATGTTTTTATGTAGGTTATAGCCAGTGGTTTGATGACCATCGAAATGGCTGCCTTCGCGCATGAGAGCTCGTGCGCTTGTGGCATACAATGTGCGCCGGATCCGCGTCGAGCGCGGTATTCCGCAAGAGCAATTGGCCTACGATGCAGGTGTTGATCGCTCCTATATGAGCGGACTTGAGCGCCAACAGGCGAACCCGACAATCGATCTTCTCGATCGCCTTGCCGGGACGCTCGGCGTTGCTGTCTCCGAGCTGTTTGTTCGGCCATCCAAGGGGGCGCCGCCACCCGTTACCTTACGTAAAGGTCGCAAGCCGAAGCCGGCACGCCGCAAAAGGACCTAGCCCCCTGACAGCACCGAGCCATTGACGCCGATCTTGTGCGGTGACCAAGTATTATGCGCTCCCAGGCGGATTTTGCGCGCAGCCGACCCCTGATTCGCGGCAATCCCGCGATGGACATCGAATAATATGATGGATGTTCAATCTGGCGCCGGAGCGGACAATGGCGGCTCAAGACGACGAAGTTCCTTTAAATGCCATCCGCGCTTTTGTGACCGTCGCACGCGAAGGCAGCGTCACGCGCGCCGCCAGCAGCTTGGGAACGACGCAGAGCTCGGTCAGCCGCTATTTATCCGTCCTGCGGGACTATCTTGGTGCGGACCTCATCGCGCGGCGCGGCCGGCGCAGTGATTTGACTGAGTTCGGAAGACTATTTGCTAACGCAGTCTCTGAACCGCTCGAGACAGTGGGCTTCACCGCCAAGAGAATGCGGCGGCGGGCGGCCGCGGGCACCAATCGGATCGTCGTCCGCACATCGCTATCGACTTTTGCTTCCTCGCTTCTGATTCCAAATCTGCAAGCGTTCTCTGCTGAAGCTGGCGGCGTTATCGTGGACGTCATCAGCTCGCTCTCGCCGCCGACATCTTCGGATGACTTCGACATATTGATTACACGTGACCTTTCCGTCATCGAACCCGCCGACAGTTGGGAGATCTACAATGAGGAACTGGTATGCGTCGGGCCGCCAAACCTGGTCGCGGGCAGAGAGCTCTCGATCGTTCGCTCAACTCCGATACTGAACATCACATCACGACCCGACATCCTGCCGACATGGCTGAGGGCCATGAACCTGTCCTCAAACGACATACGAGCGGGCGCGCGGTACGATCACAATTATCTTGCTCTGCCGGCAGTCATGACAGGGAAATGCCTTCTTGTCGCACCGGAAATCATCGTCAGTGATCTAGTGCGAGGGGGCGCCTTGCAAATCATCCCCGGCTCACGCGCTCCAAGTGGCATGCAATATCGCGCCTATGCGGTGGATCGCAGCGAGCATCCCGAAATCGCTCGTTCTTTTTGCCGATGGGTGGCTCGTCTTTGCAAAAAGGCAGCACTTGCGCAAGCTGCCTGACGCCTAGCAGGCCCCCCTCAATACGGTACAGTGGGAGATCGATGCATTGCCCGCTATTCAAGTCGAGAGCACTCAACTTGAGAAAACCATCGGAGCAGAGTCGTCAAACCCTTACGAAGATAGCGCCTCTCTGTCGCAGCAATCCAGACGCCAAAGAGTGAGAGACCGGAACGCAAAGATCTCATTCTATCCGCGATCGTGCCATGCCAGAAGAATTGCTGCACGGGACGGAGGTATGCCATTGATCGCCCAAGAGCTCATGAACTGTCATTCCTGCGTCTGCCCTTGTCGAGCAATGCGCGGCAGCGAAGGCGCATGAGGCGCCGCGCCAGCTTAACAAGTCGAATGGTTCGGCTGCGCAAATCGTCTGTTTTCCAGCCCCGCTCGCCAATACGATGGCTTCCAAACAGACCTTGCGCAATTTGGCGATAGCTATTTCCTTCCTGCCATGCATCCAGTGCGCGCAGCGCGAGGATCAGCCGACGCCGCTTCAAAGCCGGCAAAGTAAGAGGGGGCGTTCCGAGTGGCCGATGCTCAAGCGCGAGCCAAAATCGACGTGCAGCCTGCAAGCGAAGCTCGAAATTAGCGTCGAGCGGCAAATCGAGCACGACAGCAGACCCGCTCGCCGGAAGGCTCTTCAGCCAAAGGCGATGCCTCGCGCCTCCGAGCGGCACGATGGCATGCCAGCCATCCGGCGCGCGACGAAGGCCGCTGCCCGGCAGATTGCCGAAATCGAGCTGGTAGCTTTTGGGCGCCACGCAATTGGCCGCCCGCATAGGTAGTACGGTCGACAGCACTTCGGGTGCCCAGAAGACTGCTTGCTTATCGAATGTCTTTTGCGGATCAGCTGGAAAACGAGAGCCCCCACTTCCGTCGCAACTGGTCCGTGGTTGCGCTGGATCGTTGGCGGCGAGACAACCGCCTGTAATCCTCTTGGTAATCGGGATCCCGGCGCAGCCACTCCCAGGCCAGGTCGGCAGCATCCGCCTTCTTCAGGCCGCTGTACGCTTCCTCAGATCTCCAGTCAGTATCCGGCATCGCACCATTTCCCCGCAGGATTTCACACGCGGCGAAATGCAGCCGATGATTGTGGCCCTTTCCGGTTACGTGCGTACCGCGTGCGAGCCTTGCACGCACTTAATCGATGGAATAATCATCTTTTGCGATTGCTGGGAATTCCGCGGATCCTGAAATCCGCCGTGTTCATTGCTTTGGCCAACCGTCACGCAGCAGATCACGATAGCCGCGGCCCGCTAGCCACTTGGCCCGCGTCAGATGGCTTTCAAACGTGCGTCGCGCACGATCGGGTTCAACGGTCGTCTCAAGCCCAAGCACAATGCGCGCGATTTCGCGCCAATCTGCCTTGTCAGCGTCGGCATCGAGAAGTCGCATGTAGGTGATAGCGTGCTCCTTGTCATATGACGTGAGCTCGTGCGCGGTGGGCGCCAATTCTGCGATCTTCGGGTCGGCCGGCACTGCCTGACTCCTATCAAACTGAAAAATCTATCGAATTCCGTGCAATGATAACCAAATTGGGGGCGTTGTGGTACGGCCGGAATCGTCGCAGCGCCAAACTCATTTTCGCACCAAGACCGCGATCGCATATCGGCTCACAATGACCTGGTGGCTCCATCCTGCGCATTTCCTCTTTCAACGCAGTACATACCGGAACTGATCGGAGATTTGCCATGCAACTAGGCTGTTCTTGCTCTTTCATGCCGGGAGGTGCCCGTGGTGACCGGCCCGCGCGCATTGGTGAAAGGCCGTGGCCAGACCCAGCCCTTGGAGAAAATTCGTTTCCCTTTTCGAGCTCCAGTTGAACGGTTGTCCTATCTGGTCGCGGTGCCCGGAAAACGCCGCAGTACCTCTGAGCGGCCATTACTGCTCTCCGGCCAGTGGCGGGCTATCGCACCGCGAGAACGCTTGTGATGATCGACGACATTCGAAGACGACAAACGTTACGGCGTCTGCATCTCACAGTGACCTGCTTCCTTGAAGCAAATTGGACGACAACCAACTGCTTAGGTGTGAGCTTATCGTAATACTCTGGCTATAACCAGTGGTTTCATAATCGTCGGAATGGCTGCCTTTGCGCATGAACGCTCGTGCGCTTGTGGCCTGGAATGTGCGCCGGATCCGCGTAGAGCGCGGCATTCCGCAAGAGCAATTGGCCTATGATGCCGGGATTGACCGCTCGTATATGGGGCGCATTGAGCAGAAGAAAGAGAACCCGACCATTGATCTCCTGGATCGTATCGCCGCGACCTTGGGTATTCACTTGTCCGAATTGTTCGCTCAGCCGGCGAAGGGTGCGGTGCCACCCAAGCCGATGTCCAGAGGACGCAAGCCGGCACGCCCGTGTCGGAACAGGACGTAATTATGGAGAGAGCCATGTTTGCGGCTAACCACGGGAGCGAAACGAGCCGGAGCGGCTCACGTCCTCCCCTTCGAATCTGCGGCGGCCGAATCCGATCTCCTGCTCCAGCCGATGTTGCGACAGCAGGGTTCGGCTTAAAGAACGCCCAGAGCGGCCCGTTATAAAGCCGAGATCTTGGGTGATCCTCACAATCTATCGAGCCAGAGGAACGAAGAGGCCGCCTGCCTCATCGCAGGCGCCGGCGCGCACCTACTATTCCTGCCGCCCTACAGCCCCGATCTCAAGCCGATCGAGATGGAATTCGCCAAAACCAAAGTACTGTTGCGGCGAGCCCCCGAACCGTCGACGCCTCCGGGATCTCGTGGGACGCACACTGAACATGTTCACTCCTGAACGATGTGCCAACTACGTCTGTCATTGCGGATAGAAACCGCTTTGATCGCGACCGGCTCCAGCGAACCGCCCAGCATGCCTAACGTATGCGACAGGCGCGTCCACGCCTTCTGTCCGAACAAACACGCGACCCGCCTCATAAGCGAGCGTGAGCGCGATCCCCAATTGCGAAGGACACTCTTGAAAGGCCTTCATCGATGATCAGGACCCTGGTGTGCCTGGGCCCACATTCATGAGTTATTTCCGCAGTGCGCGAGCCCGCTTTTAAGTTGGATAGCGCCTCGACCATCGCCCGAGCTCGATCCGCTGCAGCTTTTCAATGCCCAGCCCGATAGCCAAGAGCCGGCTCGCATTGTACCCGGCTCTCACACGAGAATGGCACCGCCTGCTCGCGCTTCTCAGCAATTCTTATGGACAAGAAAAGAAGCAGGTTGGCCGCGCGGGTTAGCCGATCCTGGCGGGATAAGCTCTAAGGCCCGGCTCCGCTCGACATCGCAGGGCCACAACTCAGCCTTGAACCGCCAGCGTCTTACGAAAACCCGACGTGCCGACACTGCTAGGCAGCCTCAGTGGCCCGTGATTTCAGCCTCCTCATGTGCGGTACGCCGGCGTCAATCGCAAGCTGGTCCATGGCCAAATGAGGACTGCCAATTTTGTTGACGGGGTACGGCTCAGTCGCGCGATTATCCCAGATTGCGACGTCACCTGATTTCCAGTTCCAGCACAGGGTGTTCTGCGGCGCGGTGAGATAGGATTGCAGCAGTTCGAACAGTCTTTGGCTGGGATAGCGCTGCAGGCCGACAAAGTTCTGCACAGACCGACCGAGCGAGAGCATGCGTTCGCCGGTCTCGGGATGAACACGAACGATCGGATGTGTCGTTTCGTAAATCGTTCTGGCGGATACGTCGTCCAATGCTCTCTTGTCGGCTTCGGTGGCCCCCTCCATCGCAATGTGATCGAATGCGGCGCAGCGCACAGCCCAGAGGTTATCGGCGAGCATCCGCAGGGGATTGGGAAGATCAAGATAAGCGGCCGCCGTGTTCGACCAAGCGATGTCCGCGCCAAAACGCGGGACCGCTGCCTCCCGCAGCACTGAAATTGTTGGGCGGCGGGCACTGAAGACGTCATCATCGTTCATCTGGTCGACATGACTGCAGGCGCGATCAGGGAGCGCCTTCCGGATTGTTAGGTCTCCCCCTGTGTCCAGCATTGTGGGATTCGGTATCAGTGAGCCGAGCCGGAGCACCAAACGCTGTTGCTGGGCATCATCGAGATGTCCCTGATCACGGAAGAGGATGACCTTACGCTCTAGCAGCAGCCGGTTAATGGCTATGATGACCTCGTCAGACAAATCGTCCGACAGCCTAATGTTCTTGATTTCGGCACCAAGCCGGTCCGCATGTTCGACGATGTCTGCTCGCGGGATGACGTTATCAATTGTCATTGTGCCACTCATGCCGGTGCCTCTCTCTGTGAATGTCTAAACAAAGCTCCGCGATTGGTGGTGACGCGTGGCAACGAACGCGACAAGGCCGTCTTGATGACACGCATCCGAATTGTCTGAGGGGTGACCCACACCGCGCAATTCGCCGGCTGATTTTGATACAGACCACCATCATCTTAGGATCTGACTCCCTCTGCGGTGCGGACACAGCCAGTGCGGTTCGAGTCAACTCGCGTATAACGCGAGCAGATCGATTTGCAGCCTGATCAACAGTACAAATTATAGAGGCCGTCTATGTCCAGTCCATGAAACGAAACCAGCTTTCTTTTCGATCTCGAGTAACGTTCGCCTCGTCTGCGAACTCGTTCTTGGAAAATCCTCGAACAACGATTGCATCGGACTCATGCGACTGGCATGGCCTCATCCGCACGACAAGAATCGAGCTCGTTAGCGGCCTGCGCTCGCGAAGCGGATATGACAGGACGCCTCGCTTCGGTAAGTTACTCTATCTTAAGCTGTATATTTTATACATAGCTACCTACACGGTCCGCAATCACTTCCTCGCGACTTGGAGTTGTCCAATGCGGGGTGTCTTTCGTCGGCTGGTTTATTGTGTTGTTCTTCTTGCCGAGCAGGAAAGCCGCGAAAAATTGAACGCTGCAACTCCCATTGCAGCTAAACAACGGACTCAATCCCTCGATTTGCGAAATCTGCGCTCGCACCGAATGCAGGTCTTCGGGGCTGTGACCTACGTTCTTGGCTCTGTCCGGAGGCGTAGATTTTCCTTACGGAGCGCAGCTCGTTTTAGCTTCCTGGCAGTTGACCGCACAAAATAGAGACAGAGCGCGGCCCCCGCAGGAATACCGTGCGCCCCCGAGACAATGCAGCGACTTCGCGCTCTCACATTGCTAGCCGCAAATTCTGGCGGGCTATTTTTGCCCCCTATTGGCAGCACGAGGCTGAAGGCAGCGCCCGATCTAAGATCAGAGCCAGGATTCATCTTCCTAAGATCGCCCTGTCTTTCCTCTAGTACCTTAAGGCGCGTGAGCATGATCACACACGCACCAAAAATGCGGGATTTCAGAGAAGACAATGAAAGAATGCACCAGCAGGGTAACAACGCATCCACGCGGCCGAGCCATCGTGCAAGATGCGCATCGCCGCAACAAAGCCCCTTTCAAAACCTAAGGCTCGTCACAAGCCGCAGTAAACTCCGTTAAGCTTACTTGCATGTGCAGCCAAAGCTGCTTGTAAGCAGCTCGCGCCCCGCGAGATTGTGCTTTGAGTCTTGCTGGTCCGCTTGGCAGAGCGGCCTCATCAAGCCGCCGACCGCCGGTGACGGCCCTCCGGTCGGCTCCGCCTCCCTCCGGCCCGTCACCGGCGGAAACAACCTTCAACCGAGATCATAATGCCGATGGTGGGGGCAGTTCTTCATGACGCAAAGGGGGCAGTTCCGGATGGCGTTTGACACTCTGCGCAATGAAGAAGGACGCGGGGCAAAGTAGCGTTCGATGTGGGCGCTCTCATAAAATTGAACGACGCCTGTTGATGGGCGGATGGATCGTGGTCGAGTAGCTCGGCCATTCGGCTTTGCCCTCACAGATCCGGGCGGGCGGCTTTCCCGCACCCGGCTCTTCCCGAGAGTAACCCGCGTCATATCCGCGCCTGCGCCCATGTGCGAGTGATGCGTGGAGTTGGCAGGCGGAAGCGTGCTGTCAGGGTCTCGAACTCCGGCCAGCCCATGCGCCGACTTTTCTGGCTACGCCGTCTCAGACAACGCAGCCAGGTCCGACGCACTTCGCGGTAGAAGCCGTTGAGCGCTGGATAATTGTGCGGCCTGCCATAATAGCCATAGTGCCCGCGCAGCACGGCGGCGAGCCACTGGTGCTGCGTGGCCAGTGGCGCGTGCATGTGCCGCCAAGCCTCCTGGCGCAACGCCGTCAGCTTGCGCGTCAGGCGTTTCCCTTCCGTCTTGTGCTTCACGATGAACCGGCCATCTCGGGTCCGCCCACAGTAGTGGGTGAAGCCGAGGAAGGCGAAGGTCTCGGGCCGCCGCTCGCCGCGCTGCTGACGCGAGACGGCCGCGAACCGGCCAAACTCGATCAGCCGCGTCTTGTCCTCATGGAGCGTCAGGCCAAAGCTGGCCAGCCGCGCCTTGAGGGCCAAGAGCATTTCCTGCGCATCTGCCTTGCTCTCGAAGCCCATGACGAAGTCGTCCGCATAATGCACGATCACGATGCGACCGCGTGCGCGGCGACGACGCCATTTCTGGACCCAGAGATCGAGGATGTAGTGCAGGAAGACGTTGGCAAGGAGCGGGCTGATGCCTGCCCCTTGCGGCGTGCCCCTGTCCGTCTCTTGCTTCTCGCCGCTCTCAAGAACGCCAGCTCGCAGCCACAGCCCGATGAGCCGCAAGATGCGAGGATCGGCGATCCTGTGTGCCAGCATCCGCAATAGCCACTCGTGGTCGACCGAGTCGAAGAAGCTGCGTATGTCGGCATCGAGCACCCAGTTCACATGCTGGCTCATGATCGCCGTATGCAGGGCATCAAGCGCCATGTGAGGATTCCGCCCCGGCCGGAAGCCGTAGGAGAACCCGAGGAAGTCGGCCTCGTAGACGGCGCTCAACACCTCAGCCACCGCGCTTTGGACGATCTTGTCCTCTAGCGCCGGCACACCGAGAGGTCGCTTACCGCCATCGGCTTTGGGGATATAGACCCGCCGCACCGGCTGTGGCCGGTAGCGACCGGAGTGGACCCGTCCGCAGAGGTCGCGGAGGTTATCCGTCAGCCTCTCTTCGTACTTCGCCATCGTCACCCCATCGACCCCCGCGCTGGCCTGCCGCTTTTGCCGTCGAAACGCCCGAAGGAGAGCGTCTTCGTCGACATGATGCAGCAAGGCAGTGAATCGGGTTTGGGCAGCTTGCTTGGCTGCCGCGTTCACCCGCTCGAGGTTCGGCGGCAAGGCAACCCGGCTCTGCGTCCGGACCCTGGCCTCCTCGCGCAGGCTCCTCTCAGGCTGGTCCCTTCCCTCCATCCGTCTCGTTACCTTCGACGACTTCACAGGTAGTATGGACCAGTCCGACTCCCGACCTCAGCTCGGACAACGGCTCTGGCAGTGCCTTGCCGCTGTCCCCCACTGGAGACCAATCCAATGGACCCGGTCGGGCCTCTCATGTTCCGATGATTGCCTTCCATGCGTGATCCGGCCATCGACCCCGACGGAGCGACATCGTCTCGCATAACGACGATGCTCATGCAGCCTTCGTGACTAGGGAACACACTCGGCCTCCGCGAACATCCACCTTTCGAGGCTCATTCCCGCACCCCGCATGGCTCCTGTCTACACTTCAGACCCCGCGTTGCCGCGATGCCCGCAAGACTCGGTCCCGGCTTGCCTGCTACAGCTTTGGCCGGATGGGACTTGCACCCACAAGCAATCATCAGCTTGGCATGACGTACTCCCTGAGCGTGGTGTAACTGGCGGTGGGACACCGCGTTCGCCGGCAAGAGCCGGACTGGTCAGCTGGCGATAGCCGGGAGGCTGACGGTTGGATCATCGCTCAACGGCGCGATGGTTTCCAGCGTCATGTAACGGGCGCGCTGGACGGCCCATTCATCATTCTGTTCGAGCAGGATCGCGCCGATGAGGCGGACGATAGCGTCCTCATTGGGGAAGATGCCGACGACCTCGGTCCGGCGCTTGATCTCGCCGTTGAGGCGCTCGATCGGGTTGGTCGAGTGCAGCTTGGTGCGGTGCTGCGGCGGGAACGTCATGTAGGCCAGCACATCGGTCTCGGCCTCGTCGAGGAAGCCGGCGAGCTTGGGTAGCTTGGGGCGGAGCTGATCGGCGACCTTCCGCCATTGCGCTCGTGCGGCCTCGGCATCGTCCTGGGCGAACGCAGTGGCGATGGAGGCGGAGACGACACGCCGTCCGCTTTTGCCGGCATGGGCCAGCGCGTTGCGCATGAAGTGCACGCGGCAACGCTGCCAACTGGCGTTGAGCACCTTGGCGACGGTCGCCTTGATGCCCTCGTGGGCGTCGGAGACGACCAGCTTGACGCCGCGCAGGCCGCGGCGGGCGAGCTTGCGCAGGAACGCCGTCCAGAATGTCTCGGCCTCCGAGGGACCAATGTCCATGCCGAGAACTTCGCGCCGGCCATCGCTGTTGACGCCGACCGCGACGATCACCGCGACCGACACGATGCGCCCCTGCTGGCGCACCTGCACGTAGGTGGCGTCGATCCACAGATAGGGCCAATCGCCCTCGATCGGGCGAGCGAGGAACGCCCTTCACCTTGTCATCGATCTCCGCGCACAGCCGCGAGACCTGGCTCTTGCAGATCCCGCTCATGCCCATCGCCTGCACCAGATCGTCGACGGAGCGGGTCGAGACGCCCTGCACGTAGGCCTCCTGCACCACGGCGGTGAGCGCCTTCTCGGCCATGCGGCGCGGCTCCAGGAAGCCCGGAAAGTAGGAGCCCTTGCGCAGCTTGGGGATGCGCAGCTCGACCGTGCCGGCCCGGGTCTCCCAGCTCCGGTCGCGGTAGCCGTTGCGCTGCGCCAGACGCTCGGGGTTCTTCTCGCCGTAGGCGGCCCCGGTCTGGCCTTCCACTTCCAGCTCCATCAGGCGCTGGGCAGCAAAGCCGATCATCTCGCGCAGCAGATCCGCATCAGGGGTCTTCTCCACGAGCGTGCGGAGGTTCATCATCTCATCGGTCATCGGTGGTTCCTCGAATCAGGTTGGTGTCAGCAACCCGACCCTACCGGCGAATCATCGGTGACCACCCGCAAAGCCGCTCGCCCGCTACGGCGCCATGGGAGGGCGCGCGTGCGGACGGCTTTGCTCTACCGAGCTACACCATCACCGGGGACACGACCGGCGGATGATCGGCTCCTTATGGAGCTCGATGGATTGGACCAATGTCGCAGGAGGCTTGGATATGACCCGGCGGATGCTTTGGAGTGGGGACTAGTGACTCCGGCAAAGGCGCAACGTTGGGACCTGGACCAACAATATGGCTGAACACTAACCATCAACAGCTTTGACCAGAATACGGGCGCGATCTCCGCCACTTATACAAACAATGCAAGCAGCTGCTGCGACGAACCCTCAAGCAGTAACCGGTTGGCTTCCTCAGACCAATCAAGGCGCAGCCATCAGTTTTACCGTGACTTTGCCGGATGCGGCTCGACGACCCTTTGGAGGGGGCAGGTCAATACCGCGGTCGGGCTTTCAGGGCCTATGGCTGCCCGCACTCGCAGAGCCGGTTGTATGGAATGGTATCAGCGCCGGCGCCGACACCTCACATTCAAGGCTGGCGATACGTTCCAGTGGCGGCGTAGTGACTGAGAGCAGCGCAGGCGAGAAGCTCTCGAACACGAAAAAGAGCCCGAAGTGACATCAAACTCGAATTGGTTAGCTTCGATACTGAAGCAGACAGCCACCTATGGTTCACAAGCAATCGTGCGGCCGACCGGAACGATCCGCCCGGTGCATACGCGCGAACTGACTGCTGGTCGCTTGTCAGTTGCGCGCCGCCAAGCTCGCTGACGTCATGCGCGACCGACGACGCAATCGTCTTGACGCACTTGCTCGTCAAAGCTGCAGAATGCGCAAGCTATGCGACAAACAGGATGAGAGCGAAGTCTCTACCTGTCCGCCGCCGCCCGGCAGGCTCTGCGATGCAAGCAGCCGACGCTTTGCGGGTCTTCTGGTCCTGTCCGTTCGCCCTGCTCTGGGCTGTGTCGCTGATCATGTCGGCTGCAGCGCATTGTATCACGAGACCCTTCGCGTTCGATCACCACGAGCCTCAGCGCCCGCGGCGGATGATCTTCGGCGAGCGTCCATCACTCTCCGCGCGAGAAGACACCACAGCGCTGCCCGTAGCAGTCGAAGGATCTCACTCCGGCCGGAGTGATAGTTCGCAGATTGCTCAGGGGTTCTAATCGTCGAGGCGACGTCATCAGGCCTGATCTTTTGCCCTTGAGCCTCCGGCGCACTTCCGTGCCATCTTATTCAGCTACAATAGTTTACTCGAACTTGCGCTGGTCGCCGTCTCTGCGCACCAAGCCGCCATGTTCCTTGCCGATTGCTTGGTCAGTCGTCGGATTGCCACTATGATCCCGCTTGGCGAGACCCGCTGGCCAGTCCCCGACTTGAATCGGTTTACGGCGACCATGCCGTCTCGCGCGCTTAGCCGTTCCGGATCAGCTTCCACGACGACGCGCTCCCTGAATGCTTCCAGCTCCGCGGTGAGTCGGGATCGGCGTGCTTAATCCTGGCTGGTTGAGCTACCGGCAGGTCACCGGCACCGCTACTTTCGAGTGAATATCGAAGATGATCTTGCTGAAGCCACATCGACGGAGCGCTGTTTAGCGCTTTTTGTCCGACTTGCCGCAGAACTTCGACGGACGTCTCGCCTCGAGCGGCGGCTTCTAGAATTTTGGACGCCACATACGTTCGGGTGCCGGTCTCCTGACCGGATAGCCTTTGCGAACCTCATCCAGAACTCGACGGAGACAGGCAGTTGTTTCGGAGTCGAGCATAGTAAGGTCTCCTCCAACGGAGCGGTGCAATGACCACACTGCAAGCGCGAGTTTCACGACATAAATATTGTCAGTGGCCGGGTGTAAACGGGAAGGACCTGGCCTTCTGAACACCTTACTTAAGGTTGCGCGATCATACAGTAAACGATGTCGCGTGTCATCAACCCTGGTGTCTTGGCAAGATCGCCGACACATTCGGACAAGTCGTTCGATAGCTTGACGGTCTTTTCGGCGCCAAGCAGGGTCTCGCGGCTGAAGATATCCGCTCGCGGCGCGTCAACAATGATCGGCGATTTATTCAGTGCCGTGAAGCGACCAGCTCCGTCGATTACGCTAGACTGGCCCGCGTTCGCGATCCAGTTCACGTTCCGAGTAGATGTCTGCGTAATCTGCATAACCAGCTCGAGCGCAGGAACACCTCCTGCGTTGGCAGCACCAAAGAACATCACGACTCTACTCCTGATCAAGGCTCTAGCCCTGGCCAGAGTTCAGCCTTGCTCTTGATTGATCAGCCAAGTCTGGCGCGCCCCGGCAGGACTGGCAATCGAATCAAGGAGCGCCGCCGTCCTCCGATCCTCGGAAGGAAGTCCGGCAACTCCCTTTCAGAACATTGAGTAACCTGTCCTCAACACGCGGATGAGTTTACGTCGATTGTGTTCTTCCCAAAGATCGGCCTTGTCTGCCCTCGGGCGACGAGCGCTGAGCTTCCAGGGTAACGGCTTCCTTACAGCGTCTTCAAGTACTCTAGAAGCGCCCGCCGTTCGGTGTCGGTCAATTCCGGCCCGATGACCCCAGGCGGCAGCTTCGTTATATCGGTTTCCTTGCCCTCAAAAGAATGCCCGCGATTGCTATTCCCAAGCAAAGATACGTTGAAGTCCGTCAGGCCGGCCGCGCAGGCGTCATTCGCTCGTACTTTCGTAACGAGCCCGACGTTAACAGGATCGAATTTGCGGCTGCCGACGCAGAAAGAACTCGGCCGGCGGCCCTGCGGCAATAACATGTCCTTTAACGTCGGCACGGACCCGTTGTGCAGATACGGAGCTGTCGCCCAAACACCGTCCAGCGGACGCGCCCGGTACTGAGGTTCAACAGCAAGGACATCTTCGTCCTTGCTGTTACGGCGCACCCGCGCTCCAATGTAAGCTCGCGGATTTTGGCAGTTCTTCCTCGGTCCCCACATCTGCTGCTTGGTTTTTTCGGAAGAGTTGTTCGCGAGGTTCCATTGATCGATCGTCTTGCCCACGACATCCATCAGCGCGAGCACAAATAAGGGATTTGCCGCCCGATCGGCCGGCAGGCCGCACCCCCAGGCCTTGTTCAGGTCATCGATCGGATTGAGGCCGAGTGATTCGGGTAAGTGAACACGCCGCGTCGTGAGGACATTGGATTGTTGACGATCGGTGCCGATCACGTTCACCGGCAGCTGAGCGACGTTGAAATAGTAGCGCCCGCCGATCTCCACCCAATTCTTCTCGCCCTTGGCAGAGCGATCTGGGTTTTCCGGCTTCCAGAACGAATCTTCCGGCCACTTTGCGTCGAATGCGGGATCATCGACCGGCCCTCGATGGCATTCAAAGCAGTGCGAGCGATAAAGATCACGACCTTTCTCAACGAGCTTTTCGTCAATGGTCCAGGCCGGGTCGCCTCTGAACCTGTCCTGCGCATCCTTCCATCGTGGCGCGACAAGGCCGTTGAATTTCCTGCCGCTTGCCTCCGCCGACGAAAAGGGATCGGTACCGCGCAAAAGCTCCTCGAAACGCGCAATGTCCGACAGATGGATCGATGATTCAAAGAGCGGCCGTCCTAGCGCGGGTGCCCTCATATTGATTTTCGCGCTGACGCCGAGCGCTTCGCCAGAATTGCGAACAAGCTCGTTGAGAACAGAGGCGTCATACTGCGCCCAAAGGAAGTACGGCGTGTCCCAGATTGGCGGAAAACTCACAGGAGCGTCGTTGCGCGCGAAGTTGCCCTTGAGGAGCGGATCTGGGAGTTCTCCGGTCGCTGGATCGAGAAAATTTGTGTAGAAGACCTGGTTGCTGATCCGGTTCAAGGCATCAAGCCGACCGAAACCCTCGTCAAGATTCGTCACGCCCTGCCTCGTCAAAAGGCTATCGTTTGCGGCCTTTTGCTTCTTGATCTTTTGAAGTGCGAGCTCCAGATCACCTCGAAGCTTCTTGCGGTCGACGCTTCGGCCTTCAATGCTTTCCAGCCGGCCGGCGAAGCGTTCAAACCGCCACGGCAAGATCAGCGTGTACCCGATCGATAACCCAATGACCCTTTCAACCTCGCCAAGGTTGACCATCGCTGGCCCACCATCGTAGCGAATGCTGACATTCTTGTACTCGAGATAACCTGTATGACAGGCGGCGCAGGTTAGTCCGATCTGATCTTCGTAGAAATCTCCCGTTGTCGGGTCGACGCCACCTTTCAGGATCGCGAAACCCACAGGCAAACCATTTGCATTGTCAGGTGTGCTCGCTGTCCAAGTGGAGCTGGCGCCCTTGGAATCCTCCTGGTACCCGTACGTAGATGAGCTAGCGTCAAAGTCCTTTGAGCTCGGACTTGGGATGAAGCCAAGGCGTCGCAGATAATCGTTGTCCGTCAGGCTCGTGTAACGGATCGACAACTCAGGACGTTCCAGAGCCAGGAACCACTTATAGGGGACAGGAATAGTCGCCGTGCCTTGGGACGTGTGGTGGAACCAGTAACGCTGCCGCGAACTCCAGTTCTGGGGCAGCCAGTATGCGCTATCGATCTTCGATGGCGCGGGCAGTGTCGCTGGCAGCAATTGGGCAACCAGATTTGCGTCATTCTTGACCTTGAGCGCCGCATCGCGAAGCTTCTCCGGTACGAAATACGCCATCCCTATTGACGCCGCCAGGACAAACACCATCGCGAACAAGAGACCGACGACATGGGGCCACCGCCTCACCACGCCACCCACCCAAGAGCTGAACGAACGTGCCCCCATCTCAAATTCTCCTTAATCTCAAATGCGCCTGCCCCCGCGCGAGCGCGCCAGCCAGCAACGGCGCTTATTACTTGTTCAGCAATTGGCTATTGATGAAGGTGACGACGTCAGCGGTCTCGGCTGCCGCGCGTCGCGTTATGGTCGCGGCCGCTGGGCCACCATGCAGGAACGAGGGGAACCAACCGAAATTGCGAACATTCCAGTCTTCTTTCGGTAGAACGGCTCGGTTCACGCCGGACACCGCGAAGCCTTGCACTTTCCTAGCCAGCGGCTGCGCGGTTTCGGTGTGACAGCTCACGCAGTCCGTATTGAAGAAATGACTCTTCTTCGTATCGGCAATGACATTGACGATCTCGAGTACGCGGCTATTGGGGACGTTGGCATCGATGAAATCGGCTGTCGAAACACCCTTACGATTGGCAAGCGGCAGAGGAGGATCCTGTAGCGCCGCGTGCCGGCACGTCGTTGGATTCTGGTTGTTCGTGACAGGCCGCGGGACCACGTGCGTCTGGCCTACGATGCTAAACATCTGCGCGGCATGAAGCCCATCGAGCGTCGGGCCGGGCACTGGTATCAACCCGGCCTGCGGGACCCTCAGCATCGAGACGAAAACCCAGGGTTCGGGCGGTGAAATCCCCATAACAGCTATGGTGTTGAGGCGCTGCGGCGAGAGATGCTTTTCCAGCAGAGCTTTGACGGCATCACGAAACGGTTTTGCGGATGCACCGATAAGGCCCGGGTGCACGTTCATGTCACCGGAAGTCGAGACCTTGACATTGGCGAACTTTCCCGCCGCAAGTTGATCACGCAATGATGCAACGTCACGAACGATTGCCTTGAAAGCTTGATCGTCAGGTTTAAACCGTGGGAATGGCGCACAACCATCAAGAGGTGAATCAGGCTCGAGGTTGAAACTGAAGATAAGATGACCGGCAGTGTCATGGACCTTGAACCCTTCGGGTCCATTGGTCACTGGCTGAATGATCAGGCGGATTTGCGGTTGCCGGCCAAACTGGGCGATGACATCAGCAGATAATCCCGGGGCACCCGGATCGATCCGGATTCCCGCAACGAACCAGGCATCGATCTTTTTCACGATATCAGGCAGCTGAATGCGGCGTGTGCCCGAGTCCGGCACGCCTTTGCGTTCTGGATTTTCGGCGTTTGTAATAAAACGCGAAAAATCCTCATCGGACAAAAGCCGCTGCGGAGCCCCGGTGGGGCCGGCGAGATCGGAAACCGCGATCAGATTGACGAGGTCTGCCGGCGCTTTCGGTGGAGGAAACAGGATGGACACGTCGTTGGCCGAAAGCGGCTTCAATGGCGTCTCGGCCCGGGCTGTTCCTGCTCCCAAGGCAACCGCGACAATCAGCCCCGCTGCGGACAGACTTGTAAACAGCCGACCGCGTTTTGACCGGCGGATTTCACCTTTTGCCATCGTCAGCAATTCCCCTGTAAGATTGAAAAATCGAAAGCCCGATGTAGACCACTTTCAGTCACATGATTCCCGCCCGCGACCGGGGATCAGGGTGCTTACTCGCTGCCGTAAAATTTGCTCTGCAATGTCTTGAGTTGCGTCGGATGCAACGCCTCTTCAATGCAGCCGAGAAACATCTGGCTTCTTGCATTGACGCGCTCCCTATCGGTTGGGCCATGCTCCATGTCGGTTTGCAGCGCGCGCACGGCCATCCAGTCCTTCGAGGAATCCTTGAGCAACTCAAACAGCGTTCGGTTTTGATAGGGATGAAGCCGAAAGTGAGCAAAGGCGACCTTGGCTGAGATCTTCGCATCGCGCAGTGCGTCGGGAAGCGTGAGGAGATCAAGCCCCGCCAGTTCTCCGAGCTCTTGCATTTGATTCTGCGCTTCCTGATATTGCTCGCGTCCCACCAGTTGATACATTCCTCGTGGACGAAACAGCCAACCGTCGTCCGTCCCCACCTGGTTTCCGAACGGGTTGCCCTCGTAACCAAGAACAAAGTTGGCCAATTCCTTCGGATGGTTGAGCAACGCCTCCATGCCGACGGGCGATTTGTTCGCGGCCGCTAGGTCGGCGTTGTTCTTTTCTATTCGATCGCGCCATTTGCGCGGCAGTTGAGAGACCGCGCTGTAGGAGAAGTCTTCGCTGCTGCGTGTAAAATCGGCGCTGTCGTAGGAGATTGCCCCGAGGATATAAGCCAGGATCCGTAGATCGCTCTCCTCGATGCGGTCCCATTCCTGCAGCAAAGCCTTGACCTGCTCGGCCTGGAAATACGCCATATAGCTCTTACGATATGGCGGCACGGGTGCAGGAACTGGCGAATGATTCTTGATCGATTCCGCCAGCTGGTGCTCGTACGCAGAAACTTTATCCTGGTATTTCTGATAGCCACGCTCCTGCAACCACTTGCTCTCATAGCAAGCAAGTAACGGCTGCGGCTTGATCTTTGAGGCGGGCCTGTATTCCTTCTCCAACTCATCGGCGTAAGCAGCCTTTGCAAGCTTGGCGTCCCTAAGCGCTTCAAATGCAGATGCGACGGATCCGTTCAAGAGATGAAACAATTTCACTTGCAAGCAATCCGCGTTGCTCTGCTTCTTGCGGGATTGATCGAAGTCATCCTTCGGCACACAATCCCAAAAGCGGCCGCTGCTTAGCGAGATGATGTCTTCCGTTTTCTGAGATAGCGTCCAACCAAGCGGCAGGTTGTAAAACGAACCTGTTATGTCGATTCGGCCGAACGTTGGAAAGCGTTGCACGCTGGGCCTTACCTCGCTCTCCGGCCGACGATCGATATTGGTCGCGTGGTTCAGCGCAACATAGGTCCGAGAGCTTCGCGTGCTCAAGAGCGCGCGCACTGGCTCCATGAGCTCAGCGAACATGAAGGAACCGTGGTCTCCGAACTGACCGCTCACCAGCGACAACAGGTAAAATCCGGAATTTTGGCGCGTCAGAGGTGCCCTTGATGCTGTTGAGTCGCTCAATCAAATCGAGCGCGGTCTCTATTCCGGAATTCTCAACATATTCGCCGTCCACCAGGCGCGCCTGCGGATTGGCGGTCATGCAATCATTGCGCAAGGAGACCGTCGCTGCCGGCGTCACCCATGGAAACCGCGCGCTCGTAAAGGCCGCGGCGCTAAGCGGAATCCGCAGCGAGTGGCTCTTGACAGTTTGATCGGCTCCGGTGCCGGCACGATCAAGCATCGAGAGAATGCAGAGGTCTTTGTCTTTCGCGTGGAGCGGGTCGATATTGAAGGGAGAGATGACAACGCGTTTGCCGCTACCGGCATCTGTCGTGTTCAACAACAGCGCCGGCATATTGTTGGAAGGTGTCCAATGGGACTGAAAATCGGCCTTTAGCAGGTTGGATTGGTCGCCGGTGCCCTTTTGGCTCTTGAGCATTCTATCTGCAGCATTCTCCAGCGTGTATTCCAGAAAGCGCGCGCGATCAAAACTCGGGATAGCGAGCGGAGAAAACAGCTGGGTGAAGTCGGTAAATAGAAATCCGGCAACCAAGGGCGAGAGAAAATCCGTCTCCAAGACGCTTGCAACGCGCTGTTCTATCCTCCCAGGGCATCGATGTCCTCGGCCCGGCCGACGCCGGCCAGAAAGTCGGCGATCTTCGGGCATGTCTTTGCGTCGGGAGTGACCACATCAAGTGGCGCATTGTCGGCATGAAGCGCAGCTGCAAAGATTGCCGAGCCGACGCTCCCTCCGGAGACGCCGCTTATCGCAAACAGATGCTGCCGAAATGCCGGACAGAGATCCTGCATCCTGGCAAGAAAGCGCGCCGCATTGTTGGCTGCGTAGATGCCTCCGCCCTGGGCAGCCACAATGAATACCGGATATTCTCCAAGCCTCTCGGCCTCAGCCAGGCGCGGTTTTTGCCGAAGCCAATCCCGAAATGCTTCGGCTGCAGAAATGCGCATCTCTTCTGATGGGCCGGTTGCTCCGGCCACGCTGCGCAGCCCGTGGTCATCGCCTCCGAATAACGAGGCAACCACGAACAAGCCGCCAAACACAACCGGTATAAAAGGAAAATTGAACCTGATCGTCAGTAGAGCAAAGTGGGTGGTGAGACCGGCCACGCACATCCCAAAGAGAGCGATTACGCCGAACGATCCGACGAATTGTGCAAGCCTGTCAGGAAACAAAACGAACCCGGTCGTCAACAGGGCGATGCCGCCGATCGTGAGCGCGAGAAATCTATAGCGGATGAAATAGGCGATGTTCGCCCGGTTCGCGAGTGCGGCCGAGCGATCTTTTGATCCCATCCGCCAAGCGAATACGACAAACGAGGCGAGCAGGATCAACATGGCAAGCGCAAGAACGAGCAGCATGTTCCGCTCGAAGGCGAGCGCTTGGTCCTGAATGCGGAAGATGCTTCCGACTTCCTCGACCTCACCGATCTTTTCAGTCGGCCGCGAGGCGAGTTGACCTGCCGTCGCGGCGATGATCGGCAACGCTCCGAGGACAATGGGTGCAACTTTGATATAAAACGCCACGGATCCCCTAGCGGGCGGGATATGAGGCAGGGTTGCGGCGCTAAGCTGAAAAGCGGCCGCCCAGATCGTTAGCGCAATCACGCCCACGGCGACGAACTCCTTGAGCGTTACCCACCCAATATCGTCAGCGGCTATCCGGTAGAGTTCCTGAATCTGATCTGGCAAGTATAGCAAAATTGAAATGAACACCGAAAAGACAGCGATCCACCGGAGGTTGCGCGACAATGTAAAGAGCTGCTCGCGCACAGTCACCGCCTGAATTTCCCATTCTGTCATCGGAGATAGTCCTGAGCGAGCAAATAGGCTTGCATTTTAGAATTCGTACGAGCCCTCGTCGGAAGGCCTGCGCGGTAGATAGCGGGCGGCCTGCAACAAATTGACCGGAGATCTCCTATCGGACACCGCCCTGAAATTGAGAACGTAACCTATAGTAGCGGCGCGATTTATCGAATATTCTCTTGAATCGTCAAGAGATTTTAGATGCCGGGGATCAAACCTGTGATGTCGACGTTTTGTGCTCTCGATCCGCCACCTTGCGCATTTTTTCTTCACTCATTTGCTTAGAACGCAATAAAGCCGCATGCCCGCACCTCACTGTCGTGATCGGTCGACCGCAGGTCGTCACCACCGGACGCGGGCTTCAATGCTTGCGGACGCGCGGACCGCGTCAGGCAATCCGCTACTTTATTGAAGCTTTGCGACCTCACGCCTGCGAGCTCACCGATCTGCAACCTGCTTATCCAGCCACTAGGGACATGTGATCTCGGCTCGTCTGCGTTCGTGCCGGCGCTATCAGCACACATCAGCAGTGCCACATGTCGGATATGTCTCGGCCACTGCTCAACTGAACGTTCGAGACTGTTCTTGACGTGCCGTCGTAGGCTGCCAAGTCGTCGGTCCAGCACTCCTGCGGAACGAGATCGCGGCCGGACGAAGTCCGCTGGACCCTGCTGCACGCCTTAATTCCAAGAGCAGATCGCAGTCGAACGCAATCTGGAGGACCGAGCTGCCCCTTCTCTCTCGCGCGAGCTCGATGTCGGCCACTCCAAGACAAGATACCAAGTCGGATAGACTTTCGCTCCGAGGGAGTCCGCACAAATGCGGTATTTTCTCGAAGATTTTTCCCGCGATCATTGATCTTACCCACACCAGACGATTGGGGTTGCTCGGTGGACGCGTCCGGCCGCTCTGTTCTGTGGCGGCTGCGGCAAAGCCCCAGCAATGCCGCAGCATACGGTTTGCTGATGCTTCTCTTGTGCGTGGCTTGTTGATTGCTCGCTGGGCTGGGGACTCGCCAGCTTCACGGGGTGCCAGTTCGTTTCCATAGGGGCGCGTCCTACATCATGGGCGCCCCGCACGCGCGGAGCTCTGCCGAACCGGCTATATCGCCTAAAAACCCAACAGCTGGGCTATCAAGAGCATCGCGAACAAAAGGAAACCAGCGAGTTTCGGAAACGGCCCGTCATGGCGCGCAGCCCCCGACAGCTCAGCCCCTCACCGTGGCACAGGCTGCTCTCGGCGGTCCTAGGGCTTGAATCCTGGCCAGCCCGCCCGGTCCTCGGGTTGCTGTTCCCCGGGCCCCCGATGGTAGCGTTCGCGCATCGCCTCCGCGATCGCGATATCGAGTGCGGCTTCGCTATCGGGCGGCGTCTGCCCGGGATAGAGATCGCAGAACTGTTCCTGTTTGCGCTTTAGGCCGGTCATCATACGCCAACTAGTTTGCCGGGCGGCAAATGGTCACTCGGAAGGGCAGCGAGAAGGCCTTTAGCGCGGCCGCTGGTCCACGATAACCGGGGATTACCGGGGTTGACAAGCCGCCGCTCCTCATTTCCTCGACACTGGCTCGGCCGACTTCGTGATCCTCGGGCTTCAGAATGGCAACTTCCACAGGAAATAGAGAAGCCCAGCAATGGCTCCCCAGAAAAGTATGCCGCGGACAATAAAGACGAGCGCCATGTTAATCGCCGTCTCGCCCAAGCCGCTGCGCCATAGTGATTCCATCGATCGCGCCTGCCAGACCTTCTAAGAAGCTCGATGCCACGCATCATCGTCGGGAATCTCCCAGTCACGTAGGCTGCCGACGTAACGGGTCAAAGCAATAACGCCCGCGATCGTGGTTCGTTGAGCGGATGAGCACATTCGCATGCTCCACGAGAACTTGATTCCTTTGGACGCTGATTTCGTCGGCGGCATTAAATTCGGCTTCCTCCTCGAGCCTCGCCTATCGACAGGGCCGCATCATAGTACGCCGACAGCTCGCTATGACGAATCGATCACTACGAAGATCCGATCCCGATCGGCTGCAGCGATCGACTGGTGGAAATTTCATGCGAAGACGTGTTGAGCCCAGACAAATAGCGGGGCGATACTAGCAACTCAGCCGCGGTGATAATCGGCGTAGAGTGGCTGTGATCCGCTGTCTTTCTGCTCATCAGCCTGGGATCAGACGAGGTCCATGCTCCCATCGGCCGGCAACATGGCCGGTAGTACCAATTTCCGCATTGCCTGCAGCAGCTTAATTTGAGCTGCGGATAAAGAGGCATTCGAGGATAAGATAGATTGCCTTCGGATCAGTCTGCCGCGACACGAGATATGACAGGATATCGTGTCGCAGCTCGGGCGTGAGACGAAGCACGAACAGCTCTTTACGGTCGACCCGATTTTCTTCGTACCAACAAATCACAGCCAAGCAGAAGTCGAAGGCAAGAACCACTTCGCGAGCCGCGATCAGATCGGCGCGGGCTGCCTCTAATTGCGCCGCATTGCCCGTGAAGCGATATTGCAACTCTTCATTGAAGTCGTGAAGCCGAACTGTCGAAATGTAGGGGTTCAGCGCAAGGTTATAGAGAAGGAGCGCTCCAACCTTCGCATGAGAGAGCGCTTCGGTGTCCTGAGGGAAATGCTGTGTCCGCCAGATTTCGCAGTCCGCTGACCATTTTTCATGGACGAGCTTCAGCGTGTTGCTGTCGAAATCAATGGCGAGGCTCAACGCCTGTGTGATCTGAAAGCAGTAGCGCTTAAAGGCATAGGCGAAGCTGTCATAGTCCGACAGCCAATCATAAAGCGTATCCGGTTCAAAGCTAATCATAGCGACTCGCGGTCCGCGAAAGGCGGGCCGGTCGTGCTACCAGAAGTTCTGAAAGAACAAAAGCGTTAGCGATACAATTCTGTGCAAGCCCGTAGGCTCAATTGCCCGCAGCCTCTTGGGCGCGCTCGAAGCTAGTCTTCACAGTCAGAAAGCGCTCGTAATCAATCCGAATGACGGCTTTGCCGTTCGGGGAAAAAAATCTAAAGCGGGATTCGTCGCGATCGAGCGAGCGGTCACCGCTCGATGATGCGCTATTCATGGAGGCCGACATGTCCGATTCCCTAGAATTCGACTTGACAGGTTTTTCAGTGACAGAGCGCTGGCCGCTTGTCAAACGCAACTTGAGGAGGTAACGCCAGATCAGCCGCATGGTTCAAATCGAAAATCTTCGCGTTTTCAGCGACTTACAGTCGCTGCGTCGGCGAAGCTGCAACTTTTGAATGTCCGGCAATCGTAAGTAGGACGCCTGCAGCTTTCCCGCAACAGCCCAGATCGTATTCGACGATGGTAAATCGGGAATGAATTTGTGATTGCTGAGCCAGGAAAGGTTCAATTCACTGGTGCTCATGAGCGATCCGCGCGCTCGCCGGGGGCGTTGGCCTGCTCGGTTCCAATGGCGGCTGGAATCAAGGAAGTCGACGAGTGGGCGGATCAGTTTCGCCTGGACAGACGGATGCCCCTAGGGCGCGCGCTCGCCCTTCTTTGTGTGCCCGCCGAGACGTGGAGAGCGCTTCCGAAGCAAGGCTATGTGTCGACGATCTTGGACTTCTTCGCCAAGCGGATTTCAGGCGGCTTTGCGCGGGCCGCTGACGCGCATGCTGATCGGCAAATCGGCCAGGATCGATCTCACCGAGCTCGATTCGTCCAGAGTGCCGGCAGCTGAGATTCTCGACCAACTGCTTGGTCGTACGAACCGGACCGTGAACGTCGATCCGGCGGCTTTCGCCGATGACGACGGGCTTGAACGAAGGTTGCGCTCCTTGCATTCCCATGCGTTGCTTTACAGGCGCGATACCGGCATCGATGGCCTGTTCATGGGATTTCCGTTCCTGATCATGCGCGATCATCGGCCGAACACGAAACCGCGGATTGCGCCGGTCCTGCTGTGGCCGGTGCGCGTCAATCCGGAGGTCGGAAACCGCGGTCATATCACTCTAGGTTAGGGGCGCGAGAGAAATCCCGATACCGAGATCGAGCATGTTCTCGTCAATCCCGCTCTCGAAGGACTCGGAATTGCCGAGGCGAGACGTCGGCAGGAAGCGGCCAACGAGCTCCTGACGCATGCAAGCTTGTCCGTCCAGGCGGTGATGGACGCCTTCAGCCGATTGGCCAAGCCTATCGGCACCGAATTGACTGCGCTTCCCGGAAAGGACCTCGAAGTCGGCGCGCAAGAACGGCAGCTGGTGCCAGCAGCCGTGCTGTTCCATCTGGCCTTCATGGTCCAGGCGGTGATGAAGGATCTCGAGACCCTCCGGGGTTTTCCATAAGCTTTGAACTGCTTGACGGCAGTCTGCCATTTCGCTCGACGAAACGCTTATCCGCGTTAAGTCCCATCCTGTAACGCAGGACAAAACCGCTGGATCGACGTGAAGAACCGCGGCTGAGCCTCTCATGCGTTCGGACACTGAGGGCTGCCTTTCATCGCGGCCTCACCTTAGAGAGTTCTAGCGCGTTATCCGAATGTAGCCTGCGTCTTCCGGCAGGGGCCGCTCGCCATCAAAGTCATTGTACGAGAGCAGCGCTCCCAAACCGAATCGCACCATGCCGCCAATCCAGATGAGGATGGCGGTGACATAAACCGAAGTGCAGATCCCAACAGAGCCAGCCCGCCCGAAGAGAGTGCCCGCACTGAAGAGGATGCCGATCACGCCCCAGAGCAGAACAGCGCAGTTAGAAAGCCCCTTCCGCGACCCTGATGGCTTCGTAGCGGAAACGTCGGTTCCCATTGTTGCCCATGCGTAAAAAGTCCATCGAATGGCCGCGCCTCAAGTTCTGCCTCTTCGCTCGTTACCGATGAGTGCCGTAACGGTTGCCAGTTCTCGAATTGACATAAGTCCCGCCACGGTGTGATGAGCCGGATCCGCCCAAATAGCTGCCGCCAT
Source organism: Bradyrhizobium sp. IC4059 (assembly GCF_020193615.1). NCBI lineage: Bacteria > Pseudomonadati > Pseudomonadota > Alphaproteobacteria > Hyphomicrobiales > Nitrobacteraceae > Bradyrhizobium > Bradyrhizobium sp. IC4059. Next base: position 117,919 of record NZ_JADYVH010000008.1, read on the forward strand.
GACTGGTACTGTGATGTCCGCCGCCGTAGCTGACGCGCCCTCCATGTCCTCCGCGTGCGTTTGCTTGTCCGATCACGCCGAGCAGCAACAGACCGGCAACTATTGCAATCAACTTCATATTGCGCCCGCCCCTTTCGAATGTGGAAGCGTATCCAAGCGCAGCCGATGCGGGATAACAACCTTTGATACGCGCAAAACATGCAGCTTTACGCCGGGAACAGCTGGAGCGGAGCCGTTTTCCGGTGCGAGCAATGCGCGCCCTCGTTCCCGAAACTTCTCGACTTCAAAGGAACCGGTGACCTCGTCTGAATGCCCAATCGGATCGAGCAGAAATACCGCAGATGAAAGGCCCTCTGCGCTGATTATCCTCATGGCTGCGATGCTAACGTAGGCCTGCTACTTGCTCGGGGCCAACATTGTCATTGCAGGAAACTTCCACCCAGTCGACTGCTGCAACCGATCGGGATTTAATCTTCGTAGTGATCGAGCGTCATCGCGAGCTATCGGCGCATTACGATGCGGCCTTGTCCGTATCGGCGAAGCTCAATGAGGGGCCCGAGTTTGATGCAGCCGACAAAATCAGCAGTCAAAGGGACCATGCTCTCGCGAAGCACGCGAATGTGCTCATCCGTTCAACGCCAACCACGATCGCGGGCGTTATTGCTCTCACCCGTTACGTTGGCAGCCTACGAGAGTGGGAGCTTCCCGATGATGATTCGTGGTATCGGGTTTTCTTAGAAGGGCTGGCAGACGCGATCGATGGAATTGCCATGGCGCGGCGGTTTGGGCAAGACGGCGATTAACATGGCGCTCGCTTTCATCTTCCGCGGCATACTTTTCTGGGGGGCCATAGCTGCGCTTCTCTACTTCCTGTGGAAGTTGCCCTTCTGAAGCCCGACGATTAGGGGCTCGCCCGAGCGAGTGTCGAGGCAATGAGGAGCGGAGGCTTTTCAACCACGGTAAGACGCCTCGTAGCATCGAAAGGTACGCGCTTCGAAGCAGCCGTGGCGGCCCGAGCTAATGCCACCTGCTCGGTTTGTTTGACCATTTGGCACTTGATAGCTGCCTGAGCAAGCAGCTCGGCTCCGCACGGCTGTCGGCCTAGCCCGTTTCAGGAAGGTTTGTTCGCTCTATTCTCGAGATCCAGGCACCTCGTCATCAACTTATACAATGTTTCGGGCTCATCGAGCATAAGCCCGTCGTCGATCATGCGCTTGTAGTCTTGCTCCAAGACCGTTCGCGATTGTCCTTCGGGGACAAGCTTCAAAGATCCTTTGACGGCTGCATGATAGTCGATGACCGCCCCCTTAGGATCCTTTTCAAAAAAGAACCACGTCTTGTGTTCTGCGACGATCTCGGCAAGCTTTTTGTCCTTCAACGCCGCCTCGGCAATCTTCGCAAAGCCTTGCAATGTCGTACCAATGGCGGGCGAAGCGTTCGCCTTTCAGTTTGCCTTGGACGCAAAAGACGTGGATCGCCGTGGCCTTTTCCCATAAAGTCCGCTCTGCCTTCATGATTTTTGGCTTGGCGGTGGGAAACTCGAGGGTCTCGAGGTATTCCGCTGCGTCGCATACCACATCATGGAGTTCGCTCGGCTCGCACCGTAAGCTTTTGATAGCGAAGTTCCGCCTTTGAAGACGAGATGTTCGCCTAAAGGCGAGGAAAAGAGCGCGTTCAGGCACAAGACGACCCAGACATCCTTTTCGAGAAGATGTGCCGGACGACCTGAGTTGGACGCAGCAACGCCGAGCGCCTCTTGGAGCTCGGCGTCACACAGCTTTAGAAATCTATCCGACACGGACTTCGCTTACCAGCTTGGCAAGCCAAGTCGGAAAGGAAGAAGCAGCAGACTTCAGCTCCTTCACTTCGGTCGGGGTCAATTTCTGACTGACGGACCTCAATGCTCGTTCTGCCGTCTCTGGGCCCACCCAGGCAAGCGCACGCACTACCTCACCGGTGCGTCGGTTCGCCAAGGCAAGCTGCCAACGCGGTGCATGCTTGAGCTCCACGACTTGCTTACCAAGGCGGAGCCTGCGCGAAGGGCCAGAGGTCAGATAAACCTGGCGAACAGGTACTTGCGTCGTCAAACCAAGATGATTGGCCGCCGCCGCGCCGCTGGAAACGATGGTTTCGCCGCTGCGAACCTTGGTTTCCTCGACGACTTTCTCGACTGATGGAGCTCTAACTCCGAAACGGCTTTCAACTGGACGCAAATAGATCCCTCGTCTCGCGCGCAGAAGTCTTCCTCGCTCGGCAAGACGCGAAAGAGCCTGATCGACGGCAGCACGCTTTCCAAGATGCAAAAGCGCCTTGGCAGCGATCGGTGCGCCTTCGGGCAATTCTTTGATTGCTTCCAGAATCCGGGTGCTCAGGTGGGTCATGGCTCACGCTCCAGTGTCAGAAACATAGGAGAACTTCTGACAGCCTCCAAGTGGATGGATCTATAAAAAGTCCCAAAGCAAATGCAGCCACTTAGCAAAAAAGGGCCAACTTGTTACGCTTTTTTTACGGACAAGCCCCCTCAAAGAGCTCGGCCATCCCCCCGCCCCCGGAACTCACTACTTTCGCGTTTGTCGCGAGCCGGAGAAAACCGAGAATCCCCATCCACGCAGAATGAAGCTCTGCCGACGTTTCGTTTGCCCGCCAGAGAAGATCTCCAGCTCTCGGGAAAACAGACATCGACACCGGCGCTCAGCGACAAGCCGCTCTCTATTTGCTCCTGCCGCATCCGCCGCCCCGTCGCGACAATACGGTAATCCTACCGATATTGCACGAGCGCTGAATTGGTATCTGTCCGCCAAGAGCGGCAAAGAACCACCGATGACCGATGAGATGATGAACCTCCGCACGCTCGTGGAGAAGACCCCCGATGCCGATCTGTTGCGCGAGATGATCGGCTTTGCCGCCCAGCGGCTGATGGAGTTGGAAGTCGAAAGCCAGACCGGAGCGGCCTACGGCGAGAAGAGCGCCGAGCGTCTGGCCCAGCGCAACGGCTACCGCGACCGGAGTTGGGAGACCCGCGCCGGCACGGTCGAGCTACGCATCCCCAAGCTGCGCAAAGGCTCCTACTTCCCGGGTTTCCTGGAGCCGCGCCGGATGGCCGAGAAGGCGCTCACCGCCGTGGTGCAGGAAGCCTATGTGCAGGGCGTCTCGACCCGCTCGGTCGACGATCTGGTGCAGGCGATGGGCATGAGCGGCATCTCCAAGAGCCAGGTGAGCCGGCTGTGTGCCGAGATCGACGACAAGGTGAAGGCATTCCTCGCCCGTCCGATCGAGGGCGATTGGCCCTACCTGTGGATCGACGCTACCTACGTGAAGGTGCGCCAGCAGGGGCGCATCGTCTCGGTTGCGGTGATTGTCGCGGTCGGCGTCAACAGCGACGGTCGGCGCGAAGTGCTCGGCATGGATATTGGTCCCTCCGAAGCCGAGACGTTCTGGACGGCGTTCCTGCGCAAGCTTGCGCGCCGCGGCCTGCGGGGCGTCAAGCTGGTCGTCTCCGACGCCCACGAGGGCATCAAGGCGACCGTCAGCAAGGTGCTCAACGCCAGCTGGCAACGCTGCCGCGTCCACTTCATGCGCAATGCGCTGGCCCATGCCGGCAAAAGCGGACGGCGTGTCGTCTCGGCCTTCATCGCCACCGCGTTTGCACAGGACGATGCCGAGACCGCACGAGCGCAGTGGCGAAAGGTCGCCGACCAACTCCGCCCTAAGCTGCCAAAGCTTGCCGGCTTCCTCGACGAAGCGGAGCCTGATGTGCTCGCCTACATGACATTCCCGCCCCAGCATCGGACCAAGCTGCACTCGACCAACCCAATCGAGCGCCTCAACGGCGAGATCAAACGGCGGACCGAGGTCATCGGCATCTTCCCCAACGAGGACGCCATCGTCCGCCTCGTCGGCGCGATCCTGCTCGAGCAAAACGATGAGTGGGCCGTCCAGCGCGCACGCTATATGACGCTGGAAACCATCGCGCCTTTGAGTGATGATCCAACCGTCAGCTTTCCGGCTATCGCCAGCTGACGTAACCTGTCCGGCCACGCCGGCGAACGCGGTGTCCCACCGCGAGTTACACCACGCCACGGGACACGATCTCTCGGAACTCTCATGGCATTGATTTATATGGCGTAATAGATCGGATTGGTGCACCTCACCCGCTCCCCTCGGGGCTCTTCACCCGCTCCAATCATTTCAATGGCTTAGACTAGCGTGAATTCGTGTGCCGCGGGCCGTTACAAATGCGGTCGGCGAAAAGCCTAGTGTTTACAAGCGTTACCGTCCGTTCCGTCATCGGTTGCGAGACGTTGCCAACGAGTCCGTGTGACATGATTGGCACATGACTGTTCGGTTCATTCTCCTGCTCGCCGGCAAGCTTGCAACCCGTCGTGGCGAAACTTATCTACTTCCGACACTGCTCAAAGGGAGGGCGTTCAGATGTCGCAGGAACGGGATTGGTCGAAACAGCATAGCAATCAAAACTATAAGCCCGACGCTACTAAGAATTATCGGCCTGCAACGGCGCCCACTCCGCAGCCGGGCCACGGCGTTGATGGAAATTACGTTCCGACTACCGATTCCTCCGCCCCAAGTTCGCCGCCTCCGAAGCCCAAAAAATAATACGCCTCAAAGCCGATACCGCAGAGTGACCTTCGCGATTTGATCTGCGGGGATATAGGTAATTTCGTGTCCCCACATTGGATCAGCATCAATCGGATGAGGCTCTGAAACGAAGCCCACGCCCCGCTTGCTTTGCTTGTCGGTCATCTTGTCAGTCACATACATCAAGATGTCGCCCTTGGCGCCTAACACACAGGGGCCGTTGGGACTGCTTCGAAATTCGCTTAGGTCGGCGCACATTAACCAAGTGCCGTCCTTCAATTGGACGCTTAGCTGAGTTGCTACGCGCCGCTCGCCAAATAGCGCCGTCCAAGCACTTGGTAAATCGTCCGAGTGACTAATGCTGCGCAAGGCGTACTCGAAGTGAGGCCGGACAAATCTCCGCCAGATCGCACCGGCCAACATTCCGAAAATGAATGTGATCCCGGACGTTGCGACCAACGACAGTCCGAGTGTCCACTTACAAAAGTAAAAAGCGAACGCCGAGACAAACGCAAAGACCAAAGTCGCGAATGTGATATCGGCAGGTTTATGGTGGTCTCGAATTCCGACGTTCGCTACGTAGTACGCTGCATATCCGCTCGCGACCAGAAGCAACGTTGTCCAAGACTGATTCAGAGCTAGTTCGACTGCTTCTTTCGTCATCCGAAAAAGATAGTCCGCTCTATTTGAACAAGCAATTCGGCGTTTGCCCACAAGATGCGGTTGTCTAGCTTTGCACGTTTAGCGGCCGCAATGCCGACCGCGATGGCTTCGGTTATCGATAGATCATGAGCACCGGATCGAAGCGAGTGCCCGGCTTGATCCGCTGGGGCATAGCATCATCTTGCAACAGTCGCCTGAGATAGAATTCACCTTTTGGATCGACCCTGGAGAATTCCAGGCGATTAGAGGTGTCATCGCTTAGTGCGACGATGAGCGCTTCCCAGGCTCCTCCCCGACCGACCGGCCGCGATCGTTCATCCGTCATGGTCCGAGCATCAAGCCAGATAGGCCAGCCCGTGTATTTTGGATTGCTTGCCGCAAAGGTCGCAAGAAAGTCCTTGTCGGGCAGCGCTCCTGTACGCGGCGGATCTATTGCGAGGGCGATCTCCCAGCTCAGCCGATTGAGAAGGGCTTGCTCCACAATGCTGAGCCCGCGGTCTTTTTGTGTTCCCATGAAGCGCTCTTGTCCTTGCTCAAGAAGAGCGGCGCAGCGTTTTCGCTGAGCATCGCCCGGGTGAGCGTCACCTTGAAATGCGGCAACCAGCCGATGCATCCTGGCCCGCCAACTGCCGGCGGAGAAACCTGCCGATGTCCGCCTCACGATTGTCAAAACAGATGTCGAGAATGTCCCGCCAATCATGGGGGCGAGCAGGCGCGGTGCTCGGCGTTCCGTTGGCATGCAGCGTACGAAAATAGACCTCGCTAGCGACCAACAGCTTGTTGCCTAAGCCGTTTGCTAAGGGGTTCTTGACGACGACGGGGACGCGCACCCCGGAGGAATGGCGATGACCGGATAGGTACCGCTTTCATGCTCAACAAAGGTGACTTGAACCTCGAACGGCTCATTCGCTAACGCGAGACTAAGCCCTGAATAATGTCTGGGTGGAAGTCAGATATCGGTGGGTGCGTTAGCGGCGTCAGGTAGCAGGGTCTTGTCGTCAAAGCCAACGACCAGGAACCCGCCGTTTCGATTGCGTAGCGCAAATGCCGCCTTCACGATCTTGGCGATACCAGCCGGCTGGACGGATCGATCCACTGCTTGATCTCGACGCTGAGGGCTTCTCCCGGGCGGGCGACAAGCGTCCGAATCTGGTCATCATCTAGAATCACGCATCGAAGTCCGAGTCTTGCTCCAATGGCTCCATCATGCCTCGCTGTCGAAGGGCCAGACTCTCGATATCTTCAGGATTTATGTGGGCGGCCAGTTTCACGTTGATCGCTCTCTTTATGATCCCCAACTTGAGCAGCAACTCGGGCGGTTGACCTGCCTGCAAGATAGCGGGCATGAGAACGTAAGTACCGCAGCGATGATACCCTGTAAGAAAACGGTCGATATTGACGCTGTCGTTTGGCTCCATAGTCATGGATCTTGACGCGATCGCCAGCCCCTGGCCGGACTGATAAGCACTCAGATCAGGCTGTTTGGATGCAATGAAGACTAGATAGTGGTTCGGGCTTTGCTCCGGCAATTGCCGTATAATCGTCAAGTAAATTTCTTCCTCAACGTCTCTTTCACCAAAGCGGGCGCGCCAGCGTTCGAAGATCTTAGTTGCGGCCTCTCTATTTTCGAACATGAAGGCCATAGCCGGAGCCCTTACGGGCCCTAAATCTGCAAAGGCTACACCCTTCCATCGAGCGCTGTTCCAGGCATGCAGATCGATAACGGACCGAATGGTGCGATTCCGGTGGCTCTTCGGCTCCTTCGAACTGTCCTCTTCTTCGCCAGCCGCGGACGGCTTCGTCTCGAATTCGAGGCGCTGCAAGACCGGCCGCTTCGGCCGCAGCTCATAGTTCTTGTGAACAAATTCGTTCCAATCGGACAGCCTCGCTACGTCCTGTGACATAAGCCTGCGGTAGCTGTTGGTGCTGGCGGCAATAAGCGCCATACGCTGCTGCACAGCCTCATCTTCAAAGATCTCGTCGAGCAACTTCTTGGGATTGTCGAACATGCATGTCGTGACGAGAACTTGGCCAGATACGAGAGCGAGGAACTGCTGAATATCAGCGTGACGGTCGAAATTCGCGGGGGGAAGCCCGATCGGCCAGACGATCTCACCGGACATGTCGATGTTATCGATCTCAAATTGGGGCTCCGACAATCCAGCGCCTGCCTTCAGTTTAATCTGAAAGCGCTCGGCATGAGGCATGATGCGCTGTTCGAGCGATGTCGAGAAGAACGCTTCCAGCGATCCGAGCACAATTGCGGCGACATTGATCAGTTGATCGGTCCCGTCGAACTCGATGTCGATCGTCATCCCAAGAATTCGGGTCTCAAACGTCTGTCGCTCTCCTTCGATACTCAAAATCAACGGACCGCGGGTTTGCTCGGCTATCGGCTGGCTTGCAAGTATTGACAAAAACCGGCTCACATCCTCGTCACTTTCGGACTGGGGAAGGCTACCATCGGCACGCAGCAAATCCTCATACCCGAGGGCATAGAGGAGCGCGGTTCTCGCTGTGAAGAGCCCCAATCCTTCCAGGACATCTGGCAAGCTACTCAGCTTTCGCACGTCATTCTCCCCTAAATTCAGGAGAATACTGCCCAATGCCACATCAAGTTCACATAGGTCTTCCTTGACCTTCGCCTTCGACTCCTCCTCGAGGGGCAGGACTTCCCGGGCACCGTTTAGAACTTGAATGGCGTGGAGCAGGTCGGGCATATGCCGCATGGCAAGCGCAATCCACGCCCAGATCTTCAAGGTGGGAATGATACCAACGGGCGGCTGGCTATTTTCCTCCCCCTCGATGGCAAGCGTCGCGGCAGCGAAAATTCCACTGGACCGAGCGGCCCACAAGAGACCGGCACTCCTGTATGCAAGCATCAAGCGTTGCACAGCATCTGTTAGGCTCTCTGCATATTCCTTTTTGGTGAGACCGATCGCGGCTTTTCCCAGCAGCCTGATCATTTCGAGGTTGTCGGACAAGTCGAGCTTTTGAGCTCGCTTGAGAAGAATAAGAGCCCCTTCGGCTTCGCCGGTGCGTTCCGATACGAACGCCGCGAGCTTCTCGATCAGGCTGGTATAAGCTGGATCATTACCTGCGATATTGCCGCCGAGCTCGATCATCCTTTCGAGGCGACCGGCATCGAACTCGCCCAGCCCCCTCGCCTCGTCCAGAACAGAAGCGTAGTCTCGCCACACGCCCGAAAAGCGCTCGGGCTGCTGCTCGAGCAGCGCGTCGTTGAGGCGAAGGATCAGCAGGGAGGTGACAGCTTCCAAACGATTGTTGGGTTGATTTCGATCGGCCGCGATTGGTTCAAGCGCCTGCCTCAAGCGGGCGGTACGCTCATCGTATTTGCATTCTTGGCGCGAGAGGTGATTGTAACCGATAGAATTAACCAGGAGCTGGTTGAGGTTGCAGAGAAACTCAAGGTTCTTGGAATGTGTTGCACACAACGCAAGCTTCTCGAATTCCGTATAGGCGCCGTTGACCAACCCAACGTCGTCGAACCACCAGAAGGCTGTCCAGATCTGCTCATATTTGGCTTCAAGCTTCTGGCGATAGGAGCCGTCGGCCTCCGCCAGTCGAATAGCACGCAAGAAGCGGCCGTCCGTCTCGGTTCGTGGACGCTCGAGGTTACGTGAGAGTTTGGCGGCGATCAGGGCTTCGGTGACGCGCTGCCGTTCCATGCCTTCGAAAGCTTCGGGATCATCGAGCAACTTCTCGGTCTCGGCCAATTGCCGTGCCCGCGAATAGTCCGTAGGACCGAGGCGCAGGGGATCATCCTTTTGCTGGCCGATCCCGAGATAGTTGAATGCGAGATCCTTGCGATCCTTTTCGATGATCTCCGTGACAATCCAGGATCGATCATGGATGGTGACCGGAATGCTGTATTGCTTGGTTAGTTCATCTTCAAGTCGGGCCCGGTCTTTGGCTTTCGCGAATCTGCTGGTGATGCAGATGATCCGGTCATAACCGCGGCCTGTCTTAACGAGGCCCTCGACATCGCTGCGGACCTTTTGAGCCCATCTCTCCTTGGCGCTAAATGCGAAGGCCCATCTTTCACTCCCCTCCCGCGGCTGCCCCACATAAGTAAGTGCCGCGACACCCTTCGTGACAGGATAGGTTTCGGTGTCTGCTTTGCTATCGCCCCCGCCTTCGGGCCCGGTCTGAGGGCGCAAGTGCGGGCAGATCGTGCGCTCGCAAAGCTTGCGGCAGAAAATTTCGAAGTCGTGCGTCTGATTGCGCTTGGTGATCGTATCGAGATGATATTCAAGCGCCGGCTTGTCGAGGACGTAGGACGCCCGATCCTCGGTATCGGAGTAATACTCAGGCCGAAGCTTTCTCATGAAGCCCGACGGCGTGAGTTTGCCAGAGGGGTTTGAATTTGCTGGTGGGGACGATTCGTCGCTCATTCCAGAACATTAACAGAACCCGCATGCCGGGGGCGGAAAATGCGCGAGTCTTCATTGTTTTGCACGGATTGATTATTGACGGCTCAAACGAGTCCGCCGCTCCGAACATGACACTATCCGCCGTTAGATCGTGGGTCCTGAACTGTGCCGCAATTTGGCATACCGGAGTCCGATCCTACTGCGGCGGAGCTCCAATTCCGCGTGACGCCGGGTTGCTTGCCGCTCCTTCAGAGCCTTCATCGCCACTCTAAGCCATTCGCAAAGTTCGCGCCGCGCCCGGCTCTCAGCGTAAGCCTGCCAGCCTGCGCTGGAATTCGGATTTCAGCGCAAGTTCCTCGGCTTCGCTCTCTTCCATAAGCCGTTCGGTGCCGGCATCGTCCGTCATTTGGCTTGCCGTACCGTTCGCCTGCGCTCACCCGCAAAGCTTTGCAAGTCTTCTGGCTGCGGTCACCGCTTCGGAATCCCTCGTAACAATCGGGGCGTTGCCGAACATTCCACCCGCGACGCCGCTCACGTACCCTATCGCAAGCCTTCCAGGCAAAGGAGGCAACGGATGATGGATTGGTTCAAGAGCGAACGTCAGAAGTACCGGACCAGGCTTAGTGAGGCGCAGCTTGGCAGATACCCGTCGCTGTCGGGCTTTGATGCGCGAAGTGCCGAGCTGTATGGAAAGGCTTTACCGCGCGGGGTGCTGCTCTCTCGGCTCGACCGGGACTGCGAGCGCATGACGTTCTGGATGCCGCCGGCACAGTTGCTCAGCTATCAATTTCAATTTGGGCAGATCATTCTCGGCAAGCTGGCCGGCACCTATCTCGGGTATCTCGACGATAGGCGGATGGTGACCATCGCAGGTGCGCGTGCGGGCAAGACCTCGACGGTGCTGGAGCCCAACCTTTATCTCTCCCCCGGCTCGATGCTGGTGCTCGACCCCAAGGGCGAGCTTGCGCGAACGGCCCGATTTCGGCGGGCGATGGGGCACAACGTATATGTGCTCAATCCATTCGGCCAATCGGGCGAACCAAGTGCCTGCTTCAATGGCTGAACTCGATCCGGACGACCTCAACCTTGTGGATGACGTCATATCGATCGTCAATGCGTTGGTGCCGGACGACGGCGGGGCGCGGTCGAAGCACTGGAACGACAGTGCGCGCATCCTGCTTGCTGGGCTGATCCTCTGCACACTGACGCTGCCGGAAAGCGAACGCAATTCGGTGACGGCGCGCGAGCTTCTATGCTTGACCTATGCGCCGCTGTTGCACGCGGTTAAGGCCGCTGCCGACCGCGCTTTAGTCGAGGCATCGCCGGAGGAGAAGCGGCAGCACTTCGACCGGAACGGGCTTGCCATAAAGGCGCTGCTAAACCGGATGATAACGATGGGAAGTCGCTTCGGTGGCATTGCTGCGGCGATCGGTACCAGTTTCCAGCAGACGCCGCAGCAGGAGAGAGGTTCGATATTCAGCACGGCGGCGGCACATACGGATTTCCTCCTTCTGCCGTTGCGGGCCACGCAGCGGCGCTCGGATTTCCGGCTCTCGACATTGCGCAGCGATCGGCCGGCGACGATCTACATGTGCCTGCCGGTCGGACGCATGGAGCGCCATGCGCGCCGGATGCGGATTATCGTGCAACTGACCTGCACGGTGCTTGAAAGCTTCGGGTCTTATCCTCGTGACCAGCTGCCGATCCTGTTCCTGATGGAAGAGTTCGCAGTATTGGGCCACATGGACTTCATGGAACGAGCCGCGGCGTACTTCCCCGGCTTCGGCGTCAAGCTATGGGGGTGGTGCTGCAAGACATCACGCAATTGCAGCGTCACTATTCCACGGGCTGGGAGACGTTCTTAGGCAATTCGGGCCTAGTGCAGCTATTTGCGGAATGGCGATCAGGAGACGCTGCGCTATGCGGCCGACCGGCTGGAAAAGCTGATCGAGCCGTCCGAGCTGCGCTCCGCCTTCATGCGCGAGCGTTTCAGCCAATTGCTGCTGATGCAGGGCATGCCGGCGGCGGCTGCCCTGCGCCTGGAGCACGAAGATGTCGATATGATCCGCGCGCGCGCCGAAGCAGCGATCAGCACCCAATAACTGGCATTCGATCGATCAATAGGCCGCCGGGAACATCGCCTTCCCGGCGGCCCCACAGTTGGTCCGTCGCGAGCTTCAGATCCGCGATCAGCACCTCGGGCGTGCGGTCGTTCTCGTCAAGCCGGTTGGCGGTCACATACTCGACGAACCGGGTGCCGCAGATGCCGCAAATGACCATCTGAGCGGAATCATTGTCCTTCATATGCAATTCGGGCCAGTTCTCGCCGATTTCGTCGGCGTAGGCTGTCTGCAGAGCTGACAGCCGGGCGCTGTCGGTCATTGTCCACTCGGACGCGAACCGAAACAGCGTATCATACAATAGCCTGTCAAGCAGCCATTTCTGGTACTGCTCCGCGCTCGCAAGCCTCGCCAGCAGCCCGCGCGCCACGTTGACGTGACGCGTGGGAGTTTCCCGTTGCTCGATACGATTCGACGCCCTCGCAGGCATGGAGCAGATGATGCTCGAAAGAGAGCAAGCGATTCACGCATTAGCTGACACGCTGGAGCGCCTCGTCGTCCTTACTCGTTGCCAGAGGATTGGATCATTCTCTGCGACAACGATGATCTGCGTCATATGTCACGGACAGCGGCAAAGACGTTGTTGGCGAAGGCAAAGAAGGAGACGGCCCGTCGATGGCTTTATGAGCATTTCGACCCGAGTGAAATGGACCGCGAGCTTTCGGAAGATATCGAATACGGTGCCGACACCGAGGAGTTTGACCATAAACAATTGAAGCGACACGCCCTCAATTCGATCGATGATGTCGTGTCGACAGTCAAATCTCTGCGCGAGGCGTACGCAACGCTTGCGAGCAGTCCCCATTCGTCAGTGGCTCATGAGGCAATGGTGGCGGCGCGCGTGCAGTATGGATATTCAAAGGAACGACTAGACCGGATCGATTGTTTCGGTGAAGATGTGCGTCGGCAATGCCGGCGTATCATCAATGAGATCTACGGCGGCACGGAGAAGTCCTCCGGATCGGTGGTCTATCTGGTTAGCACGGACAATCTGGAATTCGTGAAGATTGGGTTCACCTCTTGCCTTGAACGGAGACTAAGGCACTGCGGACGGCTTCGCCTGGCGAGCCCACAATTCACCCGACGATCCCAGGCACGCGATCACTTGAACGCGATTTTCACACGCGCTTCGAAGCCGCTCGCTACATCGCGAATGGTTTCGGCTGACGGCAGAGATCAAGACGTTCGTTGCCTCGGGAGGAGAAGGCTGAAGCTTTCGCTAGGTATTCGCCCTCCTGCGCCGCTGGTCGGCGACCTCAACGAACTCCCCGTGACATTAGTCCGACAGGGGGCTTCGTTCCTAATCATGGCCTGCCGGACGCCTTGGTGCCAAGATCAACAAACTAGCCGTCTGTGACGGGAGGAACGCCATGTTCTTGGGGTGTAAGATTTGGATTGTTGTCTAGCGCTGCTGCAAAGCTGTTCCAGGCACCAGGATCAATGGGCCAGCGCTTGGTATCGACAAACAGGTCATCGCCGGCAAAGACGTAGCCAATCGCAGCGTTGGGGCAAAGTGCTTGCAGCTCGTCTTTCGCGGTTGAGAGATACCCACTGTGAACCCAGGCTCGCGCATAGCCAAGCTCGACGATGCCCTTGGCAACCTTTCTGAGGACAGTTTCACTTCCAAACACAGTCATCGCCGTGACCTCCAGCGGTAAGATTGGGGAGATTGCATAGTTTGGCTCTGTCGTTAAGGTCAGACGTCTCGCGGGGCATGCGAAAACCCCACCAATTGCTTGGCGGGGGTGATCTGCACGGTTCGAGGATGGTTGTGATGTTAGCTGCGAAACGCTTCCATCCTGCGCGATCCGTTGGGGCCTCTCGCCGGACGCCGTGCAGATTGCTTCGCCGCCTTGGCCAGTTCTTCCTTGGCGCCAAGGAGCTCTGCGATGACGGTCTCGGGTGTGGTGAGGATAAGCTTGCTCTGCTCCCCACCCGTGAGATCCCGCCATTTGAGCCGTGTCTTGTAGGGCTTCGACGGAGTGAAGCTTTCCGTCGGCTCGAAGGTCTTGACCCTGAAGACGATCGCCCGGTTAACGGCCACGCCATCCTCGGTGAAGAGATGCAGCTCGTGCTCGGCAGCGAACGCCTGTGGCGTCTGCTCGGTGAGAACGATATCGCGGTTGAGCATAACGATGCGCGCCTTGAAATCCTTCTCCGGATTGGCTGCGGGATCGAAGGGTTCGACCAACGCAACCTGTTCGACGGCGACCAGTCTTTTTCCTACCGTGATGACTTTCATGGATATCTCCTTTTTGGTGATTGATCGGAGATAGAGGCTAGCCAGATCGGACGTCGATGAGGATCGAAAGGATTGGGAATCGATGCGGAAGGATTGCGAATGTTTCGCGATCGATCACTCGATAAGCTTCGCGAGCAAGGCCGAACGCCGGCTCAGCTGCATTCAGAGAAGTCAATCGCTAATGGCGTTTGGGCAGCCTCAGGACAGCCTTGCCAAGCTCTTGCAAGAGATCTTCACCGTGCAACATGCGGCTCATAACCTCCTCAAGATATTTGTCAAAGTCACCGTTGTTAATTGACGAGTGACTGGCCGCAATGATGAAGTTGTAGGCCGTTACATACCGCACGCGGAGCTGCGTTCGACCGCGGACATCTTCAATTTTACCACCAATCTCAGCTACACCATCGTCATATTGAGATCGGTTGATAACGTGTTTTCCGTCAACCAAGCCATATTCTTCCCAATAGTATCCGAAATGTCCCTCACCACTCATTTCCTCAACAATGCGCTCAGCCGTCTGCGAATAGATCCCGATCGGCTCCATCGGATCAAGCTCGACATACATAAAGTCGCAATAATAGGGGCCTGGCTTCACGGCAGCGATCCGGCGAATCAAAAGCTCGTTCTCGTCCATCTGGTAGAGACGATCGCGAAGGTGTTCAAACGCCCGGATCGGCAGATTGCTTGGTCCTCGGAACCACCAAACAGGCTGAGCATCGGCGTACTCGATAGGCGGCTCGAGCAGCTTGAGAAGACGTGTTTTAACCTGTTCTGGGTCCTTGAACCATTGAACGCCACGCACGCCGGGGAAGGCTTGTGCAAACCTTCCGGAGAACCACACGGTACTGTGCTCTCGCAACGAGGGAAGCCGTTCATCCGATTTGTTCAGGCGAGCACACGCGGCATCGGCGATTATTTCAGCGAAGAGCAGGTGGTCATTCGCTTTGAGGGGCCCGACATCGCCGCGCGCTCCACGCCGCACCGAAAGCCAATGATGCAGATCGCGGTAAGCGGGGGCATCTCCTCGACGGCGATACAGCTCGTGGGTCAAGAAGTCCAAGCCTTCTTGAGTGTCGTATTCTGCGCCGGGGTCGGCATGGCGATCATCAGAGTGTGCCGCCATGGCGGCATGGCGCATGATATCTTTCGGCGCGGGGTCGTCACCGGCGTAAGGCTTAATCCCGCCCTCTCCCTTGGCGTTGACGGCCAGAAAGGTGTTACGCTTCTTTTGGGTGAACCGTAGTCCTTCGATTGCAAGGCGATCCTTGATTTCGCGCGTGCCAGCGCCCGGTAGGCCTTTAAACTCCTTGCCATCCAAAAGACTCAGATAGGCATTCTCCTTGAAAAAGCCTCGCGCGCCGTCCTTGTGAATGTCTCCCATGACCTCATGAGACGTCGACACGACGATGCTGCAAAGTGGTTTTTCCGGATCTGCCTCGGTCAAGACGGTAGCTAGCTCGGCTTCGAGACGGATCTTGTGCTCAAGTAACTTTTCGAGCCAACCGCGCCGCGCGAGCGCGTCCATAGGCTTGTTGGGAAATAGCACGACAAGATCAACGTCGCTGCCCGCGCCAAACTGCGCCCCGCCCCGGTAGACGAGGCTCCCGAATAAGAACACTCCGGCGGAGTCAATGTCTTTGACGACGCCCTCGCTCCAGGCGACAAGGCGTTTCTTGAGGTCAGCAATCAGAGCTGTGTTCGTCATGACGTACGGGATTAATTGCGGCCTATAGAATGCGGACGAGCAGCATTAACGCGACGCGGCAGAAGCGTCAAATTCCCACCGTGCAGAGAAACACTTGATTCGACGATCCATCCGAAACGACCGGCTCAACTCGGTCGAGAGATCTCGTTCATATCGTTTTGGACAGGCAAGGAAGAGGGACATACGATCGCACCGCAATTGGCTACAGTGATTTCATTCAGCCGTATGCGATGAGGTACCGAGCACCATTAACGCATGTGCAAGACGTAGACCTTGGGAACGTTTTGCGTTGCAACACGAATGAAATTGACTTCAGGCCTACCAAAAAAATCAATTGGCGGGTCCCTTCGCCCCTCTCTTCGCAGGGGAGAGCGGCATCCTGCACGGTGAACTACCTTTTTTCGGCAAGCACCAAATGGTTCCGAAAATCGTGCTCTTGAGAGAGCTCTCGTCGGTGGCGACTGGAAAGCCCTTCGTGTTCGCGAGGGACCGCTCAACACTAATCGGAGGACAAATGCAGCCACACCCCGTACCGCAGAACAACAGGTTCACCTTGCCGACGATATCCGCCGATGCGATCGCCGATTTTCTCTTTCACGGTACAAGCGAGGATCAGCGCGCCCGCAATCGCCGCAATCTCGCGGGGAGCGCTGCGAGCTGTTCTCGGAGCGGGCCAGCGCGACGACTCTGCTGTCATAGGCAGCGCTCCGGGCATGACAAGAAGTCGAGCTCCCCACACTTGAGCAAATACCGACTCTCGATCGTCCATCGCCCGTCCGATATGCAGTCGTCGGTCATCGAAACCGATATCTACGCCTTCTTTGTCCTTTAGCCGTTTTTGACTTTCAGGATCGCTCTTGCCCCACCGTATCTTCCACTAGACCTGCACAAGTGCCATGTTTCTGAGCGTCAGGTAGTCCTGCAAGTAATCCTTGGAAATCGAAACATAGGTGTGTGTGCCCAGCGGATATTTTCCAACGGAAGGTGCAGCGACGGTCACAATGTTGTGGCGCGGCTCCTGCGGGTCGTCCCAATAAACAATCCCTTCATTCGCAGAGCGGGGGACGAGTCCATAAGTCATCAGAAATCCAGGGTCGGTTTGGAGCACCGTTTTTTCATGTAATGACCAGGCGAGTACGAGCGGCTCATATTTATCGCTGGGCAGACCTTTCGCTCCAATCCAAAATTCGGGTTTGAACGGACGATCTTCCAAATAGACCGGATGGGCCGCTGGTACTGACATCGTGATTCAGTTTAACCAGGCCCGTCCGAACGGCTTCGATTTGATTCAGTGGCACAAGCGCAGAAATAGTCTGCGCTGCCTTGCGTGGGGCCGTTCGTCAAAGCTCTTTACTTCCGCAACGACAACGTCTTCGTGGGCCCAAGGATCTTCTCCGGCCAGATGAGCCAATGGGGCTGGCGACCAGCTGTCCGTCATGTCCCCTCGCCCCCAACCGTTAAATTTGGCTCTTTATGACTTTAATCGGAAGATCGTCGATGTGCAGCATGCAAATATGAAGGCTTATCGGAGGGCTCAAGTCCAAGCCTCCAATAATTGTTCTTGTTTCAACTGGCGACCGCAATACCAGCTATTCGCTGGTCGGTAGAGCTGCTTGCTGCATGTGGATCGACCGACCTAGCTCCGGGTCACGCAGCTATTTGAGCCCATGGACCAACGGCGCAAAGAGATTTGCCAGATCGGTATCGCTAAACTTGTCGGACTCTTGCGTGGGAGCTGACGAAAACAATCTTCGCGTTGTCGCTTGTTAAGACAATGCTCTATCGCGCTGCGGAAGGCCACCCGATCGTCATATGGACCACCCTCAGCATTCAGCTGTGACCGGGCCCGATACGGTTTCTGAACAAAGGACAAGTCCACCCAGTCGACTCCAAGGTCAATGCCGAACGCTAGGTCGGCGCGATCTTTCTTGGTGAGCGGAGATAAGGCGAGCATGGCCCCCGGTACGTTGACCCCCTTGTGGTCCGACACCAAGCCTCCGACCTCCACTTGCGCAACGATTTCTCTGTCTCGCGGCTCGGTGACCCTCAAGCGCACCCGGCCATCGTCAATGAGAAGTTCTTGTCCGGGATGGACGGCTGCAAAAATCTCCGGATGAGGCAAGAGTATTGCTTTGCTCCGTTGGCTCCATCATCACAAAGCGGACCGTTTCTCCAGCACGCAAAACCAGCCTGCCTTCTTCAAGGATCCGATGCTGAGCTTTGGACCTTGGAGATCCTGCAGGATGCCTATCGGCCAGCCGAATTCCCGCTCGAGTTCACGGATACACACATAACTCTTGGCGTGTCTTCGTGGGTTCCGTGACTGAAGTTTAGCCGAAAAAGATATCTACCCCGGAAAGGTAGAGAGCACGTATCTTCTCAGGCTCGGCACTTGCCGGACCGGCTGTTGCCACGATCTTGGCGTGACGCGAGCGACGCAACGTATCCCCCATCTGAAGATTGTGATCGATCTAGTTATAAAGACCAAAGCCGACGCTTACGGACTGCAAGCCAATGTCCTCTTCGTCAGTCGCTTAACACCATGCGATGGAGGCTATTGGCAAAGTAAATCCTGCTTTGAACCGATCCATGACCACCATCGTTTCAATGCGCTTTATGTCTGAACTTTCCTCTGTAAGGCGCCGAGCAAACCGCTCGTAATCTTCCATGTCGTTTACGGTAACTAGCAAGACGAGGTCAGCCAGACCTGTAACGTAGAATGCGCTCATCACTTCAGGCATCTTGCTAATTTGCCTCTTTAGACGATCAACGGTATCGGCACGCGCGCGCTCCAAGGAAATGAGAACCACTGCGGTCACATTACGCCCAATTGCTTTTGGAGAAATGATGGAAACGTCGGCCTCTATGACACCCGTCGATCGAAGGCGCTTCAGCCGACGTTGAACTCCGGATGCGGATAGGCCGACCTTCCCTCCAAGTTGTTCACTACAGAGGCGATTGTCTCGTTGGACGAGATCAAGAAGACGAAAATCGATCTTATCGAGTTGCATCACTGCCTCGCGGCCAGCGGATTGCGATCGCGTCGGGGAAGCAGACGCCTGCGCCGCTTGTCCTGACATTTTCGACTCCTCACTACGCCGCCTAGCTGTTGAACGATCGATTTCGCCCGCTGTCATATGTCTTGGAACACCTACTAGGAGCCGAGCTCTTTGCGATACATCGAAGACAGTTCGTGCGCCGATCTCCCCCTCCGCCGGGGCTCACCAAACTCGAACCCGGCCGCCCTCTCAGGATGTCGCGGGTCGGGCCGACGTTTCTATCGATGCGCGCCCCGGACCCGAGCACATATTCCCCGCCACAGACGAGTGTGGTACACGCTCAAGCTCCGGAGGCGACGGCTTTTTGCTCCTGATCAGCGGAAAGCACTATTGCGTTGACGGTGCGATATGCGAATAGGATGGCGGGACCGATTGTTATGCCTGCGCCAGGATAAATTCCGCGCATCGGCGACGTCATGTCGTTGCCGCAAGCATAAAGACCCTGGATTGCGTTGCCTTGTGCATCCAGGACGTTTCCGTAACTGTCCGTCGCCAATCCGGTCGCCGTGCCGAGCGTTGCCGGAACGATCGGCAGCGCGACAATGGTCCGTCTTTGATTGGTCCAAGATTTGGATTTTTCCCGACGGTCGGATCGCCGAGCGTGCGATTGAAAGCCGATTCCCCACGCTTAAAGAGGGATCCCGTCCTTGGGCAGCGTGCCCGTTGTGTTCCTCGATCGTCTTTTGAAGCACAGCGGGATCTAGTCCCAGCTGCTTTGCGAGCTCAGAAATCGTTTCACCTGCCTTGAGGTAGCCAAGGCGCACATATTTACCGATGCTCAACGTCCAGGGCCATGGCAGTAGGTGTCCCATACCCCTCAATCGAACGAACTGGTGATCGCAGATGAAGTAGAATCGCTTATCTGCTGGATAGCCGTTTTCAAACATTGCCAGGCAAATATCGTGGTACGAATTCGATTCGTTGACGAAGCGTCTGGCATTTGGACCGACAGCAATGACCCCAGGACGGCCGCGGTCGAGCGAGCCGTATGGCACAACCTGCGAGCCGCTGCCGCGTTTCAGGATTGAAGCCGGGGTCCAGAAGCCGGCCGATGCGACATCTTTGTCGATGGCGGCCCCGAGCGTAGTTGCAAGCCCAATGCCGTCACCGTTAACATCGGCGTGGGCCAACGTAACATCATGCTGGTGTGCACCACTGAGGTCCGTTCTCAACTGCGCGTTCCGGGCAAAGCCGCCAGTTGCGAGAACAACACCACGTGAGGCGCGCACGCGGATGCCAACGTTGATCCGCTTGATAATGGCACCCGTGACGCGCCAGTCTTCCTTCGTGAGTTCGACCGCTGGAGAATATGGCCAAATTTCTACGCCGTACTCGCGCAGGCTCACCAGCAGCCGCGCGATCAAGGCATTTCCCCCGCTGAGCTCAGTACCACGGCTGAAGCTGAGCCGATCCCGCCCATAGCGGCTCAGGCAAGTTAAGACGTGTTTGAGCGACGCAACAGATTGGAGTGGGTTGAGAAAGCTTTTCACCTCACTCGATGAGATCATCGTGCCCCCGGGCACAACCCGAATGGGATGACCAATCAAATCGAAGTCCTTGCCTAGAAGCCGCCCATCATAGGGGGCGGGGCTCAATGCCTGTCCCTTATCAGCGCCGCCAAGTTGGCTCGACTGATAATCGGGCGTAATGGCTAGGGTAAACTTGACACTCGTGCCGTTCTCGAGCGCGGTTAGCGCCGGCGGGCTGTCTTCAAGATAAGCATCAATGAATTGCGCACGATAATAAACGCCGAGTTCGTGCTGCAGGTATGTCCTCGCATCGGCGATGGTATCATCGATGTTAGCCGCGCGCGCCTGAGCAGAACAGGGAACCCAGACCATGCCATTCGAAAAGGCCGTCGTTCCGCCAAGACGGGGAGATTTCTCGCACGCAAAATGGAGCAGCTGATCGGCCGTGATCGCGACGATCTTCTTGTCTCGCCCAAGCTTGACGGGAGCATAGTGCGTGGCCGCAATGGCCCGCCCCGCGTTCTCGAGCAACCTTGTGGTAAAGACATTGAGGCCGAACAGATCGACCAGCGCCGGATAGAGGATGATGTCGCTGTGAGTGGCCAATTTAGCGAGTAGCGCAGGCCTTGCGCTGCTCACCAGAAGTTTTGGAAAGCCATAAGGCAGCTCAGACACAACTTCGCCGAAAACTGCGCTTCCCCTGCCACCCTCAACCCCGACAATCGCGCTGATCGTTCCTGCCCCCAGGAGGTCACCAACCTTACTGCGCGTCCTTTCAGCAATCTGCTGCAAGAGTTCCGTGGGGGTCTTCGCATCGGCTGGTTTGTCGCGGTCATCCCTCTTAGTGCCGATGTCGATCAGGATGGTCTTGCGGCCGCACGCCTCGATAATGTCCGCAAGGTAAGACGCCTCGCGGCCCTTGGTATCCAGCGTGGCCACGATCGCGACCGCATCCGTAGTCGCGGATCCAGTCGCCAGTTCGGACAGGTTACCATCCCAGGCCGACCTCAGGTCGTCCGTGCAATGGTGAGACACGATCTTCCTCCCAGAACCATTCCTAACAACAGGTGGTCTAGACCCGGCTCTACCCGGGTGTAAGATCCGCGAGGCGTCCAAATGGGTAACATTGGGTAGAAACGTTGAGAGCAGTTCCGGCAAACTTGCCGCACAACGGACAATAGCTAAAGGCGCAGAATTGCAAGTCTACGCGTCCTCTTTGCGCAGCCTTCCAGAAGGCTCCCTGCTGGTCATGGCGGCCCTTGCCAATCCGCGATTGAAACGACTGTCTTTTGCGAGACTTGCTAACCCTCGACAAGACAACGTCAGCTCCTCATGTCTATGCGGCGATAATCATGATCGACCCTTTCGCTTGCTGGGAGGATATGGCCGAATCGTTGAAGGATGCCCGCATCACCGGCGTCGCCAATTTCCGCCCGCATCTATGATCGAGCGGTCGGCGGCGGGCGCACCTGTTGATGCCGGACAGGAGCTCGAACTTCGGCGGATGGAATGGTTCATAAGTCTTGGAAGGCGTTGTTTGCCGTCGCGAGCGATTCTGAAATTGCTGCAGCGGAGAAGCGATTTGGCTCCCATCTGGACGAACTCATCCATCTACCAGCAGAGGCTCTTACACCGAGGACGAGCGAGGAGACGGAGCTGGTAAGCCTTGGCCAGCACGGATCGTGATTACCAATGGTCGCGCTTTTGGATGGGACGACTTCGAAGCGGCCAACTTGAGCAAAGTGACGAGCGGGACTGCTCTGTAAGATCCGCAGCTTCCTGAGCAGGGGTTTGTCTTGACGACCCCAGAAGGCTGCCGGTCGGTTTTGCCATCCTCAAGGGCGGCGTCGATCCGACGCGGGCGCCCCATATGAAGATCAGATCGGGCTAACCTGCGCCGCCTGTCATACGGGGCATCTCGAATACAAGAATGTCAGCATACGGCTCGACGGTGGGCCGGCGATGGTCAATGTCGGCGACGTTGAAAGAGTGATCGGGCTATCGATCGGCTACGCGCTGATGTTGCCATGGCGATTTGAGCGTTTCGCCAGCAAGCTGGAGCGGATCAAAGGGCAAAGCGTCGATCGAAAGCAGATTCGAGGCGATCTGGAGCTCGCACTTCAAAAGATCAAGAACCAAAAGGCAGCGGCCGACAGACTTTTGACGGGACAGGGAGTGGCGGATCTCGACGAAGGGTTCGGTCGACTTGATGCGCTGAACCGGATCGGGAACCAGGTTTTCTATACGAGCCTACTCGATCCCGCGACTGGCGAACTCCGGGACCCACTCCTCAAGGGCAATTTCGCGCGGCACGATGCGCCCGTGAGCTTTCCGCCAATCTGGGACACGCCGTACTTCCTTTGGGCACAGTATGACGCTTCTGTTCTCAACGAACTCGTTCGCAATTCCGGCGAGGCGCTCGGTGTCAGCGCGACAATCAATATGACAGCGGCCGCGCCCGGACGGCCGCTTTTTGCGTCGTCGATACATCTATCCGAAATCGCGCGGTTCGAAGAGCTTCTTCGCGGCGCCGATCCCTTTTCGGCGGGCGATGCAAGCCGCGGAAAATTTACCGGGCTCGTGGCCCCCCAATGGAAGGACGCGCAGGAGAAATTCCGCGGTGACCCGGCTTGGGCGACTGATGAAAAGCTCGTCGAACAAGGTCGCGATCTTTATCGCGCTCACTGCTTTGAATGCCACCGGGGCCCGGTCAACGATACTGCCTTCGACAAAAAGTGGCCGGAAGATTCGTTCTGGAGCCCAGAGAACCCCGATCGCTCAGCCAAGAACGAGAAGAATTGGGTGGAGATCGGCGGACGGCATTATTTCAACGTGGTCCAGATGCCGGTCACAGCGATCGGCACCGACCCCCAACAATCCAGCGTCCTCACGACGCGGCGCGTTCACCGACCCGCGTCACTAGGATTAAATCCTGCAGATGACCTCAACAAAGCCGGAGGTTGTGGCCTTCCGGCAGATAAAGGGGCAGATCGTCTGTTTGTACTCGCGCTCATGGACGTGGTCGGCAAGACGATTGACCAATGGATGATTGCGAACGGCACTTCTGAAGAAACTAAGCGTCAAATGTGGGGACCGAGAAAGAACTGCCAAAACCAACGGGTCTATGTCGGGGCGCGTGCAAGCCGCAACGGGAAGGACGAAGTTGTTCTCGCCCTTGAACCTCAGTACCGGGCGCGCCCGTTGGACGGTGTCTGGGCGACAGCTCCTTATCTGCACAACGGGTCCGTTCCGACGCTGAGAGACATGTTGGTACCGCAGGGCCAGCGGCCGACGTCGTTTTGCGTCGGCAGCCGTGCGTTCGACCCGATCAATGTCGGACTTGTTACCAAAGCACAGTCGGCCGACAGTTGTGCGGCCGGCTTGACGAACTTCGATGTGTCGCTGCTTGGGAACAGCAATCGCGGACATTCCTTCGAGGGCAAGGAAACCGACTTAAGGAAACCGCCGGGCGTGATCGGACCAGAATTGACCGACGCCGAACGGCGAGCGCTTGTCGAGTATCTCAAGACTCTATGAGCAAGGCGTTGCCCGCCGACGTGCACGTCGGCGCGGCTACGTTGGATGATCCGCCGAGCCGATTCATCCCTCTCTCAGCGGCGTGCACCATCGCCGCGAGAGCGAGGACGTCGACGCCCGACTTCGCTTGCATCGACCCCGAGCCTTTCGAGGCTTCGGATCACGCCGCCCCTCGCCTATCCCAGAGCCCGATTGCTGTTCAGTACGTCGACGCGAAATTCGGCTTCCCAACGACCTGCGAGATCCGGTGCCTGGTCGGCTGGCCCATGCGACGGTCAAAGCATAGAAGGCGTCAAGTGCCTGGCCGATTGCGGCGCAGACCACATCAACAATGGATCACACGAATATCGGCACCGCTCTAGAAGATGGATCGCAAAACTGTGTCGCACTGTGTGCACCGTCACGCGTTTGTTCAGATCCGCTGTGATTTGGGCCGAGCAGCACGCAGCATAAAGAACGGTCGCATCAAGCGGCCGCTAAGTGTCGCGGCCGGCAAATAGCCTGCGTGTCGGTCGGGTTAGCCGCCAATAGGCCCTTAGACTGTTAAGAAGTCGTGGCGAGAGCATGACGTCCCTGCCGCCCTTGCCCGCTCGACCCGGATTGCCTTCCGCTGTCTGTCGATATCCGGGATCGCGAGGAAAGCCACTTCCGACACGCCTAATCCCGCGGCATGGACGTCGTCAGCGCTATGCGGCTCCTTAGGCTCAGGATTGCCTTCAGCAAGCTCACCACCTCCTCGGCAATCAGCACGATCGGCAGCTTGCGAGGCTCTCGCGCGTAGGCGATGCGCTCGGGACTCTCGCTGTGGCCGAGCGTCACGCCGTCGAAAAAGTGCAACGCACAGACCATCTGGTTGAGATGCCGCCAAGAGATCCCTGTCACCCAAAAGGTGAACCTGGAACGTATGAACATCCTCCAAGCGGGCGATCGGCGAAAACAATCGGCTAGGCTTCGATACCGCGTCGAGATATGATCGGCTGCGTTGCCGGAGACAAGTGCCCACCGTCATGTCCTTGATCATGCGGCGGCTCACCTGAGCCATCAGAAACGTCCTGTCTGAAGGGGTCGGCCCTGAGAACACCCGGATCCTCTCAGACGGCAGTCGGCGCGAGCGGCTTCGTTCAATCACCAATCAACAAATGTCGCGCCAAAGACCCACTTTCAGGCAAATCCAAAGAGTAGCTTGTGGAGTCCAAATCGACGGCTGGGAGTTTCTTCCTGGAGGCCAGTTCCTGCCGATGCTCGACTGTTGATCGTTGACCACTCCTTGTCGCGGCGGCGTTGCACCGAGGAGGGTATGCGCATGGCTTCGCGGTACTTCGCGACCGTGCGGCGGGCAATATCAATGCCCAAGGCGCGCAACCGTTCCACGATGGTGTCGTCCGACAGGATCGCGGAGGGCTCCTCCGAATCGATCAGCTGCTTGATGTGGTGACGCACCGCTTCCGCCGAATGCGCTTCGCCGCCGTCGGCCGAGGCGATCGAGGCCGTGAAGAAATATTTCAGCTCGAACGTGCCGCGGTTGGTCGCCATGTATTTGTTGGCGGTGACACGTGACACCGTGGACTCGTGCATCTGGATGGCGTCGGCGACGGCCTTCAGATTGAGCGGGCGCAAATGCGCGACGCCGTAGGTGAAGAACCCGTCCTGCTGGCGCACGATCTCGGTCGCCACTTTCAGGATGGTGCGGGCGCGCTGGTCGAGCGCGCGCACGAGCCAGGTCGCGTTCTGCAACGCATCGGTGAAATAGGACTTGTCGCCGTCCTTGCCGATCTTCTTCGACAGCTCGGAATAATAGGTCTGGTTGACCAGCACGCGCGGCAAGGTGTCGCTGTTGAGCTCGACATGCCAGCCGCCGTCGGGACCCGGGCGGACATAGACGTCGGGCACCATGGTCTGCAGGCGCGCCGAGCCGAACTTCATGCCGGGCTTGGGATTGAGGCGGCGGATCTCGCGGATCATGTCGGCGATGTCCTCATCGTCGACGCCGCAGATCTTGCGCAGAGCCGCGATGTCGCGCTTGGCGAGCAGATCGAGGTGCTCGACCAGCGCCTGCATCGCGGGGTCGTAACGGTCGAGCTCGCGCAGTTGGATCGCCAGGCACTCGCTTAAGGAGCGCGCGCAGACCCCGGGCGGATCGAATTTTTGCAGCACGGCGAGGACGCTTTCGACCTCGGCCTGCGACGCGCCGAGACGCTCGGCGGCCTGGCCGAGATCGGGCGGCAGATAGCCGGCCTCGTCGACGAGGTCGATCAGGTACTGGCCGATCATGCGATGCCCGGGCGCGGTGAAGGCAACCGAGAGCTGCTCGGCGAGATGGTCCGACAACGTTGTCTCGGCCGCGACAAAAGCTTCGAGATTGTAGTCTTCGTCACCGGAGGCGCCGCCGCCCCATTCGGTATAGGTGGTCGGCGCGGCATCCTGGGCGTTCCGCGCAGCTGCCTCCGCCAGCTGTTCGCCGCTGACCTGATCGACTTCAGTCGGGGCTTCGGCGCCAGCTACATGGTCATTGGCTCGCTCCAGCAGCGGGTTTCGCTCGAGCTCCTCCTCCACGAAGGTCGTGAGATCGAGATTGGACAATTGCAGCAGCTTGATCGCCTGCATCAGCTGCGGCGTCATGACCAGCGACTGCGACTGCCGGAACTCTAATCTCTGCGTGAGCGCCATGAAGCAAGAACCTTTACTGAAGTTGGCCCGCGTTTTGCTCATCTAGTCAGGAGCTGATCCACGCGTATTTGATGTCGCGCAAAAGCAGATGCGAGGTGAGATATTTAATGAAGGCAGCCAACAGCGGGACACCGAAACACTTGCGAAACTCCTTCGTTAAGTCCGTGAGACTAGAGAACTAGAGATTAGGAGGTGGCACTTTGACCCGAGGACATGAACCACAGGACAGTTTCACTGTGGCGACACTCCGATGAAGGACTTGGCAGTCCGCGGCAGTTTCGGTGACTTCTGAGAGTAGCGGCGATCCTACACCATCCCGTAGGACCATAGGTGCGTTGGGATTAGGATCGGTGCCTGCCCGCCACTCTGATAGGCCATTAACAAAGAGCCTTGCTGCACGCTCGGAATTGGCGACGAACTTTGAAGCCAATCATGGAAGAACGTTGCCCAAACGGACTGGCACTAAGGCTCGCAGTCAAAACAGTTGAGGTGGCGGGTTGAACCGGCCGCGAGATCGGCCCTGCGCCAAAAGAGATTGCGAGGTTATCGTCGCGTTCGGCTGCCTAAAGCCTGCTGCCTGTTAGCGCAGCGCCTGCCCCATGTTCGTCGAAAACAAGTCAGCTGCCCAAGTTGCTGAGGCAAAATCGGCGGAAGATCGAACAGCGGGCACTATTGTGCCTGCGCTTCCGCTTGTCCTGGCGAAGGTCCCAACGTATTCGCGATGTCGGTTCTGGGCCTCTCACGCGTCCGAATCTGGGAAGGATACCTTCCTCCTCCAAATTGGCCGGCGTGACCGGGACGATCATGTCGCTTTGTCGAGAGCCTGCGCGAGTTGCTTCGCTTGCAGCGGACTGCCGACAATCACATGGGCCGAAAGGCGTCCGCACGCGCGTAGACCGCCATGCCGTTGCCTATGACCTCGAGCACCACCTCATCGCTGGCCAGCAGAGTCTTGCCAGCGCTTTAGCGCACTCCGCGTCATATCAGCGTTGCCGGCGGAGCCTGCCGCCACCCCAAACATCCCTCCGAAGCTTCGCTGGATGCCGAGTCCAATCACTCGTCTCATCGGCATCTGAGCTGCGGCGAGACGACAAGTGCGAGTTAGAGGCTCTTGCTACAACGTGTTGAGTCGCAGAGGTGGCCAGCTCCAACTCGAACTCCCGGCTCATTGCCTGTATCGCCGGACCCGCAATTCGTGCTCCCGCTGCCTCTGTGCCGATACCAGTACCATACAAAACGCTGTAGAACACCGCAGCGGAACGTTGGCACCGGCAGATCTCATACCGGTTACTAACGCCATTGGGCGGCCAACGAAAAGTTCAAGCGACGGATCAAGATCAAGACCGTTTGCCATCAGCGGCCGCCACGGCAATATTGTCCTGGCCTGCTCACCTCCTGCCAGATCAACATGCGGCAAGGTCGATGGCTGGAGAACCCTTACCACAATGCCCAGATAGGCGATTGACCTCGCTGCACGAGCAGGTCGCTTCACGTTGATGGAAATCGCGCCACAATTGTAAGGCGGCGCTGCCACCGCGGTGAAGCGCACGGCTTCAGCGACCATGGCTTCGTCCACCGGCAAGCCGCTGCCATAGCGCGAACCACCTTGCCTCGGCGAATCGCATCAGGCAGCGGCACCTCGATTGCCTGATCGATAAGGCGGGGACGGCTGGCGCGGCCTCGGTCGCCTCGGGACGGTTGCTGGAGAGAATGAAGATGATGTCGGCGTCTTCCGCCGTCTCGTTGAGCCGCCTGTTTAGCAACACTAGATCGCTTGAGAGGCGGATTGAGAGTCTGGCGCAACGGGACTTGCATGCAACGACGACGCTCCAAGTCCACACCGGGCGCTGTTGCGGGACACCGCATAGGCGCGCCTGATGCGCTTGCCTG
Source organism: Bradyrhizobium sp. IC4059 (assembly GCF_020193615.1). Classification (NCBI taxonomy): domain Bacteria; kingdom Pseudomonadati; phylum Pseudomonadota; class Alphaproteobacteria; order Hyphomicrobiales; family Nitrobacteraceae; genus Bradyrhizobium; species Bradyrhizobium sp. IC4059. Next base: position 146,261 of record NZ_JADYVH010000008.1, read on the forward strand.
CCCAGCTATCTGGTTTGAGCGGCTTCCGTTGAAGTACATCGCCGAAGCCACTAGAGATCGGTTGTCCCGATCCGCGGCAAGAAGGGAAGAGCCCGCCCGAAGACGGGGCCTTTGAGCGTGCCTTCAAACGGGCGCGGAGTTAAATGATGCGGCGTCGGGTTGCTTTGTGTACAGCATTTGTCCGGTTCGCCGCCCCTAGCTTTCTGACGACGTTCTTCATGTGAAAGTTGACGGTATTCTCGCTGACATCCACAAGTCGCCCGATTACCCAGGCTGACTTTCCTTCTGCGACCCAGTATAGGCACTCTGTTTCTCGCTCGGTGAGCGGAATGTCTGTCTCGCAATCTTCATCAAGGGGCGGTGTAATCTGCGCGACAGCGTTGTGAAACGCCGACGCCAATGTCGTGAGATGAGCCATGCGATTGTGTGGATCGGCATCATCGAAGGGAGATGCAAACGATACGAAAGCCAATCGGCCTTGCGATCCAAACAATGGCACGCTTATGCCATGCTTAAGACCTGCTTCTCTGGCCTCGTGCAAGACGCGCAGCTCACGGGGCTGCAGTTTATATTTATTGGTTAGGTCATCCCAAAGAAAGGGCCTTGGCAGCATTGCTGTCCGCCGAACTACCGGGTCGATCGCTCGATACTCTTGCTCAGCATAGCGTTGGCACCAATCAGACGGGAAGTTTATCGTTGGCGGGGGCGGAAGATAGTCCAACAGACGACGCTCATTCGAGCAGGTGAGTGCTCCGTACGCGACTTTATTAAAGCCTTCATTGCTCGCGAAACTCACAAGAAGCTCGAACAGCGCTTTGATTGATCTTGTCTGTGTAGCGCATTCGACGAAGCTGAATAGGTCTGGCCCGCGGCTTTCCCGTCCGCTTGAAGAGAGTGGCATTTTGCCGTGCGATTGGTCATCCATTTCTATTTCCCATTTTACTTGTACAGATGTTGGCTCTGCTTGTTGCAGCTGGACGCCCGCGCGAAGGAAAGCGCCGGGCGCGAAATGTTTGCCCGGGTCCCAGAGCGTACCGATTAGATAGGTGGAGCAAACCGGCACGCGCCCCCTGCAGGTTGAGCCAACGCGGAGCTGACTTGGTTCGTTGCCGACCGGGTCGGGTTGCTATCCGAGCTGCCGAATCGTCACGTGCGTAGCCAGACTCTCGAAAGAATGGCTGGCAAATGATGCAACGGTTGCGGCGGACAAGGTCAGCACTTCTCGTAAGAACATACCAACGTCTCAAGCGGCGACGTAAAGAAGTGCGCTCGGCACGGAACTCTTCGCGCAGCTCGACACGCCTGAGGTCACGGACCGGTGCAGCCCCTCTCCGGCGCTTGCGCATGTTGGGCCGCCACTCGCGGACATTGACAACCAGCTGCTTGATAAGGACGACACCGTGCATGCGATCCTCAGGACTTCCAAGAACCAGCATGGTGGGCACAGCAATTCTCGTACCACTTTCCGATTTGGCAAAATGGCCCCTTAAGAAGAGAGGCACTCAGAGAAAGACGGTCTCATCTGAGTTGTTTCGAGCGAATGCGACATACGTCGAACATGCGACAACGTCGTCAGGCGCGACATCGAATTGATATAGATCAAGAGCATGATTGCGGTTGCCTCACCTGCATTGACGCGGAACGAGGTGGGCGCTGCCCGTGCGGTCCTAACGCGCAAGCCAAATCGAGTAAGGGCCTTTCCATCCTTGAAATCGAGCAGCGCAGCAGCAGTTTAGTCTTGCGGGTTCTTTGAGCAGCCGAGGACCGGCGCTTTCAGCGTTTCGCTGTGGCGCGCCTTTGCGAACCGCCCCCTTCGGCGTCGTGAGGACTAGCCCCCTCCTTGCAACGCCGAGGAGCGAGCAAATGAAAGAGGAAAGAATCACGGAAGGCTCGTCGTGGATTGATCCGGGGCGCGCTGTTGATAAAGACTCCTGCTAACGTGGCGGAGATGCTGCTCCTCTCGGCCTAGGCGTGGGGGTCTGAAGCGGATTACACGCCAGCTCGGATGCAGCTTTCACACGATGAAGGACTAGTAGCGGCCGGTGGGGTGAAGCCGTTCAAGTCGTGTCCGCCCTAGCTCTCGCGCACCACGGTCTTCAGGTAATGGTAGGCCTTGATGATCTCGACCAGGCGATCCTCCGTAGATCGGTCGCCGCTATTGGCATCGGGATGGAGCTGCTTGACCATCGCCTTGTACTTCGCCTTGATATCGCCGAGCGTCGCATTGGCATTCAGGCCCATCACCTGCAACGCTTTCCGCTCGGCATTTAAAATCTTGCGCGCCTCAGGCTTGGCCTCCGCGCGGGGGCGGGCACCGGCGCGTCCGTTCAGCTCGAGGTGCGTGCAGAAGGCATGCCAGTCGTCCTCGAAATCGGCCGCGCTGCCGACCATTTTGCGGGCGCTGATGTTCTCGCCCATCTTCCAGGTCGGACGATGGCCGGTCAGCGCGTCGTTCTGGTAGCGCGCGACCGCTTCCGCGTCCATCCCCGAGAAGAAATTGTAGGACTCATTGTATTCGCGAACATGGTCGATGCAGAAGTGCCAATATTCGCGCGCATTGTCGCGGCCCTTGGGCGCGGGATGGGTAGCCTTGTTTTGGCAACCAGGCCATTCACATAGCGCCGCGGTCTGGTGCTCCCGCGCTTCCTTCTTGTTGATGCGAATGGAGTCGAAGATTTTGGAGGTGTCGATCAGCATGACTGGCTCCGTTAGCGGAGCGGCAGTTAACAGCGCCGCTTGTATGCTAGAGAATTCGTTTGGACAGCAAGTTGGATCTGTCTTAGCCTTTGCGTCTAGTTAGTGGCATGATGTATCAGGCACTTCCTAGCAATCGACATGCCAGGACCCGCGAGCTTGGTTCAGGCAAGCATCCTTCTGCGATTCAGATCGACTCAATTGCAATTTGCTGTCGGGTTCTGCACATAGAGGTCTTGAACGGGACCGGGTGAATACGAAGAAAGCGGGAGCTGCGCAGGAATCTGGGTGATAACGCTCAGAGAGCCGGCGTATCCAGGCGGATGGCGAACCTGCGAGAACTTCTTCAAGGAGCCGATGCGGCCCGAAGGAGACGATCAACATCCTACCCTTCGGTCAGCCGTCTGCGGTTGATCATGCACTGCTACAAATTCTCCGCAACATAGCGCGCGATCTGTTCGTCCGGGCCGTCCAGACGGAATTGCCGCGTTCCGCAGACGCCGGCGAGCTGAAGCCGCCGCGGATGGTCGCGCCGGCCGTGCGGAACGGCCATGGCCCGGCGCGCAACATCGCAACGGATATCGGCGAGATCGAGATTGCCAGGCCCAAGGTGAGGACCGGCGCGCGAGCGGCTCGCCAGTTGGATCGGCTTCACCTCGGTGATTTTGCCAGTCCGAGCGCGGCGAACTAGGAGCCTCGATCGCCTGCTGCCCGCCCCTTAGCTGCGCGCTATGTCGACCGGCGATCCAGGAGGCGCTCTCGGCCCTGCTGGAAAGGATACAACGAACCTTTCACCTTCGATGATTTTGAGCCTGAATGACCAATCGCAGCGCGAATACGAGCGCTGGCAGCAAAAAGCCGTCAACGTGCTCAAAGACATCCCGAGCCGGTTCAGAGCGGCAAGAAGGCCATACAGGATCTCAATGGCGCCAAGCCGAGCGGTTGGAGCATGCACTCGATACCTTGGTCGAGAATCGCGCTAAATATGGCATGACGTTATTGCCGGACAAGGATTGCGAATCTTGAGCCTATTGGCTGTCTATGACTTTCCTGCCGAGCACCAGAGCCAGCTGAGAACTACAATCCGATTGAGAGCATCCGCCGCGGTGCGGCAACCGAGCGTGCGAGCCAAGAAAGCGTTATCGCCACAAACCGTAAAATTGATGGTGCAAGCTGATCGAGGTGGCCTCGAAACGTGCGGGTTGACTGAAGAGACCCAATCAGTTGCCGAGATGGTCGCGGCGTCAGAGTGCCGACGCCATTGTGCTCGTCCCGAACGGGCAAAGCCATGCCGCCTGCTCAGTCCCATCACGAGTCGCGGTCCAAAGCGGCGAAATGACTGATTTGAGATCGCAATCCGTAAGTCTCTAAGCGCGTCAGCTTTTCGACAGCTGATCCCAATAGAACGAGAGAGAGCGCCACTATCGTCTCCGCATTGCGAATCGACTCAAACCCCGGGGAGTTGACATGGACCCATTTAACAGCATCAACCCATTCGACCGTGACCACGCCGCGGTGTCACAACCGCAACAGCAGCAAGCGGAGTTTGAGCCGTACTTGGATGAAGTGCCGCAGCTTGATCCCCCTGCCGTTGCAGAGATCCCCGCTTCTTCAGATCCCTACTATTTTCCTCTGACTGAGGAAGAGCGTAGCCTCATCGAGGCCTTGGAACTTGGGCACCAGGGGGCTCACGGTCCTCATCCCGAAGACGCCGTCACCAGACACCTCGGGGACACCGCTGCCCAGCACAGCGCGCCGCGGGAAGCTTGGACTTGGCCGGTAGAGCTGCCTGTGGAAGGTCACGATCAGGACCCGCTGCGAGGGATGATGGGCGAACCCACCCTAACATCGTCTCTCCCAACCGCGCGCGATCACCAGGGACCGGACCGCGGAAAAGCCGTTCAGCTCAACTGGAGCGACGGCTACCAACCGGCTCGGAACGAGCTGACCGGGAGCGCTCCCTCTTCAAGTCACGAGGTCCTCTTGGGTGAGGACTACACCGGGGAGTTGAGGCCTGCGAAGAGGCAAAGAACACTAAGCCATACGGAAGGGGATGCCATCGGACGCGAGGTGAGCGAGCCCGGCAGTTCAGTCGTTCGCGAGCTGATGGAAGACGCCGGCGCACCGTTTCAGGCCAGCGATCAGCTCGTCCTTCCCGAAGGCTACGATCAGGACCTGCTGTGGGCGATGGTGGGAAACGCTGGCGCATCGTCGTCCGTCGAGCCAACCGAGGGTCATCACCAAGGGCTGGATTCAGAACCGGCCGTTATTCCCTTCAATTTCCGGCAGGGCGACCAGCACGCGTCCGCTGCGCTTGACCGTAGCAACGTCGCGCCGAGCCAGGACAGCCGACCCAACAGTTTTATCGTTCACAATGACCGCTACACGGCGCTGTTCGTGCCCGCGGCAACGATGAGGCGAAGCACCCCTCTTCCGCAAGGCGCTGCCATTCCTCTGGGATTTCGACTGGAAAACGCTCCGCAGCCCAGCGCGCAACCAGCGAACCGAGCCTCATCATCGCGGCTTGGACGGTCGATGGAGCAAGCCGCTCCGGCGTCCTCCTCCAGGGCTGAGGGGACGTCCCCCGCGCCCCGCGAGATTTATGCTGCATCATTCGCCGTTCCCAAGAATTTTTCGCACGGCGACCAACCAGCTCCGGACACGATGCTCTCGATGCTTCGCCGCTGGGGCCAGTTGCCGAACGATGCGCAGCCGGCAAGAAACTACGATATTCTCGGCGAGCGTTACACCGCCCTCTTGGGGCCGGGAGGCCCAAATGACGTGCGGCTCATCCATCACCCAAGCAATGGAGATGCCGAGAGACAATCCCCACGCTAAGAATTAGGAACCCGACCACATAGCTCCGGTATTGGACTTATCAATGTAGCATAGCTTGCGCCAGCGAGCTTGGCGCGGTTCCGGGGGGTCCGGGTGAGCGCTACCCCGCCCGATTAACTTGCGCGCATCATCGCTGTGCGGCTCCTCGTTGAGCCGCACAGCGATCTTCTTTGATCTTCCGAACGCCAAAGCTGCGAAGAACACCTACGGTGTTTATCGCCGTTGCGTTTTACAGCATTGCCATTGATTGGGGCCTCGGCCCCGAGACAGGGAAGCATCCTCGGAGTAAAGAGGCTGGTTCCTGCCCGCATCGAACACGCGTCGGCTGAGCTTAGCTGGCTGCAGATGGGTGTGGTCGTCCATCAGTCCCAGATGCACATCCTGGCCGTGGCGTTCCGCAGAAAGCTCGTCTGGCCGACGAGGCGCTGCCCAGCACCTCGTCGATCCGCCTCGAGCCTTTCAGTACATATCTCAGGGGTCAGCAATGGTCCGGAATACCGTGCGCGATCTTCATCGCTTAGCCCAGCCGACGTGTTCCGCAGCTCACACAGTGCTACCCCGAAGCTACTGCCAACGCCCTTGTCGTGGTTATACTCCTGAGATGTGCATTCAACGTCCCCGCGGAAAGCCGGTCAGCAATGCCCTTCCCATTTTTCGGCGTAGACAGTCGCTGAAACCTTAAGAGCAGTGCATAGACCGTGAATTATCTGTCGCTACTCCGGTTTTGGACGCTTTGATGAGAACCGCGTCCTCCGGGATAAGGTTTCGGTTCAGCGCGGACTGCCGTCGGCACTGCTCTGCCCGTCGAAGACGACGACCTGAGATGACCTCTCCTCAAGGAGCTTCAGCGCAGGATGAAGCTGAGCAAGCCGCAGCGACCTCTGTCCGGCTGATCAAATCGGCCAGATGAGTGTGGAGGACCCTCAAAATAGCGAACGAGCCGCAAAGACGATCGCCACGGCAACATGGTTGCCGAGCACCAAAGCTGTATCTGTCCGCGACCAGCTTTCGCTGCTGAATGTCAACACCAGGAACTCCGACCCCGAGGCTGCTGCCCCATCTAAGCCATATCGCGACCATTATGTGTGAACGACCGCACATCTCGCGCGTACTTTGATGCCGGCAAATCATAGGGCAAGGCTCGCCGGCGCGAACGTTGAGGCGTTTCGCACTTCCTGCCGGCTTCAACTGACGATCGCCGCGACAATGTTCTACCTGAGCTGATCGTGCAAGCCTGCCGGGCCGAAAGTAGCACCAGGCGGGCACACCGCGGCTCCCGCAAGCATCGGGCCGACGCGACTCGCGCGAGGCGATCAAGTTCACGAGGCGTCTGCATGCCCCTAGCGGCGGATCGACGAACGCCACATTGAAAGATGCCTGGACCAATTGTGCGCAGGCTGTGCCGTGCGTTTGTCGCGTGTTTCAGTGTCCGGGCTGAGGAATAGAGCGCGGGGGGAGTACTTTCTGGCACGAGTGTCGTCTCTCTTTGGAGACCTGGCGCGATCACGGCTTGGCCGAGAAGCCCTCAGAGGAACGGGCCGAGCGAGTAAGGCAGCTCTGGTTATGGCTCGATTACCTCGTGGCCATGAGCGCTTGAGATGGGCCCTTCCATTTAGGGAAAAGATCTACTCTGGCTTCAGGTCCGCTCTGGGGTCTCGATGCGGAGAACATTGCAATTCGTTCATGCGCCGCCTTCAGCTGGCCTGGCGAGTTTGCCGATGAGCTTGAGACAATCGGCCTACGACGGGCTGCGGCTTCGGACAAAGCGCATAAGCCTCTCCTTGCTCACCTGCAGGATCAGCCGTTTTGCGGAGCCCCCTCTCCGTTACCGCTAAGCACCAAACCGGGATGCTGCACCCTAGACTCCAGCCTCGCCGCGCGTCGCGCCGATCGCGTCAAATCCCTTACGGCCAAACGCTTAGTGCAGATCTGGCGTCCTCACAGGACGGCCTCGCAGCGGAAGCGGCACGGGCGATGACCAGGAGTCTACGAGCGCACCACCAGCTCTAGGTCGCTCACAGGTGACCGATACGGTGCATACGCCCGCGAAATTATCCTGCACCTGACTTGCCATCGAACTTTCATCGAGCGGCAGTCACATGTGGCGACTTTCAGCGAGACCGCGCTTTAGACCACCCCAAGACTAGAGCTTTGTCGCGTGATTACAATGGGGGGCTGGTTACGCCGACGTGGTTGTGCGGCGAAATCAGCGTTCGACTGCCGATCGCCCACGGGGTAGCCCTTCGCTAACGATGTGCCCATGTCTCCACTTCTGTCCTGGGCATCCGCAAGGGACAGGAACCAGTGGCCATTGAGCGGTCAGCGCGAAAGCGGCTCTTGAAGGACCCGATGAAGCCGTTGCCGGCGGCTTGCCGGACCGTGAGAAAGGAAGCGTATCGCCGCGCTGATAGGCTTACGGGTCACGATCGCGCGACATGAACTCGCCGCCTTGATCAACGCGGATCTTTGCTCGCAATCCCACTGACTTGCAGCCCCCTTCCAGCACCGCCAAGATGGCGGTACCGCGAAAGGCGATCCGCCAGCCGCTGTCGCAACGAATGCGAAAAAAACCCAATTTGGGACGGAGGCGCGATTAGACGACCCTACCGGTTTGTGCAGGAGATTTCGGGGCTCAGGTCAGTTAGCTTGCTGGGTGTTAGGGAGACTTCTTCAATGTTGATTGTCGAAACTGTTTTAAAGCCAGACCAGTTTGGCGGTATTGGACTTTTCTCCGCCGCCCTTTTGCTCAAAGATTCGCTGATTTGGATTCACAACCCAATCGTTGACATCGCAGTGACGCCTGAGCAGTACGAAGCTCTAGCTCCAACATTTCGAGCTCTACTTGATAAGCATGCCTATCCAAGAGACTACAAGGCTAATGATGGTGTTATAGAGTACAATGCTGACAATGCCCGCTTCATGAACCACAGCAGTCAGCCAAACACATATCAAGACGATCATTGCCGAATTTTAACCGCGCGTGACGTACAACCTGGTGAAGAACTGACTTGCAATTACTTGTTTTTCGATCCGACGTGTGACTTATCGTGGAATAAAGAACCATCGGTGAATGTTGATGCCCCGACGGGCTAGGCGGCAGTGGACTGAATTCGCGGTCTGACGACTTGATTCGTCGGCTAATTTACGGGAAGAGTTTCGGCAGCTATTTGTGGCCATCGACCGACCCAGCTTTTTGCGGCAGCCTCCTGGAGCTTGAAGATTATTGCGAGCGCAGCCTTGTTCGATATCCCTGGCGCGCTAAGTGCGGTGGGCCAAGGCCCGGAGCGTGCTTTCGATGACGTATAGCCGCAACGTGGAGTTCACAAGATCTATAGAGCCTACCCTAGGCAAGATCTCCGCAGATACCCCTGCTTTCGCACTTAGTTCAGAATCTGACGACGCTCGATCAATTCCCAATCGCTGCTGAGATGGCGCAGGAACTGAGCCTGAAAGTATCTTAGCATGCGCTCATTGGGCTGCTTAACGTCAGAGTGGCAATGTGCTGTTCACAAACGCACTTGATGTCGACCGCTTGCGAGATCGAGCGCACCAGCAACGGCCGGGACGCCGACGAGCGGCGCGCCCTGCGCCAGGGAAAGGAGCAAGCCGCTTCTCGAGGATATGCACGCCTGATTGTTGCGAGAGCGCGAAACCCTCTCGCGCTCCTCCGAGGTCCTGAAGCTTATGAATTACATGCTCAGGCGGTGGGACGACTTCGCCCGCTTCCTCGACGATGGCAAGATCTGCTTGACGGATGCGCTGAGCGCGCATTGAGAGGCATTGCCTTGGGGAAGGCGCAACTAGACCTTCGCTGGTAGCCAGCGTGGCGCCGACCATGCCGCCATCATGCTGACGATGATCACGACCTATCGCCTCAACGACTTTGATCCCAAGGCCTGGCCGCCGAGGTCCTGGTCTGGATCGCCGATCTTCCCGCGTCGCGCCTGCACGAACTGCTGCCCTGGGAATGGAAGCTCCTGCGCCAGGCCGATAAGCCCGCCGGGTCAGCAGGCCGCTGACCTTCACCCGACCGATCGTAGAGCTCGCTGTGCCCGCGCGCATGCGTCAATCAGGCGGTCTTCGCCGTATGCGTACTCAGCTCCTCACGTGAGACACTATGATGCTCTGCGAGCACACCGATTGCGGATCTTCGATCGGCGAGAACAGCATTTCACTCGGTCGTGCGCCCTATTCAGTTGAAGCTGACACCAGCGCCTAGTCGGTCCCGCAGTGCCTGCCGACTGATGACAAGATTGTTGAGGTTCAAGTCCGGCCGTCTTGCTGCCAATCGCTTAACCAGTTCCCTGGTGCCGTCCAGGACAAAGACGCCGCAGTCATAACTGTTCTGCTGCTGTCTTATCGGGGCCTGTTGCAGGTTAGCGTCGAGCCGTCCTGCGAGTTCCGCTGCGGGCCTGTCATTGTATCCCTGGGTAGAGTCATAGTGATAGGCGACCGGCCGGCCACGATCGCGGCGATCAACCAGCAACAGCGACCAGTGACTGCCGCGCTGATGTCTATCCGTATTGCTGGCATCGCTTACCGGCAGGAACAGGAAGTCGGCTGTATCGTGGCGAACCCACCCTAATGCTCGTTCGGCGACCTCCTTGGAGGGAGATCGCAACATTTGGGCTATCAGGGGATCCACGAACCGCGTCCGGGCGGCGAGATCCGGATTGTTCTGCTGGAGCTCCTCCGCCAGGAGCTCATAGTCCCGCTGGATATGTTGGTCACCCAGCCACTGCGTCGGGCCCAGCACGGGTCCGCTACGGTGGCCGGAAGAGGCAACAGTAGCCGAGGGGTCGATCTGAGCACCCGGGATAGAGGTCGGGCGAGGATGATGGATGAATTGCGCACCGCGGCGTCCTCGCGGCCCCAATGTGATCGAGTTGGTCTCACCGTTGATGGAGACCTGGGTTGGGCCGCTGAACGGGGTCGGCAGGACCCCGATGTTATCCAGGACATCGAGTAAGAAATCCGGTACCGGCTGGGAGCCATCCTGGCAATCCTCATCGACTCGGGATCCGATGTCCTCAAGCTCCTCAAGTACGCCCGACCGCCCGACGAAGAAGGCGGGTTTACCGGCAGGGCTGAGCACCGGCGCTGACTGAGCATCGTCTTGCATCTGCTGCGGTGTGTACGGCAGATCAACGAAAGAGTTGAGACCCCGGTAGATGTCTGACGAGTGAGCTGGCGCGTCCGACGGTCCGGCGAAGACCGGCGGTCTAGCGGCAGCCCCACTCACCGGCGTCGACTGAGCATCGTCTCGCATCTGCTGCGGCGTGTACGGCAGATCAACAAAAGACTGAAGACCGCGGAAAATGTCTGGCGACTGAGCTGGCGCGTCCGATGGTCCGTTGAAGAGCGGCGGTCTGGCGGCAGCCGCGCCCACCGGCGCTGACTGAGCATCGTCTCGCATCTGCTGCGGTGTGTACGGCAGATCAACGAAAGAGTTGAGACCGCGGTAGATGTCTGACGACTGAGCTGGCGCGTCCGGCGGTCCGGTGAAGAGCGGCGGTTTGGCGGCAGCCCCACTCACCGGCGCCGACTGAGCATCGTCCCGCATCTGCTGCGGCGTGTACGGCAGATCAACGAAAGAGTTGAGACCGCGGTAGATGTCTGACGACTCAGCTGGCGCGTCCGGCGGTCCGGTGAAGAGCGGCGGTTTGGCGGCAGCCCCACTCACCGGCGCCGACTGAGCATCGTCCCGCACCTCCTGCGGTGTGTACGGCAGATCAACGAAGGAGTCGAGGCCTCGGTAGATCGCGGATGACCCATCTGTTACCGCTTCCGGCGTCGGCCACTCAAAATCGTACGGCAGGTGCGGCGACCACGTTGAGTTCGACTCGCCACGCCGCGGCTCCCCACCCGCCTGTTCAGGGCAGACGCCCAGCGCAGCGTTCGCCTCGACGAGCAATAGGTAGTTCCTAAGCCGATCGAAGCCCATGTCCGCATTTCGACTGGATTTTTTAAAGTCGGTGTGATCGTCGTTCAACGACTTTTGCTGCTCACTGGTGCCGGTGAGTCGGCTCACTATGCTCCCCCGCCCCTCCCTTTGGAGCCAAGCACCCAATCTTCGTTGGTTGCGGGCCAGATTTTGAACAACTTTTTTCCGGCTCTTCTCCTCGGGTTTGAGCATGCTCAGCTCTGCCTTTTCCAGGCCATCAATGATGCGGGCGTCATCGGGATAAAGATGCAATGTGGGCGACGGGACAGCATGACCGCGGGGCTTCCGAGATGCACGCGGGCCGGAAACGTTCTCGGCATCGCGAACCTTGCCTAATGCGAACAATAGAAGCTCGTCGTTCGGGAACAACTTCTGAGCGAATTCAATGCGCGCAGCGTGGTCTAAGCCGGATATCGAGTAGCCCGCAAGATTAAGCGCGTTAGAAAATCTGCGAAGACTACGATCATGACGAGCAGCACTGCCCGACGTCATGCCACTGGCATTAAGCCGCTCTGAGAGGGGCGCGTCTTCCGCTGAAGGGATCGTGCGCGGCCGCCCGCCAGAAGTTACATAGCTCGGATCATGATACGCACGAAGGACACCCAACCCTTTCTTCATGTCTTCGTCGTTCGGGAAGTAAGTCTTGACGTAACGGACCAGGGACTCGTGGTCCCCCAGATCAATCGTTTTGCGATGAGCGCCAAGATCATTTCCAAGTCGGCGAAGCGCCTGAGTATAGCGCTTAACCGTCGTCCGTTGTGGGTTTTTCTGAGCCGCATACTGGGCAATCGCCTTGTCGATAATGTCCCGATGGTCTGCAGAGAGATGGGGATGGTGGTTGCGGCTGCTGCGGGCGCCACTGGAGACAGGACCCGGATCGGGCGGGCGCGCCTCGGCCAAGTGCTGCTCAAAGCCCTCTTGCCCGGCATGCCCCCCCTGGTCCTCTTCCAAGACGGCGTGCTGCACGTGGGACCAAGCTGTTGGATTGGATGGATCGAAATTGTACGGGTCCACGCTAGCCTCACGTCCAAGAAATCAATTGAGCTGACCTTATTATGGATAGGCTTTCCAGAAGCTGACGAGGCCGTCGCTCGTGAAGCAATGCATCGCCACATCTGCAAAACGAAACTGCCCCGCGGCTCTCAATCGTCGCGGGGCTTCATGGGTTTAAGGACCCGCCGTCCTCGCCGCCGATGAACCCTTCCGGCGGCATGTGAGCCGACGACTCGTCATTGCTCTGGTTGCAAAACGGCATACCGCGCCGCAGGTGCACGCATGGGTGCCAAGCCGCAGTTGATCCAGATCGGTCTCGCAACTCCACGACGAGCCTTCCGCGATTCGTTCCTCGTTCATTCGCTCTCTCATCGGCTATCCAAGGAGACGGTAATCCTCGTGTCGCCGAGGGGCGCATTGCCTCGTAAAAATGTTACCGGACAACTTCCCAGTCGTGCCTGGGGCGGAGCTGCCGAATCAGTTCGGTGGCGGCTACGGCAGGGACGATCAGCATGCGCGAAAAGCGCGAGATCACATCAGCCCTGGCCGTGCGTCATCGGGCGGGCGGTCGGCGTGAGAAGGGACGACTCCTGGACGAGCTTTGCGCCGTCACGGGATGACATCGTAAGCACGCGATCCGCCCACTGTCAGTGGACGGGGCATCGGGATCCGCCGTGCCGCGGCGCCCGAGCCGGACCTATGGGGTTTCCATTCGCGCTGCACTGATTGTGGTATGGGACGCCTCTGACCGGCTCTGCAGTAAGCGGCTCGTCGCGAGCCGTTCTTGCTCCCGGCACTTGAACGGCACGGCAGATTGAAGCTTTTTGCCCATGAGCGGTCGGCCGGTTTTGAAGGTAAGCGCGGTGACGAGCGATCGCCTGCTGAGCGACGTAAAGATCGCAGCAGCCGGAGGACGCCGAGGGCGGGATCAACAAATGATTCAGCGTAGATGTCTTAGCGACTCTGGCAGAGTGCGCTGGCGCAAGTCAGCATCGTCGCGCAACTCCGACCGCGTTAGCGCATTCAGGTCAACCAAAGACTCAAGAGCAGCGTAGGTGTCTGAGCGAGCTCTGGCAGGATGCGCCGGCCAAAATGAGCATCGTCGCGCATTTTAGACGGCGCGGGCGTATTCAGATCAACAAAAGGCTCAAGCGCCGCAGGTGCGTGACAGGAGCCCGGCAGTTGATGGCGATGCTGGTTCTTGCATCTGCTGGCCAAGTAGCCCAAGCTCCCGCGCTCGGGGTAGCCAGGCGTCGGGGGAAGCTCCCGCGCCGAGCCGGACTGCCGAGCGGACTGCACGGCCGGCGAACCCGGCTGCTCACGAGCTTGCAGCCCAGCTCTCGGTTGGCGGCGATGAGCTTTGAGTAGCTTGCAAAGATGCGGCAAATCGGGACCGTATACTCTGCCTGCAGTGCGTGGGAACGAAGCCCCCTTATACAGCTCGAAGATTTCTTCGAGCTTCGGACGAGTGATGGGCAGGTCGGTTAGAGCGCACCAAGGCGACCTTGCCGGCGGGCAACAAAGCAGGACAGCGATTTCGTGTGTCCGCGTAAGCTCGCTCTCTTCAGAAGTGTCGGCGCTGGTAGCTGGACCTGCGACCCCGCGTCAGATGGGAAAACTCTGCTGAAACATACCACACGCGTCCCCCCTAGCGAATTACCCAAGCGCACCAGCCCCCGTCGGCAATACTCAACGCGAGATCATGATTCTAGACCGGCAGCTTTGCGTTCGGCTCCCTCCAATTGATGGATGATCCGTATCCTAGATCCCCTTCAGAACGTGTTCGCAATCCTTGGCTCGCGTACTCAAAGCCGTTGCCAATCGCTCGATGACAGCGTTCTCCAATCCCTCCTTTTGCGCTCGCGTGCGAATGTCCGCCACCAGGTCAGGGATCTGCCCGGCCATGGAGTTCAGCGTAGCGATGAGTACGTCCGCATCAACACGCGTCTCGCGTGCAAATTTTTGCCACTGACGCAAGCCAATTTGATCGAGCTTGTATTCACCCCCGACTTTCATGGCGAGTTTGATCTTGCGCTGATCGACGTGGTCGTAAGGAAGAATGCTGGCGATGTCGTAAAGGGGGGCGAGACGCACGAGAGCGCCGCTGGCCAGAAGCAATGAATAGTTCTTGGCGTGAGCATCAGAGCCCCCAATGAGCCAGTTGAAGATCAAAGCGCTGACGAACGTCTCAAGGTCAGCCTCGCGGTCTGTCGAGTAGGTCCGCAAGAGCTCGACCACATCGGCAGGCGTTGGTCCGCCCTCGTTCTGGTATTTCTTGGTCGGCGGGATGCCCATGGCCTGACAGATATCTTCCTGATGAACGCGGATAATGTCGTTCCCGCTGACCTGCCGATCGTAGCGTTCAACCACGATCGCTATTTCCTGTTCGAAGCGCATCACCTTGGTTTCAGCGGCTGGCAGCCCGAGTTCGCGTGCGAGCTGCAGGCAGATATGCTCATTCTCGGCGTGACCATCGAAATGGCCCGTCGGTGGTTTCAAAATGTGGGTGGTTGGTATGCGCCCGGACGGAATGCCCCATTTGTTGTCTTTGAGGACAAGCGCAGTTTTCGGCTGGGCGCCTGCAAGACTGAATTGACCCGTGTCGCGGGGCAGACGCCAGGCAGCGTGATCCTCGCGCAAGACTCGAAGCCGATTTGCTATTTCCGGCTTATCCAGCCATTCGATCTTGTCATCTTCGCCTGTTTTCAGAGTCCCCAATCGATCAGGCGTGACGAACTGGATGGCCCCGGCGCAATCCTCACCGACGTTAGAGATGAGGGCAAACACGTTGCGCGCCGATACCTGAAATTTCTTGGCCCAGCGCTCGAGCACCTGCTCGTTGTCAGGAAGCAGCCCCCACAAGAACGACCGAACAGTGGCTGGACCGTGCTCCTCGGCGGCAAGCGGCATCGAAAGCGACAGGGGATAGGCCCCCTCCGCGTTGCGCCATGCATTGTCATAGACGAAGGTCAGCCGGCCGCGCGCCTCACTGCGGACGCGACCGACTTCGGTACCATCCAAGAGTGCAATGAGCTCGGCCATTATGCCTTGCCTTTCTTGGCTTTGGTGACGATGGCGTTGATATCAACTGCGGAGCTAGACCCGCGGCTGGTGGGCCCTCCAGTGTTGGCCTCGACCGGGATGCCGAGAACGTCGAGAGCACGGAGGACAAGAGCCAGCTCTGCGCGGGGATGACCATGCTCGACCTCAATCACCCATTGACGGCTGACGCCGATGCGCTTGGCCAGTGTCGCCTGGTCTAGCTTGAGGCGTTTGCGTCTGTCGCGAAGGACGGCGCCGAGGTCGGCAGGTGTACGGATAAGCATGGCCATCCCCAATGTCAGCGCTCGCTTACAATAGCATATGTTGTCGTTCGCTGACAATCGCAAATGTCGCCTTTCGCCGACATCCCCGAATGTCAGCGATCGTTGACATCATTGACCTGGAGGTATTAACATTCTCAAAGACATAAAGCAGACAACCTGGCACGCCCCAGCAATCCCCGCTCCGGTGCGCAAGTTCCTCGCCTGTTCGGTGTCTCTTTGACACCGAGTGGCGGCTCCTCGCGGGCCATGAGCCGCGCGCGCTCATGTGCGTGCGGATCAATCGGCATGAGCATTTCCTTCTCGCCGCTCGATACCTTGCGGGGCTTCTTCACCGCTTTTGCGGGTCTGAGAAGACGATGACGTTGCGAGCCATGCTGCCCCCTCGCCGTTCGATGCGTGGCTGCACCCAAGCAAAAGGCGCGCCTCGGATCCCAAATTGCTCGTGGGATGCAAGGCGCGGCTGCCCTTCGGCATACGGCACGCTTCCAAACGCATGGATTTCGACCATTGCGGACGGCCCTTAATCTGACCCCGGCTATTTTGTAGGATCTGGGTCATCGACGAGCAGCGTTACTCGCATCGCAAGTTTTGTCCGCTGATCCTCATGAGTGGACGAACCGTATCTCGCCCTCAATGGCGGCTTACTAATTGCTTTCACAGTCTCGCTTGTGTTGCCGTCCGGCAGTTCGTGATTGCTGCACGTGGTTGCGGTCTATGTCGGTTGGAATGGACTTGAAGTCATCGGGCTCGGCCTCCCTCGAGCCTTTCGCACACAAGCCGGACTCGCAACCCATGGTCGGGGGGGACGAGCGTCGCGCAGCATCTACGGACATCATGGTATGAAAGGCGTGAGCAGGGCCGTTGACCTCGCACGGTCGGTACGGTCGCCGCGATTGAGACCGGGCCTCGCGCTTCAAACCCATGCATCCTCAATCAAGATGCTTGCAGCCGCAGCGAACTATCTATGTGAAACCCGTGCGAAAATTCCGCCCCGCTGTAAGTGGGATGACGCCCAGTCAACGACTTCGTCCAGAGTCCATTGGAGACCCAAGCTATTTGGAGCTAAAATGACTAGGTCCAGATCGATGATTGCCGCCGCGGCTCAGGCCGCGACGGAATTTTTGGCCCGAAAACCATGCAGGAATTCCGCCGTCCGTTGGGCATTGGACGAGGTCGTGAAGATCGCGCGTCCGTTCTTCAGCACCTTGATTCAAGAGGCGATATAGGAGGCGTGATCCTCCCTCACCTCCGGTGTTAGGCCGAGATCGGCGGACAGGAAGGCCGCGCCAAGCTCCGCGACCAACTCTTCCATGGCATAGCCTTCAACGCCGAAGCGCTAGTGGCCGAACTCGCGGTTCAGGCGGCTCTCGTGGCGGCATGTAGTGTCCAACGCCACTCATTGCACGCGCTGCGGCAGAAATGGAAGTACGTGGCCCTCACCTTTTCAGGTGGTGTACCCGACCTTCGCCGGAGTACCTGCGAAGCTTGTCAAGATAGTAGTGGGATTGGTCGGGGCAAGATGTAAAACAGTGCGGGCGCGGCTCGGTGCTAACCGACCCGGGGGCTGAAACCAGGCCAACTAGTCCCTACCACATCCGCACTGCCGTTGAGACTAGCGGAAAAGTGACTCGGCGCCGATCGATCTGGAGCGATAGCGCTGTCCCTGTCACATCCCGTTAACCTCAGGCACTCTGTATCTGTGATAGCTTACCGCAACCTGACAGGGTGCGCAGTCGGTCAATAATGTGTGGGCTATCAACACCCGCTCAATCCGCCACGGAAATTCCTGCAACCACTCAGACATGCTCTCTGTGCTGTCGGTCGTCACGACTTCAGGATTACCCGGACGGTTCAGGCTGCTGATCAGTGAGACATTGTCGGTTGCGGACCACACCATCTTAGATACTCCGCCCCGTTAGAGTGCAGGTCTCCTGTGTCGTCAAATTGCGAATTCGGTGCTTTGCGCCCCGCCCATCCCTCTGCCGTGCATATTGTACTGCCATGTTCGTCGCACTCCGCCTATCGGTCGATTGTCGGAGTGCATTTGTGGAATTCCGAGCCTTCAACCAGGGAATCCTGCGGATGACGAAAAGCGGGCCAGATGATGATTGCACACTTAAATTGTGGGCTCTGGGATGCGAGAGAAATACAGCATCGCACGACTGAGCAATATAGGCCGGTCAGCAATAGATGGAACGCAGCGCGGATGCGACTTGGCGCCATCGAGGCGACTTGATGAGAAAGGCGCTTTCCCTATCCGCATCCGCACTGCCAATGAAGTTAGCCAGGAGATCGAGAGGCTAACGCACCGGCTTTGCCGTGAGGGCTGTTCACACGGAATGCCTCGTGGGTATTAACGAGAAATCGGCCCTGAGTGGCCTACCCGGACTGATAGGCGAGACTGAGGGCGTAGCTGATCGCTCGGATTCATCCGCAGGAAGATACCATCGTCCGCCGAGAATGAGCAAAGACGGGCTTGCGGACGCCGCTGCCGATAACGTCGTCCCAAGCGTCATCATTGCAGTAGATCTTAGTCCTCGACCTCACTCATCGACGAGCCGCCGAGATGCATAAGTATATTCTAAAGCGATCTGGCGTGCCTGTTCAATTAGGTTGGCGGCGGCGCTATGCCCCCCGTCGGTATTCTCATAGTAGAGGTACGGTTGGCCCAACGCAGCGAGCCTCGCCGCTGCCTTGCGGCCATGCGCTGGATGCACGCGGTCGTCCTTGGTGGACGTGAGAATGAAGGGAGCCGGGTAGGTCTTGCCTGGCACCAACCTCTGATAGGGCGAGTAGGCGTCGAGCCACTTGCGCTGTTCGGGAATGCTGGGATCGCCATACTCGCTGATCCAGGAGGCTCCGGCGCCCAGCTTGGTGAACCGAACCATGTCGAACAGCGGAACCTGTAAGATGGCCGCATTGAAGAGGTCGGGTCGTTGAGTGATTGCGGTACCTACCAGGAGGCCTCCTTGGCTACCGCCGACCACGCCCAGCCGAGGGGGAGAAGTGATTTTGCGCCGGATCAAGTCCTCCGCGACGGCGATAAAATCATCCCATGTCCGCTGCTTCGTTGCTCCTTGGGCAGTCTGGTGCCATTGGGGCCCGAACTCACCGCCGCCGCGCAGGTTCGCGACAACATACGCGTTGCCCTGCTCGAGCCAGAGTCGTCCGGTGAGACCCGCGTAAGAGGGGATGAGCGGAATCTGAAACCCACCATAGCCATAGAGAAGCGTTGGAGTTGATCCGTCAAACCTTGCGCTCTTGGGTCGTACCAGAAAGTAAGGAATGCGGGTGCCATCGCGCGAGATTGCCTCGAACTGTTCGACGACAAGTCTCGAGGCGTCGAACCTAGGAGGTGTCGTCTTCAGGGCCTCAAGGCGTTCGGTTGCGGCATCGAAATACCAGAGCATCGTCGGGCTAAGAAAGCTGGAGACGGTGAACATCGCCTCGTCCGTTTCATGCGATGCGGCAGCCAGGCCGACATTCGCATTCTCGGGAAGCGGGATCGGCGTGGCCTGCCAGGCGCCCTGATTGTACTTGTAGACGAACGCCCTACTCTGAACATTGTCCAGAATCGTTAAGATTAACAAGTTTCTTGTAGCGGTGAATCCGCTGAGCGCTTGTCGAGGCCCAGGCTTGAAAACGAGCGTGGGTCTGGCGCGAAGCGGATCCTGCTTCCATTCGGCCAGGTCATACGAGATGATCGAGCCCGCTGAGAAGGGGGTGTCTCCGGACGATGGCATCCAATCTTCGTTTAGCCTCACCAGCAGGCGACCACTCGCGATGCCCCCAATGGTCGCCTTCTTTGGCAGATTGAGCTTAATCGGCTTGGACCCAAAGAGAACGTACTCATGCTCGAACGAACTGATGCTGCGGACGGCGCCGGTAGCATGGATCCTGCCTTCACTGTCGCGCAGCACGAATGGTGTGGCCTCGACATCGGTCGGCTCGCCACGGAAGACCTCGTGCGCTGCCGCGAGCGACTGACCGCGCTTGAGCTCCTTCACAACGAAAGGGTAACCGGCTTGCGTCATGGTCCCTTCGCCCCAATCTCGTGCAATCAGGACCGTGTCGCTATTTACCCAAGTGACCTGCTGTTTTCCCTCGGGAAGTGCGAAGCCGTTCGTGACGAAGGTTTTGGCGACTGCGTCGAACTCCCGGACGAACACAGCGTCCTTGCCGCCCTCGGACAGGTTGAGCAAGCATAGGCGCTCCTCGGGCGGGAGGCAGCTCACCCCTTTAAGAACCCAGTTCTTCTTGTCCGCGTCAGCGAGAGCATCCACGTCGAGGATGGTCTCCCATCGAGGGCTCTGGGTGCGATAGCTTTCAAGCGTCGTACGCCGCAAGACGCCGCGCACCTGGTTCTCGTCCTGCCAGAAATTTTCGGGACCGCGCCGTCCCAATGAGACGTACGGAATCCGGTCCTTGGCCTGAAGAACGTGGAGCGCTTGCCCGTAGAAGCGCTGGTAACGTGGATCAGATTGGAGCGCACTGAGTGTCTTGTCGTTCTCGGTGTGAGCCCAGGCCAATGCGCGCGGCCCTTCGATCTCCTCAAGCCAAAGAAAAGGATCCTCAGCCCCGCTCGCAGGCGCTGGCGCCGGGGAAAGTCCCGCGGCCATCAAACAGCTCATGGATAGCGACGCTGCGAGAAAAAGCGAATTTTTCATGGGAATTGTCCTGAAGTTGGCCAGCCGGACTTGGACGTCTTGCTAGGTGAGTGGAAGCATTCGGAAGATGCATGCTCGGCTCCAAAGCGCAGGCACACGGGAATTTCGTCCGCTGGCTTTTTTGATGGAGCAAGCAGCGTGCCGCTTGAAAAGGGAGGTTCTCCAGGCGTTTCCAACCCATTTAAGTGTGGACCTTTGGACGTCCGTCTCAAAGCCGACAGTCGGTTCTTAGTAAGGGCGACGACATGTTGCGCAGCGGCCACCTTGCTCATCGTCGCAGTACGTAAATCTTCGACGATCGCTTGCGTCTTCCGTTCGGCCATTCCCAGCTCTGCTGGGCATGAATTGCCTTGAGCATGTGGACCTCGCAAACCTTGCGCGAAGGGATAAGCGCCGGTCAACTATCCCTAAGCGTTCGAGGACGCCGCGAAGGCGACGAAAGCCGCAAGACAACGGGCGCGTTAAAGTGGTCCGGACACGAGCTCGCTTTCTCGCGCACTCACGCTCCCAAAAACTAAACACGAACTAAACTTGCAACGACCGGCCGCTGGCCATCACGGCAGCTCGCGCTGGAAAAGAACACTGCACTTTGAATGACGCTGTTCAGTCAGAGCGGAACAGGTCCGCGCACATTGCAATCAAAAAAGATGAAAGTCGCACATGCGCGCGCCTTCCACCCTCGCCGCGGAATGCAGTGCTACCGACGCTCAATTGTCCGCCTTCAAACCAACGTAAGAGAGTTGACGCGGCACACTCTTAGGAAACTCCTGCAAAATATACGAATTAGTCCGGCACGCGGCTTGCTTCGTTCAGCACATCATCACCAATCGTAGTGCGGTGATCTTCGGAGCGGCCCCGGCGCGTCATTACGTGTCTGGTCGCTACGACGATTTGCCGTGCGGCGATACTTAGCGAGCGGGACCGCGTCTCGGCAAAGTGCAGGGCAATCATTATGCGATCAAGGTTTCTCTTTTTGGGTGCTACGACGCTGGCGCTCGTCACAACGGGTAGAGCTATGGCGAACCTCGAGCGACAAGTACTGCCACCGGCGGTGTGGAACTGGTCTGGAGGCTACATTGGCGGTCACGCCGGCGGCGGGTACGGCCGAACCTCCTTTAGCAATCCCTTTGGCCCGTCGATCTATGGCGGCAGCCTCGATATTCCATCGTTCGTCGCAGGTGGCCAGATCGGCTACAATTGGCAGAACAACAGTTGGGTGTTCGGCCTCGAACTGGATGCCAGCGCAGCTGCCGCCAACGGCTCAAACACCTGCCTAGCCGCCTCCCACTTGATTGTAAGCGCAAACTGCAACGCAGGTCCCAACCTCTTTGCGACCGGGACCGGTCGCATCGGTTACGCCTTCGGCGCGCTCGGGCAAACGCTTGCCTACCTCAAGGCAGGCATAGCCTGGCAAAACAATCGGGGCGACGTCGTCAACAACTATGAAGGGGAGGGCCAGCCGCAGGGGAAAACCCATTTCGACTATGGCCGAGTTGGTAGCGTCATTGGGCTCGGTGTCGAGCAAGCCCTTACGCCTGCATGGTCGTTGAATGTCGAGTATGACTATCTGCATTTCGGCGGACCAAGTGTAGCCACCGCTTCGACAGTGCAGTTATCTCCGCCTGCGATTCTGGCGGCGAACACAACCAGCCTGTCCAGCAACTAGAACATCGGAAGAGTTGGTCTGAACTACCACTTTGGCGTGGACCCAGAGGCCGCACCAAGGTCCGATGCGCCGTATGCGAAATCAGCCGATAGCGTACCACCCATTTCCTACGCGCCCGGCTGGTCGTTCGAAGGCGGCTCGCGGCTCTGGCTGAGCCGGGGACGATTCCAGTGGGATTACAGCGCAGTTCCGTACGGCTGGCCTGAAGACCCCAGCATATTGGTATCGAGGCTCACTTATCATGGACTGGACGGACTTTCTGGGGAGTTATTCGGCCGTTTTGACAGTCCCTGGGGAGTGTTCCTGAAGAGCAACCTTGGCATTGGGGGCTTCAACAAAGGCAAGATGAACGATGAAGATTGGCTGCCCCACAAGGGACGCCCCTACCAGAACATCCTTTCAGGCCAGTCAAACGGAAGGTTCGCATATTACACGGCCGACGCCGGCTACGATTTCCTGCGCAGTACGAACTACAAGGTCGGCGGATTTATAGGCTGGGCCTATTACAGCCAGAGCTCAGACTCGATCGGTTGCGTTGAGTTCGCTAATCCGTGGCATCGATGTCTGAAGCCGGGCGACAACAGGATCATTGGCGGTGAGGATACTCAATGGAATGCGCCTCGAATCGGCCTGAGCGCCGAAACCATGCTGACCGAGCGCTGGCGCCTGAATGCTGATATCGCTTACCTGCCCTGGACCGATTTCAAAGGCCGCGACTATCATCTCTTGCGTCCCAAGACCACCTTTGACGAACAACGCGGCAATGGTGGTGGCGGCGTCCAGATTGAGGGCGTGTTGTCCTACTTCCTCACCGAGAACATCAGTGTCGGGGTCGGTGGCCGCTATTGGGCCATGTGGACCAAAAAGGACAGCGACTCTTTGTGCAGCAGCAGCGGCTGCGTCGGTGAGCCGCGCATTCTTGCGAAGTACAGCATGGAACGGTGGGGTACGTTCTTTCAGGCCTCTTACAAGCTCGATTAAGGACCTCACTAACGAGGCTCCAGACTTCAGATTCTTAGATGCCGTTCTGAAGTTTGCTGATGACCAGTCCTCGGCGCGCAATTGCCGCCGAGGATTGGCATGTCGCGATCACGCTGTTCGCCGGGTTGCTACGATTGCATATCACCCGCCTTGGACGAGGCGGGCGCAACTCTGCCCCCGAACCAAAGCTCGTCCACTAATAACAGCTCGATTTCTGGGTCCGGACGAATTCGCTTCAAAGCCGATTGCGCGCGCCATTGCGACCGGGCTGGGATGCGCTCGATGCACCATTTCTAAATTCCGCAGCGGGATCTCTGTTGGGCAACCGAGACCGCAGCGAGCCCCAACATCACGTCGCCGGTGAATCCGAAATGGAGACGATAGAGCCACCAGATTGCGCAGCACCGGTCGAGATCGTACATGGCGAGCGCGCGCCTTGTTGCTGCGACCATCCGCGCCATCGGCTTCATTCCGCGTGTCATCTGGAAACCTCGGCGTCTCCGGGCCAGCGCTCTCCATACAATGACTTTTAGGGCGGTGATGGCCCGCTGTCCGGCGCGTGCACCTGCAAGAGATTTGGAATTGAGATTGATGTTCGCCATGGCGTTCTTTTCCGCGTTTCGAAGCAGATTGCGCACACCTATGTGCATGCGCTCTTTGCCGTGATCCTACGGCGAAGGTGCTGCTTGCAAAACGACCAGATCTGGTAGTGCCCAATTGGCCGGACTCCCGACCGACAAATACGCTTACGCGATCCCACCGCTACGCGAAGCCACCTGCGACAGTGGTTGCGGCTATGCGACCTTTGCTGGCAGCTCCTTGAGAATACCTCGCGCGTCCGCCGAGGCTATCTAGGCTCGCATCGGCAGGGCCTACGCTGTTTCCGAGTAACCCCTCCAGGTCAGCGGTTTCGCTACCCAACTTGCGCGGACCCAGCCGACATCGAGCGCTGGCTTGCGGCCGAGCTCCGTCTGACCGCGCATGCAATTCTCGGTCGCCTCGCGAAGCAACGCCCCGAACAGTTCGGCCTGCACCACACCATCCTGACACCATCCTGCAGAGCTTGTTGGGATTGCCCAGAGGCAAAGCAGCCGAGACGATCATCCCGCACGGCTAAAGCTGCGGCGCTGGCCGCGCGTAATGGGCATTCCGCGCGTCTCCAGAAACTTCCGATCCCGCGCGGCATGGTGCAATCCCGGACTGGCCGATAGCCAGAGCTACATCGATCAAGCGAAACTAACATCCTCAGATGAGGCAATACCCAGGCAATATGGCAGGGGGGACTGAGGCCGGCGCCACGCGGACGAAACGTCCAGGATGACTGTTCATCTCGTGGGCTGCCAGTGGGCCCGAGGATGCGTACCCACTGGCTGCGCGAATAATCCACTATTGGACGAATGTCTCTCCAGCTAAGGACAACCGAAGTGATCGCAGGCCTCCAGCCACGCGCGATCGGTTCACAGCGGGGTTGTCTCCCGTGTAAGCCTAACGAACCCTCCTTCGGCTAATTCGGCTTTGTAGGCCCGTCCGTTAAGTAGGATCGTGGTGGAGTTATCTGCGGTCGGCATAAAACCATCGTGGCGCAGCTTCTCCATTAGGGCAGGTGTGGCCCATTGCTGTGCGAGCGGCATTCCGTAGTGCCATTTCTCCGCGAAGAAGGCTCCGAAGTCCGGTACCCCCGCCCGGCCGACCCCAACCACTTGGTCCTCCGCAGGGTTATGAACAAGACGAACGCGATTGGACTCATCCAAACCGGCCGTGTAGCGGTGACCTTGGATTTCATAGGTCATCGTCGGCTGGTCCGAGTCCGGCAAGAGACCGTGGTGGAACAGCCTCTCAACCATCGCGTCAGGGGCGATTTGCGAACCGTGTAAAAATCTCTGTGGAGCGGCGAATGTGACATCTACCGCTTCCTCAGGTGCGGCAGGTGATGACGGACCAGCTTCATTCATGATCTGACTGAACAAATCATGATCTTCCTGTGTCCAGACGTGCGCTGTTGGCGATTCCGGGGAACGGGCATTGTCGATCGGGTTCGGATCCATAAAGCTCTCCTTTCTGTTGTGAGAACAACGGCCTCTTGAAGATCTCCCCCAGGGAATGAGCTGAGTTCGTCACGAATTCAGAGATGGCTGGCTTCGTCATCGAGGGGCCAAGGTCGAATGTTAAAGAGGCTGGCTTTCGAGAAGCTGACAAGGTCGAAGAAGGAGACAAACCCGCAGCCGCATTTGCCACGTCTGATGCGATCATCTCCGAGCCAAGTCTCATTCCGCCTGGCCTCGCAGTCGGCGCGTGGGTCTGCGTCGTGCATTGCGTTCACCTGGGCGTAAAGCTGGTTAGGAGGTCCAGGTGATGCGGACCGCGGCCAGACCCAGTCTTGCACCGAACATGTGCATTTCGACCTCTGCCCGCGACCCGTCGTTCTGGCGGACGCTTCGAGCCTATGCTCGGGGCCGCTAACCAGAATGACCGCGATAGCCGCGCCAGCGCGAGAACAGACGAAAGCGAGACCTACGTGAGAGTCCGGCAAGCGCGGAGAGAAGTGTTTACCTGAGAGAACGAAATCGCTGAGACGCAAAAGCAGCCGAGACGATCATCCCGCGCACGGCTAAGGGTGCTCGGTGCCGGTGATCCGGGGACTGCCGCTGCGTGTAGCGGGTACTCCGCGAAGTCCCCAGTGCCTCGAACCCTGCGCGCCATGATACAACCTCGGACTGACAGCCGGAGCTACATCGGGCAAGCGGAACGTTACATCCCCAGGTGAGGCAATAGAAACCGCCAACTTTGTCCCGGCTGCTATGGACGCTCTGGGTCATGCAGATGGCACTCGTGTCAGGGCGTTGGAAAGAGAATTCACTGGTGTCCTGAATAAGGAAAATCGTCGTAATTTCGTGCGCGCGGTGGCGAGGTCGCCGCTGAAATGTCCGCTTCCTCCAAGCGTCCGTTGGCGAAGAACCGTAGGGCACATTCGTGCTCGCCCGTTGCGGGCGCACGAACGGTAACTCCTGGGTATGCGTCGCTGGTTTGCCTTAACAGCTCTCTAAGTGGTTGACCAAGATGTACGCCCTTGAACCTTTGGCAGCGCTCACCGAACGACTTGAGATCGGCCTCGTCGCCGTTGGGCCAAATAGCCGGGCCTTCTCCCAGTCCCGGGTGAGGCCCTCGCGCAGGAGATAGCCAACATGCGCGGGCGGGCAGCGCCGAACGCACCTTATGACGGACGACCCGGGTCTTGGCGGTCGCCAGACGCGAGCGACCCGTGAGCAGCCGGTTCGCCCGCTAGACGGGACCCGGCCGCGACACAAAGGTGGAGCACCGATGACTGGTGGATCTTGCCCGGCGCGAGAGACCGCCGCAGGCGCGCTGAGCGGCGGCAATCGGCTTGGCGACGAAAGGCGTGGCCCGCTGACGCCTCACGGAGCGGACGCAACCTGGCCGAGGCTGAAAGGGCGCGAGACATCGCCGATCGTGTTCGGCGCCCGCCAATTTGTCTCAAACTCGCCAAAGCAGCGCAATGTCTGGTGCCCGACAACTATAGCAGGTTCTCATATTTGTCTTGCCGGCAAGGCCAGTCATCAGATCAAGGGTAAAATGGGCCGCGAAAGGCGGGCATTTTTATTGCAGAGGTTACCGTGAGGTTCGTCGTGACACGCTTCAGCCTACATGTGAACAGGCGATGGCCGTGAGGACGAGCTCGCGCAAGTGGAATGCAACTTTGCGCGACCTGTCTGGTCGAAATGTTCGGGCCATGGATCGCGCTCCAGATCAGGTCGAGGATGGCGAGGCAATTTACTCCAGAGAGGCTGGAGCCGGTCCTCGGTCCGGCAGACGAACGCTTGACACGCCGCGCGGTGTTGGGCGCGACCATCGGCAACATTATCGAATTCTACGACTTCGGGACCTATAGCTTTTTCGCAATACAGATCGGTCAGGCGTTCTTCCCGGCAACTGACCAGTTTGTCAGCCTCATGCTGTCACTCGGAACCTTCGGCGCAGGTTTTGTGACCAGGCCGATCGGAGCCATCGTGCTCGGCTCGTATTCGGATCGGGCCGGCCGCCGACCCGCGATGATTGCCAGCTTTGCCATGATGAGCGCCGCGGTCCTGTTATTGGCTATCACGCCATCGTACGAGACAATAGGACTTGCCGCTCCGTTGCTAGCCATTTTCGCACGCTTGCTGCAGGGCTTTGCTCTCGGAGGTGAAGTCGGTCCAACGACAGCCTACTTGATGGAAGCGGCCCCCACCAAAGCCCGCGGTCTTGCGGTCTCCTTTCAGCCCGCGAGCCAACAGGTAGCTGCGACGGCCGGAGCGTTGGTTGGAGAAATACTCTCGCTCACCATGACAAGCGAAGCGCTCAATGCCTACGGATGGCGGGTCGCGCTGTTGCTCGGCGCGGCTACGTTGCCGTTTGGACTTTGGTTGCGGAGCGTCCTGCCCGAAACGCTGCACCGCCCCGAGGCGCCGGTTCCTGTCACCCCGCCTGAGGGGCGACGGCCTACCGATCGCCGCATCATGAGCTTGGGATTTGTCATCTTGGCCAGCTGCACGATCACGACTTATGTTACGGGATACATGACGACCTACGCGTTGAACACCCTCCGCGTTTCCACGCCTCTCGCGTTTGCTAGTACGCTCATCAGCAACACGGTCGGAATTTCTGCAGCACTGCTGGGCGGCCTGCTCGCCGACCGCGTAGGCCGTCGGCGTATCATGATATGGCCGCAGGTCACTGCATTACTGATGACCTATCCGGTATTCTTTTGGATTGCAGAGAGCCGCAGTGCCTTGGCACTTCTCGGAGGTCTCGGCGTCCTCACCCTGATCGGAACGATTCCGTATAGCGCCTTCTACGTGAGCATGGCCGAAGGTTTGCCCAAGTACATTCGTGGTCGCGCGTTCGCGACGATCTACGCTTTTGCGATAGCGATTTTTGGAGGCACAGCTCAACCGATCGTCACCTGGCTCATCCACCTTACCGGGAGTGCACTCGTGCCCGCCTGGTACATGCTTTTCGCGGGCGCGGCCGCGCTTTGTGCCATGCTTATGATGCCGGAGACGGCGCCACTCAATTATGTGCCCGACCATAGACGAACGGCAGTAACGCCACGACCGCTGCTTTAGTCACACCCGAACAGGTGAGGATGACATCTATGATGTCCGAAATGCGAAACATCGAGCCGGAGGACGGCTATGGGGCCAGCACGTAAAAGCAATCTATCCTGAAAAATTGGAGCAGCTTTACATCGAGCAGGAGCTCCTGTCGGTGCGCAGCGTCTCCGTCTGAAATGACTTGTTCCCGTTTACCCAATCTTCGCCGATGCGGCAGTTGCGCGATTGGCGGACGTCACCGACGGGGTGTAAGTGAGCCGTCACTATGATCATCCTTTAGAGAACAAGAACGTGCGGCTTGCGCCATCTGCCAGCGCAACCATACGGCATAAGGATGCGGCCGCTGTCGGAGCAGCGGCCGCACGAGGGTCGACCCTCATTCTCTGCTTGATATGTTTCCCGTTGTCAGTGCCGGACGCACGAGGGATCCGTCAAGCAAAAAAACAGATCGCAGATGCCATTCAACGGGTCATCCACGCACTCAGGATATGATGTATCGGCTACCGG
Source organism: Bradyrhizobium sp. IC4059 (assembly GCF_020193615.1). Classification (NCBI taxonomy): domain Bacteria; kingdom Pseudomonadati; phylum Pseudomonadota; class Alphaproteobacteria; order Hyphomicrobiales; family Nitrobacteraceae; genus Bradyrhizobium; species Bradyrhizobium sp. IC4059. The sequence goes on from NZ_JADYVH010000008.1 coordinate 174,988, forward strand.
CGCACTCGCCGCAACCGGCTGCGCGGCAACGTTTGCAGCAAAAGGAGGCACCACCGCCGTTGCAAGCGCGAGGGCGCTCGCGGTCACTAACACAGACTTTTTCATTCGAGACATCGCTTCCCTAGGTTAGCCCCAGCCGCTCTCGACGGTCTATCTGACGACGCTGCAAGCGGTAAAATTGATTTTCTTGATCAGATCTATCGACCGAATGGATAAGTACGCAGCAATGGACGATCGGCTCATCGATGCGATGGGCGAGGAGTTTCAAATTCGGCTGAACCAACGGGGCCGAAGCGGGTCTGACGGTCGATGCCGAGGCCCAGCGGTCGCTCGGACCTCAACGTCAACGAGATCGCCTGCGAGATCAAAAGCGAAGTGATGCACCGGGTGCTTAGGGCGGCACGGAATCGAGCTGTAGAAGATCGATCAAACTAGTCATACGGATTGCTGTCGTGAGCTCGCGCCATGACTCAATGAACAGTCCACCAAGCTGATCTTGCGGCGGAGCATGCTCTTCCGGCGATGCCACCGTTGCTCGCTCGTGGCGGCGACTGAAAAAAGCAGGGAAATGACTGACCATACGCCGGTGTATTGAAATCGTCTCCGCGGCGCCCGGCGCCATTGCAGTTGAAACGAAGAAGCTCCGACTTACTCGGATTGAGACGCTCAACGAAGAACGACAAGCCCCAGCATCTTTTGGGGGCCAAGGAGGCGTGATGCTGGGGCCGTCGTAGCCTGATGCTAGACTAGCAAACAGACGGCGTTGTTGTGCAGCGCCCGGTTTGATTCGTCAAAGCGGCCGGGACGCTCAGCTCCCGTACGGACCATCCGCGATCCGTTGAAGCTCGCCCGAAGAGTTTGCGCGCCAGTTCGCCGCGGGCAGGCAGGTGAAAGCACTGTGACCGGGCTTATCGCCGCCAGCATCTGGTATATCTCCCGCCTGCAATAGTCAGCGGCCCAGCTTCTCGCCCGAGCGCCGATGTTCGCCAGGGCAGGGAATGGCAGCTTGCTTGTACGACGACCGACAATCCTCCGGATCGCCAGCCGATACCCCTCCCGTAAGAAGTGTTCTCTCCCCGGCTCCATCCTTGTGTAAGCTGGAGTTCGACGAGGCTCGGCGCAGCTCAGGCAATCCGCCGAGCCGGTCAACGGCTCACCGGCGCAAGACAACCAGCTCACTAGATCCCCAGTCGAGCCATCTGAGCCGAAGCGTGCTCCGGGTCGGGAAGGGGCTGCCATGGCTGGCCAGCGGCGGTGCTCAACAAGGACCTACAGAACGCGGGAGTGAGCTTGCCTCGGTGGATCACGACGTTCTCGTGCCCCTCGGCGGCTCGAGCGTTCTGCCAGTGCTGATTGTAGCCGCGCTGTTCGTCAGACTTCACGTGGCAAGCGGCGAATTCGCGATCGCCCAGCGTTGCCAATTGCCAGGCATGTACCGGCCGCTTGGTATGGATGTGTACCCACATCGGCCTTGGCGTCGCGCCATTGCTCAGCGCCATGGGCTGTAGCTTGATTTCGAACAGCGTCCCTGGCTCTCCCTTCAAGGCGCGAGGTGGATCCACTGACGCCAGTTCCCCCGCTGCCCGTAACTGTGCAAGGTATTTCTGCGATGGAAACGCATAGGTCTTCATGCAATCGCTCGTGATTGCTGCCTTTCGCGCGCTCAATGACTTTGCCTGCCCCTGAACCTCGGACCCCATCCTTTGAAGCCGGACTATCTTTTCGTGCACTTCGGGCACCTGCGCAGCGGTGAGCAGGCCCCGTCGGCGAGGCTCCTCCAGCGCGGCTACACAGGCCTCAATCTCGGAGGACTGCGTCTGCAAGCGCTTGATCACGCGATTCAGGACATGTTCGGCGTCGTCGGGCTTCATCTGGCGCGCTTGCGAGACGGCGCTTTGCTGAGCCCGCAGATCGAACTGCAGCAGCTCGTCCAATCGCTCAAGTAATCCCGGCAGTGCCTTCCTGGAGGGCGGAGCCTGCCACATCTGGAGGTGATCGGTCGCAGAGGATGACGCAGCTGCCTCCTCCGGCGTGGCGAGTTTCTTTGTACCGAGATCCGAGAGCACGATGACCTTGCCCGTCGCGGCCGCGGCGGCATCGGACCTTCCCAGTTGCGGCGCGGGCGGGTTGGCCGTCGAACTCCCCTCGCCCGCGGCTGCTCCGCGCTTTGCTTTGCCCTTTCTGCGCGCTGGAGTGCCTTCACCCACCAGGGCAGTGTTTTCAGGAAGCGCAGCCCAAGCCGGCGGTTCAATCGTCACTTCCGTCTTTGGCTGCAATGCCAGCAGCCGCATGACCTCGTTCGCCGTCACCCACGCTCCGTCCACGATCTCGCCAAGCAACTGCAAAGGAAGGTCAGCTTCCGTTCCAGCCTCCCTCAGGGGCTCAAGCATGCCCCTCAGTTTGGATGCAAATTCCGAAAGCCGTTCCATCACTCCTTCCAGAACGGCGCGGTGCTCGGCGTCGAGCACCGTTCCTCCGCGAACGGCCTCGCCCGTCGAAATAAATGCCGGAAAAACATCTTCAACAAAGGTCCCGAGCAGACGCACCCGCCCGCTCTCGTCCATGAGGGCGGCTCGCACGTCCGGTGCTAACGTGCTCGCTCGCGACTCAATCAAGAGCTGCGCGAGAGCGATGCGCGATTGCAGATACATGCACCTGGTATTGAGCACCCAGCCCGTATTGAGCCTGAGTTGGCCCTCTTCGGTCTTGCGCATCTCGGGCGTGCTGCTTGGCAAGTGGGCAGTAGCCGCACAGACTGACTGCATCCGCTCGAAGCGCAACGCCTTCTTTCCCCACAAGTCCATGCAGGCAGCATACTGGTTCGCGACGCCCGCAACGACGCGGCTCAGCTGGTCGGGCGGAGCGGTGTCTTTGACCTCGTCGAGCAGGGCTTTTGCTTTCTTTCTCCTGTTCTCAAGTGGGTACAGAATCTCGGTGGTTACTTCGTTACATTGTTTGCCCGCATCCAGCGTGTTGTCGCGGAGCCGGCGAGCCTGATCGTCGGGCAGGATACGACGCGCCAAATTGGAAGGCAGATTCGCGTAATACTCCAGAACTGTTGAGCCTGCTTCGACCACTCGATCGATCAGCTCTTGCGCCTTTTCCGAGTTGCAGCGTTGCATGGCCGCTCGACGGCAAGTTTCAAACTTCTCAAGCAGGCTGTCCAAATTTCGCTTTGCGGCCTTGATCTCGTTGCGCGTTGGCGCCGCCATATCTGAAGCCGCAGTTCTGTCTTGAGGCCCGGAGCGCATCCGCTCCAGGACGGCATCGAAGGATTGACCGCGTTCCCCAGGGAAGAGACCAGGCTCCAGGCTCGAACGGCTCAATTCCCCGGCGCTGTCGGCTCCCGCCGCCTCACCCTGTGATGAATCAGCTCGGCCAATACCTTTCATACTTCATCTCCGAATAGTCGAGAGTGCGCAGCCTGTCTGGATAGGCCGCCTAGCTGACGACTAGCTGACCAAGAGCCATTCATCGGGATGCACAAGAAATAAGACCTCGCCTTGAGTTCCACGCAGCTTGGTCGTGTTGCTGAACTAGCCGCATCAGTGCCGGTGTGATCAGCTGAGACGTGACCGGCGTCCGACCTGCCCTACCCACGGAATAGTCCCTACCCGAACGCCTTGGCTCTATGCACGCGAGCTGGGCCAAGTCAAACGCTAGAGAGCAGCCAGGAACGCGCTCGCCTCTTGAACGGCGATTTTTGGCCAAGCAGAACTGGCCAGTGTATGTCGATCGGCAGACCTTCGCTCGCAACGCACGCGTCCCGCTATCCACTAAACAGACTTCGACCGAAGAGTTTACCAAGTCACCAGCCATCGACGGGTGTGCCGAGACGTCGGAGGCCATCAGCAACGACATTTTGCCCGTTGGAACTGAGCAGAATCGAGGTTGCGCAACTCCCTCAAACTATATCTCGCAAAAGCCGGGCCGCCGCCCAGGCCGGTTAAATCACACTCATAGAAATGTGGCAGCAAGCGTACCGAGCACACCGAGCGTCACCCCGACCAGCGAATTGGGTCTCCGCACGTCTCTAAAGAGCAGAAAGGTGAGTATCGGCTCCACTACCAGAATAGCTCCCACTATTTCGCGGCAATGATCCAGATATTCTTCATATGCATGTGGCGAAGCGCTTATCTGAAAATGAGGTAGATGCCACCGAAGGATATCAGGAGAAACATCGGCCACAGGCATTGCCAAATTACTGCCGGTCTTCCCCAGGGAGCTTGAGGTAATCAACTCGGGGAATATCCAAATCGCTTCTCCAAGGAAAATCGCTGCAACCCGCTACAATCTTCAGCATCAATTCATCGGGCTCCACGTTCCGGCTATACAAGGCAACCCGAACAGGCGGCATCGGAGTTGCCGTTGAGGCCCTTTCGGCATCTCAGGCGTTTGCAAGTCGAGACGCGCGCCTGACATGTCGCTTCTCACGGGGACTTCAAACGTCTGCCCGGTCGATCAGTAGTTGCCCACTACAAATGCTTCGCGTCGATCGAGCCATCTGCGCAGATTGAACAAGATAGTTCAGATCAATCCACCCTGACCGCGCACCGGCGGCCGGGGACCGGCGCGACCAGGCCTACGCTTCAATCCGCACGGGGAGAGCCGAATAGCCGTGCACGAAGTTAGATGCAATTCGCTCGGGTTCGCCGACGACCTCGATCTCCAGTCTCGCATCCAAGATCTCTTCCCAAAGGACTCTCAACTGCAGTTCGGCAAGATGTCGACCAAGACAGCGATGGATTCCGAATCCGAACGAGAGGTGCTGCCGCACATTCTTCCGGTCGATCACGAAACTGTTGGCGTTCTCAATGATCTCTTCGTCTCTGTTGCCGGAGATGTACCACATGACGACCTTGTCGCCTTTCCGGATCTGTTTCCCGCCTACGATGCTGTCGACCGCGGCAGTGCGGCGCATATGCGCGATCGGTGTCTGGTATCGGATAATCTCGGACACGGCGCTCGAGACCAGCTTGGGATTGTCGGCTAGTTTTCGCAGTTCGGAGGGGTACTGGCTCATGAACAGGAGGCCGCCGGTAATCGAGTTGCGCGTCGTATCATTTCCCCCCACGATCAGCAGAATCAGATTCCCGAGAAACTCACTCGGCTTCATATGGCGTGTGGCGGGCGAATGCGCCATCAAGGAAATCAGGTCGAGGCGCGGCTCCGCATTAATGCGCTCATTCCAAAGCTTTGTGAAATAGTCCAGACATTCTGACAAGATTGTGCTTCGCTTGTCCCAGCTGTCGATCGCATGGCCTGCTTTCGGAGTTGTAACAGCTACGTCTGACCAATAGGTCAGTAGTCGCCGATCCTCAAATGGAAAGTCGAAGAGCGTGGCGAGCATTTGCGTCGTCAACTCTATCGAGACCATGTCTACCCAATTGAAGGCTTCATTGCGCGGCAAGCCATCGAGAATCGCCCTGACCCGAGAGCGGATCAAGGTTTCGAGCTTCGTCAGGCTTTCCGGTCCGACGATCGGGCTCACGGTATTGCGCTGCTCGGCGTGCTTGGGAGGCCCCATCTTGATGAAACTCTGGGTCCAGTGCTTATCAGGCACGTCAACAATAGTGACACCTTGCTTTGATGAGAATGCTTTGTGGTTTGTGTCTACCGCTACGATGTCCCGATACTTCGTCACAGACCAATATGGACCATGAGGGCTGTCTTTGCAGTAGTGAACGGGATCTTCTCTTCGCAGCCGGTCGAAGAAACCCCATATGCTGTCGTCTTGAAAGCGCCTGCCTTCGCTTACATCCAGCTCGCTCAGCGGAATAATGTCATCTGCTTTATGATCTTCTGATCGCCTGCTCATGATCGTCTCCGCAGATTTTGCTCCCGAGAGGCTACAGATCTAAGGTCACGATTCACCGTTTCGAGCTGCCGTGAACGTTTGACTGCGACGGGCCGCCCGACCAGACTATCTCAAAGCGCGGCTGGCCTAGCCCTACCACGTCGGGCAGTAAGGATCGCATTGACTTTCCGACCCGATCTACTCAATCACTGAGAGCTGTCACCACGAGTTGGACGAGGGCTGTGCGAAAGGACAACATCCAATCGAATACACACTCCCAAGGTAGCCAGCCATTTTGCCTCTCACTGTCGTTTCGGTCCAGGGAGACCAATTGAGGCGGCTCGGCAGTCTGCCGCCCATCTGGTGATCTTGGCCGAGGCACCCCAAAGCGGCGAAGCTGAAGGCGGCAATCTTTCCATCGCTTGGGATAGTAGTTCCCGGATTGGGGTGTCCTGTGGGGTAACCTGAGAAAGAGGGGGAGCGAGGAGGCTCTGAAATGCGGACGCGAGCAGGTGCAGGTAAGGTCCGCAGGTCTGCAAGGTGAGCGCCGGAGAGGCTTCAAACCTGATGCGGTGTCCGGCCTGGAAGGCTCGGACACTGTAAAATGGAGGCTGAAGCCTTGCACCGAAACGCTGCAGGAACCGTTTCGGTCGAGAAACGTGGGAGGCGGGGCAAATCGGAGCGACCGCGCATGACGGAGCGCCGTCCCGACTAGTCGCCGAAGCCGAACGCCTTCGCGTCAGGTCGAGCAGCAAAACCTGGGGCAGCCCGCCCGAGGCAAATGTGCGAACAGCACGTCAGAGTGAGACCGGCGCTCAAATGCGCCGATTCGCTGAGATCTCCCGCCGCATGATCAAGTCGAGAGCTTTTCCCGCCTAGATAGCTGTGTTAAGATATCCTCTCTTTAGTAGTGGAGGAAGTGATGAGCCATGACCGGATCGTTACGGCGGCCATCATCGCCGTTGGCGCTCTCAACACGGTGCTCGCAGCGATAGCGCTCTTGTCGTTCTGAGCAGCGCAATTTTCTCATGCGACAAGAGGCCATCTCGATTGGCGGCCTCTTTCATTCACGCAGCGTCTCCGCGTATGGCCCGATCGCGTATACGGAACGCGGTCTCCGCTTGGTCCGCTTCGTGGCGCCAAGGATCATGCAGCCTATCTTCTTTTCAGCCCGCCGGTTCGACGAGTGGGTCATCCGGTACCGGGTCTAGCGGCTTCGGGGTACCCGTCCACCGCGCCCGTTAAGAGAGTAGTTACCACTCACTGTCAGCATTTCCATATTAGGTCGCCATAGGCGGCAGCCAATCTGAGAACGTCTGATTTTCCGACACGCCCGGTTGGCGGTCTCTTTCAGGAGAGGCCCAATGTTCAAGGGCTTCACGGTGGCAGTTGCGGCGCTGATTTTCACAGCGCAACTGGATCAATACCTCACGCACGGTCGGTACACCGACGCGGCGATCGCTATGCTCCGGCACATCAGGCATGGGTTTGGCTTTTGAGAAACCGGAACGCATCTGGAAAGCAATTCACGGGTTGATCTCGATGCGGAGGAGCAACGCGCCATAGCCATATTGGGAGCTGGGCTTTGTGTCGAGCTGTGTGACCTGCTTGCTCTCCTGAGCTTGAGGCAGCTCGGTCTGATCGGAGTCTGCGATTTGAAAGCTGCCGCGCACGAGTTACGGAGGCGCGTTGTCTTGAGCGAACTCGGGTAACGATCAGGTGATGATCAGATGATAAAAGTGCGGATCTAACATGACGGTGCGCGACAAGACGTTCTCACCGCGCCGATTATTGGGTCCTCAGGGGGCTAAGGGCTGGATGGGATCGACAACGGAAGGGGCCGGCTCTGGTTGGGATTAATTGGGCGGTCAATTTGACCAAAGAGCAAGCCGATCGCCTCGCGGAGATTGAGTTGACGAGCACGAGCGGGACTAGCGTAAGCCCGGTCAGAGCCTAGACAGCGAGACGGATGAGTGGACATCCTCTTCATCTTGCCGATCAACGCCGAAAAGACATACCGACACCGCCCGCCTAGCATGCTTCCTTCTTTGGACAGACTGATCTCGCGAACCGCCATCTCGCCCACAGCAACAGCGTCAGTCACTCCAGGACTATGAACCTCAATCACTCTTTTGCGATCAGTCGCAGTTTGGATCGCCATGATCGACTCGACCAAGCCAAGCTTCCTAAGAGCGCAGTTCAAGCCAGACTCGAAAAGGTGTTGTTGGTCACGAGCGAAATTGATGCCGGAAATCAGGCGCGAGATCGGCATAGCTGCGCTCCCGTGCTTGATCTGGCGGAAGCACAAAGAGTCTCTCAGACGCTGAAATAAGTCACGGACCCGCGATGATGTTTGTAGGCTGCACCTCCAGGAAATAGCAGTCATGGGACTCATAGTGCCGATCTCCATAGTAACACTTCGTCTCTAGGCGCAAGGTATTGACCATCCAGTCAGCACCGCTTCGGAGCCGAGTTTATGCTTAGGCGTTGCCGACAGATGCGCCTTCCTTCCGACGTGTCCGCTTTGGGCTGAAACCGGCAACCTCAACCCGAGCAGATGTCTTCCGCTTGGCCCTCGTCAGCCGACATTGCGTTATTGGCTCAAGCCCTAGATCATTTCCCTTTTGCCAACTCGAAAGCTACGAACGTAATACCCTTGTCGCTGAACGGCCGACTTTATCTCGTCGCTGACTTTGAGAACTCTAGTTCTGCTCTTGCGCCATTTATTGGAAGAGTAAAGTGCGGGCATCTCAGAAGCGTTGCTTATGACGAGGAAGTCCCGCTTGTTATTACGAATAGACATCAAACATGTCACCCTCGCAGAAATGTCGAGTAGAGCAAATATGTTTGGTAACGACCGTGTCAGCTGTAGTGCGCTGGGCCCCGAGCGGGTGGTAGTCTGGGATGCCTGCTGGTTAGACTTCGCACCCAGTGAATGTCGGGGAAATGTTAGCGCGCCAACCGATCAGCTCAGATTTCTTTTTGCATGCTGTTTCCATGCCAGGCCAGTGTACTAGTTCCGTGAAGGCCATGCTGTGAATATTGGTCTAGCTATGAGTTCTTAGGCAGATCGATCCAGAGATCCGGAGCACCATTTAGGAGGGTATCCTGATCTGGAACATAGATACTATCGAAAACCCTCAGGCCGTGAGCCGTTGCCGCGCCAATAATGATGAAAGGGAGCTTGACCTGCTCTAGATCTTCGAAGCTGTCAGCGCCGACAATCCGAAGATAATCGAATTTAAACCGTCGGAACTTTATGTGAGATGCAGCCGACGCTACAAGGTCCTTGACGCTCGACGCTCCTCGGACGATCTCTTCCCTTAAATGGTTGAGTGCCGTGAAGAGGCACGACAGCTCATCAAGCTCAGACCGGCTAAATCGCCTTAAGCGCGACGAAATCGGCACTCCATTCTTGTATCTCACGGTCGGCACAAACCTTATCTCGCAATCCAGAAGGAGGTCTGCAACGGCGCGCTTCACCAGGATCGCCTGACCGATATCTTTCAGGCCGAAGTAGCTGCGAGTTGGCCGCGCATAGCAGATCCAGCGGACCGCACCGGTTACAGCTTCCTTCAAGCACGCCTCAGGCCCATCTAAACGCAAATGATAGTCACCTTGCGATACGAACGTTCGATAGCCAAGCGGAAACATTTCGGTGTCGCTCGAGGAAATCACGGCAGTCGCTCCCGAACGTAGGGCAAGTCCAATATCATCGTCCAAATTGAAATCGTAGCTCCCGCCTGGTCTAAGCTGGATCTTGTTCGGGTACACTGTGACAATCGCGACGTCATTCTCCAAGGCCGCTCTTCTGATCAGTTCTGCATGTCCAAGATGCAGGGCGCCCAGAGTGTGTACCGTGCCAATGGTCTGACCTGTTCTTGCGACCTCCCGGATGAACGCCTTGCCTGCGGAAAGACCTGCCAGATGCATGTTCTTACTCCAGTTTCCTTGAACGCAAAAAGAGTGGAGCGCTTGGATCTCGGAAGATGCGCGGCCTGGGCATCCTGTGTGGGCCGCGCACGCAGACGAGCTCCAAAGAGCTTCAACGCCCGCTTACAGTCGAATGACCGCATCAAACTGATCTAAGCTCATGGGCACTGTAGCTCCCTCTGCTCTTGCGGTTTTCAAAGGAGTCAGGTTGACCCTTCTCGACCACGTCGCATCAACGATGAGAGTTCAGCCAGATAGTTCGATGACTCGCTCAGCTGATCCCCCTCCAGAGCGACCTGCAGTCCCCGACAACGGTCGGCAAAAAACGGCGGCTCGAAAGTGGTTATCTTAGCGCCTGAAAAGTCGACCTTCACGAAGCTGGCCTGGAATGGCGATATCCCACTCAGGTTCGCATCGCGCAGGGACGATTGGTTCATGCGAACGTATGCGGCTCGCGTTGCCTCCAGGTTGCTATCGGTCATACCCGCGGCGAGATATGCCTGAACGAGATTGGAGCCTTCGAGATTTGCGTGGCCCAATGCCATTGATTGCGGCGGATCACCGGTGATCATCGACCTGTAGAGGTAAGCCTGTGATAGGTCCGCATGTTCGAGATCGCAGTCGCGCACAAAGGCGCAGCGGCCGCGAAGACCGGTGAGTTTGGCGGCTCGCATTGTGCTCTCTGTTATCGAAATGCTCTCACCTGATGCCTGAGATAGGTCCGCTCCGTCCAGCTGACAGGAATGAATAGATGCACTGTTGAGCACAGCACCGACGAGGTTCGCGTCGGACAGGCCTACGGACAGAAGCCGCGCCTCGGTGAGGTCTGCCTGTTCCAGCTCAGCGCTCGCGAGATTTGACAGGTGAAGATCAGCGAATGGGGCGCTCAGGGCTCTCGCCCGAATCCGCCCGCTCACCTTTGAGAGTCTCAGATACGGAAGATGAGCACCTTCCAAGACAAGACCATCGATGGAGGTGGGACGCACGATCGATAAACAGTCTCCCTTTGACTGGAAGAACGAGCAATCCGCCAGATGCGTCTTCGTGATCGTGACTTGGCTCAGCTTAGCAAAGCGGAAGGAAGCGGAAGGAAGGAAGCATTCATTGATAGTTGACCCCTGCAGTTCCGCGCCATCGAATACAGCATTACTCGCGTCGCACTGATAAAGGAGGAGCCCGCTGAGCATCGCGTTGTCAAAGCGTGTTCTTTTCATACTGCAACCATGAAACAGGCTGCCGGTTGCATCAATTACATTGCGCAGACTGGCGTCATCGAAGTTGCAGACCTGCGCTGCCATGGCGTGCATATAGGCAAAATCAAGCTTGGCCCCGAGGAAACTTGCCCGCTCTAGCCCCGGACAGATAAGGTTCGCCTCAGAAAGATCTGCACGATCCAACTTTGCTCCGTAAAGCTGCGCACGATTAAGGGTACAGCGTCGCATCGGGAAATCTGAGAGGTCGTGACCGCTAAAGTTCTCGGAGGATAGCTGCAAACCAATCCCGGTCCTTTTGATCGCCTCCTCGGTTCGCCTGCCGACAGCAGCCACTGCGCGCAGCCGATCGGCAGCTCGGCTCCAGTACCGAACGAACTCGCCGTCTGATGAAAGCTCGTTCTTCGGATCTGAGCAATGCCCCGCCCCTTCATTCACGGTGCATTCGCTATCAGCGACGATCCTATGCGACATGTCGGGGGTTCCGTATTGCCCGGATTTCGGAAGGCCTGTTATTGACCTCTTTGTGCTGGGCCTGCGCCCACGCTATGCGCTTTGTGATTAGCTCGTCTGCGAATTGGCGACACGATGCGTCGATGAGGCTCCTGTTGCGTCGGTGTTCTTCGCAGCGGACGCTTAAACACTTCAGCCGAATCCTAGTCATGCGTCCCCACTGCTACTCGGTGCGATTGTTCACCAAGCCCGCCAACCTCGAGAACGATCTGTCCGTTGACAGTGCCGATATATCTGACAAAGCGATTTGTTTCGTCAGCTCTGGGAAACTCCACATCACTCTCCATCAAACCGAATGCGCAAAATTCTAGGTCTTCTTTTTCAGAATGGACCCGCGGCTTGCCGGTGGAAAAGTGATCGTTCATCGAGGGCTGCACTCAGCTCGGCTTAACTCATCGGTAGCAACGAGCGTGCCAGCCGCGTCAGTCGAAATTAGCGAGCTGAATACGGCGTCATGAATTCGAAATTGGCGCCGAATGTTTCGAATCTGACAAACAAGGCTTTGTCGGGAGCCGCACCATGGCTAGGCTATCGTTAAAGCGAAGATTCCGAGCTCGTTTGCAGGAGAGCAAGAGCCGCACTCCTTGCGGGCAGGCAATTGATGGCTTGCAATTCCACACGTGCAGATCGCCGGTCTCGCGGTTAGCCTGTGTTCGAACTCGGCCAGGCCTGCTTCGCGCGCCGGCCGGTCCCCTGTTTTAACCCGTGATCCACAGATTGTCCTTTCCGAGCGATGAGCGAGGGCGCAATCGCGACCAAATCGCGGGCCAGCGCGGCTGCCCCGCCATCGGCGACAGACGATTTTTGAGAATGGAAATCGAATTCGAAGGCATTCACGCGATGCCTTCTTCGAGGATCGTAGCTGAATGACCACTCCGTTGAACACGCACAAGGCGCGGCATGGCCGCGATAAGGCTCCTGGTATAATCAGACTGTGGATTACGAAAAATCTCTTCAGTGGTGCCGCTATCGACGATTCTCCCCCGGCGCATAACTATGACGCGGTCGCTGATATGACGAACAACACTGAGATCATGCGAGATGAAGAGATAACTTACGCCGAGGCGGTCCTTCAGATCGCCGAGCAGGTCCAAGACCTGCGCCTGGATTGAGACATCGAGCGCCGAAACGGGTTCATCGCAGACGATAACGGCAGGATTTGGTGCAATCGCGCGGGCTATCGCAACGCGCTGGCGCTGGCCGCCCGAGAGATCGAGCGGCCGTCGGTCCAGCAAGGCCTCGGATAGTCCGACCATATCGAGCAGCTCAATAACGCGCTCCTGCCGCTGCCGTTTCTCGACGTCGCCCGAAAGACTATCGGATATGATGCGTCCGACCGTCCATCGTGGATCAAACGAGCCAAGAGGATCTTGGTAGATGATCGATATCGCCCGCCGCCGAGCCCGCCGTTCGCGTTCCGCGAGCGTGGTCCAAGGCCGGCCTGCAAACTGAACGACTCCATCGTCAGGCTTGTCGAGCGCCATGACCATGCGCGCCATCGTCGATTTTCCTGATCCGGACTCACCGACGATGCCCAAAGTCTCTCCGGATCGCAGTTCGAAGGAGACGCCGTCCACAGCCGCCCGTGAAGTGCCATCCGGGCCCTCAAAGCGCTTCACCAGACCTGTCGCTTCGAGCAGGATGGAACGAGCTTGCGGCAACGATTGCACGGGCGGCTGTGTTTGCCGGCCGGGCAAACTCAGAATAGTCGATGGTGAGAGACGTGAGCCGCGCGGCCGGCCTGATGGCACAGCGTCCAGCAGCTGACGAGTATAGGGGTGTCGCGGATCTTTGAATATCTGGACGGCGGGGCCGCGTTCGACGACCTCGCCTCCTCGCATGACGAGGATTTCGTCGGCCACGCGGGAGACCACTGCCAGATCGTGACTGATCAGGATCAGCGCCTTGCCCCTGGCTTTGGTTTCCTGGAGGAGTGCCAGCACATGAGCTTGCGCCGTCACGTCGAGAGCGGTAGTCGGCTCGTCAGCGATAAGGATGCGTGGATCGAGTGCAAGTGCCGCCGCGATGAGAGCTCGTTGACGCTGACCGCCGGATAATTGATGGGGCAGCTGCTCGGCCTTCGTCTCCGGCTCAGGGACACCGACGAGTTTAAGGAGAGCAATGACCCGCTGCGCGAGCTCCTCGCGGGATGATACCGCACCGTGGAGGAGTAAGCCTTCACCAACCTCTTTGCCGATCGGGCGAAGCGGATCAAGCGAGACGAGTGCATCCTGTAATACAAAGCCAATCTTGTTGCCGCGGATGCGCCGCCAGGCACGATCGTTAAGGCCGATCAGGTCCGTCCCCTCGAAGCTAAGCTGGCGTGCATGAACATTGGCGTGGCGACCAGCGAGGCCTATGAGAGCCCGCGCACTTACGCTCTTGCCCGAGCCGGATTCACCGACAATTGCAAGACATTGTCCCGGCCGCAGGGAGAAGGATATACTGCGCACAGCCGCTTTCTGGGCGATGCCGCGCCCGAAAGAAACACGCAGCGAATCGGCTGTGAGGAGGTCTGCCTCCTGCAAGAGAGGCTGGGGGCCGCCCTGGGACATTCACGTTCTTCCTTCCAGACGGTCCTGTAGATGGCGCCCGACGATGGTGACGCTGAGAGCAAACGCCGTCACCGCCAAACCGGGTATGATCTCCAGCCACCAGGCGTAGATCACATAGTTGCGCCCGGCATTGAGCAGCGCGCCCCATTCAGGGGCCGGGGGAGCGACGCCCAGGCCTAGAAAAGCAAGACCCGAGGCCCATATAATCGCCTGGCCTACGCCGATCGTCATCATTGCCGTCAGCGGGCTCATGGCGTTCGGAAGAATATGCCTCCAGACAATACCGGGAAATGGATGACCCAGCACCTTGGCGGCCTCCACATACCCTGTCCCTTTGATGGCAAGCATCTGGCCCCTGATCATGCGCGCATAGCCTGGCGCTGTGCCGATTCCGACAGCTATGACCTCAGTCAATACCGACGGGCCAAAAACGGTCACGAACACAAGGGCGAGCAAGAGCGTGGGAATCGCGAAGAGCACGTCGACAATCCGGCTAAGGATGCTGTCGACTACGCCACCAGAAAGCGCTGCGGCGATGCCGAAAACGATCGCAATGGACATGCTCAGCGCCGTTGCACCAAGTCCGATGGCGAGGGATTGGCCCGTTCCCTCGACTATTCGAGAGTAAAGATCTCGCCCCAATTGATCAGTTCCCAACCAATGAATGATCGACGGAGACTGCAATGACGATCTCAAATCAATAGCGAGCGGATCGTGCGTCTGCAGTACCTTTGGGGCCATAGCCGCGAAGGCAAAGAGGCCAATTATGATAAGAGAGACGGTAACCCGGAAGGGAACATGGCGCGTGATTGCCAGGACTTCTTTGAGCGAACGAGATATGGTGACTTCGGCGAACATGCTCATGTCAACTTGATCCTCGGATCAACCAGCCGGTAAGTCAGATCGACGATCAAATTGGCAAGAACGAATACGCCCGCAGAGATCAAAACAGCTCCCGAGACAATCGGAACGTCTCTCGAGGACGTTGCAGCGACGAGGACTCCACCTAGTCCTTGACGGGCGAAAACCACCTCGATCAAGATCGCGCCCGAAAGAAGTTTGCCGAGCGCCCAGCCTGACAAGGTAATCCCGGGCAATGCGGCGTGGCGGAGGACATGGCGAAGCCTGACGCCAAAATCACTCATACCTCGGGCCCGTGCGCACGTGACGAAGGGCTGCTCGAGCACGCGCGTGAACTCGTTCTGAACGACTTGTCCGAAAAAGCCCGACAGTTCAAGAGCCAACGCAAGTGTCGGCAGAATGAGCCCGACCGGAGAATTTCCACCGATAACCGGAAGAATGCCCAGCTTTACCGCAAAAACAACCAGCAAAATTGTGGCCAGCCAGTAAGGCGGCACTGTTGCCAAAAAGACTTGCGTGTCATTGAGCAGCTTCGACCATATGTTGTCTCTGCCGGCGATGAACAAGGTTGTCAGGATGGCGATAATCCATGCGAACAGCAACGCGGCGATCGCCAGAATAATCGTAGGCCCAATCTGCTCCGCGATGATCCCTACGACAGGCCGATGCTGCTGGTAGGATTCACCAAGATCTCCATGCAGGATTCCCAGCATGTATTTTCCGTATTGAACCATGAGCGGTTGATCAAAGCCGTATTTCGCATTGATCGCCGCGAGTTCTGCCGCGGACGCCGGCCCGACGTTGCCACTTGTCACATTAATGATGATCTGGGCGCGATCGCCAGGCAGCACACACTGAATTAAGAACGCAAACGTTGCGGCAGCCCACACCACCACTACGCCGGACAATATCCGGCGCGTGAACCAAACAATGGGATGATGGGTTGCTATCTTCATGGCATCATTTCTTGTCGTTAAAATGGGCATCATAGAAGACAGGTTCGCCAACTGACCCACGGTCCAGCCAGACGTCTTTCAGGGTCGGCTTGGTCGCCAAAGTTACGTCCAGCACAGTAAGGCCAATAACGGGTGCCTCATCCACGATCTTCCGTTCCGCCTGCTGATAAAGGGCGGTACGTTCAGCTCCATTGAAATTCTGTTCCGCCTTTTGAATGATGTCCCAAAGCATCAGATCCTGGTAGCGTGAGGGATTGAAGCGATTGGGCTCGCCATTCTGATCGGGCTTCCACGAGATCCGGAATATCTCAGCGCCGGGGGCAACCCAATAGAGGAGAACGACCTCATAATCATCGGGGCCGAGGTTTTTCCCGGCGAAGAAGTCAGCCGGATTGGTGGGTTGAAGACGTACGTCAAAACCGGCCGCCCTCGCCTGCTGCTGGACAACTTGCAAGGCTTGCTCGCCATCGGGCTTCAGAAAAGCGTACGAATAGGAAATGCGCACGATGAGCGGACGACCGTTCTTGACACGAACGCCCGTAGGATTGCGCTCAGTCCAACCCGCCTGATCAAGCAGCTGATTGGCCTTGCGAATATCGTACCCATAGGACTGCCCGAGTTCAGGCAGGTATTCCGGCGAGCTCTGACTTAGCGCACCGTTGCCTTCGAACGGTAAAGAGCCGAGGAAGGATGTGTCGACCGCGGCCTTTCGGTCAGTAGAATAGGCAAAGGCCTTGCGGACGAGCACGTCGTCAAATGGGGGCCGGGCCGTATACAATGCGAGGCGCAGGGGGGTGCCCCCCGTCAGGTGCCGCAATACTGGAAAGCGGAAGTTGGCGTCCTTCCATGCGACAGCCGGAATATCGTATATGGCATCGGTCTCCCCCGCGATCAGCGAGCCGTATCGGACAGTCTGATCGGGCAGAAACTTCCAACTGATCCCGTCAACGTAAGCCGGCCCCTGATGTCTGGCGGTGGCCGGCGCCGAATTGTAGTCGGGATTGCGGCGGAAGATGACTTCTCGCCCATGGTGCCACTTGTCGACAATGAATGGACCTGAACCGACGGGATTCTCGCAATTGACCGCAAGTCCACGTTTGAGTGCCGATGGCGAGAGAATGCCTTGTGAGGATTGGGCGAAGACGTTCAGCAAGGGCTGGAACGGCACCTTCAATTTTACCTGCAACCTCAGAGGAGCAATTGCTCTTGCCGATTCGAAGCTATCGCCGAGATAAGGAGCGGCAGTCGGATTGCGAAGATCGGGGTCATTGCTGAGCCAACCATTGATATTGTCAGCGATGGCCTGCGCATCGAGGGCAGTCCCGTCGGTAAACTTTACATTCGGTTTTATCTCGAATGTGTACACCTTTTTGTCGTCGGAGATGGTCCAAGACTCGGCCAGCCATGGCAAAATCTTGCCGTCCTCGTTGCGCGCAACCAGATTATCGCTGTACTGGCGTTGCAGATACCATTGTTGGACCCATCCTCCGAACAGGCAGGCAGGCTCTTGAAAATGCCCAT
The DNA here is from genome assembly GCF_020193615.1 of Bradyrhizobium sp. IC4059. Lineage (NCBI taxonomy): Bacteria > Pseudomonadati > Pseudomonadota > Alphaproteobacteria > Hyphomicrobiales > Nitrobacteraceae > Bradyrhizobium > Bradyrhizobium sp. IC4059. The sequence continues at coordinate 192,335 of NZ_JADYVH010000008.1, forward strand.
AGCGAATAACGCCTCCTCGCTTTACGCTGCCGGCTAAGCCTTCCTGCGCATGAACGCTGGGCGCCAATTGGGACAGGCCCAAGAGCATGACAAGGGTAGCCGCCAGTGTTCTTGCTCGAGGGTTGAACTTGCCAGTGAAGCGCCTCGCTGACCGCGCATTCGATAAATGCATATCCGAGCTCCAGAGATTTGGTGTTGAGGAAGCGTCAGAGCGGTGAGCTAGCTGTGGCTCGTGCCGGCTCGAACGGAGTAGAAATGCCGAAATGCTCTCGCAATGTCTGTCCCAGATATTCTTTGCGAAACAGCCCGCGCTTCCGCAGGATGGGAACCACATTGTCGACAAACGCTGAAGTGCCATCGGTGAGAACATCCGGAATAATGTTGAAACCATCGACCGCGCCGGCGCGGAACCATGCCTCAATCGAATCCGCGATCTGCTCGGGTGTACCCACAAGCAAGCGGTGGCCAAAAGCTTGAACGCTGCTGATGATCTCGCGAACCGTCCGACCTTGACGCGCCAGAGCTTCAATCGTGCGATGGTGACCGACAGAAAACGGAACATGATCTGCATCAGGCAGAATCTCCTCCGGGATTGGCCTTTCGAGGCTGAGCTTCTCGACCGCCACACCCATGCTTCTTGCAAGGGCGCCAATGGCGCGCTCCAGATCGAGCAGCCCATCAAGCTTTTCTTTGCGACGAGCCGCTTCTTCCTCGGTGCCCCCGATACAGGTGACAAGGCCCGGCAGGATGAGCGGAGCCGCAGGGCGGCCGAATTGCCGAGAGAGCGCACGCAGGCGCTCTGCCTCCCGCAGAGCCGTCGTCAAGTCCCCGGCGGCCGCAAACACGACATCTGCACTGCGGGCACCAAGCCGTAGTCCGGGCTCCGAACCGCCCGCCTGAACGATGACTGGGTGACCTTGGGGCGAAGCGGGATGCGTCAGTGGGCCTCGGATGCCGAAACTATTGGTATCGGGATCGAGCAGGCGGAATTGACTCTGATCTGCGTAAACTCCCGCAGCCTGATCGGCGATGACCACCTCGCCGCTCCAGCTCAGCCAGAGAGCACGGACCGTTTCAACGAAGTCCTCGGCCCGTCTGTAGCGATCCGCTCGCCCGACTTCTCGACCGCCAAAGTTCGCTACCGTCGCCGGGCTCGACGTCGTGACTGCGTTCCAGGCAACGCGGCCACGGCTGATGACATCGAGCGATTGGAAACGCCGAGCGAGATTGTATGGTTCATTGTAGGTCGTCGACGCTGTCGCGATCAGGCCAATCCGCTGCGTTTCGCGTGCAATCACCGCAAGAACTAGGGTGGGTTCGAGCCCATTCAGCGGTGGCTGGTGCGTAATGTCGAAACTTATCGCAGGAGTATCGGCGAGGAATACAGCATCCAGCAGACCACGCTCCGCAACCTTCGCAGCCCGGACGTAGTGCTCGATATCGAAAAAGGCGCTTGGATTTGTGCCCGGCCAGCGCCACGCGGCGGAATGGCCACCAGCGCCATGAAGATTTAGGCCAAGATGAAGCATGGAGTTAACCGAAGACATCACAGCCCCGAATGCGGCCTCGGAGCCACTTGGTGGGCCCTTGAGGACAAGTCAATCTCGGCGACCGCCCCGCCCTTTCGCGCAAGCTCACGCTGGATGTGCGCCGGGCAACAGATTTGAGGCATGGATACAAACCGTCGGCTGATGCTAGAGGACTCTCACCGAAGAAGATTCGGCTACGTGCTGTGATGTTCTGCGCGCGGGCGCAGCTCAAAAGAGCTTCGACCACGGTAGTTGCCGATTGACGCCGTCCTGACAGCCAGTTTCCAGCGGCTAGATGATCCCACACGAGTACACTCACATCGGAGCTCCAGAATTCATCAGCAAGCCAGCTGCTCCTCAGTAAGGTGTTCTGATGCCCATTCGCGATCGGACGTTTTGGACTCGCGATCGGGCGAGCAAGGATCGACTAGAGGATCTTTAGAGGTCGAGACCACGCAAACGCAATAGTTGAGTATTTCAATCTACTATCGTCTGTTGGCATCCCCTTCTATTGCGACGTCTATCTGTCCATCGCTTAGCCCAAATGGTCTCTGATCACGCTTCCCGAACATGCGCTACGTGATTGCAGCGACTTTAATTGGCAGCGCCCGGCTCAAAGCGAAGGACACGAATTGATGCGCTCGAGAACACACGACAGATTTGGCGAGACATTGTTGATCGCATGCTGCCCCGTTGCAAAGCGACATCCGATCAATAAGGCCCCGCCAAGCAACCATCTAATATTGCGATGAAACATTCTAGATTATAGATGCCTCGGTAAGGCAATGCTTTGGGTGCTGAGCTTTGTTCTGCACCACCGTGGCGCCCGCTGCATTCGAAGATCCTGCGGATCTTCGCTTGATTGTCTTGCAGGCGCCGCATGTTCTCGCTTTTTCTATCGGTATGATGACCGACCGCGACTTTGCAAGAATGCCCGTCCTCGAGGCCCCCTTCGTGAGCGCGCTCGCTATGTGCACCGGACTCAGTCACTTTTGACGACAGGCTGCCGTGGAGCGTCAAACATCGGGAGCATCAACGTTCACGAAATCACTCAGTTGGGGTATCGCAGTGCGTCTCTTACCGGTAGGTGAGGTGGGGCGCGCCTGTCGTGATGACTCGCGCGCGATCAGCTTCATCAATGCCAGTTCGATCCGTGCTAGCCTCGAGGTCTGCGGCCATCTCCGGCGAGAAAGATCAGGGACGACACGCTCCGCGCCAGCATGGAGGACGACCGCAGCCCCGGCGTTCCGACCTAAGTCATCACCGTCCTGCCGTTAGCAACAGGAGTGCAGCCCGCGAGCGCCAAGAGCTGCTTCCTTCGGCCATCCCGGCTGGTCGTTTTGGATCGACCCAGGAAGACTGATGCTATCAATTTTCATGCGTCGGTGCCTGGGATCTATCGCTACTTTGACCGGAAACGCGCCGGGGCTCGGAGATGGGAAGGAGGGGCCGATACGACGGAGCGCGGAAATTGCCCTGCGCCTACAGGTCACACCAAAGGCTTGTGCGGCGATATGTTCGTAAGGCGCGACCAACGTTGTCGTGCATTGTGTGGCGCATCGGCTGCAAACGTCAACGCCCCGTTTTTCTTTTCCGAACTGAGGCGCCCGTGCGCCATTCTTTGCCGCCGCGGGTTCTATGCGCCCGAATCGTTTGTGGCCCAGCCAAGTCTGGTTGGCAGTTCAACGTTTCGCGGCCGTACAGCCTTCTAATGTTGAGTTTGGCCACTACCCGTGTGTTGCGGATGCCTGGATCGGAGTCGCACGCCCGGCTCTTTTTTTTTGCGACCAGCGCCCGGCGCACCCACGCGACGCCTCGCATCAGCAGTCCTAACAGAGGACAATGAGCTTCACGCCACCCCGGCCCGGACACAAGCCTGACGGCTGCGGCCAGACTCAGCTGTTCGGATCCAGCTAGCATCTTGACGAGCATTTCAAGGAGATCCACTCGGAGCCGATGCAAGCTGGCCCAGGCATACTTCTCCACGCCGCTCAAGCTCACCGATAGCAGCGCTTCCGCCGCGCTGCTTCTCCCCGGACCTTCACACGGCCCTGCCGTGGAGCGGATAGTGACGATGGCCGTATCTCACAAACTCTGCTCCGCAATGAACAACAGCTCGCGGGGGTAGTCGGAAAGGACCCCGCGTTTTCTTCAAGCAATGAGTCTGGTCAGCTGTTCGACAGCTAAGCCTTCTAGCATGGCAGCATCTTTATCCGGACAGCAGGCCGACTTGATGGCCCAAACTCTGGAACAGAAGAATGACTTGGATCGGCAGTCAGTCCGACCCGTACGCCCTCAACACACCGATCGGTTCGAGAACCGGAGCCGGTGCGCTTTTATCGACATTGCGGGCGTCTCGGTTCTGATCCTTATCGGATCAACTTCGTACGAATGATAGTGACAAGGCTACCAAAGGGAGACCGACATGGACCCATTTGAGGACGTCAACCGATCCGAGGCTCGGATGAATTACCTCGAGCCGCAACAAGAAGAGACAGCGCAAGCAGACTTTGAGCAGCGGCTTAGAGAGTCTCAGCCAATCCTCGCAGCATTGGCTTCACCCGGGGCTGGATCGAGCCGGACGGTAACGGACGGTAACAAGAAAGCGCGAGCTATCCCGGAGAATGAAAGGTGCACGGCTGCATCCTTTGTCAGAACACGCGCTCAACTTGCCGCAACGCTGGCGTGCGCTAACATTGCGGAACTCAGAAGAGAAATCGAACTCGCTGCGCAAAGATCAGCAAGATGGTCACGAGCGAGTGGATCAGTCGACCGCGTCGATAGTGGCCGCGTTTACGACGACGTGGTGGGATCGTCATACGTGGAGCTGGAGCGCTTTCAAAACCACGCCAGCCATTGCAAGCCACATGCGTTGGACCGCCAAAGCGCGATGGCCCATTTGCGTTCCATGGCCGCTTTGCGTTACGAGGCCGCCCCCTGGAATATCTGGGGAGGCCAACGACTTGATCTGGGTCGCGCAGCGGCAGAGCACATGAGGGGAGATACCAGTTCTTCGCCTTTTGTGTCGTTGTCCGAGGAGGCCTCACAACTGCTCCTTTCGCCGGACGATGACAACGAGTATGGCGCCAAAGCAATTGCGGAAAACGCGAATGAGTTGCACACCTACACGGTGCCGAGGGTCACAACTTGGACGGCGGAAGACATCGTCAGTATTCTCGAGGACGGGACTGAGAATGATGAACCCGCTCTGGCATGGGTGAGTGATACCCCAACTGAGGAGCGTGAGGTACTATTTCTGGGCGGGAACCTAGATGACTATCGAACCGCTAGCGCATCTAATCCATACAAAAAGTCAGGAACAAACGACTGAGTGGTACAGGCGTCGGAAAGGGTGATTTGCATTTTCCGACGCTCGGAAAACTCAAAGGTAGCGTTTCACGCTACGAATGATACTCCGGTCCAACTGCGCCGCGGACTGGCCGCGTACCGCGCTTGGAAACATGAGAGTTTCAGCCCGAACCTGTATCGTCTCTAAAAGTTCGCCGCACTTATCCTCTGGTTGTAACGGCCCTTGCCGATCATTGCTCATTCTAGCTTTCCGCCTGGCCAGGTCAGGTTTTGCGAAGCTAAGATGAGTAGCAATAGAACGCGGTAGCCATGCCCGCCGACCACAGCATGGATCGATACAACGCGATCAGCCCAACCGATGGCCGCGCTCCCCTCTTCCGTTGGGTGCAATCTGGCTGAAAGAGGTGCTTGTCGGCACCGCGGGCAACTGCTCAAGCTGCCGAAACCACAGATCGTTTGCTCAGAGAGCTTAGATCTGCGCCCGAACGCAGTTTACGAGCGGTGAGCAAACCCATAGCGGCGAGCCCAGATGATCTTAAGCGGATGGCTCAATCACCTTGTGGCTGCATTCGGCAGCACTGAGATTTCAGGTAAAAGGATCCCAAAAGAGGCGGATGAAAGATACGAGCGCATCCTCGGGGTCCAGGCTCGCGTGTCATCATCGCGAGCCCGCGGCTGCATCGACTTGGAAATAATTCTTACGATGATCGTAGACAGCGTGAGGACGTCCTTGGCGAGCTCATCTGAAGCGCTCAACTGAGAGCCTTGGCTCCACCCCACACGACGACTGCCTGAACCGCCGATCTTCCAATCCCTGAGATTTGAATGGAGATCGGCGGCCATCATGAGTTACCTGAGCATCAAGTCCGTGCAACTTGATCCTCGTCCGTCGAAACGACCGTCAGAAACACTCTGATCGTTCCTGACGATCGAAAGGCTCCGCATCCGTGCGAAGGTGCCCGCACGATTAAAGGATCAAGTCTTTGAAGGGCCCTCTGCTCTGTGCTCTTCGTTACCAGATGAACTTTGCGCCATCCGGCAGTTCGCAGATGAATTCGCCCTGGTTCACCAGTTCGGTGGTCCCGACAACAAGTTTCGAGGCTCGCACCGTCAGCTTGCCTTCGCGGCTAAGGCTGTGGCGGATGTACTCGGTCACCGCGTGTCCGGAGCTGTCAACGGTTTGATGAGCATTGGCGAAGCTGATGCCGTTCTGGACGGTCACCCTGAAGGCATTGATGACCAGACCGGCCTGCGTCGCCGACGCAGGCTTGCCACCCTCCGCGGTGGTACAGCGGCTCATGTCCAGTATCAGCTTTACATTCTTCCCCGCCTGGAGGGCACTGAGCACCTCGGTGTATTTCGGCGAGGGCTCATCGGCGCTCGCCGGCGCGCTCACGCTCGCGGCCAAAAGCAAGGACAACAGGATCATTAGTGCTCGGCCAGTAAACTTCATATGCTCTTCTCCCTCGATAAGTACCGCAGATTGCGCATTTAAAGACGTCGTGCTCGCAAGCTGTTTGTCTGATTCCAGACACAACGCGCGCTCGCGTCTGTACAAAAGCAGCCTGTCGCAACGAGGCGCAAGTCGCTGTGATAGCTATTCCGACATCACAACCTCGTAGGTCAGGTTTGCTGAAGTGGCTTAGCTTCGCGCGCGTCGACTACAACGATCTGCACAGGGTCGCCCTCCGCTTGGAAACAACAAAACGGAAGCCGGTTGCGCTTCTCCGTCGCAGTCCGCACGGGCGAGATAATGCAGTTCTCACATCTGCATAAGGAGACGATCTCCGAAAGAAATTCGACCAGCCGCAAGCGCCAGTTCGTCCGTCTTGCTGTGCAAGGGCCGTCTCCCCAGATGAAGCGTCCGCAATGAGGTGGTGGAGCGAACCCGACGCGGGGTCCGAAAAAGCTCACTCAGGGGACCCGATCTCGGCCTGATCGAACAGCAATGCCGGAAGGCACAAGGCAGCACCGTACTATGATCCCTCGCTTCGCGCGGCTTCCGTCCATCTGACCATTCGCCTCGCTGACTGAATCTATTCGACTCATTCCAAAGCTAAATCACCTCCTTCCTGGTCCGTCAGCTTCTCGAAAGCTGCACCTGCAACAATCTACGCCGACCGCCTGCACTTCGAAGGGAGAGAGAGATGAATGTTGATCCAGCAAATGCCGCAGACACTCCCTTTGAGGTTTACAACCCGCTAGAGGAGCCGCGCCGGGTCCACGGGCCACAGGACGAGCTTAACACCCAGATCGGCGCACCGGCGCCCAATTCAGACGATCAAGCAAGCTTCGAGCAGCAGCTGAATGACTTGAATCCAGACGACGTCGATTCGGTCTACCCAACCTCGGCTTCAGTCCCCATAGCGGCAAATTCCGCCGCCGCCAGCTCCTCGTCTGCGCCAGGCGCGGCGGCCTCGGAAAGCAGTCGCTATCCAGCCCCATCATTTGTCAGCGCGCGCGCCCAGCTTGCGGCAACGCTAATGGGCGCCACGCTTCAAGAGCTCAAGAACGAGATCGCCCTCGCCGAAAAGCAATCAGCGCGATGGGCGCCAGCGAGGGACAACGGTGTCGACCGGGATCGCATTTTCGACAATATAGCGGCATCGACATATCTCAAGCTGCATCGTTTCCAGAACCAGGACAGCGATTGCAAACCGCGCACGGAAGACACCACATCTGCAATATCACACGTCCGTAACACGGCGCGAGATCATTCTTCCATTGGAGATCCTCTGGAGCGATATCCCCTGGACCTGGCACGCCAGGCTGGATGGCATATGCGCGGTAAGACCGCTTCTCCATTCGTGTCGTTGGTCGAAGACCCTTCGAAACTCAGCGTCTCCCGAGACCACTGGGCGAGAGCGATTGCAAACAATGCCGACAAGCTGCATACCTACGTCGTGCCGAAGTCTGCGGTCTGGACGCCCGACGACGTACTGAGCAGTATTGGCCTTGCAATGAATGTGGAGGATAGCGACAACATCGATGCGGATGTGGATTTGATGTGTTCGCTTGGCAGAACGCCAACTAGTGAGACAGAGCGCTTGTTCCTGGGCGGCAATTTGGAAAGCTATCGAGTCGCCAGTAAAGACAATCCCTTCAAGCGGAAGACTGGAGAGTAACGATCAGTCAACTGGCGACTGCGCCATGCTCGTAGGTCCCTTAATGCTGACTAGATGACCACCGGAAGGAAGGGTCGTCCCAGCGAGCCCGCTTCAGGAACAACGATAATGGCTTGGCCACAGGCTCTGATACCTATCCCTTGACCCGCGCGAGGGACGGAGGGGCGCCCACATCCCAAAGAGGTACCCGATAGTGTGGCGGAGGACGCACTCGTGCCATTGTTTGTTCTTGCCCGGCCTCGTTCGGGTGCTGCGGCCTCCTCGCATCGACCCAGCCGCCGCCGACACATTTGGAAGAAAGTTCAGATGAGGTGAGCCACTAAAGCCGCGCATCGATCGTTTCCGCAGCTCGACCTGCCATTGATGGTGCGATCAATCGCAAGAGCTCGAACGCGATCGCATCAAAGACCAACTCAATAGAGTCTCGCTCACGCGGCAAGCCGTGCCGTCGCACAATTGTCTATTCGCTACCTGGATGCGTTCCATCAAAAGAATCGATTTTGCCGATCTTGCCTAAAAGCTCCATAGTCGATCGTGATGTATGGAGGCAGCATTCAAGAATGTCGTTTCGCAATTCTTCCAGTCCCTTGCCGATCAAATCAGCTTGCGAGCTCCGGCGCCTGCATCCCATAGGTTAGCTCCTGCGCCTCGCATAGAAGCATCACGGGGCGCCACTGTCTCCCTGCTGAATTCGCACGCACAAGGTCGACCGCTCGACAGCGACGTCACACTTAAAGGGCCAGCAAAGACGACCGCCTTCACACACTGCCATCGCCTTTGGCTCAAGCTACGCTTTGATTGGACCGACGAAATGCTCACGACATTAAGGAGAGGGACGCGCGCTACGCGCAACTCGATAGTTTGGTTAGGACGTGTCGTCGTGGCTAAAGACTCCTTGCGAGTTCGAGAGCACCGCTACGGACCAGCGGTCAAAAGCACTTGAACCTCACCTAGCGTCAGATTGTAGGATTTCTGACAGTCGCGACACCGACCCCGCTCGCGTGAACTCTTCCTGACAGGTAGCAAGAATTGCGAACGTCTCAAAAGAACAATGCTCCGCTGCGCCGCCCAATCATGCTGCTGAATAGCTCCTCTCCAGGGCCAGCGTCCCACACCGCCTATGTGGAGATCGAAGGACGCAGCGCCGATCCTATCCCAAGCGAATCAAGATGCGCCGTCCGAGAAGAACGCTGGCGGCCGCTATCTCGGCCTTGCGGGGCACACTCCAACTCCGAAATCGAGATCCGATCATGGCGCTGTGCACTCCGTGAGGCGAAGTGGTTCTGGTGTAGGCACTGGGATCTATGCGCGATCGCAAAACTGTGGAGCTCGGTCCTGCAATCGCTCGCAGCTTTCGCTGGGCTACGACATGTGCAGGGACCTCGGGCGCGTCAGAACTTCAGCAGGGTTGACACCTTGCGTGCGAACAATTGCGAGCGAGAGGGTGCTCTTCCGGCCGCGATGGGCATTGATCGTTTCGGCGTGCATCTCGGCCTGTGAAGCCAGTGGCCAGATGCCTCGCGTGATGTGTCCTTGAATACCGGAAAGACTTGCACTGTCGTGACTTCACGACACGACAGGCTCGACAGCCCAGCAAGACTGGCCGCAGACCAAGACGAATTGGGGAGTTTCCATGTCGGTTTCGCTCATCTGTTCAGCCACAAATCCGATCGTCTCCCGCGCTTGGGTTTCGCTTGCGCGGCTCGGCGCTATTCGTACTGCGGGGGCCGGGTCAGTGCGTGCAAGAACGGCCGTGATCGGCCCACGGACGCGTCAGCGGGCTGCCGCGGCTGTCACCCTCTTAAACAAAATCAGATCTGGCATGAGGGGCATGTTGAGCGGCGCCCACGCCGTAAGCAGGCCGCAGCGGTCCGTGGTCCATCCGCCAACAATCGACCCGCAGATATTGATCGCCAGTCAACATGCTCCGCCCTTTCGTTTCGGGCTGTCCAAACTCACGCCAGTCCAGCCTCCTCTCAGTTCCATCGAGCCCCATGCTCAATCGTGACGCGCTCAGATCTTCGTGGATGGACGAGAGGCAATGAAATGCGAATTCTCCTGGTTGATCACCATGCGGACTTTGCCCGCCACGTGAAGGAAGTGCTGTTAGGTTGCGGCTTCGCCGTTGACGTAACACGCACGCTGGATGAGGCGGCGGCCGCGCTCGATTGCGCGAACTACCACATGGTCCTGCTCGAATCGACTTTGCCCGATGGAGACGGATTGGACTGGCTGAAGCAGTTGCGGCGCGAGGGACGGTCAATGCCCACCATGATGATGAGCAGTCTCAATGATCTCGGCCGGCGGATTGCGATTTTTAATGCGGGCGCGGATGATTTTCTGCCTAAGCCCGTGGCTACCGACGAACTCATTGCTCGCATGCGAGCGATTCTGCGACGGTCAACGCAAATGACGGCGCCGGTCGTGACATTCGGGAATCTGCATTTCGATCCGATCGCGCGACAAGTCTCGGTTGGTGGTCGACTCCTCAGAATTGCGCGCCGTGAAGTGTGCATTCTTGAACATCTGCTCAATCGCGCGGGGCGTACCGTGCCGCGCGCATCGCTCGAAGATAGCTTGTATACATTTGACGACGAGGTCTCGACCAATGCGCTGGAAGTCGGGATCTATCGCTTGCGCACGCATTTGAGCCAGGCGGGTGCAACGCTCAGGATCAAGACCGCGCGCGGTGTCGGTTACACCCTTGAACTCATTGGCGCAGCCTCGGCTGCCTAGCCGATCGAACTTGAAAGCGACACTCCCTTGAACATCGTTAACAATGCCGCCGGCGCTGACGAGCCGTCCATGGTGGCAGGCCGCTCGCACTGTGCCACTTTTCGCCGCCTCTGGTACACCCTGTGCGCAGTCGCTCTGTTATTTCCGTTTGCTGCCACAGCTCAGACAAAGCGAGATGGCACAGCAGAACAGCCACGCGCGGCGTCTGGCAGCACCACCGGCACGCTCAGCCTTACTTCCTCACAGGGCAAGACAGTTCATCTGACCGGACCGGCTGCGAGCATTTTTGTCGCCGACCCGGCGATTGCGGACTATCAGGCGCCCTCAAACACCACGATCTTCGTCTTTGGCAAAAAGGCGGGACGGACCAGCCTGTTCGCCCTGAACGACAAGGGAGAGGCTCTGGCTGAGCTGCGTATTGTCGTTACCCAACCGATCGAGGATCTGCGGGCCGCGCTAAGGGCTGAGGTCGGCGACTATCCGATACAGGTCAGCTATACTCCCCGGGGCGCGATTCTTAGCGGGACCGCGCCCACTGCCGATGTCGTCGAGAACGCCAGGAAGGTCACTGAGCAGTTTCTTGGGGCGGGCGCGCTGGTTGCCAACAAGATCCAGGTGGCTGGCTCGTTGCAGGTGAATCTCAGCGTACGGGTGGCAGAAGTCTCCCGCAGCGCCGTCAAGGATCTCAATATCAACTTCACCGCCTCCGGCCCAAACGGCGCTTTCCTTATTACGGGAAAAGGGGGCGGGTCCGGCGCGGCCGGCGGCGGCGGCACGATCGGAATCGGGTTTAGTGCCGGCAATACCAATCTCAGCGCTGTTCTCGACGCTCTCGCGAGCGAGCACCTCGCCTCTATCCTGGCTGAGCCGAATCTGACGGCGATGTCCGGCGAAGCCGCAAGCTTTCTCGCCGGCGGGGAATTTCCCATTCCGGTCATGCAGGACAATCGACAGGTTTCCGTCCAATTCCGGCAGTTCGGCGTCAGCCTGGAATTCGTCCCAACTGTGCTTAGCAACAATCAGATCAATATACGTGTGAAGCCCGAAGTCAGTGAACTGTCGAGCCAAGGCGAAGTCAAAATCAATGGCATGGCGGTCCCTGCACTCTCGACGCGGCGCGCGAGCACCGTTGTGGAGCTTGCCAGCGGTCAGAGCTTTGCAATCGGCGGCCTCATCAGGCGCAACTTCAACACTGATATCGGCGAGTTTCCCTGGCTCGGCGATGTGCCGATCCTCGGTGCGCTGTTTCGCTCTTCATCGTTTCAAAAACGTGAAACCGAGCTGGTCATTATTGTCACGCCGTACATCGTGCGGCCGGCATCGAACCCGAACAAGATGAGTGCGCCGAGCGATCGCATCTCACCGCCCTCAGACGCGGGGCGCATTTTGACGAACACGGTGGCCCGGCCTCCGCGAGACCGCGATGCTCCTCGCACCAGCGCACCAGGATTGACCGGCAGTGCCGGCTTTATCATCGAATGAGGATCGTCATATGACCTTGCGACATTTGTGTCACTTGATCGCTATAGGAGCAACATTGGGTGGCTGTGCAAATAGTGCCTCGATCCATCTCGGGCCGGCTGAACAAGCAATACAGGTCGAGCAGAAGAAACGTATCTTGTTCCTGCGGAGCCTGCGTGGCTCCGAAAAGCGTCAACTGCGGAGCTTTATCGCGAACGCCAGTGGCGGCCGGCGGGATGCGCTCCATGTGGATGCCACCGGCTCACCCAGGCTCCTTGCCCAAGTGGCGCACGAGGCCCGCGCCATGGGCGTTTCACCTTATAACATCCGCCTGTCCGCTTCCCCCGTCGATTTACCGCCCCATTTCGGCGTGAGGATCGAGGCGATCACCTTTGATGCCCATCCTCCGATCTGTCCGTCGCTTTTGATCGTCGGACCAGCCGTGAACGACAATTCGTTCGAACCCACGCTTGGTTGCTCGACCAAAAACAATCTGGCAGTTATGGTAAACGATCCGCTCGACTTGCTGGATAATCGGTCTGTCATCACAAGTAATGGCGATCGCGCCGCCATTCCTCTGGCCAACTACGGTACCTTCGCCCCGCGTAACAAGAGCAACAGAGAAGATGGGGCAGGTACGGCAGCCCCGAACGCGGCGGGAACGACAGAACCGAATGTGCAGCCGCTCCGATAGCGATTTTTGGCGAATGTCCGGAAATCACAATCGCTGCTGCCATGTGGCTAGCAAGGAGAGGCGGCTCGATCGTGACACACAAACCCGCGCTATGTTTCGGGAGCGGTGACGATCAAGCGCAACGTGCTGCACAGCTTTCAGCGAGAACGGATGGCGGATCTTGTTCACCCGCACCAATGGATTTCGTCCAGAAATTCCACGTGGCGTGCGCGTGCTCAACAAGGCCGCCATCACCACCCTGAGCGCTTCGACAGTTAAACCGTGACCGGACGTGCCTAAGCGAGATCGAGGGCGGAAGACCGAGCCTACGATCTATGGGGCGTCTCCAAGAGGGTGACTTAGGCGTGGCGACCACGTCGGTCGTTTGGCTCCGCGCCGTTATGGCTATGGAGCACCCATTTGTGGCTCCAGTTCAGTAACGCGCTCGGCAGCAGGTCTGCATCATCGTCGTCCTATCCGATCAATGCAATGCCCTCTTGCGCGAGTACCACAGTTGCCCCGCGCTGGACGCTATGTAGGAGGCACATCGGATTAAGCGAACAATAACATGGTTTGTCCTGGGTGCCTGAATGCACGCGGCTTCAGGCGCGCGTTCCTGGGAATGCTGGTCAGGAACGCGCAAGAGTGCGCTCAATTCTGGTGCCGCCCATACCGATATCTCGTTGGTTCAAGGAGCGAGCGCCCCGTCGCCGCCTCACGCCCGACCTCCGAGTAATCGAAAGCCCCCGGATGGCCCGGTCCTCACGATCATAGCGCCGTGAAGGGACCGAGATCTGAAGATCAAGACGATCGCGAACGCTGTGGCGCATCACACCACCATTTCAGCTCAACACTTCAGTTGAAGACGCTGTTTTTCATCCGGCGCTTTCTTTTGCCTGCTCGAGCGATGCTACAGCGCACGCCGGCCATCATTCACATGTCATTCTACCTTTCCGCCGGGCCCCGTCAGATTTTGGAAAGCTAACGTGAGTAGCGAAATAACGAAAAAGCGATGCCAGCGGACTGACCATGGACCGATTCAACACGATCAACCCAGCCGATAGAGAGTCCACTGCGTCAGATGGCAGCGTGGAACAGCCGCAACAGCCGCATGTTGCGTTTGAGCAGCACCTGGCAGGCGCGCGAGAGGCGGGCCCCGTATATCCTCACGCGGCATTGTATGATGTCACTGACGAAGACGATCGCCTCATCCAGGCGGCATCGGCCGCTGCTCTCGATCGAGGGCCACCGCCGAGTAAAACCACCGTCGAAATTTATGATCGTCGGCTTCGCAAATTGGCCGACGCACTGAAGAAGTCTGGCAAATCAATCTCTGGGCTGGATGACGATACGTTGGCCGGTTACGCTAAGAAGCTGCTGCCAGGCGATAAGGTCATCGCCCCAGCATTGTCAATGGTCAGTCAGTACCGCGATCCTGACGCCGACGCTGGCCCCATCTCAACACATTATCGTCCTTCCAGGGAAGATGAGAGGCTCATCAGGAAGGCCGCCAACGCGGGTTTTGGTCGACGGATCGGCAAGAGAACGGCCGAGAGCTATGCGAGCCATCTGCGGAAGTTGGCGGTAGCGCTCCGACCCTTGTCCATGGCCGAGCTCAGTGATGATAGACTGCTTGGCCACGCAGATAAGTTGTTTCCAAAGGACAAGACGCTCGTCGCCGCCTTGAACGGCCTTCGGGATTATCGCGCGACTACCCTGCAGAACAATTTAGGCGGGGAAGGAGGCAGCTCGCGTCAGGTCATTCAGCCGTCCGCGCCCTCGCCCATGCCCCCGGCCGATGGGCACGCGATGGGGAGCGTCGCGGATGGGGGCGGCTCATTGCCGCCCGGGTTCGATGTTCCGCAGGTCAGGCATGCATTGGGTTTAGCGGCCCATTCTCCTATACAAAGTGTCGCCCAGGACGAGCTTTTCGATGCAGCGGATCGCGAGAACCTCGTGCCAGCGTCGACCTTCGATGCACCGGTGCCTTGGCCAACGATGAGTCCAACCATCCCCTCCCCGGTGCAAGGTATCGCTCAGGAAGAGCTCTTCGATGCCGCGGATCGCGAGAACCTCTTGCCCACCCCGGCCTTCGATGCACCGGCGCCTTGGCCAATGATGAATCTAACAATCCCCTCGCCCGTGCAAAGTGTCTCTCAGGAAGAGCTTTTCGATGCCGCGGATCGCGAGAACCTCTTGTTGGTCCCACCCTTCAAGCCGGTGCCTTGGCCAACGATGAGTCTAACCATCCCCTCGCCGGTTCAAAGTGTCGCTCAGGAAGAGCTTTTCGATGCCGCGGATCGCGAGAACCTCTTGCCGGCCCCGGCCTTCGATGCACCGGGGCCTTGGCCAACGATGACTCCAACCATCCCCTCGCCGGTGCAAGGTATCGCTCAGGAAGCACTTTTCGATGCCGCGACTTGGCAGCCGAGCTCGCGGCAGCCGAATTCCGCCTCTGAAGATCACCCTAGACGGATGATGGACCAAGGCGCTGCGGCCCAGACCACGCTTGAGCAGACGTTCGCGGCAGCCGGCGACGCCTTTGATGCGTCTTTGAGCGTTCCCGAGGATTTCTCGCACGGCACCCAGGCCGCGCCCAATATGATGCACACGCTTCGCCGCTGGGGCCTCCTGCCGGATGCAGCACAGCGGATAAAGACCTACGACATTCGCGGTGAACGCTATATCGCCGTCTTGGGACCGGGAGGGCTCAATGATGTTCGGCTCGTCCATCTGCGGTCGCCCGCTGTCGGCGATACGTTTGATGTTTCCTTCGCCGTTCCCGAGAATTTTTCCCATCGCACCCAGCTGGCCCCCGACATGATGCTGTCCACCTTGGGGGATTGGGACTTCTTGCCTGTTGCGAAACATCCAATCATGAACTACGAAATCGGCGGCGAACGCTACACCGCTATCTTGGGACCGGAAGGCCCCAAGGATGTTCAGCTCATTCATCACCCTCGGCCCGCTTCGCCGGGTGAAGCTACGCCTTCGGCACCGAGGACTTCCTCGGATATTTACGGCGGTCTTCCCGCCGGCTTTGATTCGCCGGCACCTTTCGAATGGCGTGAGGACCCTCCCTCGGCACTGGCACAAAGCCTTTCCCTGCCGTCTGCCGCACCGGCTTCAGGCCATCAACCCTTCCCCCAAGTGCCTGAACTGGGAGAGTTGTTGGGCGACGACTGGACGCACGGCCCCCAAGAGGCTTCGCCTGCCGTGATCGACATATTGCAGATCCTTGGCCTTCTGCCGAGCCGCGACGTCCCAATGACCATGTTTTTGATCCACGGTCAGCGCTACACGGCCGAAAGCCTAGCGGGAGGCGGCGTTCTTCTGTTCCATCGGCCATAATTTGGCTGAACGAGCGGCTCGTCGGCACCACAGGCCCGCTGAGAGCGTGCTCCAGATGGGAGCCGTCCTAGTTGATGATCAGCAGTACCGAGTCATCCGAGTGGCAGCCCCTCTAGCTGCCGTACAAGTCGACGTCCTCGAGGGTGCAGGCGCGGAAAGCAACTCGAAATCGGCGAACAAGTTGTTGCGCTTGGCGCCGCAGCTGATCCAGTGATCCGGTCGGCGAGCCGTGGCCCAGAGGCTATCTGGGCGAGCCTGTCGGCCCGTCGCGCAAGATCCCAGCGTCCGTTGGGCGCACTCTGCAGATCGCAGCGTCAGGACAGGATGATCTAGACTAGCCCCGCCGCATAGAGTGCTTTTGCGACCGACTCGAAATATTGCGAGGGAACCGGGTTGCCGAGCTTTGCTTGGCCGAGCAGCTGACGCGTCAGGACATCGTCATCCACAATGTTGAGGCGCAGCGCGCGCGCCTCACCAAGCAGCTGTGAAGCAGCTTCGCCCTCGCCACGGCAGACCAAGACCGGCACGCCGGTCTCGCCGCGAACATAGCGCAGCCCAATCAACGTTGCCGATCCCCGCAATATCAACGTGGCCCGACTGATGCCGAGCGGAGCCTCGTTGGCCGACTCTTGTCGCAGACGCCGGTGCTCACGCTTCACCTGCGGATTGCCCTGCTGTTCCTTGTTCTCCCGCTTGGCCTCGGTTTCAGTCATGCGCATGTCCTGCATAAATAGCCAGCGCTGGATTAGGAGGTCAGCCAATCCGCCGACCAGAAAAGCTCCAGCGGCAATCCCAGTCAGCAATTTAACCTCGGTGAAAACGAAGCCAAAACAGCTCATCCCGCAGACTGGCAGGTACACCAGCGCTTTCCAGCTGGCGGTCACCGTGAGAAAGAAAGTCGCACTAAGCAAAACCACTTTAGCCAGTGTCTTGCCAAGCTCGATGGCCGAACGTTTCGAGGCGATGCGTTTCAAGCCTTTGATTGGATCCAGTTTCTCGAGCTTCGGCTTGAGCGGCTCCGAAGCAAACATAAAGCCGCCATTGGCCAGGACATTGGCGAGAAGAGCTGCTGTGACGGCAGCAGCGAGCAACGGAGCGACGGTGGCAATCGAAAGTTCTAGCAAGCCGCTGAGCGCTTGTGGCACTGCGTTTGTGAACGGCTGCTCCTGCAATTTATCGACCAGTTGGACCGTCTCTTGCCACTTGTCCTTGATCGCACCCGCTCGCCACCACAGGCAGCCGAAACCGGCACAGGCGCTGACGCCGCTCACCAGATCCGAGCTGCGGGCGCTCTGCCCCTTCTTGCGGGCATCACGCAGCTTCTTGGGCGTCGGAGGAAGCTTTTTTTCCTCACTTGTAGAGCTCATTTCAACAGCTTCTTCAGATACTCAAGCATGTTGTTCGAGGTCAGGATTTCAGCTCCGGCGTATTCAAGCAGATAGACGGCGTAGCTAACCATGATGACCCCGAATGCAAGATTCTTGATCATTGGGGAGAGATCGTTCAGCTTGAGCTGAGATGCAAAACGGCCGAGTATCATGACTGAGACATCGACCAGCAGCAGCAGGGCCAGCACCGGCCCGGCAACTAACAAGGTCGTCATCATGATGCGATCGAGAAGGGCCAGACATTCCATTGCACCCTGCGCTGTCACGGCAGGCAGAAACTGATAGACAGGCCACACTAGGTAGCTGCCATAAAGGCCGCTCACCATGGTCTGCAGCCCGCCGACGAGTACGAAGATCGTAACTGCCGTAACGCCGAGAAAAAGCCCGGTCCCGGACGCTTGGCTGTGCGTCGCGGGATCCTCCCCCGCAACTTGGCTCGAAATTCCTCGTTGGGTATCGATGATGTCGCCGACTGCCTGTATGCTCCATAGTGGAATACTAAGCAGGATGCCGAGCATAAGACCGACGAACACCTCCTTCAGGCCAAGCATGGTAACGCTGACTAGGCGCGTGTTCGGGTCCAGGGTCTGCAGACCTAGCTTAATCTGAGCGAGGCACGGTAGGCCGATCGCAATCGTAAGGCTTCCCCGAACCAGACCGCTGATGCGCGGCCGGGTGAAGACCGGAAGCACCAGCATGATGCCGAGGGCGCGGGCCGCACTCAGGCCGGTTGCGGCGACGAGCTCGATCGTGCCCTGAACGAGAGCTTGCGCCTCCGCGGGTGACAGGCCAGCCATCCAAGCTCTGCTAATATCTTGCGGTGAGTGCTGGAAACTCGCTGAAGATGTGCTCGGCCTGGTCGATCAGTGGAGCACTGAGCACGGGAGAAAACCCGGCGAGCACGGCGACGACAACCAGAAGCTTGACTGTCAGTGGCAAGGTTTGATCCTGGAGCTGAGTTGCCGCCTGGATGAGGCCAATGATCAGTCCAGAGATGAGAGCTGCGAGCAGCGGCGGCAGAACCCAGATCATGAAGAGCACGAGCGATTGACTCAGGTGCGTAAGGATACTGGCTTCGTTCATGGTCAACCTCCTGGGGTCGTGTAGCTTAATACCAGCCCGTGCATGAGACGTGACCAGCCGTCGATCGTGACGAACAAAAAGAGCTTGAAGGGGACAGATATCACCGTGGGGGATACCATCGACATACCCATGGCCATCAAAATCGTCGTTACAATGAGATCGATCGTGATGAAGGGAAGATAGAGAAGAAAACCGATTTCGAATCCACGCTTGAGTTCGGAGATTAAAAACGACGGCACGAGAATCGCAAAATCATCTGCCGTGACGCTGCCGCGCATGTCCTCAGACCAGACGTGTTCCGTTGAGGACAGGAAGAAGCGGCGTTGCTCTTCATTCGTGAATTTCTTCAGATGAGCTCGGAGCGGCTCCTGTCCCTCCTTGGCGGCAGTCACCCAGTCATCGAAACTTTGGTAGCGAAGTTGCGGATCGGTAAGGCGGTTATAGGTCTGCTCGAAGACCGGAGCGCTGATGAAGACGGTCAGGATCAGTGCCGCTCCGTAGAGGACGATGTTCGGCGGTATCGATTGAGTCCCCAGCGCATTGCGCACGAGGAAGAGAACAACCGAGACCTTGATAAAGGCGGTCGTTGTCACGACAGCAAAGGCCAGCAGGCCAAGGCCGACGGTAATCGCAAGAAGCGCAAGGATGCTGGGTTGAACCTCAGTCATTAAGCGCCAACCTGCCGCGCAGCCTGACGGCCAGCTCGTCCCCGATCCGCACGATGTCGCCCCGGCCGATACGTTGGCCGTTGGCAAGGATATCAACCGGCCCATCCAGAGGCCGGCCAAGTTCGAACACGTGGCCTTCGTTGAGGGTTCGCAAGGTCCCCAAGGGCATCGGCCAGCGGCCACATTCGAATATGAGTGTGATCTCGATGCTGTCGATATCCGCCTCTGACGGAGGCTGCTGTTGCACCTGGTTTTGGGGCATCATATCTTCACTTGTTAGGGGGTGGGATCGCAAGCGGAATGGTCCTCGCAGCACCAGCCTGTCGCCGCCAATCTCTGCAGGGGCCCACAATCGGTCTGCAGCGAGAATAATCTGTCCTCGCGCGAGTGGAATTACGTCCGGGAGCAGCGCGTCGCCTTGCTCTGCTCGGCGAAGAACGCCCATCGCGACGCGAAGCGAACCGACTTGGCCTGCAACGATGACCGGGAGTTCGGAAGGCAGCTTGGCCGTCTGTCGCGGTAATCGGCCGAGCAGCTCGCCGAGGGCGGTGAAGGCCGGCGGAACGGGACCGTCAAGCGGTGAGAATAGAAGCAGCCGCGCCTTGCTGGCGAGCTCACCAAAGGCGACGTCAAATTCAAGATAAGGCCTCGTATTCGGCGCTTCCTCGGTGCGAACAAGCTGCAGATTGCGCTGCGTCATTCTTTCCAGCGGAGCAAGCAAGGGTTCCAGCGCAAGTTCCAGGACCAGCGAACGCGTCGGCTCAGAAGGTAAGGTAAGGCCATCCTGCACGGTCCCAATCAGCGCTTCCGCAAGCGCAACTGGCAAGGACAGGATCAGGGTTTCACCATTTACTTCGAAGACGCAATCAAGCATCGACGTCGCAGCCGGCTCCGCCTGCCAGACGGTTCGGCTCACGCGCACAGATAGCGGCTTCTCGCCGAGGAGGGTTTGCAGAGGCGCACGCAACGCTGCGATCTCGTTAAGCCACGAGGTCACGGCGTGCGAGAGGATCAGCGTCGGCGTGAAGGCTGCGCGTTCAGCCGGCCGATATGGCGCGGATGCGGCTTCCGCGTCGCAGGCCCCTAGCTCGCGCGGGAGAGGATCTGCAATCATGTTGGCTCACCTCCCGTCTGCCCTGATCGGCCTCGCCGGTAGCGGAGCAAGACTTCATCATCGGCTTCGATTTCGGCGGCAGCCTCGAAATGTGCATTCGTGATGCGCCGAACGTCGTAATCGATCTCACGCCATTTCTGGCTCGCCGCTGAACGCTTGGTCCAAACGGCTCGGGCCTCAAGAGCCGCAGCCTCAGCTTGCTCTTGGGCAGCACGGGCCTTGTCAAGAACGCACTGCGCCGCTGTGATCTCGTCTGTGAGTCGCCCGATGATGAGATGATAGCGTCGCTGCAGTTCGCATACAGATATCGCATCGGCCGCTAGCATCTCCCGATAGAGCTCCGCCTCGACCTTTGCGCGGCGCTCTTCGGCATGTGCAAGATGCTCGCACGCTTGTTGGACAGCTTGAATCGCGAGGTGGCGCTTGGCTTCCATGTTGGACAATTCACGAAGGGCGCTTCGTTCCCGCATGTCCTTTACCAGCCGCAGCTTTGAGGCGTGAACGGGACTTAGGCCGTCAGACGCGATATCCATGCGACCGTCTCCTCAAAGCTGCACGCCTCACCCTGCCCCTGGCGCAAAAAGGCCCGCAGCTGCTCGATCGAGGCGATTGCTCGATCGGTCAACGGATCAGAACCTTGCTTGTATTCACCGACCTTGATCAAAAACTCGGCCTCAGCGTAGCGTGAGAGCAGATCACGGAAGAAGGATGCCGCCTTGCGATGCGGCACCGACACGATCGCATCCATGACACGGCTGCGGCTAGACAGCACATCGATAGCCGGAAAATGCTCTCGAGAGGCCAGCGCGCGGGACAGAATAATGTGGCCATCAAGGATGCCGCGTGATTCTTCCGCTATTGGATCGCCCGTGCCATCACCCTCGACAAGCACCGTATAGAAGGCCGTAATGGAGCCATGCTCGCCCATGCCGGCGCGCTCCAACAAGCCCGGCAACAGCGCAAAAACGGAGGGCGGAAATCCGCGCCGGGTCGGCGGCTCTCCTGCGGCGAGGCCGATTTCACGCATGGCGCGGCTAAAGCGCGTCAAAGAATCCATCATCAAAACGACGCGAAGGCCCTGATCACGAAAATATTCCGCCAGTGCTGTCGCCATGTGGGCGCATTGGGCCCGCTCCATCGCCGAACGGTCGGAGGTCTCCACCACAACGACGGAACGGTGAAGGGCTTCGCCAAGATGACGTTCGATGAATTCACGCACCTCTCGACCGCGCTCACCGATCAGCGCAACGATGGTGACGTCGGCCGCCGCGCCTCTTACAATTTGCGACATCAGCGTCGACTTGCCGCAACCCGCATCACCATAGATTCCGATCCGCTGACCTTCTCCACATGTCAGAAGGCCATCCAGGACACGAACGCCTAGCGGGAACGGCTGTTCAATTCCGCGCCGTTTCATCGGATTGGGCGCCCTGCCGCGCAGCGGTCTGGCTTCGCCGGCTTTTATCGGGCCCTTGCCGTCGAGCGGTCGGCCAAAACTGTCGATGACGCGGCCGAGCAAACCGGGGCCGACAGCCACTTCCTGCATTCGCCCGGTCGTCACCACCTCCGCACGATTGGACAGCCCCACCATGTCCCCGATGGGCGTGAGTAACACCCCGTCCGGCAACAGGCCGATCACCTCCGCCTCGAGCGACCATCCGCTACGAGGATCCTGCAATAGGCATAGCTCTCCGACCCGGGCCTCCGGCAAGACGGCGTGCAGCAGCGTGCCCACCGCCCGCGTGATCCGGCCGCGGACGGCGCGTGTATCGATGTGCCTGGCGGAAGATCTCAAGGACGAGAGTGCGGCCTCTACACTTCCTTCTGCGGCCTCGGCATCATGGGTCGCTCGTTGCCCGGTCACGATTCAGCTTCCTCTGACAAGCCAAACCCGAGACGCAGCGCGCGCAGCTGCGCGGCAAGTCCAAGATCGACATTGCCAAACTCGCTCCACAAGACACATTGGTCCGCACTCAGGGCCGGATCCGCCTCAATCCTGACCTTCGGCCGGCCCTCAAGTCCGTCATAGTCCTTGAACTCACTGGCTAGCAGGTCGGCCTTCAGTGGGGAGACGTGGAGGCAAACCTCCGTGTTCTTATATCTTTGCTCGATGGCATGACGAACGCCGTGGACCAGCAGCTCACCCGGGTCAAACGCGCCAAGCAGATCGCGAACGATCTCGAAGACCAGTTGCGGCAATTCCCGCTCCAGAGCTGCCTTGCGCTGGGCCAGTTCACAAGTCGCCTGCGCAATCAGCCGCGCCATTTCCTCTGCGCCAGCCTTTGCACCCTCGGCGCGGCCCCGCGCCCTTTCCCGCTCATAAGCCTGGCGTGCCCACCCGCGCACCCGCTGCAGATGCCGCTCGGCAGCGGCTCGCGCCCGTACGGCATCGTGCCAGATCTCAAGCTGCGCAGCTGGGATCAGCGGTCCAAGTGGCCGAATCTGCGGGGCCGCGGGTGATGCGGGATCATCGGCCATCATGCTCCGGCAGCCTCTGCACGCAAATGCGCCACGACGAGGGAAAGCAGCGGGCCTGCTGCGCTACGGTGTTCAGCAGTCGGACTCTCGGCGGCCGTCCCAACAGGCAAGCGTAGAAGCACGCGGATACGACCAACCGATGAAGTCTCTTCGAGCCAGGCGCCGAGACAAGCGTGCCCGTCATATTCGATCTGTCGCGACAATTGCTCTGGATCGACGATCGGGGTCGTTGCGACGGCACTGGATAAATGCCGGACTGCGAAAGCATGCGATTCTGCACCGATCAACTCCACCAATATCGGCAGATCGTGCCTGGAAACCAGCTTGAGGATAGAGCGTGCATGCCAGATGCTGCCCGCGAGCAGCGCAGCCCGCCGCGGCTCATGCCCCAGGAGAGCATCTTCGTTCCAGTCGGCGCAGCTCACCTCGACCTTGCCGCCCAGCAGCAGTTCGGCGAGCCTTGGCTGCAGCCTGGAACTCTGCTGTAGCCGAGCCAACGTGGAAGGCGAAAGCAGCGGGTCAAGAAGCCCAGCAAAACGACCGGGATCGACCGAGGCAGCGAGCTCGCGCAGCCGATCGGCTGGGAGCGTGAACGAACGATTGGGTTTTGTGGATGACATTGATGCCGACATGAGCGTCCAGACTATGTCGCATCAGCAATCAACTTTTTGTCCGACTCCTGCTCAGCAGACACACGCGAGCCCCTACCAAACACGCTCAGGTTGCGCGATGATCGTCCAAACTGACGCATGCGCGGGCCCAGCAATACGCAAGATACGATGCCGAATAGCGCTCCGGCGCCTCCCACAGCAAGCGCAAGTAACGGGGCTGAGCCCGCTCTTGCTGACTGAGCCGCAGGAACTACCGGCGCGGCGGACTGCTCGATTGGAGCGCGCTCGACCGGCACGAAGACGACCGCGACCTTGTCATAGGACAGGCCTTCAATGCTGTTTGCGACGAGCATCTTGATCTGCGGCAACAGTGCCGAGAGCTTCGCGCTGGAGCCATGGCGAATGAAGACCGAGGCGGAGGACGGGGTCGCATCTTGTCGCAACAAGTCGTTCTTCGGCAGAACGACGTGGACGCGTGCTGAAAGGACGCCATCTATATCGCTGATCGTGCGCGACAATTCTTCGCTTAGAGCATAAACGTAACGTGCCCGCTCCTCGATCGGCGAGGCAACGAGGCCCGATCCCTTGAACACCTCGCCGAGATTCTTGAAGGATTGGCGCGGCAACCCCTCGACATTTAGCAGGTCAATCGAATAAGCGAGCTGCTTTTCCTCGACCTGGATTGTACTGGTCCCGTCCTTGGCGACAACACGGACAGCATCAACGCCCTTGCTAAGGAGAAGCGCGAGCATCTCATTAGCCTCGCGCTCCTGAATTTTGGTGTAGAGATCAGCCTTACAGCCGATCAGCGAGAGGAGAAGGGGCATCGCGAGACACATGCGAAGCCGCCGCCACGATTGACGGCCGCCACAGCTAGCCCTCTTCATATCGCCAGTCATCAGCTTACTCAGCCGGCCGATAGCAGCTTGTTTAGCGACGAGCTGACAGCGCTGGTGCCCTTAGAGACGAGGGAAACCTGAATAACGTCCCTGTATACGTCTCGCAGATTCGTCATCATCGACTCAAAATCGGCTCCAACCGGTTTAACATCCACATGTGCACCGACGTTATCCGTCTGCAAAAGCGGCTGCGTAGCCGGTCCAGGCTGCACATTAGTCACGGCAGCCGACGCAACCGCCGGAGGAACGGCGCGGCCCTGGTACATACTGGAAAGGGTTTGGAGGATTCGGTCACCCGGCGGACTTGCCAGCACATTCGTGCGCTGGACCTCCAATATCGGCGAAGCCGCTACGGGCCGATCCGCAGGCGGGAGAGCAGATCCCTGATTTGCAGATACTTGCGCTAGGGACTGCTCAAAGCCCGCCTGCTCGCCAGCAGCTGCGGGCGAGCAGGCACTGGAAAGACAGTCGGCAGAACTGGGAGAGATCGGCCCTGCGCCTAACAACATGGAATGAGTCATTGTGCTCGTGTGGTGAGACCTAGGCGTTAACCGATGAACCGATCAAGTTCATAGGCTGGCGAGCTGACGAAAACCTGACGGAGATCGGTCTGACTACGTCATCTAAAGATCACTTTTCGCTTTCAGAGCTAGGACCAAACTCCAACTTGATGATGAGCGGAAGGCGTCCGGGAATGCTCGCGCGATCCACGATCGTACATAATCTAAAAAGAATTCTTTGTGCCGGCGTTTTTGTCTGTATCGGGATAATGCGCTCGTCTGCTGCATCCCTTTCGCTGCCGTCCGCCCCTTATAGCTACACTGTTCTCGATCAGGATCTTCCTGCGGCGCTGCAGGAGTTCGGCAACAATCTCAATATCAGGGTCAATGTCAGCGCCGAGGTCAAGGGCCGGATTCGCGGACGAATGCCGGACCTGCCGCCACGAGAATTCCTTGATCGTTTGACTGCCCTGTACAATCTTCAGTGGTATTACGACGGGCTCGTCCTTTACATCTCCGCCGCCCACGAGGCGCAAAGCCGGCTCATCGTATTGAACCCGATCAGCTTCGATGCGTTCACCTCCGCCCTCCACGCGCTCAACATCTCGGATGAGCGCTATATCGTGAAACCGGCTCCGGGAGAGGGCCTCATCCTTGCTTCTGGCCCACCCCGATTTGTTGCGCTAGTGGACCAGACCCTTAAAGGCCTTGTGGCGGAAGCGCAGGCCCGGCGCGGCCCCGCCGCAGCCGAGAGGCCACAACGCGAGTCGGTTTTGATGTTGTTTCGCGGTTCCTCGAGCACGGTCTTGCGAGACGGGCGGCCGGAAGGTTCTCCCGAAACGCCGCACCATGAGGGCACTTTGCGCGAAACCGGTCCAGGCCAGAAGTGAGGTCGAAGATGCAAAACCGCGCCGAGCAAAGTCGGTCCGTCCGGCGTACGCCTATATTCATCCGATCGTCAGCTTTTCGAAAGCTACGGTCCCCAGCATGAGCCTGCGAGGTCTGGACGGCTGCCTTGCTTGGGGCAACCCTGATAGAGGGATCAGAGACCAGGCGCTCAAGGGAAATTAGGTAGTGCTGTCTTTGCAGGCGGCGCGAGTATTAAAAATCAATGTGGGCCTCCGCACGTGTGCTTCCGAGCTAGCCGAGGCTTCGCGTAACTCGATGCGCGTCATCAGTTGGAAGGAGGAACAGGGTGGATTTCAATGCAGTCGCCCCGGCGAATACGAGCCCGGAGCCCGACGCAGCACGGACGGCTTCAGATGCAACCGAATTCGACCGGCAGCTCAGCGACGCACAGGCTCCCGCTTTGGCGCAGGGCGTCGTCCATCCACTGCTGCAGGGCGAGGCTTATTCAGCCTATCTGGACGCGGGCCATCCCTACTCTCCATACTTTGATACCGGACACCTGTATCCGCCTTACGAAGATTTAGCGCATCCCCATTCGCCAGACTCGGGTTGGCAGGATAATCTAAATGCCGCGCCTGCGGCTGTCGCCGCGCCTGAGCCGGAAAACGGCGGGCAGCATCTCTCGCCGCAGACCATCGCTCAGGCGATCGAGGAACATCCCGGCTTCGATCAAGATCTGATATGGCAGAATCTGGATGTCGACCCGTCTGATGCCGAGCCACGGCACAGTGAGCCACAAGCGGGCCCATCGCATGCAGGACCATCGCACACCGCCCCTTTTCAGGGTGAGCCGTCGCACGCCGGCCCCTCCCATGCCCGGCCATTGCAGGCGGGACCAGCCCAACCTGGGTCTTCCGCAGCTCCGCCAGAACTTTCCGAGTTCCGTATGTGGGACGGACATCTCGCCAAGGACTATTGGGTGTTTACGCCTCAAACAGCCACCGGCGCTCAGATGGACATGCTGGAGCGCAGCGGAGTGAAGCCAAGCAAAGACAACCCGACAACAGTTTTCGCCATTCTCGGCGTGCCTCATACGGCCGAATGGAGAGAGGAGGACTTCATTCGTCTCACACCTTCGCTAGATCCGACCCTTTGGCCTGAAGAGGGAGGGCAAGACCAACCTCTAGATGCGGAAGGCCCGCCCATCCCCTAACGGCTGCAGCCGTGCAACGGAAGGGCGATCTCCGCGGGGCCGACAAAGACTCAGAGATCGCAGGACACCTGGTGAGAGGCGAGCTTGCCGGCGGGTATTCGCGGCCACCCTTCTCTTTTCCGGCCACTCCTAAGTGCCAGACCAGCTCGCGAGGGGTAGCGGCCAAATCAAAGACCGCGCGAGCCGAATGCGTGAAACAGTTCTCAATGGTCCGCTGAGAACACAATGGCCCGCGGAGAAGAACATCGCAATTTAGCTGCGAAATCAGGTCTGGCGCGCCGGACCCGCGAGTACGGTGCGATTTAAGAGCACCGCGAGACGATCATGCCGTCGAGACGAGGGTAAGGGCGTTCCGGATCAGGAGAGTCAGGGTATGACCGACCCCCTGAGCCCCTTCAACATCGAAGTGCTTGCTCTGCCACTTGTCCGCCGTTCCTTGGCGAACGATTGATCATTCGCAAGCCGAGGACTGTAGCATCCGGCGGTAACGGCCTGCTGATAACAGCTCTCAGTGACGTATGCCCGCGGATCATCCAAAGCATGATCATCAGAGATCGACGGATTGATCCGCGAAAACTCTGTTCGGCACCCCAAGGTCTCTCATCTCCTTTTTGCAGCCGGGCCAAAGCAGCCACTTGCACGCGATGGCCTGTTTCAGAAGCGGGCAAGGCGCACCTCCGTCGATAGCTTTTTAGCTCGTATCGTGAGACAGAGGCCAGCTCTCTACGGCAGCCGAGCGCAGATGCCCATCCGATCCACTGGCCCTCAGTCGCGCCTGGAGCCGGACCGATGCGCGCCGATGTTCCTGGAGACAACAGCGGCCGAATGATTCGAACCGGCACCGTCCTTTGCGCATCAAACTCCAAAGGCGCGGAGCCACCCGAGATCACTGAGCGCAGGAATCACAGCATTAATCCAGCCTCACTCTTCGTCAGCTTCTTGCAAGCTGTCCCTGCTAGAACGGCGGGAATAGGTCATCTCGCGGCGCCGCCGCTATCTGGGTTTTATGACATGGACACAGGCACAGCCGATATCGCAGCAACGGCGCCAGAAGCTGGCACAAACACCGACAACGCCGCGAACGGCGGCGACAACTCGCCCGCAGCATTGTTGCAGCGAGCCTTCGAAAAGGCTCTGGTTGCCGTCGCCACCCAGGTCATAAGCGATTCCCAGTCAGATATGGATGACGCTATGAGCGAGCTAGATGATGGGTGAAGGCCCGGATTATCAGACGCGCACAGGGAAGACTCTTCGGAAGGCAAGCCGAACCGAGAACGACCGGGCGAAGCAGCCGACTTGGCAAATCAGCCGCTAGACGCGTCTTAGGTGATCCTCCAGGTTGGCGGTGCGGCCGGTCGCAATCCGATCGCACTGGGAACTCTCGGAAGACGCCGCAGCGTCTAGCTTAGGCGGGCATACGCCACACTCTTCGATGCGGATTCATCGAGTGCTTTTCAGTCAGCAGGTTTCAAGCGGAACCAACCGCTTCCCCATTGATGATCAATTCCGTCAGTTGGCTGTCCTGGATCGGTTCTGCAGCCGCCCGCGAAACTGGGCGTCAGAGAGACCCTCTCTGAGATCATAAAGTCGGCAGCTTTGGCGCTCGCTGCGCGCATACCAGCACAGCTCCTGGACCGCTGAGACCAGCATCGAAAAATGTTGCGGGTACCTGATCAGTGAGGTCATGGCTGGTCTGTCGGTACGATTGGCGCCCAAGCTTAGACAGCCCCGATCGCGAGATGAGAGCGGCGATCCAGATCGATACGCCGCCGCACCTACTATCTTCATCTGCCTCGCCGAACACGAAAAGCGGGCGCTAACGCCCGCTTCAGTGACTTACCCGACAAGCTGAGAACGCTTCGCCAGGCTTGCGGCCAACTCAAGCGTCCGACGGTGTGCCTGGATTCTCATTGCTGTCGATGATCGCCTGGTTAACCTGGCGTCCAGACCGATCGACCCAGCCCGAGCCTGGTTGTTCATAAATCGTCTGGGCTCCATCCGAAGTCAGCTGATCAAGCGTACGGCCCGCATTTGACTGCGTCACCTTAAGGTTGTTCTTACCGTCGAAGCGGTCTCCAAGCCCTTCGACGACCATGGCATTGTCGCCGTTGGTAATGGTCAGCTTCGAGGCCATCGTTTTGCCGTTGCCGATATCAACGGTGTCGATGGTAATTTTCGTGCCGTCGTCGAGCTGGAAGGTCATGTTCTTTTTGAAGTCAAAATCGATCTTGCCGTCACCGTCGGCATCGACGTGGGGGTCGCCGTGGATCGCTGTGATCTTGCCCGTTTGATTGTTGCGAATGAGCACCGTTCCGTCACGTTCGTCCACCAGCATCGAATACTTATCACCAAGCTTGATCTCGGCCCTGCTGCCCCTGACCTCATGCGACCAGACTGGCGCCGGCTGAGACGACTGCGTCGGTGCCTGGGCGACCGCAACAGGCACCATCGCAAGAGGCGGCGGCGGCGGAGGAACGAAGAAGACGGGGGCGGTAGAGGCAGGCGCTGCGGTTGCATACTGGTAGTTACCAGGCCCGCGCCCTTGTTCGCCTGCATCGATGCTCGCCTGATTCACCGCGCGTCCGGCCCCATCGACCCAGCCTTGGCCACTCTCATGGATCGTTTGGGCACCATCGGACGTCAGCTCGTCAAGCGTCATACCAGCATTGGACTGCGTCACCCTTAGATTGTTTTTGCCATCCTTGTCGTCGCCGAGCCCCTCGACAACCATCGCGTTATGGCCGTTCGTAATGGTAAGCTTTGAAGAGATGGCCTCACCATTACCGTAGTCGACGTTATTGACAGTAATTTTCGTGCCGTCGTCGAGCTGAAACGTCATATCTTTTTTGAAATCGAAGTCATCTTTGCCGTCTCCGTCGGCATCAACGTGGGGATCACCATGAATTACCGTGACATGACCAGTCTGGTTGTTGCGAACTGTCCAGGTGCCATCCTTTTCATCGGCCGTAATCGTGTACTTGTCCCCAAGGTTGATCGTGGCCTTGCCATCCTTGACCTCATGCGTCCACACCGGATCCACAGCAGGCTCAGAATTTTGATTCAGCTGGCTCATCAGCATGGTGGGAGGAGGAGGCGCCATCATGTACGCTTGGGTCGTAACGACGGCTGGCGTCACGACGACGGGAACGGCGACCGAACTGACGAGGGCTGGTGAGGCTACCGGTAGGTACTGGTAGCTCGCCGGAGCATACTGTCCCAACAAGGCGTTGAAGGCGGGAGTGACAACCGCGCCTTCTGGCACCACTCCATTCATCGAGTCGGGCGCGCCCACCACCGGAAGACCGGCCACGGGAAGATACGGCATTTAGTTTACTCCTGTTGCATAGACGAAATCTGTAAAACTGCGAGCGCTACGCATAGTCAACCAAGGTACGCAGCTTCGATTTGCATGAGAACGCACCATTAGCTCATCCGAACGAACGACTGCTTCTCTTGCCAGAACCACCAGCCCTAATGAGATCTTCCTCTCGCCGCACCACGGTAACCGCACGATCACATCACGCGCATTTAACTCACAAAGACTGTAGCCCGAATACCTGTCGAAAAGCTGACGACGATGAGCGAGCGAAGCCGCACGCACTTTGACATCGATCGCATGTGCGAGACGCATCCTTCGCTAAGCTGTATCGCAAGCTTCAACGCTCCTGTCCGCAAGAATCGTCTGGTACCAGATGTGCCCCTATGTCTTCGCGATACGCCACGTCTGCGGTTATCAACGAGTCATCCATCCTCACCGAGCAATCAGCGCTCCCGCCGGTCGTGCACATCATCTGCGAGGAGCGATCCATCGGTTGAGCACGCGCGCGCACCAGGCTCTCCGGCATTAGGATCTTCGCGGAACCTGACTTTTCGCAAGCCGCCCATGTTAGCCAAGCGAGTCAAGCGCGGACTGAGACCCGCACAACTCTATGACCTTATCCCGCTTCCGCGCTCTATCCGGCAGGCCACGCGCCTGTGCAGGGTCCGCAAGGTAAACTCATTCCTGAACGCGCAGCTAAGCACCATCCAACCCGGCCTTGACCCAAGCCGATTATAGGCGGGGCTGGGAACGCCCGGGCGAGCCGGTGATTGCGAGCAGATGCAAGGCTGCCGCAAAAGATCAACCCACTCGCCTCAACATGAGACTCGTCAGCTTTTCGAAAGCTAGCGCCCCTAGCATGAGGCCGCTGAAATCTAGGCGAGCAGTCGTCTATTGAGCGCAACAAGACGAGGATAGGAGAATGCGATGATCGGAGAAATGATCGGAAGCGCTGCCGGCGGATACCTTGGCGGCCCTGCCGGAGCGGCCATTGGTTCGGCACTGGGCGGGACCGTGGACAAGGTCTTTGACAAGGTGGTCCACACCTTGGTGCCCGACGAGGGTAACTACTATAAGGCCGCAGACGACAAAGACGCCGGCGACAAGAGCGAGGTACAACCCAAGTCAGATACTCTCAGCAAGAGCCCGGAGCTGAACCTTGGGCTCAGCACGCTCGGCGGTACGCCCATGTTCCTTTCGATTCCTGCGATCATCTCGCCGGCCCACAACTCGTAACAAGTCAGAACCAAGGTTATCCTAACAGAAAGGTAAGTAGACATGGCAGTTGACAATGTTGGCGGAAATGGCGGCGCTGCTGGTGCCCAGCCGACGGGCGATACGGGCTTCCAGAACCAGATGGCTGAATTCGAGCGTGTTAGCCAGAAAGTTCAGGCCCAGGCCGTGGCAATGCGTCGAATCACGACCGAACTCTCGTCCGAGAAGAAGGTCGCCGACGAGCGCGTTCAGTAGTTCTGCAAGACGGGTGGCTCACCGCGTTGCTACCGTCGCCGCGCTGTGAATGACGAAATCTGGATGAGCCGTACGGCACTGCCGTACGGCTTCTCTCGTTATTCAGGAGGTTATCGTGAACGACTCTGTTTCGCTCGAGTTCGAGGTGCTTTCGGGGCTCTATACCGGGCTCAAGGGAAAGGCAGCGGGCGGCGAAAGCATTGTTGGCAGCGGCCTCGATGCCGACATGATCTTCGTTGAACAAGGGCTTGAACCGCATCACCTTCGGATCATCGCGCAGCGCGATTCGATCGAGGTCGAGGCGCTCGCCGCCAGTATCAGCATAGACGGCCTCGCGAGCATCACTTCAGGTGAGAGCGTCAGAGTGCCCCTACCCGCGGTCATTCATGCTGGCGCGATGTCCATCCGCTGGTCGACAGAGGATGTCCAGCCACTTGCTTCGAGCAAGCGCTCTCGCAGCTCGATCATCGCACTCAGCCTGGTTCTGCTCAGCTCTGTCGTGATCGGCACCGTCTCAATTATCCTCTCCCCCGGCGATAGAGCGGTGGTGCCAAGTACCCAGTCGTCGCGCGCCGTCGAGATTGCCACTAAGCCAACCGTCGATCATTTCGATCCGAGAGCTGCTGATGAAATGGCCCTATCGCTGCGGCAAGAAATCGAACGAGCGGGCCTTCTTGACGTTAAGATCGGGCGCGGCCCCGGCGTTGTGACCGCGGAAGGCACAATTGCGCCGAACCTCGTCGCAAAATGGAAAGAAATCCAGCAATGGTTCGATCGTCAAACCAACGGTACCACGACCCTTGTGAATGCTGTCACGGTGAAAGAGGAGAAGATGCCGTCTTCGATTGCTGTCCAAGCCGTCTGGCGCGGAAGCGAACCTTATCTGCTTATTGCCGGACAGAAGTATTTCGTCGGCGCGCTCTTAAGTAATGGATGGACCGTTGATCGAATTGAGGATGGACGTGTTCTGCTCAGTCGCAACGGCCGATCTGCCGCTTTGCCATACTAAGGTCTCTACCCTGCAAGAAAGAAGGAGAAGGCGATGGCTAGGCTGCCCCAGCACTCTGTAGGGCCCGGCACCTCATCGCAGGGATTAGATGCGGGCCAGCACGCACCGCTCATCGGCTCGCCTCCCTCGCGAGGTGATAAACTCGAAGTCGGAGGCGTCCATGCGGATAGCGGCACGAAGCGCGCGTCGTGGCGGGATGCGGTTTCGCATGATCTGCCAATTGATGGTGCGAGCGAAGCGGCGCTCGAGGTCAACTCCGTCGGCGCCATCCAGCGCGTCACTCTATTCGAAAGCGAAGCAGGAGCAAATGAGCTAGATCCGCGCGCGGTATTGGCTTCGCTCTATGGTCCCAATCTGTCCCGCGGACTACTCTCCTTCGTCGTTCCACGCCTCCGTCATCCGGACGTACTGCGCGCCGACAAGCATGGTGTTCTTCTGGAGCGCTTGACGCGAACGTTGGAGGCGACGCCGAATGACAAAACGGCGCGAGAATGTTTGGCAATCCTGCAGCAGGAACTACAGCGGCTATTAATGCTCCGGCAAAATCAAAACAGCTTAATCAAGGGCTAGCCATGGTCGATCCTGATGGATTGCAGCATGTGCCCGCTCCCCTGGAGCCAGAAGTCTCCAAATCCGGCGATATTCTGTCGATCTCCGGGCCGGAGCGCGACCTGCTTTGTGCGCTCTCGTATGTACATCTCGCGTGCGGGCAGAGCGCACAGAGTCTGGCTCTGTTGCGAATTGCAGCTCGCGAGCATTCCAACGACGTCGGTTTACTCCGCATCCTAGCTTACACGCTAATCTCCGAGGGCCTTGGCGACGAAGCACTCCACGTGTTGGACCGGCTGGACGCACTCGATACGCAACCCTCTTCCCGCATACCGATGACCCTGTTGCGCAGCCACGCCCTGCGTCACGCTGGCCGCATGCCCGAGGCTCGCGAGGTCTTCCAGCGCTATGTGTCACTGCGCGCGGGCAGGGCCCTCATCAAAAAGCAATAGGGATCTATCATGGCCAACGTCTTGCGTGACTTCATCGTGCGCGCTCCGGCCCACCCGGATTTCATGGTTGCCTTGATGCTGCTTCTGGCGATCGGCATGATGATCATGCCAATCCCAATCATCGTGATCGACATGCTGATCGGCTTCAATCTTGGGTTTGCCATATTGCTGCTGATGGTTGCCCTCTATCTCACCACACCGCTTGATTTTTCGTCCTTACCGGGCGTCATCCTGATCTCCACCGTATTCCGACTGGCGCTAACGATAGCAACAACGCGGCTGATCCTTGCCGAGGGCGACGCCGGCAGCATCATTCACACATTCGGCGACTTCGTCATTTCAGGGAATATCGCGGTCGGAATCGTCATATTCTTGATCGTGACCATGGTGCAATTCATGGTTCTTGCCAAGGGTGCCGAACGCGTCGCAGAGGTGTCTGCGCGCTTCACCCTTGACGCGCTACCAGGCAAACAGATGGCGATCGATGCGGAACTGCGCAACAGCCACATCGATCAGCACGAAGCACGTCGCCGACGTGCCGCCTTGGAGCAAGAGAGTCAACTTCATGGCGCGATGGATGGTGCCATGAAGTTCGTTAAGGGAGACGCGATCGCCGGGCTAATCGTGATCTGCATCAATATGCTGGGCGGAATCAGCATCGGTCTGCTCTCAAAAGGTATGTCGCTCGATGAGGCGCTGCATCAATATACGCTTTTGACGATCGGTGATGCGCTCATTTCGCAGATTCCGGCGTTGCTGCTGTCAATTACCGCTGCGACCATTGTCACGCGCGTCAACGGGCCCTCCAAGCTCAAACTCGGCGCCGATATCGTTCACCAACTTACCGCAAGTACGCAGGCGCTTAGGCTAGCCGCCTGCGTCTTGGTATTCATGGGGCTCGTTCCCGGCTTTCCTTTGCCCCCGTTTTTCGTGCTGGCCGTCCTGTTCGCTGCGGCAAGCTTCGTCAAGGTCGGCACCAAAGGCGACAAGCCTGCCGCTAAAATAGGAGCTAGCGTCGCTGCTTCGGCGCCGGCTCCCGCAGCGGCCCAGAAGCAGCCCGTACATACGGAAGCACTTCCGATCGCGTTGTTCCTTGCACCGAACCTGACGGATTCGATCGACAAAGACGAGCTGGAAGAGAGCATTTCGCGTGTTTCAAGGCTCGTCTCGGCGGACCTTGGCATCACCATTCCGCGCATCCCGGCCCAGATCGGCGAGAGCTTGTCCTCGTCGCAATTCAGAGTGGATGTCGATAGTGTGCCAGTTGAGCGCGATGTGATCAATCCCGGGCACCTGGTGCTCAACGACGATGTGGCCAACATCGAGTTGAGCGGCATCCCCTTTCAGCAAGACCCGGAAACGAATCGGGTCTGGATCGAGGAACGGCATGCAGCGGCCCTCAAGGCCGCCGGAATCGGATATCATCGGCTGAGCGAAGTTCTTGCCTTACGTCTCCATTCCACATTGACACGCTATGCACAGCGCCTGGTGGGTATCCAGGAAACCCGCCAATTGCTCGCCCGGATGGAGCAGGAATATCCTGACCTGGTGAAGGAGGTGCTGCGTACGGCCACCGTCCCTCGGATCGCCGAGGTCCTGCGCCGATTGCTCGATGAAGGCATTCCAATCCGCAATACCCGCTTGCTCCTGGAGGCATTGGCAGAATGGAGCGAGCGCGAGCAAAACGCCGTCCTGCTCACCGAATACGTTCGTGCTACCTTAAAGCGGCAAATCTGCTTTCGGTATGCGAACGCCCATCGCGTCGTGGTCGCCTTTATCATCGAGCGTGAGAGCGAGGAAATCATCCGCGGCGCAGTACGGGAAACTGCCGTCGGCCCATACCTCGTCTTGGATGAATGGCAGAGCGAAAAGCTGCTTGCACAATTTCGTCAGATCCATGCGACCATCGCGCAAAGTAAGAGCCAGCCTGTCGTCCTTGGGTCGATGGATATCCGGCGTTTCGTACGCGGTTTTCTCACGCGCAACGGGATCGACCTGCCTGTTCTATCGTATCAAGATCTCGCCTCCGACTTCACGGTTCAACCGATTGGATCCGTCAAGCTTCCAAAGGCGCCTTCCTCGCTTCTCACAGCTGCAAACTAAGAATGGGCAGCGCTTCCTCGTGAGTAACTTATGAGATCAAATAGAATCAGGCGCCGCCGGTATTTGTGCTGCGCCAGTCCAGGGCCGCGGCCGGCTCTGCTTGCGATGCTGGCTAGTGTGCTGCTCGCTGGCTGCGCTGCCGGGGATAAACATAGCCTTTCACCGCAGCAGACGTCCACATCTGACCTCGCACACAGCGAAGAGATCGACCCTGCGGTGCGCGAGCGCATTTCGCACGCGCTGGGCCGAGATCCTGATGAAGGGGCTCTGCGCGATGCATTGAAGCAACAGCCGAACAACATCGATGCGGCGATTCCTCTTGCGCGAGCCCTGCTGGCAGCCAACCGTCCGAATGATGCGCTCGAGGTGCTCGACGGCGTATTACTGGCAGCCCCTGGCGACCTGCGCGCATTGAATGCCAAAGCGGTTGTTCTCGATCACGAGGGCCGCCATCAGGAGGCCCAAGAACTATACCGCCAAGCTCTCGCAGCGGAACCCGCAAACCCGATGCTGCGCAACAATTTCGGACTGTCCCTCGCCCTTGAACGCAAGACGGAGGCCGGCGATGCCAGCCCAGCACCGCAGGCGGGCGGCCGGAACGCATTGGCTCGTTCAAGATAGCGTGGCGATAAAGAGCGGGGCGGAATAGCGAAGTGATGCTCAGCTTGCCGACAGCTCGGCTTACTATGACGCGGAACCTCAACCGGCGCAGCCCCCGTCGATACAAATGGAAAGTGTTATGTTTCAGCACACCGTCAATCTATCTAGTAGCGAACGTGCTTCCGAGCCCGATGAAATGAGAACGAGCGCGACCGATGACTCTTCCTCCTACAGGGATCGCCAAAGGTTCTCGGATGTATTCTCTACTCTGAATTTGGCGCCATCGATCTCCTCTCCTGATGCAAGTTCGCCGGCAGTTCCGCCATACGCGATGGTTGAAGAGCCGCCGGTCGTTGAAATCTCAAGATCTTCATTCGAGAGGAAGCTGGTGGACTTTTATGGAGCAGACATAGAGGATATTGCTGCTAATCCGCAGCGATACTCTCGCTGGGTGTCCCAAAAGGCTCAACGCACAGCGGACACTGCGTTTCGCTTCGGCATCAAGTCTATTTCGGAGAAAGCGCGATTTTTCAGCTATCAGCTCGGGAATAAGAGCGTCGGGCTTCTCAGAACGGAACCCGGAGGTCGCATGAGCGAGCTGTTCAAGGGCAACAATGATTGGCGCAAACAATTTCCTGGGCGAGATCAAATCACCTCAACGACAGCTTTCCGGGTTACCCATCCGCTCGTCGATAACGCGGGCGATATCTTGCTTGAACATCAGCTCCAGATCGACGGTAACGAACCGCTCGTTCTCTCCCACTCTTCCAATCCGGAAGCGAAAGCCCGCGCAGCAGCGTTGGGCTTTCTTGAGGTAAGTGACTCGATGATGGTGCTCGATCCCACCAAGCACGAGGACAAATGGAAGAACAAAGAAGGCAAATGGCAGCGAGCGGGTAAACCGCCTTTGTATCTTGCCGCGACTGAAGACAATAGCAGCAATGCCAAGTGTACCGAAAGTGTGGCAAAGCCCGCGAACGATCCGTATGATGATGATTATGACTTTATGTAGAGCGTACACGCACCACATGAAGAGCGATTGGCCAGATCGACTTTGGTGAGGTCAGGCTCGCACTGGATAACCTAATCCGCTCGACCGATAATCTACGCTATTCTGGCACCTTCGTCCTGGACTACTTCGGCGCAGTGTACTCCAAGGAGCTGCTCGCCGACTCCCAGCTCGCGGCCATGATAAATATTGTCAAGCTACTCATCTTCTAGAGCGAGATGTGTGATGGCGAGCCTGCCGGGTGTTGTGCCGACGTCATATCGCGCTCGATTGACCTGAAGTCTCCATTGGACGCGAAGTTCTCCTGACGCGTTGTGCGCAACGTTGTTCTGTGCCGTTGCGTACGCGAGTCCGGCGATTGGTCCGGTTTTTGCTCCACTGTTTGCCAAGACGAGGCGCGGCTCCCCGCCATGTCGGATTTTCTACCATAATGACCACTATGGAACGAAAGGCGATGCCATGAAGAACCGGCTTTCGGTCACCGGCAAGGCGGCAGGCACCGCCGCTGAAGCCTCGGAGTCGACGACGCGCACCGCCCCGGCGGTCGAGCGCATAACTGAGAATGGCACCGGCTTATACCTTCCTGACGAGGCTAGCGTCTCTGCCGGCACGGTCAAATCAGATCGACCAGCAAGCTTCACGCTCCAGAACGGCCTGCAGGTCGTCGTGATCCCGGATCATCGCACACCCGTCGTGACTCAGATGATTTGGTATAAGGTCGGTTCCGCGGACGAACCGCCTGGCAAATCGGGGCTCGCGCATTTCCTCGAACACCTGATGTTCAAGGGCACATCCAAACATCCGGCGGATGAGTTCCGCAAGGCCGTGCTGCGCGCCGGCGGCTATCAGAACGCCTTTACCGGATTCGACTTCACCAGCTACTTCCAGCACGTGCCTCGCGAGCACCTCGGCAAGATGATGGAATTTGAAGCCGACCGCATGACTGGTCTCATTCTCAACGACGAGGATGTGCTGTCCGAGCGCGACGTCGTGCTGGAGGAATTCAATATGCGCATCGCCAACCAACCAGGTGCCCGACTTGCTGAGCAGATGATGGCGGCGCTTTACCTCAACCACCCCTACGGCCACCCCATTATTGGATGGCGCCAGGAAATCGAAAAGCTTACCCGCGAGGACGCGCTTACCTTCTACAAGCGCTTCTATGCACCCAACAACGCGATCCTGATTGTCGCTGGCGACGTAACCACCAAGGAAATGCCCTCGCTGGTGAAGGAGACTTTTGGCGGCATCCCCGCGCAACCCTCGATTCCCCTGCAACGCCTGCGGCCGCAGGAGCCGACGCCGGCCGCGCAGCGCAGAGTGACGTTGGCCGATTCCCGCGTCGAGCAGCCAGCCCTGCACCGCTATTATCTCGTACCGCCGGCTCGCACCGCGGCCGCGGGGGAGGGTCCGGCGCTTGAGGTGCTCGAGCAGTTGATGGGCGGCGGTGTCAACTCATATCTCCATCTCTCGCTTGTCGTCGAAAAGCAGCTCGCGGTCACTGCCAAAGCGAGCTACCAATCTGCCGCACTCGACCCCTCGCGATTCGAGATTTCCGCCATACCAAAACCTGGCGTCCACCTCAGCCTGATCGAGCACTCCATCGACGAGGTAATCGCCGACATTGCCCGTAATCCCGTGAGCACCGAAGATCTGCAGCGGGCGAAGACGCGGCTGATTGCGCAAGTCACCTACGCCCAGGACAGTCAGGAAATGCTCGCGCACCGGTATGGCCGCGGCCTGACGACGGGACTGTGCATCGAGGATATTGAACGCTGGCCGGACGACATCCGCGCTGTCGGTGCACAGCAGGTGCACGAGGCCGTGCGGAAATGGCTCGACAAGAAACGAGCGGTGACCGGCTATCTCATCAAAGAGTCTACTCCACAACACTGGGAGAAGCCCTAGTGATTTATCCGATCCTTCTCGGCGGAGCGTCGCTCTCCCTCGCTATGCTCGCTTCGCCAAATTCGGTTGCCGCCGCGGGGTCACTTGGCCGACCCAGGATCAAGCGCCTAATTTCGTCTTGCGGTATAGAAGCCTGGTTCGTGCAAGATTCTACC
This sequence comes from Bradyrhizobium sp. IC4059, assembly GCF_020193615.1. Taxonomy (NCBI): domain Bacteria; kingdom Pseudomonadati; phylum Pseudomonadota; class Alphaproteobacteria; order Hyphomicrobiales; family Nitrobacteraceae; genus Bradyrhizobium; species Bradyrhizobium sp. IC4059. The sequence continues at coordinate 231,896 of NZ_JADYVH010000008.1, forward strand.
GTCCCATTGATCACGATGGAATATGCCTTCACCGGCGGCGCGACTCAGGACCCCGCTCAAAAACCTGGCGTCGGTCACATGGTGTCTGGCCTGCTCAAGGAAGGTTCCGGCGACTTTGACTTCAAGACCTTTCATCAGCGGCTAGACCGTCGTGCCATTGAGTTGGGTTTTCATGTGACCCCTGATCACTTCCGCGGTGCCTTGCGCACACTCCACGACAACGCGGACGAGGCCTTCGAGCTTTTACGAACGGCGCTAACCTCGCCGCGTTTCGACTCGGCCGACGTCGAACGGACCCGTGCTAGTGTACTTGCGCGCCTTCGGCACGCCTCGACCGATCCTTCGTCTCTGGCTCATCGCAAGTTCCTCGAAGTCGCGTTTGGGGATCATCCTTATGCTCGCCCAGCCGAAGGCTCGCTGGAAAGCGTGCCGAAGATCGAGGTCGCGGATCTCAAGGGTTATGTCCGACGCGTGATCGCAAAAGACACGCTCAAAATCGCTGTTGTCGGCGACGTCGATCCAGCGGTCGTCTGCAAGCTGCTCGACAAGACCTTTGGCAGCCTGCCGAGCAACGCAGAAGCGATGCCGGTTGCCGAAGTCATCGCAGCAAAGCCGCCGCAACGGGTCTTCATTCGGTGCGATGTGCCGCAGACAGTTGTGACTTTTGGGGGTCCAGCCGTCCGTCGGAGCGAGCCGGATTTCATGGCCGCCTATATCGTCAACCACATCCTCGGCGACGCCGGCCTTACGTCCCGCCTGTTCCGCGAAGTCCGCGAGAAGCGCGGACTGGCCTATTTCGTCCGTGAGCACCTTGTCTGGTTGGACCATTCAGCCATGTTTCTCGGCAGCAGCGGGACCTGCGCCAATCGTGCCGGCGAAACGGTCGAAGAAATCGAGAAGCAGGTCCGCCATATCGCCGAGAAAGGACCTACTCAGCAGGAACTCGATGACGCAAAGTCCTACCTGAAGGGCTCGCAACAGGTGGCTCTCAACACATCATCAAAGCTTGCGCGAACGCTACTGCAGAATCAGCTTGACAAGCTGCCCATCGACTATTTCGAAAAGCAGCATGCCGTGGTCGATGCGGTGACGCTGGAAGACGCCAAGAGAGCAGCGCAGCGGCTGTGGGGCGAGGGTCTGCTCACCGTTATCGTCGGCCGCTCCTCGAAGGACGCCGCGCAGCGCACCACCATGCCATCGGGGACCACACCCCCGCCAGGCGCCGATCAGCTAGACGCCGGGCCGACAACGCCGCGCAATTAAACTTTCTAGCAGCGCCGGCCGCTTAGCAAGCGCATCGCTCTTGCGCGCAGAGTGCATCTAGCACCCGCCTTTAGCTCGTCGAGATATTCCGTCGTTAGGCAGCTACCATGCGGCCGCTCGAAGCCGCTTTTTGCGCAAACGAGTTTAAACAAGGCGACAATCCGGGTTGAATCTTCAGGTTAGCCAAAGTGGGCGCTTTAAAACCGGTGCGTACACTGTCTGCCGCTTCAAGTAAACGGCCAACGAGAGTACGCACCCGCCATGGCTATCGTTCATTCCACTAAGTCCTTCTCGATCCATAGGACGTCGCTCGGCGATCTCTGTGTCCAAGACAAAGATCGCCGTGCCGGCCACCAGACGCGCGCTTCTTTCGGACGTCCGATATCGCTTCCCCACCGATGCTGCGCCGTCCGCCGGCGCCCCGCTCCGGCTTCGATCTTGTTCTCCGTTGCCCGATAATCTCGCCGCAGAGCGATGCATGGTTGCTATTGCGTCACCAACGCGCTTCAGCCTTCGCGTATCCCGACATTCATCACCAGAGTGAGAGTGAGAGCTCGGTCGTTCAGGGTCATCTTTCAGGAATTAACCAGCCGCTACGCTCTCGGCCGAAGAGACGACCATCTAATCCAGCAGGGCTTTGTGGTCTGGCAAGCCATAGCCGCACCGCGTCGCATCGCCTTGACTTGCGCTTTCATCAAGCTTCGCAATCTGACGCTACGTTAGTTTCCGTCGCTTCATGAAAAGTAGATAGCGGCAGCGACGGCATCCATAGATTGCCTATGGCATCACAACGATCACCACAGGCGGACAGTTGATTCTTGGCCCGCGGTTCCAGCTGCCCACAAACCTCACGTAGATCACCAATACAAGTGATTACTTCCATTCTCAGGCCTGCATCATCGGACCACGTCACTCGCTTAATGTTGAAAACGTTTATCAGTTGCAGAGCTCCAGCATCGAAGGTTCATTGCCCCTTCTTTCTGCCATGATCGCGCCCAAAGCAGAGACGCGCCGATTGCGCACTTTGCGCGCGGCAATAGCGAGTGTCTCAGGAGATGTTTCTATGGTGAAGCCAGTTGTAATTGTGGTCGGCGCGGACAAGGGAGGAGTCGGCAAGACGACCGTATCACGAACGCTACTGGACTACTTCAGCGTCAACAACGTGCAAACACGCGCATTCGACACAGAGTCGCCCCGCGGAACGCTGAAGCGCTTTTATCCCGAGATCACTGAGATCGTCGACATGACCACGACGGCGGACCAGATGAAGATCTTCGATACCTTGAACTCAGGGCTATCCGTCACTGTCATCGATGCTCGAGCAGGACTACTGTCTTCTGCGTTAGCTTCCTTGCGCGACATCGGCTTTCTGGACTCGGCACGGTCTGGCCAGATCACATTTGCCGTGTTCCACATCCTGGGATCATCCATCGCTTCGCTAGACGAGATCGCGGAAACCGCGACTTTCATGAGCGGCGCAAAGTACTACCTCGTCAAGAACTTCATCAACGACACTCAATTCTTCCAGTGGGATCAAGCGACTTATAATTCCTATTTTCACCGCATCAAACATGCGACTGAGCTGACCATACCGAAGCTCAACGAGATGGCCTATGAGCAGGTGGAAGTCGCATCCGTCCCATTCATAGACTTCGTGGCAAACAAGGGACGGAACGATGAACCCGCGCACAACTCCTTCGTGCTGCGCGGCTATGTCCGGCACTGGCTGGCAAATGTCTGGAGCGAATTCGATCGCATCAACTTGACGGAATTGGCGGGGGCCAAGTCCGCTACCCGGGCCGGCGAAAAGTAGCGTCATATCCGGCGAGCTCCGGTCGGGCCTACGTACGGAACGAAATTGATCTGCTGGCTATGTTAGCGACCCCCATCTACATCATCTGCTCTCCTAGCCCGCAGGTCGGTAAAACCCTCATCGCTCGGGCTATGAGCGAGTTCTTGCTGCTGAAAAACGGCGCAACGCTATCGTTCGATGTGAACTTGAAAGAGCCGTCATTGCTCGACTACCTCCCCAACATCACGGAGACCGCGGATGTGATCGACACTTACGGCAAGATGCAGCTGATGGACCCTCTGATCATCCACGATCGGGTACCCAAGGTAATTGACCTCGGCTTTCACGCCTTCGACGAATTCTTCAAGATGTGCGAGGAGATAGGCTTCATGAAGGAGACGGCGCGCTGCTATGTCGCCCCTATCATCCTCTTCGTCGCGGGCGCAGACCGCATCTCCTTTCGCGGTTATGAAATGCTGCGGCGGCGAATTCCGCCGGCGTCGCTGGTCACCGTCCACAATGAATTCGTGCTGCGCGGCGAATTACCGGAAGCGATGGATCACGAGCGGGTGATTCGGATTCCCGCACTTCCGCTGTTCCTCAAACGATATATAGACCGGCTTAGCTTTTCCTTCACTGGATATCTGCGCAACGAGAAGGACTGGTCCACCGAGCTGCATCAATGGATCCGACGGAATTACAGCCTGTTTCGCGATCTGGATTCGAGTGTGACGCAGCGAAGGTCCGATCGTCGGCGGGGAACGGATGTCGATAGCCTACGTTGCACAAGGGCCACTTGAAAGTTCGCTCTGATCACCATCTATTCGTCCGGCCTATGAGTGGTGGTTGACCGCTGACTTCAATGACGTCCGCAACGCGAACGCATGAATTGCGGTATACGACTGTTCGCTTGGATCTCCATCCTTACGATCCTCCGCACAGACAGCGCGAAGGGCAGTTGACGGCAGCTCATTCGCCAATGGCTGATCCAGACAGCCCGTCCTCGAAAGAAGCGGTCACAGCCTTTTTGTGAGGGGCTAGGCCGATCGACGAGGTCTTCCTTCGGGAGGCCCTCATAGCTTTAGGTCGAATTTGCCGAGCACCTGATGCACGACCGCGCCTTTGATCTCGCGGGCGTTTTGGCGACCACATTGCGCAGTTGCTTATCGCGCGTGACCACCGCTGTTGAGAACTCAACGACGTTGCTGGCGCGATCGCTTTCGCCTAGCGCCCTCGTGAGGCTGGTTCGAAAGGACATAAGACTCCCAAGCTTTCACCGCAGCGCTCGTGCCGCTCGCGCGCTGGCGTTCACCCAGCGTTTTCCTTGGAAAAGGCGCGGCTAGGCTGGGTAGACACATTCTATTGCCCGCATCGTACTTGATGATGGCCGGTCAGGCGGCCCGTGCCGACATCGAAATGGCTTTCCTGGCCATCGCCCCCGCAGGCGGGAAAACTGGAAATCAACAGGTCGTCGTCGTGATGTCCACTTGCGATGGGACGTCAACGCCTGCCAAGCGGGCCTTTATCTTTTACGCATCAACAACGCTACAACCTGGTGCAGCGCGGGATTCGAGCTATTCACTCGCTCTTCTGAGGCGTGCACAGCGGATGTCGATGTCAATGACCGTCTGTGGAATGCTCAATTGGCTCGACACTGCGTCCATCGACATTTCGCGTTGTATTACCACGATCGCAACCGCGTCCGCTTCTTTGATTGGCTGGCGCGTGCCGTGGATCGCAGTCAGGCTGGTTTGCCTTCCTCACAATCGTTCTCATGGCTTTCCCATGTTGTTGGTAAGGTCCACCTCGCCCATAGATTATTTATCGAATAAGTGATTGTGAATGCCTATAGCAGGCCGGATCTACTTAACTGCCCGTCGGCCAACCGATCTTGTGGAGCGCTGAAATTGTGCAGGACAGACGATCGGGACGCCGTTAAACCGCGAAACTCTGCCGCGATTTGTTGTCACACGTGCGGTGTCGGGTGATATTGATTGGTAAGAGTTGCACACATCTTGCTCGCCGCCTCCGGGGACAAACGGGCGGAAAGTCGTAAGTCCTCGGCTGAACTATTCGGCAGAAATGCGGAGCCAAGCAACGGCCGCTCAGACGATCGTCATGCTTGATACTCCAGGAACGAATATCTGTGATGACTTCGATTGATGATACATTAAATGAGATCAGATGGTTGCGAAACGAAATCTGGCGTTGCCGTCGATTACTTGGCACTGAACTGCCTGGCGCGCAGCGGGAGGCCGTTGAGAAGCGTCTGCATGAACAGCTTTCTGCCTTTGAGAGACTTCTGTCGACGGCGTTCCCATTAGCCCTGAGCTCTAAAGTGTATTCGGTCAAGAGCACCACGATCGGGCGAAGCGACTCCCCTGAAGCGCGCATCGAGAACGCCGCAATGGCATCAAGCGGTTGCCTCGGGAAGTCGATCAGTGGCTAACAAAAGAGGTTTTCCTAGCTCACTCTATTACTCGAGCCCGGCAGTACAACCCAAGGTCGTTCCAAGCTGAGACTCTAAGGGAAACGGCAATGAAGCAAACGTCCAACGCTAATATTCCGGCGAATCTTTTGCCTGTCACTACCGCTTAGCCACCTGCCCAAAAACACCTGGTCGCCGACCACAACGGTATATCGGTGAGGAGTACGGATTTTCTGCGCATGTCTGGCCATTCCCTCCTCACCTGACGCACTTGTCCTTCGGGACCGTTACAGCGAACCCATAGCAACGTCATGTAAGCCTCGAAGTCGCCGAATGGCTGCAGCTCTGATTAAAGCGCAACTGCTGCCAGTCGATCCACGGATCAGTCCTCAGATAGTTGAGCTGCGCGCGGCAGGCTGATGCTTCAGTCCGATCAACTTGCAGCCACCAAGCTGGCCAAACCCCGAGGCCCCGCTAGTCTGAACACCTCACTACCGTTCGAGTTCGCAACTGCCGTGCCTCACTCTCGATGAAGGCCTACCGGACGCCTGTTGAGAGATTGTCTCGACCGGTCGTTTCTGTCGGCAGTGGCGGTAGGCATCATGCGTCGGCATTCGCGGCGTAAGTTCTTGAAGTTTTCCGTAAGACAAAACATGGCCACATCGGCATCGTTACGGCCTGTAAAGCGGTCACAGAAGCGGATCACGTCTGGTTTGCACGACACCAAGACTTCCTCGGCCCGACGATCTCGCGCGCGAGCGTATCCTGTGCACCACGTCGCTGCGATCGCGATCGCAGCGAGGACGGCTGCATAGCGATGCGCATTGCAAGTCCAGCCCATTCGTCGCTCTTGATTCACCAAACCTCTCTTAAGCCGCATATACTTCACTGTTTTTCTTTGCCCCGCGAGGCGGATCTGTTTACCGGATTCCAGCGCCTCGGTAGCCACTGCTTGTTGTTCCGGGCGCCGCAATGATACCGGCGCTCGGAATCATCGTACCGCTAGGCGCAACACGCATTGCGAGGACCGGGATCAAACAGAGATCGGCCGTTTAGCTCTTGTGTGCCGATGTTGGCTCCCAATATGGCGTTTTGCTTCGCAATGCCTACATCCTGACGTTACGGGCGGTTCAAGCACTTTGAGCGCGCGGACAGCGCATATCATCTCATATCAGCGCGTTTTTCGAAGAGAGGCTGCCAACCTTCTCCTTCGCGCAGATCGGAAGGTGCGCCAGCCGGAGGCAGCGACTTGTGTATCACTGACGCGTTTTACGGCCGCACATTCGCCGAAGCACCATCTCCAATGCGAGAGGCATGGTTTCACCCTCAGGTGCCATGTCATAGCTCCTGCATGTGCGGTTGGCGACGCGAACGTCCAAGGTCCTACGATGCGGCGATTCAGGACGCAGGGTGGAGACCGATGCAAAGCCTCCATTGCCACTAGCCGGCCAGGTATTCCTTAAAACGGCACGCCGATTGCTGGGTAAGGATCAAGCTGCCGCGAAGGAAGCGGTCGCGGCGGAGCCAGGATTCCAATGAAGTTAATTCGATTCATCATGATCGATCTAGCGCTGATGCTACTCGCACCTGAGAGTGCAAAGGCCACCATTGTGGCGACGGACGCAAACTTCGAATCGGCTCGCGAAGCTGTGGGATCCGTAATGCCGAGTTCTGGCCCCGAGCCAGTGATCGGACAGCTTTACCGCCAAGCCTCTCAAGCGGCGCTATTCGAACATGCGCTCGGCCCGCCAAGCAGACTGACAACCTTGCGCTGCTGGAAGGGCGCTTATCTCTCAATGCCAAGTGCAGCGAGCAACGCCCGATTGCCACAATCCTAGCGGCGCGAAGCTGCTCAACAAGACTCCGGTCTTGATACCAATCTGCAGTCCGCCCCCTGCCCTAGGCCCTCACGCGAGCAGAAAAGCCCGTGCTGCCGCGGGGTCGAGTGGATCGTCGGAAGCATGGGGATCAGCTCCACTGCAGCCATTGGCCTCCTGACTTAGCTGAGAAGATACAGCACATGCTAAGGTTCATCAGAGAAGCCAAAAAGGGCTATATCGAAGTTGCCTTCAACGGTTCTCTCGGAAGCATTTTGCTAGATACGCAATTCAGCGTACCAGCCAAAGGCGTCACAGCGATTCTTGGTCCGCCTGGGTGCGGCAAAACTACACTCGCGCGCTGCATCGCTGGCGTCCAGCGCCTGCCGAATGGATTCTGTGCGATTGATGGGGAGATTTGGCAGGATGAGACTACGTTTCGACCGACTCATCTTCGTCACGTCGCATATGTATTTCGCCTACCGATTCTCTCTTCTCATTTGTCTGTACGACACACCCTTTTATACAACGCGTCCAAATCGGAACAGACACTGATCGATTTTGATGGTGTGGTCGAATTGCTCGCCTTGGCGCCACTGCTCGAGCGTTTGCCATCAGATCTTTCCGGAGCGGAGCGACAGCGACTCGCCCTTGGCCGTGCGCTGTTGGGCCAGCCTCGGCTACTCTTGCTGGACGATCCACTCATTGGGCTCGACCGCTCCGCCAAATGCGAGATCCTGCCCTTTCTCGAGCGCATGCGGCAAACGCTTCGATTGCCGATGATTTACTTCGGCCATGACATCGCTGATATCGAGCGTTTTGCCGATTATCTCGTCATGATGAAGGATGGCGCCGTGACTACGGCCGGTCCGCTCAATGTCATTCAGAGCGATGCGGCGCTTGCCAGGCGGGGCGAAGCGGCAGTCTGTCTTGATACTACGGTCGGCGGGTATGATGGGCGCTATGGGCTGATCATGCTCCGCCTCAAAGCTGTGCGCTTTCTGATACCTGGAGTGCCGCTTACACCGGGCGCGCCGCTGCGGCTGCGCATCGCTGCCGACGACGTCAGCATTGCGCGCGAACCTCGGCGCGCAAGCTCTATCCTCAATGTTTTTCCAGCACGCATAAAAGCCTCTCTGCCGCACGGCGAGGCTGAGGTCACCTTGGTTCTGACCCTTGAAGCCGGCCGATCTGGCGTGCCGCTTTTGGCGCGCGTCACACGCCGCTCCTTTGATGCGCTACGGCTTAGCAATGGAGGGCAAGTATTCGCGGAGGTCGCGCGCGCCGTTCCGCTCGGGCTGCCGAGCGGTTGCTTGCAACGCCTACCACATTCGCAGGAGCACCTTCGACAGCTATGCCCGATGCGAGAAAAACACCAACAAGATCCCAGCCGTGATCGATAATCTACATGAGATCGATGCGAATAGTGTTCCGGGCAGTTCTCTACCTTCCAAAAGACGAATAGGCTACTGGCCGATGTGGCTCAGGATGTCGGGCACCAATGCGTACGCATCGGCGACAGGTGCAGCGACACTCGAGGCCAGCAAATGGGCACGCACATTATACTAGCAATCGATGTTGCGAGGGGAGAAAAGATCTCGATTTCGCAACCACTCGGCAGCAGGTGCCCTTTAGTCTTGGTATAAATGGGCTTGCCGAGGCCGCAGCCGTCGGCCCGGCCAGCTGTTTCTCGTTCTTTTGGCGAATTTGCTGATCGCGAGGAGATCGACCTTATTGCGAAGCGTGCGGGAAATGCCGACGGGCGAGCCTCACCGCGGACTTGGCAGGCTGCTGCCTTGATCGTGGCGCGCAGCCGGGCCCAACCCGAGCTGCGGTGTTTGGTTACAACGATACCGGACGACCTGAACGCGACAGTGGGGCTGCCGAGCACGTCGGCTCCGCAATCGTCCACCAGAATCTTCGCCATCTCCGGAAGCCGCCTTAGCTCTAGCGTCCGCTCCTGCGCCACCTTGATGTCTTACGAACGTGCCGATTGTGGACCTTCAATGGCGAGACGTCGCAGTTCGACCAGCTGCGCCCGCTAAACAGCGCAAGCCGACATCAAGCCCGTAGCCGGCTTTGCGGTGCCGTGCCGGTCGATGACGAGACTGCTACGGTTCAGGTCTGTCGTCTTCCCGCCACCCGCCTGACCAATGCGCGCGTTCCGTCGAGCTCAAAGGCACCGCAATCGTAGCCATTCCTCTGCTGGGGTATGGCGGTGTTTTGCAGGTTGGCCCCAACGCCTTGTAAGAGCATTGGTGCTCCAGATGACCGTCAGCTTAGTGCTGATTGAGGCACCAAGCGCGCGAACATGCCCGGACCCAAGCCGCTGGGCTGGTCTTGTTGCGCCCATTCCAGACCTAAGAACGGGTGGCATATAGTTTGCTCCACCAGTGAGGTCACGATCTACAAAAGCAAGTTTGTGAGGACAGCATGCTCGGAATTGGAAGTCAGTTGCCGCCATTCGACATCACAGGCGTGAAGCCCGGTTTTCATGCGCAGGAAGAAGAAGGGCAGAGTGCATTTGAGACGCTGACCGAAACGAGCTTTCCGGAAAAATGGAAGATTATCTTCTTTTACCCCAAGGACTTTACATTCGTCTGCCCGACAGAGATCGCGGAATTTGCCCGGCTTTCCAAAGAATTCGCTGAACGGGATGCGGTTGTACTGGGTGGTTCGACTGACAACGAGTTCTGCAAGCTTGCATGGCGGCGTTCGCATGTCGACCTGCACAATCTCCCAATCTGGCAGTTTGCCGATACAAAGGGAACGCTCGTCGATGGTCTTGGCGTGCGTTCACCCGAAGGGGTCGCCTATCGTTGCACCTTCATTGTTGACCCCCAAAACACGATCCAGCACGTTTACGCGACCAATCTCAGTGTGGGGCGCAGTCCTAAGGACACGCTCCGCGTTCTGGACGCGCTGCAAACCGGCGAGCTCTGTCCCTGCAACCGCGAAATCGGCGGCGAAACCTTGAAAGTTGCTTGAGGCAGCATGTCGTGGATCGAACAAATAAGGATTCCCGATTTCGCGAAGGATGTCCGGCTTAACTTGATCTCCGTGGTGACCGATGAGACGTTTTCGCTGCAGAGAAAATACGGGCTGCTGCTGGCGAGTGCGGCTGCCACCCGCAATGCAGCCCTGGTGGCCGCGCTGGAATGCGCGGCGTCCGCCGTGATGACCTCTGTAGAGATCGCCGCAGCGAAAGCCGCCGCCACTGTGGAGGCAATGAACAACGTCTACTACCGCTTCGCTCACCTCGTTTCCGACCCGGAATACAAGACGATGCCGCCACGGCTACGTATGGACGTGATCGGCAATCACGGGGTGGACAAGACAGATTTCGAGCTGTGGTCGCTTGCTGTCTCCGTCATCAATGGTTGCGGTGTCTGCATTGATGCCCATGAGAAGACACTGAGGGCCGCGGGCGTTGATTCCAGAGCGATACACACCGCCGTGCGTTTTGCTGCGATCACGCAGTCAGTGGCGGTCGCTATCGAGGCCGCTGGGTCCGCCCCCGCTCAGGCGAGAGGCTGATCTCTACTCTGCCATTCGATCGACGCAGTTGGGGCGCCACGCAGTGGCACCGCAACGAGGCCTTTGCGGCTCCCGCACGAGCTGCACGGCGGGTCACGTCGGCAAGTCATGTTGCGCGGCGTCCTCATGAAGAGCGTCGTGGTCGAATTCCCGCCGTCCCGCAGATGACACGCAATGCGCCACGGATAGGATGAGTTCCCACGCCTCGCCTCGGTCGCCCCGACGGCCTTTCGTTCACCATCACCCAAACTTGAACAGCACACCATACCCGCCGCGCGGATGGCTCCATTGGATGTCGCCGGTCGGCTCAGCGATAACGCGACAGGTACCGCACTCGATGCAGCCGTCAACCGCTACCTCGACCTGGCCGCCGTCGTTGAGCTCATAGCACCGCGCGGGGCAGACTTTCAAAAGTGAAAGTAGCTGCGGCGATGGCGTTGTGTGCGCACGGACCTTGACGTGAGGGTTTCCGACGTCGACAAGATAGCGGTTGTAATACAGCTTGTCTTCGACGCGCACCGCGGGTTCGGAACTCATGCTTTGGCCTTCCATTGTTGGACTTCACACTGTTGCGGTCAGCGCCAGGCCCGCGCAAGACGACAAGCATCGCCGAACAGACCTGACCATGACCGCGCCTTGACAAAGGATTTCAGGCTAGCTTTCTCCTTTTCAGCCTTGGGCGTACCATCGACGCGCACAAAGTTCTGCATCGCCTTGGAGATGAGCTGCGGATAGGTGAGAAAGAAGTTCTGGGAGTGAGTATGCATTAGGGGCGGCAAATCCTTGTACTTCTTCAGATCTTTGATGACGAACGAATCGTCCAGCATCTTCTTGTAAATTGACAGATTTGTTGCACTCATCGGTTCGCCGCGTGATTTAACCAGACCTATCGCTTCCGCGGCGATACGGCCGGAGGTCATCGCGAGATTGGAGCCCTCACGATGAATGGCATTGTTGAGTTGGGCCGCATCGCCCACTACGACCCAGCCCTCCCCAAAAAGCTGCGGGATCGACTTGTAACCGCCTTCGGGAATGAGATGCGCCGAATATTCCTTGACTTCGGACCCTGCTAACAGGGGCGCCACAGAGGGATGCCTCTTGAATTGATCGAGCAGTCCGTACGGCGTTCGGCCCGTGCGCTGGAAGTCGGCGACAAGACAACCGATGCCAAGCGAAATGCACTCTTTATTGGCGTAGATGAAACCCATCCCGGTCATGCCACGAGAAATGGTGCCGGCCGCCTCGATCACGACGCCTTCATCGCCCCTGAGATTGAAGCGCGCCTCGATAGTCTCGCGAGGCAGGAAATGCATTTCCTTAACCGCGAGCGCAACGTTGTCGGCTGTCGGGCGCGCGCGTAGGCCTGCACGTGTGCCGAGCAGGCCATTGACCCCTTCGGCCAGGACGACGACGTCGGCATGTATTTCGCCGTCTCTGCGATCTGTACGAACACCGACGATCCTTTCACGATCGTCCCGTACGAGCTCGGTGACGGTGGTCTCGCACAGCACGATCGCACCAGCTTCACGCACCTTGGAAGAAAACCATTTGTCAAACTGAGCGCGTATGATCGTATAGCGGTTCGGCCGCTCCTCGTTGAAGTCCTCCGAACGGTAGTGCATGCCGACATGGGAGCGGTCGTCCATCATCCAGAACCGCTGTTCGATCAGGTGGCGTTCGAGCGGCGCCTCCTCTCGAAACTCGGGGATCAGCTTTTCCATCATATCGGCATATAGGATGGCGCCCTGCACATTCTTCGATCCGGGATATTCGCCCCGCTCGAGCTGCAGCACCTTCATGCCGCGTTTGGCCATCGTCAATGCCGCCGCGTTTCCGGCCATACCGGCTCCGACCACGATCGCATCGAATTTCTCTTCAATCATCCTCATCTCCTCTAGACCGCGATCCGGGCGCGCGATTCTGGCAAAAGCCGCGCGCGGAATGCAGCCGTCAGCGTCGGTAGCAATTGAGTGGCATCACTGACGATCGCGAGATGGGCGAAGTCGAAGATCGGAGCGTTCTTGTCAGTATTGACGGCGACGATCAGATCCGCGCCCTCGACGCCAACCCGGTGCTGGATCGCTCCGGAAATCCCCGCGGCAATATAGAGCTTCGGCCGGATGGTTTTGCCTGTCTGGCCGATCTGCCGGTCAGACGTAACCCACCCTTTTTGCACGAGAGGACGCGAGCAGCCATATTCAGCCCCAAGCAGGGATGCGAGCTCGCGCACCAACCGAAAGTTCTCAGGCGATCCTAGTCCTAGGCCGCCCGCAACCACGACATCGGCATAGGCCAGATTGGACGTTTGTGCATCGCGGTCGGGCAGAAATGACAATACTTTTGTGACGATATCGTCTTCGAAAAGGCCGAGCGGATGAACGACGATACGAGCGGCATCGCGGTCGACACGCTCAGGCATCGGCATGACCCGCGGGCGGACGGTGGCCATCTGCGGACGATAATTTAGCGTGTAGATCGTGCAGAGCAGCGAGCCGCCAAAGGTCGGACGCGTCGCCGCAAGCGAACCATCGGCGTCCACGTCCAGCGCGGTGCAGTCGGCAGTGAGCCCCGTCGATAGGGTCGTCGCCACAGAACCTGCGAGATCGCGACCGAGCGTCGTCGCACCCAACAGCAGGATCTCGGGCTTGTAGGTGTTGACGAGTTCGGTTAGGGCCTTGGTATAGGATTCGTTACGGTAATCCGACAAAACATTGTCGCTCACGAGATATGCCAGATCGGCGCCATAGCAAAAGGCTTCAAGCGCGGCGTTACGTGTGTGCTGCCCCTCCGGACCGATAACCACAGCGGCAAGATTCACTTTTAGCCTGTCGGCAAGGCCGCGCCCTGCACCCATAAGCTCCCAGGAAACGGGATGCACCTGACCACGCTCAAGCTCGACGAAGACCCAGACGTGCTTGTACGACTTAAAGCGCTCCGGCAGCTCTTTTTTGGCTGCTGCGCGGCCGGCAGCCGCTGGCATGGCCGTTCTGCTGACGTTGCTCATAGTTTCAAATTCCTCCTCAACGATAGGGGCGCCGGCGCCACGGGTTGCTTTTTCGCTTCGTCAACTGAAGATCACTTTCGGTTAGCAAGTGGCTGGCTGCTCTGCCCCGCCTGCGTGTTCGGACCGGCCACACAACAACACAGGTCGTCGCAATAGACGCACCCGTCCGACCGGATTTGCAGAGGTCTTCCAAACTCGACCGTTACCCGTCGGGTTCGACGAGCGCCACCGCGGCTCGCCAGGGCGCTGTGGTGATTCTAACCGATCGCTTCGGTGCCTGAGTGGGCGAGTTCGTACGCTGCGCAGTACCTGCGACCGAGCTCGGCCCAACGACTCCACATTGGCGGTGCAAACGAGGGCGATCCTGGCAACACTTCTACGCAATCCATCCCGACCGTCAAACGAAAGCACTCCGTATGGGCCGAACCTGGCGCTCTTCGTGGCACCGTTCCCATCCGCCATGAGATGGGCACAAATCTGAGCGGGATCGGGGACCGATTTGATGCAGATGATGTTGTGCATACGGGGTGCAGGAGTAACGCGAATCGAAGACTTATCCATTGACCAGCATCTCACGGACGTTACGGAGCTTTGATCGCGTCAAAACCGGTTTCGAGGGGAGCTAACGCGATTATGGGCCTCGAAATGCTAGCGCAGGTCTCAGCAGGTAGTAAAAACAGCATCATAGGTCCTCCTTCAAACTCATCGCGGTCGACTGCTATCTGTCGGCACCGCTGACAGGACAACAGCAAGTGTCGTACCAGTTGCAAAGACCATTTAAAGCCAGTCGGAAGTAATGGCCTGCGACACAATTCAAACAACCGCTGATACCGTCGACACGACCAGTCCAGACATGGGTCGGGAATACGACAGCCGCCGCTCCGGTGATGGCTGCAGATACTTGAGCACAAAGAGAAGGCCCCAATATCGGATTGCCTCGGCGCCGGCCGGTCGTAATTCGCTTACAGTGAAACGCTAGATCACTTCAACTCGCTCAACGGGACAAAGGCCGCGGCCTTCTTACGGTCCGCGACGGCATCCTTCAAAACCTTGAACACTCGCTGATCGATCGGTGACGATGCCACGAAATCTGCATAGGCTTGCTCCAGCATCGCCTTGCACCTCGCTCTGATTTCCGGCTCTTCGGCGCCAGTAAATTGCTCTTCGGCAAAATATTGTCCCATGCGCTTTAAGATGTGAAGGCGCGCGACATTTACGATTTTGGGGTCGTAATCGACGCCAAGCAGCGAGAAAAAATCCTCTGCCGACGAGGCCTTGCTGAGCCGATCCAGGATACCGGCTGGCGTGGATGAGCTGATCATCGAAAATTCTCCTTCGGATTAGCTCTGGACGGTCAATGAGATGGGGGGCGCGTGTTGACTGCTGCCGTCCTGCCTCGCACAGCTGGTGCGCATCGCCACAGCCTGACTCCGGAAAGCGGTGCTCCCAACTTCGCTGCCCAGATCGGCAGGTCCGCCGGTGACGAAGCCAGTTGCGATGAAGATCCGGGATCAATGGCCAAATCACGATCTAGCTTGGCGCTCGTCAGGACGGTCGTCGGGCCGGAAATCAGCCGGGCGAGAAGATGCCGATTGGCAGTCCGGGGACAGCTCGTCATTGGGTAGGAGATCACAGCATGTATGGCGGAACGGGAAGTAAGATCTGGACGTGAGATCGCGCCAGGGGATCTGACGTGCGAGAGCTGGACGCCGCTCGTGCGATCAGCGACATCGCACACTGTCCTTGCGGCGCGTCGGTTTGCCAAGGGTCGACGCAAACGTTGCTGGACACGGCTTTTCACGCGGGGTGGGGTGCCAAGCATCCGCACACGTCGCGCCAGATCGCCGCCACGGTTTCGCGCTCGACCGGCAGCTTGTGCTCGATGGCATATTTGCGGACTTGCGACAGGATCTGCCTGGCTTGATCGTCGCTGGCGACGAGCTGCAGTTCATCGGGTATCGCGGTGATCGCCGCAAGTCCGGAATGCTTGCCGAACACAAAGCGGTTGCAGCGGCCAAGCAAAACGGGATCGAGCGATTGATAGGTGCGTTGATCCTTCAAAAGGCCAGCGACATGAATGCCGGATTCGTGCGTAAATACATGCTGTCCGACGATCGCCTTGTTCATAGGAATCGCACGTGCGGCCGCGGCTGCTACCACCGTGGCGACGTTCTCGAGCTCCGGGAGTATGATGCCAGTCTCGCGCCCGTAGAGCTGCTTGAGTGCGACCGCGATTTCCTCGAGCGGTGCATTTCCGGCCCGCTCGCCCAGCCCGATGACGGTCACTGAGGCGTGGCTCGCGCCAGCCCTGATGGCGGAGAGCGTGTTCGCGGTTGCGAGTCCTAGATCATCGTGACCGTGAAATTCGAGTTCGAGATCGGTAGTCGCACGCAAATTTCCGACCAGCGCGTAGGTTGCGTCGGGATCGAGCACACTGAGCGTATCTGCAATACGAAAGCGACGCGCGCCCGCGGCTTTTGCAGTCGCCATCAGTCTAATGAGAAAATCAATGTCGGCGCGGGAGGAGTCCTCACCACCGACGGCGACCTCAAGTCCGCGCTCACGGGCATAGCCTACCACTCGCTTCACCCGTTCTAGCGCCAGGTCGCGATGACCACCTAGCTTGGCCGCGATCTGGACATCGGAGGTCGGGACGGACATATTGATCATGGACACCTTTGCTTCGATCGCCGCGTCGACATCAGATTCCCGCATCCGGCACCAGCCTATGGTGGTCAGCGGAAGATCTGCTTCGACAATGGCGCGGATGGCGGCGATCTCCTCGTTACCCATCGCCGGCGTTCCCGCCTCGATCTCCGTGACTCCGACCCGCGCTAGCGCCTGCGCGATCGCCAGCTTTTCGTCTGTGGTAAACGCAACGCCAGGTGCCTGCTCGCCGTCGCGCAATGTCGTGTCGTTGAGCACGGTGGGCTTGGCGCGCACCTGGTCATACCGAGACGATTTGGCGGCGGTGCTGGCGGCGATCACGCGAGAGCTCCTCATTGTTTGACCTACCTACGCTTCAGCAACCAGCATGCCAGCCTGCCGTCCCGGGCCAATCCATTGACGACTCTACCGCTTCCGTCCTCGACCTTCTTGAGCAAATGAATTGTCGCAAATGCGACAGGTCATCAAGCGGACGCCTTGCCTGTTGCTACGCCGAGTTCGAACGTTAGCAATTGCGGCTCGCCAGGATGTGAGAATTGTCGCGGAGCACTTGGGGGCCGCCGCGGCCTTGAACACATGGTCACTCGCTCGCATGGAAACGGCGTCAGCCGCGCCCTCAACGTCCCGCGCGGCTTACCAAACCCGGCGAGGCTTTCTCGGATGACTGGGCGATAGCGGACCTTTGTTGCAGTTCAGGCGGCCAGTCGCCGGCAACCACCGGCCGAGCCGCCTGCAACAGAAGATCGCGCCGGCGCTCGGCCATCCGGCTCTCACCGCTTTCTTCACCGAAGCAGATGTTGAAGTCGTGACATTGATTGCACACGGGTGTTGTGCACATCACGAGGCCTTCATTCTCACAAAGCATGCGGTAGAAGAAGCGCTTCCAGCGCATATTGTTGAAATTGCGCGCGGCGAGCGGCGCGAAATGACGGCTCAGCAACCGAGAGAGTTCGCCACGATTGCGCAAGCCGAGAGCTTCCCACAGATGGTCCGGCTCTATCGCGCGGCGCGCGATCATCGCAGCCAGCCAGCGGCCGATATCCCCTTCCGTCGATCGTTGCTTGAGCAAGAGATCGCGCAGCATTGCGATCTCGTCGTCCTCTTCGCACTTGCAAGCCGAAAGCTGCTTCGCGAGCTTGATCTCAAGCGTAGGAAAGTACTGCTCCAGCAAGGCCACCAGTTCAAGGCCGGACAGGCCAGCCTTCTCGGGAAGGGAGCCACCATCCATTGTGGCAGCCGCCAGGATAGACGCCAGGACATGGCGATCGAGATTGCTGTCAATGGTAATGTCGGCATCTGCAGGCGGCACACCGGTGAGCATGCGGTAGGTTGCAATTCCCCTGTGCATCTGGGTGTTGACATCAACGGCACAAGCAGCCAGCAACGGAAGGAAGTGCGCTTCGGACAAATTTTGCGGGTCTCCACAATGGTCAGGTTTGCGTGCCGCATCCTGGTTTTGATCAGGGTCGCTCGTCAGAATGCCGGCCTCCCGGGATGGGCGGTGAGGGAGACCGGCATCCGTCGCGCGCCTTTACGAGGCCGCGAGTTCGGCGGCGGTCTTGCCGATGATGGATTCGTCCACGGGCTTCATAATGCCATGCTCCATCAGCATGTCCTCGAGCTCGTCCATGGAGATCGGGGTGGGGATGATGCCTTTGCCGCCATTATTGTGAACCTTGGTTGCAAGATTGCGATAGTGATCAGCCTGCTTGGAATCGGGTGCATATTCGAGAACCGTCATCCTGCGCAGTTCTGCATGCTGCACCACGTTGTCGCGGGGCACGAAGTAGATCAGCTGAGTACCCAGCTTCTTTGCCAACGCTTCCGCCAGTTCCAGCTCCTTGTCGGTCTGCCGCTCGTTGCAGATCAGACCGCCCAGCCGCACGCCGCCAGAGTTCGCGTATTTCAGGATGCCCTTGGAAATGTTGTTCGCGGCATACATCGCCATCATCTCACCGGACATCACGATATAGATTTCCTGCGCCTTGTTCTCGCGGATTGGCATCGCAAAGCCGCCGCAAACAACGTCGCCAAGCACGTCGTACGAAACATAGTCGATGTTCTCGTAGGCGCCGTTCTCTTCCAGAAAATTGATCGAGGTGATGACACCGCGGCCGGCACAGCCGACACCTGGCTCAGGACCACCGGACTCCACGCAACGAATCTCCCTGTAGCCGACCTTCATTACGTCCTCGAGTTCTAGGTCCTCCACGCTGCCGGCGCTCGCGGCAAGGCTCAAAATCGTGTCTTGCGCCTTGGCGTGCAGAATCAGGCGAGTCGAGTCCGCCTTCGGATCGCACCCTACAATCAGGATTTTCTGACCCATCTCGGCTAGCGCCGCCAGCGTGTTCTGCGAAGTGGTGGATTTGCCGATGCCGCCTTTGCCGTAGAACGCGATTTGTCTTAGTGAAGACATGTTGCTCTCCATCAACCGATTTGCCAAAAACGTTGCGCACTTCTTGTGCGAGCTTGGTTCTCTCACAGAAGCGGGGCACACGGGTTCAAGGGAAGGAGCGCATCGCTCGCCGTGGGCGTCGGCCTGCACTCAGCCCTCACTCAGTGTTGCTGCAGCTCATTAGCAACAGCCGTGCCAGCGCTTGGATCCACACATTAAGCTTCTGATTACGCTTACAAAAGCCAACCAGCCGGCGCGTGATCATTGGTTGTCTTGGATGTGACGCGATCTGCGCGGCTGTCGGAGAACAAACAAACAAGCACAAACATCAACGCCAAAAGCCGGAATCACGGGATCTATTCCGATCTCTCCAGTTGTCGAACGGAACTTGCTGTTCCTCTCACAACCCGAGCGATTTCGGGAGAGTGAATATGCCGGACGGGCTCGGAACATGGCGGACCAGCGGCGAGTGTTGCAAATGCGGTACGGCGCTCGATGCGCAGATATCGGAGTTGACGGGCAAGAACTTCGAATGGGCTCGCGACAGCGGCAGCGGCTTGCCACAGATTCAGCTCAGCATCCCTACATAGGTATGCCGTGGCGACAATCATCGTTTATCAGAAGCCCGGCTGCGCCAGTAACGCGCGTCAGATTAAAGCGCTCAAGTCCGCCGGCCATGACGTGGTCGTGCAAGACATCTTGAAGCAGCCATGGCACGCGGACGAATTGGGCAGCTTCTTCCGCAATATGCCCGTTAACTCCTAGTTCAACCGAGCCGCGCCTCGTATCAAGTCAGGCGAAGTCAATCCCGATTTTATCGACGCGGCAAGCGCACTCGCATTGATGGTAGGGGATCCGCTCCTAATACGACGACCGCTGATCGACGTAGACGGGGCACGAAGTGCCGGACTCGATCGTGCGCCAGTGCTGTCGCTGCTTGGCGGCAAGACGCAAGATGATCTCGAGGTCTGCTTGCACGAAGCACACCGCACGCGTTGCCCGAAGACGTGAAGACGCCGAGTGCCAGCCATCAGGCGAGGCAAAGAATGACGTTTCCACTTCCGGCTTGCTTTACGCCAAGTAACCGCGGAGCGCTTCCCTGAAAGGGCCCGCGCGAGCGGTTGCTCGTAGGTTGGCATCGCCGATATTCCACTGGAATGCCGCGCTTGCCGCTTTGCAACATGTGAGAGACGTAGCCGCATTTGCTACCTTTATCACGCGCGACCTCGGCGGCCCGCGTTAAATCGGAGCGCCACCCCGAGAGGCAGATTCTTCAAAGGATTCGTTTAGACTGACTACTGGATTGAATAACGATCAAAGCAGAACACGTTTCGCAGCCGTGATCCTAATGCAACTTAGCGGGACAATTGTGCTAACGGTCGCTTCGATTTTGATTGGTATCAAATACTACTCCGTTCCTCATGTGTGACAGAGATCTCGCGCGGCTGCTCGCGCGAGTTTTGGAATGGAGACTTCGATGAGAGTACTAACAGTTCTGGCGAGGGCATCGGTCCTCGCGCTTGCGAGCTCGTTGGCCAGCAATTCGGTACGAGGTGCGGATCTGGGCCCGGCGCCGGTCTACTATGTCTACTATAAAGCGCCTCCAATAGAGCCCGACAGCCCCTGGATGATCCGCCTGCGCGTGCTCGGCGTTTTGCCGGATACCGCAGGTAGCTCGGTCAACGTTGCCGGGACGCCATCGCTGTCTTCACCAAGTTCAGGGCTTTCGCTCAGCGATCGAGCCATACCAGAGCTCGATATCACCTACTTCTTCACAAGGAACGTAGCCGCTGAACTCATTCTCGGAGCGACTCGCCATCACATCAGCGGCAATGGCGTCCTCACTGGGCTCGATATCGGCACCGCCTGGCTGTTGCCGCCAACATTAACCCTGCAATATCACTTCACCGATTTCGGCCAGTTCAAGCCCTATATCGGCGCTGGCATCAACTACACTGCATTCTTCAACCAATCGGCAGCCAATGCGTCGCTTGGCGGCCTTGCCGTCACGGATCTACACATCAGAAACCAATTCGGCGCGGCGGTCCAATTCGGCTTCGATTACATGCTTGACCGTCACTGGGGCCTCAATTTTGACGTGAAGAAGCTGTGGCTGCGGCCGGAGTACTCCGCGACCGTAAACAATGCGATTGCTGTCACCGGGCGCGCCAATATCGATCCATGGCTCGTCAGCGGGGGCGTCGCTTACAGGTTCTGAGGCCAGAACAGGGTCATAAAGGAGACTCCGTTTGATCAACTCGGACGCTGCGAGCGCATCAAGCGCATCTCCTGCCCTCGCCGTCTGCAGTGGGGAGCCGGCTGACGCGTCATCGACGCGTCAGCTGGCCAGAGGCAGAAATTCATTCGTAGCATTGCTATCGCTGTGAGCCACGGATCGCGCGGCACGTAAGTGACGATACACGAACAGATCGGCGCGTTATAATCCTATTACTGCTTCGCCGCGCGTTGCAGAGGAGCCACTTTGCCTATTTGGCCTCACAACAGGCGGTGCGCCACGCCCCATGTCAATGACCTACTGTTAGCGACCCGGCGCTCGAGTTGGACGGTCAACCTCAGACGATCCGAGCTCCGAGCGGCCGGGCAGCTCATGGACGAGCACGCCGTCCATGCTTGCTGGTCCGGTCAAGTGGTCGCGACGACGCCTCTAACTTCGCTTGAGCACCATCACAAGGCGGTCGACACGTTTGCCCTGCTTGAGGTGGGATTTGACGATCTCGTCAACGTCCTCAAGCGTGGTCACGCGGTACCAGATTCCACCGGGATAGACGACCAGCAAGGGACCAGAGTTACAAAATCCAAGGCAGCCCGCCATCGTGAAACCAATATCGTTGAGGCCTTGCGCTTCGATCGCCTTGCCCATTCGATCCCACAGGGCTTGCGCGCCTGAGGCGCCGCAACTGCCGTGGGCATGGCCTGGCGGACGCTGCGTGTTGCAGGCAAAGACATGATGCCGATAAACCTGAGGGAACTCCATTTCTTTTTCTGAGTTCATGCGCCTATCCTCTGATAAATGCTGAAGGGATGAGGTGCGAGCACATCATGCCCAACAGTCTCCGACTATTGAACGTCCCATGATTCCCACCCGCG
This sequence comes from Bradyrhizobium sp. IC4059, assembly GCF_020193615.1. Classification (NCBI taxonomy): domain Bacteria; kingdom Pseudomonadati; phylum Pseudomonadota; class Alphaproteobacteria; order Hyphomicrobiales; family Nitrobacteraceae; genus Bradyrhizobium; species Bradyrhizobium sp. IC4059. Next base: position 253,907 of record NZ_JADYVH010000008.1, read on the forward strand.
CTTGCGGAACAAGGCGCAATGAGCGGGCGCCATAGTGGTTGTCGTCGCTAAAGATGAGCGATAAATACCTACGCGTCCGAAGCCGCCTCCTGATCAATTCCAACCTCTTCTCCTGTCATCTCGATCTGTTTATCCACTCATCGCGTATTCACGATCCAAATTCTTTAAGGTAAGTTGCACACCAGATGCGCAACGTTCGCTGCTGCAACGATTCTTTGCTTTGGACGGCGCGCCTCGCAACGATTGCCCAAGTAGGGGCAATGTCGTTCGCTTCTCGCTTCTATCAGCGGTCCCCGACAGGCTAAGAGCCATGGCCTCGTTCAGCTCAATGGCATCGGCCGGACCGACCGCAAAACCCTCGGACCTATTCGCTCATCAAATCTCGCCGGTTTCTGTTCGCTCATCTCGGCCTCGCGGTTTCCTGCTTGAAGACATCGACCGCAGTCCGGCTCAGCCGAAAAATCCCGCGGCCTCGAGTGAGCGGCCGATAAGCCGAGCTGGCACGGGTATTGAGGACATCAAACCATTGGTCTGGCGTGAGCTTGGCCGGACGCTCGCTGATTTGTATCACCCTCCCGTTCGGGGCGAAGCGGACGTGGATGACGATTTCTTGCGAGTTCATACGATCCCCATTTTGGTAATAGCGATCACGGCCCAAAGTGACCGACGATCTCGATTATAACGTGCTTGGCTTCGGGCACTCGGCGCCGGCCTCAAGCCGAGCCTTGGACGCCGAGACTTTTTATGATTGAGCAGGCCTTCTCCGCGGTCGCCTGGAACATTTCTCTTCCCCCTTTCCTGGACGAATACATGTCGCCGGTGGCATCCAGCGCGCTCCTGCATTTTTGTGGATCACGATGCACAAAGCACGTATCCTTGGTCCGCTTGCTCATCTCTCGCGATGATAGTTGTGCGCGCCATCCAGCTGAAACTCTGCTAATTCAGTGCTCGCCGCACACCGCTCCTTTTGGCCAACAGGACGCTAGTCGGTCGCATTGGGTCGGCCGTAATCTGCACGCAGCGATGTCGGGTCGATCGAGAAGGTCGAGACGAGAAAATTGTCGGAACGGCTGATCCGATAACTCTGACGCATCACAGCCGCCCCAAGAAAGCTGCGGAAAACGGCGCCGCGGCCCAACAAACGGGCCCATGTCGGCGCGATCTGCAGCAAGCGTTCGTTCGATTTCGATCAATTCTTTCGCTGTGAGCGCCATCGTGGCTTCTCTTCGACTAAAAGGCTGGTCCCTTATGGCCAGAACAGACGCTCAGGATCCGCGTTCAATTCGTCGATTGCAGAAGGCAAGCGGAGGTAAAGGCTGTAAAATTCCCAGATTCCTTGGGCATGATTCTTCCGAAAAAGCTTCCAGATCCCGCTCACGGTATCATAAAGAATTAGGGCGACATCGATGAGAGCGCCATCCGTGTCGATGTTGCGCGAGCAACAAGGGCTCTCGACGAGGTAGCCGCCCCTCACCGGCCCCACTTTCGGCGAGACGTAAAGATAGCGCTTGCGCGCGCTCAAGCCGCGCTCAATTCGTTTGCGGTCGAGCTCGTTTGGGTGAGGCAGCAGCTCCGTCTTTGCTTTCCTCATCAGCGCAGCATTCATGGCGAAAGCCTCCTTCAAAGCACTGTTATTTCTTCTTCAAGACAGCCGATGAGCAGCGCCTCACCAAAATCGACAATATAGACCGGCACGTTCGCTTCGGTGTGGATAGCGACTTTGATGATTTCTCCGGTCGCTCCGGCGGCGAGCAAAACTCCCTCGGGCTCCGCGTTCGGAAATGAGCTGTCGTTGGTGAGGTCGACTGCGGCTTTGACTCGCTGGCCGCGTCGATATTTCGGAACGCCTTGCTGAGTCATGTCTCCTCCGGTAATGGCAGATCATCAATCTCCTGACAGGTCTCCACCGGCTCTAGCTCCTTGCGTTTCATGCCAACGCGGTGGCCGCTGTCCAGAAATTCCACACCGTAGATGTAGAATTGCTGCAAGAAAGTGCCGATCGAGACGACGTAACCCACCTCCCCCTTCTTGACTAAGACGTCACCAATTTCCTTGCCGGGATAGGTGCCATCGTTTCGGATGGTGCGATTGGCACGGAGCTTTTGGCCAAAGCTGAAGACGGGTGGGTCGCTGAGCTCGACGATGTCGCTGTCACGAAGAATGCTGTTCATATACCCCTCCTATGCGCCGCTCCTCTGCAGAGGCAGAGAAGCCGCCTAGCTCACGCGGGCAACACTCTGCATCATTTCGTGCTCACGCGCCGTATCGTCAATCACATCGACGATGGGAGGGTTGCCTCGGAAGCCGCTCTCGTACCACGAAGCGCGCTCGGACAGCCGAGATGCCGCCAGGCCGTGCTGCCGACGCAACAGCACGACCGCAGGACAATACAGAGCAGTCGCCGTCCGCAAGGGCGCGAAGGCCGGCGCCTGCGACGTCGCCAGCCCCAAGGGCGACGCTTGGGACGGATTCAGCACCAGGTCTTGGCATGCCGCTCATGAGACCTCACGCATTAGCCCGGCGCTTGATAGCGAGGCAAGGACCTGTCAACCACGCAGGTATTGTCGACCGGACAGGCGGCTACACATTGCGGCTCGTCATAATGGCCAACGCATTCGGTACATTTCGTCGCTTCAATGACAAAGTGCCCCTCCTTCTCCGATATAGCAACGTTCGGACATAAGGGTTCGCAGGCTGAGCAGCCCGTACACTGCGAGGCGATGATTTTGAACGGCACATATTCCCCCTTACGCCGCAGAGATCCGAGCTCCCAGCGGAATCGCAGCGTCGCCGCGCTCCACATGCTGGATCTCCCCGCGCTTCACCTTGTCAAGATAAGATCTGAACCAAGCGATTGCCGACTTCTCAATGAATTCATGGGCGAATTGATCGACCGGCTCGATGCCCGCCTTGATCAAATTGCTTTTCGGGCAGCCGCCAATCTTGGCCACGAACACCGCATGGCAGTCACGGATTCCGCGCACGATGGTGGAAAGTCTATCTTCCTCGCCATAACCGCCCTGGCAGTAAACCTCCACACGGCGTAGGCCAACGAGTTTGGCGCCGGATGTAGAAAGCTCGTACACTTGGAATTCTTTTGCATGCCCAAAGTGCTCGTCGATCAACCCCGAGCCCTTGGTTGCCACCGCCACCAGAAGAGTGATCGCGCTCATCTCTCCGGAAAGCTTCTCAAGCTCCTCTTGGCAGGCCTCGGCTTTGGAGACGCGCTCATTCTCTGCCCTTTGCTGATATGCCTTGCGCATCTCTAAGTCATATTGGACGTCCATTTTCATCACCTGATCAGTGGTGAACTCTGGGCTGCGGTCGTCCCCGAGTAGACCAACCGCATCGGCGCGGCACTGGCGACAATGCCGCATCATGTTTATCTGTCCTTCGCAAGCATCTTGCAGCGCTTTCAGTTCTTGCGCCGTTGGGCCGCGCTGACCGCTGAGGCCAAATGCTGTGCCATGCTCGGGTGCGGAGATCAGCGGCATGATATTGTGAAGGAAGGCACCGCGCGATGTGACCGCCTTGTTGACCTCGACCAGGTGGTCATCATTGATGTTGGGGATCATCACCGAGTTTATCTTGCACAGGATACCCCGTTCGCTAAGCATCTCGAGGCCTTTCAGCTGGCGATCAGTGAGTATCTTTGCCGCCTCGATTCCCGTGTATCGCTTGTGGTTGAAGAAGATCCACGGATAAATCTTGGCTCCGATTTCGGGATCAACCATGTTGATGGTGATGGTGACGTGGTCAACCTTGGACCTGACGATGGTATCAACATAGTCCGGCAGTGCGAGTCCGTTGGTGGACAGACACAGCTTGATGTCGGGAGCCGCCTTGGTGACCAGCTCGAATGTTTCGAACGTCTTTGCTGGATTGGCCAGAGCATCGCCCGGTCCAGCGATGCCAAGCACTGTCATCTGCGGAATGGCGGTCGCGACCGCGAGCACTTTTCTCACCGCCTGCTCAGGGGTCAGCTTCTCGCTCACCACGCCCGGACGCGATTCATTGGCGCAGTCGTATTTTCGGTTGCAGTAATTGCACTGGATGTTGCAGGCAGGCGCGACCGCGACATGCATGCGAGCGTAATGATGGTGCGCGTCTTCGCTATAGCAGGGATGGTTTTTGACCTTTTCCCAGATTTCGGTCGGCAGATCGCCTTGGCCGGCCTTCGAGCCGCAGTTCGGCTGCCCGGTCTTCGCCGAAGCGCAGCAGCCCTTCTGATCGGTGGTGGGCTGCATCATCTTGCCGTGATTTACTGCAGCTTTGACATATGTTCCGCGTCCGACGACCGCGTTCATTCGCTTTTTCCCCTGGAGACATCGTCGCCCTCCCAGGACCATCCTTGAGCGAGCCTCAAGAAGCCGGGTAGCAACTTGCATGCCATGGCCAGAATGATGCAATCGCAGCCGCAGGCCATCGAGTCAGCGCAACGTTAGCACTGGCGCATGCAACAACAGCAATGATGAGCTTGTTGGCAAAGCGACAGATACGTCGCCATCCTCACCCAGAGCTCCATGCCTTGCGCATTCATTCTCGCGCTAAGCTCACCCGAACCCGGCTCCATCCAATGCGTTTGCCGCGTTGCGGTTCTCGCAAGCCCGATACACGCTGGGGGATCCGGGCTCGACAAGGCCAGTAGTGGCTACCACGGATCCTGCTGGACGCCCAGCGACGGGGCGCAAGATGGAGTGTAACCGCCTCGGCTCAACTGAGCGAGCGATTGTCCGCGTCATCAATTCCGTTGCGACAGCCCTATGTTTGCTAATTTCGATATGCTGGGTCGCCGCTGACCGCATTGCCCGTAACTCGCTGCGGCGGCGCAAACTTACTGGCGAAGAAGCCGGCCAATGCGTCTGGCGTGGTCGGCAGAACGGATCTGCGCCATTCAGCGTGGCCAGGACGATATGGAACGATGCTCGGGGCCCTCAAACCAACGAGAGCGCCCCACGCAGCCGCAGCAACGACAAAGTCGATCTGCGGGAGTGTCTTCACGGATCGTGCCCGGTCTCGTCCCGTTTTTTCGCATTGATTGTGATCGGCAACCGGGTGTCGCTTGCCATCTCGGGCAAATCGAGCACCCAACCATTAGCCACTTTGATCCAGCCGCCCCATAGCGTCTCGTACTCGGATTCCACGATTGGCTCTTCGAGATCCTTTTTTGGCACGTAGATGGACAGGCCCTCCGGAGACCGGCGGATCATGATTTTCACGAGGTCTACTCCTTAACTGTGACGCGGGCGATGGCGCGCATGCGAGCCACAATGTCGGACACAGCGCACACGACCTCATCGACCTCCGCGAAGGAGGTCTCACGCGACAGAGAAAAGCGCACGGCGCCGCGCATCCGCCATCTCGGCACCCGCATGGCGGTCAGAACATGCGATGACTGCATTGAGCCGGCGGCGCATGCTGATCCGAGCGACACGGCTATGCCTGCCCGATCGAGATGGTGGGCGATGGCTTCGCCTTCGAGATGGTCGAAGGCTATATTGGCGGTGTTCATCAACCGGTTGCTGATATCGCCGAGCACAACGCACTCCCCATTGCGCAAGATTCCGTGTTCAAGGCGGTCGCGCAAAGCGCCAATGCGAACTCGATCAGGTTCAAGCCGCTCCGCCGCAAGGTCGGCAGCTTTTCCCAGGCCAACGATCCCGGGAACATTCTCGGTCCCGCCGCGGCGCCCTCGTTCCTGTGATCCGCCGCAGATTAGCGGCCGGAATTTAGTTCCTTTGCGCAAATATAGTGCGCCGACCCCCTTGGGGCCGTGCAGTTTGTGCGCGGATAGCGACAGCATGTCGATCGCGCTGTCCTTTAGGTTCAAGCGCACCTTACCAATGGCCTGGACCGCATCTGTGTGAAACAGCGCGCCCGCCTCACGGGTCAATCCGGCCAGAAACTCCACAGGAAACATCGTTCCGGTCTCGTTATTGGCCCACATAACCGAGGCAATCGCTGTGCGTGGCCCAAGCGCGCAGCGAAACGCCTCGATATCGAGCCGCCCGCAATCATCTACGGGTACTATGTGCGTCTTGATTCCCCATGTCACCAATTGCTGAGTTTGCGCAAGTACAGCGGAGTGCTCAACCGAAGTGGTGACAATCTCGTCTCGCTCTTCCTGCGTCGCCAGCGCAGAGAGGATCGCGGCATTATTGGCTTCGGTCCCTCCTGAGGTGAAGACGATTTCATGATCGTGCGCGTTACCTAACAGGTCCCTCAGGCTTCGCCGGGCCTGCCTCACAGCAACTGCGACGTCGTTGCCGAAGGCATGCGTCGAAGAGGCATTGCCGAAGTTCTCAGTGAAGAACGGCAACATCGCTTGCACGACGGACGGATCAGTCCGCGTCGTTGCATTGTTATCGAGGTAAATCGGCACTCGATCTTTGCTCAATTCACCGCCCCACCTGTACCAGCAACGAGGATTAGCCGACTAAATCCGCGGATTTTATCCACCAGCCGCGCCTGCGCACCTCCCACGCTCGCCCCCGAAAGCTTACACGACGTACAGGGACCGGCCAGCCGAGCCATGAACATGCTGCCATCGATGCCGATCAGCTGCCAGTCGCCACTGTGGAGTTGCAGAATGAGGCATGATATCTTCGAGCGCGCCGCGAATGCGACGCTGTCGTAATGGACGACGATTGCCTCAGTTCTTTTGGCTCGACCGGCGCATTCGATGTTTTCTCCTCATCACCTGGACAATGTTTTTCATCAGCAGAACGATTTCCCGCAGGAGCAGTTCGCGGTGGCGTTCGGGTTGTGAAAAGTAAATCCAGAGCCCTCCAGCGCCACGACGAAATCGATGGTCGTACCGAATAGATGCTCGCAGCTCTTGCTATCGACGAACACCTTCAGCCCATCGCATTCGATCACGGTGTCGTCAGGCTTCGGTTCCTCGGCCAGACCCATCTTGTATTTGAATCCATTGCAGCCGCCTGCTTCAATGATGACGCGCAGACCGCCGGACGGGCGCGTGGACGATGACATCGCACTCTTGATTGCATTCACTGCGCTATCGGTCAGGTTGATCACGTCTTTCCCTCATCAGCTTGAACATAGCCAAGAGCAAGTCACGTGCCAGCGCGCAGACGCTTAATGATGCGCGCCTCGTACGTTGGCTTTGGAACAGGTGTCGGGTTTCTTACAAGCTACTTGAGGCGGTGCCAGCCAATCACGCGCTCTCTTCTTAGGCCGGGCCGCTACGCTGCGGCGGCAGGCAATTTGCATCGCATCTGGCACCGACCAACGGGTCGGTGAAGAGCTTAGATCGAGGACTAATTTAATGACTGCAATCGAGAACACCGCACTCGGCAGATTTGAGAAGGAGGGCCGCCTGCTCAACGCCGTACTCAAAGGTGCGACTACCAAGCCGGGCCGGTTCGGCTTTCGTGGCGACGTCGCACTGAAGTTCCAGGCTCAGGTCGCGGACGAGAAGCGACCGCCGGACTATTCGATCGAGCAGGTTCTGACCATCGCGCAGGACGGAGAACGCACTATTCCGGTGCTGGCCGGATACCTACACTCCTTCGCGTATCTTGCTGACGTCGCGACCGTCCTTGACGGCGCCTTGAGCCCAACCGGAAGCTACTTCATGTTTTGCAACAACATCGATTTGCTGGCGAAGTACAGAGTGAAGTTCGGCGATATTAACTTCCACGTCTTACCCTGCGATGAATCCACCGTTTGGAAGGAGATGATGGACCTGGTCGGGCTGAACAAGGACGACATCAAGAAGCTCGATCCGCGCGGTAAGCTTGATTACCTCCTCGATGCCGCAAAGGATCTCGATCTGTCCTATGAGGAGATCTCTTACGACGACGGGCTAAAGAGGATGGAGCCGGTGAAAAACCGCAACGAGAACCGCCCGGTCTGAGGCGGTCTTCAGTTGTTGGGCGATGCATCGTCTTCGACAAGACGCACGCCGAGGACACAGATATCACCATCCAGAACTGCCAACGCGATCGGCGTGAGCGTTCTACCCTGACATGGACCTTCGACACACCGGCCGGTGCCGAGTTCGAAGGTCGAACCGTGCTTGCCGCACATCAGTCGGATACCGTATGGGTCCAGGAATTGGTTCCGCTCCCAGTCCAAATTGACGCTGTTGTGAGGGCATTTATTGACATAGCCGAGTACCTTTTTGCCCCAGCGCACCACAATGATGGACCACGGTCGGTGATTGCCATCATCATCGACGACCATAAGATGGAATCCCATGGCCTGGCGGCTCGGAATGTCGTTAAAGCCGCAAATCGCATAAATCGCGTCTGGCTGCATTCATCGCTCGTTTATTGCAAAACGTTCTTCATTAGTCGCGTGCAATCGAGCCTGCAAGAACTGTACAAGTGTCGGAACGTGTTTCCGGCAATCCAACCGCAAGCTTCGCCGCCTCATTGGCGTTGACGCACAATTCAGAACAATTCGCAGGAGCATTGAGCCTTGCTGCCCTTTCCATGCCGGGCTGCGCAGCTACAGCTTTCGCGCTCCAACCTTTCTGGACCATTTGCCGGACTGCTAAACTCGATGGCTGGTTGCTGCTCGCTAATCGTCACGCTGCGGAAGGCCCGGTTCCGATGCCCTGCGACCGTATCCATCGCGGCATCGCAAGTGCCTTCCCAGAAAGTGAACGCTCGCTCCCCGCCCGCGAGGGGCGCCCGAGGCGAACGTGCGCCCCCTTTTAGGCTAGCCCTTGCGCCCGCGCGTGGAACGGCGAAATGTCCGTCATTTCCGGCCCGCAGCTGCTGTTGCAGCCACTTTACTCCACGAAGAGCTCCCTACTAAGAGCGTGCTCCAAGTAAAGTGAAGGCTCATCGTCTGAGGAATCCGACTCGAACCTTCCCTCAGTATCGATACCACCGCCTTCAGCTTTCGAAAGATACTTCGTCGCCGGTGAAGAACGGCTGAGCGAACGAGTTAGAATCGCACTTTGTCGTTGTGGACTGGTTTGCAACTGCGGGGTTTTAGTGCACCGGGCATCGGAGCCTTGGAATTTCATTTTCAGTTCCGTCGAATCGCCGCCAGCCATAATTTCGTCGTCGCACGAAGGTGGCGATGCGGCCGAAGAACGTGTTTCCAGTACTTCACCGGCGAAGAGTTCTTTCAGCACGCCTCCCCGCACGAGCGCTGGGGACCTGAGCCACTGGCGCAAGCGGCCGACAAGCTGGAGGTGTTGCAGGCCAACAGCCTGCGGGTGGCGCACGAGGACGGCACGTTATCGAATCAGGACCTCAGGCGGGTCACGGTCGACACTACTGTGCAGCGAAGGCCATCACCTTCCCCACCGACCAAGCTGCTGCCCCCGGGGATCAAGGGGATCAGCCGCCTGGCGAGCAAGCCCGGGGTCAAGCTCCGGCAGTCCTATCTTGGTATTACCAACACCGCGGCAATGATGGCTTCCGGCTACGCCCTTGCAAGCAATTCAAGCGGCATCACCGCCAGTTGCGCATCCTGCGCAGCCGGCTGGGCCGGATCATCCGCGAGATCCGCCGCAAGATCGAAGGTCAGTCTGCGCTCGAGAACGCGTTCACCCTTCTGCTTGGAAGGGCCACGCAAATTCGCGCGCAGCGGCAGCGCCAGCGCGGCTGCAGCTGCATTCTTTCCACGCCTCGGACGCGAAGTGCCTCGGCGATGGAGGGGCGCCAGTGCACCTGATATTTCGGTGCACCCGCGCCGCGCCTTCATCTCCGGCCAAAAGCACGGGGTCTTCGGCATCATCAAGCGCGAGCTGCGCCGCCCCTCCGCCATCGAACCCGTCATAGGACAACTGAAGGCCGATGGTCACCTCGGCCGCTGTTACCTCAAAGGCCGCGCCGTCGGCGCCGACAATCACCCTCTCCGCCGTCGGCCACAACTTCCGCCGCATCCTCACCTGGCTGAGCACTCTTTGGCGCACCACCATCATTGTTGCCCTCAGCGACCATCATCGCTGAAAACGGCTTCCTAACGAAGACCACGTATGCGTTCAAGAACGAGGACGGCGTGTCCCAGGCGCCGGCACCAGCCTATATCATCGCGAAGAAACTACCTCGCCGAACCCGGCTATCGACTCCCGATCGAAGAAGGTGGCTTACTTATTGGCCTGGCCCGAGATGACCGAACCTTCGAGCTTCGCTAGACTATGCGGAAATGTGAGTGATGACGGCCTGAGATAGGCGGCGTATCGAGGCGGGTGTCGAAGGCCGCCAAAACCTCTCCAGGATAGCGATACGCCATGAATGACACTACCAATACTGTTCCATCAGGCGCGAGCTCCTGATTGACATCAAGCAAAGCGCGGGTTGCAGATCGGCCCGGAAATTGCCGTCGGCGACGGCGCGCTCGGCTTCTGGAAGGCTTCCCGGCACCCGACACCCGCGATGCTAGGTGCACAACACCGTCAATATCGTGGACAAGGTACCGCTCTCGGTGCAAGCCGCCAACAGAGGGATTCGCGCCAAGTCTATTTGGCGCCGAATCGGACGTCCGCCCGCAGCGGCAATCGACGTCTTTGCGAACAACACCGCGCCAGATGCGGACGGGCAGACGAATGATCGCCGCAATCGTCGTCTCACCATGAAGAAAAACGCTAGTCTATCTCATCCGTCGTTCGCAGTTGATCGCAATGCTCGGCAGGGAAGTCGTAGAAGGCCAGCAGGGTTTCGCGGTCCTTGACCAGGCTCGTGGCCAAGTTTGACCGTCCCGCAGAGAGACCATATCATTTCCAGGTTGCTTATCCTCGATCGGATTCATGATCACTTCATGGTTCTCTTTGAGCGCCCGCCGCCGCTCTTACGGGCTCTGCTTTGGTGCATTGACGATGTCGCCGACTGTATCAAGATGCCCCACTCAAGCAGGATTGGTCGGTAGACCGCCGCCCTAGCCAACCGCGGTGGGGGAGCACCGGGCTGCGCAGCGCCAGCGGCAGCTGAGGGCTAAGCCGCGTTGGCGGCGAGCGGCCCAGCGCTGATCGGGCAGCACTCTGGGCGCGATCCCGCCGCCTGACGCAAGCGCGTGTTGAAGTGGCGAGCCATTCCTGCAGCAACATACTCAATGAGCTCGAGTAGCCACCGCTTTCAGGCCCGACCTCGTCCACAGCGACTATTCGGCAGCCGACCCCGGGCCTAGATTGAGGCGCTCGAAGTACCAAGACGTGTCATCGCCTGACGACTCTGTCTCATCACTTGCTTCACTCGAAGCTCGCTCGATATTCGCCTGAGCACCACTACTCTCGGCGGCAAGATATCCTTCAGGTTTGCCTACACGTTGCCATTTACCTTCGTCGTTATGCGTCCACTTGTCGGGATGCTGGTGAGGATCAAGTACCCAGTGATTCTTATCACTCACAGGAACAAAGCCCATCTGAGCCAGACGGGACTCGATGCCTGGGAACGCAGGTTTTGACATTATCAATGCTTGTTCGCCGTCTTGCCGAAGCTGATGTTCAAGTAGAATATCGCCAGCGTTCTCGACGAGCGGATGAGTAACCCGAAGATCTACTTGGGATGTGACCGCGTTGCGACCGGGAAACTGGGCGCTGAATCGCCTTCCTCCTACCCGAAGTCCGCCTTCTGTCCTCAGAAGCCCGACAGTTTTGTCACCCAAGCGATAGGCGTAATATCGCGCCTGGTCGGTGTCTTCGTCGGTGTGACCATAGGTTCTAGCAATGTTTGCCGCGCGCTCAGCTTTTGTGGATATGAAATCCGAGTACTCCAGTGGACGCTCGGCAATGTACTTGATGTCGTCGCCATAGAAGGCCTTCACTTCTTCCCCGAACTCATCACTGTCGATCTCTTTGATCGGAGGTTGGGAAGTTACAGAGTACGGCCGTGTCGCTGCCTGAGACGAACTTGGGCCAGCATCGGGCGCCATGCCTGCAAGCCTTTCCGCAAAGCCCTCGTCATCTGAATGCCTTGCTTCATCAGCCTGGGTAGCGCTTGTGGATTGGCTAGATGAGCCAACAATTCGGCCATACATCGGATCGCTCTCCTGTCGGTACGTTTTGGGGGTCCAGAGCTCGCGTTGCTCGAGCTCTACCGAGGATGGTAAGATGTCTAGCTGACCACGAGCTGACGCGCCGAGGTTGAGCATCTGTCGCCGGCTCTTGTGAGAGGAAGCTAACTCCTCGTCAGTGAAGAGCGGCTAAGCAAATGAGCTAGAACCGCATCTCATCGTTGTGGACTGATCTGCGAAGGCACGGTCTTGGTGCACCGGGCATCGGAGTCTTGGAATTTCATTTTCAGGAATCCGTCGAAATCGACAGCCATAATTCCGTCGCATCGGATGTGGCGATACGGCCGAAGAAGCACAGGACGACGGGGATCGGGCAATCTGTTCCGGGCCAGGCTGGACCAGATCGTCAATATGAAGCAGGCGCGGTTCAGCTCGGCGGCAAGGTCGATTGGGACTGGATCGACATCCGCCGCTGTACAGCGAGAATGGCCGGCGCGCCGCAGGTCCACGAGCTTGTTTCGAGCAGGCGGGATCGAGCCACACAACCTGCGAATGCAACGCCGCAAATTACTCGCGACGCTCGGTCAGCGGCAGTTGGGCATCCTGCGCGCCTAGCTAAAGACTCTTTGGCGTCTCTTCCTGACCGCCGATGGCACTGAGTTCCGGCCAGAGATGCGCGCCGGATGAGGCAGTCTTAAACCACACCAGATGCGCCTTTGGCGGAACAAGCGTCCCCGCCGGGACGAAGGTGTTGGCAATCTTGAAGTCGTCCCTGCTCCTTGTGGAGACGACCGCGGAAAGAACTATGAACCCGGCAGTGGATCACGTTTACTATCGGGGTTGACACCGTGCCTGCGATTAAAAGAACGGACGACTACCTCGTAGGCCTGTCGACCCGCTTCCACACGTCGTTCTCAGTTCCTCGTCCACACTTCGGGGTGCTGGTTAGGATCAAGCACTCAGTGGTTGCGGCCCACGTGAACAACACCCAGTTCCGCTAGACGGGCTCCATGCCTCTCCTTGCAGGACGTGACAAGACCAACGGATGATCGCCCTCCTCTCGCATTTGATGTTCCAGGAAGATATCGCCCGCGTTCTCGCGCGGATGAGTAACCTGAAGACCTACCACGGACGTGATATCGTTGCGGCCCAGCTGTTCCTGAAATGCTCTCCTTCAATCCGAGCCGGGCCTGCTGCTCTTAAAGCTGCTGCTCCTAAAGGCCCCGGAGAGCTGCCTTCGCTCATGCAGCTTCGGCTGCAGCCGAAACGTGGGTCTGGCAGTCGGCCGGGCAAACCCTGGCGCACGCACCGCAGCCGATGCAGGCACCCTGATCGTTCAGGACCATGATCTTCTTCTCGATCTCATCGTCCTCGTCATTGTCGAGGTCGATAAGTTCGCCTTCCTCGTTGATTCCTTTCAAGGTAATGACATCTCGACCGCACACCTTGAAACAGCGGCCACAGCCGATGCATTTCTTTGCATCGATCGTGATCAAGTATTGTGGCGTCCAGTCGCGTCCGTCTCGTGTTTGAAACGACATGCATTGCTCCCTCTAGGTATTCTCCAGCGCCTTTAAGGCGAGGCTCTTGCGCTCAAGTTCGGCATAAGCATCGTACGCCTTCTGCGCGACCACCATGATCGAGGTCCAGTTGATGGGCAGTTCTTCCGAAAGGTCGTGCAGATCCATCTTGGCCTGAATCGCCTTGGCGGACACCTTCCTTAGTTCGGCCTTCAGTGTTTCACGATCGCTCATGAGTGTGCATCCTCAATAGTTCGCCACGTCAGGGAATTGCCGAATCAGGCCAACTCCATCCCTGACATATTTATCCCCCTCCTGAGCCAGCTTGACGAAACTGTCGAATCCGAAGCGATGCACGTCGCGCAGCTGCTTGTTTACGGCGACCAACCGCCCTGCGATGAGCACTATGCGCCCGAAGCCTTCATGATGCAGCTTCAGAATCGGCTGAATCATAACGCCGGTCTCCCTCTCTACTGACAGCGCAACTGCATTGAAGAACAGCTCAAGCCGCCACAATGTCTTGGCATCGGGATCACCGATAATCGGCAATGCGCGCCGCTTCTCCATGTTCAGGATATAGGGTTCGAGCAGATCACGATCGCTCTTCCCTTCCCAGGCTCCGTTGGTATCCTGAGCACGCCAAATCTTGACCAAATCGATGAGGAATGGCGCGTCGACCGGGCTGGCCTGCTGCTCTATTTTTGCGGTCATATCACCTCATTCATCAAACTCGAACGTTCTCCCCTGGTCCTTTGCCATGACCTTGCGCAGCCAGGGAGGTGGTGTGCCCCTCAGCACCCGCTCGAGTTTTTCTAGGAGCACTAGAATGTTTTCTGGTTTGCTCACCTTGATAGGATGGATTTTGTTGGCCACCACTCGCGCAGCCGCTGCACCACCAATGGCAGCGACGTAAAGGATTGCGCAATCCTTGATAGCCTCGATCTTTGGCGCCAACTTATCATCGCTGCCGTCTTCCTTAAGATCGCCATCAAACTCGATCGCTTTAACAAACACGTGCCCGCCAGGAGCGACATCGTAGATTGCGATATTCTTTGCCCAACCAAAATGAGCATCGACGCGTCTCAGGTCCTGAGTGGCAAACGCAACTTTCATGCAACCGACCTCTCAGTCGCGATGGTGGAGCTGCGATGGCCCGCGCATCGTGGCAGTACGCGCCCAGTCCGCCACTTATCGGGCGTAGGCTGATCGTTCTCGTCGCGATGCGCGATCACGAGATTCGCGATTTCGAAGATCACATTCCGCGTACCACGGTAGCCTACCGATAGCTGGTGTCCCGCGCCAAGTCGATCGAATATCGGAAAACCTGCGCGATAGAACGGCACCTTCAGCCGCGCCGCCGCTTGCCTTCCATGCGAATGCGTGATCAGCAGATCGCAGTTGTTCTTTTTGGCAAGGCCTTCCAGATCTTCGAGATCGCCAATGATTACCTCCTTGGTCTTGATCCGTTCGATCACCTCCGACTGAGTAGTCGTCACGGCAACGGCCACCTGCGTGCCCATGTCGTTCAGCATGCCGGACAAATCAAACAGAAGGTCTGGCTCAGCACCGATTGCGAGCTTGCGACCGCCAATATGGAAGTGCGCATCCAGCATGGCATCTGTGAGCTGACCGCGCTGGCGTCGATATTTCAAGGGTATCGGGCGGCCGCTGATCTCACTCAAAAACGTCATGAACTCATCATTCGGACAAAGGCCACACAGCCGCTCGAAGACACGAAAAGGCACGCCGGTCTTTGCCTGCATGACCTCTGCAGCTCGCCGCATCTGCGCACCGATAGCAATCGTCCACCCGGCGCGACCCATATCCGCAATTTGGCCGACGCCGATGCCGCCGATGGTCGTTGGCGTAAACTCATCCGGGATATGCCCATCGAGCGATCCCGCCAGGTCAGGGAGGAAGGACGGAGACAACCCGAAATCCTCCAGTATGACACGGAGTTCATCAAGATCGCCGGGCGTGAGGTGACATCCCGGCAGAACATTCACCCTCGATGGATCCCTCAGGCGACTGGCATTTGGCCCATCCACCAGCACCTCCACAATGCGCGCGACAGCCTTCTCCCAGCCGTCCTGGAACGCACCCTTGAAATCAGGTGTCGAGACGTAAACGAGCGGCAACTTTGCGAGTTGCGGATGCTTGCTCCGGATCAGCTTGAGGTAGGCATCCACATCGTCGCCGTTGGTCTCGGTGACACCAGTCGAGCAGATTCCGATGACCTTTGGCTTAGCTCGCTTGTAGATGTTCAGTATCGCCTGCTCGAGATTCTCATAACCACCCAGTACAGTCGTGACCTCACTCATCGCGGTGGTCTGCAGCGGTACAGCCTCTTTGAAATGCCGGACAAAGAGCGTGAGCCCGAAGGATGTGCACCCCTGGGAGCCGTGCAGAAGCGGCATCGCCCCGCCCAGCCCCATGAAGGCAAATGCGCCGCCGATCGGCTGGCTCATCTTCAGCGGGTTGACAGCGCAGGCTTTTGTTGGCGTCGTAACGATGGCCATGACGCCTCCCTACTCTGCGGCCTGCCGCATGGCAGATGGCTCGGACACCAAGATCTCCTCGATACGTCTTTGACAGCAGCCACCGACCGCATTGGTATGCTCCCTGACCGCTTCGACGCTCCTCAGGCGATGCGCGTAGATTGCATCCTCGATCGTGCCCAGATCGACCCTGTTGCACATGCAGATCTTCCTGGCGCGGCGCGACTTTTCCGCGAGCGCCGGGTCGGCGAGCGCGGTCGCGGGCGATTGCATCTGCTCCATCGCCTTGGCAAACGCCTCCCATGGCGCAGGTCGACGTAGCTGCTTCCACATCGGACTGGAGAGCGACTTATCGATCTCCTCCACCAGCTTGACCATTCCGACATAGCCCATATAGGCGTGGCAACGCTCCTGGTTGATATCGAGCCAAGGCACCGCCGCTTTCAGCGCGACGAACTGCGACTTTCCGCCCGATAGCATGATGTCCGCCTTTGCGCCCTTCAGCATCTCGTACATTTCGCGCGGCGTCATATTCTCGATCATGTGGGCATCATGCCCCATGAGCTCCTTAATGCGCTCCTTATCTTCGTTGGTCGATTTTTTTACGCTGGTGCCGACTACCTCAAGCCCGGCTTCCTGGAGTGCCGCAACGACCGACCATGACTTGACGCCGCCGGTCATTAACAAGGCCTTTTTGCCTTCGAACCGTGGCTTATACGGCTCGATCGCACCCCAGGCCCACGCTTCCTCGCGCGCGATCAACGCTTCGGTGCGCCCGAGCAGATCTGTCGGGGCGCCGCGTTCAACCAATAAGCGGGCAATCTGCCGTAGCGATTCGCTCGAATCTTGAATACCGTAGAAAGAACCCTCGAAGAATGGAATCCCGTAGCGTTGCTCCATCTTCCGTGCGACGTTGATCATGGACTTTGAGCACACCAACATCGCCGCCCGTGCGCGATGAGATGAAGCGACTTCACGATATTTGCCATTGCCTGAGATGCAGCAGAGAATTCGCACTCCAAGCTCGTCTAGTAATGGCTTCACTTGCCAGAGCTCTCCCGCAAGGTTGTATTCTCCGATCAGATTGATGTCGTACGGCGTGGTGTAGTCCGGTTCTCGCGTACCGATCACATAGTCGAGCAAGGCCTCGCCGGCCAGCTTGTTGCCGAGGTTCTTCGAACCGACGAAGCCCGGAGAATTGATCGGGATCACCGGCTTTGAGAATCTTCGAGACGCCGCCTTGCAGACTGCGTTGATGTCGTCGCCGATCATCGCCGGGATGCAGGTTTGATAAACGAAGATGGCGGACGGATCGCACTTGTCGATGATCTCCTTGATAGCTTTGCAAAGCCGCTTCTCGCCTCCGAATACGATATCGGTTTCGCTCAAATCGGTTGTGAATGCGGTGCGCCACAGATCCGAGCCGGACGACGCCGCACCGCGATTGTCCCAGGAATTGCCCTCGCACGCGATCGGACCATGTACCAAGTGAGCCACGTCGGTGAACGGCTGCAGCGCAACCTTGGCGCCATCGAAAGCACAGCCGCCAGCAGCACTACCCGGCTGCAGCTGTTTGGTGCAGCCGTTCCTTCGTTCAGCCTCCGACTTACTGCCATTCTTGGCGCAGCCCGGCTCGTCGAAGATATTCTGGACCGTGGCCGCTAGTGAACTCATCCTGTTTCCTCTCAGGGCGAACAAATTGCAAAGTCAACGACCATGTGCTCGTGCCATCGTCCATTGCTTGGGCGATGGCACGCGCAGTCGCTCATCAGCGAATGATGTCGAAGCTGTAGTCCGTTTTGCCAAGAACGTTGGTGTTCTTGTCGATCTCGTCGAAGATCTTGTCCAGGATCTTCACCAGCACATTCAGGCCGCCCTGATAGCCCCATAGAGGGGAGCGATGATGGTGATGCCGATCAAAAATCGGAAAGCCGATGCGGATCAGTGGCGTTCCGGTATCACGCTCCAGGTACTTCCCGTAGGTGTTGCCAATCAGAAAATCGACCGGCTCGGTAAACAGGAGTGAGCGCATGTGCCAGAGGTCTCGGCCGGGATAGGCTTGGCAGCCCTGTCCAAATGGCGAGCTTGCAAGCAGCGCCTGCATTTTTTCCTGCCATGCCTTGTTGCCGTTGGTAGACAGCACATGGGTCGGTTCGGCGCCGAGTTCGAGCAGAAACGCAGCCAACCCATAGCAAAGATCCGGATCGCCATAGATCGCGAACTTCTTGCCATGAACATGCGCGCTGGAGTCGGCGATGGCGTCCACCAGGCGGCCACGTTCTCGCGCAAGTTGCTCGGGAATCTCCTTGCCGCTGAGGCGTGACAGCGCGACGATGAAGTCATCCGTTGCAGATAAGCCCACCGGGTAGTTGAAGGATACGACGTCCTGGCCATGCTCCGCCACGAATGTCAGCGTCTTTTCCGTGCACCACTGTTGCATGGAGATAGTCGCCTTGGCATGAATCGCGTTCGCCGCATCCTCCAGCGTCGTACCACCGTCATACATCCGGAATTCGCCGTCGGTCGGAGTATCAAAGACTTCCGAATTGTCGGCGAGAACCGTATGCTGGATGCCCATCAATTCCAAGATGCGCTTGATCTCGCGAAGGTTCCCAACGGTATAGCCATCGAACCCGCCAATGATGTTGATCGCCCCATTCGGTTTGCGCGCAAGCTTCGGCGCTGTTCCGGCTTTGCCGTCCCAAAAATGCTCCAGAATGCCCTTGAGCGCATTGTCATAGCCGGTGACGTGGCTGCCGACGAACGCCGGCGTGTGGGCGAACGGCACGTCGAAGTCCGCCGGAACCGAGCCTTTTTCTTTCGAAGTCTTGATGAAGGCGTTGAGGTCATCGCCGATCACCTCGGCCATGCAGGTTGTGGAAACCGCAATCATCTTCGGCTTATACATGTTGTAGCTGTTCGCGAGCCCGTCGATCATGTTGTTCAGACCGCCGAATACGGCAGCGTCTTCCGTCATTGACGAAGAGACACAGGAGCTAGGCTCCTTGAAGTGCCGCGACAAATGACTGCGGTAATAGGCCACACAGCCTTGCGAGCCGTGGACGAAGGGCAACGTGCGCTCAAAGCCAACAGATGCGAATACGGCGCCAAGCGGCTGGCACGCCTTGGCCGGATTTACCGCTAGCGCCTCTCGCGCGAAGTTTTTCTCGCGATATTCGGCGGTTTTCGTCCATTCCTTGATACGTTCGACCTCGGCGGGATGGCGAGGGTTCTCGAATATCTTCTTCTTGGCCAGCATCTGCTGGTATTCTGGACCGCGGAACAGTTCGACATGATCGATCACGTGCTCGGCACTCTGCGCCATTGGTGAAATCCTTCACTATCGTCGAGATTGGTATCGCCCGGCTTTCCCAAGCGAGATGAGTTGCTTTATTCCGCAGCCTGGAGCTTGGCCCTCGAAGCTTCCTTCCAGGGGGCCTTCGTTTTCTTCCAAATCGGCGAGTTGACAGCCATATCCATGTCGCGCGCAAAGATCGCGAATCCGTCATAGCCGTGATATGGACCCGAATAGTCCCAAGAGTGCATCTGCCGGAACGGCACACCCATCTTTTGAAAAACGTACTTTTCCTTGATACCCGACCCTACAAGGTCAGGCTGGAGCTTTTCAACGAAGCGCTCGAACTCATAGCCATTGACGTCATCGTAGATAAGCGTGCTGTCCTTCACGTAGTGCTGAGCTGTGCGCTGATAGTCATCGTTGTGACCGAACTCGTATCCGGTGCCAATGACTTCCATCCCCAAGTCCTCATATGCGCCGATAACATGACGCGGACGGAGCCCGCCGACGTACAGCATCACCGTCTTGCCCTCCAAGCGAGGCCGATATTTAGCGATCACCGCATTCACGAGCGGCTGATACTTCTGGATTACCCGCTCGGCGCCTTCCTTGATCTTGTCGTCGAAATAACCCGCAATCTTGCGCAATGACTCTGCGATCTTTGATGGTCCGAAGAAATTGTACTCGCACCACGGGATACCGAACTTCTCTTCCATGTGGCGTGAGATGTAGTTCATCGAACGGTAGCAATGCAGAATGTTAAGCTTTGCCTTCGGCGTTGCTTCGAGCTCAGCCAGTGAGCCGTCGCCGGACCACTGCGCGATTACCCGCAGGCCCATCTCCTCCAGCAGAATTCGTGATGACCAGGCGTCGCCGCCGATATTGTAGTCTCCGATAATCGCAACATCGTACGGCGTCGGCTCGAACTTGGGTTTGCCATCGCCCTCGAGATGGCCGAAAATCCAATCGCGCACCGCATCGTTCGCAATGTGATGGCCCAGTGACTGCGACACGCCCCGGAAGCCCTCACAACGGACCGGCACGATGGTCTTGCCGCCATATTCCTTGGATTTCGCTCGTGACACGGCTTCGATATCGTCACCGATCAATCCAATCGGGCATTCCGATTGGATCGTGATGCCGTTGTTAAGTGGAAACAGCTCTTGGATTTCATCAAGAATTTTGACCAGTTTTTTGTCGCCGCCGAATACGATGTCCTTCTCCTGGAAGTCGGAGGTGAACTGCAGGGTCACAAAGCTATCGATACCCGTGGTGCCAACGTAATAGTTGCGACGCGAGCCCCACGAATATTGACCGCAGCCGACGGGGCCATGGCTGATATGAACCATGTCCTTGATTGGTCCCCAGACCACCCCCTTTGACCCTGCATAGGCGCAGCCTCTGATCGTCATCACGCCAGGTATGGATTTGATGTTGGACTTCACGCCGCAGTCTGACTTTCCGGCCTGGTGAACATTGAGGTGCTTGGCACGCCGTTTCGCGGTTTTCTCCGGATAGACCTTCAGCACCTCCTCGATCAGCTCTTTGTTGCGAGCCCTGATTTCTGCGATGCTCTGGGTCGTGGCGAGACTCATCTGATGTCCTTCAAAGGTTAGCTGTTGCGAGGGCGGCTTCTTGATCCAAGACTTTTGCAACCAGCATGCCAGTGTCTCGCGAGCACCAAAACTGCAACAATCAAAACTACTTAGCGAGCCTCGTGCGGTGACACGGGCGTTGTTGCGAATCCGACATCACGCTTTCGCAGAGAACTCTTGATGTGGCCCCGTTCGAAATGGAACAAGGCGGGCTCTGCCTGAAATTCCCTACCCAGTGTAGGACGCCATATAAGTTTGGACTTGCGCCACCCAAGCTGGACTCAGCGCCACCTATGTCTGGACTGACGGCCCTCCCGCACACGGCTTCAATGGTTAGAATTGACCGCTCATGACGGTCTGGTTGCAGATTCGAGTCCTGCCCGACCGCTGTAAGTGCGGACATTATCACGGCTATAGGCAAAGGAACGGTTGTCGCGAAACGATGGACGTCGACGCGAGAAACCCGCAGAGCTGCTCCCTACCGCCTGCTCCGTGACGCCTTCTTTCGCTTGCCCGCTTCCAGCGGCTTGACGAATATTTCGAAGCGATGACTGACGATCTCAAAGCCGTGAGCGCGCGCAATCTCTTCCTGTAGGCGCTCGATCTCATCGGAACGGAATTCGATGACATCACCGGTCTCGATATTGATCAGGTGATCATGATGCTCCCGGCCTGCCGTTTCGTATCTTGCCCGGCCATCGCCGAAAGCATGGCTTTCCAGAATCCCCGACTCCTGGAGCAGTCGCACGGTGCGATAAACGGTCGCAATGGCGATGCTCGGATCGATCGACATCGCGCGCCTGTGCACTTCGATCGCATCCGGGTGATCGGATGCCGTGGCCAGCACGTCGAGAATGACGCGGCGCGGCCCGGTCAGCCGCAAACCCTTCTCGCGGCACAGCCGCTCAAACTCTTCATTCAGCCTTGATTGCATCAGCGCCCTATCGGGTGGCGCGGGTCACAGCTTACCTGCGATCAGCACGTGACCTCCCTACTCGTTTCCTGCAGTTCCCGCTATAAGCCCGCGTCCAAGGCCCTTCTGCTTTTGCGACTTAGTTGCAAATAGTTTGACTTCCGGAAGCAGGCATGCAATTCTCTTATTGCAAATAACTCGCAATAAGGGGCGGCTGGCATGCGGTTGTATCGATGGGCTGTGGGGGTGAGTGCGCTCGCCTTGTCGACGGGTGCGCATGCCCAGACGGTCCAACTCGAGGAGATCGTGGTCACATCGCCCAGCCCGATCGCACAATCGGGCCAGACGACCGGCGAGAACGTCCCTTGGTGGGCCACCTCTCAGTCGATACCGGTGGCGCCGTCATTCAGTTCGGTGTCGGTGGTCACCCCTCAGCAGGCCTTGAGCCGCGGGGCAGCGTCTCTTGGCGACACCCTGAGTACGACACCCGGCGTTTCATCGACATCGTTCTCCCCGGTCGCAAGTCGTCCGGTGATCCGCGGTCTCGGCGGCTTCCGCGTCCGCACGCAGGAAGATGGCATCGGCTCCGGCGACATGGCGAACCTGGGCGAAGACCATGCGGTGACGATCGATCCGCTCATGAGCGGCCAAGTCGAGGTCATTCGCGGACCCGGTACGCTGCGCTATGGCTCGCAGGCCATCGGTGGTGTCGTGAGCGCCAATAACGGGCGAATTCCGACCTTTGTGCCGGCAAACGGTATCGCTTTTCAGGCGCGTGGCGGCCTGAACAGCGTCAGCAACGGCAAGGACGGAGCCGTCCTGCTCGACGCGGGCGGCGGAAATTTTGCGCTCCACCTCGATGCATTCAAACGAAGCGCCGGCGACTACCGCATTCCGGGCGGAGTCCAGGAGAACTCGAGCTACTCTTCCCAGGGGCAAAGCCTCGGCGGCTCCTACATTTTCAACGATGGCTTTGTCGGACTGTCCTACCAGAGCATGGCGATGACCTATTTCATTCCGGGCATCGAGTCGGCCCGGGTGAAGAACCATATCGACCTCCGCCAATCCAAGTGGAGCAGCCGCGGCGAGTGGCGGCTTCGCGAAGGGGGAATCGACACGATCAAGTACTGGCTCGGCTATACCGCCTACAAGCATCTGGAAATCGACGGCGTTGGCGCAGCAGCCGAGGTTGGTTCGACGTTCAGGAACCGGGAATTCGAATCACGTGCGGAAATCTCGCATCTGCCCGTCAACACCGCACTAGGCGAGCTCAGAGGCGCCGTCGGCTTGCAATGGGGCCGGCGCGATCTGTCGGTCGGAGGCGCGGACGAACAGCTCCTCGCCCCCGCCCGCGCACAGAACGTCGCGGCCTTCGTGTTCGAGGAACTGCAGGTCACATCCGCGCTCCGCGCCCAAGGCGCCGTCCGCGCCGAGCGCACGGACATCAACGGCACCGGCGCGCGCTTCCCGGCCTCGTTTCTTCCGCCGCCCAACGATCCGACGACGTTCCCGGTCAGCCGCGATTTCGTGCCGGTCAGCGCCAGCGCCGGACTGTTGTACGACCTTCCCTACGAGATGGTCGCGCGGGTCACGGCACAGCATGTCGAGCGTGCGCCGGATCCGATCGAATTGTTCTACAAGGGACCGCACGACACGCCGCGGACGTTCGAGATCGGCGACCCCACCATGACGCTCGAGAAAGCCAATTCTCTCGAGCTCGGGCTGAAGCGCGGCCGTGGCGATACAAGGTTCGATGCGTCGATCTTCTACACGAAGTTCGACAACTTCATCTTCAAGAATTTCACCGGCGTCAGGTGCGGTGACGACTTCGCCTCCTGCGGCACTCCCGGCGCGACGTTCGACCAGATCATCTACTCGCAGCGCGACGCCAAGTTCGTGGGCGGCGAGCTTCAGGTCGAGCATGACGTTGCCAAGGTCTGGAACGGCGTATGGGGCGTCGAGGCACAGTACGACTTCGTCCGCGCCACGTTCACGGATGGCAGCTTCGTTCCCAAGATTCCGCCTCACCGGCTGGGCGGCGGAATCTTCTATCGGGATCCGAACTGGATCGCGCGGGTCAATCTGCTGCATGCCTTCGCGCAACACAATCTCGGAGCGTTCGAGACGCCGACTGCTGGATATAATCTTCTCAACGCCGAGCTGAGCTACACGACCACAGTGCCGACGGGATCCCTGCCCATGGAGGTGAGCCTGGGCCTGAAAGGCGAGAACCTGCTGAATGACGATATCCGCTTCCACCAATCCTACAAGAAGGACGAGGTTCTGCAACCGGGACGCAATATCCGGGTGTTCTCCTCCGTGAAATTCTGAGCGGCTCGGATCCGGTCGCCAAGTGATCGAAAGAACGGCGAGCGATGTCCGGCAGCCATTGCAACTGCGGACATCGCTCGCGCGATGAGGAAGGACTTAGGTTATGTTGAGTGACGCTGCGGCCACGCTACCTCACGACTTGTCGCCGTGGGGAATGTTCATGCAGGCCGACATCGTCGTGAAAGCGGTGATGATCGGGCTGGCCTTCGCCTCGCTGGTGACCTGGACGATCTGGCTTGCCAAGGGCCTGGAATTGATGGCCGCCCGGCGGCGGGCACGCAGTTGCGTGCGCAAACTTGTCCGCGCCGGCAACCTGGAAGCGGCGCGCGAGGAGATCGAAGCCGGCTGGACCGGCAAGGGCGACGTCGCCGGCCTGATGGAAGCCGCCGAGCGCGAATGCCGTCGCTCGCCGAATCTGTCGGCCGACGGCATCAAGGAACGGCTTGCGATTGCGCTATCGCGCATCGAGGCCAGGGCCGGCCGCGACATCGCCCGCGGCACCGGATTGCTGGCGACGATCGGAGCGACTGCCCCGTTCGTCGGCCTGTTCGGCACCGTGTGGGGCATCATGAACTCGTTCATCGGCATCTCGCAGTCCAAGACCACCAACCTTGCGGTGGTCGCGCCGGGCATTGCCGAAGCGCTGCTGGCGACCGCACTCGGCCTGGTGGCAGCCATTCCGGCCGTCATTATCTACAACGTGTTCGCTCGCGCGCTCGCAAGCTACCGGGCGCTGTTGTCCGATGCTTCCGGCGAGATCATTCAGCACGTCTCGCGCGATCTGGAGCGGCAGGACCGCGGGTTGCTCTCATCAGTGGTGGCGCTGGAGCGCGGCCGCGCCGCTGCGGAGTGAGCTGCCATGGCCGTATCACTCAAGGACCCGCAGGACGGCGGCATCGATGAACTGAGCGAGATCAACGTTACGCCGTTCATCGACGTGATGCTGGTGCTGCTCATCATCTTCATGGTGGCTGCACCGCTGTCGACGGTCGATGTCGCGGTCGATCTGCCGGTGTCCAATGCGCAGCCCCAACCGCGCCCGGACGAGCCGCTGTTCCTCACCGTCAAGCAGGATCTGAGCCTGGCGCTCGGCAACGAGGATGTGCCGCGCAGCGTCTTGCAGGCAATTCTGGATGAACAGACCGGCCATGACCGCGAGCAGCGCGTGTTCCTGCGTGCCGATGGCGTCGTCGCCTATCGCGAACTGATGAACGTGATGAATCTGCTGCGGCAGGCGGGTTACCTCAAGATCGCGCTGGTCGGCCTCGAAGATACCGGACAGGCGACGATCCCGGTCTCGGGCGCCGCGACGCAGCCATGACGGCGATCGACTGGCGCGACCCTGACGGCAGAATCGGCGGCGAGGCGACGCTGCCCTCGGCGTTGCGCTGGACGGCGGCCGGCCTCGCCGTGGTCGCGCTGCATGCGGGAGGCGTGTGGCTCAGCATTAACCGGCCGGCGCCGCAGGCCATGCCGGGTGGGCCGCCGGACGCCATCATGATCGAGCTCGCACCACTCACCGCCGCGCCGGAGCCGACGGCGGCCGACGTCGCTCCCGGACCGCAGGTGACGGAAACCCCACCCGATCCAACTCCTGCCCCGCAGGAGAAGCCGCCGGAAGAATCGAAAGAGACGTCCCAACCGATCGAACCGCCCGCCGCCCGCAATCCCGAGGTCGACATTCCCAAGCTGCCCGAGACGGAGCGTGCGGATGCTGTGCTGACACCGCCGAAACCACCTGAACCACAGCCCAAGAGGCCAGCGCCGAAACGGGCCGCTCCACAGACGAGTGCGCCCAGCGTCAGGACGCAACAGCGCGCGGACAGCTTCGCCGCACCGGCGCCAAGCGCAGCGCGCGCCCCGGCTGCATCTGCCGCAAGCTGGCAAAGCGCCCTTGCCGCGCATCTCAATCGACACAAGCGCTACCCCCCGGGCGCCGGCCAAGGGGTTGCGTCGGTCATATTCACGATCGACCGGGGCGGCCGTGTCGTGTCGGCGCGTCTGGCGCGCTCCTCAGGTGACAGCGCTCTCGACAGCGAGGCTGTCGCCCTCGCGCGACGCGCAAGTCCGGTGCCGACGCCTCCTGCCGGTCACGGCGGAGACACGCTGACGATTTCCGTCCCGATCAGGTTTGATCGTAGCTAACCGAACGGTATGGACGGAATTGCGGTGACAGTGCTGGACTGCATCGTAGTGACGAACCGCGCACCGTTGCTGGCCGTGCTTGCCGCAGCCGCCTCGCGGCGGACCCTGTAGCTCAATGGTTAGAGCCGGCCGCTCATAACGGTTTGGTTGCAGGTTCGAGTCCTGCCGGGCCCACCACGCTTCGCCCTTCGTATGCGGACACTTTGAAAACGACTCGATTTCCGGTTTAAGAACGACTCGATTTCGTTTTGAAAACGACTCGATCTCAGATCACACTGACGTGACTGACGAATTCCGCTTCGATTTTTTGCCGATTTTTCAGCGCGAGAAAACCGAGGGGGGTCCATTCTGCTTCTGAGCCGCCGCGTCCAGCGCCCATCGGGCTCGCAAATTGCTCCCGAATCAGTTGGACTTGCCGCTGGGAGTACGGAGGAAGTCACAAACCCTGGTCGCCCGCAGTAGCCGGTAGTGGTGAGCGTCGACTCTCGATCATCTTGATTGCTTCACTGGCGCTCAGGATCCTCGGTTGATGAGGATCCTGCTCCCACATTCGTTCCGAGCCGTCCCAGATCCACTCCTCGAACGGAGAGACCACGAAGGGAACGAAGCGACGAATGTGCCCGACGTCGAAGTTGGTGCCGACCGCGTTGGCGCGGAAAAACTCCGCCAAGCTTATTGCTTGAGAGACTTTCTTGTCCAAGCGGCGATTCCGCTCTGAGATCGTAGCGGGCTTGCCGATTTCGTAATCGAGGGGCCGGCCGATCGATACGCACTCGAACAAAAACAGTTCGTTTCCGATCGCGACCCCGGCGTCTAACTGCCGAGATGAGCCGGCAAGCGCTTTCTTGACGCCCGTTTCGACAGTGAACCCGCGCGCCGTCAGCGCAAAACGAAAGACCTCTTCGAACGCGGGACCTCTTGCCTCCGGGTCGTAGGCAAGTCCGACGAACAGATTAGAAAGTAGTGATGGTAGGGCCTGAATGTCGAACACGTCGCCGAGTCCAAACGGGATAAAGAGATAACGGGGGCCTCCGCTCCAGAGAGCGATGTTCGCTTGGCGTTGAGCCGTAAGCATTAGCGCAGAGATAACTGCAGCAATCACTTCTCGCGGGACGGGAACTTCGGCAGAGAAAACGGGTAATCGGCGTTCGATTTCCTCTATTAGACTATCGGACGAGAATTCCAGGTGTCGGTATCCGCGCATCATGGAGTTGAGAAAGTTCGATCCGAACGCCCTCACCATGTCTTCCTCCCGCTCCGTCGCAAAAAAGGGAGGCGGGAGGTTGAAGATATTAGCCAGAGCCCAAATGACGCACATAAACTGAGACAGGCTGTATCCGTACTGCGCTTCGAAGGGGGCATCTAAAAAAGAGTGCGAGTCCAGGAAATGGCGAGCATTGAACAGGCCCGGAAGATAATTAGTCCGGGCCTTGATGGGCAATTCCAGACCCATTCCCTGCCAATATTCAGGACCAGTTTCCCTCTTCGACGTGTTGTAAACTGGCACCATCACTTCATCGATTGTTGGCAGACCAGGTCTGGAAATTGGGGCTGCTTTGGCATCAAACCAAACTCCAAGGCTGGAGGAATCCCAGGCCGTCTCGGCAGTTCTGGCGTCAATGCTGGCGATCAAAAGAGCCTGCTCAGGCGTGTCCTGCTCAATCCAGCTACCGTCCTCATTAAGGGTGAGCTCGCATCCTTTTCCGATCGATCGGAGAAGGGCCAATGCGCGCCAATATTGGTAGGCGAGACCTTCGAGCAGGTGCATATCGATGAAGTCGTCTGCCGAAAATTCTCCGATCACTAGTTGCGGAGGATTCGTCATTATGTTTCGTACGGGAGCTCCTCTCGTCGGCTACCCGACCTTTGCCGGCACGCATGTATCGGGCACCGGGCAAACGACGGCGCATTGTGGCGCGTCAAAATGCCCTTCACATTGGGTACACTGGGACGGATTGATCACATATATGTCGTTCTTCAGGCTGATCGCGGCATTGGGACACTCGAACTCACACGCACCGCAGACGGTGCACTGGGACGCGATTATCTTGTAAGCCATCACTGCGATTCCATAAGCAAAAGGTGCGGGACAGTGTCTTGCTATCAAGTCTTGTGCCAGACAGTTTGAGCTTGATTCGTCTAGAGTATTTTCAATAACGCAAATCGCCGCGTCGACACGCTGTCGCAAATCCTACAAGGGCCGTGGCGGCTTGATCTCGATGCTTTGATTTGCGCATGGTCGATTCACAGCAGTTAGCGATCAGGTGAACGACCGTTGCCAGACTTAAGGGGACGATCTGAGATCCTCCCCAACGCCGCCGTGCCACGGCTAAGATCGATGCGTCGCGCGGCATCACAGAGTTCCCCGCGGGTCTAACCCAGAGCGCATCTTGTTGATTCCACTCACCGGGACAGCCGCGGCTTACGCGACAGCATCACGGGCAGCAACCGGCAGGTCCTCACCGGTCCGCCTCGCCGCAGCCAGTCAGAAGGTCGCGGCGGCCGCTCCAGATACAGTCACACCCGTGATGCGCGTCCCTCTCGGGGCCCGCGGGACGCATTTTCAGTTGCCCCGTATTGCCGGCGAAACCGGCACATGCGCTGTATGGGGCAAAAGTACACTGGCTCCCCCTCGTGCAGGCGACTGAAGCCAGGTGTTCGTCTGGTGATCCTCCGCTACGCTTCGCGGTCAAAGTAGATGCCGGCAGCGGTCAGCCGATTGATGTAGCCGAAAAAAAGCCACCCCAAAGGGTGGCTTAGTCACGGAGGAAACGGCCATGAGGGCCTTTGGGATCACGCCGCCGCCTGTTCGATCGGTGAGAAGGGCAGCCCGAGGCTTTCGGCCACCGCTTTGTAAGTTAGCCGGCCTCGATGGACGTTGAGGCCTGCGCGCAAATGTGGATTTTCCAGTACGGCGGAAAACCCCTTGTTGGCCAGAGCCAAACCAAACGGCAGAGTTGCGTTATTCAGTGCTTGACTCGAGGTCAGCGGAACGGCGCCGGGCATATTGGCCACACAATAATGAATGATGCCATCTTCTTCGTAAGTTGGATCAGCGTGAGTGGTTGGGTGTGATGTCTCAAAGCAGCCGCCCTGATCGATAGCGACGTCCACGAGTACCGCTCTCTTGCGCATCGAGCTCAGCATGCTCCGGCGGACCAGCTTCGGCGCGCTCGCACCTGGAACGAGCACGGCACCAATCACCACATCCGCCGCAAAAACCTCTTCCTCTACGGACTCGATGGTTGAAAATCTGGTGCGAACGCGTCCTTCGAATAGCTCATCCAGCTCGCGGAGCCGGATTATCGAACGATCGATGATGGTCACTTCTGCGCCCAGACCGACCGCCATGCGTGCCGCGTGCGTACCGACGACGCCACCTCCGATCACCACGATTCGGGCAGGCTGAACACCGGGCACCCCACCGATCAGCAGTCCTCGTCCGCCTGTACTCCGCTTTAGGGCGCTACCCGCCGCTTCGATCGCAAGCCTACCCGCGACCTCGCTCATCGGCGCCAGCAGTGGTAGACCACCATGCGCATCAGTTACCGTCTCATAGGCGATCGCGGTGCATCCTGATTCCAGGAGGCCGGTAGCCTGGTCCAGGTCGGGAGCCAGATGCAGATAAGTGAAGAGGATGTGATTCTCACGCAGCTGAGACCATTCGGACGGCTGAGGCTCCTTGACCTTTACGATCATCTCGCTCAAGGCGAATACCTCAACGGCAGAAGGTAAAATCGTTGCGCCAGCATTGCGATAATCGTCATCGGTTGCACCAATGCCAGCGCCCGCATTGGTCTCGATCATCACGCTGTGGCCTGCTGCCACGTATTCGCGGGCAGCTCCAGGAGTAAGGCCCACGCGATATTCGTGCGCCTTGATTTCCTTTGGGACTCCGACCTTCATTTGAAAACTCCCTGCCTGACGCGCCCTTCTTATCGGAAGCGAGCAGTGATATCGCGACGCAGCCGATAAAATGGCGCAGGAATTCAGCGATATTTGACAGGCTTCGCAGGATTTCAAACCCACAGATGCCGAGCGGACCGTGTGACCTTGCTCCCTGAGCTTAACCCGTCGACACTGCGCGATAGCGACAAATCGTTCCGAATTGCGGTCTCGGGTCGCAGAAAAGCTGACCACCCAGCGAAGTTCTCAAGCAGCAAAGATGGCAATTTGCCAGTTACGCAGGATTGCCTATCAAGCGAAGCGGTTCTGGAGTTGATGGCCAATGACCATTGATGGTAAATTTGGCTACCAGGAAATGGACCATCACGGCGACAAGCCGGATCGCGGAGATATTGTCGCGCGCGCGATCCTTCCAGCCCTTTGCCAGGGCGCCGTCGCCGGCGACATGGAAGTTCGCGCCGCGCGTGCGGCGAGCGGATGACACAGAAACCGCGGCCGCCGCAACTGGCGCCGCGGGGGGCGGCGCCGATGGATCGGGACCATCGTCATCCTCCGGCCTGGACGGGGGCTGACGCCGAGGTCGCAGTCAAGCGGCGGGAAAGAAAGGCTCGGGCGATATCAAAGCGTGGAAATCGGCAACTACAAACGCTCTCGATCGTTTGTGCGACCTCAATCATCAAGCTTGCTAAACGAGGCTTGAAAGTCCCGCTCTGGATTCAGACTTTGCTGCAAAGACGGCCGGTCAACGTCGTATCGGTGGCGCTCGCCAATAAGGTTGCGCGCACCATCTGGGCCTTGTTGGTCAGAGGCGGCATCTATCAGGAGCCGGCTGCAATGCTGAAAACCTAATCCTAAGAGTTCCCCGGCGGAAGAAGAAAGCTGCCGAGGAGAAAGGTGCAAATCTGGATGCCCCCCGAATGACGACATTCCCGGTAGCGATCAGACCGCCTGACTCACTGCGCTTCGAGCGGGAGAAATTGACTGGGCGATTGCTTCCGCGGATATCATCGTGGCCAGCGGCCAGCCGCCGCGTTTACGGGCCGAACATATGACCGCACCGTCATCCCTTGTTCAACCAGAGAAAGATCTTGCAGCCCGGGCCGTTCCACATATGAGTCAGAGCCCCTGTTGGACGCCGATGGGGGTCCCATTCCAGTGCCGATTGATAGCCTAGAGGCGATTCTCCCGGGAGAGGGCGGCCACGGCATTCACGCTTTCCATATTTCAACGATATTGAATTTGCCGTCGATGCCCCCCGGCACGATCATGTGGATGCGCGGATGGTGGTTCATCGCCGAACCCGAGGTATGCAGCACCGCGGCGATGCGGATACGTGCGCCAGATGCTCGGGATTTGCGGGGATGATCGTCATCGCCTCGGAAGCCTCGTGGAACAGCAGGCCATAAGTGCCGATCGCACCCGATAATCGGTAACCTAGCGTTGAACCCGCGGTAAGCGCGCCGCAGGCAAGCGGATGACGATCTGGCTGTCCGTGATGTCGACGACTTCCTTGCGCTTTCTCCCGTCATCGTACCGCAATTCGAACGTCACTCCCGATGCAGATGGGGCAAAGGGCTCAGGCGTAAGGCTGATCCACCCCTCCCCCAAATTCAGAATGATCGGTCGATCCGCCCGGAATCGGGCGTCGAGCAGCACCAAGTCCAATCGGAGAGACTGGAGCCGCACGTTGAGCCGTCGACGCACGCCATCACGTGGCCAGATACGCAGGGTGTGAGCGAACGTCTCCATGATGCCACCATGACAAACCTGCCCAAAGATGGGATCGTCGGCAACGATTGTCGCAGCAGCGCGGACCGCCCCACAAAATCCCAGGTCGATCTCGCACGAGTAATACCACGTTCCACGATGATGCGGCTGACCGAGCCATGTGGTCCCGCTCGGCGCGGGCTCGAAGCCGCCACCGGCCGCGCCGTCATTCTCCTCGCCCGGATACCAATAGCCATGACCGGCCGACGCAGGGCCGCTGTTCAGCAAAGCCCACGCGCTGAGTTGTGACGCATAGCCGAGACGAAGGAGCGGATGCGGGTCGTCCGCATCGTTCAGCGCATGATCAAGCAGCGCCCAGCCACCCATCTGCGCCATGTAAGTCAGCGTATAGGCGTCACCCGCAGTGCGGCGATAATCGCTGCCCAGGTAGTAATAAGCAGGTTCCAGCCAGCCACGGCAGAACAGATTTGCAGCGATCTGACGCTCCGCGAAGGCACGCGCTGCCGCCTTCGAAACCCCCATGGCGACAGGGTCGTCAAGGGCCGAGCGCGCCAGTGCCTGCGTTGATTCGAAGGCTGTGGAATCGAACGGATATTCAGACTTGAACAGGTCCGCCTTCGGATCGACAAAGGCGCGCACCTTACGCGCCCAGTGCGCCTCCAACGTCGCCGCCTCGCGCGTCAAGCCCGCCGTCGTGAGCGCCGAAACCAGTTCGGGGATCACACATTCGTTGCAGATGCCGGTGCGGTAGGCAGACCACATCACCACGCGCATCGGCACCGTGAACATGGCCAGCGCCGTACCGTAGGCGCGTACCAAATAATCTCGTGCGCTCTGGCGGGTGGGTATCGCGGGATGGTCACGCGCGATGCGGTGCATGGCCAAATACATCGCGAAGATGTGCGGATAGTCATAAGGCCGCCAGATATGCAGGCGGCCCTTTGGGCCGGGATCGCTGCTTTCCCTGTTCTGCTTCCAATCGGGTATACCGTAGAGGCCGTAGGCGTATGCCTCCTGTGTGGTACGTTGCAGCCCGCCCCAGACGAACGTATCTATATACCGATCCAGCGCCGCCACTTCCGCCACATCAGGATGCTCGGCATTCTTGGTCGCGAGGTAAGCGGGCTTGCTCAGCCCGGGATCGTCGCACGTCACCTCGTAGATGCGCCAGCCCTTGATCCGGTCGTAATTGTCCGGGCCAAGCAGGACCTGCGTCTCCATATTCCACTCGCCAAACAAACCGTCGTACCATTTGGACGGGTCACGATGCTGCCGCTTCACGATGAAGGTTGCGCGCTTCTTCATCATCGTCTCGACGGGCTCGGTAGCGAAGAATTCAAGAAAGGTCTGGCGCGCACCCGGCTGGTGCAGAGTCAGCCGGTTCTCGCCCAATCGCGAAAAGCGAACCCGCCACAGTCGCCTGCCAGCCCGATCCGGCAACCGTTGCACCACCGTGTCGCCGGTAAATTCCGCCTCAATTCGCTCCACCGGAATGGAGGACGCGAGCGCGATGTCGACATGCAGGTCGTTGGGAACCGTCATGCCCGGCATTACTTCCACGTCCACCAGACCGGCGTCCGCGATAGCCCTGCGCGCCGCCTCGTAATCGGCAACCCACTGGAAGCGGAGACGGTAACGCCGTTGCTCGGCCGGCGACAGGGACAGGGAATGGGTCGGCTGTCGCCAGCGAGTCCCGCCCGCCACTGCCTCGCCGGCGGCCGCCCCGCCCAAGATGTAGGCGCACCACGTCCCACTGGCTTCGGCCGAATCCTTGTGGACATCCCAATATTCCAGTGACGTGTCCGCTTCCGGTAAGAGCATGAGGAACGGACCGGTGCTGTTGCCGCGAATCCAGAGGATGTGCGATCCATGCCCCGAGACGAAGCTGTGCTTCAAAACAGCCATCGATACCGGTTGCCCTGCCGGAAATTCGGTGTTCATCGGCATGGGTAAATAGAGGTCGCCAACCTCCACGCTCGCCATGCCGTCGTTCCGCAGCATGATCTCCCACGTCAATCCAGCCTCGTCGACTGCGAGGCGGGTCGTGAGAAGGACACCAGCATCGCGGGCTGCTAGTTCGAGGGCCGCGCTATGCATCGGCTTCGTTGCATCAACGCCGGCTCGAAGCGTATGCCACTCGGATCCGGCACGCCGAACTCTAGCGTGAGCCGTCCCCAGCACGGCTCCAGGCAGAACATAATCCGTGTCATACGCATCGTTACGATAACGCAACGAGGTAATGCCGTCTTGTGTGCACCCAACGACGAAGGGAGAGTCGGCCGCCTTCAACACCATGGCAACCTTGCGCTGCGGCCGATTGGGTGTAGGCACCGTAGCGCCCCCGAACAACGCGCTACCCAAGAAGCTACTGCCCAACAGCATCGTACGACGCGTATACGTCCAGGCATTAGACATCTCTTTGGTCTTCGTCATCAACGGTATCCGGTATCGCTACATACGGATGATCAAGGCGTGCCGTTTCCCGTCGTAAACGTCAACGCGACAAAGCGACATACGTTCTCAAGTACCCAGCGTTCGGTCGGCACCGCTTCGTCACCATCGATCCTCACGATGCCCTTGGACACCAGACCTTGCACGCAAGGAGGCCTCCGTTCTTGTCGGCGAGTCGCGATCGGCGGAGCAGACGAGATGCTGGGGCGCAAGGAGTAGGATCAGTTGGAGCTCGATCTCTCCGTGGCGTTCGATGCTCGGCAGCACTAACTCACGGCAGCAGATCCACATAAGCGCACTGGAATGGGTGGTTGATCCGAGCCGACCAAGCGGGAGAAGCGGACGTTCCTGAAGGAGCTGACGCTCGTTGGCTCTACCGTTTCCGTGCGAACCAACCGTCAGAGTAGTAACTCCAGAATATGGAAAAGACACAGCAGCGAAACGTCTAATAGCAAGCTGCAACAAGTTTAGCTGTCGTATCAACTCTCAGCCCAATCTATGTGAGCAAGTTGTCGCTCTACAATCTCGGCAAATTGTAGGGCTGCTTGCGCCATGTCGTGTTCACGACATGGCGACAGCTGCCCTTTGGACAGGATAAGCGTTGGTTCTGCTTTATATCCAGGTGGCGCGCGCCCTGGCGCATCCCATGGCAAATGGCCCCGCCTTTGCTTCATTGCATTTCGGACGGTGTGCGGCCGCCAAGTCTTGTTCTGCTCCGCCACCGTCGGTGCATATATATGGAACGAAAGGCGTTACCATGAGCGATCGGAGTTCGGTCACCGCCAACACGAAGGAGACCGCCGCAGGTGCCTTCCCGATGACGCGGACTACGCCGGTCGAAGACGGAACGAGGGATAGCACTACTCCTAACCGATACGGTTCACACGAGGGCGGCGTTCTTGCTCAGGCGAGGTGGGATCGACCAGCCAGCTTTGCGCTTCAGAATGGGCTCGAGGTTGTGGTGATTCCGGATCATCGGACGCCCGTCGTAACTCAGATGATCTGGTATAAAGTCGGCTCGGCCGACGAGCCACCTGGAAAATCGGGGCTGGCGCATTTCCTCGAACATCTGATGTTCAAGGGCACATCCAAACATCCGCCCGGTGAATTTGACCAGGCCGTGCTGCGCGTCGGCGGCTACCAAAATGCCTTCACCTGGACCGACTATACCAGCTATTTCCAGCATGTTCCGCGCGGGCAGCTCGGAAAGATGCTGGAATTTGAGGCCGACCGCATGACCGGTCTCATCCTCGAAGATGAACAGGTGTCGTCCGAGCGCGACGTCGTGCTCGAGGAACTAAATGGGGCCGCCAACGATCCGGGTGCGCGGCTCGTCGAGCAGATGATGGCGGCGCTTTACCTTAACCACCCATACGGTCGCCCCATTATCGGCTGGCGGCAGGAGATCGAAAAGCTTGGTCGTGAGGACGCGCTCGGCTTCTATAAGCGGTTCTATGCACCAAACAACGCTATCCTGATCATCGCCGGTGACGTAGAGGCGGGCGAGATCCGCCCGCTGGTGGAGACGAGTTTTGGCCGCATCCCCCCGCAACCATCGATCCCCGCAGAACGCTTGCGACCTCAGGAGCCGACGCCGGCCGCGCCGCGCAACGTGACGCTGGCCGATGCCCGCGTTGAGCAGCCAGCGCTGTACCGCTACTATCTCGTGCCGTCGGCGCGCACCGCGGGTGCGGGCGAAAGCGCAGTGCTTGACGTGCTCGCGGAATTGATAGGCGGTGGCATCAATTCGTATCTCTATCGCGCGCTGGTAATTGACAAGCAGCTCGCAAGTAGCGCCTCGGCGGGCTACGAGGCCGCCCAGCTCGATCATTGGCTACTCGAGATTTCAGCCATACCAAAACCCGCCATCGACTTCGGGCAGCTCGAATTCGCTATTGACGAGGTGATTGCCGGCATTGCGCATAATCCGGCGAGCGCCGAAGATATCGAGCGGGTCAAGACGCGGCTGATCGCGCAAGCAATCTATGCTCACGACGACCAGGAACAGCTTGCGCTCTGGTACGGCAGCCGGCTCACGACGGGACAGAGCATCGACGAGATCCGAGGCTGGCCGGACGGCATCCGCGCTGTTAGTGACGCACAGGTGCTCGAGGCCGCGCGCAAATGGCTCGACAAGAAGCGCTCAGTAACAGGCTATCTCACTAAAGAGCGATCCCAAAAAGACGCGGAGAAGCGATCATGACCTATTGTTACACACGACGGGGGGTTCTCCTCGCCGGAGCATCGCTGTCAATCGCGACGCTCGCCTGGCCAAGCTTGTTTGCCGCCAGCAGCACGCTTTCCGCGGCCAAGATCAAACGGCTGGTCTCGCCTTGCGGTATAAAGGCATGGTTGGTGCAGGATGCAACTGTCCCGCTGATCACGGTGGAATATGCCTTCGGCGGCGGCGCGACGCAGGATCCCGCCGAAAAGCCCGGTGTTGGGCACATGGTGGCTAGCCTGCTCGACGAAGGCTCCGGCGATCTTGACTCCAAGACCTTTCACGAGCGGCTCGATGGCCGCGCCATTAAGTTGAGCTTTGCATCGCATCGCGACTACTTCCGCGGTAGCTTGCACATGCTCAAGGACACCAAGGAGGAAGCCTTTGACCTCTTACGGATGGCGCTAACCTCACCACGTTTCGACCCAGCCGATGTCGAACGGATTCGTGCCGGAGTGCTTGCGAACCTTCGACATCACTCGACCAATCCGGCGTCGCTCGCAAATCGCAAATTCTTCGAAGTCGCCTTCAGGGATCATCCTTATGCTCGGCAGGCCAGAGGTACCCTCGAGAGCGTGCCGAAGATAGAGGTAGCGGATCTCAAGGGCTACCTCCGAGGCGTGATCGCCAAAGACACGCTCAACATAGCGGTGGTTGGCGACGTCGATCCAGATGCCCTTTCCAAACTGCTCGACATCAGTTTTGGCGGCCTGCCGGCCAGCTCGGATTCAACGCCGGTTCCTGACGTGGTCGCAGCAAAGCCGCCGCAGCGGGTCTTCATTCCGCTCGACGTACCGCAGACGGTCATGGCTTTCGGCGGTCCGGGCGTCCGCCGCAGCGAACCCGATTTCATGGCGGCCCGTGTCGTCAACCACATCCTTGGCGGTGCCGGTCCGACCTCGCGGCTGTTCCGCGAAGTCCGGGATAAGCGCGGGTTGGCCTATTACGTCGGTCAGCACCTGGTTTGGATGAATCATTCGGCCGTTTTCGTCGGCGGTAGCGGCACGCGCGCCGACCGTGCCGACGGAACGGTCGAAGAGATCGAGACGCAGGCCCGCCACATTGCCGAGGAAGGGCCAACCCAGCAGGAACTCGACGATGCAAAGTCTTATCTGAAGGGCTCGCAGATACTGGCTCTCAACACATCATCGAAGCTTGCGCGAACGCTGTTGCAGCACCAGCTTGACAAGCTGCCGATCGACTATCTCGAAAAGCACGACGCCATCGTCGACGGGGTGACGTTGGAGGATGCCAAGAGAGCTGCGCAGCGGCTGTGGGGCGACGGTCTGCTCACCGTTCTCGTCGGCCGTTCCGCAGTGCCATGACTACATCCCGGTCAAGTGCCGAGCTGGACGTCAAACCACAATACGCAAGGCCTCAACGCCTGAAGCGAGGACCGGCAGGCTGTCCTGGATAGGAGAGCAATGCGGCTTGGCTCGGCGCCCGGTCAGCTTTCCCAAAGCTAGACCTGCGAACATGGCAGTCGAGAAATTGCGGGACTGATTGCGGCTGCATCCAACGCAAACATCGGTGACGGATTTGTGAGATGCTGCACCTTCATAACACGCGCGCGACGACGAAGTTCGCGTACGGCAGTACATCGCAGCCCGCGCAGCAAGACGAACTTGGAACAGCAAGCCGATGCGGGTCCGTCCCATGATGTTATCTTCGGCTAAGTGGAGAGCCGCCCGGTCGTGTAGACCAGAATCTACATGAAAGATCGTCATCCTTCCGAACCGCGGCTCGCCGGTCGACTGCAATAAACCCAAGGCCGGCGGGCTAGCCGACCTGAATGAGCGGATAGCTTCCGTCAAACATGGGGACGTTAAGTTACCGCGTTAGGCCGCGCCGGTCGCACTTTCCAGTGCCAACAGAATGCCCCAGTCCACCGGGAGAGCTCGCAGCGTTTGGGCGGCTGCACAAACATCAAAAAAATCGACGTCCAGCTTTTTCGGCGATACGGTCGAGAAAATCAATTGTCTGGGTCTTCCCATGGCGGCTCAAGGCCACTCATGTAGGAGCGGTCAATCCCGGCCTCGTGGGTAATTTAGCTTTGTGAAACACCTTGATCTCAGCGGATCCGACGCACATTCGAGGCCACAATCGCACGAGTTTTCATGCGTCAACTCATGCCATGGGCCAGGCCTGTCAAAACACTGGCTATAACTCGACTGTTAGGGTTCAGGCTGAAGTAATCCAATAGGCGGTGATGGCGGCGAGGTGGATGGTAGCCAAGAAATTCCTGGCGAGTTTGTCATCGGGTTGCGACACGCCTGAAATC
Organism: Bradyrhizobium sp. IC4059; assembly: GCF_020193615.1. Taxonomy (NCBI): domain Bacteria; kingdom Pseudomonadati; phylum Pseudomonadota; class Alphaproteobacteria; order Hyphomicrobiales; family Nitrobacteraceae; genus Bradyrhizobium; species Bradyrhizobium sp. IC4059. The sequence goes on from NZ_JADYVH010000008.1 coordinate 292,728, forward strand.
CTTAGACGGCTGAAACAGCGCTCGAGAACGTTGCGCCTTTTGTAGGCACGCTTACTGAAGGTGTGGAGGGTTACCCGTCGGATTTGTTTGGAGTGACGGGCTTTGCGCCGCGATTGACGATTTCGGCACGAAAGCCGACGCCGTCGTAGCCTTTGTCGCCAAAGAGGGTAGACATCGGCGGCGCGAGTTCCAAGAGGGCCGACCTGCAGTAAGATCTGCGGCTTGCCATGGAGTGAGATCAAATGCGCAAGGCCTGCAATCAGGGTCGCTCAGCGCGTGGATTTTGGTGGTCCGCCCACCGCGCGAGCGGCCGATCGCCTGTTCATGCTCGCCCTTTTCCGCCGCTCGCCGAGCGATGCGCTTTGATCGTGATGGAGTCGATGGACAAAGTCACGCCGTCCTTGCCGCAGCGGGCGAGTGCTTCAAAGATCGCCTGTCAATGTCCGCGGTTGGGCCGGCGATTGAAACGATTGTAGATCGTCGTGTACGGACCATAGTCGCGCGGGCAATCGCGCCAGCGTGCGCCGCACTGAAGCATGTGAATGGTACGCTGATGATGCGCCGATCGTCATCGCGCGCCGGGCCAGTCTGGTTCGTGGGCAGATGCGGCTTTATCTGAGCCCACTGCTTGTGGTTGAGCCAGAACAGCCCTTTGCGCATCGAAGCCGCCCGCCGAATCAACTCGGTGCGAAGGAATGAGTTCGCTAATTAGGTACAGACCCTAGGAGGCGCCGGCCGAACGATGGCTCATTACCCGGCACCGCTTTTCAAGGCGCTGGTCGGCATGCGGGGTCTGAGCCTAATTAGCGACTTCCCTTGCGCGCTGCCTGAATATCGAAAGGGTCTCCAGCCGACTGCCACTTTGCCTCCACTGAGAAGTTCTCAAAGCTGCCGAGGGCTGCACGAGCTGATGTTAGTCAGCGTTGGTGAAAGTAACGTGCTGACGACCTGATCGTGCTCCACTTCACCCACCATCGACAAGCCGCCGATGTGCATAGATGTAGATGAGCGCATCCTGGCGAGCACTTTCGATAGGAGTGGCGGGCCCATGTCCGCCGTTGAAATCCTCATAGTAGAAATACGGCTGGCCAAGCGCACGCAGCCTGGCGGCTGCCTTGCGGCCGTGTGCTGGATGTACGATGTCGTCGTTAGTCGCGCTGAGAATGAACGGAGCCGGATAGGTTCTGCCTGGCACCAGCTTCTGATAAGGCGAGTAACGCTGGATCCATTCGCGTTGGTCGGGAATGGCGGGATCGCCATATTCACCCCTCCAGAGCGCGCCCAATGTCAGCTTGGTGAACCGAAGCATGTCGAACAACGGTACCCGCGCGATCGCTGCATTGAAGAGATCGGGGCGCCGGGTCAGCGCGGTTCCCACCAGCAGGCCTCCTTGGCTGGCGCCGACCACTCCCAGCCGCCGCGGACTTGTGACCTTCCGCCTGATCAGGTCCTCCGCAACTGCGATGAAGTCCTCCCATGTGCGCTGCTTCGACGCTCCCTGGGCAGCCTCGTGCCAGTGCCGCCCTAGCCCGCCGCCGCCGCGCAGGTTCGCGACGACATATGCGTTGCCCTGTTCGAGCCAGAGTCGTCCCATGACCCCATCATAGGACGGCAGGAGGGGATGCCCAAAGCCGCCATAGCCATAGAGAAGAGTAGGAATTGAACCGTCGAGACGGGCGTTACGGGGCCGCACCAAAAAGTAAGGAATACGCGTTCCGTCGCGCGAGGTCGCCTCGAGTTGCTCAACGACATGTCTAGACGCGTTGAAGCTTTCACGCGCGACCTTCAAGGACTCAAGGTGTTCGGTCTCGGCGTCAAAGTACCAGAGTGACGTCGGCTTGAGGTAGTTGGAGACGGTGAACACTACTCGATCGGAAGTATCGGAAGCGGTTAACAGGCTGACATTCGCATTTTCTGGAAGTGGAATGGACGTGACCCGCCAAGTGCCGCGGTCGTACTTGTAGGTGAATGCCTTGCCCTGAAGATTGTCAAGGACTGTGAGTATCAACAAGCTCTTGCTGATGAGGAAGCCGCTGAGTTCCTGTCGAGGCCCGGGCTGAAAGACAAGCGAGGGCCTGGCATGCAGCGGATCCCGCTTCCATTCCGCCAAATCATACGAGATCATCGAGCCGCCCCTGAAGCCGGCGCCACCGAACGGCGCCCAATCTTCATCAAGGCCTTTATCAAGTTTAATGAGCAGGCGGCCACCGGTGATGCCGCCGATCTCCGCGCGCTTGGGCAGACGGAGCTTGATTGGTCCCTTGGGTCCCAGGAGTATATACTCCCGCTCATCGCGGCTCGTGACTCGTATGGCGCCGGTCGCATGGACCGCGCCCTCATTGTCTCGCAGCACGAATGGCTCAACCCTATAATCGGTCCGTTCGCCGCGAAAGACCTCGCGTGCTTGCGCGAGCGGCTGAGAGCGCTTGACCTCCTTCAAGACGAAGGGATGACCGGCACGTGTCATGGTCCCTTTGCCCCAATCTCGCGCAACCAGAATAGTGTCGCGGTCTACCCAGTCGACATCCTGCTTTCCCTCAGGGAGATTGAAGCCGGTTTTGACGAAGGCCTTCATATCTTGGTCAAACTCGCGTACAAATGCAGCTTCCCTTCCGCCATCGAAAAGTTTGACCAAGCACAGCCTCTCTTCGGGCTGTAGGCATCTGGTGTCTCCGTTAAAAACCCAATTCTTCTTCTCCTTCGCAGCTAACGCGTCCACGTCCAAAATAGTTTCCCATTGCGGCTCTTTGGTGCGATAGCTATCAAGCGTGGTACGACGCCAGATGCCGCGCACGTGCTTCTCGTCTCGGGTGAAATTGTCTAGGCCGCGCCATCCCAAGGAAACCTTCGGGATGTCGTCTCGGCCCTTCCTGATGGTGAGCGCGCCCTGGTGGAAGCGCCTATAGCGCCAATCCGATTGTAGGGTCACTAGTGTCTTACGGGTCTCTTTGCGAGCCCACCTCAATGCGCGCGGCGCCTTCCTCCTCTCAAGCCAAAGAAAAGGATCACCTGCCGACACGCTGGCCACTAAGGTATGGGGAAACGCCGAGGATAACATGTCATGGAGAGTGATGCGCGAGGAGGAGCGACTTATTTAGGGGCATGTCCTGGACTGGGTCGGCCGGCCAAGCTCTTGCGAACTGGACGGAAGCTACGAAGCGCTGGATTTGGTCTCAAAGAGTCACATGAGAGATCGCGTCTGCGACTTGCCTGAACTTTGCAAGAGGCAGGCCAATCAAAGCAGATGGAATCTCCAGCCGCCCGAGGCCGAGAAGCACCTGAACTTGGTTTCAAGCACGACAATCCCACCAACTTTGTCGGTATCGTCTCAAAAACGGCAGTCCCGGCGCGAGCTCCGCGCCTTCCTCCAAAGATATACTCTCCTACTTCTCATATCGGCTTTCGGACGCAGAAAGCTACTGTCTATCTCGCAGCAGACCTTCAAAGTACTTGAACGGCATCCCCATAGCAGGATCGAAGACCTCATGCCGCGGCTATTCCGCAAAACGTCACGCCAGCCTCACAAGGATCAAACGAAATGAACGAAGCCCCGCCCGGATACGGAAGGGCGCTGTTGCCGCAGCGGACGAGTGCTTTAAAGATCGCCTGCCAATGTCCGCGCCTGGCCCAGCGATTAAAACGATTGCAGATCGTCGTGTACGGAACATAGTCTGGCGGGCAATCGCGCCAGCGTGCGCCGCACTGAAGCATGTGAATGATGCCGCTGATGATGCGTCAATCGTCATCGCGCGCCGGGCCAGGCTGGTTCGTGGGCAGATGCGGCTTTATCTGAGGCCACTGCTTGTCGTTGAGCCAGAACAGCCCTTTGCGCATCGAAGTCCACTGCGCCGAATCAACTCGGTGCGAACCAATCAGGGTTCACTAATTAGGTACAGATCCTAGTTCTTCCTCGCGTTCTTCGACGTGATCTGGCCTCAAGTTCGGGAGCGCCCGGGATCGATGCATCATCATAATTGGGCAGGCGGCGCAATTTGCCGGGCTGAGCCAGCCGACCCGCTGTCCGTGGCCCAGCAAACGCCGAGACGTGGCGCTAAACTCAAACAGCAAGCGGGTGCGGAGCCGACGATGGTCTGGGGAGTCAACGGCGCCAGAGCGTTTCCGGTGGTCGCTCGCCAAATCGTGCGCGGTAAGCGCGCGCGAACTCGCCTAGGTTTATGTAGCCCAGGCATAGGCCACACTCGACACGCTCTGTCCCGGAGCCGAACCGCACAGATCGCGCCTGACGCCTTGCATGTCGCTACTCCCGAAGAAATGCACTCGGCGCATGATGGCCATATATTGTTCAGCAAGCCTGACCGCGCGAGGGGCAAGCCGCTTGCGGGGGTTCTCTCGGTCCAGATCGGCGCGGCTGGCCCATTCGTTCAACAAGTGGATACAGATCGTCTGCTCGAGGTGTCGCCCGACGCGGTCACGTGCAAAGACAGCTGGGCGCATCGGTGATGCAGCGCACGATGTATTCCATCAAAGCCAACCAGCTCGAATTGTTGCCTCCGATCCGGGTCTTGTATTGGCAGAGCACATTGTCCGGCACGAAGCCGAACCAGTCGCGACAAACCCGCTCGAGCACGCTGTGCGGGATGGTCAGATTGAGCTGGAGATGATCAGGATCGAAGTCGACATTGTAGTCTGTTCGGCTGCAATCGACGGCGGAGCTCTCGCCGATGGCGATTGCCTCAGCTCGGGTCGCATCGACGAAGTGCGATGCGTTGTCACCGATCGTTGTCAGGACAACCGCATGGCCCGCGTCCTGCGACTCCTTGATATTGACGGGAATGCCGTAGGCAAAGCGGGTGACAGTAATCCGCCCGATCTGCGCCGAGTGCATAGTGGAATCCGGGGCGGGCCAGCTTGCCCGTGGGGGATACGCGGTGTGGCATATAGACCTGGTTCGACCAGTCGCGGATCTCGTCCCAGTCGTTGACAAGACTTTGTGGTCTTGCCGGATCGGAGCTCCTTTGGGGTCAAACAGCAGAGCCTGCCTCAACGTCGACGTTCCCCCTCCCTGAAAGTCGCCTGCCACGCAGCCTTAGGTAAACCCACCACCCTAGCCTGAACAGTCCTCAAAGCCGCTGCGATATTGAAAATCACCGATCATAGACATCCTTTGCCGATTGACACACGCAGCGAGGGCGAAATTTCGCAGAGCCCTCTCCGGCGACGCCGACGGTAATGCCAACATGAGGAGGAAAGCAGAACGACGGACTTGAAATCGGCTTGCGATGACGTGCTGAAGAGGACGGTCAATTCAGCGCCTGGCGTTCCCGCCGTGGTGGCAGTGACAACCGATCGGCACGGAAAACATCCATGAAGGAGCCGCGGGGAAGCGGCAGCTCGGCGGCGGCCAGGAGATGACGACCGATAGCGTCTTTGCGATCTTCTCGACCACCAAAGCGATCACCGGGACGGCGTGCCTGCAACTGGTGGAAGGCAAGCTCGACCTCGACGCTCCGGCAAAGACCTATGCGCCGGCCATCGGCAAGCTGCAGGTGATCGAGGGCTTTCGATGACAGTGGCAACCCCAAGCTGCGTCCGCCGAACCGCAACGTCACGACGCGCATGCTGCTGCTCCACACAGCGGGCGTGGCTACAATTTCTTTAACGAGACCTACAACCGGCTCGCTCAGGAGCATGGCCAACCCAGCGTTATCACCGCATCGCTTGTTCGGACCCGGCGAGAAGTGGGAGTACGGCTCCAACATCGACTGAGCCGGTCAGGTGGTCGAAGCGATCACCGGCAAGCGACTCGGAGAGGTCATGAACGAGCGCATCTTCGAGCCCCTCGGTATGGAGGACTCGGCGTTCACCATGACCCATTCCAGCGGGACGATGACGGAAATCTCACGGCGCTTGCCGATTTCATTCTTCCGCAGGACCCCGAGGTCCACATGGGAGGGCACGGCCTCTACTCGACGGCCCTGGATTGTGCCAAGTTCATCCGTATGTGGTTGAACGACGGACAGGGCTCGTGCGGCGCGTCCTCAAGAAGGAGACAGTCGAGATGGCGGCCAGAAACGGCTTGCCTGCCAGCATGAAGATCAAGGCCTGCCAAGCGTCATCCCAAATCTGTCGAATTATGCCGAGTTCTTCCCGGGAATGCCGAAGGGTTGGGCTCTCACGTTTATGGTCAATGAGCAGGATGCCGTTACGGGGCGCCTCGCTGCTGCGCTCACCTAGGCCGGTCGCGCCAACCTTTGCTATTGGATCGACCGCTGAAATGGGATTGGCGGCTACCGGGCAACACAGATCTTGCCCTTTGCCGACCCAACCTTCGGTCGGAAGCTATCTTCAGTTCGAGACTACTGTATACGGCAATACTAGAAGAGCTGTAGCCTGAATCCAACTTGCGAACTTCTCGCCGGACCTCCCGTGAAGTCGTGGTTCATCCCTGTGGCAGCCAGTTGGCAGCCACAGGCTCGCTCTCGAGAGTTACGCTCGTTCTGTGGGCGACGACCTTCCGGTCGGCCTCTTCCGCTGCTGAGGCTGGCTGTATGGGAGTCGGCGGCAGTTAGGCGGATTCGGTTGCTGCTCGTGCGAGTTGCGGCCGTGCACGATCAGCGTTGCGCCGATCGAGCGCCTTCTCGAGGAACAGGGTCGCAACCATGGGAAGCCAGTCGCTACCAGCGGGCGCGGGTTAATTTACCGGGACGATGGCTTTGGGGATTGGGGCCGTTCACACGCCGCGTAGAAGTTTCAGATAACCGCGCTCGACCAGGGCGGTGGAATCATGAATGAGCCGGTTAGCCTTGCGACGGGCATGCGAGTCCTTCCACTCGACCGAAGGACGGTGGGCGTGGTCGGAGGCGAGCACCTTCGCTGCCACGTCTTGCGGGCCACCGCCGAGGTCGTGGACGTCGAAGGCGTGAAGGAGCTGTATCAGTGGACGTTTCTGAAACGCCGTCAGCCGCAGAGTGCGCACCCTGTTCAACAGATCCTAGGCAATTGTTCGCCCCACAGCCAGTCGACGAGGCGTCGGCCGCCGAAACAGGTGGTTATCTGCACAAATTTGTGATCGTCAGCCACCGCCTCGCCAATATCAGCTGCATCGGACCCGAGCGGGTGCGCCTTCATGGCAGCAAGTACGGCATCGGCCGCATCAGGCGCGACGATCGCAACGAGCTTGCCCTCGTTGGCGACATGGATCGGCTCTAGTCCAAGAAGTTCGCAGGCAGCCGCAACCGCAGGCTTCACCGGAATGGTTGATTCCTGCAAATGGAACCCGAGGTCGGATTGATGCGCAATCTCGTTGAGAGTCGCAGCGAGCCCGCCGCGCGTGGGGTCGCGCATCACCCGGATGCCGCCACCGCCGGCGGCAATCATGACCGCTACGAGATGATGCAACGCTGCTGAGTCCGAGACGATTTCGGTTTGAAAAGCGACGTTCTGACGTTTTGACATGATCGCCACCCCATGGTCGCCGAGGCTTCCGGACACCAGCACACGATCCCCGACCCTTACCTTGTCGGCGGACAGATCCAGCCCATCGGCCACAAGCCCGATCCCGGCCACAGAGATGAACAGACCGTCTGCCTTGCCGCGCTCGACGACCTTGGTGTCCCCGGCAATGATGTAAACGCCGGCCCCGCGTGCTGCCGCGCCCATCGAATCCGCGATCGTCTTCAGATCCGAAAACCGGAAACCCTCCTCGATGATAAAGCTGGCTGACAGATAGAGGGGACGCGCACCAGACATCGCGACATCATTAATCGTGCCGTGCACAGCCAATGACCCGATATTGCCGCCGGGAAAGAACAGTGGTGAAACCACATAGCCGTCGGTCGTCATCACCATCCTGCCTGCCGAAACGTCAAACGCCGACTGATCATTGCAGCGGGCGAGCCATTCATTACCGAAGGCTTGGTGAAAAAGGTCGGAGATCAGCTGTGCCATGGCACGGCCCCCGGATCCGTGGGAAAGTTCAACGCGCCCGTTCTTTACGTCGAGCTTGCGTGGATAGGATTTCACGCTCATGACCTCTGCCTCACCTGTTCATCGCGAACTCGGCCATAGGTCCAATACGCCGCACAAGCCCCTTCTGATGACACCATGCAGGCTCCTATCGGCGTTTCCGGCGTGCAGATGTTTCCAAACAACTTGCAATCGACCGGCCGTTTGGCGCCACGCAGGATCGCACAGCACTCGCACGCCGGATTGTCTGCGACAGGCATGTCGCGGGTCGCAAAACGTGTCTCGGCGTCGAATTTTGCATAAGACCGCTTCAGCTTCAGTCCGCTGTTGGGTACGAGTCCAAGCCCCCGCCATTCAAACTGATCACGCAGTTCGAATACCTGCGACACCTCGCCCTTGGCGCGCCGATTGCCTTCGCGTGTCACTGCACGGCTGTATTGGTTTTCTACCTCATAGCGGTGTTGATTCACTTGCCGCACCAGCATCAATATAGCTTGCAGCACGTCGAGGGGCTCAAATCCCGCAACCACGATCGGCTTCTCGAACTGTTCTGCCAGCGGCTCGTAAGGCTGCGTACCGATAATGGTGCTGACATGTGCAGGCCCGATGAAGCCGTCAATTGGGACGCCACCGGTGTTGCGGATCTTCGGGTTCTCGAGAATGCTGTGCATCGCAGAGGGTGTAAGCACGTGATTGCAGAACACGCTCAGGCCCTCCATCCGCTTGCTCTCGGCAATCCGGATCATGTTCGCCGTTGGGGGTGTCGTGGTCTCAAATCCGATGGCAAAGAAGACCACCTCGCGGCCCGGCATCTGTTCGGCGAGCCGGATAGCGTCGAGCGTCGAGTAAACCATCCGAATGTCAGCGCCCAGCGCTTTGGCTCGCAACAGGGACTGTCCTTGCGACCCGGGCGCGCGCATCAAGTCGCCGTAGACGCAGAGAGTGACCTCTGGTCGGTCGACGAGCCGGATCGCCATGTCGATTCGGCTTGCGGGCAGAACGCAGACGGGACAACCGGGCCCGTGGATCATCCGGACGTTCGCGGGCAGCAGATCCTCGAGGCCATAGCGGGAGATCGCATGAGTGTGTCCGCCGCAAAATTCCATGAACCGATAGGCTCTTTGCGAACTCACCTCAGCGTCAATCGCACGCGCAAGTCCCTGCGCGATGATCTTGTCGCGAAATTCATCAGAATATTTCATGACCGGCGTTCCTGCGCGGCGCTGCCTAGCTCCTGCAGGAGCTCCAGCGTGCGTTTGGCTTCTGTCGGATCGATCTTGGCGAGCGCGTAGCCGACATGGACGAGGACGTAATCGCCGACATCGAGCTCGTCGACGAGGGCAATCGATATCTCCAGGCTGATGCCGTCGATCGACACGAGAGCCACGTCGTTGGGTAGAATTTTCGCGATCCTCGCCGGAACCGAAAGACACATGTCAGGCAGATCCTCTCCCGGCGGACGACTGTTGAGCAATCTGTAGAGCGGCAATCCAGGCTTGGCCAAGGCTCAAACCGCCATCACTGGGCGGCAGCCGCCGCGGCACCAACGGTGTAAGACCGGCAGCGCTGCAACCGCGCGGGATCTCGTCCGCGAGCACCGCGTTCAGGAAGCAGCCCCCGCTCAGAACGACGGTGTTGACGCCGGTTGTCCGCGCGGCGCACGTGACCCAGTCGACGCAGGCGGCGACGAAAGTGCCATGAAACAGCCCGGCTCCGCCTGCGGCGTCAATGTCATCAGCAATCAACCGCGAAAATAGCGGATGAAGCGACAGCACGCCGCCATCGATCGTCCAGCCGGCTTCGAGAATCGCTGCCCGCCGCACCAGCGCTTCGAGCTTCATCGCTGCTTCGCCCTCATAGCTCTGCAAATGCCCAATCCCGAGCAGCGCCGCTGCCGCGTCGAACAACCGTCCCGCACTGGTCGTGGTGATCCCGCCCGGCTGATCGAGCAAGTCCGACACATACGCGGCTTGCCGTTGTGCCGCAAAACGCTGCCCGATTTCGTTGCCCCTGCCGAGCCCGTGTAAGACTGAGCTCGCCATACGCCACGGCTCGCGGGCTGCACGATCTCCACCAGGCATCTGCAGAGGCGCTAAGTGCCCGATGCGACGGGACCACGTCCCTTCGCACAACAATAGTTCGCCACCCCAGTTACCGCCGTCGGAGCCGAAGCCATGGCCATCGAGCACCAGGGCAAGCGCTGGTCCCACATGCCCATGCTCGGCGATCACTGCGGCAGCGTGTGCGTGGTGATGCTGGACCGCGATCAGCGCGCGAGCATTTGCTTGCGCAAAGCGGGTAGAAGCCATATGGGGATGCAGATCATGGGCGAAAGCGACAGGTTCCACGTCAAGGCTCGATGTGAGGTGTCGGATCGTCTTCTCGAACGCACGGATGCCTTCGGCCGTATTTAGATCGCCAATATGCTGAGAGACGAACGCTTGGTTGTCCCGGGTGATGGTGACGGTCGATTTCAGTTCGCCGCCGACGGCGAGCACGGGCGGGACGGATCTCGCAAGCCGGATCGGCTCGGGAACATAGCCACGGGCACGACGAACGAATTGCGGCCGGCCAGCCACCACCGAAACCACGGAATCATCAGCACGCGTCAAGATATCGCGATCATGGGTCACGACAAGATCGGCGATTCCCTTGAGCCGCCGCAGCGCCTGCGCGTTGTCAATCAGGAGCGGTTCGCCGCAAAGATTGGCACTGGTGGCCACCATGACCGGGCTAGACCCCGCACGTGCACCTGGCGAGCGAAGCGCATGGAAGATGAGGTGATGCAGCGGCACTACGGGCAGCATGATACCAACTCGCGATAAACCAGGTGCTATGGCGGGCGCCAGATTGTTGCGCGATGGCAGGAGGACGATGGGACGTGCTACGGATTTTAGCAGCGCTAGCTCGGGCGCGTTCGCCTCCGCGATCTCGCTGACGCGCTCGACGGAGTCGACCAAAACCGCGAACGGCTTCTGAAGGCGGTGCTTTCTCCTGCGCAAACGCTGCACGGCATCCTGATTACGCGCATCGCAAAGAAGCTGGTATCCGCCCAGCCCCTTTATCGCCACGATCTGCCCCCGCGCGATTGCCGCGACAATATCGCTGATCCCATGGCTGAGCCGAGGACCGCATGCTGGGCACGCGATCGCCTCCGCGTGAAACCTGCGGCTTGCCGGATCGGCATAGTCAGCCGCGCACGCGGCGCACAAACTAAAAGCCCTCATCACAGTGTTGCGGCGATCGTACGGAAGCCGTTCGGCGATGGTGTAGCGTGGGCCGCAATGGCAGCAACTGATGAAGGGGTAGAGGTAATGCCGATTTTCTGGATCGAATAGCTCTTTGAGGCATTGCTGGCAGACCGCGGCGTCAGCGACGATCTGCGTTGACAATTTGCCGGCTTCGCTCGCACCGATCGAAAAGCCCTTCGCTGCGAGCGCCGTAGTCTCGCGAACGCAGATGTCGACTATGCGTGCCAATGGAGGCGCCTCGAGCGGCAACGTGGCGACAAACTCCGAGGCGCGGTGGCCCTCAACCTCGATGATAACCCCCTCAGGGCCATTGATGACAAACCCCGCCAATCCGTACCGAACGGCAAGTCCATAGACGTAAGGACGAAAGCCGACCCCCTGCACTGCCCCACTCACGACCACGCGCAGCCGTGTTCCGTCGCAGGTGGCTGCGGCGCTCATTGCCCTTTGTCCTCGAACGCGTGCCTCTGACGGCCCGCCTGTCTATCGATCCAGGCGTAGAGCGCGGCAAAGCCTTCGCCAGTCCGAGCCGAAACTACAATCACGTCGATCTTTGGGTTGACCCGTCTGGCGTATTCGATGGCCTTGTCCACATCGAATTCGAGCAGCGACGCTAGATCAATCTTGTTAATCACCATGAGCGACGAAGCGGCAAACACATCAGGATATTTGAGCGGCTTGTCTTCACCTTCAGTAATCGAGAACACTACGATTTTGCAGGTTTCGCCAAGATCGAAGGCAGCGGGACAGATCAGATTACCCACGTTCTCGATGAAGAGAATACCGCCCGAGAGCAGCGGCAGGCAGCGATAAGCCTCGCCGATCATTGCAGCGTCGAGATGACAATTCTTGCCGGTATTGATTTGAACGGCTGGGACGCCGGCGGCCTGAATACGTTTGGCATCGTTCGAGGTCTGCTGGTCCCCTTCGATGACCCCGACCCACCGGCTGCGCTTGAGCTCGGACACCGCGCGGACGAGCAGTGTCGTTTTGCCAGCACCGGGGCTGGACAATAGATTAAATACAAGCAGGTCATCGGCTACGAAGAGCGCGCGATTGTTCGCCGCAATTCCATTATTCTTGTCCAGAATATCGCGCTCAATCTCAACGAGCCGCTTTGTGCTCTTGCCACAGCCCCTCAAATCAGGCGGATCGACGCCGCTCGGACGCGCCTGCGCGTTATGCGGCTGGTGATTGGCTGAGCGAGGAGAGCGATTATAGCTATCACCAGGATGGTTTGACGGCGGCGGCCGTCGCTCGCCCGGTGGAAGGGTAGAATGGCAATCTCGATCGTCCTGAAGGGATCGCTCATGCATCTCCGCATCATTCGGCTCGGCGCGTTTTGTGGACGGCGTCCCTTGGTGGCAGCCGCAAACAGTACACATCAATCGATCTCCAGCTCTTTCACGCGCATCTGTTCGCCCGCGGTCACCTGCAGGTGATAGCTGCCGCAGCAAGGGCAGCACTCACCGCGCCGAGTAATTTCGACGCTCTTCGAACAGCTCATGCACCAGGCAACGCCTGGCAGTTCGACGATGTTAAGAGCCGCGCCCTCGGCAATGGTCCGCCTTGCAGCGGCAGCAAAGCAGAACCTGATCGCTTCAGGCGCCGCATGACTCAGCGCTCCCATCTCCAGACAGATGCTCCGCACCCGCGAAGAGGATCGCTCGTGTACCTTCTCCTCGACGATCTGAATGATGCCAAGACAAATCGCCATTTCATGCATCGCGAACTTCGCTAAGGTTGAGGGTCAACGCGACGCACGGATCGAGCGATGCAATCACCGCATGAACTGCATCTTCGCGTCTTCGAGCCGTCAGCACCGCGCCTTGCAGGTTCCGTACAAGCGGTCCGCGCCGGTGGAAATTCCACTCCGTCGGCGCAAGGAATTCGAAGCGGGATATTCGGCCCTGAGCATCGAGTTCAACCGCGTGGTAGAGACGGCCCCTAGCGCATTCGACCGCGGCCGCTGCACGGCGCGGCCCTAGCTTATATCTTTCGATGATCCCATGCTCCGCGGCACCAATCTGAGCGCCGGCCTTGAGCCAGGCACATAGCCGGAGGATTTCATTAATTCTGGCCATCAGCCGCTCGGCCGCACCGAAGGGTCCCAGCGGGAGCCGATCCCGGCTGACCTGGCGCGCCCATGGACCCGTCTCGGGCACATGTCCGTCAACATCGGGACAATAGCAGAACGTCGAGTCATCTCCGAGCAACCGTTTCGTGATGTTGAGGTCGTCAGCAACAGACAGGAATGAGTGCCCCGCCGGGATTGACTTCACGTCGACGTCATTAAGCGCCGCAACGCGAAGCGCCAGCGGGCTACCAGACCTCAGCGCCTCCCCCTCATGTAGACCGAGCGCGGCCAGCGCAGCGACAATCCGCGCGGTTGCTTCGCGTTGAGCGGAGCTCCAGGCTGGCTGTGCGGAGCGGACAAACGCTGACAGTTCCGACATCAGGGAGCGGATTGCTGCCGCACTGGCGACATCTAACGTAAGATGTCCGACAAAAAGGCTCCGTGCCAAATCCGCGATGCGCTCAGTAACGATAAGTGCAATCCGCTGCTGCCTTGTTGCGCGGGTGATCACTTCGTCGCGCGCCGTCTCGAGGGCGGACAATAATGCAGTTTTCTGCGCAGCGACACACAACGCGAAAAGCCGCGGCAGCACGGTCAGCACTGTCGAGGGCTCCTTTCCGGCGAACACCCGCGCCAGCGGTGGCCGGACTCGCGGCAGGATCTCGACCGAGGCGACTACGTCGGCAGCTAGCAATATGTGGACATCGATTTTGTTGCGGGCAACAAGGCTCATGCGCAACACTCCGCCATCATCCCGCGCAAGCTATAGTCCATGCGCATGCGCCGTCTGCGGGATCCCACCCGATGCCGAATGCCCGACGTCTTCATGTGAAGTACGCCTCGATAATTTCCTGCATGCGCTCGGCTGAGTCCTGGAAATCCTCATCGGCAGCCAACGCAACAATCGGCACGCCGCCGATCTCCAGCGTATCAAGGATGATGTCGTCCGTAGAATTGAAGAACTGCACGGACCAGACATTCCTGATCCCGGTCGCCTGCACTCGGCAGGTGCCGTAGCCGTGCAACATGAGTTGGACCGGTCCATTGCCCAAGCTTTGCTGTAGGAATGCCAAATCCATAATGCTCATTGGCAGTGACGTCAGATTGATGACATGGGCGTGCATGCCTAATCGCCAGACCCTCGCCCGCTCGCGTATTTCGGCCAGCACCGGTTGAACGTTCATCGCGCCATTCGGCGGCATGCCGATCACAAGATCGGCGGACGTCAGGTCAGTTGCGGCACGCCGAACAATCTGCGGAATCGACCCGACCTCAACATATTCATGCGCGGGCTCGGTGCCGATGCGCAAGCGCCAGATTCCCGCAAGCACAGACTCCCGGATTTGCGCCAAAGAGCCATCTGGCAGCGCAACGACGCCGGCCACCTCACCTTCTCCGAGCAATTCGTCGATCAACTTGCGTTCGCCATCGCTAAGATTTGCGAGTCCGTACAGTTGTGTCCGAGCACCGCTTCTCTGACCGCGAACGGCAGCAGCGGCGTTTGCTAACAGCAAGGTGGCGTTCGGATAGTTACTTCCACGCTCGTCCGCATCGCGCCAGGCGCCGCCGGCGAGCGCACTCATGGGGCCGGTATGGAATACATCGAGACTTGCAGAGCCAGTGGCAAGGTCGCTCGTGGCCCGGTCGGCGCCGCCGGATACAACGGAGATCGCTGGTTTCATGATACGAGGTTCCGTTGTCCGCATCGAGGGGCAATGCACTTGCCGACGCAAGTGCTGGCGGCGTGTGCCCTAATGATCGGTACGGAGATGCGGTTGATCGCAAGCAAACGGCCCGATCTCTTGCCGATCAGGCAGAGTTCATCGTGCCTAGAGCATGGGTTCGGCGTCGACGGTCTACGTCGACCGAGCCTGCCGACTCGTGTGCCATTAACGATGCGGAAAACCACTGCGCCTTGCGTGCCTTGCCGAAACCTCTTGACAACTTCAAGAAGGAAGAATGCGAGCTGGATGATCCGGAGCTCGGCCGCCGACAGCGGCATCACAGTCACCCCCACTTGAGCGTGCGCGGCTAGGCGCGCATCGACGCTGACGCCCTCCACGTCGGACGGAGGGGGTCGCGCCGAACCATGCTGCGCCGGCTGCAATTTCATCAGACGCCTTTCTCATGTTGTTCGTTTCTGCTAGCAGGCGGTTAGCAAGGCGCATGCCAATCATGCTCTGGCCGCGCCTCGCACTCGGACCAACGGCGAAGCGCCTGATATTTTCCAGGCAAACGTTACGTGCGATTGGAATTCGAACTGTGAGATCCCTTCAGTCGGCGCAAGCGAGCGGAACGGCTAGCGTAAGTGCTCCGGCAATTGTGGCTCGTGACCGATCAAGTCCGCAAAGAATCGATCGATGTCCTGGCCGTTGAGGCTGGCCTCAAGCCCGACAAGTGCTTCCGAGATCAGTCTTGCTTCATTGTCGTCCAAAACCCGCACCGCGCTGTCGATATGAACGAGCACCTTGGCGCCGACCGGTACATCGGCGAGCAGCATGACCGAGACGCGCCGCTGTTCATTGCCATACTCGCACAGCGCCGTGATACCGTCGGTCTCGGCAATCGTCATTGGCAGGCCAAGGCACATTGTCAGTCGCAGGCCGCTAGACGGGCTGCGCCCTCATCTCATAATTCGCATCGTCGATGCTGTTCGCCAACAGCCGTTCTGATGCAGGCAGCGGCGCTCCCCGCCGTTTTGCCGGCGAGCCCCACTGCGCTAGGAGCTTACAAGCCAGTTCAATCGCAGGCGCAATCTGAAAGCGCACCGGCGCGGTCAGAGGACCGCCAAAAGTCTCCAGGTCCAATGGCTGACAGCCGATGAGAGCGAGCTCTCGCGGGCGGCGGCCAAGAAAATCGGCCGCGCTCAAGACCTCCTGAAAACCGGTCTGATGCAGGCTCACTTTCTTGGCACCAGTAAACTTTGGCACTTCGCCATCTCGTACCAGCTCCAACTGCCCGGGCGGCAATCCATAGTCGATGGCATCGAACACGACCAGGCAATCGGCCTGTTCAAGAAAACTGACGAGGTAGAGTCCCTGGGTACCGCCATCGAGGACGGTGACATTATTATCGACGGCGTAGCGGCTATGAAACTCTTCGACCACTCGCACGCCGAAGCCCTCATCGGCCCACAGGATATTGCCGATGCCGAGCACGAGGATCCGTTTTTTGTCTTTCGGGTTGAGCATTCGCTTCCCGGTCAATCGCCAAACCCGCGCTCAGCCGATCTTTTGGAAAAGAAGCTGCGCCGCGATATGATGTATTCCCGGATCACCGCGTAGATGTGGACCAGCGCGAACATCACGATGACCCACAGGCCGAGATGATGCAAGGTGTGGACGTCCTGACTGTTCGGCCAGATTGAAAACACCCAGCCGAACACCTTGTACTGCCAGCTGTCAGTACCGGCACCTTGCCCATAAAGTGCAAACCCAGTGACGACCATGAACGTGATCGTCTGTGTAAACATGAAGAACATTGCGAGCTGAGCAAGGCGATCGTGCCCGGGGCGCCTGTCAGGATCCCCTGTAAGGAACGCATACCAGAGTATCTCCTGATACACCTCCCGCCAGAAGCACCCGCGCCAGAGCGGCACGCAAAAGATCTGGACGGCATGCGCATTTCCCATCAAGGCCCAGTAGATGCGCAGAAGAAAGCCAACGCTGGCCACATATCCCGCCGAGAAATGGGCAAAGCGGATATAGCCGAACAGGAAATTGCCGCTTGCCTCTCCCTTCATCGCTGGTGTGCCGGTCCCAATAAGGTAGCCGGTTAAACTTAGTACCAGAATGGCCGCCGCGTTAGCCCAATGCCACAGTCGCACCGGCGCATAAACGTAGGCGACGCCACGGCCAATGCTACGATCAGTCGGTGCAGCATCGTCGGCGGCGAGGAGCTTCCGAGCCCTATTCAGCATGGACCTAACGCACTTTGACTGAAGCCATTTCTTGGCCCTCAGGACTCATCACGTGGGTCGAGCAAGCCAAGCACGGGTCAAAGGAATGGATGGTGCGCAAGATCTCCAGGGGCCGCTGCGGATCGGCCATCGGGGTACCGATCAGCGAAGCTTCAAAAGCGCCAATATTGCCTTTGGAATCCCGAGGAGATCCGTTCCACGTCGTCGGAACGACACATTGATAATTGTCGATCTTAGCGTCCTTGATCTTGATCCAGTGGCCGAGTGCACCGCGAGGCGCCTCAGTGAACCCGTAACCCTTGGCCTCCTTACGCCAGCTTTCCGGGTCCCACCTGCTAACGTCGGCAGTTGCCGTATTGCCTGCCCTGAGCTGGACTACGAGCTTATCTTGAAAATAACGCATCTGATGCGCCGCCCACTGGCATTCGAGCGCCCGCGCCGCTGTACGGCCAAGCGTCGAGAACAGCGCAGTCAGAGGGAGATTGAGCCCCTTGAGCAGTCTCTCGGCGGGATCCTTGAACTCGGCTTTGCCTTGCGCATAACCAATGATGTATCGCGCCAACGGCCCGACCTCGACGGCGTGGCCGCGCCAGCGCGGCGCTTTGATCCAGGAATACTTGCTGCCTTCGTCGAGTTCCTTGATATCTGTCTTGCTGCCCTTGAATTCTGGCCCAAGTTCAAAGCTCGGCTCGGTGATGCCGTCCCAGGGATGCAGCCCACCGCAATCGTTGGGGTATTTATACCATGAATGCGCGACGAATTCCTGGATCTGCTCGGGATCGCCATGGTCGATCGGCAGTATCTCCTTGAGATTGCCATTAAGAATGACCCCGCGCGGCAGCTTGAGACTTTTCGCAGAACAGTCATTGGCGTTTTCGGGGATGTCGCCATAGGACATCACGCTTTTGCTCGAAAGACCACCGCCGTGGAGCCAGTCCTTATAGAACGAGCAGATTGCAGCAATGTCGGGTAGATAGACCTGCTCGACAAACTCGATCGAGCGGGCGACGATCGAGGACACGATATTCAGTCGTTCCATATTGATCGCGCCCACCGCACCGATTCCGTCGATGTTGATCGCGCAGGGTACGCCGCCGACCAGCCAGTTCGGATGCGGGTTCTTGCCACCATAGATAGCTTGGATCTTGACGATCTCCTTCTGGAAGTCGAGCGCTTCCATATAATGAGCTACCGCCATCAGGTTTGCTTCCGGTGGTAGCTTGTAGGCTGGATGCCCCCAATAGCCATTCTTGAACGGACCGAGTTGCCCTGACCCGAAGAATTTGTTGAGCCGGATCTGAAAATCTCTGAAATAGCCGGGGGATGACAGCGGCCAGGGCGAGATAGACTGCGCCAGTGCGGAGGTCGACTTGGGATCGGCGTTGAGCGCGGAAACCACGTCGACCCAATCCAACGCATGCAAGTGATAGAAATGTACGAGGTGATCATGCACGAGCAAGCACAACTGCATGATGTTACGGATCGAATTGGCATTCTCCGGAATCGTAATTCCTAGGGCATTTTCAACCGCGCGCACGGAGGCGAGCGCATGGGTGCCGGTGCAGACCCCGCAGATCCGCTCGGTGAACGCCCAGGCGTCGCGCGGATCGCGCCCGCGCAGGATGACTTCGATGCCACGCCACATCGTCCCGCTTGAGACCGCATTGCGGATTACATTGTCGGAATCGAGATTGGCTTCGACGCGCAGGTGGCCTTCGATCCGCGTCAGTGGATCGATGACGATTCGCCTGCCGGAACGATCGAGACTGAACCCATTCGGCGTCTGGACGGCCACCGTCGTGTCTCCTCAACTCGGTTTGCCTTTATCGGCCGCGCGATCCGGGTTGTGAGTCCACCGATTCACGGCGGTGACCGCCGCATGGGCAGCGACGGTTAGCCCGACCACGCCGGCAGCGGCCATGCCGATCTTGTCGGCGTTCTCCTCAATGCCGAACTGCTTGATGGTTGTAAGTCGGTCGTAAAATGACCCTTTGTCCCAGAAGCCGTCCTCGGAACAGCCGAGGCAGCCGTGGCCGGATTGAATGGGAAATGAAACGCCGCCGTTCCACCGAACGGCCGAACAGGCATTGTAGGTGGTTGGCCCCTTGCAGCCCATCTTGTACAGGCAATAGCCCTTGCGGGCGTACGTATCGTCCCACGCTTCGACGAATTGGCCAGCGTCGAAATGGGAACGCCGATAGCACTTGTCGTGAATGCGCTCGGAATAAAACATACTCGGACGTCCTTGGCGATCGAGCTCTGGAAGCTTTCCGAATGTGATGATGAAAGTCACGAGACCACTCATGATCTCTGCGATAGGAGGGCACCCGGGCACCTTGATGATGGGCTTGTTGGTGAGCACCTTATCGATTGGCGCCGCGCCAGTCGGATTGGGCTTGGCCGCTTGCACGCATCCCCAGGACGCACACGTGCCCCAAGCGATAACCGCCATGGCCTCTTCCGCCATCGACCTGAGCTTTTCAACGAACGGTTTGCCGCCGTCAATGCAGAACATGCCACCCTCCTTCAACGGTGGATTGCCTTCGACTGCGAGCACATACCTGCCTTTGTACTTGGCACGAGTTTCTTCCAGGATGGCCTCAGCCTGGTGTCCAGCCGCCGCCATGATCGTATCGTCGTAGTCGAGCGAAATCATCGACAGCAGCGCGTCTTTGATCAAGGGATGGCCCGAGCGGATAAAGCTTTCCGAGCAACAGGTACACTCGAGCCCGTGCAACCAGATGACGGGCACACGCGGCTTGGTTTCCAGGGCCTGGGCAATACTGCTTGCGGTGAGCGAACCAAGTCCCAAGCTCGCGGCCGTCACAGTACAGAATTTGTGGAAACTACGGCGCGTGATACCCTGACGTCTGATCACGCTGTAGAACGTTTCCGTTGCATCAGCCATGAAACCTTCCAAGTGAGTAGTCGTGGCCGTTACGAATTGCTGGCGGTTTAGCAAGAACCAGGCCAGCGAAGCGAAACCCTTAAGACATCAAGCGACCGCCGAGATTTGCGAAATTGTGAACCTGGCCACCTGCCAGTAGCTTTGCCATGGATCTGTCATGCTAATGGTTCAGTTGCGGAGATGTGAGCACTTGAACAAATCAGCATGAAGGTTCACCACTGCACGGAGACTAACCTACAATCGCGACACTCGTCAGCCCGATTGTCGAATAGAATTGGTGCAGTTGACGGTCACCGCAATGCGCGCTCCCAATCAGGCTTGCCGATTTCTGACCAACGAGGCGTTCAAGCTCTCATGATCGCGACTGCAGCCGTCCAAAAGCGGCCGTCGAGCGAGGAAGAGACGCCGCAATGGACCGAGCCGAGATGCGCGCCGCTGACGTTGCTTTGGGGGCTGGGTCGACTCGATCTGACTTTGGTAAAAGCGCCTCCTCGCACGTCATCGCTACGGCGCTGTGGGCAAGAGACGCGACGTTTAAAGTTATTATCTAGGAGCGTTCATCGCACAAGCCAATCGATGGCACGGCGCGACGTCTTGGCGCATCGCGACACCCACCCACTTGCAGGAGCTTCTTCGCGATAGCGGAGGCGATCGTGTCTTGAAGCATTGGTGCGATCCATCCGACGCGGATAGAAGGCAACGGCCCCTACATTCAGTCGACATCGATCCGTATTAGCAACACTGTCTGTCTGCTACCCAAAACGGATCATCGAACCTTTCGGGGGAAAGTGGATCATCGGATTATCGCGGCATAGACGATATATTGGACTTGTTCGCGGTAGTACTCCCCGGGCGCCGCCGTTCCGACCACCGCGATCAGACGCTCTTTTGGGTCGCAGAACAATTGTGTGCCGTAGGCCCCGGTCTAGGTGAACTCTCCTGGATTGCCTGGAACCGCCGCAAGCCCCCCGGCTAGCCGTACAGCCACTCCAAGCCCGAAGCCGAGGCCGGCACGGTGCGCTTCCACATTGGCGACTTTATTTTTGATCCCTGGCCCGAGGTGGTTGGAAATCATGTGGCGCACCGTCCTCGGACCAAGAATCCGCTGCCGATCGAGCTCCCCGCCGTTGAGCAGCATTTGTCCAAAGCGCACGTAGTCACCGACTGTCGCAAATGCGCATGCTCCCCCGCAGTCAAACTTCGTCTGGCTTTCGAGGAGTTCGATGTCTTGTGGCTTTCCCGTCAGGGGGTCCTCCGAAAATGGAACGCGCGAGGCGCTCGCGTTGCCATTCCGACAAATGGAAAGTGGCATCTTGCATTTTGATCGGCTTCCATAGATTGCGGGTGAGATAGCCGCCCAATCGCTGTTCGCTGACCTGTTCAATGACAGCTCCCAGCACATCGGCCGAGAAGCCGTATTCGAATTCCGTCCCCGGTTGGTGCGCTAGCGGCAGCTTGGCAATCGCTTCGATGAAAGTCTGCTTATCGCCCCTTCGGGGCGGGTCGGCGAAACCGGGATAGAGACGCGCCACTTGGTCTGAGCTGTCGGGCGCACCGTAGGTGAGTCCGGATGTGTGGCGATAAAGATCGTGGATGTAGATCGCAGAACTCTGCGTTTGAAATTTCAATGAGCCGTCATGCTGTGGCACTGCCACCTTCATGTTTTCGAATTCCGGGTAGTAATCCGTAAGCTTGGCGTGTAGAGGAAGGCGACCTTCCTCCATAAGGATGAGCCCAGCAACGGCCACCATCGGTTTGGTCATAGAAGCAAGCGCGAAGACGCATCGAGCCGCATGGGCTTCCTTTTACGGGGTCGAGTTGGCCGTACGCTTTGTAGTGAATCAGCTCGCCGTCTCTCGCGATTGCAATCACCGCGCCCGGCACGCGTTTGCTGCAATCTCGCGAGCGAAGAACTCGTCTAGCTTGGCAAGGCGCTGCTGAGAAACGCCGACCTCATCGGCCGCCGCTTCGGGCAGAGGCGCGGAGTGCACCGAATTGAGAGCGAATCCAGCGGCTGCCGTGGCGATAGCAAGCTTGTTCATTGTACCCTCGGAAGGATGGATGGGCCCAGTTTGCAAGACTGCCGCCCGCATTATCGGATGTCGGGCGGCAGTCCTAAGACGATTAGGTGCCCCTCCTGGCACAGTGTCTGTCGATGAGCGCCAAAGTGAAGATTGTCGCAAAGGCGAACATCACCATACCACCAGCAACCACACTTGCCTCACGCCAGCGCGACGCTTGGACGTAGTCTACGACGTAGGCCGACAACACCTTGGTGCGCCCAGGAATATTGCCGCCGATCATCATCACGACGCCGAATGTGCCGATCGTATTAGAAAAACCAACCACGGCGGCTTTAACAAATTCCAATCGCGCCAGTGGCGCGGTGATGGCGATGAAGGCATACAACCGCGAAACGCGCCCGGTCGTCTCCAAGGGGAAATCGCCTATCGCAACAAAGGCGTTACGGATCGGCTGCACGACCAACGGCAGCCCCGAGAGGACCGATCCGACCACGATTCCGGCGAAAGTAAAGGCCAGCGTGCGCTCGCCCCAGAAAGAGGCGAGAACGCCACCCGGTCCGTGGGGGCCGAGCAAAACGAGGACGCAAAAGCCGAGAGCCGTTGGCGGCAGCACCAGCGGCAGGGCGATCAACGTGGCCACCGCCTCGCCCGCAAAGGTCTTTGAGCGCGCTAGCCACCAAGCCAGGGGCACACCAATCAAGAGAAGGATCACGGTCGTCAAGCTGGCGAGCTCAATCGTGAGCGCAAGGGATTGCGAAATCTCTGCCCAAACCACATCCATCTGCGTCAGCCCGCCAGGGAGCGCGGGCCGACGTATCCTGACAGTGATGGCCTGCACGTGCGGCTCACGCAGCGCGGTGGCGCGAATCGCCAGTTGGTCGCGCGGCAGCTCGTGGCGGCCGCCAAATTCACGCGCTTCGTTTGTGCGAGCAAGAGCGGCATCGCAAGCCTCATCGACAACTCCTGTGGCAGGTCCGCTTCGGTTCATGCGACGGCGGCAACTTCTCATTTGTCATCAGCAATTCCTGTGCCGGGTGCGAACAGTGGCAGCTCTATGCTCAGCGAGAGAAATTCGCGTGGACGGCGACGTCACTTTGGAGTGGACCTAACACTCTGTTAGGTTTCCGGCACCTTTGTTTCCGAGCAGACAGCGACGGCCCTGCAACGAAGCGTTAGAAATTGTCAGCCGAAGAGATGCCTGTGTGGTTGGTCGACGGCTCGCCGCGCCGGTAGTGGAGCGGACCGCAGGAAGCCCGCCGTTTGGCGGCAACACGAACGGATAGCCGAGAACTCGTTGTAAGCTGCTTCTGCGACGGCGCAAAAGGCGCGAGGGGCCGCGAGCGAAGCCGGCCTCGTGACCGCCCTGGCCAATGCGGATCGTCAGCACAGGCCTGGAGACAAATGGCTTTTACGAACAATCTTGTTTTCCAAGCCGCGCTTCCATCCGGCAAATGCGTGCAATCCAAACTATCGATTTTACCGATGCCACGTGTTGTTGCATCGATCTCAGCACTGTGTGCATATCGATCACGCTAAGGCTCCCAGTCGAGACGTAACTCCGCCAATGTGCGCTACGCTGCAATTATTTTGTTCGACCTTGCGAATGCGGTCCGCGCTCGACTCAGCCAATGCCGCCCAGGCAGACGACTTGTCCACGACTAATCAATCGGCCGCAGTTTAGGCATCTGGTGCATATCTTGCTTAACGAGAATGGACAACGTAACAACACGCCTGCCTTTGGAAGGACGCGCCGGCTCCCGGAACCGTCTTCAATCGGACACGGCTAAAATGATGAGTCTCGTATGACGCTGCCGCCTCTGAAGCGCGGCGGCTCACATTCGAGTATATTCGGGAAGGAAGCGTCATGACCACCATGGCAACTGCGGCGCCTGTACGCGCGTCGCAAGCTTGGTATAAGATACTCTACGTTCAGGTGCTGATCGCGATCTTTATGGGCGCCGTGGTCGGCTGCCTCTGGCCATCTCTAGCCACCAACGACTGGATTAAGGCTCTCGGTGACGGGTTCATCAAGCTCATCAAGATGGTGATCGCGCCGATTATTTTCTGCACCGTCACATCTGGTATTGCGCATATTCAGGATGCGAAGAAAGTTGGATCCGTCGGCCTCAAGGCGCTGTTCTATTTCGAGATCGTCTCCAGCTTTGCCTTGCTGTTGGGCCTTGTTATGGGCAATCTCGTCCAAATCGGCCATGGCCTTGCGGTCAAGCCGGATGCTGCGGCGGTCGCCAATTACGTCAAGCAGGCGGAAGCTTCGAAGACCGTCGACTTTTTTCTCAACATCATTCCCGATAGCGTGGTCGGCGCCTTCGCTCGCGGGGATGTTCTGCAGGTTCTCCTGTTCGCGATCCTTTTCGGCTTTTCTCTGATGGCTCTGGGAAAGCGTGGGGAGCGGCTGCGCGGCATGATTGACGACGTCGCGCACGCAGTGTTCGGCGTAATCGCTATTGTAATGAAAGCCGCCCCGGTCGGCGCCTTCGGCGCCATGGCGTTCACGGTCGGCAAGTTTGGGCCGGCAGCACTCGGTAATTTGATCGGCCTGATCGCGCTGTTTTACGCAACTGCCGCGCTGTTTGTTGTGGTGGTGCTCGGCCTGATCGCGCGCCTCGTCGGCTTTTCAATTTTCAAGTTCCTCCTCTATATCAAAGGCGAGATTCTGATCGTGCTCGGTACTTCGTCCTCCGAAAGCGCACTGCCGCAATTGATGGAGAAGCTCGAGCGGCTGGGCTGCTCCAAGACGGTCGTCGGACTGGTGGTGCCAACTGGCTATTCCTTCAACCTCGACGGCACCAACATCTATATGACACTTGCAACATTGTTCATTGCCCAGGCACTCGGCGTCGATCTCTCCTTTAACCAGCAGCTGACGATCTTGCTTGTGGCAATGCTAACGTCGAAGGGAGCAAGCGGCGTCACCGGCGCTGGCTTCATCACCCTCGCTGCGACATTGTCGGTGGTAAACCCAGCGCTTGTGCCGGGCATGGCAATCGTGTTTTCGATCGACAAGTTCATGAGCGAGGTGCGTGCCCTGACCAACATCATCGGCAATGGCATCGCGGCCGTGTTCGTATCCTGGTGGGAAGACGAGCTAGAGCACGGAACGCTGCAGGCTCGGCTCAACCAGCCCGCAGTTTCGACCACTATCGACCCTACAAGCACAATGAAGTAGGTCCCCGGATCTTAACCGCCACCAGCCGAACCCGAATTGAATGCAAGATTCACACTTCTTGTACTTCGAATCGGCCAGGCCAAGTTAAGGCAAGCCGGCACTTTCTCGTGCGCTCTCCAGTGCACAGCTCTTGCTCCCGCGTCGCGGCCAGGCAGCTCCCCCTGAAAAGCACGCGATCAAAGAAGTGCGGGCTTCTTCAGGGCGCCTCTTTGCCGGTCAAGGCGACCGTCCACCGGAATGCGGCGAGTCGCCCACGGCACCGTCGGCTCGGTGTCATGTCGGCGCTCGATCCCACCGAAACCAATTGGAGACGACCTCCGCAGCTAGGCTGATGGCCTAATCGCCAGGTAGCACTCGCGCAACTTGGCCTTCCTGTCTCAACACATGACGGTTGCGCTTTCCTCCGCAGGACCGACTGTGCCGGCGAGATGAGTGGTTCGCCCGCTTATTTCTGCTCGTCAGGCTCGAGCGACTGCCGTAAGGCCATCGTCAAGGGGAGCAAAGCAGACGTTTCAGCTTCGACTGCCGCACGGTCAGCGACCCCTCATCGAAAAGTTTAGGACAACTATACGTACGTTTATGATGCGTTTTTTCCCCGCACGTGCTGAGTTCGGCCGCAGGTGATCAATCTCGGACACGCTCGATCCAAGCGTCGAGGATTGCCCCATTTTTGCCTAGAATGCTATAGCTCTCCCGCCGGAGAACAGGCCGGACGGTCTCAAAATGTCTATCCAGATCAGCAGTCTTAAACGTTCAGCCCCTCAGTTGACCTTCGGCGGTATAACGCTAGCCGCTGTTACATTGAGTTGCGTATACCTTAAAGCCCATTTCGCCGCGACGGCGTTCGCCTATTTGTTAGTAGTCTTGCTATTCTCGTTGATGGGCAGCTTCATCGCGTCATCCGCGCTTTGCATCATGGCAATCGCTGCTCTCGCATACTACTTTGCGCCGCCCGCGTTCAGCCTACAAATCGATGACCCCCGCGATCTTCCAGTGGTTGTCGCATTCTTTATTGTCTCGATCGTAGGAACGTACTTGATCGGAAAGCTCCGCCAGGAAAGAGAGGCTGCGCGTGTGGCTGCGGTCAAGCTTCAGCGGAGTGCGGCGGATTTGGAGGATCGTGAAAAACGGTGGCGAGCAATCTTCGAGCACAATCCGGCCATGTACTTCATGGTCGATGAAGCCGGCACTGTCCTTAACGTCAATACATTCGGCGCGACCCAACTCGGCTATGCTCCTGCAGAACTGATCGGCCACTCCGTGCTCTGCATATTTCTTGAGGAGGATCGCGCATTCGTTCACAAATGCATTCGGGCGTGCCTTGAGGATATTGGACAATCGCGCACGTGGGACGTCCAGAAAGTCAGGAAGGACGGCTCCGTATTGTGGGTACGTGAAAACGCCAAGGCCATGCTTTGGGCCGACGACCGGCCCATTGTCCTTATCGCCTGCGAAGATGTCACGGAGCGAAAGCAGACGGAACTTGCCCTGCAGCGGAGCGAAGCGCATTTGGCTCAAGCGCAGGAGTTGAGTCATACAGGCAGCTTCAGCTGGAACGCCACCACCGGCGAGGCGTTCTGGTCAAAGGAGACATTTCGGATTTTCCAATTAGATCCTCAAACGACTCCCTCGCCGCAGCTTGTCGTTGATCGCACTCACCCAGATGATCGGGCTTCGGTTAAACAGGTTATCGATGGAGCGATGCGGGATTTGAGCGATTTCGAGCACGAGTATCGATTGCTGCTACCAGACGGCTCTGTGAAGCACATCCATGCGAAGGCACGACTCACGAGAACCGCTTCTGGTGAAATCGAGTTTGTCGGGGCAGCTACCGATATTACGACAGCGAGGAGAGCAGAACAGCAGTTGCGTCGCAGCGAGGCCTATCTGGCCGAGGCCCAGCATCTCACCCACACAGGCAGCTGGTCCTGGGACGTCCATGGTCTAGATTTCGTGTATCGCTCCGCGGAAGTTGATCGACTGTTTGGCTTTAACCCACAAGAGCCGGTATCGATAGAGACCATTCGCTCGCGCATCCATCCGGAAGACTTGCCGCGGTTACAGGAGGTGCAGCGCCAGGCGAGAGAAAAGGAGCAGGAGCGGTTCGAATATGACTTCCGTGTTCTTCTGCCAGATGGCGGGATAAGGCGCATACACTCCGTTGCGCATGTTGTCGTCGCTAGCGATGGTAAGATCAGCGAGCTGATTGGAACACATATGGATGTCACCGATCAACACGCAGCTAGGGAACGCCTGGAAAACACACTTGTCGCGCTGCGCGAAAGCGAACAGCGCTTTCGCGACTACGCCGAGACAGCTTCCGACTGGCTCTGGGAGACCGGTCCAGATCATCGGGTCACTCGCTTATCCGAGCACACCAGCACTGCAGGAATTTTGGCCACAGGATTGATAGACCTGCTTCGCTGGGAGATCGCGTGCGACGTCGAAGACGAGCCCGAAAAGTGGCGGCAGCATCGGGCGACGTTGCAGGCGCATCAGCCGTTTCGGGATCTCGTCTACCGCACAGTGAATAGGATGGGATCTCCGATCTACGTCCGCACGAGTGGCAAACCTTTCTTCGACGGAAACGGCAATTTTCTGGGCTACCGTGGCGTCAGCACTGACATTACAGCCATTATTCGCGCCGATCAGGCCGAACAAGACCTGCGAAAGGCACAGGCGGAGCTTGCCCATGTGACGCGTGTAACGACGTTAGGAGAACTGACAACCTCCATCGCCCACGAGATAAACCAGCCACTCGCCGCTATTCTCACGAACGCCGATGCGTGCCTCGGATGGATGGCTCGCGAAGCTCCTGATCTTGCCGAAGCGCGCTCTTCAGTGGAATGGATCATCGAAGACGCGATCCGGGCAAGCGAGGTGATCCGTAGTGTTCGCGCACTCGCGAAGAAAGGCGAGATTGAGATGGTGCCGCTAGACATTAATGATGTCGTCAGGGACGTCATTGCGCTGGTAACACGAGAGCTGGTGAGCCACCGGGTGACGTTGCGAACTGAGTTGACGGCCGTGCTGCCTAGGATCCTCGGTGATCGAATTCAGCTACAACAGGTGATCATCAATCTGGTAATGAACGGAATCGAGGCGATGGACGCAATTACAGACCGGCCGCGCGAACTTCTGATTCAATCATCCAAGGACGATCTGGGGCGCGTGCAGCTTGCCGTGGCCGATTGCGGCGTCGGGATCGCTGAGAAGGACGCTGACCACGTCTTGGATCCCTTCTTCACCACCAAGTCGAGTGGCCTTGGAATGGGACTTTCGATCTGCCGTTCTATCGTGGAAGCTCACGGAGGGCGGCTATCGTTTCTTCAGAAAGATGAACCGGGCGCGACCTTCCAGTTTGTACTGCCCGTGCATAAGGAGGCCATCCAGTGACAGGACCATTTGACTCGCCAGGTGAGGGTAGCAGTGCGGAGGCCTCGACGAAGGCGATCGTCTTTGTCGTTGAGGATGACATCTCCGTGCGCCGCTCGCTTACTAACCTTTTTAAACAGGTAGGATTGGAGGTCGTTGCGTTCGGATCGGCCCGGGAAATGCTGCAGAGCACAATTCCGGACGTCACAAGCTGTCTAGTTCTTGATGTCCGGCTGCCAGGCCTGAGCGGCCTCGAATACCAGACCGAGCTGGCCAGGTTGAACATACACATCCCGATCATTTTCATCACCGGTCATGGCGACATTCCCATGACCGTCAGGGCCATGAAGGGAGGTGCGGTCGATTTTCTCAGCAAGCCCTTCCGCGATCAGGAACTGCTTGATGCTGTGGTTGCGGCGACCGAACGCGATCGCAAAAGACGGGAAGCTCAGCGAACCGTCGCGAACCTGCAGTCTTTATTTGAGACCTTAAGCCCGCGAGAGCAGGGGGTGATGAAACTGGTCACGGCCGGCCTGATGAACAAGCAGGTAGCCGCCGAACTTGGGCTCGCCGAGATTACCGTCAAGATCTACCGGGGTCACGTAATGAAAAAGATGCGTGCCCGGTCGCTCGCCGAGCTGATCAGAATGAGCGAGACGCTGGGGCTTCGTGCAAATCGTCCTGAACAAACGCAAGTATGATTTTACAGCTTCATCTCTCCAGCCCATCTTTCGCCGAAGGTGGCTAGTGCTTTGGCAGCCGCTATTCCCGCGCCAGGAGGGCTCATCTTGTCCACGCCTTTGATTTCCGTCGTTGACGACGACGCCTCAGTCCGTGCGGCGACAGGGAACCTCTTAAAATCGCGTGGCTACCTCGTGCAGATATTTGCTTCGGCCGAGGCGCTCCTGCAGTCGCCGCAATTGAACGAGATATCCTGTGTCATTACCGATGTGCAGATGTCGACGATGAGCGGGCTGGAGCTGCTGGAACAGATGCGGACGCGTGGTTACGAAGCACCTTTCATTTTCATTACCGCTTTTCCCAGCGAGCGTGTGCGCACGTCAGCCCTGGACGCGGGAGCAATTGGCTTCCTCGCCAAACCATTTGGCGGACAAGAGTTACTTAAGTGCCTCGACAGCGCACTGAAGGCACGTGGCGCCCGGGGCGATATCTGATTCCAACCTGCAGCTTGAGTTCATGTCCGATCTAAACGCTCGTGGGCGACAATCACGCCACCTTGCAACGTCTTCGCAGTCCGAACCCGGGCTTACTGTAAATATGCTAGCGGCCAGCAATTTCTTGCCCGTCCACGCTTTACGGATATGGGAGGCTGCAGAACAGACTATCCTGCGAGAGACGCTGGCACGCCAACTCGACTGATTCCACGCCAACGCTCATCGTAACGCTGACCCAGAGCCGTCGTTGCGCTAAAGCACTTCTTAGCTCCATCTGGAGCGAGGCTATATATTCCATTGCAGAGTGCCGAGATGGCCCGGCAAGCACGAGATTGGCTGTGCAGCCCCACGGCGGTGACGATGACAATGGAGCTTCGCTCAGCAGCGGCCCATGTATTGGGTATCCCTCTTCTGGTGAGAGCGTTCTGCACTATGCTCGTGCTCACCGCATCGTTACGTCCGTTGACGCTTGCGGGGCCCGGCTTGTCCGTTGGGCGGCCGCTTCGCTGTACATTGTTGCGACTGACTATCGTCAGGCGCCCACGCCATTATTTCTTCGCAAGCTTCATCTGCGGAAGAGTTGTGGTCCCAGCCGTCCAACGTGCTGGCGCCACACGTGCCGGCCCCTCGGCCGGCCCCGGGGTCACAACAGGTCGTCGCCGCAGGCGAGCATTCTCAGCAATAGGCTTGTACAAGAAGCCCTACTTCCCAGGCGCGACAATCAGCAACTGCTAAGCCAAAGGAGAACTGAGGAGAGAGCATTCTGAGTCAAACGAGGAACTCTGAGCTAAACGCCGACGCCGCCGCAGAGAAGTGCGGAGCAGGCTAGATCGATTTCTTCCACGAGGCCAAATGCCGGTAATTCCATGGTCACATGAAATCATCCTCATAATCGTATGTTGAAGCACTCGCTGGCATCTCGACTTTACGGTCTTGGCTGTCGTCAGCTTTGCGAAGATACCGCGAAGCGGTGCCTTCTCGCTGCCACTTGCCGTCGCCATTCCTCACCCACTTGTCTGACTTCACTGGGTCGAGAACCATGTTATCGGCGTCAACCTCAACGAACCCCATCTTTGCAGCACGGGCTCTTGCCTCCGGATTAGCCGGACGCAAATTCAGCAGTGGCCGTTCACCGGCCATTCCAAGTTGATGCTCGAGCAGAATATCGCCGGCGTTCTCGACAAGCGGATGAACGACCTGGAGATCTACAGTTCCGGTCGTCCCAGGTCGCCCGGGAAACAGCTCCTGCCACTTTTCCACGTCGAAATTCGTCATGCTGTCGCCCCCTTCCATTCGAAGAAGACCGACACTCTTGTTTCCTAATTGATAGCTGAAGTATCGCGCATTTACAGAATCTTGAGTTGTTCCATACTCCTCAGCAACCTCTGCAGTTCGCGCCGCTTTCTGAGAGACGAAGTCCGAATATTCTTGTGGGTTATCGGCGATTTTCCTGATTTCGTCGCTGTGATAGCCCTCTGCTGCTTTTCTGAACGACCTCTTATCGATCTCTACGACAGGCGGGCTTGAATCAAGCCAATAGGGCCGTGCTGCCGAAGACGAAGTGCCGCTGGAGTTTGGCGGGGCTAAGCGCAGTTGCCGAAACGCATCCGCGAAAGTGTCTGCGTCGTTTTGCTCATCAGCCTCGTCAAGGGGAGAGGATGTGAAATAGGACGAGCCATTGATCCGATTATACATGGCAATTGGTACTCCGGTCAGACATGCAGTTTCCACGTCTAGTTCAGGCTTGCTAGGCCATGCGGCGCAGATAGGGACTCGGGCTTACCAAAACCTGACGTGATGCTGCTGGCCGCCCTCACGTTAGCGGACACAGGACCTGCTTCTAATGGAACGGCGGCGCGCTCGCCCATTGCCATTCACTAGGTCGGATGAGAAGCGAGCAGTGCGAGGATCCGCCTCCGTTGGGAACGGTCGATTGACCATTCACCTGCGGACGCCAATCAGATCCTTCCCATAGATCGCGATACTATGCAGAACGGCATTGTAGAGCGCGTGCTTCATGACGACTGCATCGCGACCGTTCAATCCCAGCATACGGCTTGGAGCATCATTAGGCCAACAAGCCTGGAACTCTTGGCATCCTGTGGCGGATTGCAATGCCTCCTGAACGGCTTCGCCAGCACATTGCAAGCCCAGAGGCATCCCGCGCCGCCGCTAGGGTGACCAATCCTACTACACCAAGGCGGGCTGACGGTAGTATCGGTTGAGGTTGCACGACCGCACGGCGGCTACCAGCGACTTCGGATTGGGAACTCGTCGAGATCCATCTCGATACCAACACTGCAGCCTCATTCCACAGTGACCGATTTTGCGAGATTACGCGGCTGATCGACGTCCGCGCCGCTTACGACGCCGGTATGGTAAGCCAAGAGCTGGACCGGAATGGCATAGACCATCGGCGTAAAGCTTGCGACCATTGTCGGCAGAACGATGGTCACGAGCGTGTCCACCGTCGCTTCCGAAGCGCCCTTCGCATCGGTGATCAGGATGATCTTGCCGCCCCGAGCCGCCACTTCTTGCATGTTCGAAATGGTCTTCTCGAAAACGCCGTCGTAAGGTGCGATCACCACCACAGGCATAGCCTCATCGACGAGTGCGATCGGCCCGTGCTTGAGCTCGCCGGCGGCATAACCTTCTGAGTGGATATAGGAAATTTCCTTCAGCTTGAGCGCGCCCTCCAACGCCAGAGGCGCCGATGTGCCACGACCGAGGTAGAGTGCGGCCCTAGCGGCGGCGATATAGCGCGCGAGCTTCTCAATCTGCGGCTCGACCAACAAGGCCGCAGCAATCAACCGCGGCATCTCGATGAGCTCTTGCACGAGCTTCGATTCATCGATTTCAGACAGCTTGCCTCGCTCTCTCCCTGCTGCGATGGCAAGCACCGCCAGTACCATCAGCTGGCAGAGGAATGCCTTGGTGGAAGCGACGCCGATTTCTGCCCCCGCCAGCGTCGGCAGAACGGATTCGCTCTCGCGCGCAATCGTCGACGTCGGGACATTAACGACAGATATCGTGTGCAGGCCCTGGCCCTTGGCGTATCGCAACGCAGCTAGTGTGTCGGCCGTCTCGCCCGATTGCGAGATGACGATCGCGAGATCGCCCCGGCGCAGAGGCGCCTCCCGGTAGCGGAACTCAGAGGCTACATCTATCTCGACAGACAAACGCGCCAGCCGCTCGAACCAGTATTTCGCGATGTGGCCAGCGTAGCTTGCCGTGCCGCACGCAGTAATTGAAATGCGCTCAATGGAATTGAAGTCGAACGGCAACGCGACCGGCAGCGCTACCCGTTTGGCCGCCACATCGAGATAATGCGCCAATGTCTTGCCGACAACTGTCGGCTGCTCGTGAATTTCCTTAGCCATGAAGTGGCGATAATTCGCCTTGTCCGCAAGGAGAGACGATACATCAGACTTTGATGTTTCTCGTGGGACGACAGAGCCGTCTGTACCATAGATCACGCACGTCGCGCGTGTAAGCACGGCCCAGTCACCGTCCTCAAGATAAGTAATGGTATCGGTCAAAGGCGCGAGCGCGAGCGCATCAGATCCTAAGTACACTTCACCGTTACCATGTCCGATCGCAAGGGGCGACCCTTTGCACGCACCGATCAAAAGGTCGTCGTGCCCCTTGAAAAGGAATGCCAACGCGAAGGCACCGCGCAAGCGCGGCAACGACGCCTGCACCGCATCCTGCGGTGAGTAGCCATTTTTGAGGTAGAATTCGACGAGATGCACCACAACTTCGGTGTCCGTCTCTGAGTAAAACTCGGCTCCATTTCGTTCCAGCTCCGCTCGCAGCTCGCGGAAATTCTCAATGATCCCGTTATGCACGACCGCGACATTATCCGTCGCATGCGGATGAGCATTGCTCTCGGTCGGCTTTCCATGAGTCGCCCAGCGGGTGTGACCGATGCCGCTTTGACCTGCAGGGGGACTGTAGCTCAACTGCTCCTCAAGGTTTCTCAGCTTACCTTGAGCGCGGCGGCGCTCGATACGGAGACCTTCGAGAGTCGCGAGACCCGCTGAGTCGTAGCCTCGATATTCCAGTCGCCTGAGCGACGCGACCAACTGCCCAACGACCGGACCACGTCCCAAAATGCCAATAATTCCACACATATTATCCATGCAGCCCAAGTTCGAGGAGTCCGGCGTCCGCGCTATAGGAGCCCCGTGATAGAACTCGCTTGCCCGATAACAACGGGCTTCAAGTTCGGAATCTTCCGCGGCCGTCTTTATCGCATCCCCGTTCGCCCGCGTGATTTAGATCTCTTTCAGCCATCATTGTTCGTCGGCTTCATTCCACCCTTTAGCTAGCTAGTCGAATGACGCTGCGACGGGATCGCCAACGCCGTGACCGCCTGGACGAGAGCCAAACGTGCAGTAGCGCCTGCACGGCGACGTCCAGCTTGGCACAAACAGCCTCACCCTTACTGATGAGCCACCTCACGACTCTCACTTCTAAGTCTCCAAAAAGAAATGAGCAGCGATACTGGCCTACCGGATGAAGTTGATGCGGCAACAACTGCGTCGATGCTCAGGATCGACTCCTCGATGGGGGTCACGTTTCGTCTCGGCTTCTCTCCATTTCAGGCAGAAAAAAGAACGCTGCCCACATCCTCTACATGGTCTGCTGGTGATATACCTGCGCAGCAGCTCTAGCTTGAATTGTCCAGTTCTCCCGGGAACAAATTTCCGGCGCGGGCTTTAAGAGACTTGTCATACTCGGACTGAGGCAACTTACGTTCGGTGAAGATTAAAAGATCGGCGTCGAAGCTCCATTGTACTAACGTAAACTTTCGATATCGAAACGTTCGACGGTCTATACCAACGTTTGCCAGTCCCTTTGTCTTGCATCGGCTGTGCATCGCCTACTGCAAACCAGCTATTAGGGAACGGCGTGGATTATAATTTTATGCCGACGATAAGACGGGTTCTTCTATTCGGAAGCCGCAACCCCGCCGCTCCTCTGCGCCCCGATGAGAGCGCGCGGATCCATACATGCTCGTCAGGATCGATGAGGCTCACAGATGGACGGCATCTGTCTCGTTGGCGACATAGGCAGGCGGCAAGCGCGCCCGGGCGGGCGTACCGGCGCTTACAATTCATCTCACCTGCCTCGGATCATCGCCGTTGCGACGTCGCCTGACTTTCATCTCTGAAGATCGATGTGTTGGCATAAAACAGTCCACTTATAAATCAATGTATATGGTGTGTATTCCTACGCGATGTGTATGACAGGGGCTAACGATCGCGCTCCTTGAGTTGACGGTGGAGCGCGCGTGCGCATCTCGAATTTTCGGGAAGCGGCTTCGCAATGGTTCTCAGAGCGAACTCTTTCCGTCGCAACTAAGCGAGATCATGGTGGCTCACAATTCTAAACGGCGCGTTGCGCTGATCACCGGCGTCACCGGGCAGGATGGCGCATATCTCGCCCAGCATTTGCTCGGTCTCGGCTACACCGTGCATGGGATCAAGCGCCGGTCGTCCTCCTTCAACACAGCGCGCGTCGATCATCTCTACAAGGACCGGCACGCCGGTGATGTGCCATTCCTAATGCACTATGGGGACATGACGGATTCGTCCAACCTGATCCGGCTCGTGCAGCAAATTCGGCCGACCGAGATCTATAACCTGGCCGCACAGAGCCACGTCCAGGTCAGTTTCGAGAGCCCGGAATACACCGCCAATGCCGACGCGATCGGTGTGCTGCGCCTGTTGGAAGCTATCCGCATCCTCGGCATGGAAAAGGAGACGCGCTTCTACCAAGCCTCGACCTCCGAGCTTTACGGCCTCGTGCAAGAGGTGCCGCAGAAGGAAACCACGCCATTTTACCCGCGTTCGCCCTATGGCGTCGCCAAGCTCTATGGCTACTGGATCACGGTGAACTACCGTGAGGCGTACGGTATGTTCGCGAGCAACGGCATCCTGTTCAACCACGAGAGTCCGATCCGCGGCGAGACTTTCGTGACCCGCAAGATCACCCGCGCCGTCGCCGGCATCGAGGTCGGCCTCGAGAACAAGCTCTATCTGGGAAATCTCGACGCCAAGCGCGACTGGGGCCATGCCGGCGACTACGTCGAAGGCATGCACAGGGTCCTGCAGGTCGACGAACCCGGAGACTTCGTGCTTGCGACCGGCCAGACGCGGTCCGTCCGCGAGTTCGTCGAGCTAGCGTTTGCCGAGGTCGGGCGCAGAATCGAATGGCGGGGCAAGGGCGCCGAGGAGATCGGCGTCGATAAGGCTTCTGGCAAGACCCTGGTACAGGTCGATCCGACCTATTTCCGTCCGACCGAGGTCGATCTCCTGATCGGGGACGCCAGCAAGGCGCGCGCGAAACTCGGCTGGACGCCGAAAACGTCGTTCTCGCAAATGGTGAAGGAAATGGTCGCCAGCGATCTCGTCCAAGCCAGACAGGACGCAGCAAATGGCAAGCGCGGCTTTTGAGCTGAAAGGCAAGACGGTTTTCGTCGGCGGCCATCGCGGCATGGTCGGCTCGGCGCTGATGCGCCGGCTCGCACGCGAGCAGGTCGATCTCTTGACGGTGTCGCGAAGCGAGGTTGACCTGCGTGACCAGGCCGCGGTGACTGCCTGGTTTGCAGCGAAGAGGCCGCAGGCCGTGTTCCTCGCCGCTGCCAAGGTCGGCGGCATCGTCGCAAACAACACGCTGCGCGCCGAGTTTCTCCACGACAACCTCGCAATATCGAGCAACGTGATCCAGGCGGCCCATGCCAACAGATGCGAGAAGCTGATGTTCTTCGGCTCCTCCTGCATCTATCCACGCCTGGCGCCGCAGCCGCTGCGAGAGGATTCGATGCTGACCGGCCCGCTGGAGCCGACCAACGAGCCCTATGCCATCGCCAAGATCGCGGGCATCAAGTTGGCCGAGGCCTATCGCAGCCAGTACGGCGCCGATTTCATCAGCGTGATGCCGACCAATCTATACGGCCCCGGCGACAATTATCACCCGGAATACAGCCACGTCATGGCCGCGCTGATCCGCCGCTTCCACGAGGCCAAGATTGCGGGCGGCAGCAACGTCGTGGTGTGGGGTACCGGCAAGCCGCGCCGCGAATTTCTCTACGTCGACGATCTCGCTGACGCCTGCATCCATTTGATGAAGACCTATTCCTCGCCAGAACCGGTCAATATCGGCACCGGCGAGGACATCAGCATCGCCGAGTTATCACTCATGGTTGCGGCCGCCGTCGGCTTTCGCGGTGAGATCAGCTTCGACACGTCGCGCCCAGACGGAACGCCGCGCAAGCTGCTCGATGTCAGTCGGCTGTCCGGGCTCGGCTGGCGCGCCACCACCTCGCTCAAGGAGGGCATTCAGCTGGCATACCGCGCGTTTCGCGCTGAGAGCGATCAACGGCACAAGTGTGATCGGCTTGTTCACGAAAAGGAAGCCTGCATCACGGATCAGAGCAACCCCACCAACGATCCGAATGGCAGGCCGAGCCATTCGCGATGATTGGTAGGTCCACCTTTTTATCAAGAGAGCACCAATTGTCTTTTGCCTCCTCCGCGACGTCGAGCTTGGTTCCGAAGCCGTGAATAACCGGCGCCGTTACGCCTGAGCAGCCAGCAGCGGACCACCGAAGTGTTCTTCGCCGAGCAGATGAGGCGCCCTGCTCCCGAAGATCTCGATGTCCCAGGAAACGTAAAACGGTCCTAGGCTCCTTCGCGCGCCACACGGAGCAAACCCAGATTGATTTGATGGGTCATTGCCTGGCCATCTCGGCGTGAGCAGCGCCGGTGAGGTCGAGCTTGGCGAGGTTCGCGCAGTCGGCGCTCGCGTCGTCACGGTGATCGGACGCGATCGCGACATAGAGCGCAGGAAGCACGAATAGCGTGATCAGAGTGCCAACAGACATGCCGGCGGCGAGGACGAGCCCGATCGAGAAGCGGCTCGCCGAGCCAGCTCCCGTTGCAGTCAACAAGGGCATGAAGCCCGTGACCATCGCCGCCGTGGTCATCAATATTGGGCGCAATCGGACCCGCGCCGCCATCTCTATAGCCGAGCGACGGTCAACTCTCTCCTTGAGCTGCAGCTCATTGGCGAACTCAACCATTAGGATGCCGTGCTTAGAAATCAACCCGACAAGTGTCAACAGTCCAACCTGGGTGTAGATGTTCATGGTCACCCAGCCAAAGAATGGCGGAATCAACGCGCCGACCATTGCCATCGGCACGCTGATCATGATGATGAGCGGATCGCGCAGACTTTCGAACTGCGCCGAAAGCACCAAGAATATGATGATGAGTGCAAATGCAAATGTAATGGCCAGTTGATTACCCTCTTGCACATACTGGCGCGCGTCGGCCAGGAAGTCGTGGCTGAAGCCTGCGGGCAGTTTCTTCGCCTCGGCTTCCAGGAAATCCACAGCCTGTTCGATCGTGACGCCGGGCATCGGCACTGCCTGAAAAGTCGCGCAGTTGAGCTGATTGTAGTGGGTGAGCGCGTTCGGATCGGTGGCGGTCTCGATGGAGACTACGGTAGACAACGGAAGCATTGAGCCTGTCGCGGTCTTTACGTAATAACTCCCGATTGCTTGCGGCACCAGGCGTTCCCCTCGGGGAACCTGCGGGATCACCTGGTAAGAGCGGCCCTGCAAATTGAAGCGGTTGACGTAGTTTCCCCCAAGTAAGGTGGCAAGCGCATTGCCGATAGTCTGCATGGTGATGCCAAGCTCGTTAGCCTTGGATCGATCAACCTTGATTCGTACCACCGGCTGGTTGAACTCGAGGTCGGAGTCGCTCACCATGAACAGCCCGCTCTTTCGCGCGGCATCCTTCAGCTTTGACATCTGCTCGTAGATGGATTGGAAGCCAAGGGTCGAATTGATCACCATCTGCACTGGTAGCCCGTCCGAACCGCCCGGAAGCGGAGGCAAGCTAAAGGCAAACGCGTTGATGCCTTCGATTTTTGACAGCTCGGCCTGGACAAGGGACTTTAGTACAATCGATGATCGCGTGCGGTCGTCCCACGGCTTGAGCAACATGCCCGCCAGGCCACTCTGCTGGCCGCTAACGCCATTGAGCACGAAGCTCAAGTCAGTCTCTGGAAATTTCTGTAACGCGTTTTCGAGCTTGTTGCCGTAATAGTCGAGGTAGTCGATATTTGCGTATTTCGGCGCCTTCATTAAAGCGAATACGATCCCTTGATCCTCCTCGGGGGCGAGTTCTTTGGAAGTGTGCATATAGAGAAAGCCGACGAGGCCCAGCATGGTTACCGCAAACAGCCCCGTAACCGGTCGATAGTCAAGCGAGCGATCGAGCTTGCGGCCGTACCACTGTGTCATGGCGCCGAACCCACGGTTCACAAATCTTGCAAACCGTCCCCCCTCGGCGCTCTTCAGGAGGAGCGAGCACATCATCGGCGATAGCGTCAAAGCGATCACGCCCGAAACGATCACCGCTCCCGCTAGCGTAAACGCGAACTCGCGGAACAGCGCACCGGTGAGCCCGCCCAGAAATCCGATTGGGGCATATACCGCAGCCAAAGTAATCGTCATGGAGACAACGGGGCCGACGATCTCGCGCGCGCCCGCTGTGGCAGCCTTTAGGGGCGTCGCACCTTCTTCTAAATGGCGGTGAATGTTCTCCACCACCACTATCGCGTCGTCGACCACGAGACCGATAGCCAGAACCATTGCAAGGAGGGTCAAGAGATTGAATGAAAACCCCAGCACCAGCATCATGCTGCAGACACCAACGAGCGACAACGGAATAGTGACGACAGGAATGATGACCGAGCGCAGCGAGGCCAGGAACAGGAAGATCACGACCACAACGACCACGACGGCCTCAATGAGCGTCTTCTCAACTTCATCGATCGATGATTGAATAAATTTGGTGGAGTCGTAGGCTACTTTCATCCTCAGTGAAGGCGGCAGGTTACGCTCGATTTCTGGAAACAGCCCTCGAACGCCTCGCGCTATGTTTAGAGGATTGCCTTGCGGGCTCGCCTGCACGCCGACAAAGACCGCGTGCTCGCCGTTCATCGCGACACTAATGTCAGTAGTCTGCGCGGCAAGCTCCACTACCGCAATGTCCTCCATGCGCACAAAGCCACCGTCATTGGCCTTCACGATCATGCGCTTGAAATCTTCGACACTCCGCAGATCCGTATTTGCCGTGACATCGGAGATAGTGAAATAGCCCTTGGTCTGGCCCGCCGCGGCCTGGAAGTTGTTGGCGGCGATTGCAGCCGAAACCTCAGCCGGCGACACGCCGTGCCCAGCCATTTTCGCAGTATCGAGCCATAGCCGCATCGCAAAACTCTGGCCGCCCAGAATGTCTGCCGCTGCAACGCCGTCGACCGTCGAGATAACCGGTTGCACGACGCGTGAGAGATAGTCGGAGATCGCACTTGCCGCCAGTTCCTCGCTGGAGAAGGCGATGTACATGACAGCAGTCTTCTGACCCGTCGACCTCGTGACGACTGGATCGTTTGATTCCTTCGGGATCAGGTATTTGACTGAGTTGACCTTGGAGAGCACCTCCGTGAGCGCTTCGTTGGGATCGAAATTGAGCTTAATGTAGACTTTGATGGTCGAAGTACCAAGCACAGACGAGGAACTAATGTAGTCAACGCCCTCGGCGGACGCGACTGCCTGCTCCAGGGGAGAGGTGATGAACCCCTGGATCATGTCGGCGGAAGCGCCAGGATAGGAAGTCGTGATATTGACAACCGTATTAGATAGCTTGGGATATTGCCGGATCGGCAGTACGGTGGCCGCGCGCAAGCCGATCAGCAAAATCAAAGAACTGACGACGATAGACAATACCGGACGTTTGATGAAAAGCTCGGTAAATGCCATATCGACCTATGTTTTCAAGAGTGGGATGCAAATTCGCCGCAACTTATAAAGCGGCAATGATCACCGATGCTGCGGCTGTGCTAGAGCCTCCGGTATGAGGGACGCGCCATCGGCTACTCTAAGAGCTCACGTGCTCGCGGATGCGGACGCCCTATCCTTCTCTTCCATGTTCGTCACTCGAGTGAATGTTGCTCCGCTGCTCTGATGGCTGATCCCCGTCTCGATGATGGGCACCTGCTAT
Organism: Bradyrhizobium sp. IC4059; assembly: GCF_020193615.1. Classification (NCBI taxonomy): domain Bacteria; kingdom Pseudomonadati; phylum Pseudomonadota; class Alphaproteobacteria; order Hyphomicrobiales; family Nitrobacteraceae; genus Bradyrhizobium; species Bradyrhizobium sp. IC4059. The sequence goes on from NZ_JADYVH010000008.1 coordinate 333,651, forward strand.
AAAGCCTCTGTCTTCTTAAGTGCAATCGGCCGAAGGTCCGAACTCTAGATGTTCGTCGCAACACCTGATCGGAACTCAACGAATTATAGCAAGGCAGCAGCTCAGGCTTCGCACTGACCCGCAAACCAAATGATCGAGGTTCGACGTCGAAAGTACAGACGACGTGACGGGTGCTCAACTCTACAAAGGTAAATGGGTGATATAGCCTGGGCTGTAAAGCACTATACCAAGGTTTGTCGAATTGATCGATGACCGCCGTAGAGCAAATCTCGTGATGTTGCCGGACACAAACTTTTAGGTCCCACAATATTCCGTACGCACCCGCGACTTATCGCTTCGCTAAGTCGCTGAACAAGGTCGCCTTGGAGTCGGCCCTTCGCCACCAGCTCGACGCGCCCTTCGGAGGTGCTTTGAGCATTTCTTGCTGCTCAATATGCTGCGCACGGTTTAGCCACGCATTGCGCTACCGAGTTCGCAACCCCAGTAGGACGTTGTCGATCAGCCGCGTTGAGCCAACGTAGGCTGCCGCACAAAGCGCCGCGGGGCGCCGCAGTGGACTATCGGCGGTTTTGAGCGTGTCACTGTCGACAAGTTCAAGATACTGCAGTCTGTCAACTGCCTCTAAATGCCGCTTGGCGACCGCAATCAGCTTTTCTACGTTGCGCTCTCCCGAGCGAAATTCGTCGAGCGCTGCGGATAGTCCACGATTGATCGCAAGGGCCCGCTGACGCTCTTCTTTGCTCAGATAGCGGTTGCGACTGCTCATTGCGAGCCCATCCTGTTCGCGAACGGTTGGTACAGTGACCATCTCGATCGGGAGATTGAGATCAATTACCATGCGACGCACGACTGCGCATTGCTGAAAATCCTTCTGCCCAAAAAACGCGACATCGGGCTGCACCATGTTGAACAACTTGCATACGACGGTCGCGACACCGCGAAAATGCCCAGGCCTGAAGACTCCGCACAGGGGTTTGGCGAGGTCGCCCGGTTCAACGAAGGTTTCGAAATGGCTCGTATAGACCTCCTGTGTCTCCGGCGCGAAGAGGATCGCAACACCGCCATCACGGCACAGTCCCTCATCACGTAAAAAGTCGCGCGGATAGCTACTGAGATCCTCGTTTGGTCCGAACTGAGTGGGGTTGACGAAGATGCTGACGACGGTGACGTCGCATTGCGCCTGGCTCGCCGCGATCAGCGCCATGTGGCCATCGTGGAGATAGCCCATTGTCGGCACCAATCCGACCCGTTGATCGGCACCGCGGGATTTTGCGAGAGTACGGCGAAGTTCAGCGACCCTCGTGATTGTTTGCATGTAGAGCTCTATATCAAGTTGGGTTGAACGGCGCCCAGTTGGTAATTGCTTCTTCGACGCCTTCGGGAAGCCTATAGGACTCTTGCGGTCCCGGGAATGCACCACCGCGGACATCCGCGGCCCAGCGCGAAAGCGCATCATGCAACTGCTGAAAGCCTTCTGCATAGGCGCGAACGAATTTGGGGCGATGACCTCCAGTGAGGCCCAGCACGTCGTGAAACACGAGCACCTGGCCTGAACAGTCCGGGCCGGCGCCGATCCCGATCGTCGGTATTGTCAAGGACTTGGTTGCTCGAGCAGCAAGCTCGGCCGGAATGCCCTCCAATACCAAAGCGAAACAGCCGGCCTCCTGCAGACGGTGAGCGTCATCGAGCAAACGCAACGCTTCATCCGCTTTCCGACCCTGCACTTTGAAGCCCCCCATGACGTTGACGCTCTGGGGCATAAGACCGAGATGACCCATCACAGGAATCTCGCAATCGACGAGGGCCTGTACCATCTCGATTCTCTTGCCACCGCCTTCGAGTTTCACCGCAGCTGCGCCTCGCTGCAGGAATCCGCCGGCGTTGCGTATGGTTTCCTCGACGCTGACGTGGAAGCTAAGAAATGGCATATCGGCGACGAGTAAAGCACGAGGCTTGCTGCGTACCACGGCTTCCAGATGATGGTTCATCATCGCAACGCTCACTGGAAGCGTATTTTCGAATCCAAGGCAAACGTTACCCACACTGTCGCCGACGAGAATGATGTCGACGGACGGATCCGCGATACGCGCCGCAACCGCGTCGTAGGCTGTCGTCATGACGAGACGCCGACCGTCCTGCTTCCACCGCTGCAGCATGGGAATTGTGATGCGATCGATCGGCTGCTCCGAAACGTGGCTCATTTGGACCTCAGTTCGATTTTGCGGTGCGAATGTGGCAAAGCTTGAACTTCGCTTAACTCGCCGACGATTTCGAAGTCATAGCTATCCACAGCGTTCGAAATGATCGAATATGTCGGGCGATCACTGGTTGCTGCGAAACGCAGGTGAACCTCTTCTTTGTGCTCATCCAAGAAGGACAAACAGCAAACAATGAGTTGGTCACGGGATTGGCAGATCCGCGCAACAGCGCCGTTGAGAGCACAGCAACGCGAGCGCCTGCGCTGAGAATGACATAGGTCGACATCCGCATCCCGGAGTTCTTGTTCCGGATGTTCACGAACTTCATTGGCGGAAGGGCCGCTGCGAGATAGGGGTGGATCGAGGGGTGATGGAACCGAGGTAATGAAGATTGCCTCCGTCACACGCTTCGCAGCGTATACTGTTCTCATTTGAAGAACGTTCAGCCTTCCGCACACACGGTACTTCCTACGGAGCGCGGAAGAAAATTGTCAACTTGCGGAAGAGAAAAAGAAATCAACGGCTCAAAAATGGCCCTCGGATGGATGAAAATCCTTTTGATTGCGCCATCATCGCCGGGAGACTTTCTTGGGTTGTCTGTTGGTTACGCGGGCGAGGGTCGGCTTCCGCCGATTCGCCGACCGGCTGCCGCCGTCGGCGACCGATCCGGTCTGCTCTAGAGCAGCTCATCGGCTGGATCGACGATGTACAGTGTAGAATTCCTTGAGGTCCGCCGAGGTGACGCAATACTGCGGCGTGACAAAGATCGTGTTTCCAAGCCAGCGCAGCACCAGATCTCGATCGCGAAATAGCCCCTGCGCCCCGCTTGCATTTCTTCCGAAAAATATAGAGCTCGGTGCCGATTTGCTCGAGGCCGAGGCGTTCGCATGCTTTGCGGGAAGCAGAGGTTCGTAGCAGGGTCCGTTGTCGGTCATGACCTGCTGACCTTGACGCCGACGCTTGTGGCGTCCCCGCCTTGAGGAGGGCCGCGGCGCAGCCCTGCCGCTCGCTCTTCATCTCTTTGCTGAAGGTATTTCGGGAGGCATCCTCGATTCAGACGTCGACATAATCCCGGCCAGGTTCTTCGCCGCGTACCCGCAGGCTGCTCTTTCGAGTCCGGCCACCATCGATCGATGGTCTACACGGTTGGACTTGCCCAGCTTTGTCGATAGCGATGTGTCAGCTCACCCGGACGTTCACGTTCATAGCGCCGCACCGGCTCGGCCGGGTCAAGCTGCGCAATCGGCGTGGCGCGGCCGTGGCACTCCGAGTTCGGCGCATGTGGCAGGCAGAGTTTGGCTTGGCGTTGAAAGAGCCTTGTAGAGCGATCACGCTCCATCGACGCCTGTCCTTGCGGAACGCTTGACCCACTTGGCGACGGTTTTAGCCGAAATATTGAATTGCAGCGCGGGTTGGCCTTTGTGAGGCCACTATGATCACGCTCGTCACCATGGCTTCCCGATCTTTCGGCGTCAGAGCCGCGTCCTTATGGGTGCCTATCGATCCTCCACGAGCGGGCTAAAGCTTCGCCAACTTCAGCTTCCTCGTTCACGAGAGGCTGGACAGCTTACCGAAAGCTCACACTAGTGGTCTCACAGACATGCTACCCGAACCGGCTGACACCCATGCGCCCCCTCTAAAAGCGCGCGTATGCGCGCAGCGATCTGCCGTGCTTCCTTCGGCCGCAGGTCGGGTTTTATGCAATCGAGTATGGCTAGCATTGCCTGAACTTCATCCATGTTCAATGTGGCGAGCTTGCGATCGGATAGTCCCAGAGACTGATCGGCGGCACGGACCTGATTGGCTACAAGCACCGCAAGCGCTTGCGACCGCAGGGACGTGATATGCCGCTCGAACATGTGCATTTTTGCCCTGTAGCTGCCCTACGGGCATGGTGTCGCAAGCGCTGGTGGCCAACCCGGTCACAAAGACTGGGGCTGGCCACCTTTGCTCCCATGAGGCTCAAATTCCCAAGGGCGACCTAGTCATATCTTCGAGAAGTAACGAACGGCACCTATCAAAATAGGTCGGTCCCATCTCATCGGCGACTCTCTAAGCTGGGTCTTTGCTTGAAGCAATTGGAGACACCAGCATGACCAGACACGTGGGCGCTCCTAGAAAACCGTGCATAAAACACAATGACAGGCCAACGCACATGACAGGCGCAAGGAATGTTGGCAGAGCAAGTCCAGACGAAGCGCGATAGAATCAGTCCATTGAGAAGATTATCCTAGACCTTGAAAGCCGCGACAGGGAGCACCGCATTGAAGAATCGACGACGCTGTCGGCATCGTCGTCGCCACACATGGCGGACACAATTGCATCAAGACAACAGCGGACCGGATTCAGCCAGGCAATCTCCTTTCCCTTCCTGAGTGTTGGCGAAGATTGATCGGAAGCAGTGCGGGCGCGACTCGGCGCCGCTTGGTTGCGCTGGAGCAGACGCTGTCCCTACCCCGCCCGCACTGCCAGTTGAACTTAGCAGAACTTGAATCAGCGCTTTTCCCCCATGCATAGATAGGGGCAGCGCTTTCGCTGCCACCCAGCTAACTGCTCCAAACTGAGCTTCAAGCGGCGCAAGAAGCTGATTGCTTGCAGAACGAGCAAAATCGGCAGAAGGAGAACTAACCCGCGAGTTGGAAGCATTGCGGGCGCGGCTCGGCGCCTGGGGGCATCATGAGGCACTATCCTGCCGCATCCGCAATGCAATGAGCTTAACGGAAGCGTGACTCGGCACATGGTGGTCCTTCAGCTCATGCGCTGTCCCTGCCACACCCCCGTTAAACCCAACGATTCTTTATCGGGGCTGGCTTACCGAAAGCTGACAGACCTGCACAATTTACAGAACGAAAGGCGACCCATGTGGGCGGGCCGCTTGCCGTTGGCAGCGATATCGCCGTTTACGCCTCAGATAACAGTCATTCGGCGCGCTTGCGATCAGCGGCACCCGCATTGGGACTACGCGCCGGATTGACACTCAGCCAATCCACTGCACGTTTGATGACTGATCGGCCGTATGACCTCACGCCCCCTGGCTCGTGGCCTCTTCGACCATGCAGGATTGGCCATTCGGATTGCGCATCAGTTGCTCTCGAATTTGAATACGTCGCGCCGCTTACCGGCTCGTGCTCCACGCTGGGTTCGCGTGGGGAGGACGATTGGGTTCCGATCTGTCAAAATGCTCAATGAGCTCGATCAGCCTATCTCCCAGTAAGGCGCGAAAACTAGACGCAATTAGCGAGTTCGAGAGAAAGCAGCGCGGATGCGACTCGGCGCCGATGTCCACCGGGGAGGTGGATAAATGCGCTATCTGCCGCATCCGCTTCGCCGGAACGCTAGTCAGCCTCGCGGATCACAAGGCTAACCCACCCGGCTTTCCCGTGAGGCCCGCCGCCTCAGGGTACAATGACTTTAGCGAGAGAGCGGCCTCGGGTGACCTACCAGCATTGGTAGTCATGCACAGCACGGCGGCGCAAATGGGCAAGCACACCACGTTGAACCACCTTGCATGAAGGCAGCACGCTTCGCGCCGGGTTCGGCGGTATCGGCCGCTCCGTAACGCGTTATCCAGAGCGTCTCTGCGTACAAGCACTGGAGCTCCCTCACTACACCGTGGCCTTTGTCGGGCCGATATAGCTCCCGGCGCTGTTCGCCATTCTGGCGAGCTTCTCGTTGCCCAGCGCCCCTACGCGCCCCTTGCTTTACGAGAGACCAAGGTGTGGCCACCACGGCTTGCGGCGGCGAGCCTTGGCTTCGAGGCGTTTGTCCCTCGGGCTAGCGTCTTCGGCAGGCTTCCTGCTATTTATGGAGCGCAGTTGCGCGATGAAGTTCGCGGCGAACAGCTCGATGTCAGGCAGAGCCTTTGATTTTTATAGAGAGGCGCAAGCGTCTGCATGCTTTCTTTCACTAAGCATCGGTCAATTCCTTCTCTCGCGAGCGACCAAACGGGTTCCCGTTCCCAAAAATGAAGCCACACGAGCAACGCCATGGCGGCTATGCGTGCCGCAATGCAGTCGCGCCTCTTTGCGTACAGTCAGCGCGTGGCTCCGAATTCCCGCAGGATCCTTCGATGGATCCCGAGAATTCGCGCGGCCTCAACCTGTGAGGCTGCGACGCCATCAGCGTTGATGTTATCTGTGCTCAGCATAGCTTTGAAATTCGCGTCTGCCGGTTCGTCAACGGCATGCCACCATTTTGCTTCGCCGAGACACGGCGGAACAACTCGCAACATTGGAAAGTGCGAATGTGCGGGATCGGCTGCGAAAATACGCGCGGAAGAGAAGTGCTGCCGCCCTCGTCGAGCGGCCTGCCATGATCTGTTCGGCGAGGACGATCGGAAAGGACCTTGTAGCTGCGCAATGCTCAGGTAGACTATCTGATTTGCGCGTTTGCCTCTTCGCTCTCGCCAAAAATCTCGACTCATCTGCGATATCTCGTACGCGCGGCAGAAGATCCGTCGCCTGCCGAACCGCAATGGGCGGCGTTTGGCGGCACCAGCATTCGGCCTCCTCTGCAGCTTAAGCGAGGTCAAGGAAGCTATGACCTATCGGATCTAAGAGGGCGCAAAAGACGTCGCTGATCGAGATCAGAGAAACCGTCCATGGTGAAAAGCGATCTCAGCGGCGCTCGGCATGGGCAGCCGCCTCGACTCATGCTGACGCTTGCCAAGGAACGTGTCCGTCCGCTTATGCAGCAGTTCGCGAAAGCATCTCAAGGTTCTGGCTGACAGCAATCGACGAGCAGGATCGGGCATGGCTCACCCGTTAGTGTGTCGAAGTATTCCGAGGCCCAGAAGGTCTAGAACTAGAGGGGAGGCAGCGCGGGCCGGGCCTCCGCGCTGTTCAAAGCTCTGAAACTACCAACTCCGCGCTGCCAGCGGAGTTAAATGACGTGTGACTCGGCGCTCGTCGGAGAGGCCCTTGGAAAGCGCTGTCCCTATCACATGCGCCACTAACTTCGCTCGCCAGCGTCGCGGTACTGCAACGCTGCCGCCTCGCACCCTTGGGGCGGCTGCCCCGGGGCGCCCTGCCTTTTATCGTCGAGACGTCCCGCAAGGCACCTGCCAGATTTGGTAGGTTGAGCTGTCTTACAAGGGAGAAACTGCAGCGTTGTGCCGTGCACTCCTGCCCCCGCGCCCGATCCTGAAGCCGCTTATCGCGAGGGGGCAATTATGAGCTTCTGGCTTGTGCACCGTAGCCACGCATCTGATTCCCGACTCCCGCATCATTGGAGCGCGCGTGAAAACACCGGCCATCTCACGGGAATATTGAAATGTCAGAACCTGAAGGCATTTCGCAGAATTCGCTACGTATGCGCGTCCTTCATCTGAGACAAAATTCGGCAGACGATCGTACCTGGCCATATGCTTATTGCGGTTGCGCCAATGCCGTATGAGAGTCTTTCTAAATGGATCTTCGAAACCGGTTCCACATGGCACCTGCCAGATTTGATGGGTAGGCTCCCCGTCACACGACGTTAGCCATCAGGAGTCGCAGCAACATGCGCACGAGGGTCGTGCGCCAGCGAAGGGGCATCGATTTCGTCAAAAGACGCAATATCCAGGCCATAGTCGAGCCATAGCAGTCTGTCTGATGTTTGCGAGAACGGCGAAGGCCATTTCCGCTCGCTGGGTAGACCTGCCTATGGACGGTTGAACCATCCACCGCCTCCTCGCTCAGGGTCTAGCTAAGGGCTCCAATCAGGCCGAACTTGGCGAATTCGACAGCTGGAATAGAGTCCTTTGGCGAGGCCCGGAGTTTCCACTTCGGTATTCGCTAGATGGAGAGGTTGTGCGCTTCCCAGCAGTATCAATTCCATTCACGCAAAGCCGTTCGCTCCTGTCTTTTTCTTCGCCTAGGCATCCGATTGCACGACGAGTTCATAGCGGCCGTTGCACTTAGTCATCATCCGAGCAGGATGCTCGAGATGATCAGTTCCCCCCACGTCGTCTTGTCGACTGACGCCAGCGTAGGTGCGTGCACCTCGTTGAGCTGCGCGATTGCCTAGAGGTTCGATCGTGCGGGAAGCCGATCTCAAATTTTCCTTGCAGGCGAAACCAGACAAGGCGATCTTACGCCTCGCGCGAGTACTTGCCCGTGTGGCCGCGAGGGAAGATCATGAAAGACAGCTCATCGAGCGAAGCGGGGAAAAGAGCGACGATCTATGCTCGATTCTCAACCGATCTCCAGAACGAGCGATCGATTGAGGATCAGCTTTCACTTTGTCAGAGCTATGCCGAGCGCGAAGGATTAATTGTTGTCAGTACCCATGAAGATCGGGCTCGTTCGGGCGGGTCTGTCATGGGCCGCGAAGGCCTTCTACAGATGTTGGACCAAGCGCGGGAGAGATCCTTTGACGTGGTGATCGTCGAAGCGCTCGATCGCCTCTCTCGCGACATGGAAGATCTGGCTGGCATTCATAAGCGGCTGTCATTTCTCGGGATCGAGATCCGGGCGGTCCACGAGGGCGTCGCTAACACCGTGCTGGTGGGCCTTCGCGGCTTGGTCGGACAACTTTATCGCGAGGACAATGCGCACAAAGTGCGTCGCGGCCAAGCGGGGCGGGTTAAGCAAGGTTTGGCTGGCGGGGGCCTGACGTACGGATACGCAGCGGTACCTGGAAGAAGTGGTGAACGAGTGGTTGTCGAGGCCGAGGCACAAGTGATCCGGCGCATCTTTCAGGAATACGTGGATGGTCGTACGCCTCGGGAAATCGCGCATGATCTCAATAACGAGGGGGTATCACCTCCGCGGGGGCGAGGCTGGAATGCGTCAACAATCAATGGCAATCATGAGAGGGGCGCCGGCATTCTGCTAAACGAACTTTATGTGGGGCGCCTTGTCTGGAACAAAGTCAGGATGGTGAAGGACCCCGACTCGGGAAAACGCCTGTCACGACCAAATCCGAAGAGTGACTGGCAGGTGGCTGAAGTGCCGCATCTTGCAATTGTCAATCCAGAGCTATTCACGGCTGCTCAGCAACGCAAGGAAGAGCGCGGTCACATCCACCCCAGCCACCAACGTCGGCCTCGTCGGATGCTATCCGGACTGCTCCGGTGCGGCTCATGCGGTTCGGGTATGGCAACTAATGGACGCGACAAGTCAGGCCGCATTCGTATTCGCTGCTCTGCGGCGAAAGAGAGCGGCACATGTTCTGATGCCAAGACCTTTTATTTAGATGCGGTCGAAAGTGCAGTCCTCAGCGGGCTCAGGGCCGAGCTGCGTGCACCGAAGGTTTTTTCGGAATACGTACGAACGTATCTGGAGGAGCGGAAGCGCCTCCTAGCTACATCACAGGCAAAGCGGCACCGCCTTGAGCAGCAGCTAGGGCAGTTGAGTCGAGAAATCGAACGACTGGTGGATGCGATCGCGAAGGGACATGGCGATCCGTCCGTGCTCGGGCCGCGATCGACTGCCTTAGATGCCGAACGAAAGCGGATATCTGAGGAGTTGCAAAGCGAACCACCCGCTCCGATCGAAATTGCGCTGCATCCGGCCATCCTCAAACGATATGAGGAGCAACTCGGTCGGCTTGAAGAAGCACTGGGTAAAGGTGTCAGTGCGGGCGACGGAGAGGCCGCAGAAGCCATTAGAGACTTGGTCGAGACGGTCACCGTGTTCCGCGAACCGGAACGCCCAGGTGGTTTAGCCGTCGAGATAGCAGGCCGACTAAACGCCCTGCTTGGCGAAAAGGCCTATCCAAATCAAGTCAAAGGAGTGTGGGGAAAGGTGGTAGCGGGGGAGGGACTCGAACCCCCGACCCCAGGATTATGATTCCCGTGCTCTAACCAGCTGAGCTACCCCGCCACAGGGATCGCGGCGGCGACTTGAGGCCGATCTCGCGAACGCGCGGCATATAAGGAAGGGGGCGGGGGTAAGTCAATCCGCCTTCGCTAAAGCTTCGGCGCGACAAGCCCGCTTCGGCCCGATTTCTCACCAGAATTTGCGATTTTTTACGGGGCCGGACTCGTGGATGGTGTCCCCCTCACCCGGAATCCGCGCGTTGCGCGGATTCCGGCCTCTCCCCAGCGGGGAGAGGCGAAGGGAAGCGCCCTTATTTCGGCCGCACATTGGGGTCGCCGCCGGGGCTGCCGGGGGGCGGGATCACCGGGGTGT
>NZ_JADYVH010000009.1:0-323475 GCF_020193615.1 Bradyrhizobium sp. IC4059
GCCCTGTCCCCCACCCCGCTCGAGCTCAGCCCGTGATCTCACGGGGGCCTTTACGGCCCGGCATTTAGGAAACTTTTTCCATATTTGGCGCCGTACTTGAGCCACAATCCCGCGGCGTTCTGATAAGAGACAAGCTTGAATCGCGGGGACGCCTGTGGGGGCTGCCGGCGATTTTCATGGGGTCAGAGGAAGGCGATGTTGCAAATGACGCGACCTTCCTTCGGCATTCGAAAGACATCGAGAGAGCTTTACCCGTCCAGCTGTTCGTAATTTCGGCCGGCCCCATCAAGGGGCTTTCTGGGCGCGGACAGTTGTGCGGCTTGCCTGCTCCGGCGATCCCCGTTCAAGAGGGCAGCCTGGGACAGGTTCGAAACCGGGCATCTTGGGTCGTTGAGTTGGGGGACTTGGGTTGAACCACAGGACGTCACGCGGCACTTACGGGCGTGAGACCGGGATCATCGATCTCGGCCACGAGCCGCCGCTGTCCGTCGATGGTTCTGAAGCCGCGGTGATCGACCGCCGACGCGTCTCGGTGCAATGGTTCAGCGGGACAATTTTGACCGGACTCTGCGGCGCAGCCCTGATCGGCGGCGCCGTTTTCGCTTCGCTCGACGGCGAGATGACCTTCGCCAAGGTGCCGGAGCGGGTCGAAGGCGCGCTGCGCGGAGCATTCGGCGCCGCCGATCGTGCCGCCACGCTGCACAAGAGCGATCGCCTGCCGCCGCCGAGCGAATCCACCGCTTCACGCAACGTGATGCGCGTCTCGACGGTTGCCCGCGTCGGCAACCGTGACGTGATGCGGGTGCGTCCGTTCGTGCGGATCGCCGGCAATCTGTCGATGACGACGAGCGATCTGTCGGCGAAGATCCCGCCGTTCAACGCCCAGCGCCTGCTGACCGATGTCGGCTCCGACCCGAAGACGGCGTCCGACGATCCCAACAATCCCGAAGCCGTCGAGCCCGACGCGGAAGTGTCCTTCGTCACCAAGGACCTGTCGCCGGTGCTGCCGAAGGCCAAGATTTCCGCGGTGGTGGCACTCGACGACATCCTGATGCGGGTGCGCGATGCCGCCAATTGGCGCGGCAATGGCGGGGTGCGCTACGCCTCGCTCGCCAACACGGCTGCCGACATCTCCGGCGCGACCGGTCCTTCCGACATCAGAACCGCCTACGCCGCCGAGGCCTCGCCGTCCGATCCCTATGCCGGCTTCGAGACGCGCGTGGTGCCGGAGAACGTCACGCTGCTACCCAAGACCAAGGAGCAGATCACCGGCGGCAATCCCAACGGCGAACGCGTCCACATGGTCAAGAAGGGCGACAGCGTCGCCGGCGTGCTGCGCGATCTCGGCGCCAATGCCGACGAGATCAAGGCGATCACCGCGACGCTCGGACCGCGCGGCCGCGACGGCGGCCTGAAGGAAGGCGAGAAGCTCCGCATCCTGATGGCGCCCGCAAGTCCCGGCGCCCGCCTGCAGCCCTATCGCGTCGTGGTTGCAAACGACACGATGGTGGAAGCGATCGCGGCGCTGTCCGATCTCGGCAAATACGTCGCCGTCGACGTCTCCAGCATGAATACCGTCGCCGATACTGCGGCCAACGCCAGCAGCGACGACGAGGATGACGATGACGGCTCCGGCGTGCGGCTCTACCAGAGCATCTACGAGACCGCGATGCGCAACAAGGTCCCGATGCCCGTCATCGAGGACATGATCAAGATCTACTCCTACGACGTCGATTTCCAGCGCAAGGTGCAGCCCGGAGATTCCTTCGACGTGTTTTACGCGGGCGAGGACGAGGGCGTGACCGCGACCGAGAAGAACGAGGTGCTGTTCGCCTCGCTCACCGTCGGCGGCGAGACCAAGAAATACTACCGCTACCAGAGCCCCGACGACGGCCTCGTCGACTATTACGACGAGACCGGCAAGAGCGCGAAGAAGTTCCTGGTCAGAAAGCCCGTCAACAACGCCATCATGCGCTCCGGCTTCGGCGGCCGCCGCCACCCGATCCTCGGCTACGTGAAGATGCATACCGGCGTCGACTGGTCCACCTCCTACGGCACGCCGATCTTCGCCTCCGGCAACGGCATGATCGAGAAGGCCGGCCCCGAGGGCGGCTATGGCAAGTACATCCGCATCAAGCACGCCAACGGCTACGAGACTGCCTACGGCCACATGTCGGCCTTCGCCAAGGGCATGGAGCCCGGCAAGAAGGTGCGGCAGGGCCAGGTGATCGGCTTCGTCGGCTCCTCCGGCCTGTCGACCGGCCCGCACGTCCATTACGAGATCCTGGTCAACGGCCGCTTCGTCGACCCGATGCGCGTGAAGCTGCCGCGTGGCCGTTCGCTGGAGGGCCCGATGCTGGCAAGCTTCGAGAAGGAGCGCGACCGGCTCGACGGCATGATGAGCGGCCGCGGCGGCGCCATCGCCCGGATGTCGGACGCCACCGGCGGGCCGCTGCAGGTCACCAACCGGTAAGCCGACAACCGGCCGAGAAGGCCGGTATTTTCAAACAGGATTTCAAGCAAGTACGCTGCGCAGCGAGGCCGCTTCGCGGCGTCACAACGTCAAGTTTCGTTTGCCAAAGCCGCAGGACGGGCGAATACTTTCCAAAAAATGGGAGGTCACGCCATGAGAAACAGGCTCGCCTGCGCAGCCCTGATTGCTGCGCTGTTCTCCACAACGAGCGCATCGGCCGACGGCTGGGAGGTCACGAGACTCGTGCCGGGCTCGGCATTCCACGGCGTGCACGGGCTCGGTGTCGACAAGGCCGGCCATTTGTTTGCCGGCAGCGTCGCGGGCGCTGCGCTCTACGAGGTCGACATTGCCGGCGGCAGCGCCAAGGTTGCAATCCCGGCACCGGTGGGGATGGCCGACGACATTGCATTCGCGCCCGACGGCACCATGGCCTGGACCGGCTTCCTCGCCGGCGATCTCTATGCGCGCAAGGGCGACGGACCGATCAAGAAGCTCGCGTCCGGGCTGCCCGGCATCAACTCGCTCGCCTTCCGCAAGGACGGCAGGCTCTACGCCACCACCGTTTTCCTCGGCGATGCGCTCTACGAGATCGACGTCGAGGGCGTCAAACCGCCCCGCCAGATCATGGAGAAGATGGGCGGCCTCAACGGCTTCGAGTTCGGTCCCGACGACAAGCTCTATGGTCCGCTCTGGTTCAAGGGCCAGGTCGCAAGGGTCGACGTCGACAAGGCCGAGCTGAGTGTCGTCACCGACGGCTTCAAGATCCCGGCCGCCGTGAACTTCGATTCCAAGGGCAATCTCGTCGTGATCGACACCGCGCTCGGCCAGCTCGTCCGGGTCGATCCCAAATCGGGCGCCAAGACCATGGTCGCGCAGCTGAAGCCGTCGCTGGACAATCTCGCCATCGACGACAAGGACCGCATCTATGTCTCCAACATGGCCGACAACGGCATCCAGGAGGTCGATCCCGCGACTGGTCATGCCAAGCAGATCATCATCGGCAAGCTCGCTTTGCCCGGCGGCATCGGCGTCACCTCGGAGAACGGCAAGGACACGATCCACGTCGCCGACCTGTTCGCCTATCGCACGGTGGACGGCGTGACCGGCGAGGTCATCGAAAAGGCGCGCATGCACGCCGCTGGCACGACGCTCGAATATCCGATGAGCGCGACGGCGAAGGGCAACGACGTGGTCCTGTCGAGCTGGTTCACCGGCACCGTGCAGGTGATCGACGGCAAGACCGGCGCGACGCGCGACATGCTGCACGACTTCAAGGCGCCGCATGACGCGGTCGTGCTCGCGGACGGCAGCATCCTGGTAGCCGAGCTCGGCACCAAGTCGCTGGTCAAGGTGAGCGGCGAGCACGGCAAGGATCGCACCACGCTGATCGGCGCGCTCGAGGGTCCGATGGGTCTCGTCCGCGGGGCCGGCGACGAGGTTTACGTCACCGAGGCTTTTGCTGGCATCATCTCCAAAATCAACAGCACCGGCGAAAAGACCGTGATCGCCAAGGATCTGAAGATGCCAGAAGGCATCGCGCGCACCGGCGACGGTAAGCTGATCGTCGCCGAAGTCGGCGCCAAGCGGCTGATCGAGATCGTGCCGGAATCCGGCAAGGTCACCGAGATCGCAGCCAATCTCCCGATCGGCCTGACCGGCGCCCCCGGCGGCTTGCCGACGCATATCCCCACCGGCGTCGCAGTCGGCGCGACGGGCGCGATCTACGTCAGCTCGGATGTCGAGAATGCGATCTACAAGGTGGTGAAGAAATAGCAGTGGCGTGCACGGGGCTCGACCCCGGGAACCGGCGCGCCGGTTCGCCGTTTAGACGCTGACCGGAAGCCAGCAGGAGGATCGCCCATGACGCGCCTCTCACGCGACGATGTCGTCAAAGCCGTGGACCGCGCCGACGATGTCACCATTGCCCAGATTATCGGAACTGGCGCGACCGCCGAGGAGCTTGCCGAGGCCCAGGCCTGGCTCGCCAACGACGAGCCGATGATCAACGATTTGCGCCCGCTGGCGCAGGGCCGGGTGCGCGAGCTGGTGGATATTTTGTCGGAGCTGGAGGAGGAGGAGGAGGACGGCGTCGAGCCGCGCTCCGCCCTGGCGGCCGGCAACTAAATTTGGCGAGACAGCAAAACAAGACGCCCCGGAGAGGTGACCTCCGGGGCGGATTTCATTTCAGATCCTCACCCTCCGGCTGGTTCACGAGATACTCGGACCGAGGTTCGAGGCCATGATGATCAGCATGTCGCGGAATCGCCGGTACAGCCCTGCCCTCGGTCAGCGGGCCGTCGCCGAGTACCTGCAACAGAACGTTGCAGACTCTAGCCCGCACGCACCCGTGCGAACAATTCCGACGGCATCATACCGAACATGTCGCGGAAGGCCGTGCTGAAATGCGCGGAGCTGGAAAAGCCCGCGTCATGCGCGGCCTCGGTCAGCGATTGGCCTTGTGCGACCGCCCGCGCGGCAGCGCCGATCCGGGACCAGATCCGGTAGCGGCGGAGCGGCACACCCGTGACGTCCTTGAAAAGATGCAGGAAGCGCGAGGACGAAAGTCCGGCCCTGCGGCCGAGTTCAGCAAGGGTGTGCGAACCGCTGGGCTGCTCGCGCATCCGCTCGATGGCGGCGGCAATTCTTGCATCTGGCTGCGGACTTGATCCGATCCCAAGCATATCGCGGGCTGCTTGCTGCGCGTCCTCAGATGCGAGGCGTCGCTCCGCGATGGCGCCGAACAGCGCGACGACCGACCTCTCGTCGATCATGTCGAACGCGGCCCTCGATCCGACCTCCTTCATTCGTGAGCGAAGCGCCTCGATATCGCGGCCGAGGGGATCGACATAGAGGAAGGCCATCCGTCCAGCATCGGTGCGGAGATGGTGCAGACTGTTGGGCATGATCAGCACGCTGCGGGTCTGGCGATAAGACGGTGAGCGCGCCCTCGGATCGTTAGCTACGCCTATCGCCCCGTCGAGCGCGACGGCCAGCACGCCGGTGGCATTGCGGTGGGGCGTCAGCCCGAAGGCTGGACCGAGATAGAGCACCCGCGCGTCCCAATCGAGCATCCGCGCCCTCTTTGGTCCGCCGCTGGGCGGCGTGCTGATAGCCAGTTCCTGAAAGCCGGAAGGCGAGGTCATGCCTCATCATAGCGCACCGGCACAGCGCTGCCGATGACCCGGGAGATCATATCGATGGACAGAGTTCTGGTAGACGACGCCGCACAAATCGCCGCGATCCGCGCCGCCATCACGCGCTACGCGACCGCCTGGCAGGCCGGTGACCGCGCCGCGATCGCCGCCTGCTACCACGATGAATTCATGCTGAACTATGCCGGCCATAATCCGCTCGCCGGCACTCACCGCGGCAAGGCGGCCGCGCTTGCCACTCTGGCCGAGGTCGCACGCCGCTCCAACCGAAAACTGCTCGCCATCGATGACGTGATGGCCGGGCCGCGGCGCGGCGCCATTCTCGCACGGGAATCATTCAGCCGGGACGGTCGCACGGCTGAACTGGAACGGTTGCTGGTCTATGCCGTGCGTGAAGGCCTGCTGAGCGAATGCTGGGTCTACGACCGCGATCAGGCAGTGGTGGACGCGTTCTTAGCGGATTGAAAACGCCCTCCGCGAGTTTGGCGCGGAGGGCGTGTATTTCATCAGTTCAGCTTCCGCTTTGCCAACGGCGCCTCGAACTGGGTGATCTCGGCGGTCTGCGGCGCCTTGCCGTTGAAGGTCAGCACGTTGCCTTCGGACGAGATCGCGACATTGTCGCCGTCCCTGACGTCGCCGGCGAGGATCATCTCGGCGAGCGGGTCCTGGAGGTAGCGCTGGATCACCCGCTTCAAGGGCCGTGCGCCGTAGGCGGGATCCCAGCCCTTGGCAGCCAGCCAGTCGCGGCCGGCGGCATCGAGGCTCAGCACGATCTTGCGATCGGTCAGGAGCTTCTGCAGCCGCGCGAACTGGATCTCGACGATCCGGCCCATCTCGCTCCGCTGCAGGCGGTGGAACAGGATGATCTCGTCGACGCGGTTGAGGAATTCGGGGCGGAAGTGCGCCCGCACCATTCCCATCACCTGCTCGCGCACGGCCGAGGTGTCCTCGCCCTCCGGCTGGTTCACCAGATATTCCGAACCAAGGTTCGAGGTCATGATGATCAGCGTGTTGCGGAAGTCGACGGTGCGGCCCTGGCCGTCGGTCAGGCGGCCGTCGTCGAGCACCTGCAGCAGCACGTTGAAGACATCAGGATGCGCCTTCTCGATCTCGTCGAACAGCACCACCTGGTAGGGTCGGCGCCGCACCGCCTCGGTGAGCGCGCCGCCCTCGTCATAGCCGACATAGCCCGGAGGCGCGCCGATCAGCCGCGAGACCGAGTGCTTCTCCATGTATTCGGACATGTCGAGGCGGACCATCGCGGTCTCGTCGTTGAACAGGTACTCCGCGAGAGCCTTGGTCAGCTCGGTCTTGCCGACGCCGGTCGGCCCTAAGAACATGAACGAGCCGGTGGGGCGGTTCGGGTCCTGCAAGCCGGCACGCGAGCGGCGCACGGCGGTTGCGACCGCACGCACGGCCTCGGCCTGGCCGACGACGCGCTTGCCGAGCTGCTCCTCCATCTTCAGGAGCTTCTCCTTCTCGCCTTCCAGCATCTTGTCGACGGGCACGCCGGTCCAGCGCGAGACCACCTGCGCGATGTGGTTGGCGGTAACAGCCTCCTCCATCATCTCGCCCGAGTTCTCCTTGGCTTCGATATCGGCAAGCTGCTTCTCGAGCTGCGGGATCCGTCCATAGGCCAGCTCGCCGGCCTTCTGGAATTCGCCGCGCCGCTGCGCATTGGCGAGCTCGACACGCAAGCCGTCGAGCTCGGCCTTCAGCTTCTGGGCGTCGGAGAGCTTGTTCTTCTCCGCGCTCCAGCGCGCCGTCAGCGCCGCCGACTTCTCCTCGAGCTCGGCCAGGTCCTTCTCCAGGGTCTGGAGCCGCGACTTGGAGCCGACATCGCTTTCCTTCTTCAGCGCCTCCTGCTCGATCTTGAGCCGGATGATCTCGCGGTCGAGCGAATCCAGCTCTTCCGGCTTGGAATCGACCTGCATCTTTAGCCGCGCCGCGGCCTCGTCCATGAGGTCGATCGCCTTGTCGGGCAGGAAGCGGTCGGTGATGTAGCGGTTGGACAGCGTCGTCGCCGCAACAAGCGCGGAATCGGTGATCCGCACGCCGTGATGCTGCTCATACTTGTCCTTCAAGCCGCGCAGGATCGAGATGGTGTCCTCGACCGAGGGCTCGCTGACGAAGATCGGCTGGAATCGCCGCGCCAGCGCGGCGTCCTTCTCGACATGCTTCTGGTACTCGTCGAGCGTGGTCGCGCCAATGCAGTGCAGCTCGCCGCGCGCGAGCGCCGGCTTGAGCAGGTTGGAGGCGTCCATCGCGCCGTCGCCCTTGCCGGCGCCGATCAGCGTGTGCATCTCGTCGATGAACAGGATGAATGTGCCCTCGCTGCCGGTCACTTCCTGCAGCACGGCCTTCAGCCGCTCCTCGAACTCGCCGCGGTATTTCGCGCCTGCGATCAGTGCGCCGAGGTCGAGCGAGAGCAGCTTCTTGTCCTTGAGGCTCTCCGGCACGTCGCCGTTGACGATGCGCAGCGCGAGGCCTTCGGCGATGGCGGTCTTGCCGACGCCGGGCTCGCCGATCAGGACGGGGTTGTTCTTGGTCCTGCGCGAGAGCACTTGAATCGTGCGGCGGATCTCCTCGTCGCGGCCGATGACCGGATCGAGCTTGCCGTCGCGCGCAGCCTGGGTGAGGTCGCGGGCATACTTCTTCAGGGCATCATAAGCGTTCTCAGCGGTCGCGCTGTCGGCCGTGCGGCCCTTGCGCAGCGCCTCGATCGCCGCGTTGAGGTTTTGCGGCGTGACGCCGCCTTTGCTCAGGATGGTGCCGGCCTCGCTGGTCTTCTCCAGCGTGAGCCCGAGCAAAAGCCGTTCGACCGTGACGAAGCTGTCGCCGGCCTTCTCGCCGGCCTTTTCGGCCGCATCGAAAGTGCGGGCCAGCTCGGGCGCGAGATAGATCTGCCCGGCACCGCCGCCGGAGACCTTCGGCACCTTGTTGAGGGCGTCCTCGGTCGCCTTCAGGATTGCGCGGGAATTGCCGCCAGCGCGGTCGATCAGACCGGCGGCGAGCCCCTCATTGTCGTCCAAGAGGACCTTCAGCACATGCAGGGTTGAGAACTGCTGGTGCCCCTCGCGCATGGCGAGCGACTGCGCGGACTGGATGAAGCCCCTGGAGCGTTCGGTATACTTCTCGATATTCATCTTTTCTGTCCCTCGGCCTGCCCTCGGGGCCCTCTAAGGCACCCCAAACGGCATCTTCATTGGGTTTCCAATTACCGCATTGACGTTTCTCAACCGGTAACGGTCGTCTTTTGCCGGCGTTGCCGCCGGCCTCGGCCAGATGTGGGAAGCAGGTTGCGGATGCGAAAGAGGCTACTTCACCATTTCGTGCGCGGACGGGCGGGCTTGGCGGTGGCGGGCCGAATCCCTTAAGTAGCGGCATGACAGCCAGCCATACCGCCGAGATCACCGGCCTCTACCGCTACCCGATCAAGGGCCTGACGCCGGAGCGCCTGTCGCACGTTCCTTTGCGGGTCGGCCAGACCCTGCCGGCCGACCGCCGCTACGCCATCGAGAACGGCCCGAGCGGGTTCGACCCCGAGGCGCCCGAATGGAAGCCGAAAATCCAGTTCCTGATGCTGGCGCGCAATGAGCGGCTGGCCGAGCTCGACAGCCGGTTCGACGACGAAACCAACGTGCTGACCATCCGCAAGGACGGCCAGATCGTCGCCAGCGGCGATCTCGAGACCGCCGCCGGGCGCGCCGCCATCGAGGCCTATTTCACGGAGAACTTTCAGCCCGAGTTGAAGGGCCCGCCCAAAATCCTCTCCGGCCGCGACCACAGCTTCTCCGACGTTGCCCGCAAGGTCGTCTCCATCATCAATCTCGACAGCGTCCGCGCCATCGAGACCATGCTCGGCGGCGTCGCCGTGCATCCGCTGCGCTTCCGCGCCAATCTCTACGTGAAAGGCTGGCCGGCCTGGTCGGAGCTCGACCTCGTCGGCCAGACGCTCGCGATCGGGCAGGCCAGACTGAAGGTGATCAAGCGCATCGTCCGCTGCCCGGCCACCAATGTCGACCCCGAGACCGCCAAGCGCGATCTCGAAATCCCGCCCACGCTCTCGCGCCATCTCGGCCATATGGACTGCGGCATCTATGCCGAGGTGATCGCCGACGGTGACGTCGGCGTCGGCGATGTGGTGGCGGTGGAAGAGCCGAAGCTGCTGTGAGCTAACTCCGCTGCCGTAGGGTGGGCAAAGGCGCTCTTGCGCCGTGCCCACCATCTCGTCGAGCGGAGGGCACGCTTCGCTTTGCCCACCCTACGAGACCGTCGCTACAGCTCCACCGTCAGTTCGGCATCACATACGCATAGATCTTGCCGCGCGAGACCGGGGCTTCGCGGACGCGGTTGCCGTTGTTGCCGGAGATCATGATCGGATTACCCTGCGCGTCGATGCCGGTGATGATGCCGACATGACCGCCGCGGCGGCCGCGCGACATCACGGCGATGGCACCGACCTGCGGTCCGGAGATGCGCGTGCCGTAGCGCGCGAACGAGCTCGCCATGTCGGAGCCGGTGCCCCGATGGCCGGTATGCTCCAGCACCATGTTCATGAAGCGCGCGCACCACAGGCGGCCGCGCCCGGTCGGATTGCCGCCGATATGGCGGCGAGCCTCGGAGACGAGACCCGATCCTCCGCTGAAGCCTCCATTCATGCCGGCACCGCTGGCATTGGCATTCGGATCATAGCTCGCCTGGGTGTCGGCGAAGCCGCTTGCCTGCAATTGCGCCGCGCTGCGCTCGAAGCGCGAACTGCGGGCATGATGGCGATAGTGACGGTGGTGATGATGTCTGGCGTGATGCACGTAACCGTGCCGCTCTGCGCTATGACGATGATACGGCCGTGCCGAGGCCGGAGAAACGAACACGGCGAACGCCGCGAAGAACAGCGCCAGCGCGACAACACAACGCGACAGGCGAGACGCAAACAACTCGAACATTCTTCATCCTTCTTGACACCCCCACTTCCCGCCGGCCCGTGCAATGGCCGACATCCGTTTGGCCGTTAAGCCGCCCGATGTGGCGAGAAAAAGACGCAACGCCCGCGAATGGCTGCAATGATTTTGTGTTCGTGCTCGGCGCTGCTGCCGCATTGCCGACAACAGAATTAACTGCGATCCTCGAACACGGCTTGAAACAGAGGGAAACGGTTAATGCCCCACGCCACGACCAGGGACGGCGTCCGCATCTATTTCGAGGAGGCGGGCCAGGGAACGCCGATACTTTTTCTGCACGAGTTCGCGGCCGACTACACCAATTGGGAGCCGCAGATGCGCTACTTCTCGCGTGGCCATCGCTGCATCACCTATTCGGCGCGCGGCTACACGCCGTCGGACGTGCCTGACGGCGAGGTCTACACCTACACGCATTTCTACACCGATGCGCTTGCGGTGCTCGATCATCTCGGCATCGAGCGCGCGCATCTCGTCGGTCTTTCGATGGGCGCCTATTCCTCGTTGCAGATCGGGTTGAACGCGCCGCAGCGCGCACTGTCGATGACGCTGGCCGGCGTCGGCTCCGGCTCGGAGCTCGAGAACCTGGAGACCTGGCGCACGCAGTGCCGCGCCAATGCCGAGCAGTTCGAGACGCTGGGATCGGTGGAGGTCGCGAAAGTCACGCGCGAGGCGCCGAGCCGGATTCCGTTCCTGGTGAAGGATCCACGCGGGCATGCCGATTTCTACGCCGCACTGGCGCGGCACGATGCCAAGGGATCGGCGCGCACCATGCGCGGATTCCAGGGCGGCCGTCCCTCGATCTACACGATGACGGACGCGATCAGAGGCGCGGCAACACCCGCGCTGATCATCTGCGGCGACGAGGACGAGCCCTGCGTGGGCGCCAGCCTGTTCCTGAAGAAGCACCTGCCCGCGGCGGGGCTCGCGATGTTTCCGAAGTCCGGCCACGTGCTGAACCTGGAGGAGCCCGCGCTGTTCAACGAGAGTGTCGAGCGGTTCGTGACGCTGGTGGAAGCAGGACGTTGGCCGGTGCGGGACCCGCGGTCGCTGGTTTCCCACTAGCTGTCATTCCGGGATGCGCCGAAGGCGCAGGCCCGGAATCCATCGGGCTGCAGGCGCTGTTGGACGATGGATTCCGGGCTCGATGCTTCGCATCGCCCCGGAATGACGGAGAGAAACTACTTCCCCCCGCCGCGGCTCAGCAAGAACACCGCCTGCTCGCCGAACATGTTCCACACCCACCAGGGCAGGTTCAGCGGCACCGGGCGGCCGTAGAGATCGAGCGCGACCGAGCGCTCCATCTTGACGTTGATCTCGTCGCAGAGCTGCACGAAATCCTTGATGGTGCAGAAATGGATGTTGGCGGTGTCGTACCAGGTCGCCGGCAGATTCTCCGTGCGCGGCATGTGGCCGCCGATCAGGAGCTGGAGCCGCATCTTCCAGAAGCCGAAATTCGGGAACGAGACGATGGCGCGGCGGCCGATGCGCAGCAGGTTCTCCAGCACGACCTTCGGCTGCCGCGTCGCCTGCAGCGTCTGCGACAGGATCACGTAGTCGAAGGCATCGTCGGGATAATTGACGAGATCGGTGTCGGCATCGCCCTGCACCACCGCGAGCCCCTTGGCGACGCAGCGGTTGACGCCTTCGCGCGACAATTCGATGCCGCGGCCGTCGATGCCGCGGGTCTCCAGCAGCTGAAGCAGATCGCCGTCGCCGCAGCCGACGTCGAGCACTTTCGAGCCCGGCTTGACCATCTCGGCGACCAGCCGATGATCGGCGCGATAATCACCCGATGGCCTGGCGGCAACGCCGTCCAGCGGCAACACTTCCTGCACGGACATCGCTAACGGTCCTCGAGGTTGAGTCCGCGGGCCTTGCCTGCCGATTGCAGGAAGGCCCGGGAGATGTCGAAGAATTCGGGCACGTCGAGCAGGAAGGCGTCGTGGCCGCGATCGGTCTCGATCTCGGCGAATGACACGCGCGCGCTCGAAGCGTTCAGCGCGTGCACCAGCGCGCGCGATTCCGAGGTCGGAAACAGCCAGTCGCTGGTGAAGGAGACCACGCAGAAGCGGGTCTTGATGTCGGCGAAGGCCTTGGCCAGCACGCCGCCATGGTCGGCGGCGATGTCGAAATAGTCCATCGCCCGCGTCAGGTAGAGATAGGAATTGGCGTCGAAGCGCTCGACGAAGGACGAGCCCTGGTAACGCAGATAGGATTCGACCTGGAAATCGGCGTCGAACGAGAAGGTCGGCAGCTCGCGGTCCTGCATGCGCCGGCCGAACTTGCGGTGCAGCGCCGCGTCCGAGAGATAGGTGATGTGCGCCGCCATCCGCGCCACCGCGAGCCCGCGATGCGGATGGATGCCGCGGTCGGCATAACCGCCACCGTGCCAGTCGGGGTCGGCCATCACGGCCTGGCGGCCGAGCTCGTGGAAGGCGATGTTCTGCGCCGAGTGCCGCGTCGCGCAGGCGATCGCCAGCGCGGAGTACACGCGCTCCGGATAGGCGGCGGTCCATTGCAGCACCTGCATGCCGCCCATCGAGCCGCCGACGACCGCAAACAGCGTGTCGATGCCGAGCCGGTCGATCAGCATCGCCTGCGCGCGCACCATGTCCGGAATGGTGATGACGGGGAAGTCCAGGCCCCAGACCTTGCCGGTGGCGGGATTGATCGACGCCGGCCCGGTCGAGCCCATACAGCCGCCGATCACGTTGGAGCAGATGATGAAGTAGTGCTTGGGATCGATGGGTCGGCCGGGACCGACCAGCGTCTCCCACCAGCCCGGCTTGCCGGTGACGGGATGTACGTTGGCGACATGCTGGTCGCCGGTCAACGCATGACAGATCAGCACGGCGTTGGAGCGATCGGCATTGAGCTCGCCATAGGTCTGGTAGGCGATCTGGAACGGGGTGAGATCGACGCCGCAATCGAGCCGCAGCGGCTGCTCGGTGCCGAAATGCGCAACCAGCGAGCTTGGATGATCCACCTCGTGCGATCGCTCATCGGCGCTGATCGCAGGACTCGGTATCGACTTGACGCTACCCATCTCGGACATCGACCTCGTTTGCGACTGGCTGCTCGACCGCGCCGCTGACATCAGGCCATGAAAAACCCGGCCTGAACGATAGGTTCGGCCGGGATCGGAAGCGTCCCCGGCCTGTTTAGCGAGTTTTTTAACGTGGCTGCAAGCCGGCCGGCTCAAATGACCACGGAACGGGCAAAAGCTACCGTCTTGGGCGGTTTTCGTCAAGTCGCGGCCCGGATCGGCCCAATTCGCCTCTGCCGCGACGCCCGCAAAGCACGTCATTTCTCTTTGCTTTCGCCGCCCCGACTGCCTAATCAGGATATCCCCCACCGGAACGATCGACGACCAGACATGTCCCAACGTCCGCCCGCGCCACCATCGCTTCAGGAACTGCGCAAGGAGATCGACGCGATCGACGAGGGCATGCATCGCCTCCTCATGCAGCGCGGCGAGATCATCGATCGCCTGATCCAGGTGAAGCAGACCCAGGAGGTCGGCTCGGCGTTCCGTCCCGCGCGCGAGGCTGCCATGATGCGCGAGATCGTGCAGCGTCATCGCGGCATCCTGCCGCTCGACACGGTCGAGAGCATCTGGCGCGTCATCATCTCGACCTTCACTTACGTACAGGCGCCGTTCTCCGTGCATGCCGACATCTCGGCCAGCGAGGCGGCGATGCGCGATTCCGTGCGCTTCAATTTCGGCTTCACCGTGCCTTACGTCGCGCATTTCAGCGCACAGGCCGCGGTCGAGGCGGTAGCGAAATCCAAGGGTGATCTGGCAATGGTCTCGGCGACCTCGAGCCGCACGCCATGGTGGCTGGAGCTGGAAGCGGACGGCGCGCCGAAGATCATCGCGCGGATGCCCTTCATCGAGCGTGCCGACCATCCGGCCGCCTTGCCGGTGTTCGCGATCTCGCGCGTCGCCGACAGCGCCCTGGTGACGGAGGTCGAGACCTTCAGCGTGCGCGTCTCGGGATGGAACGCCGAGGTCGCCCGCGCGCTGTCGCCGCTCGCCGAGATCGTGGCCGTGCCTGATACCGCCTTCGACGGCGCGGCGCTCTTGGTCTCGGTCACCGGCGCGACCAGCATCGACAAGATCAGGGCTGCCCTGATCGAGGCGGGGGCCTCGGTGCGCTCTGTGGCCCTCGTCGGCAGCCACGCAACGCGCTATACGGTGCCCCCGACCGGGCCGAAATCGTAAAATCGCGAGCAGCCCAGCCTATCCGGAGTCCAAGATGTCCCGCCCCGTGCC
Organism: Bradyrhizobium sp. IC4059; assembly: GCF_020193615.1. NCBI lineage: Bacteria > Pseudomonadati > Pseudomonadota > Alphaproteobacteria > Hyphomicrobiales > Nitrobacteraceae > Bradyrhizobium > Bradyrhizobium sp. IC4059. Next base: position 14,863 of record NZ_JADYVH010000009.1, read on the forward strand.
GAATCCCGGCATTCTCGATATTGCGCCCTACACGCCCGGCAAGAGCCCGGTGCCGGAGCCGGGCCGCAAGGTGTTCAAGCTCTCCGCCAACGAGACGCCGTTCGGCCCCTCGCCCAAGGCGATCGAAGCCTTCAAGCGCGTGGCGGATCATCTGGAAGACTATCCGGAAGGCACCTCGCGCGTGCTGCGCGAGGCGATCGGCCGCTCGTTCGGGCTCGATCCCAACCGCATCATCTGCGGCGCCGGCTCGGACGAGATCCTCAATCTGCTCGCGCACACCTATCTCAGCCAGGGCGACGAGGCGATCTCCACCGCGCACGGCTTCCTGGTCTACCCGATCGCGACCATGGGGAACGGGGCCAATAACGTGGTCGCGCCCGAAACCAACTTCACTGCCGACGTCGACGCCATTCTCAAAGCCGTGACGCCGAAGACGAAGCTGGTCTGGCTCGCCAACCCCAACAACCCGACCGGCACCTATCTTCCATTCGACGAGGTCAAGCGGCTGCGCGCCGGCCTGCCCTCGCACGTGCTGCTGGTGCTGGACGCCGCCTATTGCGATTACGTCTCGCGCAACGACTATGAGATGGGGATCGAGCTTGTCGCCACCACCGAGAACACGGTGGTGACGCACACCTTCTCCAAGATCCACGGTCTTGCCGCGCTGCGCATCGGCTGGATGTTCGGGCCCGAGCACGTCATCGACGCGGTCAATCGCATCCGCGGTCCCTTCAACGTGTCGACGCCGGCGATGTATGCCGCGGTCGCCGCGATCGAGGATACCGCGCATCAGGCGATGTCGAAGCAGTTCACCGAGACCTGGCGCAACTGGCTCACCGAGGAGATCGGCAAGCTCGGGCTGAAGGTGACGCCGAGCGTCGCCAATTTCGTGCTGATCCACTTCCCGACCGATAAGGGCAGGACCGCCGATGACGCCGATGCCTTCCTGACCAGGCGGGGGCTCGTGCTGCGCGGCTTGAAGAACTACGGCCTGCCGCATGCGCTGCGCATGACCATCGGCACTGAGGAGGCCAACCGCCTCGTCGTCGAAGGCTTGCGCGACTTCATGGGCGGCAAATGAGCGCGCAGGCGCACTTCCAGCGCGTGGCGCTGATCGGCTTCGGCCTGATCGGCGGCTCGATCGCCCGCGCTGCGAAGCTCCAGGGACTGGCCGGTGAAATCGTCACCACCGCGCGCTCGGAGAAGACACGCGCGCGTGTCGCCGAGCTCGGCATCGTCGATCAGGTGGTGGCGACCAATGCGGAGGCCGTGAGGGATGCCGATCTCGTCATCCTCTGCATTCCCGTCGGCGCCTGCGGACCCGTAGCGCAGGAGATCGCGCCGCATCTCAAGCCGGGTGCGATCGTCTCCGACGTCGGCTCGGTCAAGGGCGCTGTGGTCCGCGACATGGCCCCGCATCTGCCGGGCGGCATTCATTTCGTGCCGGCGCATCCGGTGGCAGGCACCGAGCATTCCGGCCCGGATTCGGGCTTCGCCGAGCTCTTCATCAACCGCTGGTGCATCCTGACCCCGCCTGATGGCAGCGACGCAGCGGCGACGGAGCACCTGCGCGCGTTCTGGGCGGCGATGGGCGCCAAGGTCGAGGTGATGACGCCGGATCATCACGACCTCGTGCTCGCCATCACCAGCCACCTGCCGCATCTGATCGCCTACACCATCGTCGGCACCGCCGACGAATTGGCGCAGGTGACGGAATCCGAGGTGATCAAATTCTCCGCCGGCGGTTTTCGCGATTTCACCCGCATCGCGGCGTCCGATCCGACGATGTGGCGCGACGTCTTCCTCGCCAACAAGGAGGCCGTGCTGGAGATGCTCGGCACCTTCACCGAGGATCTGGCAAAGCTCACCCGCGCGATCCGCCGCGGCGACGGGGAGGCGCTGTTCGACCACTTCACCCGCACCCGCGCCATCCGCCGCGGCATCGTCGAGATCGGCCAGGATTCCGCAGCGCCCGATTTCGGACGGCCGCATGCGGCGCTGAAGAAGCCGTGAGCCTGTAGCCCGGACAAAGCTGCGTAGCCCGGATGGAGCACAAGCGTAATCCGGGACAGTGCCAGCTGTGATCAAGAACCCCGGATTGCGCTGCGCTCCATCCGGGCTACGGGAGCCAACTAATACAGCGGCGGGATCTGACCGACCTTGACCGGGCCGAGCAGCACGGCACCGTCGACGAATTTCAGCGGGAAGCTCCGCGCTTTCTTGCCTTCCAGCGTGCTCTCGGTACCGATCGAATTGATGCCGGCGGCAACGCCGGCATTGGCGTTCTGCTTGATGACCTTGCCGAGGCCCGGCACGGCGCGGTCGAGCGCGCCGAACAGATTGTTGAGGTCCTGCGACTTCACGCCCGGCGCAACGCGGTCCAGCGTGGCCTGCGGCACGCCCTCCTCCAGCATCTTCTCGATGCCGAGCGCCGGGATCACGCGCTCGAGGCCGGTCACCGTCATCTGCAATTCGCCGTCGAGCCGGCCGTTGGGCGACAGGCCGAGCGTGCCGGCCGCGACCGCGATCATCTCGCCCTGCTGAATGCGCGACTGCACGATCTCGATGTGACCGCCGGCAGCCTGGATCTCGCGGAAGCGCTGCGGCCACGGTTTGGGCGTGAGGTCGGAGAGGCCGGTGATCTTGGCGCGGGTGTCCGCCTCGAACGGCTCGGCGAGCAGCGGATGCACGCCCTGGATGCTGCCCTGCGCGACATGGAGCACGGTCTCGATCACCGGATGATCGGCCGGCGAGCCATCGGCAAGGCGCCCGTGCAGCTCGACCTGCTTGGCGCGCGCAAGCGGCACCTGCACGCTGCCATCGAGACGGTTGAGGCTGGGGTCGTCGAACACGATGGAAGCGCGATCCGGCACAGCCGGCAGACCCGCCACACTGGCGCGGCCCTTGCTCCAATTCACGGTGAAGGTGTTTTGCGTAATGCCGTCGATCAGCGTGGCGGGCGCTGCGAATTCGGCGATGATGCGCTTGGGGTCGTAGACCTGGGCCACGACCAGGATGTTGTCGAGCTTGGCCGTGAACGGCGTCTTGCTCGCGTTCTGCGAGACCAGGGCGACGCTGGCGCCGGAGCACTGGACCTCGAAGCGGAACGGGAAGCCGGCGATCGAGCGCTTGGCACAATCATAGATGCGGCCGGCCTTGGCCTCCTGCGCCCGCCAGGCGTCGGCGACGATTTCGGCCTGCCACGCCGCATAGAACCAGAAGCAGGTCCAGCCGACGGCGAGGACCAGGACGAGAACGGGGGCAATGAAAAGGCCCCAGCGGGAGCGGCGGCCAGTGGCAACGGTCATATTGGACATGCGGCGACCCTTTGACGCCAGATTCAGGCAAATGTAAGCGGGGCGGGCCTGCGACGAAAGGCGCAGAAATCGCTTCGCTTGGGCGCAGGGTTCTGGTAGCCGTCCCCGAAATGTCCGAAATCACCCTCCCCTCCGTCACCACAGCCAAGGGCGACCTCTGGGTGTTCGGCTACGGCTCGCTGATGTGGCGGCCGGGCTTCGATTTCGAGGAGCGCGTCCCGGCGCGGCTGGTCGGCGAGCATCGCGCGCTCTGCGTCTATTCCTTCGTGCATCGCGGCACGCCGGAGAAGCCGGGCCTGGTGCTCGGACTCGACCGCGGCGGCGCCTGCCGCGGCATCGCCTTCCGTGTCGCCGAGAAGAACCGTGCCGAAGTGGTCGCCTATTTGCGCGCACGCGAGCAGGTCACCTCGGTCTATCGCGAGGTGATGCGCTCGGTGTGGCTGGAGAACGATGCACGCCAGCGCGTCGCCGCGCTCGCCTACGTCGTCGACCGCGGTCATGTGCAATATGCCGGCCGCCTCTCGCTGGCCGAGCAGCACCGCCATGTCGTCCAGGGCCACGGCCAGTCCGGCGCCAACCGCGACTACGTCACCGCGACGGTGAAGGCGATCGAGGCCGAAGGCTTTCGCGACACGCAGCTGCATCAGCTTGCATTGATGCTGCATGGTGATGCGCATTCCCTGCACACGACGGCTCCGGACGAAGATCGCGAAAGCCGCTAAAGCATGATCCGGAAAAGTGCGAAGCGGTTTTCCGGAAAGATCATGCGTAAACAACAACCCAAAGCGCGATGAAGATTCATCCCAATCTCATCGCGCTTTAGCCGGTCGGCGCGTAGCTCGGCGCCGAGCCGATCAACTGCTCTTGCTCCTTCCGCCCTGCTTCGACGAGCCGGGCGGTCGCGTCCTCGATCGCCGCTTGCACGCGTGCGAGAAACTCGTCCTTCGGCAGGCCCGGCGGCAACGGTTCGAGAAACTCGACCACCAGCGTGCCCGGATAGCGCATGAAGGTGCGGCGCGGCCAGAACAGGCCGGAATTGAGCGCGATCGGCAGGCACGGCACGCCGCAGGAGGAATAGATCTGCGCAAAGCCGGTCTTGTAATCGGGCGGCGCGCCCGGCGCACGGCGCGTGCCTTCCGGAAAGATCACGAGCTGCTTTCCACTGCGCACCGCCTCGCGCGCGCGCCGCGTCATCTCGAGCAGCGCCTTCACGCCGGCATTGCGGTCGATCGCGATCATCCCGGTCTTGACCAGGAACTGACCGAACACCGGGATCTGCATCAGCTGGCGCTTGAGGATGAAGATCGGCCGGTTGAAGAAACCCGGCAGCACGAAGGTCTCCCAGAACGACTGATGCTTGGCCACAATCAGCAGCGGTCCTGTCGGGATCTTCTCCACCCCGCGGAATTCCACCTTGATGTTGCATACCAGGCGCATCAGGACCAGCGTGGCCTTGGCCCACCATTGCGCCACCGTCAGCATGGCGCGCGGCGGCAATGCAAAGGTCGGCAGCGCAACGATCGCCAGACAGACCAACACGGCATAGAACAGCACGTTGAATACGAGCGATCGCAGGAAAATCAGGAACATCGATGGTCCGATCAATTGGCCTGCGCGGTGGCGGGCCGCTTCGGTTGCTGACCTGCAGGCTGCTCCGACATCTCGGGCCAAAGGTCAATCCCGAAATCCTCCAGCCGCACCCTGAGCTCGGCCGCAACGTACTTGACGTATTCGGACAGGAGCAGCCGCAGCGTCGAGCCTGAGATCCACCACGGCTCCTCGCGCCATTTTTCGCCGACCACCGCGAACGGGATCAGCGTCGTCCGCGGCATCGCATGCGAGAATTCCACCAGCGCGCGCGGCATGTGATAGTTCGAGGTGACCACGATCAGAGACGTAAACCGGCGCCCCTCGGCCCAGCGCCGCGCCTCCGCGGCGTTGCCGCGGGTCGAGAGCGCGGTGCGGTCGAGGTCGACGCAGCAGGTCATGAAGGACTGATTCTCCGGCAAGGTGCGGGAGATGTCGTTCGCCGTCGAGGTCGGATGCACGCCGGAAATCAGGAGCCGCCTGCCGTAGCCGGCAGCCAGCAGCTCCATCGCGTCCGATACCCGCGAGGAGCCGCCGGTCAGGACCACGATGCCGTCCGCCTTGCGATCGGGTACTTTCTCGGCCCCGCGCAATTGCGCCAGGAACGCAATGAAGCCCGCCGCCGCGCCGACGAAGGCGAGCGCGATCGTCGACACGATTGCCGCGCGCAGCCAGCCGCGCGGCAGTTTCGGCGATCGATCGTCGGTCGGCGAGCTCATGCGATGTCGGTGATCCCTTCCCGATCTGATTTTATGACGTTTTGAGGCGAAGTGGAGTCCGGTTTCTTCACCCTCTCCCCTTGTGGGAGAGGGTCGCATAGGCGGCCGCCGGCCGCCGTTCTTAAGAATGCCGATGCTTTGCATCGGCTATGGCGAAAGCGGCGAGACGGGTGAGGGGTTCTCTCCGCGCATTCACCTCGACATCTGTACGCGTGGACAGAACCCCTCCTCCGGCGCTTCGCGCCACCTTCTCCCACAAGGGGAGAAGGGAAGAAAAGAAACTCAATCAACATCATTCAATGTCGCGAACAGCGTTTGGCGCGAGGCGACTGCGGTAATGGCGCCGATCAGGACGGCCTGAACCGCGAGCACGATGTAGCCGGAAGGGCGCAGCGAGAAGGTGCCGAGCAGCGCGGCGAACTGGTCGCCGACGGGAGTCCCGGAAAACCAGCCTGCGATGGACTCGGAGAAGCCGAACATCAGCATGGCGGCACCGCCGCCGATCACGCCGCCCTCCAGGCCCAGCCTGAGGAAATGACGCAGGAAGTGGTTGGCGATGTAGCGGTCGCCGGCGCCAACGAAATGCAGCACCTCGACGATCGGACGGTTCGCCGCCATTGCGCCGCGCGTCGCGAACGACACCGAGATGATGGTTGCGACGATGACGAGCGCGAGGATGCCGAGGCCGGCCAGCACGGTGGCGTTCGTCATCAGGCGCATGCGCTCGATCCAGGCGCGGTGATCGTCGACGCTGGCGCTAGGGGCGACCTGCGCCACGCGCGCGCGCAAGGCGCCGAGATCGAGCGGCGTGCCCGGCTGCACGCGCGCGATGATCATGCGCGGCACCGGCAGATCGTCCATCGACAGGCCGGTGCCGAGCCAGGGCTCGAGCAGCTTGCCGCTCTCGTCCCTGGTGAACGGCTTGACCTCGACGATACCGGCTTGCGTGCGCATCGCTTCCGCCACGGCGGCGGTGTCGCGATCGAGATCGCGGCCGGCCTGCGGACGAATCTGGATGGTGATTTCGCTCGCGACATCCGATTGCCATTCGGCGGCGGAGGCACTCACCAGCAGCACCGTGCCCGTGGCCATCGAGGCGAGGAACGTCATGATGGCGACCACCGCGAGCAGCGCTCTGCCGTGGATCGAGGCGCGCGGCACGATCGGCGACATGTTGCGCGCCTTGGCCGGAAGCTGCGGACGCTCCTGCCCGAGATCGACCAGCACGCCGCGCTCGTCCAGCCTACTCATAGACGTGCAGCCGTCCCTGGTGCAGCACCAGGCGCCGCGCCTCGTACTGGTCCATCAGGCCGATGTCGTGGGTGGCGATGATGACGGCGGTGCCTGATTTGTTGAGCTCGATGAACAACCGCAGCAGGCGGCGGCCGAGCGTCGGATCGACGCTGCCGGTCGGCTCGTCCGCGAGCAGCAGCTGCGGCCGCGAGATCACGGCGCGCGCGATCGCGGCGCGCTGCTTCTCGCCGCCTGACAGGATCGGCGGCAGCGCGTCCATGCGGTCGCCGAGGCCGACCCAGCGCAACAGATCGATCACCTCCTTGCGGTAGCTCGACTCGCTGCGGCCCATGACGCGGAACGGCAGCGCGACGTTCTCATAGGTCGTCATGTGATCGAGCAGGCGGAAATCCTGTAGTACGATGCCGATGCGCTTGCGCAGGTCTGCGATCTCGTCCTTGCCGAGCTGCGAGATGTCGTGGCCGAACAGATTGACGAGGCCCCGCGTCGGTCGATGCGACAGGAACAACAGGCGCAGCAGCGACGTCTTGCCGGCGCCGGACGGTCCGGTGAGAAACTGGAAGGAATGCGCGGGGATCTGGAAGGTGAGGTCGCGCAAAATCTCCGGCCCCAGACCGTAACGCAATCCGACATTTTCGAACCGAACCAAGCTCAGCTCCGTTCGAGAGGAGGCGCGGGCCGCCTTGCGGCGCTCCGCCATACGCGATCAACGGGTTTTGCCGCCGTTATGGTTTCCGGTTCGTTAACGGTCGCCCAGTAGCATAAGGGGCGCCCGGTCTCCGCGACCGTGGCATCGTCAAGACCTTCGTTCATGCATCAAGGCTCGTCCATGCATATCGTCTGCCCCCATTGTATGACATCCTACGCCATCAAGCTCGCGAGCCTTGGGGCGAACGGGCGGGCGGTCCGCTGCTCCCGCTGCAAGGAGACCTGGATCGCCCACGCCGAGGATGCCATCGAGGAGGCGTCCGTTCCGGCCATGGCCGCGGCCAGCCGAGCCGACGACCAGTCCGACCTCGCCGAACAATGGAACTCCTATGCCAAGGACGACGGCGCCACTGATACGCCGGTCGTCGATAGTCCCTCGATCGCCAGCGACTGGCCGGATGAGGAGACCCGCGAGACCGAGGACGAATGGTCGGCAGCGGCCCGGCAGGCCGAAGAGGAGGCCGTCGGCGCGCAACACCAGTCCTGGTTCCGCAGCCTGTTCCCCCGCCGCGGCGCGCGGGTGAGCCGCCCGGTCGCCACCACAGCTCCGCGCAAATCCTATCTTGGCCTGCCGACCGCCTGCGCCGCGATGGGCGCGCTGGTGCTAGCACTGGTGCTCTGGCGCGGCGACGTGGTGCGGCTGCTGCCGCAGACGGCAGCGTTCTACAAGATGGTCGGGCTCGAGGTGAACTTGCGGGGTCTCGCCTTCAAGGACGTCAAGCTCTCCAGCGAGACCGTGGACGGTAAACAGGTGTTGGTGATCGAGGGCGTCATCGTCGGCGAGGGCAAGAAGCCGCTCGACATTCCGCGGCTGCGTTTTGCCGTGCGCGACGCCCAGGGCGCGGAGATCTATGCCTGGAATGCGGTGCTGGAGCAGACCGTGCTGCGGCCAGGTGAGCGCGCCTTCTTCCGCTCGCGCCTGGCCTCACCGCCGCCGGAAGGCCGCAACATCGACGTTCGTTTCTTCAACCGGCGCGACATTGCCGGCGGCAGCGTATAATCGCCCCCCAGGGGAGGTTGATACCAAGGTTCGTCTCATGCCGAAGATCTTGATCGCCGACGACGAGGATTCGATGCGCGCGCTGGTGGCGCGCGCCATTGCCATGGACGGCCACGAGACCGTCACCGCCCAGGACGGTGCAGAGGCGCTGGAGATCCTGACCCGCGAGGATGGCGCCTTCGACCTATTGCTCACCGACATCCAGATGCCGGTGATGGACGGCATCGCGCTGGCGCTCTCCGCGGCGCGCGATTTTCCCGACCTGACCATCCTGCTGATGACCGGCTTTGCCGACCAGCGCGAGCGCGCCTCGAACCTGAACGCGCTGGTGCATGACGTCGTGACCAAGCCGTTCTCGGTCGCCGATATCCGCACGGCGGTCGCCGATGCGCTGGCGGCGAAGAAGGGCTAGCGTCGGCATTCGCCACACATGCCGCTGTCATGCCCCGCCTAGTGCGCAATTGCGCACGGGGGGCGGGGCATCTAGTACGCCGCTGCTTCTCGATTCAATCACTGCGGTCTCGGCGTACTGGATCGCCCGGCCAAGCCGGGCGATGACACCGAGTGTGGAGTTAAAACTCCTTCAGCAGCCGCTCGAGATAGTCGAGCTCGATCTGCGGCCGCGAAGGATCGCCGAGACGGCGGCGGAGCTCTTCGAGAATGCGGCGGACACGCTGCGTGTCGATCTCGCCGGGAATCTTGACTGTATAATCGTCGCCATATTCGCGCCCATGCAGCGGCCGGCCGAGCGGATCGGTCTGGTTGCCGCCGCTCTGCTGCCGGCCGGCACGCTGGCCGGGGCCGTCGCCCTGGCCGTCGCCATCGCCCTGCTGCATCGCCTCGGCCATCTTCTGCGCACCCTTGCGCATGGCGTCGAGTGCCTTGCCCTGCGAGTCCACGGCGCCGTCGGCATTACCCTCGCCGAGCTTTGATCCGGCATCGCCCATGGCACCGTCGGCTGCGTCCAGGCTGCCGTCATCGCCCTGGTCGCCGTCCTGATCGCCGTTCTGGCCGGGCTGGCCCTGTTCGCCTTGCTGCCCCTTCTGGCCCTTCTGTGCCTGCTGGCCCTGCTGACCCTTCTGCCCCTTCTGGGTGAGGCCGCGCTTGGCAAGCTCGTCCTGCAGCTTCTTCAGGCGGTCGCGCAGTCCCTGCTGGTCCTGCTGCAGCTCCGACATGGACTGATCGCCCTGCTGCTGCTTGCCGCGCGAGCGGTCGCGCCGGGAGTCCTGGCCCTGCTTGAACGTCTTGTCGCGCAATTGCTGCTGCTTGCGGATCATGTCGCCGAGCTCATTGAGCGCCTGCTCCATCTCGCTCTCGCCGGACTGTCCCGGCTGCGCCATCTGCAGGCCTTCCAGCATCTGCTGGAGCTGGTCGAGCAATTGCTTGGCGGCATCCTTGTCGCCGGAGCGCGACAGGCGCTCCATCCGGTCGATCATGTTCTGCAGATCCTGCTGGCGCAGGACCTTGGTGTTCGGATCGAGCGGCCGCGCCAGCTGCTGCGGGTCATTGTTGTTGCGGAACTGCTCGGCGAGCTGACGCATGAAATCGTTCAGCGCCTGACGCAGATCCTGCGTGAGCTTCTTGATCTCCTCGTCGCTCGCGCCGCGCTCCAGCGCCTGCTTCAGCGCCTCCTGGGCCGCGCGCAACGCCTTCTCGACGTCGGAGATCTTGCCGTCCTCGATCGTCACCGCAAGCGCCCACAGGCTCGCCACGACCTCGCGCAGGGCATCGTCGGTACGCGCCGCTTCGAGCTGCCGGGCCACGCTGTGCAGGCCGAGATATTGTCCCGGCTCCGGCGTGAACATCTCGGGCGCGATCATCAGGCCGTCGAGCGCGGCATAGACGTCCGAATTCTTGTTGGCGTCGAGCGCGAGGATGCGGCGCTGCTCGATCAATGCACGGGCCAGCGGCTTGGTGAAGAGCCGCTCGGGCAGGCGCATGTTGAACGGCTCGCTGGCGGCCTCGTTGCCGGCCTCGTCCTTGGCCGTGAGCGTCAGCGTGACCTCGGCGCCGGCATAGGGATCCTCGCTGAGATCCTTCACGGATTGCCCGACGCCGTTGCGGGTGCGCGCATTCGGCAGGGCGAGCGGGAATTTCGGCGGCTGGAACAGCGGCCGCGGCGCCGTCCTGCTGTCGCCATCACCGGCGGCGGCCTTCGGACCATCCTTGGGGCCATCCTTGGCACCATCTTTGGCGTCGGTCGGCCGCGGGGCGAATTTCGCCTCGGCGCCGGTGACGCCGTAATCGTCCTCGATCTTGTAGGAGAGCTGGAGCGCGCCGCGCGCCTGGCGCTCCGGGTCCTTCGCGAGCGCGATCGTCGGCGGACGATCCGGCGTGGCGGCGAAGGCCCATTGCGGCTGGCCGGAGGGCGCCCGGACATGCGCGGTGCCGTCGCCGGAAATCGCGAAATGCCTTTCGTTGGTCCCCTTGGGGCTGGCTTCGGCCGGGGCGACCTCCTTGAGGCCGCCGGAGACGGCGACATCCAGGTTGCCGCCGGAGGAGCGCACGATCAGGGTCGAGCCGGCGGGAACGGCAAGCGGGCCGCTGGCGGGCAGCGCCGCGGCTTCCTTGTTGGCGGCCGACAGGATGACCGGCGGCCTGCCGGTGTAGAGCGGCGGCGTGACCCAGGCATCGACGCGAACATTGGCCGGCGCCAGCACCCCGTTCCAGTCGAAGGCGGCGCCAAGGCGCATCGCACGCTCGTCACCCGCGGCAAAGAAGGTCGCGACCAGCATCACCATCACGAGGGCACGCAGCGCCCAGGGGTCGTGAAGCGCGAGCCGGGGCTGCGGCACACCGGCGCGGATGCGCTTGATGGAGGCGAGCGTGCGCTCGCGCTGCGCCTGCCACAGCGCCTGCGCGACCGGGTCCTGTGAGGTCAGCGTGTCCGTGAGCGCGGTGGCCGGGCGGTGCCGGATGCCGGAGCCACGGTCGAGCCGAGCCAGCGCTTCCTCGCGGCTCGGCCAGCGGAAGCGAATCAGCGGGAACAGGGCGGCCGCCGCGATCGCGGCGAAGAGGGCGAGACCGACGGCCCTGGCCGTGAACGGCAGCGCCAGCCAGAGGCCGGCCCAGGACACCACCAGGAACAGGCCGACGACGGTCAGAAGGCGCGCCGCATTGGGCCAGGCACGCTCCCACGCGATGGCATAAGTTGCCCGATCAAGGGCCTGCGCCAGCTTCAGCCGCGACAGCGCATCGCCGTTGCGGATCGGGTCTGACGGCTCGGGGGTGAGGCCGTTCAATCAACTCTCCAGGTTGCCCGGTAGAGCAGAGCCTATCACAACGGCAGCACTGAGGCATCCGTTCCTGTACGGGAGCGCCTCCTTTTCCCGCATAACACGAGGACGTGACTGGCCGGGTGCAACCCCGTAATTTCCGCGCGCCAATCTCGAGGGAAACGAAGGAAACGCCATGGACAAGAAGATGCACGACAAGGGCCTGGAAGTCCGCAAAGCGGTGCTGGGCGAGGCCTATGTCAACAACGCCCTGAAGAACGTCGACGATTTCAACCGCCCGTTCCAGGAGATGCTCAACGAATATTGCTGGGGCACGGTGTGGGGCCGCGAGGAGCTGCCGCGCAAGACCCGCAGCATGCTCAACATCGCCATGATCGCGATCCTCAACCGTCAGCACGAGTTTCGCGCGCACCTGAAGGGCGCGCTGACCAACGGCGTCACCCGCGAGGAGATCCGCGAGATCCTGATGCAGGTCGCGATCTATGGCGGCATGCCCGCCGCGGTTGACAGCTTCCGCATCGCGCGCGAGGTGTTCGCAGAGATCGACGGGAAGGCGTGAGACCCAGCGCCAATCTCAACTGTCGTCCCGGGGCGCGCGAAGCGCGAGCCCGGGCCCCATAGCCACAGGACGATGTTGCTACGACGACTCGGAGTGGCGCCTTTGCGGGACGATTCCTCCTTGTGGTTATGGGTCCCGGACCGGCGCGCGCTTTAGGGCGCGCTTGTCCGGGACGACATCGGTGTGCGCGTTTTCAACAACCAAAGGGAAACACCATGGACATCGGATTCATCGGGCTCGGAAACATGGGTTTCCCGATGGCGCGGCGGTTGATCGAGGCGGGGCACAGGCTCGTCGTATTCGACACGCGCAAGGAGGTCATGGACAAGCTGGTCGCGCGCGGTGCCACTGCCGCGTCGTCGCCGAAGGACGTCGCTGACCAGGCCGAGACCGTGATGGCGAGTTTGCCTTCGCTGCAGGCTTCACTCGACGTCGCAACGGGAGCGAACGGCGTGATCGAGGGCAGGCGCGCCAAACGCTTCGTCGATCTCTCCACCGTCGGCTCGGCAATGGCTGTGAAGATTCACGGGCTGCTCGCCGAGCGCGGCATCGTGCAGATCGACTGTCCCGTCTCCGGCGGCGTCGGCGGCGCCGAGAAGGGCACGCTTGCCGTGATGGTGTCGGGCCCGAAAGCCGAGTTCGAGCTGCTCAAGCCCGCGCTCGAGGTGATCGGAAAGGTGTTCTTCATCGGCGAGAAGCCGGGCGCGGCGCAGACCATGAAGCTCGCCAACAATTTTCTGTCGGCCACCGCGATCGTCGCGACGTCGGAAGCCGTGGTGATGGGCGTGAAGGCCGGGCTCGATCCCGCCGTGATGATTGACGTCATCAATGCGGGCTCGGGCATGAACACCGCGAGCCGCGACAAGTTTCCGCGCGCGGTGCTGCCGCGCACCTTCGACTTCGGCTTCGCCACGGGATTGATGGTGAAGGACGTGCGGCTGGCGCTGGAGGAGATGAAGCAGCTCGGCCTGTCGATGGAAGTCGCCGACGCCGTCGGACGGTTGTGGGAAACGGTGATCAGCGCGGAAGGCGCCGAGTCCGATTTCACCGCGGCGATCAAGCCGATCGAGAAGAAAGCGGGTGTGATCGTAGGCGGAAAAAACTGACGTTCAGCGAAATAGCGCGGTCGTGCTGAATCTGCTCGACAGTTCAAGCGGTTTTGCCCGACGGCCACGCATCATTCCGAAACCCCCAGTCTACTGTGCATGGGGTTGTTTTGCAGGTTTTGGTAGCGGCCTCACAGCCACGGCGCCGGCGTGTCCATAGCAATGAGCTGCTCCACCTCGATGCGCGGGCGCACCACGGCGTATTGGTCGCCCTTCACCAGCACCTCGGGCACCAGCGGCCGGGTGTTGTAGGTGCCGGCCTGCACGGCGCCATAGGCACCGGCGGTCATGATGGCGAGGAGATCGCCGGGCGCGGGCGTCGGCAGCGTGCGGTCGAGGGCGAGATAATCGCCGGTCTCGCAGACCGGGCCGACGACATCGGCCTTGATGGTGGCGGCGCCCTTGGCGGGCTGCTTCACCGCCAGGATGTCGTGATGCGCCTCGTACAGTGTCGGGCGGATCAGGTCGTTCATGGCCGCGTCGATGATGACGAAATTCTTGCCGTCGCCGTGCTTCACATAGATCACCTTGGCGACCAGAATGCCGGCATTGCCGACGATCATGCGGCCCGGCTCGAACATCAGTGTGCAGCCGAGATTGTGGCTGACGCGCCTGACCATGGCGGCATAGGCGGCGGGCGCAGGCGGCGCCTCGCGATCCATGTAATAGGGGATGCCGAGACCGCCGCCGAAATCGACGTGGCTGATGTCGTGGCCGTCCGCCCGAAGGGTCTGCACGAATTCGGAGAGGATGCGGAACGCGGTCTCCATGCCGGACAGGTCGGTGATCTGGCTGCCGATATGCACGTCGGTGCCGGTCACCTTGATTCCGGGCAGCTTCGCCGCGCGCGCATAGACCTCGCGGGCATGCACGATCGGGATGCCGAACTTGTTCTCGGACTTGCCGGTGGAGATCTTTGCGTGCGTGCCGGCATCGACGTCGGGATTGACGCGGAGCGAGATGCGCGCGGTCTTGCCCATCTCGGTCGCCAGGCGCGACAGCAGCTCGAGCTCCGGCTCGGATTCGACGTTGAGGCAGAGGATGTCGGCGGCGAGCGCCGCGCGCAGCTCTGCCTCGGTCTTGCCGACGCCGGAGAAGACGATCTTGCTGGCGGGAATGCCGGCGGCCAAAGCGCGCTTCAGCTCGCCGCCCGAAACCACGTCGGCGCCGGCGCCGAGCTTGGCCAGCGTCCGCAGCACCGACTGGTTGGAGTTCGCCTTCATGGCGTAGCAGACCAGCACCTTCTCGCCGGCAAAGGCCTCGGTGAAGACGCGGTAATGCCGCTCCAGCGTTGCGGTCGAATAGCAGTAGAACGGCGTGCCGACGGTGGCGGCCAGCTCGGACAGGTTCACCGCCTCGGCGTGCAGCACGCCGTTGCGATAGTCGAAATGGTTCATGGCGCAGGCTCGGTTGTCCCGGCTTATTTCTTGCCGGGAGGTTCGTCCAGGAGCGGGTCGAGAATAAACGATTTCTTCCGGCCCTTGGCCGCCGCGGGCGCGGCATCCGCGCTGGCCGTGGGTTCGAACAGGCTCGGCGCCTTCTGGGCCGCGGTCTCGGGCTCGACGGGTGCGGCGCCGGTGGCTGCGGGGGCGTTGGAGGCGGTCGGCGGCAGATCCAGCGGGCCCTTGCGGCCGCAACCTGCAAGCGCGAGCGCCGTCAGGCTCAAGACAATGATGGCCCACCCCGAGCCGGCCGGGCGAAACTTTGACGTCACGACGAAAATCCCCACTACGCGCGGCGCACCATACAGAGATTGGCGCGTTCTGGCGAGAGCCGGATGACCATGAAACATAAGCGAAATTTTGCCCTCAGCCCAATTTTCGCTCTTTTTCCAGCCGCTTCGCCCAGGCCTTGGCCTGGGACGCCACGTTCTTCGGCGCGGTGCCGCCAAAGCTGGTGCGGCTCTTCACCGACGATTCGACCGACAGCACGCCGAGCACGTCCTTGGTGATTTTGGGCTCGATCGCCTGCATTTCCTTGAGCGGCAGCTCGTGCAGCGCGACGCCCCCCTCGGCGGCCTTGGCGACGATGCGGCCCGTGACGTGGTGCGCCTCGCGGAACGGCATCTTCAGCGTCCGCACCAGCCAGTCGGCGAGGTCGGTCGCCGTGGCATAGCCCTCGCCCGCGGCCGCCTTCATCTTGGCTTCGTCCGGAACGAGATCACGGACCATGCCGGTCATGGCGCGGATTGCCAGCGACAGCGCGGCAAAACCCTCCATGGCGCCCTGCTTGTCCTCCTGCATGTCCTTTTGATAGGCGAGCGGCAGGCCCTTCATGACGATCAGGAGGCCGTTGAGCGCGCCGATGACGCGGCCGGTCTTGGCGCGCACCAGCTCGGCGGCATCCGGGTTGCGCTTCTGCGGCATGATCGAGGATCCCGTGGTGAACTTGTCGCTGAGCCGGATCATGCCGACCAGCGGCGAGGTCCAGATCACGATCTCCTCGGCAAAGCGCGACATGTGCACGGCGCAGATCGAGGCGGCCGACAGCGTCTCCAGCACGAAATCGCGGTCGGAGACGGCATCGAGCGAGTTCGCCATCGGGCGGTCGAACAGGAGCGCCTTCGCGGTGGCATGGCGGTCGATCGGGAACGAGGTGCCGGCGAGCGCAGCCGCGCCCAGCGGCGATTCGTTCAGGCGCTTGCGGGCGTCCTGGAAGCGGCCGCGGTCGCGCGCCGCCATCTCGACATAAGCCAGCAGGTGATGGCCGAACGTGACGGGCTGCGCCGTTTGCAGATGCGTGAAGCCGGGCATCACGGTTGCGGCGTGCTCCAGCGCGCGGTCCACCAGGGCCTGCTGGAACGCGGCGAGCGCGGCATCGGTCTCGTCGATGACGTCGCGGACGAACAGACGGAAGTCGGTGGCGACCTGGTCGTTGCGCGAACGCGCGGTGTGCAGCCTTCCGGCGGCCGGGCCGATCAGCTCCGACAGGCGGCTCTCGACATTCATATGGATGTCCTCGAGCGCGCGCTTGAATTCGAAGCCGCCCTTGCCGATCTCTGACAGGATTGTGTCTAGACCCTTGCCGATATTTTTCGCATCAGAAGCCGTGATGATGCCCTGATTGGCCAACATCGCGGCGTGGGCCTTGGACGCGGCAATGTCCTGGGCGAAGAGGTGACGATCGACGTCGATGGAGACGTTGATCTCTTCCATGATCTCGTCGGGGCGTTCCGAGAACCGGCCGCCCCACATCTTGTTGCTCATGATCCCCTGCTCACGCCTGATTTGCCGCACGTTTGCTGGCCGCGGCCAGCCGTATTAAGAGGCCCCTGATAGCCATATCTGCGACCGGATGACAAACGATATGCTCGACCAGAAGCCCTCCGCCACGCGCCGCATCCCCTTCGTCATCGCCGCCGTGGCGATCGTCGGGCTGGCCGGCTTCGCCGCGCTGTACGGGCTCGGCCCGAGCCGGGCGCCCTTGGGCGATCCGACCTGCAAGGCGGCGGTGGCGACGGCGCAGAAGATCGCCCCGCTTGCCCATGGCGAGGTGGCGGCGCTGACCATGGCAAGCGCCCCGCTGAAGCTGCCCGACCTCACCTTCGAGGATGCCGAGGGCAAGCCGAAGAAGCTGTCCGACTTCCGCGGCAAGACCCTGCTGGTGAACCTCTGGGCCACCTGGTGCGTGCCCTGCCGCAAGGAGATGCCGGCGCTGGACGAGCTCCAGGGCAAGCTATCGGGCCCGAATTTCGAGGTGGTGGCGATCAACATCGACACCCGCGACCTGGAGAAGCCGAAAACCTTCCTGAAAGAGGCCAACCTGACCCGGCTCGCCTATTTCAGCGACCACAAAGCCAAGGTGTTCCAGGATCTTAAGGCCGTGGGACGGGCACTGGGCATGCCCACCTCCGTGCTGGTCGACCCTCACGGGTGTGAAATCGCGACGATCGCGGGGCCGGCGGAATGGGCGAGTGAGGACGCGCTCAAGCTGATCCGCGCGGCAACCGGCAAGGCCACCGCGGCGCTTTAAGGGTTTAGGCCGTCACATTGAGATTGCCGCCGACGCCGGGGGCGACATTGGCGAGCGAGGGCTGGCCGGTGCCGAGCAGCGTCAGGACGGTGGATTTCTCCATATCCGCGTTCTGCTTGGTCAGCGTCGCCGCGATATTTGACTGCAGCGCGCCTTGCTGTGCGGCCAGCATGCTGCTGACCATTGCCATCATGTCCATTACGCGAACCCTCGTGCCGGCCGTAACCTAGGCGCGAGAGGTTAACGCGACATGAATTGTCATGGAGCAGTACGGGCCATCGTGTCCCGGACAAGGGGCGGCACGCAAGTGACGCACCGCAGAGCCGGGACCTAGCCTTCAGCGCGCGGCTCCTGGGCCTCGGCTCTGCAGCGCTCCGCGCTGCGTCCGGGGCACAAGGCCACCTTACCGCGTCGGCACCGGCTTGGCGCCGCGGTAGTCGTAGAAGCCGCGCTGGGTCTTGCGGCCGAGCCAGCCGGCCTCGACGTATTTGACCAGCAGCGGGCACGGGCGGTACTTGGAGTCGGCTAGCCCCTCGTGCAGCACCTGCATGATGGAGAGGCAGGTGTCGAGCCCGATGAAATCGGCAAGCTCGAGCGGACCCATGGGATGGTGGGCGCCCAGTTTCATCGCCGCGTCGATCGCCTCGACGTTGCCGACGCCTTCATACAGCGTGTAGATCGCCTCGTTGATCATCGGCAGCAGGATGCGGTTGACGATGAAGGCCGGGAAATCCTCGGAGACCGCGACCTGCTTGCCGAGCTTGCCGACGAAGTCCTTGGCGGTCTCGAAGGTGGCGTCGTCGGTGGCGATGCCGCGGATCAGCTCGACCAGTTCCATCAACGGCACTGGATTCATGAAGTGAATGCCGATGAAGCGCTCCGGGCGGTCGGTGGCGGCGGCGAGGCGCGTGATCGAGATCGAGGACGTATCGGAGGCGACGATCGCCTCCGGCTTCAATACGGCGCAGAGCTCGTGGAAGATCTTGCGCTTGACCTCTTCCTTCTCGACCGCGGTCTCGATGACGAGGTCGCAATCGGCGAGATCGTCCAGCTTCTCGGCTAGCTTGATACGCGCAATCGCCTTGGCCCTGTCGTCCTCGGTGACGGCCTTCTTGGAGACCTGACGCGCCAGATTGCCGTTGATGGTGGCCATGCCCGACTTGAGGCGGTCGGCCGAAACGTCGTTGAGCACCACGTCGAAGCCAGCGAGCGCCGCGACATGCGCGATGCCATTGCCCATCTGACCCGCGCCGATCACGCCGACCTTCTTGATCACTGCCGCCATATTGTCATCCACCGGAACGGCGCGCGGGGGGCGCGCCCTGCCTTTCCCCTCGAGCCGGGAGGTCCGATTTAATCAGAACCTTGGCTCGAAACCTAGATTGGATCGTTTCCAAGGCGCGCCCACGCCAAAGAAAACGCCTCAGAAACGCAACACCGGCCGGAGTTTATACCTCCGGCCGGTGTTTTCGATGCCTTTTACTTGCCGAGCTTGCCGAGTTCGGCCGTCAGCTCCGGAACCGCCTGGTAGAGATCGGCCACCAGGCCGTAATCGGCGACCTGGAAGATCGGCGCGTCCTCGTCCTTGTTGATCGCAACGATCACCTTGGAGTCCTTCATGCCGGCCAGATGCTGGATCGCGCCGGAAATGCCGACCGCAACATAGAGCTCGGGGGCCACCACCTTGCCGGTCTGGCCGACCTGCCAGTCGTTCGGCGCATAGCCGGCATCGACCGCGGCGCGCGAGGCACCGACACCGGCCCCAAGCTTGTCCGCGAGCGGCTCGATGTACTTGGCGAAGTTCTCGCGGCTCTGCATGGCGCGGCCACCGGAGACGATGATCTTGGCCGAGGTTAGCTCGGGGCGATCACTCTTGGCGACTTCCTCACCGACGAAAGTCGACAGGCCCGGATCGGCCGCCGCCGCCACGGTCTCGACCTGGGCGCTGCCGCCCTCGCCTGCTGCGGCGAAGGTGGAGGTGCGGACCGTGATGACCTTCTTGGCGTCCTTCGACTTCACCGTCTGAATGGCGTTGCCGGCATAGATCGGGCGCTCATAGGTATCGGGCGCGACCACCTTGGTGATCTCCGAGACCTGCATGACGTCGAGCAGAGCGGCGATGCGGGGCATCACGTTCTTGAAGCGCGAGGTCGCCGGCGCGACGATGGCGTCATAGCCGGACGCCAGCGACACCACCAGCGCAGCCAGCGGCTCGGCCAGATCGTGCGCGTAGAGGTCGCCATCGGCGAGCAGCACCTTCTTCACGCCAGCGAGCTTGGCAGCGGCATCCGCCGCGGCCTTGGCGTTCTGGCCGGCGACCAGCACCTCGACATCCGCGCCAAGCGCGGCTGCTGCGGTCAGGGCCTTGTTGGTGGCGTCCTTGAGCGACGCATTGTCGTGTTCGGCAATCAGAAGCGTCGTCATCAGAGCACCCCGGCTTCGTTCTTGAGTTTCGACACCAGCTCGGCGACGTCCTTGACCTTGACTCCGGCCTTGCGGCCCGCGGGCTCAGCCGTCTTCAGAACTTCGAGGCGCGCGGCGATGTCGACGCCGTAATCGGCGACCGTCTTCTCCGCGATCGGCTTCTTCTTCGCCTTCATGATGTTGGGCAGCGAGGCGTAGCGCGGCTCGTTGAGGCGGAGATCGGTGGTGATGATCGCCGGTCCCTTCAGCTTCACGGTCTGCAGACCGCCATCGACTTCACGCGTCACCTTGAAGTCGGTACCTTCGACCTCGAGCTTGGAGGCGAAGGTCGCCTGCGACCAGCCGAGCAGCGCGGCCAGCATCTGGCCGGTCTGGTTCGAGTCATCGTCGATCGCCTGCTTGCCGAGAATGATCAGGCCCGGCTGCTCTTCGTCCGCAACCTTCTTCAGGATCTTGGCGACGGCGAGCGGCTCGACGGTGCCGTCCGCCTTCACCAGGATGCCGCGATCGGCGCCCATGGCAAGACCGGTGCGGATCGTTTCGGACGCCTGCGCAGGTCCAATCGAGACCACCACGACCTCGGTGGCCTTGCCGGCTTCCTTCAGGCGCAGCGCTTCCTCGACAGCGATTTCGTCGAAGGGGTTCATGGACATCTTGACGTTGGCGAGTTCAACGCCCGATCCATCGCCCTTGACGCGGACCTTGACGTTGTAATCGACCACCCGCTTTACCGGCACTAAGACCTTCATCGATCCTCTTTCACTCAATTTGGGAGGGGGGTTATCAACTGGCGCGGAACCTAAAGGCCCGATCTGCCCCGGTCAACGCGCGAACGGGTCTAATTTTGGCCTTCTGAAATGCGGGAGCGCGATGGGTCAGCGGTTCTGGCCGGGAACCCAGAGCACGTCGCCGGCGCCATTGCCGTTCACGACCCGGCTGGCCACGAAGAGAAAGTCGGACAGGCGATTCATATATTGGATGCCAGCCGCGCTGACCGGCTCGCCCGGCTGGGCCGCCAGTTCCACGATCACGCGTTCCGCCCTGCGGCATATCGTGCGCGCCACATGCAGATGGGCCGCGGCCGGCGTGCCGCCGGGAAGCACGAAGGAGGTCAGCGGCGCGAGCTTGTCGTTGAGCATGTCGATGTCGCGCTCGAGCCGCTCGACCTGGCTCGCCACCACCCGCAGCCGCTCGGCCTTGCCTTCCCGCTCCGGCACGGCGAGATCGGCACCAAGATCGAACAGATCGTTCTGGATGCGGCCGAGCATCGCATCGAGCTCGGGCATCTCCGCGGTGTAGAGCCTGACCACGCCGATCGCCGCGTTGGTCTCGTCGACGGTGCCATAGGCCTCGATTCGCAGATCGTATTTCGGACGCCGCTCTCCGGTTCCGAGCGCCGTCGTGCCATCGTCACCGGTCTTCGTGTAGATGCGGTTCAACACCACCATGATCAGCGTCCCATCGCCCAGACCGCGAGCATCGCGACGATGATCGCCACGAACTGAAGCAGCACGCGCCAACGCATCAGCTTCTGCGAGGTGTTGGGCGAGCCGCCGCGCATCATGTTGATGAGCCCGAGCAGCAGCACCAGCGCCACGGCGCCGGCTGCGGCCGGCAGGATGAAAGTACTCAGAAAAGATGCCATTTGAGGGTAGATAACACCGTGTGTGCCGGTCCGCCATCTCCCCAGCTCGTCATTCCGGGCGACGCGGCGGGATCGAGCGAAGCGAGACCCGGCGCGTCGAGCCCGGAATCCATCGGGCCACTTGCGCTGCGGCTAGATGGTTTCCGGGCTCGCGCTTGGCGCGCCCCGGAATGACGGCGGGGCGCTTCGCGAACTGGCTTTTGGGCCAGGAATATCAGATGGTAGCGCGATGATTTTTCGATTTGCGCCCATTGCTCGTTCTCCTGGCCTCTCCCTACGTGCAGAGGGAGAGAGCAGCGGCGTAGGTGCCAAGTGAAAGCCATCCGCTACATCTACTGCGTCGCTGAGGACGCGTTCTACACGTTCCTCGCCGATGACGGCTGGGCGATCGCGAGCCACATCGCGCTCTCGACGCTGATGGCGCTGTTCCCATTCCTGATCGTGCTGACCGCGCTCGCCGGCTTCTTCGGCTCCAAGGAACTCGCCGACCAGGCCGCCAGCCTGATGCTCCAGGTCTGGCCCAAGCAGGTCGCCGATTCGATCTCGGGCGAGGTGCATGACGTGCTGACCACCACCCGGACCGGCCTTTTGACCATCGGCGCGGCGCTGTCGGTCTATTTCGCCTCGAACGGCGTCGAGGCGCTCAGGGTGGCGCTCAACCGCGCCTATGCGGTGGTGGAGATGCGAAGCTGGTACTGGCTTCGGCTGGAGTCGATTGCCTATACGATCATTGCGGCCTTCACAGCGCTCGCTATGGCGTTCCTGATCGTGCTCGGTCCGCTCATTATCGAGGCGGCGCGGCGCCACATTCCGCTGTTCGTCGAATCCAACGAGAGCATCCTCACCTGGGTGCGCTACGGCATCTCCATCGGCGCGCTGGTGGTGGCGCTGATCATCCTGCACGCCTGGCTGCCGGCGGGACGGCGCAGCTTCCTGCAGATACTGCCCGGCATCGTCTTCACCATCGTGGCGTCACTGATCTCCAGCATCGTGTTCGGCCAATACCTGGCCCGCTTTGCCAACAACTACGTGACCATGTATGCGGGGCTCGCCTCGGTGATCATCGCGCTGGTGTTTCTGTACTTCATCGCCGCGATCTTCGTTTACGGCGGCGAGCTCAATGCCGCGATCATCAAGTCGCGGCTTCCTCACGGCGTGTCGCTTCAAGCAGCGCAGTCGCTAAAGCCCTCGGAGACACAGGCTTGACCAGGAAGGCGTCGGCCCCGGCTTCGCGCGAGGCGGCCTCGTCCTCGCCGCGGCCGGACACGCCGATGATCGGGATCCGAGCCAGCGGCGTTGTCAGCCTGCGGATCCGCCGGATGGCCTCGATGCCGTCGATGCCCGGCAGCACCATGTCCATCAGCACCGCGTCGAATGCGCCCTGCTCCAGCCGGTTCACGGTGTCCTCGCCGCGCCCGATGAACTCGGCGTGATGGCCGAGCTCGGTCAGGATGGTGTTGAGCACGACGCGGCCGAACGGATTGTCCTCGACGCTGAGAACGCGAAGCGCAGCGGCCGCCTCGGGCTCGCTGCCGTCCTTTGCCTTGCGGGTCTTGCCCGGTCCCGCCGCGTCCAGCGACACCGTCAATGTGAAGGTGGCGCCGCCACCGCGGCGCGGAGCGACGGTGATGTCGCCGCCCATCGCCCGCGCCAATTGCTTGACCGAGGAGAGCCCCAAGCCGGCGCCGCCGAAGCGCGCGGCAATGGTGACATTGGCCTGGGTGAACGGGCGGAAAAGCCGCTTGATCTCGGCCATGGTCAGGCCGATGCCGCTGTCGGACACGGCGAAAGCGACGCCGACCCTGCCCTTTGCTTTGCCTTTGGCGGGACGCCACGGCTCGACGGCGAGGGCCACTCCGCCCTGGTCGGTAAATTTCACGGCGTTGTCGATCAGGTTCTCGAGCGCGGCGCGCAGGCGGACGGAATCACCGACCACGAGCCCTGGGATCTTGTCGGCTATCTCGACCTTGGCCTGGAGACCTTTGGCCGCGGCGCGGCCGGCCAGGGAATCGCCGGCGGTGCGGGCGAGCGCCTTGAGATCGAACAGATCCTGGCGCGGCGTGCTGCCGCCCTTCTCCGTTCTGGCAGCATCCACGAACAGCGTGGCGAGGCTCGCCAGATGCTCGGCGCCGGCCTTGATGGTGTCGGCCCAGCGCCGCTCCCGCTCGCCGAGATCGGAGGTCGCGAGCAGGTCGCTGATCGCGAGAATGCCGGTCAGGGGGGTGCGGACCTCATGGGCAAACGCGGCCAGCGCCGCCTGGACGACATCAGGCGCAGCCGCCTTGGTGCTGCGCTTGCGCAACTGGCCGGCCGCCTTGGGCCGCTTCCGAAGCGGCCGCCGCCTGGACGTCCGGGTGGTGCGCACTGGACGCGTCTTCGCCGCCATGAATCCCCTTCGAAGTACCCTCTTCGAACCCCGCGCTGGCCAAGCATGGCACGGAGGAACGCCCGGAGTCACGGCGACGTTTCGCTAACCCCCAGAGAAACTTAACCTAATCCCACCAGCCGGCGGATCGCGGCAGGCGTGAGGCCGGCCGCGCGCAATTCGCGCAGACCGGTCGAGCGGCCCGATTTCGACAGCTTCCGACCCGCCTCATCGCGAATCAGCCGGTGATGGCGATAGGCCGGCTCGGGCAGGCCGAGCAGAACCTGGAGCAGGCGGTGCACCGCGGTGGCGTAAAACAGGTCCTGCCCCCGCACGATCTCGCTGGCGCCCTGGAGCGCGTCGTCGACGACCACCGAGAGATGGTAGCTGGTCGGCGTCTCCTTGCGGGCCAGGATGACATCGCCCCAGGCCTCCGGCCGCGCCGGCACCACGCCGCGCTCGCCGTCCGGCCCCTCGCCGAGCTCGTTCCAGCTCACGCCGGGGGCGTGACGGCAGGCGGCCGCCATGTCGAGCCGCAGCGCATAGGGCGCGCCCGAGGCGATCAGCCGCGAGCGCTCGTCAACCGACAGCGATTTGGCCTCGCCCGGATAAAGCGGCGCGCCGTCGGGATCGCGCGGCCACGGCCCGTCGGCCTCGCGCGCCGTGACCAGCCTTGCGATCTCGGCCCGACTTTCGAAGGCGGGATAGACGAGACTGAGCGCAGACAGCTTGTCCAGCGCAGCGCGATAATCGGCGAAATGCTCCGACTGCCGCCGCACCGGCGTCTCCCAGGCAATCCCGAGCCAGGCGAGATCCTCGTAGATCGCCGTCTCGAACTCCGGCCGGCACCGCGTCGCGTCGATGTCCTCGATTCGCAGCAGCAATCGGCCGCCGGACTCGCGCGCTCGGTCGAAATTGAGCAGCGCGGAATAGGCGTGGCCGAGATGCAGGAAGCCGTTCGGGCTCGGGGCGAATCGGAAAACGGGTGGTGCCATCACATGAATCTCGTCATGGCCGGGCTTGTCCCGGCCATCCACGTTCTTCGGTACCACAGACCGATGGTGTCAACGTCACGAACAAACACCACGATCACCGCTCATGCTACACAGTGCCTCGCGGTGAGAAAGACGTGGATGGCCGGGACAAGCCCGCCATGACGCTGGAGAGAACCCGCCCCCCATGACCATCCACCTCGAAACCCAGTCCGATCTCGAAGAGGCCGTCCACGCGCTGATCAAGCGCGATCCGCGGCTCAAGCCCGTGCTCGAGATCGCGGGCATGCCGGCGTTGCGGCGGCGCGAGCCGGGGTTTACGGGGCTCGCGCACATCGTCTGCGGGCAGCAGCTCTCCACCGCGAGCGCCGCGGCGATCTGGGGGCGGCTGTCGGCCGCGTTCGATCCGTTCGACCATGACGCGATGCGCCGCGCCCGCGCCGACCGGCTGGGGCGGCTCGGCCTCTCCGCCGCCAAGATCAAGACGCTCAAGCATCTCGCCCGCGAGATCGCCGCGCAGCGGCTGAACCTCGACGTGCTCGCGGAGGAGGATGCCGACGCGGCGCATCACACCCTGATCGCGCTGCCCGGCATCGGCCCCTGGACGGCCGACCTCTACCTGCTGTTCTGTCTCGGCCACGGCGATGCCTGGCCGGCCGGCGACCTCGCCGTGCAGGAAGGCATCCGTATCGGCCTCGGCCTCAAGGCGCGGCCGACGGAGAAGCAGATGGCGCCGATCGCCGAGCCCTGGCGTCCGCTGCGCGGTGCGGCGGCGCATCTGTGGTGGAGCTATTACCGCGCGGTGAAGAAACGCGAGGGCGTGCTCGCGGGATCGGGCTAGCCCCGCAGCCGCGCGCGGTCTGTCCGGGCGCATTCGGCGACGAAATCGATCACGGCGCGTACCGCCGGGAGCTCGACGAGGTCGGGATGGGCCAGCAGCCAGAGATCCGCAACGCTGGCGAGCTTCTGCGGGGCGACGCGCACGAGATCGGAATAGGCTTCGGCGACGAAGCACGACAGCGCGGAGATTCCGATGCCGGCGCGGACCGCCGCCAGCATGTCCCCCTGGGACGAGCAGCGCATCGCCACCCTTGCCTGCCGCGTGACGACGTCGCTCCAGCGCGCAAGCTGCGCATTGGACGTCTGGTCGGCGAAGCCGATGACGCTGTGCTCCTTCCAATCGCCGCGCCTTTCCGGCAGGGACCGCCCGGCGGCATAATCGCGCGAGGCATAGAAGCCGGTGCCGAGACGGCCGATCTTGCGGCCGACCAGGTTCTCCTCCCCGGTATCGAAGGGCCGCAGCACCACGTCCGCTTCACGCCGGCGCACGCTCGCCGGAAATGGATGGGTGATGATCTCGAGCTGGATATGATCGTGCGCGCGCAGGAAGGCTGGCAAGCGCGGCATCAGCCAGTGCGAGGCCAGCGTCGCGCCGATCGACAGCTTGACGATGCCGCGCGCCTTGTGTCCACCCGCCGCCACTGCGGTTTCGGCCCGCAGCGCTGCGGCCGCCATGGCCTCGGCGTGCTCGCGCAAGGTCCGTCCATCCGCGGTCAGCGCCAGGCCATCGGCAGCCCGCGCCACCAATCTGGTGCCGAGCTGGGCTTCCAGCGCTGCGATCTTGCGGCTGACGGTGGGATGGCTGGTGTGCAGGCGGCGGGCGGCGGCGGTGAAGCTGCCGGTATCGGCGACCGCGACGAAGGTCTTGCAAAGGTCCCAATCCATCGGCGGCCCTGTTCATACCTGAATGATCGTCCGTTCATTATTGAACGGCCCGGGCGGCGCCGTCCAACCTTATAATGGGATCAAATCCGCGGCCACGGGCGGCCCATCCGCCCGCGCGACAATCAAAACGGAAACGCCTCGTGATCCGCCCGCCGGCGGGGCCGCGTTTCGGGAGGACATGATGGCACTGCCCACTCTCTTGAAGGATTCGCTCGAGCTGCCCGTGGTCGGCTCGCCGCTGTTCATCGTCTCCGGCCCGGAACTGGTGATCGCCCAGTGCAAGGCGGGCGTCGTCGGCTCCTTTCCCGCGCTCAATGCCCGCCCGGTCGAGAAGCTCGGCGAATGGCTGAGCCGGATCGAGGACGAGCTCGGCGAGTACAAATCGCGCAATCCCGGCAAGAAGGTCGCGCCCTACGCCGTCAACCAGATCTGCCATGCCTCCAACGACCGGCTGATGAAGGACATGGAGACCTGCGTCAAGCACAAGGCGCCGATCATCATCACCTCGCTGCGGCCGCCGGCGGAGATCGTCGAGGCCGCGCATTCCTATGGCGGACTGGTGTTCCACGACGTCATCAACGTCAAGCACGCGCGCAAAGCGGCCGAGCAGGGCGTCGACGGCCTGATCCTGGTCTGCGCCGGTGCGGGCGGACACGCCGGCACGCTGTCGCCCTTTGCGCTGGTGCGCGAGGTCAAGCAATGGTTTGAAGGCGCCGTCCTGCTGTCGGGCGCGATCAGCGACGGCTATGGCATCGCCTCGGCGCTGACGCTGGGCGCCGACCTCGCCTATATGGGCACGCGCTTCATCGCGACGCAGGAAGCCAATGCCGACCAAGCCTACAAATCGGCGCTGACGCAGCACGCCGCGCACGACATCGTCTACACCAACCTGTTCACCGGCGTGCACGGCAATTATCTGGGACCGTCGATCGCTGCCGCCGGCCTCGATCCGGACAACCTCCCCGCCGCCGACAAATCGAAGATGAATTTCGGCTCCGGCGGCAACATGAAATCCAAGGCGTGGCGCGACATCTGGGGATCGGGCCAGGGCATCGGCCAGATTACTGATGCCCCGCCCGTTGCGGAGCTCGTCGACCGCATGAAGCGTGAATTCGATCAGGCGAGGCAGGATTTCCTAATGCGCGTCAGCGCCTGACGTCTCCAACTGACAAGACAAACGGGAGGATATCATGAAGCTGGCAGCCGCACTGATCGGTCTGTCCCTGCTGGCACTCGCCACGGACAGCGCCCACGCCGAAGGCACGGAGATCCGCATCGGACAGACCCTGCCCTATAGCGGCCCGGCCTCCGGCTTCGGCGCGATCGGCCGCACGCAGGAGGCGTTCTTCGAGAAGATCAATGCCGAAGGCGGCATCAACGGCCGCAAGGTCAAGTTCATCACGCTGGACGATGCCTACTCGCCGCCGAAGACGGTCGAGCAGACCCGCAAGCTGGTGGAGCAGGACGAGGTGCTGATGCTGTTCGGCTCGCTCGGCACCGCCACCAACAGCGCCGTGCATCGCTACCTCAACGGCAAGAAGGTGCCGCAGCTGTTCGTGCTTTCCGGCGCGACCAAATGGGCCGACCCGCAGAAATATCCATGGACCATGCCCGGCATGGCCGCCTATGAATCCGAAGGCGTGGTCTATGCCAAGCACGTGCTGCGCACCAAGCCGGGCGCCAAGATCGCCATCCTCTCCCAGAACGACGATTTCGGCCGCGACTACGTCGCCGGCTTCAAGCGCGCGCTCGGCGACAAGGCTGCCGGCATGATCGTTGCGGAAGCGACCTACGAGACCAGCGCGCCGACGATCAGCTCGCAGCTCTCGACCCTGAAGGCATCGGGCGCCGACGTGCTGTTCGGCGTCGTGCTCGGCAAGTTCACCTCGCAGATGATCAAGGGCGTCGCCGAGCTCGGCTGGAAGCCCGAGCTGTTCTTCGTGCCGACCTCGGCCTCGTCGATCTCGTTCCTGGAGCCGGCCGGGCTCGACAACGCCGTCGGCCTGATCTCGTCGAGCAATCAGAAGGACACGATGGACCCGCAATGGGCCAGCGATCCCGGCGTGAAGGAGTATTTCGCCTTCATGAAGCAGTACATGCCGAACGCGGACCTCTCCAACTCCAACTATGCGGCCGGCTACCATTACGCGACGCTCCTGATGACGGTGCTGAAGGCGTGCAAGGACGATTTCAGCCGCGACAACATCATGCGCCAGTCCGCCTCGCTGAAAGAGGTGAAGCTGCCGCTGCTGCTGCCCGGCATATCCGTCAGCACCGCCGCCGACGACTATCTGCCGTTCCAGCAGCTGCAGCTGCGGCGCTTCAACGGCAAGAGCTGGGTCGGCTTCGGCGACGTGCTGGACGATCGCTGACTCCAACGGAATGGGAATGACCATGATCATCAGCGGCGAACGCCGGATCGGCCATGACGAGATCCAGGCGCGCATCAGACGCGCGGCGAGCGGGCTGCGCACCCTCGGCCTTGCCGAAGGTGCGCCGGTTGCCATGTTGCTGCGCAACGACTTCGCCTTGTTCGAGGTGGTCGCGGCCTCGGCCGCACTGGGCAGCCCCGTGGTGCCGATCAACTGGCACCTGAAGGCCGAGGAGGTCCGCTACATCCTGACCGACAGTGGCGCGAAGATCCTGATCTGCCACGCCGACCTGCTGCCACAAATCCGCGGGGGCATTCCGGAGGATGTCCGCCTGCTCGTGGTCGCAACCCCGCCCGAGCTGGCGGCGACCTTCGCCATTCCCCGTGAGCTGACCGAGGTCTCTTCGGGCCTGACCGATTGGGACCGCTGGCGCGACGGCCACACGGAAACAGAGGAGCCGCCGCGCCGGGCCGCGGCGATGATCTACACGTCGGGGACCACAGGCATGCCGAAGGGCGTGCGGCGCATGCCGATGCCGCCGGAGCAGGCCGCCGCCTCGGAGCGCGTCGGCGCGATCGCCTACGGCATCAAGCCGCGCGAGGACCAGGTCGTGCTGATCAACGGTCCGATGTATCACTCGGCGCCGCATTCCTACGGCATGATGGCCTTCCGCAACGGCTGCACCATCGTGCTTCAGCCGCGGTTCGACGCCGAGGAGCTGCTGGCGCTGATCGAGCGCCACCGTGTGACGCATATCCACATGGTGCCGACCATGTTCGTGCGCCTGTTGCGCCTGCCCGAAGCGGTCAGGCAGCGCTACGACCTGTCGTCGCTGCGCTTCGTCGTGCACGGCGCGGCGCCCTGCCCGCCCGAGGTGAAGCGGGCGATGATCGAGTGGTGGGGACCGGTCATCAACGAATATTTCGGCTCGACCGAGACCGGCATCCCGGTCTGGCACTCGGCCGAAGAGGCGCTGAAGAAGCCCGGCACGGTCGGCCGCGCCATCGAAGGTGGCATCGTCAAGATCTTTCGCGACGACGGCAGCCTCTGCGATGCTGGTGAGGTCGGCGAGATCTACATGCGCCAGACCGCGGTGCCGGATTTCGACTATCACGGCAAGGCGCAGGCGCGCGCCGAGGCCGGGCGCGACGGTCTCGTCAGCGTCGGCGATGTCGGCTATCTCGATGAGGACGGCTATCTGTTCCTCTGCGACCGCAAGCGCGACATGGTGATCTCGGGCGGCGTCAACATCTATCCCGCCGAAATCGAGAACGTGTTGATCGCGATGCCCGGCGTGCGCGATTGCGCCGTGTTCGGCATTCCGGACGCGGAATATGGCGAGCGGCTGTGCGCCTGCATCGAGCCCGACAGGGTCGAGCAGCTCTCCGCCGCCGCGGTGCAGGCTTATCTGCGCGAGCGTCTGGCCAACTTCAAGGTGCCGAAGGAGGTCAAGTTCCTGGATGCGCTGCCCCGCGAGGCAACCGGAAAGATCTTCAAGCGCAAGCTGCGCGACCCCTATTGGGCGGACCGGAGGCCGGGCGGCGCTTAAGTCGTTCTCCGGCCGCGTCCGCACGTGCGGAATTCCGGGCCATATTCCGTCCGGGCAGGGCCGCATGCCGGCCTCGCTCAGGTCCGCGGCTTTTGGCCGGCGGCGAAACCGTATAGCGTTCGATCTCTGAGGAAACGCCGCGAAGACGGCCATGAGGTCGCGCATGCTGGACCGGACGCAGGATATTTCCATCGCCGCACAGGCCTGGCTCGACGACTTCGAGCGCACCTTAAGCAGACCTGATCCCGCGACGCTGGGCCCGCTCTTCCTCGCCGACGGCTTCTGGCGCGACGTGCTGGCGCTGAGCTGGAACCTGCAGACCATCGCGGGCCGCGATGCGATCGCGCAAGAGCTTGCGGCGCGCGCGCCCAAGGCGGCGCCCAGCAATTTCAAGATCGCGCCGAACCGGGCGCCGCCGCGCTGGGTGACGCGCGCCGGCACCAACAACATCGAAGCGATCTTCAATTTTGAGACCGCGCTCGGCCGCGGCAGCGGCATTGTCCGGCTCATTCCCGACGGCCCTGACGACAGCCTGAAAGCCTGGACGCTGCTCACCGCGCTCGACGAATTGAAAGGCTTCGAGGAACAGCTCGGCACCTCGCGGCCGCGGGGGCAGGCCTATTCTCGCGACTTCCGCGGGCCGAACTGGCTCGACCAGCGCAACGCTGCGCGCGCCTATGCCGACCACGATCCGGCCGTGCTGGTGGTCGGCGGTGGCCAGGCCGGGCTCGCGATTGCCGCGCGGCTGAAGCAGCTGAACGTCGACACCCTGATCGTCGATCGCGAGATGCGGATCGGCGACAATTGGCGCAAGCGCTATCACGCGCTGACCCTGCACAACCAGGTGCAGGTGAATCACCTGCCCTATATGCCGTTTCCGCCGAACTGGCCGGTCTATATCCCCAAGGACAAGCTCGCCAACTGGTTCGAGGCCTATGTCGATGCGATGGAGCTGAACTTCTGGACCGGCACCGAGTTCGAGGGCGGCGCCTATGACGAGGCCAAGGGCCACTGGACCGTCACGCTGCGGCGCGCCGACGGCAGCAAGCGCACCATGCATCCGCGCCATGTGATCATGGCGACCGGCGTCAGCGGCATCGCCAACATTCCCGACATTGCGACCCTCGACAATTTCAAGGGGACGCTGGTGCATTCCAGCGGCTACGAGGACGGCGAGAACTGGACCGGCAAGCGCGCCATCGTCCTCGGCACCGGCAACAGCGGTCACGACATCGCGCAGGATCTTCATTCCAGCGGCGCCGAGGTGACGCTGGTGCAGCGCTCGCCCACACTCGTGACCAATATCGAACCGTCGGCGCAGCTCGCTTATGCGACCTACAACGAGGGCACGCTAGAGGACAACGATCTGATTGCGGCCTCGATGCCGACGCCGCTCGCGAAGAAGACGCATGTGATGCTGACCGAGCAATCCAAGCAGCTCGACAAGGAGCTACTCGACGGCCTCGCGCGCGTCGGCTTCAAGCTCGATTTCGGCGAAGCCGGCACCGGCTGGCAGTTCAAATACCTCACCCGCGGCGGCGGCTATTACTTCAACGTCGGCTGCTCCAACCTGATCGTCGAGGGCAAGATCAGCCTCAGGCAGTTCTCCGACATCGAAAGCTTCAACGCTGAGGGCGCGCGGATGAAGGACGGCTCGATCATTACCGCCGACCTGGTCGTGCTCTCGACCGGCTACAAGCCGCAGGAATATCTGGTGCGCAAGCTGTTCGGCGACGGCATCGCCGACCGCGTCGGGCCGATCTGGGGTTTTGGCGAAGGCTTCGAGCTGCGCAACATGTATGCGCGCACCAGGCAGCCCGGCCTCTGGTTCATCGCCGGGAGCCTGGCGCAATGCCGGATCAACTCGAAATATCTGGCGCTGCAGATCAAGGCGATCGAGGAAGGTATTTTGGCACGAATATAGCTACAGCCGTCATTCCGGGGCCCGCGAAGCGCGAACCCGGAATCCATCTAACCACAGAGTATGCTGCCCAATGGATTCTCAGATGCGCAATTGCGCATCATAGGTCACGCTTCGCGCGCCCCGGAATGACAAGAGGAGAGATCAATGCCAGCCATTCTCGGCACCGGCGAGCACCGCTACCGCGTCGTCGACAACTTCGCGAAATTGCCGGACGGCTGGCAGCTCACCGACGTCGCCTCGGTGGCGGTCGACAGCAAGGACCGCGTCTACGTCTTCAACCGCGGCGCCCACCCGATGGTGGTGCTGGACCGCGAGGGCAATTTCCTGCGCAGTTTTGGCGAAGGCCTGTTCTCGCGCGCGCACGGCCTGCATATCGACGCCGACGACAATCTCTATTGCACCGACGACGGCGACCATACCGTGCGCAAATGCACCACTGACGGCAAGGTGCTGCTGACGATCGGCATTCCTGCAAAGCCGGCGCCGTTCATGAGCGGCGAGCCGTTCCACCGCTGCACCCACACCGCGCTGTCGCCGAAGGGCGAGATCTACGTCTCCGACGGCTATGGCAATGCGCGCGTGCACAAATTCACGCCCGACGGCAAGCTGATCAAGAGCTGGGGCGAGCCGGGCACTGATCCCGGCCAGTTCAACATCGTGCACAATATCGCCACCGATGCCGACGGCTGGGTCTATGTCGCCGATCGCGAGAACCACCGCGTCCAGGTGTTCGACGGCGAGGGCAAATACGAGACGCAGTGGAACAATCTGCACCGACCCTGCGCGCTGTGCTGTTGCGGCGGGGCCAAGAGCCCGACCTTCGTGATCGGCGAGCTCGGCCCCGGCCTCGCCATCAACCGCAATGTACCCAATCTCGGCCCGCGGCTGTCGATCGTGGACACCAAGGGAAATCGCATCGCGCGGCTCGGCGGCGAGGAGGGGCCGGGCGTCGCCAGCGGCAAATTCCTGGCGCCGCACGGCATCGCGCTGGACTCGAAGGGCGATATCTATGTCGGCGAGGTCGGCGTCACCAACTGGACGACGAGCTTCCCAGACGAGGAGATGCCTGCTGTGGTGCGCGCGACGCGGTGCCTGCAGAAGCTGGAGCGGGTACGGGAGTAGCTGCCATGGCAAAGGCAGCGCACGCTGGGGCGGTTCCGCGCGCCCCCGGGATCGCGGCTTTTTGAGCACTTTTGCCACCCCGCCGCCGCATTGCTTGCGCTTGAATAAGTCGCTCAACGGGCTTCACAATCCCGTCACGCTGCATGTAGTATGTCACTACATGCTGCTTCGCAGCGTATATTGGAGGCCGGGAGCGTTACTTGAACGCACATGTCTCGCAAGGCAGTTGGCCGGTGTTGGTGCTGAATGCGGACTTCCGGCCGCTGAGTTACTACCCACTGTCGTTGTGGTCGTGGCAAGACGCGATCAAGGCGGTGTTCCTCGACCGCGTCAACATCGTCGCACATTACGATCAGGCGGTTCGAAGTCCCACGCTGGAAATGCAGCTGCCCAGCGTCGTCTCGCTCAAATCCTTCGTCAAGCCCACCACCCACCCCGCCTTCACCCGCTTCAACGTCTTCCTGCGCGATCGTTTCGCCTGCCAATATTGCGGCTCGCCCGAAGACCTCACCTTCGATCACATCATCCCGCGCAGCAAAGGCGGCCAGACCACCTGGGAGAACGTGGTCGCGGCGTGCTCGCCGTGTAATTTGCGCAAGGGCAATCTCACACCGGCGCAGTCCAAAATGTTTCCGCGCCAGACAGCGTTCGCACCCACCGTGCACCAGCTCCACCGCAACGGCCGGCTGTTTCCGCCGAACTATCTGCACGACAGCTGGCTGGACTATCTGTACTGGGATACGGAGCTGGATCCGTAGGTGCGAGCCAGCGCGCTCTGCTACCCCCGCTGCAACGCCAGCGTGACGCCGCCGAGCGTGAGCGCCATCGCCGTCCATTCGCGATAGCCGAGCGGCTCGCCGAGAATGATCGCCGCTGAGACGACGCCGATCACGGGCACGATCAGCATGCCGGTCGACGCCGTGGTTGGGGGCAGACGGCGCAGCGTCTCGAACCAGGTGACGTAGCAGAGGCCCATCGGCACCAGCGTCATGTAGACGAAGCAGCCGAGCCCCAGCGGAGTGATGGCGGTGACGTCAGGGCGCTCGAACAGCACGCCGAGGACCAGCATCGTGGCGCAGCCCAGCCCGACCTGCCAGGCGACGACGACCAGCGGCGGCATCGGCAGCGGCTTGCGGTTGAGCACATTGCCGAGCGCGAACAGGATGGCGCAGAGCAGTGCGAGCGCAATGCCGACCAGCTTGTCGGTGCTGAACGCAAGACCGTTGCCGCTCAGGAGCAGCGTGACGCCGGCAATGCCGAGGACAAGCCCGAGAACATCTCGTCGCGCCGGCCGCGTGTGCAGCACCGGCCAGGCGAACAGCATCGCCCAGATCGGCATCGTATAGGCGAGCAGCGCGCCCTCACTCACGCTCACATATTTCATCGCGACCGTGCCGAGACCCATCCAGGCCAAGACGTTGGTGAAGGTCGCAAACAAGAGGCGCGGCACCGCCTCGCGCGGGACGGCGAAGGATTCCTTCCGGATCAGCACCAGGGTGCCGAGAATGAGCGAGGCGCAAACACCCGCAAGGCCGCGCGCGAACAAAGGCGGCCATTGCTGCAGCAGCAGCTTCATCAGCGGCCAGTTCAACGCCCAGCCGAACGCCGTTACGCACAGGCAGAGAGAGCCGATCGTCCTGTCGCGTCGCGCCGTGTCCATACCCAGCGCTTAGCAGGCCAGCGCCGGCCGCTCCACCTCGCCTGGTGCATGCGGGCCATCGCGGAGCAAGGAACCCGAAGCTCCCACGACCGTTCAGACCGTGGGCCAGGCATGCTCGCCTGCGCACGTTCCGCCATACGCATGTTTCGGATGGCAATATACCAAATGAGGGAAGGCCATGCCCACAGCCGAGCACGATCACGTCTACAAGATCCTGGACCTCGTCGGATCATCCGAGACCTCGATCGAGGATGCGATCAAGAACGCCATCAGCCGCGCCTCCAAGACTGTTCGCGAAATAAGATGGTTCGAGGTCGTGCAAACGCGCGGCCACGTCGAGAACGGCGCCGTGCGTCATTTTCAGGTGACGCTGCGCGTCGGCTTCACGTTGGAAGGATGAGACGTCAGGCCGCCCATCGCGCGGCGACACCACCATGAAAGCGGGCCGACGAGAGTGGAACTCGATGTCGGCCATGTTCCCGGTCGAGTACAGACCCCGCACAATCATCGCGGATATTGCAACAAGCCGTTAAGGCGAAAGTGAGAGGTTTGCTCCGATTTGGAGCAAGCCTGATGGTCACAAGCCGCGAACTCGGCAAGACGCGCCTTCCGCTCTGGGCGGCCGGATTCGTCGTGCTGACTTGCGTGGCTATCCTCGGCCTGAGTGCGTGGCGCGAATGGGAGGCGCGCAACGCCGATCTGAGGAACGCCGAAATCGACGTCACCAACCTCGCTCAGTCGCTGATCCAGCACGCGGACGACACGTTCGAGCTTGCCGATACGATTCTCGTCGGGCTGGTCCACCGGCTCGAGATCGACGGGATGGGCCCGGACACGATCATGAAGCTCCAGGCCTATCTGCCCACCCGCAAATCATCGGAACGCATCCGCGGCATCTTCATCTATGATGCGACCGGCCGCTGGCTCGCCACGACGGAGCACCTCGATTTCTCCAAGCTCAACAACAGCGACCGTGAATATTTCCAACGCCATCGCGATTCTACGGACACGGGCACGCTGATCGGGCGACCCGTCAAGAGCCGCTCCGGCGGTCAGTGGATCGTCACCGCATCCCGTCGGATCAACGATTCCGACGGCGGCTTCGCCGGCGTCGCCCTGCTCACGATCGACGTCAGCTATTTCGTCAAATTCTACGAGCGGTTCGACATCGGGCCGAACGGCTCGGCATCTCTGCTCAACGACAGCGGCATCATGCTGGCGCGCAGCCGTGACGAGAGCGGCGCCTTCGTCGGACGCGACCTGTCCGATGCGCCCTTGTTCAGAAGCTGGAAAAGCCGCCCCGCCGCGGCGGTCTATTACTTCAAATCGCCGCTCGATGGCGCGCAGCGGCTGAGCTACTACCAGCGCAGCAGCCGCTATCCCCTGATGGTGCTGGCGAGCAAGTCGCAGGCCGACGTGCTCGCCCCCTGGCGACGCGCGGCAGCAGCACGCATGAGCTTCGTCCTCGGACTCGTCCTCTTGATCGCGGTGATCGGCTACTATCTGGTCCGTCAGTTGCTGCAGCGGCAGCGCACGGCACAGGCCCTGGTCGCCAAGGAAGCCAATTTCCGCCTGCTGGCCGAGCAATCCAGCGACATGGTGACCCGCATCGGGCTGGATAACCGGTTGCTCTACGTCTCTCCCTCCTGCGCGCGCATCACCGGCTGGTCGGCCGAAGAACTGATGGGCACCTCGGCCCTGGCCGGCATTCACGCCGACGACATGGAACGAGTTGAGCAGGCCATCGCCGCGCTGAAGAATGGCGAGGCGGAGGAAGCGCGGTTCGTCTATCGGCAGCGTCATCGCGACAAAGGCGAGATCTGGGCCGAGGCGGCGCTACACGTCACCGTGGCGTCCGACAGCGGCGTGATCGACGGCGTCGTCGCGGTCGTGCGCGACATGACCGAGCAGAAGGATCTTCAGGACAGGCTCGCCTCGCTGGCAATCACTGACGGTCTCACCGGCCTCGCCAACCGTCGCGCCTTCGACGACCACCTTGCCGACGAATGGGCGCGGGCTCGGCGCGACGGAACCCAGCTCTCGCTGCTACTGATCGATGTCGATCATTTCAAGAAATTCAACGATCTCTATGGGCATCTGGCGGGCGACGCCTGCCTGCGCGCGCTGGCCCGGATTTTATCCGCCCAGGCCAGGCGTCCGGCCGACCTCGCGGCGCGCTATGGCGGCGAGGAATTCGCCGTGCTGCTGCCGAACACCGGTCCTGAAGGCTGCGCCGAGGTCGGCGAAGCGATTCGCCAGGCGCTGCTCGATCTCGCCATGCTGCACGCGCAAAATCCG
Organism: Bradyrhizobium sp. IC4059; assembly: GCF_020193615.1. Classification (NCBI taxonomy): domain Bacteria; kingdom Pseudomonadati; phylum Pseudomonadota; class Alphaproteobacteria; order Hyphomicrobiales; family Nitrobacteraceae; genus Bradyrhizobium; species Bradyrhizobium sp. IC4059. The sequence continues at coordinate 52,397 of NZ_JADYVH010000009.1, forward strand.
CCTTCGCGGCTGGTGACTGCGAGCATCGGCGGCGCCGCGGCTCTTCCGTCCCAGACCGCGATGGACTCTAGTACGCTGGTCGCCGCCGCCGACCGTGCGCTCTACGTCGCCAAGGAGAGCGGCCGAGACCGGCTGGTGATGTCGGGCCAGGTGATAGCATGGCCCGCGAAAAGCGCGTGAGCTGATCGGCCGTCTACGGATTCATAGCACTACGCCAGATGGCACGCCACGAAATGGCCGCCCGCGCCCTCCTTCAGCGGCGGCGCGCTTTCCGCGCAGCGTGGCTGGGCGATCGGGCAGCGGGTGTGGAAGTGACACCCGGAGGGCGGCTTCATCGGGCTCGGCACGTCGCCCTTGAGGCGGATGCGCTCGCGCTTGAGTTTTGGATCTGGCACCGGCACCGCCGACAGTAGCGCCCTGGTGTAGGGATGCTGCGGGTTGCGGTAGAGGTCGCTGGCTTTCGCGAGCTCGACGATGCGGCCGAGATACATCACCGCGACGCGGTCGGAGATGTGCTCGACCACCGAGAGATCGTGCGCGACGAACAGATAGGTCAGGTTCAGCTCGGCCTGAAGGTCCTCCAGCAGGTTGATGACCTGGGCCTGGATCGACACGTCGAGCGCGGAGACCGGCTCGTCGCAGACGATCAGCTTCGGCTCGACCGCGAGCGCGCGCGCGATCACGATGCGCTGGCGCTGGCCGCCGGAGAATTCATGCGGATAGCGCCGCATGTGCTCGGCCTTGAGCCCGACCTTGACCAGAAGCCCCGCAACGCGCTCCTCGCGCTCTTTCGAGGAGGAGGCGAGATTGTGGATGGTAAAGGCCTCGCCGAGAATGGCCCCGACCGTCATGCGCGGATTGAGCGAGGCGAACGGATCCTGGAACACCAGCTGCATGTTCCGCCGCATCGCGCGCAGATCGTTGCCGCCGAGCTTGCGCACGTCCTGGCCGTCGAAGGTGACCTCGCCGTCGGTCGGCTCGATCAGGCGCAGCACGCAGCGCCCGGTCGTCGACTTGCCGCAACCGGATTCGCCGACGAGGCCGAGCGTCTCGCCGCGGTTGACCGAGAACGACACGCCGTCGACCGCATAGACGGTGCCGACCTGGCGCGACAAGAGGCCGCCGAGCACCGGGAAATGTTTCTTCAGGCCGCTGACGCGGAGCAAGGGCTCGCTCATGACGCGGCTCCCACGCTGGTATCTCCGAGATGACAGGCCATGCGGTGACCGGGCGCGATCTCGCGCAGCAGCGGCTCCTTCTCGATGCAGACATTCATGGCGAACTTGCAGCGCGGCGCGAAGCGGCAGCCGGCCGGCGGGTTGATCAGGATCGGCACAGAGCCGCCGATCGCCTCGAGCCGCGTCTTGTGCTCGCTGTCGAGATCGATGCGCGGAATCGAGCGGATCAAGCCTTGCGTATAGGGGTGACGGGGATCGCCGAAGAGATCGTCGACGGGCGCCTCCTCCACCACCTTGCCGGCATACATCACGACGACGCGCTGCGCGGTCTCGGCGACGACGCCCATGGCATGGGTGATCAGCATCACCGCCATGCCGAAGCGGTCCTTCATGTCCTGCAACAGGTCGAGGATCTGCGCCTGGATGGTGACGTCGAGCGCGGTGGTGGGCTCGTCGGCGATGATCAGCTTCGGCTTGCAGGCAAGCGCCATCGCGATCATCACGCGCTGGCGCATGCCGCCGGAAAACTGATGCGGATAATTGTGCACGCGGCCTTCGGCGTTCGGGATCTGCACCAGTTTCAGCATCTCGATGGTGCGCTCGAGCGCCTGCTTCCTGGTCACCGCTTCGTGCCGTCGCAGGCTCTCGGCGATCTGCTCGCCGATGGTGAGCACCGGATTGAGCGAGGTCATCGGCTCCTGGAAGATGAAGCCGATCTCCTTCGCCCTGATCTCGTCGAGCTGGTTGCTGGTCAGCGGCACCAGATCGCGCCCCTCGAAGATGATCTGGCCCGCCGCGATCCGGCCCGGCGGCATTGCGATCAGCTTCAGAATCGACATCGCGGTCACGGTCTTGCCGCAGCCGGATTCGCCGACGACGCAGAGCGTCTCGCCCCTGTTGATGGAGATGTCGACACCGTCGACGGCCTGGAGGATGCCGTCGTCCGTGGAGAAGTGGGTTTTCAGGCCCTTGATCTCGAGCAGCGGCGCCATCAGATCACCCGTCGCGCATCGAGCGCGTCGCGCAGACCGTCGCCGATGAAGTTGATGGCCACCACCGCGACGAAGATCGCGCCGCCCGGAAACAGCGCCCAGTGCGGGCCGATGTCGAGAAAATCCTTGGCGTCAAACAGCAGCCGGCCCCAGGTCGGGGTATCCGGCGGGAAACCGAGGCCGAGGAAGGACAGCGTCGATTCCGCGATGATCGCGGCGGCGACGTCGATGGTACCGGCGATGATCACCGGGCCGACCGCATTGGGCAGGATGTGCCGTACCACCTGCCGCACCGGACTGGCACCGAGCGCACGGGCGGCTTCGACGAACTCCTTTTCGCGGAGCGACAAGAACTGGGCACGCACCAGCCGGGCCACCGGCATCCAGCGCAGACCTCCGATCACGAGCACGATCAAGATGAAGATGCCGCCTTCGGGCCCGAACACCTGCTTCAGCCCGTCGCGGAACAGATAGATCAGCAGCAGCAGCAGCGGCAGCTGCGGCAGCGACAGGAACAGGTCGGTGAGCCACATCAATCCGTGTCCGAGCGCGCCGCGCGACATACCGGCGAGCGCGCCGATCACTGTGCCGATGATGACAGCGACCAGCATCGCGGCGAGCCCGACCGCGAGCGAGATGCGGCCGCCATAGATCATGCGCGCCAGAATGTCCTGGCCGAGATCGTCGGTGCCGAAGGGATGGGCGAGCGACGGACCCTGCAGGCCCGCGACGATGTCGATCTCGTTGATCTTCACACGCCACACGAACGGCCCAAGCACGACGGCGAGCACCAGGATGAGGAGCAGGACAGCGCTGACCACCGCGAGCCGGTGGCGGCTGTAACGCCGCCATGCTTCGCGCCAGGGCGAATAGGCGCGCCGCTCAGCGGAGGGAGATGCGAGGGTCAAGCCAGCCATAAAGCACGTCCGCGATGAGATTGAACAGCACCACGAGGCACGCGAAGACGAAGGTGACGGCCATCACCACCGGCGTGTCGTTGGAAAGGATGGAGGAGATCAGCAGCGAGCCGATGCCGGGAATGCGGAAGATCTGCTCGGTGACGATGGCGCCGCCGAACACCGCGGGCATCTGCAACGCGATCAGCGTGACCACGGGAATCATGGCGTTGCGCATCACGTGCTTGATGATCACCGTGGTCTGGCCGAGGCCCTTGGCCCGCGCCGTGGTGACGTAGTCGAGCCGGATGACGTCGAGCATCGCCGAGCGCACGAAGCGCGTCATCGACGCCGCCTGGAACAGGCCGAGCACCGCCACCGGCATGATCGCCTGACGGATCATCTCCAGCACCCAGCGGATGCCGGTGGCCTTGATGTCGGTGGTGTAGACGAAAGGCAGCCAGTCCAGCGTGACCGAGAAGATCAGGATGAACAGGATGCCGGTGAAGAAGGTCGGCAGCGAGAAGCCGACGAAGGCGAGCGTATTCGCGATCTGGTCGAACAGCGAATACGGCCTGGTCGCGGCATAGACGCCGACCGGAATCGCGATCAGCAGCGCCAGGATCTGCGCCGAGCCGATCACGTAGAGCGTGGCGGGCAGGCGCTGGAGGATCAGCGTGTCGACGTTCATCCGGCTGACGAAGGAGAAGCCCCAGTCGCCGTGCAGCATGGCGTTGAGCCAGTGCAGGTAGCGGAGGTAGATCGGGTCGTCGAGACCGAACTTGGCCCGGAGTGCCGCCTGCACTTCGGGCGGCACGTTCGGATTGGTGGCCAGTTCGGAGAACGGATCGCCGGGCGCGAGCGCAAGCACGACGAACAGCACCAGCGAAATCGCCAGCAGGCTCGGAACGGCGATCAGGAGGCGACGCAGGACATACTGACTCATAGGGAAGAATCCCGTCTAGCCTGCGCTCATGCCTCCCGGTACCAGTCCTGAAGGTTATCGGTCCGATTGGCCCAGCCCGAGAGCGCCGGCCGCAACGTGTTGGAGCAGGCATCCACCAGCAGGCGATGCATCACCGGAATGAACACGGTGTCCTGCCACAACAGGTCGTTGCACTTGATGTAGAGCGCGGCGCGCTTGACTGGATCGGTCTCGGTCTCAGCCGCAGCAATGGCGTCATCATACTCCTTGTTGACGTAGCGCGGGAAGTTCTGCCCCTGCCATTTGTTCTCCTTGGTGGCCACATTGGCGGAGATGTAGCGCCGCATGTGCAGGGCCGGATCGGGCTGCGTCATCGGGATCTGGAACTCCTCGATGTCGGCATAGAACTTCGGATAGGTGTCCGGGTTGGCGACGTCAGACGAGAAGAAGACCGAGGCGACGACCGATTTCAGCTCCACGTCGATGCCGGCCTTCTGACAGGCCTGCTTGACGATGGCCTGGGTCTTCTGGCGCGGACCGTTGGTCGAGGTCTGGTACAGAAGCTTGAATTTCTTGCCGTCCTTCTCGCGGATGCCGTCGGCGCCGACCTTCCAGCCGGCGTCATCGAGCATCTTCGACGCCTTCTCGATGTTGAACTCCCACGAGGTGTTCTTGGAGACGAACTTCTCGGGGCCGTTGAGGTAGTTGGCCGTGGTGCGGCCGGCCCGACCATAGATCGCCTTCTTGACGGAGTCGCGGTCGACGAGCAGGGCGAGCGCCTTGCGCACGTTCGGATCGGAGAAGATCGGGTGCTTGGTCTTCATCGAGGACCGTTCGCCGTCGATCTCAGTGTTCGGATCGGTGAAGTTGATCGCGATGAACTCGATGTCGCCGCCGGTGGCATAGACGGTCTTGCCCTTGCCGCCCTTCTCCAGACGCAGCAGCACGTCGTCTTCGACCTGCATGTTCCAGGCGAAATCGAATTCGCCGGTCTGGATCACCGCGCGCGCCGCCGAGACGGCATCGCCGCCGCCCTTCATCTCGATCGTGTCGAAATGCGGACGGTTGGGCATGTGATAGTCGGGATTGAGCTCGCCGCGGACCACATCGCCCGGCTTGAACTCGACGAACTTGTAGGGACCGGTGCCCACCGGGGCAAGATTGTTCGGCGCCTCGCGGGACTTCGAGCCTTTGTAGTCGGCAAACAGATGCTTGGGGAGAACGCATCCATAAGCGCCGACGAACGCGTTGGCCCAGAACGGCGTCGGGGTCTTGAACAGGATGCGAATCGAAAGATCGCTGACCTTCTCGACCGTGATGTCACCATAGGTGCTGATGCTGACGGCAGCCGTGGCGGGATCGCTGGCGTATTGCCAGGTGAACACGAAGTCGTCGGCAGTCAGCGGCTTGCCATCGTGCCATTTGACTCCCGGCTTGATTTTCCAGACCACCGATTTGGCATCGGCGGCGAGACCGCCGTTTGCAAGCGAGGGAATCTCTGCCGCGAGGATCGGGTTGAGATTGCCGTCGGCGTCCCAGCTGGCGAGCGGTTCGTAGAAAAGCCGCGATCCGTCCTGGTCCTTGGTGCCGGTGGCGAAATGAGGATTGAGCAGCGTCGGCCCCTGCCACCACAGCACCTTGAGAGGGCCGCCGCCCCCGCGCTTGGTCGGCTTGTAGACCGCGGGGCTCTGCGCCATGGCAACGCCGCCAAGCGCGAGGAGCTGGTTGGCGAGGGGAGCGGTGAGACCGACCGCGGCGAGGCGCTTGACGAAGGCGCGGCGGTCCATCCGCCCGTCCTTCACCTGACCGATCATCGAACGCAGCTCTTTGTCCAGCATGGTTGTCCCCCGTCTGGTTCCGACATGGATGCAGGCGGCCGCTCGCGACCGCCGGGTTTGGCTGGCGGTAGATGGCACACCGAATGGGGTGCACGTCAACTGGGACCGTGTGTATGCAAACGGTCTATTGGCTGTCCGTTGGGCAAAATTGCGCTCCGCAGCCCATCCGTTCGGCAATCCAGCATCAAAATCTGCTGGATTGCGCGCTGCACTGCGGAAAATTTGTTCGCTGGATCAGACGAAGTATCGAGGCGAATTCCTACGCCACGGACATGTCGAGCGGCGGCGCGACGTGATCTGGCAACGGACAGACGTAAGGAGTGCGGGCCGTCCGCTTCTGGAGATCCGCCTTGGCAACCTTGATCAGCTCCGGTTCCGTCAACGCCTTGATGCCGAGACCTGCCATCGCCTTGGCGGCCTGCACCATGGCCTTGTGCGCGTGCGGGCTCTTGCCCTGCGCCACCACCTGCCAGGTGTGGAAGGGCGTGCCGATTGCAACCGTCGGTGCGTGCACCTGCACGGTCGGCACCACCCAGCTCACGTCGCCGACATCGGTGGAGCCGACCAGCGGATTGCGCTTGGCATCGAGCGGCACCAGGAAGTCGGCCAGCGGCCGATCGGTCGGCTCCATGCCGATCGCGTAATAGACCGAGGCGATATCCTTGTCGCTCAAGGTCGCACGGATCTGGCCGGCAAAGCTCTTGTCCGCATCGTCGAAATGCGGCGGTCCGAGCTCTTCCATGACCTGATGCAGCGCCTGCTCCAGCGGCGTGTTGGGCAGGATATTGGAGACCGCGGAGATGATCTTCATCTCGACCTTGGTCTCGGTCATCAACGCCGCGCCTTGCGCGATCTTGGACACACGCTCGACCAACTCGTTCATGCCGGCCAGATCGCGCGCGCGGATCGAATAGCGCACGCGGGCATGGGCCTGCACCACGTTCGGCGCGATGCCGCCGGTGTCGAGCAGGGCATAGTGCACGCGCGCGTCGCTCGGCATGTGCTCGCGCATGTAGTTCACGCCGACATTCATCAATTCCACCGCATCGAGCGCCGAACGGCCAAGATGCGGCGAGGCCGCCGCATGCGAAGTGCGGCCGGTGAAGATGAAATCCGCGCGCGTATTCGCAAGCGAGGGCGTTACCGCCACCTCCCAGAAGCTGTGCGGGTGCCAGGTGATGGCGATGTCGGCGTCCTCGAACGCGCCGGAGCGCACCATGAAGGCCTTGGCCGCGCCGCCTTCCTCCGCCGGACAGCCGTAATAGCGCACGCGGCCGGGCACCTTGTTCTCGGCCAGCCAGTCCTTCACCGCGGTCGCGGCGAGCAGCGCTGCGGAACCGAGCAGGTTGTGACCGCAGCCATGGCCATGGCCGCCGGTCTCGATCGGGCGATGCTCGGCGACACCCGCCTCCTGGCTGAGGCCCGGCAGCGCATCGTACTCGCCCATGAAGGCAATGACCGGACCGCCCTCGCCCCACTCGCCGATCAGCGCAGTCGGGATGCCGGCGACGTTCTCGGTGATGCGGAAGCCCTGATGACGGAGCTCGGCGAGATGCTCGGCGGCGGACCGCGCCTCGGTGTAGCAGACCTCAGGCATGCCCCAGACCCTGTCGCTGAGGTCGATGAAGCGTGCCTTGATCGTGTCGATGCCACGCCAGATGTCGCTGCGGTTGTCCATGCTTGTCGTCCGTGATCCCTTGGTCAAACGAGGCGGCAATGGTTAGCAGCTTCACTGCACGGCGCCTAGCACTGCGCCGGACAGCAGCCATGCGCCGGATCAGATGACGATGTGTTTCCGGGCCTTTCCAAGATTTCACGCGGCGTTCTCCCGAATAGTTGGGAACGAGGCTTTCAAGACGGCCTGCTCCGGCCTAAATTAGGCGTGCTTCGCGCGTCGCTCCGCCAGCCTGCCGGAGCGATGCTCTCAGCCAGGAGAACTCCATGAGCGCTCTGACCGAATGGAGAGTGCCGCCGGCGAACCAGCCGCGGGCGAGCGACTATGGTTTCGATCTCGACCGCGCGCTCGGCTCCGTCGTCGGCCTGCACGCCATCATCCCTCCGGACGCCTTCAGTGCCGAGACGCTGGGCACCGAACGCGCCGGCAACGGCGTCGTGATCGATGACGGCCTGGTGCTCACGATAGGTTATCTCATCACCGAGGCAGAGTCGGTCTGGCTGCACCGCGCCGACGGACGAGTGGTGGAGGGCCATGCGCTCGGCTTCGATTCCGAGACCGGGTTCGGGCTGGTGCAGGCGCTCGGCCAGCTCGACATTGCGCCGCTGCCGCTCGGCTCGTCGGCGGCGACACGGATCGGCGACCGCGTCGTGGTCGGCGGCGCCGGCGGACGCACGCGTTCGGTCGCGAGCCAGGTCGTGGCCAAGCAGGAATTCGCCGGTTACTGGGAATATCTGCTGGACGAGGCCATCTTCACCGCTCCCGCGCATCCGAACTGGGGCGGTACGGCGCTGCTCAACGAACGCGGCGAGCTGATCGGCATCGGCTCGCTCCAGCTCGATCGCGAACGTGACGGCGAGGCCGAGCACGTCAACATGATCGTGCCGATCGACCTCCTGAAGCCGGTCCTGGAGGACTTGCGCAAGTTCGGCCGTGTCAACAAGCCGGCACGACCCTGGCTCGGACTCTACTCGACCGAGATCGACAACCGCGTGGTGGTGATCGGGATCTCCGCCAATGGCCCGGCCGCCCGCGCCGAGCTCAAGACCGGCGACGTCATTCTCGCCGTGAACGGTGACAGGGTGACGAGCCAGACCGCCTTCTACAAGAAGATGTGGGCGCTCGGCGCCGCCGGCGTCGACGTGCCGCTCACCGTTCATCACGAAGGCGTCACCTTCGACGTCACCGTGACGTCGACCGATCGCTTCAAGCTCCTGAAGGCGCCGAAGCTGCACTGATCCAAAAGGCTTTGAGGAAGCGGGCGATGACCGAGGCCGTGGTGGACGACATCGTGGCCGTGCTGCCGCCGCTGCTCAATGCGCTGGAAGCGCTCGGCTTCTTCCAGCGGCATCTGCATCCACCGGCCTTCGCCTCGGTGATGGATGCGATCGGCACGCCGGACGAGGCGCTGCAGACGGCGCACGCAGCAATCGGGGATTGGCCGGAGCAGTTCGGAGGCTTGCGCGAGCGGCTCGATCGCGCCTGCGGCGAGACGCTCGCTGCCTTTGCCGGCATTCGTGAGGTCGAACGTGGCCATGGCGATCTCGTCGCGGTGTTCCGCGCGCTGCGCCATGTCCCGCGCGCGCAGGAGGCGCTCTATCCGCTGGCGGCGCAATTTCCGCCCGTGAGCGGCTTCTTCCTCAACGCCGCCAATCGCGACAATGCGGATTTGTTGTCGCGGCTCCAAGCCAGCGCGAGCGAAGATACCGGCATCTTCCACGACCACAACGAGCCTGGCAGCCGCGGCGGCTTCTCGGTCTATGTCCCCGAATATTATGCGCCCGAGCGTGCCATGCCGCTGGTGATGGCGCTGCATGGCGGCAGCGGCAACGGACGCGGCTTTCTGTGGAGCTGGCTCCGCGACGCCCGCACTCTCGGGTCGATCCTGGTGGCGCCGACCGCGACCGGCCCGACCTGGGCGCTGATGGGCGACGACACCGACACACCGAACCTCATGCGCATCATCGATACTGTACGCGGCCGCTGGCGCATCGACCCCTCGCGCATGCTGCTGACCGGCATGAGCGACGGCGGCACCTTCTGCTACGTCACCGGCCTCGACGGCGCCTCGCCCTTCACGCATCTCGCCCCGGTTGCGGCGACCTTCCATCCGCTGATGGCGGAGATGGCCGACGCAACGCGCCTGCAAGGCTTGCCGGTCTTCATCACTCACGGCAAGCTCGACTGGATGTTTCCGGTGCAGACCGCACGGCAGACGCAGGCGGCGCTGTCCGCCGCCGGTGCCCAAGTCACCTATCGAGAGATCGACGACCTCAGCCACACCTATCCGCGCGAGATCAATGCGGAGCTGATGGAGTGGCTGAATGGAGAATGAACAACCTCACCTTGGATGCGCCGCATAGTCGCGGAACCATCACTCCGGGCCGACGTTATCGCCCGTCACCGGAGGTTCGCCATGCAGACTTTTTTCGGAATGATCCTGGGCGCGTTGCTGCTTGCGGGCGGCGTCTACGTCTATGATTCCATGCAGACGTCGTCAGTCGCCAAAGGCGACATCGCGACCACCAACCGAACGATCGTGAACTGGGACGTCGCCAAGGCCGATTGGGATGCGCTGCGCGATCGCGCGCACAAGGACTGGGTCCGGATCTCGTCGAAGTAATTTCGTCCGATCGACATGAACGAGGCGCCGTCGCAGACCCGCGACGGCGCCTTTGTATTGCGTCCTGAAATATCGCCGGCTCAGTTCATCTTGGCCTTGCGAGCGTCGGCGATGACCTGCTCGAACTCGGTCATGCTGAGCACGCCGGGCACGCGATACTTGCCGACGATGAAGGACGGGGTGCCCTGGAAGCCGAAAGCTTCAGCCTGCTCGTTGTTGCGCTTGAGGATGGCGTCGATGTCCTTGGCGTGGCCGGTGAGATCGCGCTTCAAGCGATCCATGTCGACCCCGGCAGCCGCGAGCAGCTCGTTGATGCGCGGCTCGGTCAGGCGCGAGCTGACGCCGATCAGGGCGTCATGGGCCTGGTGATACTTGCCCTGGAACTTGGCCGCCAGCGCGCTCCGCGCCGCGGTGACCGAAACCGGCCCGAGGATCGGCCAGTCCTTCATGACCAGCCGCACCTTGCCGTCGTCCTGGACCACCTGGCGCAGCTCGGGCTCGAGCTTGCGGCAATAGGGACAATTGTAGTCGGACCATTCGACGATGGTGATGTTGCCGTCGGGATTGCCTGCGACCGGCGTGTCGGGATCGCGCAGCACCTTGGCTTCGGTCAGCACCTCGTCATCGCCGGTGGCGGCGCGCGCCGAAACGATCCCACCCACGGCGAGAGCGCCCGCTCCGATCAGCGTCAAGGCTGCGCGCCGGCTCGGCCCAAGGCCATTATTCCCAAATCCAGTCATATCGTCCCGTTCCGGTCCCGTCTTGCGGATATACGCCCGCGCACCGGTCATTGTTACGGGTCATATAGAATGCCGCGGGCGCGATTGCCACGCGAATCGCGTCCGGCTCGACTAAGCTGCCGGCAGCATCGCCATCAAGGTCCCGCTCATCATGGCGATCAGCGTGGTCTTGCCGTCATGCTCGGCGTAGGCCTTTGCCTCGCAGAAGGTCAGCGTGCGGCCGGGCTTGACCACTTCGGCCTTGAAGACGAAACGCTCGCCACGGGCGGGCGCGAGCAGCGTGGTCTTGAATTCGACGGTGAGGATACCGGCCTCCGCCGGCATCAAGCTGAAGGCCGCAACGCCGCAGGCGTTGTCGAGCCCGGCCGTGATGATGCCGGCATGGATGAAACCATTCTGCTGCGTGAGGGCCGGCGCATGCAGCATCGCCAGCTCGACCTCGCCCGGCGCGAGCCGGACGATCACGATACCGAGCGTGCGCATGGCCGGTTGGGCATCGAACATCGCGATGGCCGCCGCGCGATAGCCCGGGTTTTTCGGCTCGAAGGCAGTCATGGCTCACACCTCGGCTGGTTCGGCAAGATGCTTCAAGGCAGCTTCGCGAATGCAATCGGCGAACGGGGCGGACTTGCGGAGCTGACGGTCCATGTGCACGCCGGTGATCTCGCACGTCGCCGCGAGCTCGCCGGTCTCCGCATTCGTCATGTCGTGCCGGAAGCGGATCGACTTGTCCCTGATCTCGAGCAGATGGCTGCGGATCTCGACGATGTCGCCGGCGAGCAGCTCGCGCTTGTAGGCGATGTTCTGCTGCACCGCGGCCATGCCGCGGCCGGAGATGCGCAAATAGCTCGGCGTCAGGCCGAGACGAGCGAACAGATTCCAATTGGCCTCGTCGAACTTGCCGACATACCACATGATATTCATGTGCCCGACATGGTCGCATTGCCACGGATAGACCGTGCCGCGATAGGTCGCCTCCTGCTCCATCGCATTTCCTCCCGCAATTTCGTCCTTGCTCGTTGATACGGTAGCGTATCAAACCCGTGTCACGTTAGCAATACGGCACCGTATCAAGACCGGGTGAGGCTTTCTTCATGAGCGACGGCAAGGGCGACGTCTGGGTCGAGGCTGGGTTTGCCGAGCTCGCCCGCGCGGGGGTGGAGGGCGTGCGGGTCGAGGTGCTCGCCAAGAATCTCGGCGTCACCAAGGGCGGCTTCTACCGGCGCTTCGCCGACCGCGCCGCACTGCTCGAGGCCATGCTCGAAGCCTGGCGCAAGGGCCGCATCGCCGCGATCGCGCAGCAGACGAGCCTCGACGGACAAGCGCCCCGCGAGCGGCTGAAGGCGGTGATCCAGCTTTATTCCGAGCGGCTCAATCCAGAAGGGATGGCGATCGAGCTCGCGATCCGGCAATGGGCCCGATCGGAGGACAACGCCGCGGCGGCGGTGGCGAGCGTCGACGCGGCGCGGCTCAGGCACGTCGGCGACCTCTATCGCGCAACCGGCCTTGCGGCCGAGGAGGCCGACGCGCAGGCCTTTCTGTTCTACTGCTTCATCTTCGGCCAGAGCCTGTTGTTCGTCGAGAGCGGTCCGCGCAAGCGGTCGCAGCTCGTGGCGAAATCTGCCGAGAAGCTGCTCGACTGAGCATGATCCGGACCCCAAGGGCCGGGTGAGCGCAGGTGTTCTGACAAGATCATGCGCGACACTTCAGGCGAATCGGCCGGAGCGTCGCTCCGGCCTTCGCAGCAATGCGAAGCTCAGGCGGCGCCCTTCAGCTTCTTGGTGCATTCGCTGTAATAGCCGCCGCCTTTTTGAATCCATTTCAAGCCGCCGTTGCCGTTGGTGGTCTTGTTGGCATTGTACTGGTCGACGCAGGTGTGCAGGCGCGCCTTGCCGGGCGTCTCCTTGGCATATTTCGGATCGACCGCGTTTGGGTAGACCGCAGGACCGGCCGGCAGGGCCGGCGCGGCGGCGGGTGCCTCTTCCTTCTTGGCCTGCTTCGGCTCCGCGGGAGCTGTGGGCGCAGCCGCTGTCGGCGCAGCGGCGGGCGTCGCATCGGCACCGCATTGGGCCTTGCGGAAGTCATTCCACTTCATGGTGCCGAGCGAGCCGTCCTTCTTGGCGGCCTGGTACTTCGCGCTGCACTCCTGCGCTGTCAGTGCCTGTGCCGGCGCGCTCGTCAGCAATCCCGCGACACCGGACGCTGCGATCGCATACAACAATTTCGTCTGAATGGTCATCCCTGGGTCTCCTGCTTGATCTTCCCCGACGGAAGTGAATTGAGGATTGCTATCCTAGCGTGCCGGCCGCTTGCGACAAGGATGCGATGGGTTGCGCCGGCAAAATATAGTGATCCTGCCGCTCAACTCATTCATGTCGCGTTCAGCAACGCGAGCCAACGTTCCAGCCCTTCGCAATTCTCGCAAGCAGAGTGCACCACATGACCTTCACGTCCCGCCTCGCCGCCGTTGCTCTCGCCTCCCTGCTCGTCACCGGCACCGCTTTCGCGCAGACCGCCGCGCCGGCCGCCAAGACCGACACTGCCGCCACCGTCGACGACAAGAAGGCAACGAAGGAGCGATCGGCGGAATCGCTGGAATGCTCCAGGCAGGCGGACGCCAAGGGATTGAAGGGGAAGGAGCGCAAGAAATTCCGTCGCGAATGCAAAAAGGAGGCGAAGGCCGGCAGCGCAGTCGCCGCTCCCGCAGCCGACAAGAAATAAGCCCGTCACGATTCCTTCCGAGCCTCCGCGGAAGGCCTCGCGCATTGCGGCATGATGAGCCTGCAATTGTGCGCCTCGCGCTGATTTGCGATAAGGTGGCGTGAAGCACATCACCGCCTCCCTGTCGTTCGAATGGCCGAGCCGTGCCACGATCCTGAGCACGGTGGAGACGCTCGTCATCGGCACCGCCGGCGGCCTTGTGTTTCTGCTCGCCGGCCTTCCCGGCGGGCTGATCTCCGGCTCGATGATCGCGGTCGGGATCGCCGCGATCGCCGGCCGCCAGCTGACCTTGCCGCCGATTTTGACCCAGACCGTGCTGGTGCTGCTCGGCATCTCGCTGGGCTCGGTCGTCTCGCGCCATTTGCTTCAGCAGGTCAGCGCCTACCCCGTCACCATCGGCCTGCTTGCGCTCGCCACGTTCTGCTCCACGTTCGGGTCGAGCTATTACCTCCAGCGCATGCATGGCTGGGACCGCACCTCCGCTTTCCTGGCCGGCAGTCCCGGCGCGCTGTCGCAGATCACGATCCTGGCGGTCGAGCGCGGCGCCGACCTGCCGGGCATTGCGGTGGTGCAGACCATGCGCGTCATGATCCTGACCGCCGCGCTGCCGATGGTGCTGGCGATTGCAGGCGTCACGCCCTCCGCTGCACCGTCGTTGACGACGACCATCGCCTCGCCGCTCGACCTGCTCGAGCTAGCCGCCGCGTCGCTGGCCGCAGCGCTCGTGTTGCGGCTGATCAGGTTTCCCGCGAGCTGGATGTTCGGCGCGATGATCGCCTCCAGCGTGCTGCATGGTGCCGGATGGGTCGAGGGCGGCCTGCCGGACTGGGTGCGTGGCGTTGCGCTGATCGGGATCGGCGCACTGATCGGCAGCCGTTTCGCGCGGATGCGGATCAAGACGCTCGCCGGCCACCTCCGCGCTGCGCTGGGCTCGTTTGCCGTGGCCATCGCCGTCTCCGCCATCTTCGTTGGCATCGTGGCGCTGACCACCCCGGTGAAATTCTCCGACGTCGTCGTCGCCTTCGCGCCGGGCGCGATGGACGCGATGCTGGCGCTGGCCTTGACGCTGCACATCGACCCGATCTTCGTCGGCGCCCACCACCTGTCGCGTTTCGTCTTCGTGACGATCGCAACGCCGGGCATCGTGCACCTGTTCGGGCGCACGCAGGACGACGTGGATGATTGAGCTTTAGCGCTTCGCGGTCCGCACGAATCCCCACGCGGCGATCGCGGCCATCACGAGGGAGATCAGCACGTTGTAGCCGGCGAGCGACAGGCCGAGGAAGCGCCATTGCACCTCGTCGCAGCGCACCACCTTCACGGTGTCGAGCTTCGACAAGAGATCGGCGGCGCTGCCGAGGTTGACGACCGGACCGGAGCAATCGGTCGGCCCCTTCCAGAACCCCCATTCGACCCCGGAATGGTAGGCGCCGAGGCCGGCATTGGCGAGCGTGGCCAGGGTGAGGATCGCCAGCCCAGCCAGCAGCAGCGGCCGCGGCGCGCCGCTTCGCGCCGCCAGCGCCGTCAGCACACCGAGCGGTATCGCAAGGTAATAGGCGTAGCGCTGCTCCAGGCACAATGGGCAGGGCAGGATCTCCAGGACGAGCTGGAAGAACCAGGCGCCCGCAATCGTGGCTGCGCCGATCAGCGTGACCAAGGCCGCGGCGGTCAGCGCGGGGCTCGTGGCGCCCGGCTTGAACGCAGGTATGGCGGCACTCTGGGTGGTCACGGCAGCCTCTTTCGTATCTCTCGCGCGCCCTAAGCCTCTAGCCCCGGCCCATGCGGCTGTCGAGAACGGCCGGGATCACTTTGGCGCGGGTTGACCCCGTCCCGTCCATGGCTATAGTCCGCCGGCTTCGCGACGCCGCCTATGGGGCCGACCGAGGGCCCCTGTGGCGGAACTGGTAGACGCGCTCGACTCAAAATCGAGTTCCGCAAGGAGTGCTGGTTCGATTCCGGCCAGGGGCACCACGCTTCGCCCTTCGGGCTTCGCGTGGCGGGGCTCGAAGGGCGAAGCGTGTCCGGCGAAGCCTCTTGGCGAAGTCGAACTGGTTCAGCAAACTCGAGCTACGACCCGAGCGTTGCTGCGAGCACATCGGCCAGGCCACGCCCGGTGCTGCCGTCTTCATCCAGGCCCGGATTGTAAATGGTGATCTCCAGGCCGACCGCCTTGCCACTCGCCAAGCCAACCCGGAGCACGGTCGATAGCTCGTCCCACGACAACCCACCCGGCACGCGAAAATCGACAGCCGGCATGATGGCATCGTCGAGACAATCGGCGTCGAGATGGATGAAGAAGCCGTCCAGCTCGGCTCGCATCAGGTAATCGACGGCTTCGCGTGCAGCGGCCTCGATGCCCCGCGCCCGCACAGCAGGAAGATCAAGCACCTTGAGCTCTTCGGGAAGCGGCTGGCTTCCATATTCCGCCTGATCCTGGTGATCGCGATATCCAAACGCCACAATGTCTTCAGGGCGGACCAGAGGACCGTGACCTTCGATGTCGGCCAGGAGGGACGGGCCGTAGCCGGAAACGAAGGCAAGGTCCATCGAGGCGCCCTCACCATTGGGCTCCGCCTCGGGCTGGAAAAAATCGGCGTGGCCGTCGATGAACAACAGGCCGTAGCGGCCGCGCCGTCGAAGCGCGAGCATCGAGCCCAGCAAGATCGTGCAATCGCCGCCCAGCACCAGCGGAAACTCGCCCGCGACAAGCACCGCTTCCACCGCGTCGGCGAGCTGGGGCGACCACGCCGCTATTGCGCCGGCGTTCAAGATGCCGGTCTCGGGATCCGGCACCGGATCTTTCGAAGGCACCACCAGCCGCCCGGCGCGGCGTGCGCCGATGCGCTCCGCAAGTCGAAGCTTCAGCAGCTGTTCGGGCAAGCGCTCCACGCCGTCGGTCGCAAGGCCGAGCGTCGAAGGCGCTTCGATAATTGCATAGGGCATGGTCGGCATGGCGCCTTCCCGCTCGCGACTATTGTGCCGAGTAGGTCACGGCCTCGATCTTGTGACCGTCTGGATCGCGGACAAACGCCCCATAATAGTTGAGGTCGTAACTCGGCCGCAGCCCGGGAGCGCCAGCGTCGCTGCCACCATGCTCTAATGCTGCTGCGTAGAAGCGATCGACCATCGCGCGGTTCTCGACGGCAAAGGCGATATGACTGCCGTTACCCACGGTCGCGGGTTTTCCATCGATCGGAACTTGAACGCTGAAGTGAAACGTCCCGCTTCCGTAGCCCAGTCCACCCTCGTCCTCGGCCATCGGCGTCATCCCGACGACCGGCAAGACCGCATCGTAGAAGCGCTTCGCACGCTGAACATCATTCGTACCGACGGAGACATGATGGATCACAACGACCTCCCGTTCCGGTGTTGCTTCGTAACGGTGAGCTTCCGGTCGTTGTTCCGCAGAGCCGCCTGCGGTTCTACCCACCACGAAGCAGATGCCGGGAACCCCGCCCCCGAAGTTGCTTTATCTACAAAGGAAGCAAGACATGGACACACGCGTCAGACATTGCAGGGTCCGGATCGGATCCGTGGATACCTTCTACCGAGAAGCCGGTCCTGAACGCGCGCCCGTCGTTCTGCTACCGCACGGCTATCCCTGTTCATCCTACGAATTCCGCAATCTGATGCCGCGACTGGCCGATAAATGGCGGCTGATTGCTCCCGACTATCCCGGGTTCGGCTATAGCGGGATACCTGATGACTTCGATTACAGCTTCGACGGCTATGCCGCGTGGCTCGACCAGTTCGTGAAGCAGCTGAAGATCGAACGCTTCGTGATCTACCTTCATGATTTCGGCTCACCGATCGGAGCCAGGCTGGCGATCATGCGGCCTGAAAGGGTGGTGGCCCAGATCATTCAAAACGGCGACATACCTTACGAAGATGCGCTTGGCCCGGCATACGCCGACATCGAGAAGTTCTGGTCACTGCCCGATCAGGAGATGCGTGCGGCGATGAGGGAAGCTATCACTGAAGAGAATTTCCGCGACGAGTTCCTGAATGACGTGCGTGCGGATCTGGCTGGGCTCATCGCGCCGGACCTTTGGCGATTGCACTGGTCGCTGATGACCGAGCGGCGGAAAGACGCCGCCGCAGACGTTCTGTTTGGCCTCAAGGCGAACCGCCAATGGTTTCCCGAGCACCGCCGATATCTTCAGCAGCACAAGCCGCCAACATTGATCCTGTGGGGGCCGCAGGACCATTACATGCCTGAGGAGTCAGGGCGGGCCTATCTCCGCGACCTGCCGGATGCCGAACTGCATTTCCTGGATGGCGGCCATTGGCTGCTCGAAACCAACCTCGATGAGGTTGTCGCGCTGACGCGATCATTTCTCGAACGGATCGAACCTTAACGGGCAACGACAGCGCTTTTGTCGCCAACCGGCACCGGCGCGGGCGGCAAGCTTCCCCGATCGTCCCGGGACGTTCGACTTCCCCCAGATATTCCCTATATCGTGCGGCAACGATCTTGACGCAGCGGACCGCTTCGATGGCCAGGAGACGCACGACGGACACGGACGACCTTCCCCGCTATTTCGTCTGGGTCCGGGGGCTCGAAGGGCCCGAGCCGCAGAAATGGACGGCGATGGATTTCGGCGTCGGCGATTGGAAGCGGCCGCTCGTGCTGGCCTATTTGGAGCTACCGGAAGACGAACGGCCGCTGTCGCTATCGGTCCTGGCGCGGCGATATCCGCCGCCGCGGGTTGATCTTTCGTAAGCTGGATTGGCGGCGGCACTCCGTCGCGCGGCAACGTTGGGTCGGCACATGGCAGTCCCGTGACTTTCCCGCCCCCATGATTATGGGTGTCACCGTCTTCGGGCTGCGGTTAGACTTGCCTCGCGCCGCGGGGGACACGCGGATCGCGGGACCATGATCATGACCGAACAAGGCGAGACGGGTGAAGCCATCACCATCCTCCTCGTCGAGGACGATGCGCCGACCTGCTGGCGGCTGCAGGATGCGCTGGCCAAGGCCGGTTACGAGGTCCGCAGCGCCGGTACGCTTGCGGAGGCGCGGCAGGCCCTCGCCGCCGGGGCGCCGCGCGTGCTGCTGACCGACCTCCGACTGCCCGACGGCCACGGCGTCGAGCTGATCCGCGAGATGCGGCAGCGCTTCCCCGACACCGAAATCATGGTGATTTCCGCGCTCGGCGACGAGGAAAGCGTGATCTCCGCGATCACGGTCGGCGCCACCGGCTACCTGCTCAAGGACGCCTTCCCCACCGACATCGCCACCACGGTGCGCGATCTGGTCGCGGGACATTCGCCGATCTCGGCCTCGATCGCCCGCTTCATCGTGCGCAGGACGCAAGGTGCCGCGCAGAATTCGGCGGAGCCGCCGCCCGGCCCCGCGCTCAATACGGCAAGGCTCACCCCGCGCGAGATCGATATTCTGTGGGGCATCGCCAAAGGCTTCAGCTATGCCGAGATCGCGAGCCATCTCGGCCTGTCCAAACAGACCGTCCCCGGCCATATCAAGAACATCTATCGCAAGCTCGAGGTGCATACGCGCAGCGAGGCGGTGTTCGAGGCGGTGCAGCAGGGCCTGATCAAGCTGTGAGCGAGATCGCGGCCAAAGCACCTACGAAGGCACCGACACGCCCGCGGCGCCGGCTAATCGCCTCGCGCCTCGTGCCCTATCTGCTGCTTCAGGCGCTGATCGTGATCGTCACGATCCTGGGGATTCGGTTGCTGCAGCCGAGCGATCCCGACGACTACGCGGTGGACGATTTCTCGGCGCGGGAGGACGGTCTGACGCGCCCGGTGACGCTGCCGCATTTCACCTCGTCGCGCTATTCGCTGGCCGACCCGCCGATCTACGCCGGCACCTTCACGTTCCGGAGCGGCGATGCGGCCTCGGGCTGGTCGGTGTTCCTGCCGCGCTTCAGCAACGCGGTGGAGGTCGCCGTCAACGGCGTCGTCGTGCTCGACTCCCGACGCGACACCAACGCCAACCGGCCCGACCGCAACACGCCGCAGATCGCAGCCATCCCCGCGTCGCTGCTGCGCGAGGGCGGAAACGAGATCACGGTGCGGCTGTTCGTATGGGGCCCGCTCAAGGGCTTCCTCGACACCGTCTATGTCGGGCCGGATGCCGCCTTGCGCCCGGCCTATGAGACACGCACGCTGCTGTTCGTCACGCTGCCTGTGGTTTTTTCCGCCTGGCAGGCGATCCTTGCCGTCATCCTCGCGATCATGTGGCTGATGCGGCGTCACGAGCCGGTCTATGGCGTACTGGCGACGGCGATGGTGCTCGGCGTGGTGCAGGCATTCGCGCCGCCGCCGGTGCCGCCGGCCACGGTATCGCACCTGGCCGCGGTGCTGCTGGCCTCTGCACCGATCGAGAGCGCGCTGATCGTCGTGTTCGGCGTGCTGTTCTTCGGCTGGCGCTGGCCGCGCTACGGCACGCTGCTGTTCGTGCCCGGCGTCCTCGTGTTCGTGGTCGGGCTGATCGGGGGCCCGCCGCTGCCGCGCATCCTGTTCCTGGTGCTCGGCATTCCCACCGTCGGGCTCTGCCTGTTCCTGATGGCCTGCGTCACCGCAACCGCGGTGGTGCGGCGGCAGGACGCGGCGAGCTTCACGATCGGCTGCGCGGTGACCATCGTGTTGGTCTGCTGGGTCCAGGACATGCTCACAGTGCTCGACATCGTGAGCAACGATCGCATCTTCGTCTCGCGCCTGTCCTATTCGGCGATGCTGGTCGCGATCGGCGCCGGGCTGACCTGGCGCTTTGCCCGCGCCTTGAACCAGGTCGACAGCTTTGCCGGCCAGTTGGTGACGCGGGTGCGGGAGGCCGAGGAGCGGCTGAAGGCGAGCTTTGCCCGCGAGGAGGAGCGCGCCCGCGCGGCGGCGCTCGCCAACGAGCGCACGCGCCTGATGCGAGACCTGCACGACGGCCTTGGCGGCCAGCTCGTAAGCATCGTCGCGCTGTCCGAGCGCGGCAGCGCGAGCGCGAGCATCACGGACGCCGCCCGCGCGGCGCTGAAGGATCTCCGTCTCGTGATCGATTCCATGGACGACATCGGCGGCGACCTGATGCTGGCGCTCGGCTCCTGGCGCGAGCGCGCCACGGCCCAATTGCGGCCGCACGACATCACGCTCGACTGGCGCGTGGCGACGCCGCAGGGCCTGCCGCTGCATCCCGAGCTCAGGCCATGGCACGTCGTCCAGATCGTGCGCATCCTCGACGAAGCCGTGACCAATGCGGTCAAGCACGCGCAGGCCCGCCGCATCGCGGTGACCATCGACACGTTCGACGCGGGCCAGGGGCCGTACGGCGTGATCAGCGTGACTGACGACGGAGGCGGCTTTGCGCTGGCCGGCAATGGCGAGGCCGCGGGGGCCGGCCAGACCGCGCGCGGCTTGCGCAACATGAAAAGCCGCGCCGCCCGCTGCGGCGCGGTGCTCGACCTGACGTCTGATTCCTCCGGCACGCGCGTGCGGCTGAAATTGCCGCAACGTTTTCCCGACAGCGACATGGCCGCGGGCTGAAAGAGCCCCCTCCCCGAACGTGTGGGGCGCACGGAGAGAGGGGACGGGCCGGGTAAAATTGGCTGCGGAGGACGGGGGGTTCGTCCGCAGGCCCCTTGGCCCGAAGCGATGCATCAATTCAATGAAGCGGAAATATCAGCGCACGCCGACGCGATTGACCGGGCCGCCGCGATTCATCGGCGTGCCGGCACGCACACCGACACCGGGCGCGCCGACACCGGGGGTCGCGACGGCAGCCCGCGCGACCGGCGCTCCCACCACCACGGCGCCAGTCGGCCGCACCACGCAGCCCTTCGGCACGCCGACGGTCTTGCAATAGACCACGGCCTGCGCCGGGCTCGTGCCCAGCGACACCATCGCCGCGCCCGCCAGCGCCATGACCGTCAGCCCTGCGCCCAGCGCTCCAGCTCTCTTCGACATCTTGCTCTCCTGGTTCCGTTCGGCGTCCCGACGCAATCACCGGGTCTCGCAGCCGAGGTGCAGCCTGAATGACAAAAGTCGGCGCGCGGATACATGCCATGAAGATGGGGGTACCGCGGGCGGGAGGACTGGCCGCTGCCATGAACATGGCATGGACCGGCGCCCGGCCTTTGCGGAATGGTCCGGCCCGATTGATCCCGGTCGGGACCAACGAGAATTCCAAAGAGGTGCTCCATGAAGATTTCGGTTCTTGCCGCGCTGCTGCTCGCAGCTGCCGCCCTGCCTGCTGCCGCACAGTCCGGTCCATCTGTGCAGGAGCAAATGGCCTGCCGCGGCGACGCCAGCAAATTCTGCGCCGAGCATATCGGCAAGCCGTCGCAGATGAATGCCTGCCTGCGCGAGAACAAGTCGAAGCTGTCCGATTCCTGCCGCAAGGTGGTCGAATCGCGCGGAGGCTAGTCGTTCATCCTTCTCTCTTGGAAGAAGCCAGAGAGGGCAGCGCTCTGCCGCCCTCTCGAGAAAATGCCAAAGGCGCGCCGCTATTCCTGCATCATTTCGCCGCTTCCGCCGAACTCGGCGGGAAAATCCTTCAGCTTGGGCAGGCCATCGCGCATCGGCAGCACGGTCTCGGCATAGTTGACGTGGACGCCGGGCGTGAACGCGAGGGTGGGGATGGTGGCGGCGAAAACGTCGACCAGACCGAGCGGCGGATGGTTGGTCATGAGATGGCCACCGCACTTCCTGCAATATTTGCGCTGGCTGAGCGGCGTCTTGACGAAGGTCTCGACATTCTGAGCGCCTTCGGTGATGCGCACGGCTTCCGGCTTCCACAGGCTGAAGGCGTTGACCGGACCGCCCGACCACGAGCGGCAGGAGCGGCAATGGCAATAGCCCATCGCCTCCGGCGCGCCCGTGACCTCGACCGTGACCGCGCCGCAGAAGCAGTTTCCGACATGTTTCATTTGGACGTCTCCCTTTTTCTGATGGATCGTTATCGCGCGTCGGCGCCCCGCGCGCCGTTTCGATTGGATGCGCGGGGCTTGACCTAGACTATACCGACCGGCGCCAGGGAATAAGCATGGAGACGCGTTGCTTGTACTGCCGGTACTCGTCGCCGAAGAGATCGACGAGATCGCTCTCCTCCAGCGCGATGCCGACGAAGATGTAGAGCGTGGTCACGGCCGCGAACAAGAGATGACCCGCGGTCATGACTGGCGCCGCCCAGAACGCGATGATGAAACCGAGATAGATCGGATGGCGGACGAATTTGTAGAGCAGCGGCGTCTTGAAACGCGGCGGCTGCATTTCCTTGCCGACGAGATGATTCGTCACCTGATGCAGGCCGAACAGTTCGAAATGGTTGATGATGAAGGTCGAGGTGAACACCAGCACCCAGCCAGCGAAGGACAATGTGACCAGTGTCACGGCAAGATCGGGGTTCTCGACCTCCCATATGACCGCGGGTAGCGGACGCCACTGCCAGAACAGCAGGAGCAATGACAGGCTCGCGAACAGCACATACGTGCTTCGCTCGACCGGCTTGGGGACGAACTGCGTCCACCAATCCTTGAATTGCCGGCGTGCCATCACGCTGTGTTGAACTGCGAACAGCGACATCAGCAGCAGATTGATAACGACCGCGCGAACGACGGGCGCTTCGGCACCGGTATCGATGGTCTTGGGCACCATCACCCCCATGACGAAGCCGATCGCGTAGAGAATGGTGACGAAAAACACGAGATACGCCGCAATTCCGTACAGAAAGGCGATGAACCTGAAAATACGAGAGCCCGTAACCTCCGGGCCGAGAGAATGAACCTGGTGATCAATTTGGGTCATGAAACACTCCGTTGTGCCGAGGCATCGACACGATTTGGTCTTCGCACCATGCCGGATCGGACGTCCCGCGGCTTTCGCGGACGATTGATTTTCGCCTGAGACGACTTTGATTTTTGCTTGAGACGACGAGAACGTGCGATTTCGCTTTGAAAACAACGTGCTGGACGGCGACCTCCGGGAGCTCAATTGCGACGGAAAACCCGTCCCGTTGCAGCCGCAGGTGTTCGATCTGCTGCTTTATCTGGTCACGCAACGGGCGCGTGTGGTCAGCAAGGATGACCTGATGAGCCAGGTCTGGAACGACCGCATCGTCTCGGATTCCGCCCTCAACAGCCGGATCAACGCCGCGCGCAAGGCGCTCGGCGACGACGGCGCGAGCCAGCGCCTGATCAAGACCATTCCGCGCAAGGGCTTTCGGTTCGTCGGCGAGGTCCGGGAAGAGGTGGCGGCATCGCCCGCGCGGACCGAAGCCAGGCTCGCTCCCCCGCGCATGGCGGACCGCCCGGCGGTCGCGGTGCTCGCCTTCGAGAACAAGAGCGGGGATCCCGAGCAGGACTATTTCGGCGACGGGATCAGCGAGGACATCCTCACCGCGCTGTCGAAGCAGCGCTGGTTCATGGTGATCGCCCGCAACTCCTCCTTCACCTACAAGGGACGCGCGGTCCATATCAGGCAGATCGCCGAGGAGCTCGGCGTCCGCTACATCGTCGAAGGCAGCGTGCGCAAGACGGACAACCGGGTGCGCATCACCGCGCAGCTCAACGACGCCGTGTCGGGCGGTCATCTCTGGGCCGAGCGCTATGACCGCGAGCTCGTCGACGTCTTCGCCGTGCAGGACGAGATCACCAACGCGATCGCCGCCGCGATCGAGCCGCAGATCCACGCCGCCGAGAATTTCCGCAACCGTCGGAAGCCGCCGGCGAGCCTCGACGCCTGGGACCTCTTGATGCGCGCGCTGTCGCATTATTGGCGCGTGACCCGCCAGGACCAGACGGCCGCGAAGGAACTGCTCGCGCGCGCGATCGCGATCGATCCGAACTACGGCCAGGCGCTGTCGGTGTTGGCCGTGAACGACATGTTCGGCGTGCATCTCGGCTGGACCGAGCTGGCCGCGGTTGCGCCGTCCGCGGAAGCCGCCGCGCTCAAAGCGGTGCGCTGCGACCATGAGGATGCCTGGGCACATGCCGCGCTCGGCAGCGTCTGCTTCTCGACCCGCAGGCTCACCGACGCGCTATCCGAGTTCGAGCAGGCGCTCGCGCTCAATCCGAACTTCTCGCTGGCGCAGGGCTACTACGCGCTGGCACTGTCCTACGCCGGACGGTCGAAGGACTCGTTCGAGGCTGCGCAAAAGGCGATCCGGCTGTCGCCGCGCGATCCGTCATTGGCGATCTATCACGGTATCGCCGCCTATGCGCGCTTCACCGAACGGCACTATGGCGAGGCCATCGCGCTGGCGCGCGAGGCGATCCGCCACCGCGGCGATCTTACCGGCGCATACCGCGTGCTCGCCGTCTCCGCCGGCATGACCGGCGATGGCACGCTTGCGGAAATGGCACTCGGAGAGCTCCGCCGCACCCAGCCGGGCATCTCGCTGCACTGGATCGCGACGCAGCTGCCGTGGGCCAGTGAGCGAGATCGCGAACACTATCTGGAGGGATTCCGCCGCGCAGGCTTGCAGTGAGGCGTCTTACCCTCCCTGCAGGGCAAGCGCTAGGTTCGCTTCCGGCGTAAATGGACGACGACATCGAGCCGCGCGATCTCGTGGCCGGGAAGCGCCTCGGGCATCTTGGTGAAGGCGAGGCCCTCGGCCACGTCGACCAGCACGTCCTCGCCTTCGAGATAGAAGTGCGGATGCAGGGACGTGTCGGTGTCGAAGAACGACTTGATGCCGTCGGCCGCGATCCGGCGCAAGAGGCCCGCTTCGGTGAACTGGTTCAGCGTGTTGTAGACGGTGGCGAGCGACAGGTATGCGTTCGCAGCCATCGCTTCTGCGTAGAGACTTTCTGCGGTGACGTGACGATGGCCGCCCAGGAACAGCAATCGGCCCAGCGCCACGCGCTGGCGTGTCGGGCGCAAGCCGGCATTGCCGAGCAATTGCAGGCAGTGCTGCACGCCCGCATCCGGCGACGGCTCAAGACCGGCGACATCGGATCCGCCGTCGTCATCCGCAGGGATAGTCGTGGCCTGAATGTCCATCCATCGTCTCACGGCTCAAGCAAACGGGATGCGCAGCCGCGTCCCGCTACTTGCCATTCGATCGCAAAAGCGGCGGGCCGGCTTTGATCCGGATCAAATTTTGGCGTCGACCGCCTCTGACCTGGCGCAAGGCGGGCCGGCTCATTCCCGGCCAGAATGCGCGGGCATAGATGAGGTTCGCATGTCCAAGCCGGTTCCTGACAAGGCAGAGGTCGCACTCGAATATCCCGACAAATTCTATGTCGGCACCTTCGAGCATTCGTCCCGCTTCGAGGCGAAGCTCGACGGCAGCGGCATTGCGCTGGTGCTGCAACATCCTGGTGCGGCCGATGAACGCAAATCGGTGCATCTGCACATCAACTTCGGCCTTCTGGCCGGCATCCTGCGGGAGCTCGCCGGCAGCGTCGCCGCGCTGCCCAAGGACGACATCGCGCACCGCGAGCAGCTTGCAGAGGCGCTCGACGAATTGCGGCGCGCGCTCGGCGCAAAATGACGGGCTGATGCTTTTGGTCGCAGGCGCGGACTTGTGCACTGCCCCTGCATGCTCTCTTCACTTCTGAAGGCCGCCTGATCCCTCGGAGCTGGCCGATCTACCGTGCCGTCGCACAGGCGGAGAAACAGGACGAGCTGTACATTTTTTGTGCGAGCACTGTCGCGACTTTCATCTTGCCGCGCTGAACGGGACTGTGTGAGCCTCGATGGCGGATGGGGACTGGGATGGACCGACCGTCGCTTTGCGCGCGAGGGCGCGTGCGAAGCGTTTCCGGCTGGTCTCGCTTGAGAAAGATTACGACATGCCAAAACGAGTGTTGCTTGGTCTCCTCCTGGCTTGCGGCCTTGCGGCCCCTGCGCTGGCGCAAGAGCCGAAGACGGGGGGTGTGATCAATGCCGTGATTCAGCCCGAGCCGCCCGGCCTGATGCTTGCACAGGTCCAGAACGGCCCGACCCAGATGGTCTCGGGCAACATCTTCGAAGGCCTCTTGCGCTACAGCCCCAAGCTCGATCCCCTGCCGGAGCTCGCCGAGAGCTGGAGCGTCAGCGAGGACGCCAAGACCTACATCTTCAAGCTGAAGAAGGGCGTGACCTGGCACGACGGCAAACCCTTCACCGCCGCCGACGTGCTGTTCTCGATCGAGATGCTGAAGCAGACCCATGCGCGCGCCCGCACCAATTTGGCGCAGGTCGACAAGGTCGAGACGCCGGACGATCATACGGTGGTCTTCACGCTGAAGCAGCCGTTCGGCCCGTTCCTCGGCATCTTCGAGGTCGGCTCGATGCCGATGGTGCCGAAGCATCTCTATGCAGGCACCGACTGGAAGACCAACCCCTACAACAACGCACCCATCGGCACCGGCCCATTCATGTTCAAGGAATGGCAGAAGGGCTCGTTCATCCGCCTGGTCAAGAATCCGAACTACCACGAAAAGGGCAAGCCCCATCTCGACGAGATCTACTGGCAGATCATCCCGGACGCCGCCGCGCGCTCGGTGGCTTACGAGACCGGCAAGGTCGACGTGCTGCCCGGCGGCTCGGTCGAGAATTTCGACGTGCCGCGGCTGTCCAAGCTGAAGGACACCTGCGTCACCGGCGCCGGCTGGGAATTCTTCTCGCCGCTGGCCTGGCTGTGGCTGAACAACCGCCAGGGTCCGCTCGCCGACAAGCGGGTGCGGCAGGCGATCATGTATGCGGTCGACCGCGACTTCGCCAAGGACGTGATCTGGAACGGGCTCGGCAAGGTCGCCACCGGCCCGTCGGCCTCGACCATCAAGTTCTATACCGATGACGTGAAGAAATACCCCTACGATCCGGCCAAGGCCAAGGCACTGCTGAAGGAAGCCGGCTACAAGGGCGAAAAGATCCGCCTGCTGCCGCTCGCCTATGGCGAGACCTGGCAGCGCTGGGGCGAAGCCGTCAAGCAGAACCTCCAGGACGTCGGCATGACCATCGAGACGATCGCCACCGACGTCGCCGGCGGCAACCAGAAGATCGCCGAGTGGGATTACGACATCGCCTTTACCTATCTCTACCAGTACGGCGACCCCGCGCTCGGAGTGGGACGCAACTACATCTCCAGCAACATCGCCAAGGGCCAGATGTTCAACAACGTCGAGGGTTACTCCAACCCGGATATCGACAAGCTGTTCGCCGAGGGCGCGGTTGCAACGCCGGATTCCAAGCGCAAGGAGATCTACGAGAAGGCGCAGAAGATCCTGGTCGAGGACGTGCCGGTGGCCTGGATGCTCGAGCTGCAATTTCCGACCATCATGCGCTGCAAGGTCAAGAACCTGATCACCACGGGGATCGGGGTCAATGACGGCTTCAAGGACGCATGGCTCGACAAGTGAAGCCTCTTACCTCTCTCCCCTGCGGGGAGAGGTCGAATGTGCGCATAGCGCACATTCGGGTGAGGGGGAGTCTCCACGAGACCAACTGCTGATACGCTCGCCGAGAATCCCCCTCACCCCAACCCTCTCCCCGCAAGCGGGGCGAGGGAGTCATTCCGTCTCCGTGGCGCCAGGTCACATCACCAATATGACTCACTAGATGCTCTCCTTCGTTGCTCAGCGCGTCCTGAAGGGCGTGATCGTCCTGCTCGCGATCGTCGTTCTCAATTTCTTCCTGATCCGCCTGGCGCCCGGCGATCCCGCGATCGTGATGGCGGGCGAGGCCGGGGCCAGCGATCAGGTCTTCGTCAAGCAGCTCCGGGAGAAGTTCGGGCTCGACAAGCCGCTGCCCGAGCAGCTCTTCATCTACGTCAAGGGCGTCGTCAGCCTCGACCTCGGCTTTTCCTTCCGCCAGCAGGCTCCGGTCGCAAAACTGATCGGCGAGCGGCTGCCGGCGACGCTGTTGTTGACGCTGACCGCCTTCGCGATCTCGCTCACGCTCGGCATCCTGTTCGGCACCTTCGCCGCGCGCTTTGCCGGAACCTTCCTCGACACCGCCATCACCGTGTTCGCTCTGATCTTCTACGCCATGCCGATCTTCTGGGTGGCGCTGATGGGCATCCTCCTGTTCTCGGTCACGATGGATTGGCTGCCGAGCTTCGGTTACGAGACGGTCGGCGCCAATCTCACCGGCCTTGCCCACGCGTTCGACGTCGCAAAGCACCTGATCATGCCGGCGATGACGCTGGGACTGTTCTTCATGGCGACCTACACCCGCATGACGCGCGCCTCGATGCTGGAGGTGAAACGCCTCGACTTCGTCAAGACGGCGCGCGCCAAGGGGCTCTCCGACGCCGTGATCCAGCGCCGCCACGTGCTGCGCAACGCGCTGCTGCCGGTGGTGACGCTCGCCGGCGTGCATTCCGGCACGCTGATCGGCGGCGCCGTCATCACCGAGACCGTATTCGCCTGGCCCGGCATCGGGCGGCTGATGTACGACGCACTGCTGCAGCGGGATTACAATCTGCTGCTCGGCGTGTTCGTGATCTGCTCCGCCATGGTCCTCACCTTCAACCTCATCACCGACCTCGTCTATCGCCTGGTCGATCCGCGGATCGAATACGCCGCATGAAACAGTTCTGGAAATCGATGCTGAAGAGCCCGAGCGGCGTCATCGGGCTCGTCATCCTCCTGGTTGCAATCTCTGTCGCGGTGTTCGGACCGATGCTGTTCCCGAACTCGCCCTGGCGCATGGTGCAGCGGCCGTTCCTGCCGCCGTTCACGCTCGGGGCCGTGCCGCTCGGCACCGACGCGCTCGGCCGCGACATCTTCGCCGGCATGATCTTCGGCGCCCGCGTCTCGCTTCTGGTCGGTCTCGTCTCCACGCTGGCGGCGCTGATCGTGGGCGTGCCGATCGGGGCCATGGCGGGTTATTTCGGCGGCAAGGTTGACGACGCCCTGATGCGCTTCACCGAGTTCTTCCAGACCATTCCGAGCTTCGCGCTCGCGATCGTGCTGGTCGCCATCCTGCAGCCCTCGATCTATTCGATCGTCGCCTCGATCGCGGTGGTGAGCTGGCCGCCGGTCGCTCGCCTCGTGCGCGGCGAGGTGCTGTCGCTGCGCACGCGCGAATATGTCCAGGCCGCCGTCGTCACCGGCCAGAGCAACAGCTGGATCATCCTGCGCGAGATCCTGCCCAACGCGTTGTCGCCCGTGATCGTGCTGGCCTCGTTGATGGTGGCCACCGCGATCCTGCTTGAATCCTCGCTGTCCTTCCTCGGCCTCGGCGATCCCAATCTGATCTCCTGGGGCTACATGGTCGGCGCCGGCCGCACCGTGATCCGGCAGGCCTGGTGGATCACCGTGTTTCCCGGCATCGCCATCCTGATCTCGGTGCTCGGGCTGAACCTGATCGGCGAAGGCCTCAACGATGCGCTCAATCCGCGCCTGTCGCGGGAGGGCCGCTGACGATGACCGCCTCGCCCGCCGTCTCCATCAGGAACTTGCGGATCGCGCTGCCCAAGGGCGCCGAGCGCCCCTTCGCGGTCGACGGTGTCTCGCTCGATCTGCAGCCCGGCAAGATCGTCTGCGTCGTCGGCGAGTCCGGCTCCGGCAAGTCGATGTGCGCGCATGCGCTGATGGGCCTTTTGCCGGATACGGTCTCGGTCACCTCCGGTGAAATCCAGTTCGAGGGCCGGGACCTGCTCAAGCTCGCTGACGACGGCTGGCGCGATCTGCGCGGCCGTCGGCTGGCGATGATCTTCCAGGAGCCGATGACCGCGCTGAATCCGTTGATGCGGATCGGCGACCAGATGGCGGAGATGTTCGAGGCGCACGGCCTGCTCACGCCGAAGGAGCGGCGGGCCAAGGCGCTGGCGCTGGCAAGCGAAGTCGGCCTGCCCGACCCTGAGCGTATCGTGCGCGCCTATCCGCACCAGCTCTCCGGCGGCCAACGCCAGCGCGCCATGATCGCGATGGCGCTCGCGCTCGAGCCCGCGGTGCTGGTCGCGGACGAGCCGACCACCGCGCTCGACGTCACCACGCAGGCCCAGATCCTGAAGCTGATCCGCAACCTCCAGCGGAGCCGCAACATGGCGGTGATGTTCATCACCCATGATTTCGGCGTGGTCGCCGACATCGCCGACCAGGTCGTGGTGCTCCGCCACGGCAAGGTCGTGGAGGAAGGTCCGGCCGCGGCCATCTTCAACGAGCCGCAGCACGACTACACCAAGGCATTGCTTGCCGCCGTGCCCTCGATGGATCCGCCGCCGCGAGAGCCATTGGACGATCGGGCCAAGGCCGTCGAGGTGATCGGGCTGGACAAGACCTACGTCACGTCGGGCGGCTGGTTCCGCCAGGCCCGCCGCGTCGATGCGGCGCGCGCGGTCAACTTCAACATCCTCAAGGGCGAGACGCTCGGCCTCGTCGGTGAATCCGGCTCGGGCAAGTCGTCGGTAGCGCGCCTGGTGATGCGACTGATCGAAGCCGACCGCGGCACGGTGCGGATCGGCGAGACCGACCTGACCTCGCTTTCCGGCAAGGCGCTGCGCGGCGAGCGCCATCGCATCCAGATGATCTTCCAGGATCCGTTCGCCTCGCTCAATCCGCGCCGCAAAATCGGCCACATCATCGCCGACGGGCCGATCGCAGCCGGGACCGATCCGAAGGTGGCGTTCGACCGCGCCCGCGATCTCCTCAAGATGGTGGGCCTGGACGCCGGCGCGCTCGAGCGCTATCCGCATGAATTCTCGGGCGGCCAGCGCCAGCGCATCGGCATCGCCCGCGCGCTTGCGCTCGAGCCGGAGATCATCGTCGCGGACGAGGCCGTCTCCGCGCTCGACGTCTCGGTGCAGGCGCAGGTGTTGAAGCTGCTGGAAGATCTCAAGGCGCGCCTTGGCCTGTCGATGCTGTTCATCACCCACGATCTGCGCGTCGCGGCCCAGATCTGCGACCGTATCGCGGTGATGCAGCGCGGCGCCATCGTCGAGCTGAAGCCGACGGCGCAACTCTTCGCCGCGCCCGAGCACGCCTATACGCGCGAATTGCTCGCAGCCGTGCCCGGACGGAAGGAGCACGCGCCGGCGGCCTGAGACGGTTCGTCCTCGTTCATTGATTTCCGTGATGGTTCCAAAAACTTGCACGCCGAGCGAGGCGAAACATATTCGATTCAGCGGCATTTGCTTTCGTGAGATCATCCTTGCTCATGTCGGCAAGGGGTGACTTGACGCCATAGTCGCTCGTCGCGGCTGGCGTCGTACAACGAACGTGATGTGATGGGCAGCTCAACAACCCAGCAAGCAAGACGCACCGGGATGCTGGGAACTGCGCAGCCTGGTCACGCGCTTTTTATCCGGTCGTGACTGGACCGGCCGCTTCAAAGCTTAAGGGCATGACCATAGATGACGTTTGAATGATCGACGTCATCTCATGACGGACTCACACTGATATTCGGAGCCAACATGGGCGAAGTTATTCGATTTGTCTCGAAGTCCGAGCGCGAGCGAACGCGTCTCATCCAGGAAGCGCGGGCGATCTACGACAGCATCTTCCCGCCGGTCGATCCGACGGACGAGGGCCAGGGAAAGCCGGCGATCGGTCGCCCGTTCATCGGCCGCGACGGAGGTAACGTATCGTGATCAAGATCATCGCCGTGCTTTGCAGCCTCGCCTCTCCCTCCAATTGTCACGAGCAGATCGTCACCACGTCGGACTTTGCGCAAATTTCGGTGCAGGCCTGCCTGATGGGCGCGCCGCAGCTTGCCGAATGGATGAACCAGCATCCGGCCGAGCGCCTGGCGGCCTGGCGCTGCGTGATCGGAGACCAGGGGCGTCGGGGAATCTAGCGAGGCGGATTCTCCTCCGACAAATCAAGGCGACCCACAAATCACGGAGTGACGCCAGTCCATTGCCGGTCTACCCTCCCTGTTCGAAAATGAGGGGGAAGCCGGATGGAGGTCGCCAGCCTCGTTCTTCCCGTATTCGCGATCATCGTCACCGGCTGGCTCGCCGGCGAGCTCGGCTATCTCTCGCGGGCGCTGGCCGATGCCCTGGTGCATTTCGCCTACAACGTGGCGATGCCGGCGCTGTTGATTGTCACGATCGCCCAGGAGCCGGCGCGCAATCTCCTGGAATGGCGTTTTCTGCTCGCCTTCGGCGGCGGCTCGCTGATCTGCTTCGCGCTCGTGTTCGTGCCGGTCCGCGCAGGCGGCAAACACGACCTCGCCAGCAGCACCATTCACGGGATGGCGGCGGCGATGACCAACACCGGGTTCGTTGCGCTGCCGATCCTGCATGCGATCTACGGCCAACCCGCCGTCCTGCCCGCGGCCGTCGCGACGGTGTTCGTGGCCGCGGTGATGTTTCCGATCACGGTGATCCTGCTGGAAAAGCGCGATGCACGCGGGGCCTCCGTGGGCTCTATGGGACTGGCAAAGCAGATCCTGCTCAATCCCATGGTGCTGTCGACGTTCATCGGCCTCACCTGGGCGGTGACGGGACTGCCGATTCCGGCACGGTCGCGGCCTATCTCAACATGATCGCTGCCGCGCTCACGCCGTGCGCGCTGTTCGCCATTGGGCTTGGCCTGTCCATCGAGGGCTTGCGGTCCAACCTGAAAGCGTCGTTTGCGCTCGCGGCGGTGAAACTGGTGGTCATGCCGCTCATCGTCTACGGGCTTTGCGTCGTGATCGGCCTCACCCCTCTCTACACGGTTGCGGCGGTCATCTGCGCGGCCGTGCCGACGGCGAAAACCGTCTACGTCCTCGCACATGAACACAAGGTCGAGGAGAAGCTGGTTGCGGCCACGGTCTCGATCACGACGATGCTGTCGGTCGCGACATTGCTCATCGCGCTTTATCTGCTCTCGGGATCGGCGAGCGGCATGCGTTGATCCGCCAGTGGCCTCCACCTTGCCGGAGCCCTCTATCTCGTGGTGTTGCTCCAGGTGGGAGCCGAGTTGGTCACGCCGACCGAGGGCCAATTGTATGATCCGATCGACGGCGCGGTGACAGTGCCAACCGACTGTCCCGACGATCCGTAGGCCGCCCTCGGTTGCGCGGCCGGCGCTCCGGCTCCGCCATAGGTCGGAGCCACCACACCAGTGCTGTATTGCCGGCTGGACCGGACCTTTTTCGCCTCAGCTGCGAATGGTGCGGCAAGCAGTCCCGTCGTGATCAGCGCGGAAATGGCGAGTCTGATGGTTTTCATGGCTGATCCCTTCACCCGTTGCGCGCCCCGATATGCCAAGTGTTCATGCATCGGCAAATTTCCATGGGTTCTCCCTTCATAATTCCGTGTGCGGACGAAGGTGCCGGAGCGCGGCGGACTCATACCGTCTTCGGATGGACCCGAATCAGCGCTAGTGCATTGCTTTCAGTGACTTCCCTGGACGCAAGCATGACCGGCGCCGAACTGAAGCAGCTTCGCAACGACCTCTCCGATGCCCTCGAGCGCAAGCTCAGCGCGGCCGACATGGCCAAGCTTTGCGGACTGCCGGAAAGAGGCGGCGCCGACACCATCCGGCGCTGGGAGGTCAGCGGCCCGACGCCGGAGGGGACCAGGATACTGCGCGTGCTCGCGATGGCGAGCGAGCGCTATCCGATCCTGGAGAAGTTCGACATCTTCGATCGACACGACGTGCGTGAGGAAGACAGGCCGGCAAAGCGCGCCGCCTTTCGCGCGCAGATGCGCGATGAGGCACGGCGGCGTCTTGGTTAACGCAAGGCGCGCGCAAGTTACCGACAGAGTGCGCCGTTAAGCCTTCCTTCACCACTTCTTAAGTTGCCATTAAGCACGAAAATCATTTGCGGCCCAACAAGTTACGTTGGCCGTCGCTGTGCCACGGATGTGACAGCATTTTCGTCAAAAGCGAGCTATCTGCAAAACCAATGCGGCGCAGCAAACGCGCCTGCCGGGGACCTTACGTGTTGGAGTTCAAGACGATGAAGAAGATTCTGTTTGCGACCGTGGCGCTGCTCGTGTTGGGCGCGGCTGCGCCGGCCGTCGGTGCCGATCTCGGCAACCGCAATTATTACAAGACGCCCGCGCCGGCCTACGCCGCGCCGATCTACAATTGGACGGGCTTCTATCTCGGCGCCCATGTCGGCGGCGCGTTCTCCAGCGACAACAATTTCAATGGCCTCTCCACCGGCAACAACGGCAACGGCCGCTTCCTCGGCGGCGTGCAGGTCGGTGCGGACTGGCAGTTCCACCCGAACTTCGTGGTCGGCGTCGAAGGCCAGTATTCCTGGCTCTCCGGCAGCGTCGGCGCCGTGTTCCCGGGCGGCATCGCCTACACCAACGACCAGCGCGGCCTCGGCTCGATCACGGGCCGCGTCGGCTACACCTGGGGTCCCGGCCTGGTCTATGTGAAGGGCGGCTACGCCTATTCGGACAACAACGAGAGGGTCACCGTCGGCGGCGTGCCGGCCGCCTTCGTCATCACCGGCGATCACCGCAACGGCTACACCGTCGGCGCCGGCCTCGAATACATGTTCGCCCCGAACTGGTCGGCCAAGGCCGAGTACCAGTACTACAATTTCGGCGACGCCAGCTTCACTGCCGGTCCGCTCGCCGGCACCGGCGCCTTCACCACCGACGACCATACCTTCAAGGCGGGCGTCAACTACCGCTTCAACTGGGCGAGCCCGGCCATGGCGCGCTACTGATCGGTTACCAGGACCTTATCAAGATGAAGGGGCCGGCCTCGTTGCCGGCCCCTCTTTTTTCGCTCTGCGGAACAACGTCAACCGATTGGGCTCATTGCGATTCCTTAACCGGTGCTGCCGATACTGCAGCCACAAATAGAAGAACATTGGGGGAATTTTCGATGCCGATCCGTTTGGGCCTTGGCCGCTTCCTTGGCAGTTTCCGTCCGCGTTTCAAAATGCCCAAATGGGGCGTGCGCGGCAGCCTGTTCGCGGCGTTTGCGGTCATCGCGGGCATGGGCCTCGTGATCGCGGCCGGCGCCGGCCTTGCGCTGCAGAATCTCGGCGGACGCATGACTGAACTGAGCGGACGGGACATTCCGCGCCTTTCCGCCAGCCTGCAATTGTCGGCGCTGAGTGCGAGCCTCGCGGCGCAGGGACCGGCCCTGCTTGCGGCGCAGAGCGAGGACGCTCTGAACGAGCGCACCAAGAAACTCAGGGAATTACAGGAGCAGACGCAGCAGAAGCTCAACGAGATCATCGAGCTCGGCGGCGACAAGAGCGTCGTCTCCGGGCTCAGCGAGACGATGAAGAGCATCAACGAGGCGGCTCAGAGCCTGACGAAAGCCGCCCGCGAACGGCTCGACATCGCGGCGCTGCACGACAAGCAATATGACGCGCTTCGCGCCGCGCAGGGCGCATTCGTCGGCGCAGCGAGTCCGGCGATGCTGGACGCGCAGACCCGCGTCAATGCCATTCTCGGTTCAGCCGACCTGTCAGCCGCAGACGCGACCGACGCCGCGCAGACCGTCGGTCAGCTCGGCAACGTCGTCGCCAGCGGTAATCTCGCCGCCGCCAACATGAGCGCGGCGCTGTCGGCGAACACCAGCGACAAGCTCGATGACATCCAGAAGGAATTCAAGACGGCGCAGGGGCGCCTGCGGTCGAACCTCGATCTGTTGCCGGACAACCAGGGCAACAAGATGCTGCGCGACACCGCGGAAAAGCTGCTCGCGCTCGGCACCGGCAAGACCGGCGTGTTCAATCTGCGCGAGAAAGAGCTCGACTCCATCGACTACGGCCAGACCATCCTGGACGAGACCCGCAAGCTCAATGTCGGGCTCGGCATCAGCGTGCAGCAGCTCGTCGACGGCGTGCAGAAAGAGACCAACACCTCGACCTTCCAGGCGCGGCAGGAGATTTCGCTCGCGACGTCGGTCATGCTGGGCTTGGGCGCGCTGATGCTGGTCGGCTCGGCGCTGTTCGTCTGGCTCTATGTCGGCCGTAACATCCTGCGCCGGATCGGCGCCTTGCAGCAGTCGATGCAGCTGCTCGCGAACGGGGATCTCGAAACCGAGATCTACCGCTCGAAGAATCACAACGACGAAATCTCGGTGATGGCGAACACGCTGCAGGTGTTCCGGGAGAGCATGATCGAGACCCGCGCGCTGACGAGCGAGCAGGACAAGGACCGTATCGCCAAGGCCGAGCGCGCCGCGCGCATGGAGGCGAAGATCGCCCAGTTCGAAAGCACGGTGCGCTCCGCGCTCGACAATCTGGCCCAATCGGCCAATTCGATGCAATCGACCGCGCAGAGCATGTCGAACACCGCCGACCAGTCCAACGCGCTGGTCAACGCGGTCGCCTCCGCCGCGGAGGAGACGTCGGTCAACGTGCAGACCGTCTCGGCCGGCACCGAGCAGCTGTCCTCCTCGATCCAGGAGATCAGCCGTCAGGTCGTGACCTCCGCCGAGATCGCCAAAAAGGCGGTCGACGAAGCGGGAGCGACCGACGCCACGGTGCAGAGCCTTGCCGACAGCGCGAGCCGCATCAGCGTCGTCGTCGACCTGATCCAGACCATCGCCTCGCAGACCAATCTGCTCGCGCTCAACGCCACCATCGAGGCGGCACGCGCCGGCGAGGCCGGCCGCGGCTTCGCGGTGGTTGCCTCCGAGGTGAAGAGCCTGGCGAGCCAGACCGCCAAGGCGACCGACGAGATCCGCACCCAGATCGCCAGCATGCAGTCAGTCACGACCTCCGCGGTCGGCGCCATCCAGGGCATCGGCCGGATCATCGGCGAGATCAACGACGTCACCACCACGATCGCAGCAGCGGTCGAGGAGCAGGGCGCCGCGACGCGCGAAATCGCCCGCAACATCCAGCATGCCGCCGGCGGCACCAGCGAGGTCTCCAGCAACATCGTCGGCGTCTCCACCGCGTCCGCCGAAGCCGGCGCTGCGGCCACCGAGGTGCTGGGCGCCTCGGACGCGCTGCGCCGCGAGGCCGATATGCTGCGCGGGGAGATCGACGCCTTCCTCAACGACATGCGGGCGGCGTAAGGCCCTGTCCTGTAGCCTGGATGGAGCGTAGCACAATCCGGGCTACGGAAAACTGCCTCGGTATGACCGCCATGCTGTCGCCGCCCAGCATCCTTTTTCGGCTAGCGCCCCGCGCGCGCTGGGTTTAAGCCGATAGCATGAGCTCGAAAACCGACACCCCGCAGTCCTCGGCCGAGGCCCTGCGCTACCCCTGGGAACAGCATCCCGGCCCCGAACAGGTGGTCGAGGTGCGGCCCGGCGTGTTGTGGGCGCGGCTGAAGCTGCCGTTCCGCCTCAACCACGTGAACATCTACCTGCTCGCCGATGGCGACGGCTATGCGATGATCGATGCCGGCTTCGGCAACGAGGAGACGATCGAGGCCTGGACGAAGCTGTTCGACGGACCGCTGAAAGGCGTCAACATCACGCGCCTGATCGTCACCCACTCCCACCCGGATCATGTCGGTCTCGCCGGTTGGATCGTCGAGCGGTTCGGCTGCCCGCTGGTGATGTCGCAGGTCGAATATCTGCAATCGGTCTATCACCAGAACCGCGGCACCGAGGAGCGGCGCGAGGCGCAGCGGCTGTTCTTCCGCCGCCATGGTATGGACGAGTCGCTCACCGAAAAGCTGCTCGGCCGCGGCCAGGACTATCTGAAGCGCGTCTCGGTGCTGCCGCCGTCCTACCGCCGCATCTCGCATGGCGACGACGTCGTGATCGGCACGCGCCGTTTCAAGGTCATCACCGGCGGCGGCCACGCCCTCGACCAGGTGATGCTGTATTGCGCCGACGACAAGCTGTTCCTCTCCGCCGACCAGGTGCTGAGCAAGATCTCGCCGAATGTCAGCGTCTGGGCGGTCGAGCCCGACCAGAATTCGCTCGGCGAATATCTGGCCTCGCTCGCCAGCCTGACCACGACGCTGCCCTATGACGTGCTGGTGCTGCCCGGCCATGGCGTGCCATTCTACGGATTGAAGACCCGCATCAAGCAGCTCGCCGACCACCACGAAGAGCGCTGCCGATTGATCGCGGAAGCCTGCCGTGAGGTGCCGCAAACCTCGCGCGCCCTGGTGCCCGTGGTGTTCAACAAGCACGTGCTGGACGAGCACCAGATGGGCTTTGCCGCCGGCGAGCTCGTCGCCCACGTCAACTACATGATCGTCGAGGGCCGCCTCACGCCCGAGATGCAGGACGGCGTGCTGCAGTTTCGGACGACGTGAGTTCTTCGCCTCTCCCCGCCTGCGGGGAGAGGCCGACACGCGAAGCGTGGCGGGTGAGGCGGAGTCTCCGCGAGTCCAACTCTCACCATCATTGCCGAAACAGCCCCTCACCCCAACCCTCTCCCCGTAAGAACGGGGCGAGGGAGCAGACCTCCGGCGCGGCTGGCGCCTCACTTCATATTCGCGATCGCGTGCAGCGCCGCGATGTAGCCGAACGGCCCGAGCCCGCAGATCACGCC
Source organism: Bradyrhizobium sp. IC4059 (assembly GCF_020193615.1). Lineage (NCBI taxonomy): Bacteria > Pseudomonadati > Pseudomonadota > Alphaproteobacteria > Hyphomicrobiales > Nitrobacteraceae > Bradyrhizobium > Bradyrhizobium sp. IC4059. Next base: position 91,242 of record NZ_JADYVH010000009.1, read on the forward strand.
GGTCGCCACGAACGAGATCTTGGAATGCCGGTGATATTCGTCACGGGCGTGGATGTTGGAGATGTGCACCTCCAGCACCGGGCCCTCGAACGTCTTGATCGCGTCCATGATCGAGACCGAGGTGAAGGAGAGGCCGGCCGGATTGATGACGATGGCCTCGGCGTCCTGCCGCGCCGACTGGATCAGATCAACCAGCACGCCCTCGTGGTTGGACTGGTGGAAGGCGAGCTTGAGGCCGAGCCTGGCGGCTGCGTCCTCGCAGCTCGCGTTGACCTCCGCGAGCGTCGTCGTGCCGTAGATGTGCGGCTCGCGGATGCCGAGCATGTTGAGGTTGGGACCGTTGAGGATCATCACGCGCTTCATGGAAGGGTCCTTTCGAGAGCTTGGTTGAGCAAGGAAAGCGCGCGCCGGGCCGCGACGGAAGACCATAGGCTGGGTCGCCCCGGCAGATGGTGCAGAGCAGCATTATATGTCGCGCAGGATTGATCGGGATCAAACTGAGACGCGCCGGATAGGGCATTTTGCCCAAATGCCCCACAGATCCAAATGTGGGATAGCGCATAGACATTGGAGCTGGAAAAGCTCTAAGTAGACCCGTCCCCTTGGTCAGGTTCCGTTGCAGGTTTGCCGATGGATTACGCCCAATTCTTCGATTCCGCCCTCGATCGTCTCCACACCGAGCGGCGTTATCGCGTGTTCGCCGACCTCGAACGCACGGCCGGCCGGTTCCCGCATGCGGTCTGGCACTCGCCCAAGGGCAAGCGCGACGTCGTGATCTGGTGCTCCAACGACTATCTCGGCATGGGCCAGCATCCGAAGGTGGTCGGCGCCATGGTCGAGACTGCCACGCGCGTCGGCACCGGCGCCGGCGGCACCCGCAACATCGCCGGCACGCATCATCCGCTGGTGCAGCTCGAGGCCGAGCTCGCCGATCTCCACGGCAAGGAAGCCGCGCTGCTGTTCACCTCGGGCTATGTCTCGAACCAGACCGGCATCCCGACCATCGCAAAGCTCATTCCGAACTGCCTGATCCTGTCGGACGAGCTCAACCACAATTCGATGATCGAGGGCATCCGCCAGTCCGGCTGCGAGCGGATCGTGTTCCGCCACAACGACGTTGCGCATCTCGAAGAGCTGTTGAAAGCGGCCGGTCCCGATCGGCCGAAGCTGATCGTCTGCGAGAGTCTCTATTCCATGGACGGCGATGTCGCGCCGCTCGCCAGGATCTGCGATCTCGCCGAGAAATATGGCGCGATGACCTATGTCGACGAAGTCCACGCCGTCGGCATGTACGGCCCGCGCGGCGGCGGAATCGCCGAGCGCGACGGCGTGATGCATCGCATCGACATTCTCGAGGGCACGCTGGCCAAGGCGTTCGGCTGTCTCGGCGGCTACATCGCCGCCAACGGCCAGATCATCGACGCCGTGCGCTCCTATGCGCCGGGCTTCATCTTCACCACCGCGCTGCCGCCGGCGGTCTGCTCGGCCGCGACCGCCGCGATCAGGCACCTGAAGACGTCGAGCTGGGAGCGCGAGCGCCACCAGGACCGTGCCGCCCGCGTCAAGGCGATCCTCAATGCCGCCGGCCTGCCGGTGATGTCGAGCGACACACACATCGTACCGCTGTTCGTCGGCGATCCCGAGAAGTGCAAGCAGGCTTCCGACCTGCTGCTCGAACAGCACGGGATCTACATCCAGCCGATCAACTATCCGACCGTCGCCAAGGGCACCGAGCGCCTGCGTATCACGCCCTCGCCCTATCACGACGACGGCCTGATCGATCAGCTCGCCGAAGCGCTGCTGCAAGTGTGGGACCGCCTCGGCCTGCCGCTGCGCGCGAAGTCGCTGGCCGCGGAATAGGCCTCTTTTACCCTCCCCTGGAGGCTAAGAGCGGGCGGACAGCTCGCCCCACCGCTTAACGACGCCGGCAGTTCCTACCGCCGCACGGCATTTCGCTGTCGCCTGCACTCGCTCAACGCGCTAGGTTTGCAAGGAAAATGAGCTCGGGCGCCGCCGGCGCCCAGGGAGAGAGCCCCCGACCCATGCTGCACGATTGGGGCGTGATCGCCGCCGCCTTCGGCTATATCGGCTTCCTGTTCCTGGTGGCGAGCCACGGCGACCGCCGCTCGCCGGCCGGTCGCGGCCGCGCCTCCGGACTGATCTATCCGTTGTCGCTGGCGATCTACTGCACGTCCTGGACCTTCTTCGGGTCGGTCGGCTTCGCGACCCGCACCTCGACCGATTTCCTCGCGATCTATGTCGGCCCGATCCTGATGATCGGGTTGGGGGCCGGGGTGCTCCGACGCGTGATCCAGCTGGCGAAAGCCCACAACATCACCTCGATCGCCGACTTCATCGGGGCCCGCTACGGCAAGAGCCAGGCGGTGGCGGCGACCGTCGCCGCAATCGCGATCATCGGCTCGGTGCCCTATATCGCGCTCCAGCTCAAGGCGGTGGCTTCTTCGCTGGGCACAATCCTGAGCGAAGACCAGGCCTTCTCGCACATCCCGATCCTCGGCGACATGGCGCTGATGGTGACGCTGACGATGGCGGCCTTCGCTGTGCTGTTCGGCACGCGACAGACCGACGCGACCGAGCACCAGCACGGCCTGATGCTGGCGATCGCGACCGAGTCCATCATCAAGCTGGTCGCCTTCCTCGCCGCCGGCATCTTCGTCACCTTCTGGATGTTCTCACCGCATGAATTGATCGAGCGCGCGATGAGGACGCCGGAAGCGGTGCGCGCCATCAATTATTCGCCGTCGATCGGCAACTTCCTGACCATGACATTGCTGTCGCTGTGCGCGATCATGCTGCTGCCGCGCCAGTTTCACGTCAGCGTGGTGGAGAATTCCTCGGATGCCGAGGTCGGCCGCGCGCGCTGGCTGTTTCCGCTCTACCTCGTCGCCATCAACCTGTTCGTGATCCCGATCGCGCTCGCCGGCCTCGTGACCTTCCCGTTCGGCACGGCCGACCCTGATATGTACGTGTTGGCCCTGCCGATCGAGAGCGGCGCGAACCTGCTCAGCGTCGCCGTCTTCGTCGGCGGGCTGTCGGCGGCGACCGCCATGGTGATCGTCGAATGCGTCGCGCTCTCCATCATGGTCTCGAACGACCTCGTGGTGCCGCTGGTGCTGAAACGTCGGCCGGAGGGGCGCGCCGGCGGGGCCGATTTCAGCAACTTCCTGCTGCGCTCGCGCCGGCTCGCGATCTTCGCCATCATGGTGATGGCCTATTTCTACTATCGCGCGCTCGGCAGCACCCAGCTCGCGGCGATCGGCCTGCTCTCCTTTGCCGCCATCGCCCAGCTCGCCCCGAGCTTCTTCGGCGGCTTGCTCTGGCGGCGCGCGACCGCGCGCGGGGCGATCGGCGGCATGCTGGTCGGGTTTGCGGTGTGGCTCTACACGCTGTTCATGCCGAGCTTCATGGATTCCTCGACTTCAGGCATCCTGCTGCTGCAGCATGGCCCGTTCGGCATCGAGGCGCTGCGGCCGCAGGCACTGTTCGGCGCCGACCTGCCGCCCCTGATGCACGGCGTGATCTGGTCGCTGTCCCTCAACATCCTGACCTATGTGCTGCTGTCGCTGGCACGCCGGCCATCCTCCATCGAGCTGCTGCAAGCCGATCTGTTCGTGCCCAATACGCTCGCACCGATCTCCCCGAGCTTCCGCCGCTGGCGCAGCACCGTCACCGTGCAGGACATCCAGACCACGGTGGCGCAGTATCTCGGGCCCGACCGCGCACGACACTCCTTCGAGGCCTTCTCGGCGCGGCGCAACGTGCGGCTGGAGCCCGGTGCGCCCGCCGATTTCGAGCTGCTGCAACACGCCGAGCATCTGATTGCCTCCTCGATCGGCGCGGCCTCCTCCCGTCTCGTGATGTCGCTGCTGCTGCGCAAGCGGACGGTCTCCGCCAAGGCCGCGCTGAAGCTGCTCGACGATTCGCACGCCGCGCTGCATTTCAACCGCGAGATCCTGCAGACCGCGCTCAACCATGTGCGTCAGGGCATCGCCGTGTTCGACGCCGATCTGCAACTGATCTGCTCCAACCGGCAGTTCGGTGACCTCCTCAATGTGCCGCTGCATCTGATCCAGTTCGGCACGCCCTTGCGCGAGATCCTGGAGTTCATCGGCCTCGGCGATCCGAACGATCCGCTCGAGCGCGAGGCCCTGCTGGAACGGCGCCTGGCGGCCTACACCACCGACAGCGAGCCTTATCTCGAGCGGCTGCCGGAACGCCACATGGTGATCGAAGTGCTCACCAACCGCATGCCCGGCGGGGGCTTCGTCATCACCTTCACCGACGTCACGCCGACCTTCGAAGCCGCCGAAGCGCTGGAGCGCGCCAATGCGACGCTGGAAAAGCGCGTGCGCGACCGCACCGAGGAGCTGACGCGGCTGAACTCCGAGCTGGCCATCGCCAAGAGCGCGGCGGAGGACGCCAGTATCTCCAAGACGCGTTTCCTCGCCGCCGCCAGCCACGACATCCTGCAGCCGCTGAATGCGGCGCGGCTCTACGTCACAAGCCTCGTCGAGCGCCAGCACAATGGCGAGGAGACGCGGCTGGTCGAGAACATCGACGAATCCTTGCAGGCGATCGAGGAAATCCTCGGCGCTCTGCTCGACATCTCCAGGCTCGACGCTGGCGCGATGGCGACCTCGATCTCGAGCTTCAAGATGGCCGATCTGATGCGCTCGCTGGAAATCGAGTTCGCGCCGATCGCGCGCGCCAAGGGACTGGAGCTCGCCTTCGTGCCCTGCTCGCTGCCGGTCGAGTCGGACCGGCTCCTGCTGCGGCGCCTGCTCCAGAACCTGATCTCGAACGCGATCAAGTATACCCCGCGCGGCCGCGTGCTGGTCGGCTGCCGCCGCCGCGGCGCCTCGCTCAAGATCTGCGTCTACGACACCGGCGTCGGTATCCCCGCGGTCAAGCGCGGCGAGATCTTCAAGGAATTCCATCGCCTGGAGCAGGGCGCGCGGATCGCGCGCGGTCTGGGCCTCGGCCTCTCGATCGTGGAACGCCTGGCTCGCGTGCTCAAGCACGGCATCGCCATCGACGGCAATCGAAGCGGCGGCTCGGTGTTCTCGGTGACCGTGCCGACAGCGAAGGCGGTCACCCATACCGCGGCCGTGACCAGCGCGACGCCGCTGGCGCGCACACCGATCTCGGGCGCGCTGATCGTCTGCATCGAGAACGATGCGGCGATCCTCGACGGCATGCGCACGCTGCTCAAGGCCTGGGATGCCGAGGTGATCGCGGTCGCCGATCCCGAAGGCGCGATCGCTGCGATCGAAGCCGCCGGCCGCCGCGTCACCGGCCTTCTGGTCGACTATCACCTCGATCGCGGCAACGGCATCGCCGCCATCCGCGAGATCCGCCGCCGTTTTGGCGATACCATCCCTGCGATCCTGATCACGGCCGACCGCAGCCCCGCCGTGCAGGTCGCCGCGCGTGACGAGAAGATCGCGGTGCTCAACAAGCCGGTGAAGCCGGCTTCGCTGCGTGCCCTGCTGGGCCAGTGGCGCACGCAACAAATGGTGGCGGCGGAGTGAGGCCCCCGGGGTCAATAGTCAGTCGATACGCTGAGCGCTCGCCACCTCTCCAGCTCTTCGAGGCGGAGCTTATCGATCGCAGCGATGGCGTCGACGGCATCGCTTCCGAGCGCAATGCGCAGAGGCGGGCGCTCCATATCGGCAAGCTTCAGAACCACGGCCGCGGCTTTGGCTGGATCGCCGGGCTGCCGGCCGTCGTAATCGCGCTGCATCCTGACGGCAGCGCCGACGAGCGCATCGTATTCCGGGCGTCCTTCGCCGGTCCCATGTGCGGCTCGCGCAAAGCCGGTGCGAAAGCCGCCGGGCTCGACGATCGTGACGTTCACGCCGATCAGCGCCATCTCGCGCGCCAGCGATTCCGAAAAGCCCTCGATACCCCATTTCGCGGCCGAATAGGCGGCGCGGGCTGGGGCGCCGATCCGGCCGCCTACGGACGAGACTTGCACGATGTGGCCACGGCGCTGCCGGCGCAGCACCGGAATCGCCGCCTTGGTGACGATAATGGTGCCTATCAAATTGGCCTCGATCTGCCGCCGGAACGAGTCCAGGCCAGTATCCTCGACCGATCCGAGGTCGCCGTAGCCGGCATTGTTGACGACCACGTCGAGTCCGCCGAACGTCTCCGCAGCAAGCGCGATGGCTGCCGGCGCGGCAGCTTCATCCGCGACGTCGAGCGTTGCAAGGCACAGTCTTTCAGCGAAACGTTCCCGCAACGGTTCAAGCGGTTGGAGCGTCCGCGCAGTGGCAACCACCTGGTCGCCCGCGGCGAGTGCCGCTTCCGTGATGGCACGGCCAAGCCCGCGAGAGCTGCCGCTGATGAACCAAGTCTTCAAGCCAGTCACCGTATGTCTCAAGGCGCAAGCCGCGTGAAGACATAGTCGCGGCTCTTGGCCCGGGCTTCGTGGCAGGCGAAGCAGGTGCGGTGCTGCGCCTCGTCCACCGGCTTGCCGTTGATGAAGCGGCCAAAGCCCCAGCCGCCGGTAGCGGCGTATTTCCTGGAATCCTTCACCATCACCTGGACCGTGGTGGCGGCGCCGGGAATCGTCGCGGACGCAAACTCGGGTGACTGTTTCCGCTTCCACGCGCGCTTGACCAGAATGGTGCCATCCGGGAACGGCAGTTTTCCGGCCTGATAGGCGTCGATTGCGGTCTGATTGCCGACAACAGCGCGCAGCTCGTCGAGTGGCGCGGCCTCTTCGGCCGGCGCGATCAGCTCCCACCGCTTATAGCCGGCTGGGATTGTGACGCCGAAGATCGGCGAGGCGTCCGCCGCGCTCTGTTCCGCTGGCCCTTCCGCGAAGGCGATCGTGACGAGGTAGGGCATGCAGGTCAGGAGCACGACGAGGAGGACCACGGTCAGCACGATCATTGTGGTGTGGAGAGATTTCTTCTTATCGGGTTCGGCTATCGTCATGATGTTTCATCGGGCTCGATCAATGAGGCTGGACGGAGGTGCCGACGAATGCCTAGGCGCCATCGGCGTCGATGACGGCCTTGGCAAAGGCTTGTGGCGCTTCCTGCGGCAGATTGTGGCCGACGCCGCCGGTGATCAGGCGAAACTCATATCGGCCTGAGAACTTTTTGGCGTAGGCGCTAGGATCGGGATGGGGCGCGCCGTTGGCATCGCCCTCCATCGTGATCGTCGGCACTTCGATTTGCGGAGCTGCGGCCAGCTTCTTTTCGAGAGGCTCGTATTTCGCCTCGCCCTGGGCAAGCCCGAGCCGCCAGCGGTAATTGTGGATCGTGATCGCGACGTGATCCCTGTTGCCGAGCGCCGCCGCGCTCCTGTTGAAGGTGGCGTCGTCGAACTTCCACTGCGGCGAGGCCAGCTTCCAGATCAGCTTGGCGAAATCGTGCGTGTACTTCTCGTATCCGGCCCGGCCGCGTTCGGTCGCGAAGTAGAACTGGTACCACCATTGCAGCTCCGCCTGCGGCGGCAACGGCGCGTTGCCGGCAGCCTGGCTCGAGATCAGATAGCCGCTGACCGCTACCAACGCGCGACAACGGTCCGGCCACAGCGCGGCGATGATGTCGGCGGTGCGTGCACCCCAGTCGAAGCCGGCGACGACGGCTTTCTTGATCTCGAGCTTGTCCATCAGCGCGATGATGTCCGCGGCCATGGCCACAGGCTCGCCGTTGCGCGGCGTCTCGCTGGAGAGGAAGTGCGTCGTGCCGTAGCCACGCAAGTATGGGATGATCACGCGATAGCCGGCCTTTGCCAGGAGGGGCGCGACGTCGATGAAGGCGTGAATGTCGTAGGGCCAGCCATGCAGCAGGATCGCCACCGGACCGTTCGAGGGACCCGCCTCGGCATAGCCGACGTTGAGAACGCCGGCATCGATCTGCTTGATCGCGCCGAAGGACGCATTCGATGCTTGGGATCGCTGCGGTTCGGTCTCGGCACGAGCGAACGCGATCACGCCGATGCCGGCGGCGGCGGCTCCGGTGGCGATGCCGAGAAACTGGCGGCGGTGCTGATCGATGAGCTGCTTCATGATGATGTGACCTTGTCGTGATTTATGATGGTGCGTCAGATCAGCGCGACCGTGACGTCGATGTTGCCGCGGACGGCCTTGGAGTAGGGGCAGGTTTGATGCGCTTCATCGATGATGCCGCGTGCGATCTCGGGGTCGAGTCCCGGCAGGCTGACATTGAGGCGCGCCCTCAGCGCGTAGGCGCCCTCGTCGAGCACCAGATCGATCTCCGCATCGATCGCGCTTTTCCTGGGAAGGGTCACCTTCTGCTTCCGCGCGGCGAGTTCCATGGCGCCTTCGAAGCAGGCCGACCAGCCGGCCGCAAACAATTGCTCGGGATTTGTGCCGATGCCGGCCCCGCCCGGCGGCGACAGCTTGACGTCGAGGCGACCGTCGGAACTGCGCGATATGCCATCGTGCCGGCCGCCGCTGGTGTGGGTCCGGGCCGTGTAGAGCAGTTTTGCCGTTTGCGTCATGAAGAGCTCCTTGCCGTCGCGCAAACTGACTAGCGGCGACGCGCGCCGAAGACCCGTTTGGACTTGTGAGAAGTTGTGAGGCCGGCGCAGAAGCTGATGCGAGGTCTGCAAACAAGGTCTGAGGCCGATGCAACGCAGGCCTTGCGGGATGGCTGCCCTCTGGCTATCCGGTTCGCAAATGAGCAAGATTTCGCGATGACCACGCCGACCGGGCCAAGACTCTCGTTCGGACCATTCACCGTGGCGCCACATGAAAGGCTCGTGACGCGCGACGGCGTCACAGTGCCGCTGGGTGCGAAGGCGTTCGACGCGCTGACCGCACTGATGTCGCGGCCGAACGAGGTCGTCAGCAAATGGGATCTAATGGCGCTGGTGTGGCCCGGCATCACCGTCGAAGACGCCAATCTGCGCTTTCACATCGCCGCTCTCCGCAAGGCGCTCGGCGACGGCAAGGACGGCGCGCGATACATCACGACGCTCTCCGGACGCGGCTATTGCTTCGTGGCGCCGATCTCGCACACGCAGCTTCCGGCGGCGCGGCGCTCGTCCCCGCCGATGGAATTGCCGCCGGTCAAGCTGCCAAATCGGCTGCAACGGATGGTCGGGCGCGACCAGGCCGTCGCCACCATCTCCGACAAGCTTCTCACCTCGCGCTTCGTCACGATCGTCGGTCCGGGCGGCGTCGGCAAGACTGCCGTCGCGGTGGCGATCGCCCACGACCTGCTCGCGACGTTCTCCGACGCCGCGCATTTCGTCGACCTTGCCGCGCTCAGCGATCCCGATCTCGTGATCACCTCGATCCTGTTGATGCTCGGCTTGCCGGCCGAGACCGACGATCCCCTGCCCGCGCTGCTCGCGCATGTCAGGGACAAGCGGTTGCTGCTCATCCTCGACAATTGCGAGCATGTCATCGCCGCGGCGGCACCGCTGGCTTCGGCGATCTTCCACGCTGCGCCTGATGTCCACATCCTCGCCACCAGCCGCGAAGCCCTGCGCGTCGAGGGCGAGCAGGTCTATCGATTGGCACCGCTCGCCGTACCGCCTGATAGTGCCGGGCTGAGTGCGGCGGCTGCACAGACCTATCCCGCGCTTCAGCTCTTCATCGAACGGGCGACCGCTGGCGGCGCGCAGATCGCGCTCGACGATACCAACGCCGCGACTATCGCGAGGATCTGCCGCAACCTTGACGGCATGGCCCTGGCGATCGAGCTCGCCGCGGGCCGGGTCGAAGCTTACGGCCTGGAGCAGACGGCCGCGCTGCTCGACGAGCGTCTCAATCTACTCTGGCAGGGCCAGCGCACCGCGCCGCCGCGGCAGAAGACGTTGCGGGCGACGCTGGACTGGAGCTACGGGCTGCTGTCCGACATCGAGCGCCTCGTCCTCCGCAGGCTGGCGGTCTTTGCAGGTCACTTCACCATCGACGCCGCCCTCGAGGTCGTCCCGGATGAACGTGCCGACCGCTCCCGCTTGTTCGATGCCATCGACAGTCTCGTCGCCAAATCGATGGTCGCGCCGCGGCCGGTCGGCGCCATGATGCGCTACCGTCTGCTCGATACCACGCGCGCCTATCTGCTCGAGATCGAGCCGAACGACGCCGGGCTCGCCGCCCGGCACGCGACCTACTACCGGCGATGGCTGGAGCAGGCCGGCAGCACATGGGCGGCAACGCCGAACGCCGACGAACGGGCGATCCACTTCTCCGCGCTCCACAATGTGCGTGCCGCGCTGGACTGGTGCTTTGGCGCGGGCGGCGACGCCACCGCCGGCATCGCGCTCGCCGCCGCGGCAGCGCCGATCTTCCTCGCGATGTCCCTCTTGATCGAATGCCGGCGCTGGTCGGAACGGGCACTGCTTGCGATGACCCCGTCCGCGCGCGGCAGCGCCGATGAAATGCACATCCAGGCTGCCCTCGGGCTGACCCTGATGTTCACGCGCGGCGGCAGCGAGGCGGCGCGCGTGGCCTTGAGCAGGAGCCTTGCGATCGCGGAGGCGCGCGGCGACGCGCCGAACCAGCTCCAGCTGCTCGGCCGCATGCACATCTTCCACGAACGGATGGGGCAGTTCGATGCCGCGCTTGGCTATGCGCAGCAGAGCCTTGCGGTCGCGCAGCCGCTCGGCGATCCCGGCTCGATCGTCCTCGCCCATTCGTTGCTCGGGGTCTCGCTGCATCTGGCCGGCGAGCACCGCGACGCGCTCAAGATGCTGGAGGTCGCATGGCAAGGGCCGGGCGCCGAACGAATCAGCACCATCCATGGCTTCGATCATCGCAACCGGGCCGGCATCACGCTGGCGCGCGAACTCTGGTTGCAGGGCCGGCCCGCGGACGCGCGGCAGCTGGCGCAACAGACGGTGACTGAAGCCGCGCAGATGGAGCATCCGATCACGCTGTGCATCGCGTTGATCTGGGCGGTCTCGATCTCGCTCTGGGACGGCGATCTCGACGGCGCCGAGCAGAGCATCGACCAATTCATCGCGCATGCCGAATCTCGATCGATGGGTCCCTATCTCGTGGTGGGCCGCGGCGTGAAGGGCGAACTGGCGATCCGTCGGGGAGACGCCGCGCAAGGCGTCGATACGATCATGGCTTGTCTACGCGAGCTCCACGAGGCCGGCTACGAACTGCTCACCACGACCTTCAACATCGCACTGGTTCAAGGCTTGTTGGCGCTTGGACAGGTCGAGCAGAGTGCGCGCCTGATCGACGATGCGATCCGCCTCGTCGATCAGAGCGGCGATCATCTCTACATGCCCGAGTTGCTGCGGATGAAAGGCAGAGTTCTGTTGTCGCTGCCGGAGCCCGACGCCGAGCAGGCAGAAGCCCACTTCATGCAATCCCTGGATCTCAGCCGCCGGCAAGGCGCCGCGGCCTGGGAGCTGCGCGCTGCGATCGATCTCGCCGGGCTGTTTGCCGGACGCGGGCAGCGCGACGAGGCGAAGCGATGGCTCCAATCGGCGCTCGAGGGCTTTGCCGAGGGCGCCGATACGGCGGATATCAAAGCGGCCAGCGTGCTTCTGACCACGCTGTAGCAGCCCTATTCCGTCGGCGTACCCTGCTTCCACTGGCCGCCGGCGATCTTGGCGGCGGCAATCACCGCTTGCGTCCGGCTCTCGACGCCGAGCTTCTGCAGGATCGCCGAGACATGCGCCTTGATGGTGGCCTCTGAGACACCGAGCTCGTAGGCGATCTGCTTGTTGAGAAGGCCCTCCGACAGCATCATCAGGACGCGAACCTGCTGAGGCGTCAGCGTCACCAGGCGGTCCCGCAGGCGGGTCATGTCGGGATCGGCGGCGGCGGAGAGGTCGGTATCGGCGGGGACCCAGACGTCGCCCTCCATCACCTTGAGGATGGCGTCGCGCAAGGTCTCGACCCCGAATCGCTTCGGGATGAAGCCGGACGCACCGAACTCGAGCGAACGGCGGATCGTGGCGCTGTCGTCGGAGGCCGAGACGATCACGACCGGGATCGCCGGGTATTGCGCACGCAGATAGATCAGGCCGGAAAAGCCGGAGATCCCAGGCATGGAGAGGTCGAGCAGGACCAGGTCGACCTCGGAGGCCTGCTCAAGAAGCTTGGTCAGATCCTCGAAGGATCCGGCCTCGTCGATCCGAGCCGCGGGGAGAACGCCCGCCACCGCCTGCCGCAGCGCATCGCGGAACAGGGGATGATCATCGGCGATGACGAGATGGGTGTTTGCATTGGCTGTTGCAGTCATCTGTTCCGCAGGCCGACGAAAGATCGGGAAAGAAGTTCAACTCGTTGCTGATCAAGCAGCAATTGCGATTGTTTACTGACTGGAGCCGTCTTGCAAGGCAGCCTTCCGCCCGTAGTCGCAAGGCGGTTAATCACAGGCGTCAACCAACTGATGTTGCAGCGCAAAAAGCCGCTGACGAGTCTCATCAATCCCTGAACAGCAGGTCTCGGGTCAACTCATCGATCACGGCGACCGCTTGAAGCGCTGCCCTCAATCGCTCGCGATCACGGGCCGACAACGGCTTGACCAACACCGCATTGGAGGGCGCCGTCCCCTGCGCCACATCCGCAATCTGTTGCGACACGATCAGCTCCAGAAAGATACCATGGGCCTCGTCGAGCGCATCGAGATCGGTCTGGCCACGGCCAACCAGGGCCTTCACGCCCGCGAGGCGTTGCGATGTCGATCGGCCCATCACATGGTATCGGATCGCCATCGCACGCGCTGCAGCGACCAGGCCGAACAGCCCTGCCGCCTTGAGGTCGATGCGACCGCCGTCAGTGCGAATGCCGCCGAAGAATTTCAGGCTCGCAGGGACGCTGATCCCCTCGACCAGAAGCTTGGCGAACGCGACCTGCCCCTCGGCTGCCGCGAAAGCCGCCTGCCTGACCGCGACGGCAAGGCTGCCGTCGCCATGAACGGCCCGGAGATCGAAAAAGATATCGACCGACAGCAGATCCTTTGGACTGGAGCGGCAGACCCAGTGCTCGATGCGGTCCCGCCACGTTGCGACAGAGCCGCGCCAGGGTGGGTTTTTCGCCATGACGCCCCCCTTGCAATAAGGCACACCGGCCTCGTGCAGAATATCTGCAACGTGCGCTGCGAACGTCTCAAACCAGCGATCCTCGTCGCCTCCCGGCTCGCCTTGCGCGAAGATCACGGCATTGTCCTGATCCATCGCCAGCAGGCTTTCGCCGCGCCCGGCAGACCCGAGCACGATCAGCGTGTAGGGCGTGGGGGCCGCGCCCCGACCGCGATCCCGCATGATCCGCTCGGCGATCACAGCGGCCTGACGGGTGAGGGCGCAGAGCTCGCTGGAGATCACCTCCGCAATCTGACGCCCGGACAATCCTTCCGCCAGGAGCACCTCCGCAACCCGCGGCAGCTTCGCCCAGGCCAGCGCCAATGCCTGCGTATCCGTAGCATCCTCGATCTCGTCGCCGAGCGATATGGCCTCCCCTGCCCGCAGACGCAGCAGGTCCCGCGCGGACAACGCACCGACCACCCGGCCGGCCTCATCGACGACGCCGAGATGGCGGGTCTTGAGGCGATTCATCCGGCCAATCGCGCGATAGACAAGCGCGTCCTCGGGAATCGCCGCCAGCGGCCTGCTCATGATGCGGTGCACCGGCAGCTCCAGCGCGGGGGCACCGAGCCGGGCGATCGCCCGCAGCACGTCACGCTCGGTAACGATCCCGGCCTCGACGGCCTTGATATCGTCGGCGGCCGCATCCGCCGCACCGACGTACACAGCCGATATTCTCTCGCTGGTCATTCGCGCCAGGGCTTCGCTCACCGAAACGTCCGGACCGACGAAAATGACGGGATACCGCATGATGTCGCGGTTGCGGTGGCGATAGGCATAGGCGTCGAATCGCTTCAGCGTTTGCTCTGCATCGATACGAGCCGTCGCTTCGACCGGCTCGACCCAACCCATCCGCACCTGATCGTCGAGCACCGTGGTGAGCGCGCGACAGACCCGCTCGGCTTGAGCGACGGTCCGGATGCCGTGCTCGCGCAGCCTCGGCAGCAGCGCAAGGAAGATCCGTGCCGTCGTGATCGCATCGCCGAGAGCGGAGTGCCGGCCGGCTACGTCAATGCCAAGCCAGGCCGCAAGATTCTCCAGCTGGTATCCGCCGAGGTCCGGCGCAACGATCTCCGCAAGCAGTCTGGTATCGAGCGTTCGAGGCCGGGACCATGGCAATCCCGCCAGATCGCATTCGCGCTTCAGGACGGCCAGATCGAAACCGATCATGTGCCCGATGACGACCGTCCGGCCGAGGAATGCCTCGAAACGCGGCCACACATCCACGAATAGCGGCGATTCAGCGACCATGGCATCATCGATGCCGTGAATGCGCGTCGTTTCGGCGGGGATCGGTTGATCGGCCGGCCGCAGCAATTGAACGAACGAACCGCCGTCGACCAGCTTTCCGGCCGACAGACGCACGCCGGCAAGCTCGATCACCCGCGCCTTGCGCGGATCGAGCCCAGTCGTTTCGGCATCGATGACAACGGCGTCGAGCGACAAAAGCGGGGCAGCACCACTCGTCGTATCCATTGTCCTCCCTCGGAAGGCCCGGACCGTGCGATGCTGGCCGGCAAACCGGGCATTGGCAGAGGCCGGGCGATCCTACGCCAGCAGCCTGTTGGTCACGGCAGCCGCATCGATGCGATCGACCAATTCGTCATGGATGTTGCACAGGCTGACGCGCAGGTAATTGCGGATCGTCTCGAAATCCCGTCCGCGCAGCTTTTCGTGGATCGGCATCATCGCAAAATAGGTTTCCGCCAGCGGCTCGGGAATGTCCATCACGCGCTTGGGCGCATGCCCGCCAACAAGGTCGAGTCGCTGCTCCAGCTCGCGCCGAGCCTCAAGCCAGGCGTCCTCGCCGAGCGACGGCGGCACGGGGTAACGGTCGAAAACCGAGAGGACGACGAGGATCATCTGGTCGAGAACCGCCCGGCGCTGCATGCCGGCATGTGGGCGCAATACCCCCTCGACCATCTCGCCGACCATCGCAAGCCCGAGCGGATAAGCCTGCCAGCGCGACCGTTCGACGGCTTGTGCAAAGCCTTCCTCGGCAAACAGCACCTTGGCGTAATGGCCCGCGCGGGCACGCGAATACTCGTAAATACCCTTTTGCACGATGAATGCCGACTGCGCGTCTATGAAGTCGGCAAGCGCCTTGCGATCGCCAATCCGCGGCCGGGGACGAAAGAATTTCTGCAGCAGCTTCATCGCAATCCGATCCTGCCAAACGGAATCGCCGTGCTATCCCGCGCTCGCCGTGCCCGAATTGTCAACGGCCGCAGCGCCGTTCGCATCCGCAACATCGGTTCCCTCCGAAAGTATTAGAAAGACCTCGGCACTCCTGATGTTAGCCTCCGACATTCCAAATTGGCGAAAGACCGGTTGGAAGGCGGCACGGGGGGGCCGCAGCGACGGGTATGCAACCCCTCGATTCCTCCGGCTCGCATGCCGGAGTGCTGACAGAGGAAATGCAGCCCATGCCTGACTCCCAAAATCTCAAAGAACGAGAAGAAGCCCACTGGCGCAAGACCTCGCGCCTGATGCTGATCAACCTCGGCATCTGGTTCTTCTTCGGATACGTCATCCACATGTTCGTGGTTCCGCTCAACGCCATCAAGCTGCCGATCCTTGGCTTCCCGCTCGGCTTCTATATGGCCGCGCAGGGTTCGCTGATCGCCTTCGTGGTCATCCTGTTCGTCTTCGCCAGACAGCAGGACAAGATCGACCGAGAATTCGGCTTCGCAGAAGACGATTAGGGGGATTGAACATGGCTACGCAGGCCTCAACCGGCGGCTCCGACTTTCTCAGCAACCTCGGGCGGATCTACGGCTTCTACACCGGTGGATTCGTCGCGTTCGTCCTTCTGCTCGCCGCCCTCGAAGTGATCGGGGTGCCGAACAAGGTTCTCGGCTACCTGTTCGTGTTCTTCACGCTCGCGGTCTACGCCATCATCGGCATTCTGTCGCGAACGGCGCAAGTCTCGGAATACTATGTGGCCGGTCGCAGCGTACCGGCGTTCTACAACGGCATGGCCACCGGTGCCGACTGGATGTCGGCAGCGTCCTTCGTCGGCATGGCGGGCACGCTGTTCCTGCTCGGCTATGACGGACTTGCCTGGGTGCTCGGATGGACCGGCGGCTTCGTGCTGGTCTCCATCCTGATCGGGCCTTATCTGCGCAAATTCGGCGCCTATACGGTGCCCGACTTCTTGTCCTTCCGTTATGGCGGCAATTTCGCCCGGGCGCTGGGCGTCGTCGTGCTCGTCGCCTGCTCGTTCACCTATGTCACGGCGCAGATCTACGGCACGGGCATCATTGCCTCGCGCTTTCTCGGAATGCAGTTCGAGCTCGCGGTTTTCGCGGGACTGGTCGGCATCCTGGTCTGCTCGATGCTGGGCGGCATGCGCGCGGTGACCTGGACGCAGGTGGCCCAGTACATCGTGCTGATCATAGCCTACCTGACACCGATCGTGATCCT
Organism: Bradyrhizobium sp. IC4059; assembly: GCF_020193615.1. Lineage (NCBI taxonomy): Bacteria > Pseudomonadati > Pseudomonadota > Alphaproteobacteria > Hyphomicrobiales > Nitrobacteraceae > Bradyrhizobium > Bradyrhizobium sp. IC4059. The sequence goes on from NZ_JADYVH010000009.1 coordinate 107,727, forward strand.
GTCGACCAAGATTTACGGGATACCGCTTCCGCAGCTGACCTATGGGCACGCGATCGCGGACATCACGGCGCGCGAACAGGACATGCTCGCGAACGGACTGGCGGCGGCGGCAAGCCTCAAGCCGCACATTCAGCCGTTCTTCAGCTATAGCCCGCTGAACTTCTTTGCAATCATCCTGTGCATGATGGTCGGGACGGCCTCGCTGCCGCACATCCTGATGCGCTACTTCACGACACCGTCGGTGCGTGAGGCGCGGCAATCCGTGGCATGGTCGCTGCTGTTCATCTTCCTCCTGTACTTCTCCGCGCCTGCCTATGCGGCGTTCTCGAAGCTGGAGGTGTACACGAACATCATCGGGCGCGATCTGTCCGCGATCAGACCCTGGCTGTTCAGCTGGGGCGAGCTCGGGCTGATCCAGATCTGCGGCAAGAACGCCGTCAACATCGACGCCGTCATTGCCGCCTGCAAGGCCGTTGCCGGTCACCCCGGAGTGGTCCGGCTGCAGGACTTCGTGATCAACACGGACGTGATCGTGCTCTCGACACCGGAGATCGCGGGGCTTCCCTACGTGATCTCGGGCCTCGTCGCGGCCGGCGGCCTGGCCGCGGCTCTGTCCACCGCCGACGGGCTGCTGCTCGCGATCGCCAATGCGTTGTCGCATGACGTCTACTACAAGATGATCGATCCGAACGCGCCGACGGCACGCCGGCTGATCATCGCGCGCGTGCTGCTTCTGGCGGTCGCAGTCATTGCCGCGGCGACGGCTGCCACCAAGCCCGGGGATATCCTGGCCATGGTCGGCTGGGCGTTCTCCCTGGCGATGGCGGGCAACTTCCCGGCGCTTGTGATGGGTGTGTGGTGGAAGCGCACGACGTCCACGGGCGCGATCTGCGGCATCATCGCCGGATTTGGGCTGTGCATGTTCTACCTGCTCGTCACGCGCTATTTCCCGGGCGCGGGCGTCAAGTATTTCGGCATGACGTCGCTGCTCAATCCGGTCACCGGCGCACCGCTGGTGGACATCGCCAAGGCCATGGCATTGCCCAACGCCATGGAGAGTTGGCCGACGCTGGCCCACCCGCTCGCCAACAAGGTGGGTTGGTTCAACCTCAACAACATCGCATGCGGTTTGCTGGGGACGCCATTCGGCTTCGCGGTGATCATCATCGTGAGCCTGCTGGGAAGGGCGCCGTCGCGGGAAATGCAGGCCTATGTTGACGAGATTCGCAAGCCGCGAGGCCGCACGGTGCTCGAAGAGAAAACGACCTGAGCGGATCGGATCGATTGCGACGAACGGGGCCTTGCGAGGCCCCGTTCTTGTTTGCGACCGGCGGCGCTCGCTTGCCCAGAACCGTCTGCCTTGACATTGTTGGGTGCGGCGGCCGGTGCAGAATGCCCGACGGGCCGGGCCGAGCAGGCAGCCCTCGCAAGACCATCCTGCGCCAGAGCGAGGTCCGGAGGAGGACAGATTTTGGACATTGCCGACTCGTTCGCCAGATACTGGTATTTCCACCTGCCGAACTTCGTTCTGGCGGCTCTGATGTACACCATGCTCGGCCGCTTCCTGCTCGGCCTCTTCGTCGACGCCGACTCGCCGAACTATATCTGGCGCTTCTTCTGCCGCCTCACCGATCCGGTGCTCACCGCCATTGCAACCGTCACGCCGAAGGCAGTTCCTCCAGCCATCGTGTGGCTGTTCGGTTTTGTCTGGATGTTCTGGTTGCGGATCGTGCTCCACTACACATTGCTCGTGCTCAACCTCGCGCCGCGGCTTGCGGGAGGAGGATCATGAGCCGCAACTTCTTCCTGATCGGTATTGCCTTCTTCGGAATGATCAACGGCCTCTTCAACCAGCTTTGGCTGATCTTCGCCCTGCTCTACGTCCAACCGCTCGCAGGCCCTCTTCTGTTCGGAAACATGTCGCTGACGCTGATGTTCGCCTCGCTGATGGTCTCGACCGCCACCGTGATCCTGGGCGGCATTCCCGCCGCCATCTACGAACGCGTCACCGGCGCACAGGAGTCGAACGGCGTCTCGCTTTGGATCTGGCTGGCCGGCACGGCTATCCTGGCGCTCCCCGCCGCCGGCAATTTCATCAGCGTCGGCCTCTGAACGGCGGGCGGGAACCATTGAAGGCAGGCCCCGCAGGGACTACCCTAGACGCATCTCGATCCCAATGAGCCAGGCGACGGAGTTCCTCCTCATGGAAGAAATGCGCCGCATCGCCTTTGAAACGGTCCTGCGCGCGTGCGGATTTGCCTCCCTCGCCATATTCTGCGTCATGATCGGCCTTTCGTTTCTGCCGCGCTCCGCCTTTCAGGCGGGAGGCTTTCTGAGCCTGATCATGACACTGGTGCTTCTCCTGAAAGCGCAGGAGGCGCGGACCAAAGACCACCGCCGCACCGAGATGTGGCTGTATCTTCCAAAAGACAGACGCCCGCCTCAGCCGCATGCACAAAAAACAGTCTCGGCGGTGATGCGAGAAACCTATCTGGTGTTCGCATACTGGTCTGCCCTGGTGTCAGTCGTGATGTGGATTGTCGCGATGGGCTTTTCCGTCCTTGGACTTTAGTTTGAGGCTGCAGACCCCACGGTATTTCGTTCCCGCGGCTCCGTGATTTCCCGTCCGACATCTCCGCGATCCTTCCGATTCGCGTCGAAAGTACTATTGGGCCGGACGCGATAGGCATGTAATTGCTCGCCCCCGATTGGTGGCGCGCCCGCGTGGCGCGAATCGGTTCTTGAAAAGAAAACAAGCGGGAGCGAATCTGAATGACGACAGTAACTGCAACATCGGCACCATCTGCCGGCGCCGGGATGACGAAGGACGAACGGTTCGTCATTCTCGCCTCCTCGCTCGGTACCGTCTTCGAGTGGTACGACTTCTATCTCTACGGTTCGCTGGCCGGCATCATCGGCGCGCAGTTCTTCTCGGCCTATCCGCCGGCAACCCGCGATATCTTCGCGCTGCTGGCGTTTGCCGCGGGCTTCCTGGTGCGTCCGTTCGGCGCGATTGTGTTCGGCCGTGTCGGCGACATCGTCGGCCGCAAATACACCTTCCTCGTCACCATCCTGATCATGGGTCTGTCGACCTTCATCGTCGGCCTGTTGCCCAACGCGGCGACCATCGGCATCGCGGCCCCGATCATCCTGATCGTGCTGCGCCTCGCCCAGGGTCTGGCGCTCGGCGGCGAATATGGCGGTGCGGCGACCTACGTCGCGGAGCATGCGCCGAACGGCAAGCGCGGCTTCTACACCTCCTTCATCCAGACCACGGCAACCCTCGGCCTGTTCCTGTCGCTGCTGGTGATTCTGTTCACCCGCACCGCGCTCGGCGAGGCCGATTTCGCGGCGTGGGGCTGGCGCATTCCGTTCCTCGTCTCCGTGCTGCTGCTCGGCATCTCGGTCTGGATCCGGCTCCGCCTCAACGAATCGCCGATCTTCCAGAAGATGAAGGAAGAGGGGAAGAGTTCGAAGGCGCCGCTGACGGAAGCCTTCGGCAATTGGCAGAACGGCAAGCTGGTGCTGCTCGCCCTGCTCGGCGGCGTCATGGGCCAGGGCGTGGTCTGGTACACCGGCCAGTTCTACGCGTTGTTCTTCCTGCAATCGATCCTGAAGGTCGACGGCTACACCGCCAACCTCCTGATTGCGTGGTCGCTGCTACTCGGCACCGGCTTCTTCATCGTATTCGGTGCGCTCTCCGACAAGATCGGCCGCAAGCCGATCATCCTCGGCGGCTGTCTGATCGCGGCGCTGACCTTCTTCCCGATCTTCAAGATGATCACGTCCAACGCCAACCCGGCGCTGGAAAAGGCCATCGAGTCGGTCAAGGTCGAGGTGGTGGCCGATCCCGCCAGCTGCGGCGATCTGTTCAACCCAGTCGGCACCCGCGTGTTCACCGCGCCTTGCGACACCGCACGCGCCTACCTGTCGCAATCGTCGGTCAGGTACACGACGAGTTCGGGTCCGGCCGGCTCGGGCGTGAAGGTCGTGGTCAACGGCAAGGACGTGCCCTACGCCAACGCCAAGGACAGCAACCCGGCGGTTCTCGCCGCGGTGCAGGCGGCCGGCTATCCCAAGGCGGGTGACACCGGCATCGTGAAGATGTCGCATCCGTTCGACGTCTTCCGTCCGCAGCCGGCGGCGATCATCGGCCTGCTGTTCGTCCTGGTCCTGTTCGTGACCATGGTGTACGGCCCGATCGCGGCGATGCTGGTCGAATTGTTCCCAACCCGCATCCGCTACACCTCGATGTCGCTGCCCTACCACATCGGCAACGGCTGGTTCGGCGGCCTCCTGCCTGCCACCGCCTTCGCCATCGTGGCCTCGACAGGCGACATCTATGCCGGTCTGTGGTACCCGATCATCTTCGCCTCGATTACCGTGGTGATCGGCTTCCTGTTCCTGCCGGAAACCAAGGACGTCGACATCAAGGCGACCTGATCGCAGCAGCAATCGACGACACCAACCGGCCGCGGTCTCCGCGGCCGGTTTTGCTTTGTGTGGTTATCGATCGCTGCCGATGAATTGCAGCACGATCTCACGGCGGTGCGGGCGGCTGCGATGCTCGATCAGGTAGATCGCCTGCCAGGTGCCGAGCGCGAGCTTGCCGCTCAGGACCGGGACCTGAAGCGAAGTCTGCGTCAGCATGGTCTTGATATGGGCCGGCATGTCGTCCGGCCCCTCGGTATCATGGGTCCACCCCGCGTTCTCCGGCGCGAGCCGTGACAGCGCCGTCGTAAGATCGACCAGCACGGAGGGATCGGCGTTCTCCTGGATCGTCAGCGAGGCCGAGGTGTGGCGGATGAACAGCGTCAATGCACCCTCGCCCGCCCGCGCCTCGGCGATGAATCGTGCGGCCTCGCTGGTCAGATCGGTGAAGCCGCGGCCAGGCGTCTGCACGGTGAGCAGTGCCGATGTGACGGTCGTGGCCTGTACGGACGATGGTGCGGAGCGGGTGACGGATCTGGCAGATGTCATGGAGGGGCACGCATCAGATCTTCCCCGACACGTCTTTCTGCACGCGGTTGGCCATGTCGATCAGCCGCCGCCAGGCCTTTTCCAGGAACGACATCATGCGGTCGACGTCCTGCTCGCTCGGCAGCGGGATCTCGATCTTGCGCTCGCCCTCGGCGACCTTGGGCTCGGGCTTCCTGAGTGGATCGGATTTCGGCAGCGCCTCGTCGATCTTGCCCGATACCGTTGGCCCCGCCGCGAGCTGTGCCTTCAGCCGCTCGACGTCGGCCTGGAGCCTGCCGATCTCGGCGTCGAGCGCGGTCCGCTCGTCGGGCACCGCGTAGCAGGCCCAACCGGCGCCGTTCCTGGTGCAGGTCGACACCGTGCCGGTGCGCGTGTCGAGCCGCAGCACGCCCTCGGGGATGGGCGTCATGCTGTAGCGGCCATTTTCGCCGTCGGGCGTAGATTGCGCGGCCGCGAGGCCGCCGCTGACTACCATCACCGCGGCCGCCGCCGCGAGCCATGATGTCGTGGATGACGTCGCAGGTCTCATCATTGTCTCCGCCCGGCACTGCTGCGGCTGCGGTTGCAATTCTACACCCCCAGCCGGCAATCCGCCGCCAAAAAGCCGCCCCCGAAATCAACGAACGCGGCGGCTTCTTTGATCCCGCGAGCGCGGCGAAAGCACGGCTGCGTCCGCCGTTCGCAAGCAGACCTGCTGCGGTGCGGCGTCACGCTGTGTGCAGCGCTGCCGTGCGCGTCAATATCATCAAGTAAATCAAATACATAATCGGAAGGGACGCAATCGTGACTTGGCTTGACTTGATTATAGGCCATCAGTATGGTCCGCGCGGCTTTTGAGGGTGACGGGCGCAATTTCCATTCAGCCGCAGCGTTTCGGGTCTTCGTTGCATGACACAGGGCACGGGACACGGCGAGGATGGAGATCGCGATAGATCGCCCGAGGAAGCCGCGCTTTCCGATCGGCTCGGAAATCTTGATCAGCGGTTGTCCGAATTTCGCGACCGCCGGGCCAAGACCGAGCAACCCGCAGGTGACGATGGAGACAAAGCGGCCAGAGCCTCGGCGATGGCGCTTGGTTTCCGACTATCCTCGGAGTTGATCGCCGGCGTCGCTGTCGGAGCGGGGATTGGCTGGGGGTTCGACCACTTGCTGTCGACGTCGCCTTTCGGATTCATCGCGTTCCTGCTGCTGGGCTTCATCGCCGGCGTGGTGAATGTGGTGAGAACGGCAGGCGCGGGTCCGAACAGGCGCGGTGGTTCGTAATTGGCCTAGCCGGGTTAACTGTCGTGCCGCTCGCCGGCACAGCCGGCCGACCAATCTTCACTGGTCGGCTTGTCCAGCAGACGAGAGATGCCGCGCGGATGAAAATCGACCCGATCCATCAGTTCAACGTCGAACCGCTCTTCACGATCGGCCGTATCGGCGATCACACGATCGCCTTCACCAATGCCTCTCTGTACATGTTCGTCGCGGTGGGGATCATCGCGCTGCTTCTGCTCACCAGCGGCAAGCAGCTGGTTCCGGGGCGTCTGCAGTCGGTGGCAGAGCTCTCCTATGAGTTCGTGGCCAGCATGATCCGCAGCACTGCCGGAGCGGACGGCATGCGGTTCTTCCCGCTGATCTTCTCGCTGTTCATGTTCATCTGCGTCTCGAACCTCGTAGGCATCGTTCCGTACACGTTCACCGTGACGAGCCATCTCATCGTCACTGCGGCGCTGGCGCTGCTGGTGTTCTTCACGGTCCTGATCTACGGCCTCTACAAGAACGGCCTGAAGTTCCTGAAAGTGTTCGTGCCCTCGGGCGTTCCGGGCTACATCCTGCCGCTGGTCATGGCGATCGAGGTGCTGTCGTTCTTCCTGCGGCCGGTCTCGCACAGCGTTCGACTGTTCGCGAACATGCTCGCCGGCCACATCGCGCTGAAGGTGTTCGCCGGCTTCGTTGCCATGCTCGGCGCGTCTCTTGGCGTGGTCGGCTGGATCGGCGGTGTCATGCCGCTGGCGCTCGCCGTCGCGCTCACCGCGCTCGAACTGCTGGTCGCGTTCCTGCAAGCCTATGTGTTTGCGATCTTGACCTGTATCTACCTCAACGACGCCATTCACCCTGGACACTGAGTGATCCGGGTGCTTTTCCACCCACACCTGTCTTTCTTCCAAGGAGTCAAAAATGGATCCGCAAGCAGCTAAGTTTCTCGGCGCGGGCATCGCGTGCATCGGCATGGGCGGCGCCGGCATCGGCGTGGCCTTCATCTTCGGCAATTATCTGTCCGCAGCCATGCGCAACCCGGCAGCTGCTCAGGGCCAGTTCGGCAACCTGATCTTCGGCTTCGCCGTGACCGAAGCGCTCGGCATCTTCTCGCTGCTGATCGCTCTGCTGCTGCTGTTCGTCCCGCTCTGAACGCGTTTCGCGCCGCTTCCAGGTGGGAGGCGGCGCGTCTGACAGCAACAGGAGAACTCCATGGCTGAAAGTCATGGCGGCGCCAAAGGTACCGGCGCTCACACGGAGGCCGACGGCGGTCACCACGGCGGTGGCTTTCCGCCTTTCGAGAGCAGCACCTTTGCTTCGCAACTGGTGTCGCTCGCGATCGCCTTCGTCGCGCTGTATCTGATCGTCTCCCGGTTCGCGCTGCCGCGTGTCGGGGGTGCGATCGAGGCGCGTCAGAACAAGATCGAGGGCGATCTCGCCGAAGCGCAGAAGCTGAAGGACCAGTCCGAGGCGGCGCTCAAGGCCTATGAAGGCGAGCTCGCGTCGGCGCGCGCACGTGCACAGGCGATCGGCAACGAATCCCGCGAGAAGGCGAATGCGCAGGCGGAAGCCGAACGCAAGGCGCTGGAAGAGCAACTGTCCGCCAAGCTCGCCGAGGCGGAGAAGACCATTGCCTCGACCCGCGCGACCGCCATGAGCAACGTCCGCGGCATCGCGGCCGATGCAGCCGGCACCATCGTTCAGCAGCTCACGGGCGTCGTTCCGGATGCAACGTCGGTCAATGCCGCCGTTGATGCGACCTTGAAGGGTTAGTCTCGATGTTCTTCACACCTGAGTTTTGGGTCGCCGTCGCCTTCGTGATCCTGATGGTGATCTTCGCCTATGTGGGGGTGTTCAAGACGGCGATGTCGGCGCTCGATCATCGCGCCGCTCGTATCAAGGCCGAGCTGGACGAGGCGGCGCGCCTCAAGCAGGAGGCCACCAAGGTGCTCGCCGACTACAAGGCGCGCACTGCCGGTGCCGAGCGCGAGGCCGCCGACATCATCGCCAACGCGAACGCCGAAGCGGAGCGCATCGCAGCAGAGGCCAAGGCGAAATTGGAAGATTTCGTCACCCGCCGCACCAAGACCGCCGAGGGCAAGATCGCACTCGCCGAGGCTCAGGCTCTCGCGGACGTCCGGGCAGCCGCCGCGGAAGCCGCCGTGCAGGCTGCCTCCACGATCCTGTCGCAGTCAGTCAAGGGCCAGATCGCCGACGACCTGCTCGCCAAGGGCATCAACGAAGTCAGGCAGAAGCTGAACTGAGGGATTTGCCTTACCCAATCAAAAAGCCGGCGCGACGAGCGCCGGCTTTTTTGTCTGTCGGGTAACAGCATCCACAAGTGCGGTATCATCACCCACCTTGTGCGCACTTGCGCACTGGGGCGGGTGATCCAGTGCGCCGAGGCTTCTCAGTTCAAGCACCGCGGCCTCTGGAATACTGGATTGCCCGCCTTCGCGGGCAATGACAGCTGACATTGCCGCAAGATCTCCCCTACTTCTTCTTCTTCCCTCTCGGCTCCGGCGAGAGCGCCTGCGGGTCGAAGCCGACATAGAAGATGTAGGTATCGGCGACCGCGGGCGCCGGCACCGGATAGGCCAGATCCTCGGCGACGAAGGTGAAGGGCACGCTGCCGCCTTCCGACATCGCCACCGTGGTCCGGTAGGCCTTCGAGGCGATCACCTTCTCGCCGACGCCGCCCTGCACGACAGCGATGCGCAGCGGCACCTCGACGGAGGCAGGCGCCCCGGCGGGGCCGGCGATGACGCGGCCCTGGATGCCGATCCGGGCGGTGATGCCGGCACTGCTGCGCAAGCATTCGCGCGCCATCTTGGTGATCGAGGCCTGGAAGCGGATGTCATTGCCGACCGCCGGCTTGCCGCTGGCGCCGACCGCGTAGGTCGAGGCGCCCGCGCGCACCGTGACCTGCGGGCAATCGAGGTCGTCTTCGGCCGGCTGCCCGGGCGCAGGCGCCGGCTTCGGCTCCGCCGGCTCGTCGGACTTGCCGCCGAACAGGCTCTTGAAGCGGTCGGTCAACGACTGTGCCGCCACCGGCGAGACGGAGGCGAGCCCGACCGATAATGCCAGCACGACCGCTGCGCCCCGCCGCAACCTCGTCCGCGATGACCGAAGCTCCTGCACCATCAACACCCGTACTCCATGACAATGTTCCGGCCGGGTTATATCGCCAATATCGGCGAACCCAAGGCGGCAAAAAGGGATTTGGCTGCATCCATCAGGCTGCTCAGCCGCGGAAGTCCTCGTGCAGCAGGCCGAACAGCAGGTGATCCTGCCAGACCCCGTTGATGCAGAGATAGCGGCGCGCCAGGCCCTCGCGCGAGAAGCCGCACTTCTCCAGCACCCGGATCGACGGCGCATTGGTCGGGATGCAGGCGGCCTCGACCCGGTGCAGATTGAGCTCGCCGAACAGCGTCGGCAGCAGCACCCGGAGTGCGGCCGTCATGTAGCCGCGATGGGCATAAGGCTGGCCGACCCAATAGCCGATGGTGCCGGCCTGCACGATGCCGCGCCGGACATTGGCGAGCGTGATGCCGCCGACCAGGGCGCCGTCGAGCTCGCGGAAGATCAGAAAGGGATAGGAGCGGTCCGCGGCAATGTCCTCGGCATAGCGGCGCAGGCGGCGGCGGAAGCCGGAGCGGGTGAGATCGTCGGACGGCCAGATCGGCTCCCAAGGCGTCAGATAGTCGCGGCTGGTCTCGCGCAAATGAGCCCATTGCAGGAAGTCGGACATTTGCGGCGCGCGCAGGAGCAGCCCGTTGCCGCGCGGCGCCAGGGCGGCGGGTCCACTGGATGGCAGGCGAAAGAGGGCCATGTGATGCTTCCCGGGGCGAGGCCCGCGCGCGGCTCCTAATGCAGCCGCGCCTTGGCGCGCGCCCGTGTCAATCCTTCCGCAAAAGACACCGCCGTGTCCAGACCCCTGCCGCTGCCCAATGCGACGACCGCAGGCCGGCTGCGCGACAGGAGCGCACGGGCCGCGTCCCGCGTCGATTCGATGCTGACGGCGTCGATCCGGGCAACCAGTTCCTGCACTGTCTGCGGCCGCCCGTAGGCCAGCACATGCCGGGCGAGCTGCTCGGCGCGGGAGGAGCAGCTCTCCAGCGCCATCAGCAACCCCGCCTTCATCTGTGCCTTGGCTCGGGCGATCTCGGCCTCAGTCAGCGTCTCCACCGATTCGTTCATGATGTCGACCACGACCTCCATCATCTCCGGCGCATCGGCGGGATCGGTGCCGGTATAGAGGCCGAAAAAGCCGGTATCGGTGTAGGGGGCGTGGAAGGTGTAGATGGAGTAGCAGAGGCCGCGCTTCTCGCGCACCTCCTGGAACAGGCGCGACGACATTCCGCCGCCAAGGACATTGGTGAAGACCTGCAGCGAGAACAGCGAAGGATCGGTCTGCGGTACCCCCTCGAGCGCCAGCGTCAGATGCGCCTGCTCGAGCTCGCGATGCACCACCTTGGCGCCGCCCTGGCCGAACCGAGCGGCCTGCGGCTTCGGCCCGGGCGTCCCCTCGAAGCTCGCAAAACGCTTTTCGACCTCGGCGACGACCTGACCGTGGTCGACCGCCCCGGCCGCGGCCACCACCATGTCGGGCCCGCGATAATGCGTCGACAGATAGCCACGCAGCATGTCGCGGTTGAAGGCGCGCAGCGTCTTGGCGGTGCCGAGCAGCGAACGGCCCATCGGCTGGTCGGGATAGCAGAGCTCGTTCAGATGCTCGAACACGACGTCATCGGGCGTGTCCTGCGCGGCACCGATCTCCTGCACGATGACGTTCTTCTCGCGCTCCAGCTCGTCGGGCTCAAAGGCCGGATTGGCGAGGATGTCGGCGAGCACGTCGAGCGCGAGCGGCACGTCGGCCTTTAGCACCCGCGCGTAATAGGACGTGGTCTCGGTCGAGGTGCCGGCATTGAGGTCGCCGCCGACCGCCTCGATCTCCTCGACGATCTCGCGCGAGGAGCGCCTGGTCGTGCCCTTGAACGCCATGTGTTCCAACAGATGCGAGATGCCGTGCTCGTTCGGCTTCTCGTCGCGTCCGCCGACGCCGGCCCAGACACCGAGCGCCGCCGTCTCGAGGTGGGGCATCTCGTCGGTGACAACGGTGAGGCCGGAGGCAAGCTTGGACATCTCGACGCTCATCCGGCAACTCCCTGCTTTGCGGCGCGGCTGGCGGACAGCACGAACCGCTCGAGCTCGACCTGATCGTTCTTCATCACCCTCATGTGTTCGGATTTGGTCATCAGGCCGTCGAGCCAGGCCGGCAGTTGCGGCCGCTGGCCGCAAGCCGCCTCGACGGCGTCGGGGAACTTGGCCGGATGGGCGGTGGAGAGCACGATGCTCGGCACCTTCGTATCGGTGGTGTCGCGGTCCGCGACGGCGAGCGCCACGGCGGTATGAGGATCGACCAGCTCGCCTGCTTCGCGCCAGGCGGCGCGGATCGCAGCCGCAGTCTCGGTCTCGTCAGCGCGCCCGGCATCGAACTCCTCGCGGATCGCGGCGAGTGTCGCATCGGGTAGCACGAAGCGGCCGGACTGCTTCAGCTGTTCCATCAGGCGACGCACGCCGGCGCCATCGCGCCGGCCGGCCTCGAACAGCAGCCGTTCGAAGTTCGAGGAGATCTGGATGTCCATCGACGGCGATGCCGTCGCGTGCACGTCACGCACCTCGTAGATGCCGGTCTTCAGCGTGCGCGCCAGGATGTCGTTGACGTTGGCGGCGATGCGCAGGGTGCGCACCGGCAGCCCCATGCGCTTGGCGACGTAGCCGGCGAAGATGTCGCCGAAATTGCCCGTCGGAACGACGAAATCGACCGCGCGCGCCGGAGCACCGACCGCGACGGCAGAGGTGAAATAGTAGACCACCTGCGCGACGATGCGCGCCCAGTTGATGGAATTGACGCCGGAGAGCGAGGTCGCATCGCGGAAGCGATGGTTGTTGAACATTCCCTTCACGAGCGCCTGGCAGTCGTCGAAGGTGCCCTCGATGGCGAGCGCATGGACGTTGGCCGCGCCCGTCGTGGTCATCATCCGCCGCTGCACCTCGGAGATGCGGCCGTGCGGAAACAGCACGATCAGATCGACGTTCTCGAGGCCCGCAAAGGCTTCGACCGCGGCGCCGCCGGTATCGCCTGACGTCGCGACCACGATGGTGGTGCGCTGGCCGCGCTTTTCGAGCACATGGTCCATCAGCCGCGAGATCAGCTGCATCGCCACGTCCTTGAAGGCGAGCGTCGGACCGTGGAACAGCTCCAGCACGAACTGGTGCGGGGACATCTGGCGCAGCGGCACCACCGCAGGATGGCGGAAGGTGGCATAGGCCTCGTTCGCCATGCGCCCGAGCTCGGCGTCGGAAATCTCGCCACCGGCGAAGGGACGAATCACGTCGACCGCGACCTCCCAATAGGGGCGGCCGAAGAAGCCGGCGATCGTCTCGCTCGGAAGCTGTGGCCACACCGCCGGCACATACAGGCCGCCGTCGCGGGCAAGCCCGGTCAGCATCACGTCACAAAAGCCGAGTTCGGGGGCTTCGCCCCGGGTCGAGATATAGCGAGTCAAACTGCCCTCCAAAGGCGGCCGGGCCGGAGCTCGACCCTTAAGCCTTTGATTTTACGTAATTACTTGTCAACAGCCGGTGGCTTTGAACCACCATAGAGTGTTTTGCGGCATCGGGAAACCGCTTCCGGCGTACCCCCTCGCCCAATGAAAAAGGGCTGCGGCATTGCCGCAGCCCTTCTCTTGGAAGGCCTGTCGTTGTGTGCAGACCAGTTGCCTCGTCGGGGTCGCCGAACCCTCAAAACTGTTCCGGCAAGCTTTCGTCGCCTGTCACGAAATCGTCAAGTCCAAAACCCCGCGCGTGTCGAAAATGTTCCTATTCTTCCCGATCCGGCTCTGGTTCGCTTTTTGCAGTTGCAGCAAGTCCCGGCCGTGATCCTGACTCTGAACTCCGCTTTTTCCCGAATCAGTCGCGGGAACGAATACAGCCTCGGCCCATTGTGTCGGCGGATGGGTGTCAGCCCGTTGTCCAATGCATTGCCCGGCCAACGGCGGCGTCGATTCGTCGGCCGAACCGCTGCATCCCGGAGCAGCCGGTTCGGTCGATGGCGAAAGTCAGTTCATCCCGATTTCCACTGCGATCCGGATCAGGTCGGAATGGTTCTTGGCGCCAAGCTTCTGCTTGAGCAGGGACGTGGTGTTAGCGACCGTCTTGTAGGAGATGCCGAGCGCCTCGGCGACCTCGACGATCTTGTCGCCGCGTCCGAGCAAGCGAAGAATTTCGAGCTCCCGCGGCGTCATCTGTGACGCGGGGTTGGCCTTGATCGCCGCGCCGGAAAACGTCACGGCTTCCGCAAGCTGCGGCGAGATGAAGTTGTCACCCGCGACCACCTTGCGCACCGCTTTGAGCAGGATCCTGGGATCGTCGCCTTTGGAGACATAGCCCTGCGCCCCGAGCTCGACGGCCCGCACGACGAACGCCGGATCGTCGTTCATGCTGAACATGATGATCTTGGCGTCGGGGTCGTCCTTGCGGATGCGCCGCATCAGCTCGAACCCGGAGACGTCGGGCAGGCTGATGTCGATCACGGTGACGTCGGGCCGCTTGCTGACATAGGCGCGATGCCCGGATTTGGCATCGCTCGCCTCGTCAATGCGGATTGAATGGTCGGATGCGAACAGGGTGCGGCAGCCGGACAGCACCACGGGATGGTCGTCGACGATCAGGACCCTCGTCGCCAGCTTGGCGGTATCTTGCATCGCGCACTCTCTTGTTTTTCGACTCATAGCCCGCCGGGAATAAATGGAAAGAGCAAATCCGGCCGATACGCGTTAGAATTGACCTAATGTGGCGACGACTTTCGTTCCGAACGCAATTGTTTCTCCCGCTCGGCGCGAGCCTTCTCGCAGCCCTGATCCTGGGCGGCATATTACTGCAGATATTTGCACCAGGTCAGGTAGCTGATGAACACGAGCCGGCTCGACGCTCGATCCAGACCATCGCCGCCGCGCTCAACAGCACCCTGCGCGCATCGGACAATCCGCAAAAGACCCTCGATGCATTTGTTCAGTCCTTGGACGCCTCCACGGATATTCAATTCCGCCGCATGGACGGAGGTCCCCCGCCTTCTCCGAAAGACTTGCGCAACCTGAAGAAGGTTCCGCAATGGTTCGTCAACCTCATCACCATACCAGAGATGGAAGCGGCGTTTCCGATCGTCATAGACGGCAGACATGTCGGCGATATCGTGTTCTTCCCGGACATATCGGCCGACTTGTTCGAGAAGTGGATCGGCTTCCTTGCGCTGACCAGCCTGGTCGCTGTCCTGATGGTGCTCACCGGCACCGTTGCCTATGTCTTCGCCGGTTCGGCCCTGCGCCCCCTGCAACATCTCGGCGACGGTCTTACGCGGATTCGGCGCGGCGACTACGCAAGGCCGATCCCGGTCGGAGGACCGCCGGAGATTCGGCAGAGCTGCGAGGAAGCCAATGCGCTGGCAGCGACACTGGCGCAACTCAGCCAGGACAATCGCGATCTGATGCACCGCCTGGTGTCGCTGCAGGATGACGAGCGGCGCGATCTCGCCCGCGAACTGCACGACGAGCTCGGGCCCCTCCTCTTCAGCATCCGCGCCGGCACGATCGCGCTGACCGATGCCTCCGAGCCAACGGGACATCTCGGCAATTCGGCACAGGACCTGCTGCAATCGGTCGAGGCCCTGCAGCAGACCAACCGCCGCATCCTGGACCGGCTGCGGCCGCTCTATATCGAAGAGCTCGGCCTTTCGAGCAGCGTGCAAACGCTGCTCCGGAATTTTCGCAAGCAGGCACCTCATATCGTGCTGACGGATGCGATCGATCGCGATCTCAGCGCAATCGGCGGACCGCTGGCGCAGACCGTCTATCGAGTGATCCAGGAGGCACTGACCAACGTGCTGCGACATGCCAACGCGGGCAACGCACATGTGCAGGCGACGGTTGCCGACAAGACGCTCGTCGTCGAGATCTCCGACGATGGCGGCGGTTTCCCTGCGGACAACGTCTTCGGCCGGGGCCTGACCGGCATGCATGAGCGCGTGCGCGCGCTCAGCGGATCGCTATCGCTGTTGCGCGTGGATGACCGAACCTACGTGCGCTGCCGCCTTCCGGCGGAGACGATGCGGGACGTTCCGTCACCAGGCTAATTCAGCAGGCGCAACCATCATGCGCATTCTGTCGCGCCGGTTCGCACAGCGTGCTGCGGATCTTGCCATCCGGGCTGAAGCGGAACGAGGCCTGAATGCGCAGCGCGCCGGCGACGGAATATTCGAGGTGGACGCCGTGGGGCGCGGGATTGATCTCTTCCAGCCCGAACCCCGCCGAGGAGAAGGCGCTGAGCCGCGGCTGCCAATAGGCCTCGATCTCGCTCCGGCCACGAAAGCGCCGCGCGCCGTCGCAGGTGCATTCGAGCTGCGCGTCGTCGGCATAGAGGTCGAGCAGGGCTGTGAGGTCGCCCTTACGGCAGGCATCCACCCAGTCGACGATAATTCCCATCTGGTCGAAATCACTCACGCCGCACCCAATCTGCCGCGGACAATATTGGCGGCTTAGAACCACCCTCGTGAATATGCGCTGAATAATAAACCCCGGGCGATACCGGGTTCCCTCGATGGACCTGCCAATGAGCTCAGCTCTGCCGCCGGCCTCCTGCCCACACGCCGAAGGCGATGAGCACGGCGCCTGCAAGCGTGAACCAGGTGATTGCATATTGCAGATGGTCGTCCTTGAGATTCACCTGGAGCGGTCCCGGACGCGGGATGCCGTTCGCCGGCGCGGGCCGTTCGAGATCGATATAGAACGGCGCAACCGTGCCCCAGCCCAGCACGCTTGCGATTGCCAGATGATCGCGCACGAACCAGAGCCGCTTGCCGCGATTCTCCGCCGGAGTCAGCCAGCTTGGCGCCTCGGGAAAGCGCAGATAGCCGGTGAGCTCAACCGGTTGGCCCGTGACGAGCTTGTTCACCGCGCGATCCTCGACGCCGCGGTCCTGCATCGTGTTCTCGACGAAACCCGCGTCGATCACGACCATCTCGCCGCCGGGAAGCCGCGCCGGCAGGAACGCCCAGGTGCCGGGGCCGGAGGCGTCCTTGCGCACCGCCGAGCCGGAGGAATAGACCATTGCATCGGGGAGGGCTGCGTAGGTCGCGGTGAAGCTGACGCGGCGGAATTCGTCGCGGGCGGGATTGAGCGCGGCCCATTGCGCGGACGGCGGCAGCGCAACCGGCGCGGCCGCAAGCCGCTCGGTGAGCGCCGCAATCAACTCGTGCTTGGCGGTGCGGCGCTGCAGCTGCCAGACACCGAGCGCCACGAACACAGCCGTGAGGAACAGCGTGAACAGCGCGAAGCCGGCCACGGGGGCCTTGCGCGACGCAGGCTCGTTCATTTCGCGCGATCGACCAACCGGCCCGGCGCCGCCTTGTGGTGGAATTGCAGCGCGATCAGCAACGACTTCATCGAGCGCAGCGGCAACAGCGTGGTGGCGAGGATGAGCGGCAGCCAGAGCACCGCATGCAGCCAATATGGCGGCTGGTATTTGACTTCGACGATGAGGGCGCACGCGACGACGATGCCGCCGGCCAGCATGATGATGAAGATCGCCGGGCCGTCGCCGGTATCGATGAAGGCATAGTCGAGCCCGCAACGGTCGCATGCGGGCGCGAGCGTCAGAAAGCCCGCATAAAGCTTGCCTTGGCCGCAGCGCGGGCATTTGCAGGCAAGCCCACGCAGCGCGCTTTGCAGGACGGTGGTTTCGGACGGGGGTGTGCCGGCACTGTCGTTCATGATGGCGGACTCTATCACAGTTTCCGACGAAACTTCGGGCGGCCGGAAAGCGAAAGGGCGGCCCTGCGGCCGCCCTTCCTGATCGGTTCGATCGGGCTCAGTGCGCGGCGCTGGCCATGGTCTCGGCGCCGCGTCCCCAGACGTAGATGCAGAGGAACAGGAACAGCCAGACCACGTCGACGAAGTGCCAGTACCAGGCCGCGAACTCGAAGCCGAGATGCTGCTTCGGCGTGAAGTGGCCGGCATAGGCGCGGAACAGGCACACCAGCAGGAAGATGGTGCCGACCAGCACATGGAAGCCGTGGAATCCGGTCGCCATGAAGAACGTCGCGCCATAGACGTTGCCGCCGAAGGAGAACGCCGCGTGGGCGTACTCATAGGCCTGCACGCAGGTGAAGAGCGCGCCGAGCACGACGGTGAGGATCAGGCCATACTTCAGGCCCTGGCGGTCGTTCTCGAGCAGCGCATGGTGCGCCCAGGTGACGGTGGTGCCTGACGTGAGCAGGATCAGCGTGTTCAGCAGCGGCAGATGCCAGGGATCGAAGGTCTCGATGCCCTTCGGCGGCCAGGTGCCCGGGACCGCGCAGGCGCCGGGCTGCGTGCCGAGGCCGCAACCGAACACCGCATCGCGGGTGGCGTGGACGGCATCGGCCGGAAACAGCGCCGCGTTGAAATAGGCCCAGAACCAGGCGACGAAGAACATCACCTCGGAGGCGATGAACAGGATCATGCCGTAGCGGTGATGCAGCTGCACGACCCGGGTGTGATCGCCCTTGTACTGGGCCTCCTTGATCACGTCGGCCCACCAGCTCGCCATGGTGTAGAGCACGCCCACGGTGCCGACGCCGAATACGATCGGCGCCGCCGAGAACATGTGGTGCATCCAGGCGACCGCGCCGACCGCCATGATGAAGGCCGAGAGCGAGCCGACCGCCGGCCAGGGAGAGGGATCGACCAGGTGATAGTCGTGATGCTTGGTGTGCGCCGTGGCCATTTCCGTCTCTCTCCTCAATCCCGTGCCTGTCCGGCACTTATCCCCTTGCGTCCAACCGCCTGCGCGTGAGCCCTGCGGTCAAAGATTTCCCTTGCGCTTGTCGGCTTCGCCCGATGCCAGCGGTTTCACCACGGGATCGCGCACCGGATAGAACGTGTAGGACAGCGTGATCGTGCTCAGCCCGTCGTTCTCGTGGTCGGCGGCGATCGACGGGTCGACGTAGAACACGACCGGCATCTCGCGCTTCTCACCGGGTGCCATGGTCTGCTCGGTGAAGCAGAAGCAGTTGATCTTCTGGAAATAGGCGCCGACCGTCAGGGGCGCGACGTTATAGGCGGCCTGGCCCGCAGTGGCGCGCGCCGCCTGGTTGGTCACGGTGTAGAAGACCGTCACAACCTGGCCGATATTGACCTCGATCTCGCTCTGCTCCGGCTCGAACTTCCAGGGCAGGCCGGGCGCGACGTTGGAATCGAACCGCACCGAGATCTTCCGCGCGATCGGGCCCGTGGCCGGCGCAGAGGTCGCCACTTGCGTCGTGCCGTTGAAGCCGGTGGCGCGGCAGAACCAATTGTAGAACGGCACCGCCGCGTAGGAGGCGCCGACCATCAGCGCGACCACGCCGCCGCAGATGGACGCGACCACCACATCGCGCCCCAGCCCGCGGCCCTTGCCCGGGTTGCGATGGCCCGGCTTGGCGCTGACGTCCTGCGATATGGTGGGCTCGTGATCCATGTTTCCTACATCGGCCGCACGAGCACGGCCGGCCCCTTGACCATGGTGACGGCGAAGAACAGCACCACGAGCACGCCGAGCGCCAAAGCGATGGCGATGGAGCGCTGACGACGGCTCTTCCGCTGCGCCTCGGTGAGGACGATTCCTTCCGGCTCGGGTTTGTCGGCCATCGCGGTGATCATGCGCCCCCAACCATCGGAGCAAGCGCCCGGTACACGACCTCGGCCAGCAGGGTCGCAAACAGCGCGAACAGGTACAGGATCGAGAAGGCAAACAGCTTGCGAGTCGCGCGCAGCGACTGGCTGCGCTCGCGGCGGAGATAGACGTTGATGGCGAGCACCAGCATGCCGGCACCGAGGATCAGCGAAACCACGCCGTAGACGGCATCGAAATAGCCGAGCGCCCAGGGCGCGGCGGCGACCGCGATCAGCACGATGGTGTAGAGCAGGATCTGCAGACGCGTGGCGTCGGGACCGGCGACGTTCGGCAGCATCGGAATGCCGGCGCGCGCGTAGTCGTCGGAGCGGAACAGCGCCAGCGCCCAGAAATGCGGCGGGGTCCAGAAGAAGATGATGGCGAACAGCAGCAGCGGCTCGACATCGACCGTGCCCGTCACCGAGGCCCAGGCCACCACCGGCGGCAGCGCACCGGCGGCGCCGCCGATCACGATGTTCTGCGCGGTCCAGCGCTTCAGCCACATCGTGTAGATCACGACGTAGAAGAAGATGGTGAAGGCGAGCAGCGCACCCGCGATCCAGTTGACGAGGATGCCGAGCGTCATCACCGAGAAGAAGGCGAGCGTCATGCCGAACGCCATCGCCTCGGGGCGGGTGATGCGGCCGCGCGGGATCGGCCGGTTCGCCGTGCGCGACATCTTGGCGTCGATGTCGCCTTCGAGCGCCATGTTGAGCGCCCCGGAGGCACCGGCGCCGACGGCAATGCAGAGCAGCGAGGTGATCGCCAGCACCGGGTGGAAATGCCCCGGGGCCATCGCCATCCCGACCAGCGCAGTGAAGATCACCAACGACATCACCCGCGGCTTGAGCAATGCGAGATAATCGCCAACCTCCGCTTCGGAGATGTGGGGATTGATGTCGATGGCGTTGTGGTCGAGGACGGACACTTAGATCTACTCGCTTCGTTACAGCGCCGCGGCGCCCGTCACGGGCGCCGCGGGGGATTGGTTACTGCACGCGGGGCAGCACTTCGAACTGATGGAAGGGCGGCGGCGAGGACAGCGTCCACTCCAGCGTGGTCGCGCCGGCACCCCAGGGATTGTCGCCTGCCGGCACCCTCTTCATGAAGGCGTCCAGCACGCAGTAGAGGAAGATAAGCACGCCGAAGCCGGAGATGTATGAGCCGACCGACGAGACCAGGTTCCAGCCCGCGAACGCATCGGGATAGTCGATGTAGCGGCGCGGCATGCCGGACAGGCCGAGGAAGTGCTGCGGGAAAAACACCAGGTTGACGCCGACGAAGGTGACCCAGAAGTGCAGCTTGGCAAGGCCCTCATTGTACATGTAGCCCGACATCTTCGGAAACCAGTAGTACCAGCCGGCGAAGATCGCGAATACCGCGCCGAGCGACAGCACGTAGTGGAAGTGGGCGACGACGTAGTACGTCTCCTGGAGCACGCGATCGACACCCGCGTTCGCCAGCACGACGCCGGTCACGCCGCCGACCGTGAACAGGAAGATGAAGCCCACCGCCCAGATCATCGGCGCGCGGAATTCGATCGAGCCGCCCCACATCGTGGCGATCCAGGAGAAGATCTTCACGCCGGTCGGAACCGCGATGACCATCGTGGCGGCGACGAAATAGGCCTGCGTCGCCGAGGACATGCCGACCGTGTACATGTGGTGCGCCCACACCACGAAGCCGATGCCGCCGATCGCGACCATGGCATAGGCCATGCCGAGATAGCCGAACACGGGCTTGCGCGAGAAGGTCGAGACGATCTGGCTGATCATGCCGAAGCCGGGCAGGATCAGGATGTAGACCTCGGGGTGACCGAAGAACCAGAACAGATGCTGGAACAGCACGGGGTCGCCGCCGCCGTCGGGGGCGAAGAACGTCGTGCCGAAATTGCGGTCGGTGAGCAGCATGGTGATCGCACCGGCGAGCACCGGCAGTGACAACAGCAGCAGGAACACCGTCACCAGGATCGACCACACGAACAGCGGCATCTTGTGCAGGGTCATGCCCGGCGCGCGCATGTTGAAGATGGTGGTGATGAAGTTGATCGCGCCCAGGATCGAGGAAGCACCGGCGAGGTGCAGCGACAGGATCGCGAAGTCAACCGCCGGGCCGGGATGGCCCGAGGTCGACAGCGGCGCGTAGATGGTCCAACCCGCCCCGACGCCGTTGGAGCCCGGCTCGCCCTCGACGAAGGTCGACATCAAGAGCAGCGCGAACGATGCCGGCAGCAGCCAGAACGAGATGTTGTTCATGCGCGGGAACGCCATGTCTGGCGCGCCGATCATCAGCGGCACGAACCAGTTGCCGAAGCCGCCGATCATCGCGGGCATGACCATGAAGAAGATCATGATTAGGCCGTGCGAGGTCACGAACACGTTGTAGGTATGGGCCTCGTGGAAGACCTGCACGCCCGGATACATCAACTCGGCCCGGATCGCGATCGACATCGCCGCACCGATGATGCCGGCGACGACCGCGAAGATCAGGTACATCGTGCCGATGTCCTTGTGATTGGTCGAATAGACGTAGCGCCGCCATCCGGTCGGATGGGCATGCTCGTCATGATGCGCGTGATCGCCGTGTGCCGCTGCGCTCGTTGCCATTTTCAAATCCTGCCTTGCGTCCCATTCGGACCTTTGGAGGTCCCACCCTTATCGCTTTCAGTCCCTCAGGCCGCCCCCGGCGCTTACTGCGTCGGGCCGGCCGCGGAGGCGTAGGTGCTGGTGCCGCCGCTCGCAAATTTCTTCTTCGCCGTCTCGACCCAGGAGGCGAACTCCTGGTCGCTCACCACGCGGATCGCAATCGGCATGAAGGCGTGATCCTTGCCGCACAGTTCCGAGCACTGACCGTAGTACATGCCGGTCTTGGTAGCCTTGAACCAGGTCTCGTTCAGACGGCCGGGAATGGCGTCGATCTTGACGCCGAAAGCCGGCAGCGCGAACGCATGGATGACGTCCGCACCCGTGGTCTGGACGCGAATCACCTTGTTGACCGGCACCACCATCTCGTTGTCGACGCCGAGCAGACGGGGCTGCTTGTCCTGCGCCATCAGCGAATCGAATTCGAACTTGCCGTTATCCGGATAGGCATAGGACCAGTACCACTGCTTGCCGGTCGCCTTCACGGTCAGGTCCGCTTTCGGAATGTCGAGCTCCAGGAACAGCAGCCGGAACGACGGCACCGAAATGCCGACCAGGATCAGCACCGGGACGAGCGTCCAAGCCACCTCGATCAGCGTGTTGTGGGTGGTCCGCGACGGCACCGGATTGGCCTTCGCGTTGAACTTGACGACCACGATCACGAGCAGCGCCAGGACGAACAGCGTGATCAGAGTGATCAGCACGAAGAGGAAGTTATGGAACCAGACGATGTTGTCCATCACCGGGGAACCGGACTGCTGAAGCGTCCACTCCCACGGCGCCGGCTGCCCGAGCTCGGCCAATGCCGCACCACCCGTCGCCAGCGTGACTCCAGTCGCCACCAAGGCGATGGTGGCCAATCCCAGCAATTGCCGGCCCACCCGACCCATCGACATCCTCATGTCGTTCGCGCTCCCCTTCCGAGATCACCCCACGTGCATTCCCCTGCTTGCGGGAAACGCTTATTCGATCCGCCAGTCCGACAAACCGCCACGCAAGAATACCTCTAAGAGGAATTGGGGCCAGATCGCTAGAACGCGAAATCAAGCCTCTCAAACCATAATTCTTGATCTATCGCAATGCAGTCTTGAGCCCCGCCTGCCAGCCATCACCGGCAAGATATTTCCCAGCAAGATCAGACAAAAATACCGTTTCCCGGGACGCTGCGGCTTGACAGCGGAATTGCCCGCGGTAGGCACTGGAAGACTGCCACGCGGCAGCCTGATTCGTGCGGGCAATGGCGGTGTGGGCGGCGCGGAATTTGCTTGGGAATCGCCTTCAAGACGCCGTCATTCCGTATCAGTCCGCCAGATCAGTCCGCCAAGCGCGAGCAACCCAGGCGAGCAGAGGGACCGACCCGATGGGGCTTTCGAGATCGATGGCAAGGCCGGCGAACGGCATCCCGGCGCTCGCCGGCCTCGTGGCTGCGATGGTCCTGCTGGCGCTGCCGGGGCTCGCCCATGCGCAGGGCGCGGTGCGCTCCGTCCATGGCGACTGGCAGATCCGCTGCGACACCCCGCCCGGCGCCCAGACCGAGCAATGCGCCCTGATCCAGAGCGTGGTGGCCGAAGACCGCTCCAATGCCGGCCTGACCGTGATCGTGCTCAAGACCGCCGACCAGAAGAGCCGGCTGATGCGCGTGGTCGCTCCGCTCGGGGTCCTCTTGCCCTCCGGCCTCGGGCTCAAGCTCGACAACCAGGACGTCGGCCGCGCCGGCTTCGTCCGCTGCCTGCCCAATGGCTGCGTCGCCGAGGTCGTGCTGGAAGACAAGCTGCTCGGCCAGCTCCGCAGCGCCAAGACCGCGACCTTCATCATCTTCGAGACGCCGGAAGAAGGCATCGGCTTCCCGCTCAGCCTGAACGGACTGGGTGAGGGCTATGACAAGCTGCCGTAGCAGCGGCTAACCTTGACAATCCTTTTGTTTCCGTAATGTGAGGCTTCGCGCTCTCGCGGAACCGATCCGAAACCATTATCTTGCCCCACATCCCCGGCTAATGGACGGACGCATGACCAATCCTGCCACGACCTCCCTGCTCGACCGTGCCAATCTCGACCGCGACCAGGTTCGCAGCGAGGTCGCGCGTGGGCTTTCCGGCGCCGACGACGGCGAGCTGTTCCTGGAATACAGCCAGACCGAAGCGCTGATGTTCGACAATGGGCGGCTGAAGCAGGCGACCTACGACACCTCGCAGGGTTTTGGCCTGCGCGCCGTCAAGGACGATGCGGTCGGCTACGCGCATTCCTCCGACGTCTCGCTGCCGGCGCTGATCCGCGCTGCCGATGCGGTTGCCGCCGTGCGCGGCGGCTACTCCGGCAGCTTCTCGGCGCCGCCGCCGCATACCAATGTCCGCCTTTATGGCGACGCCAATCCGCTGGATGCGCCGGGCTTCGAGACCAAGGTCAAGCTGCTCGCCGAGATCGACGCTTACCTGCGCGACAAGGATCCGCGGGTGCGGCAGGTCAGCGTGAGTCTCGGCGCGACCTGGCAGGTCGTCGAGATCCTGCGGCCCGACGGTGAGAGCTATCGCGACATCCGTCCGCTGGTGCGCGTCAACATCTCCGTCGTCGCCGGCCAGGGCGACCGCCAGGAGAGCGGCAGCAAGGGCTATGGCGGCCGCGCCGGCTATGCCGAGTTCATCGAGAGCAGGAATTGGCGCGAGGCCGCCGACGGCGCGCTGCGCGAGGCGCTGGTCAATCTGGAGTCGATTCCGGCGCCCGCCGGCGAGATGGACGTCGTGCTCGGCGCCGGCTGGCCCGGCGTGATGCTGCATGAAGCGGTCGGCCACGGCCTCGAGGGCGACTTCAATCGCAAGAAGACATCTGCTTTTGCGGGCCTGATGGGCCAGCAGGTCGCGGCCAAGGGCGTCACCGTGGTCGACGACGGCACCATCGCCTCGCGCCGCGGCTCGCTGTCGATCGACGACGAGGGCACGCCGACCAATCGCACCGTGCTGATCGAGGACGGCATCCTGGTCGGCTACATGCAGGACCGCCAGAACGCACGGCTTATGAACATGAAGCCGACCGGCAACGGCCGTCGCCAGGGTTATGCCCATGTGCCGATGCCGCGCATGACCAACACCTACATGCTCGCCGGCGACCGCGATCCGGCCGAGATCATCGCCTCGGTGAAGAACGGCGTGTTCGCCGCGAATTTCGGCGGCGGACAGGTCGACATCACCTCGGGCAAATACGTGTTCCAGTGCACCGAGGCCTACAAGATCGAGAACGGCAAGATCGGGGCGCCGCTCAAGGGCGCCATGCTGATCGGCAACGGACCGACCGACCTGCATCGCATCCGCATGATCGGCAACGACCTCGCACTCGACACCGGCATCGGCACCTGCGGCAAGAACGGCCAGGGCGTGCCTGTCGGCGTCGGCCAGCCGTCGCTGCTGATGGAACGCATCACCGTGGGTGGAACCGGCGCATGAGCGTTGAAGACAAGGTCACGGTCAGCCCCAAGCGCAAAAGCAGCGGCTGGGGCGGACAGATCGCTCAGCTCGCCGGCATCGTCGCCGCGGTCTTCATCGCCAAGGGTGCGCTCGCCGAGCCGTTCTACGTGCCGTCGGGCTCGATGGAGCCGACGCTCCTGATCGGTGATGCGCTGCTCGCCTCGAAATTCCCCTATGGCTACGGCACCTCGTCGCTGCCGATCCAGATCAGCCTGCCGGAAAGCGGCCGCGTGTTCGCGGAGACGCCGAAGCTCGGCGACGTCGTCGTCTTCCGCTGGCCCGGCGATCGTTCGCAGGCCTGGGTCAAGCGCGTCGTGGGCCTGCCCGGCGACCGCATCCAGATGCGGCAGGGCCAGCTCTTCATCAACGACCGTCCGGCCGAGCTGAAGCCGGACGGCGTCGGCGCCGCCGAGAACGACAGCGGCGGCAGCGAGCCCGCCTATCGCTATGTCGAGACGCTGCCGAACGGCGTCTCGCATCTGATCTTCAAGATGCGCGACAGCGGTCCGCTCGACAACACGCCCGAGGTGACGGTGCCGGCGGGACATCTGTTCGTGCTCGGCGACAACCGCGACAATTCCGCCGATAGCCGCGTGCCGCTGCGCTCCGGCGGCGTCGGCCTGCTGCCGATCGACAATCTGATCGGCCGTGCGGACGCCGTGGTCGGCTCCTGGGACCTCGGCATGCGCAGCCAGCCGGTATGGACCTGGCTGTCCGGATTCAGGCTGTCGCGGTTCTTCACCGCCGTGAAGTGAAGCTCCGGACAGCCTCGCCGCAGGGTTGCATCGACCAAGTAGCTGATGCAAGAATGGAGCGTCCCTCTCGAGATCGCTGGACAATCTATTCGGGGGCCCAATAACTAGTAGACAGTCAATTTCTCTGCACCAAATATAGCACTGATTCGCCGAAACAGGTTCGTTCATGCCAAGACTTTTCGAGCCAGATCCAGAATTCTCCTGTTATTTCAAGAATTTACATCAAGTTTTTATGTACATCACGGATCGCTGCAACCTTGAATGCGAGCAGTGCATATATAAGCCGAGCATCTCCCACTTCATAAACGAGGAGATAGAGCTCGAGACCGCACTGGACCTACTCACAACGTTTCGGGGAATTGGCGCGTCCAAGGTAACGTTTCTTGGCGGCGAGCCCACGATCTACGGGCATCGTCAAGCCGGTAGACCTCTGCTCGATTTGATCGAGGGCACACGGAAAATCGGGTACGAGTACATCCGGCTCGACACGAACGGACAAAAGACCAAACAGTTCTTGGGGGAGCCAAGCTTCAAGAAGCTAGATGAGATTGCGTTTAGCCTAGACGGGTATTCACCTGATACGAACGATCCGCTTCGCGGCAAGGGCACATTCATCCGGGTAGTAGATGCCATTCGCGAGGCAATTTCCGTCGGCTATCGTGTTACCATCACCTGTTGCGTCCAGAAGCTCTTTCTAGATCGGGGCCCGACCGGCGTGCTCAAGCTCGAAACGATGATACGTTTCGCCGAAGACCTTGGCGTCCACCAAATCAATTTTCACGACCTTTTTAAAGTTGGTATCCCCATGGATACCTGGACCGGAAACTTCGCACCAGAGCCGCACGAGTGGATGCCGGTTTACGATGAGGTCTCCCGGAAAATGCGGGAGCGGCAGTTTGCCATTTCGGTGCGTCTGCCCCAGTGCTTTGTGACCAAATCCGAATTTGCCAGGAACCCAGAATTCTACGGCTACTGCCCGGTCAAGCTAGGCGAACGAGTCATGGTGCATCCGAATGGCACAATTCGTATCTGCTCCAATCTTATCTGCACAGGTTATGGCGTTGCACGTTACTACGATGGACGCATCGAATGGGATCGCTCATCTGGAAATGAGACGGTTGGCCACGACTTGACCCGCCACACACCCTGCACCAATCGGAGCAGGCATCGGAAGTATGGCGACCTCGTTCCCGTCTGCTTCTCCTTTAAGCCCGGTCAAGAAGAACACGTTTGGCAAACAAGGCTAGACTGGGACAGTCGACAATCTCTGGAGAGCCAAAAGCGTGCGCTTGGACAAGGATGATGAACTCGCTCTGAGAAACACACTAACAGCAGCAGGCTTCTCCGGGCAGCTGCCAGAGTTCAGCTGCCTAGCGTTCAGCAAGCCTGACGCCGCTGGCAACAAAGCTGTTCACGCAAAAGCCAACGAGCAGTTGCTCGCGGCCCTGTTGGAAAATCAGCCTGGGCAATGCATCCACATTACCGGAGAAATGCGTGCACTCGCCGACCCATTCCACAGAAGGCTATGCGCGGAACTCGCCAAGAGATCAAAGACCCGTTTCATTGTCGTCTACAATATACAAGACGATTACCCCCAACTGACGGGCATAAACAAGTGGGCACAGACTTGGAAATCGAAAAATTGGACGGACCGCCTCTCGGCGATCAATCTAATAGGAGACTCGATTGTCGATGTACGCGGCAACAAGACTCTTTCTGATATTCAATACTCCGTATTCGGAAACAAGTATGTGCTCCTTCAGGAAAAGCACGTGGACGAGGGGGGATCTTCGACTCCTCTCGTAAAAAGAGTCTGGCTCTTAGAGTCTGAGGGCCTCAATGAGTTTTTTTCGGACCGAGCCACAAAAATTGCCGAGGAATCTAAAGATGTTCCAGAGGCTCTCTTCAAGAGATTTTCTGCAAAGATCCATGGTGTAGTTGCGCAGACCATTCTTAGAAAACTGGCGACCGGCGATACGATGTCCGCTGAGCAGGTCGTTGATGATGCGATGCGCCTGTTCGATCCCGAAGCTAAGACTGACTTAGATGCTCTAAAGGCCATAGGTTTCATAAAGGATGCCGGTGATGGCACCCTCTCCATCTCGGCGGAAGGAGATCAATATCTAAAGGCCATAAAATGACGTTTGATCGTGACCGACTCGTCACCTTCTGGAAGCAAGCAGTCGATCCGCTGCTTACGAACGGTCCATTTCAAGCGGCAAGAGAACAGCGCGATCAGAGAGGAATCGAGTTCAACGTCCGCATCATAACCTTGGGCGGAGAGTACGCTTTATCCCCTTACGTAGAAGGCCTTGGAGCCTTTCTTTGTACGTACGGATTTAACACCCATATAGAGCCTGGCGTTAGCGTTCCCATCTCGAAAAGAACTGATTTTCAGGATTCGGATATTATCATCGTATTCCCGTTGTCGAGTGATCTTGAGACTCTCTGCTTGGAACTCGCTCAAGACCATGCCGCTCGCATGATCGTGTGCGTACCCAGTGGAGACGATGGGAAGGTCTATTGCAGGCTGATCCGCGAGAAGTACGGTGTAGAAACGGTCACCCTCCAGGCTCATGATCCGCTCAAGGCAAACACTTGCCGATGCGGGGTAGATCTGGCGAGGCATTGCGCCAACTATCTCATGAAGAAGGTCAATCAGACCATCCGGCAGCTTCGTCTGAGGAATACCGTAGTCGTTCTCATTCATGGCATTCGGACGCGAGCTCTGTGGCAGGGTCCTATTCGTCAGACACTTGAAAGGGCAGGGCTCGTCGCGATTCCGACCAACTACAACAAACTAGACGTCGTTCGCTTTCTATTGCCATTCGAGTTTACGAAGAGACGTACCATTCGACGCGTGGAGTCTGACGTTCGTTCTGTCCGGGCGAAATTCCCCGAGGCCGATCTGTCAATTCTTGCACACAGCTTCGGAACCTTCATAACTGGACGGCTTATTCTCAACGAGGAGCATAACTTTAGTCGGATCGTATTATGCGGGAGCATTCTTCCAATAGAGTTCGAATTTGCGTCAGCGGCGAGCAGATTTTCTGAGATTGTGAACGAGGTTGGATCGAGCGATATTTGGCCAGCCGCAGCGGCTAAGCTAGGGAGAAGGTACGGACCGACCGGCAGTTTTGGGTTCAATCGGCCGTTCGTGAGAGACCGCAGACATGCCAAGTTCGGGCACAGTAGCTTTCTCAACGCCGAATTTTGCAAACGATTTTGGGTGCCTTATTTCTGTGATGGCGAAGTGGACGCGGGAGATGCCGATGCATCGCCGTCACTTCTCGTGCGACTCATCGACTCTATGCCCTCAGTCTGGGTGACATTCTGGGTCTCCATCGCCTTGTTGTCTTCGACTTCGATTTATCGATTCTTCTTCTGATGAAGATCGCCACGTGGAACATAAACGGTTTGAGGTCGAGTGTTCGCGCAGGCTTTCAAGAATGGCTCGGCGCCACGAAAAGCGACGTTGTTTGTCTTCAAGAAGTGAAAACAGAAGAAGATTTGCTCGGGAACCTCTGGTTTCCCGGATATAATGCATACTGGTTTGGCGCTGATCGATCGGGCTATAGTGGAGTTCTGACCCTCGTATCAACACGGATCAATCCAATTTCCATTCAAAAGGGGATCGGAGATCCTGACATTGATCGCGAAGGACGCGTACTTCTCGTGGAGCTAGGCGACCTTGAGATCGTAAACGTTTACGCGCCCCACAGCCACAGAGCACTTACTCGTCTCGATTTCAAACTGCACTTTCTTCGCCGACTTGAGGAGTTCATTGCGGAGCGGAGAAGGCGTGGTAAACCGCTAATTGTTGTCGGAGATCTAAACGTCGCCCTAGAGGAGCGGGACGTAGCTAATTACGCATCGAATCGGAAGAACGCCGGCTTTCTCCCTGAGGAGCGGTCCTGGCTCGATGCCTTCCTGAAGAGTGGTTTTTCGGACGCATTTCGCGTCTTTTGCGAGGAGCCCGGCCACTATACTTGGTGGAGTCCGATCAAAGGCGTCAGAGAGCGAAACATCGGATGGCGATTAGACTACATCCTCGTGGACAAGAGGCTCACACAGTCTCTCAAATCCTGCTTCCATATGCCCGAACAAAAGGGCTCCGATCATTGTCCGGTAATAGCGGAATTACTCCCGATCGCTCTCCAGATTGAGCCGTCAGGGAGCTAATCGCCGCTCAGAGAGCTGCCCTACCGCACCACGCCCGACGTGAACCCGGCCTTCCTTCGCGGCGGCTTGATTTCCTTCTTCAGGAAGCAGCGGGCCTCACGGCCGGTGTAACCGGGCCGGGCATAGGTGAAGGCGCGGCATTTGTTGTCGGCGGTGCAGGCCGCCTTGCAGGCCTCGACGCTTTCGCCGTCCTTGAGCTCGAAATTGCGCAAGTCGCCGCCCGGGCGGTCGATCGACGTCTCGACGCCTTCGACGCGAGGCTCGATCACACCGGCGCCGCGCACCCCCGAAATGCAGCAACTTCCCGGCACGCGGGCCGGCACGGTGTTCTTCAGCCAGCACACCGCCGAGCCGCCTTCGACATCGGGATAGTTGAAACTCCAGGAGCGGCAGCGGCGATCGCGCTCGCACAAAAGCGCGCAATCCTCGGGATCGCCGGAGGTGACGGGCGTACTGAAATAGTCGCCGCCGGGCCGGTCGAACGCCGTCTGGGCAAGCGCCGGCGCGCTCGCAAACGCAAGCGAAAGCAGCGTGACGGATGCCGCAGCGCTGGCCATGATGGCCCCGGACAGGCGGCCCTTCCTCATCGGAATAGCTTTCGAGTTATTGACGACGCTCAGGTTTTCCAGCCGATCATTTGATCGCCACAAACCTGTATGGGCGATGAACGGCTGAATCCCGGATGGCCGGCTTCAGAGGTCTAGAACGCGTATTCCGCGTAAGCTGGTTCCACCGAGCCCTTCCAGGGACCGTTGAACTTATCCAGCATCTCCTCGGCTGGCGTCCGGCCGGAATCGATGATGCGATCGAGCGGTTCGAGGTGCCGTGTTTCGTCGCGGCCGAGCTGGTCGATCCGCCCGCGCCGGCGCAGGCCGGCATGGGCAAGAACGAGGCATTCCTTGGCGACCTCGAACAAATAGCGGTCCTTGATCCGCGCCTTGAAGCCGAGGCGTGGCACGTCGTCGCGCAGCGCCTGGCGCTCATGCGAGGTCCAGTGCTTCACCAGGTCCCAGGCGGCATCGAGCGAAGCGTCGTCGTAGAGCAGCCCGACCCAGAACGCCGGCAACGCCGGCAAGCGGCCCCACGGGCCGCCGTCGGAGCCGCGCATCTCAAGATAACGCTTGAGCCGCACTTCCGGGAAGATCGTCGAGAGGTGGTTGGCCCAGTCCGACAAGGTCGGACGCTCGCCGGGAAGGTTGTTGTTGCGGCCGTCGAAGAAGGCGCGGAACGAGGAGCCCGAGACGTCAATGTACTCCTCGCCGCGCTTGACGAAATACATGGGCACGTCCAGCGCATAATCGACATAGCGCTCGAACCCCATGCCGTCCTCGAACGCCCACGGCATCATGCCCGCGCGCGCATTGTCGGTGTCGCGCCAGATTTCGGACCGGAACGAGAGGAAGCCGTTCGGCCTGCCCTCGGTAAACGGCGAATTGGCAAACAGCGCAGTTGCGACCGGCTGAAGCGCGAGCGAGACGCGCAGCTTCTTGACCATGTCGGCTTCGGAGGAGAAGTCGAGATTGGTCTGCACCGTGCAGGTCCGGTACATCATGTCGAGGCCGTATTGACCGACCTTCGGCATGTAATTGGTCATGATCTTGTAGCGGCCCTTGGGCATCACCGGGATATCGGCGCGCGACCAGGACGGCGTCATGCCGAGGCCGAGGAAGCCGATGCCGAGCGGGGTTGCGATCTCGCGCACCTGCGCCAAGTGCGCCATCAGCTCGCTCTGGGTCTGGTGCACGTTCTCGACCGGCGCGCCGGACAGCTCGAACTGTCCGCCGGGCTCGAGCGAGATGGCGCCGCCGCCGGTGACGTCGTAGAGGCCGATGATGTTGCCCTGCTCCATGATCGGCTCCCAGCCGAGCAGGAGCTTCATGCCTTCGAGCAGCGCGCCGATGCCGCGCGCGCCCTCGTAAGGCACCGGACGATGGCCGTCGAGCGTGAACGGCGTTTTCTCGTGCTCGGTGCCCATGCGGAACTCGGACGGGTCCTTGCAGCCTGCCTCGAACCACGCGACGAGCTCGTCGCGTGATTGCAGCGGCGTCATGTCGATCTGGTCTCGCGCCATATCAAACTCTAATCAAAAGCGCTTCGACCGAACGCGCGCGGGTGACAGGGACGGCCCGCGAACCCACCGGTTGCACGGGCGAGCGGGATTGCCGCGCGATCATCGCGACGGCATGGTTTCGTTGGCGGCCGCGGGCGGCAGTTTCATCTCGCCGCACGAGCAGCCCAGGCGATCGAGCAGATTGCTGAGCTTGACGGCGTCGGCGTCCGACAGTTTCGAACCGACATATTTCTCGATCGCGGCCGAATAGGCGCCCCACATCCGCTTCTGCAGCTCGCGGCCGGCTTCGGTGATCTCGACGAACTGGCCGCGCTTGTCGATCTTGCATTCGCGCCGCGAGGCGAGGCCCTCGTCGACCAGGCGATCGATCAGGCGCGAGGTCGAATATTGCGGGATCAGCATCTGCCGCTCGAGCTCGACCGGCCGCAGCTCGCCCGAGGGCGCCCGCGACAGTTCGAGCAGCGCGTCATACCAGGCCAGCGGTGGGAAGCCGGCCTTCTTCAAGTCCTGCTCGACGCAATCGAGCACGCGGCTCTGCACCCGCATCAGGCGGATCCAGGCGGCGGTTGCCTCGGTCGATGGTTTGCGTTTCATGGTCCCGCTCAAGCTCGTCGCCCGTCTCTTACTCCATTCGATGCACCTGCATCAATCTTGACTATTTCAAGCAGGTGCATGTAGTCGTTCTTTCGGCCGAGCCAAGCGTCAGGGGAAGGAAATTCCTCGAAACCGGATGGTTTCCCCGGTGTGTGCCCGCCGTCCCCGCCTCGTGCTCCTGGAGGCCAGCCCGCTCTGTGGCCTGGTCGAGGTCGATAGCGGCGCCAAGAAGCCCGAAATGGTGAGGATTATCTGAAGTTGGGGCCTCCTTCGGGCCAAGCCCCTGCGCTGGGCCTCGACGGCAATCAGATCGTGACGGAAGGCCAAGTGATTGTCCAGATGATCGCCGATCAGCTCTGGTCCGCCGTTCGCGAAGCGTGACGGGCGGGGTCGACGAAGAGCCGGACCGATGATTCGGCTCTTTGCTTGCGTCATTCGCAAATCCGATGATTCGCGATGCGCTGACGGGGATTTTACGAGCATTGTCCGGGTTAACAATAACTCCGCCTTTTGCGCTCCGCGGACGTCGCCATCCTTGTGAGAGCAATCCTCCTGTGCCTCAACTTCAGCGCGGGACAGGACGCTAACCGTCGGACCGGAAAGCTATTGTGACGACTGTAATCCTCCTCCTGCTCGCGAGCGCAATCACCGGCTTGGCGACGGGTCTATTCTTCCGAGTCTGGACTCTATTGCTGGTCTCGCCGGCGACTGCGATCCTTGCCGCGACGGTGCTTCAGACCTCGGGCTTTGGATTCTGGACGGGCGTTCCAATCGTCGTCGGCTGCCTGATTGCCGGCCAGGTCGCCTATTTGGCGGCGACGTTCTACGTGCACAGAGGTGAGCTTTCAGTACAGGACGAGATCGACGGCGAACCAGGCAAGCACGGCCAGCGCAACATCAAAGACGAGGACGAGTAAGACCAGGCCAAACCACGAAGGAATTTTTCTGCGCCACCGGAGGAGCCTGCGGCGGCGCCACGGCCGATCCAGCAGCAACAAGGGGGCGTATCTTACCGCAACGCCGGCTGCGCTGTCTTGAGACACCGTGGGGATCATTGCGGGACACCTTCAATGTCGATGGGCCATCCGGTGGATCATCAGCAAGAGCGGTGCCAGGGCGAAGCGAGCGTGGCCGGGGTGGATGGATTGGGTGCTGGGGTGAGACGAAAGCGCATCAATCGATGTGACAAGGCTCAAGGCAGAGCGCCCAAGCGATGATCCAGCCCTTCCTTTTGTGAACCATCTGGTCCGCGGCGACGTCGAAGGAGCATCTCCAGGAGACAATTGCCTCCATGAACTTGATCGTCCTCATGACCGCCGCCGGCGCGCCGCTGGCGATGCTCGGGCTCTCGACGCCGGTCGCGCCGGAACGCAATTGCATCTTCATGATCCATCCGCAGATCACCTCTTCCGTGTTCGAGAGCAGGGAAGGAAAGATCGTCTTTCCGAACCGACCGACCGAATATCCCTGCCGCTACGCCAGGACGAAGAGCGGCGCGGACGTCGCCTTCACCAACCAGAATGGCTGGCGTTTCGAGGTGCGCATTGGCCGCGGCGACGAAGGCAGCTGGAAGGCCCGTCTCGACGACGATGTCGTCGGAGGGCGCGCCTTCTCGCCGTTCGGCGACGGAAAATGAAAAAGGCCGGATCGACGATCCGGCCTTTTGTTTCTGCGTAACCTCTTCCGTCAGGCCGCCGCCTTCTTCGGCGCGAAGCGGCCGTAGAAGGTCTCGCCCTTCGCGGCCATCTCTTCCAAGAGCTTCGGCGGGGTGAAGCGCGAGCCGTATTTCGCCTCCAGCTTGTGGCAGAGCTCGACGAACTTCTTCGTGCCCATGAAGTCGATGTAGGACAGCGTGCCCCCGGTGAACGGCGCGAAGCCGAAGCCGAGTATCGAGCCGACATCGGCCTCGCGCGGATCGGTGATGACGTGATCTTCGACCGTGCGCGCCGCTTCCACCGCCTGCACCACCAGGAAGCGCTGCTTCAGCTCCTCGATATCGAGCGTATCGGGATCGAGTTGCTTCGGCTGCAAGGCCGAGAGTCCTGGCCACAGGCTCTTCTGGCCCTTGCCCTTCTCGGGGTAATCGTAGAAGCCCTTGCTGTTCTTGCGGCCGAGCCGGCCCTGCTTCTCGACCATCTCCACCATCAGCTTCTTCTGCTCGGGATTGATCGCGTTGGGGCCGAGATCGGCTTCGGTCGCCTTCATGATCTTGAGACCGAGATCGAGCGCGACCTCGTCCGAGAGCGAGAGCGGGCCGACCGGCATACCGGCCATCTTGGCGCAGTTCTCAATCATGGCGGGCGGCACGCCCTCCAGGAACATCTCGTTGCCTTCGGCGACGTAGCGGCCGACGCAGCGATTGGCGAAGAAGCCTCTGGAGTCGTTGACCACGATCGGCGTCTTGCCGATCTGGCGGACGTAGTCGAGCGCGGTCGCGAGCGCGACGTCGCCGGTGTTCTTGCCGAGGATGATCTCGACCAGCATCATCTTCTCGACGGGCGAGAAGAAGTGAATGCCGATGAACTTGCCCTGATCCTTAAAACTCTCGGCCAGCGAGGTGATCGGCAGCGTCGAGGTGTTGGAGGCGAAGATCACATCCGGCTTCAGATATTGCTGCGCCTTGGCAAAGGTCTCCGCCTTGACCTTGCGGTCCTCGAACACGGCCTCGATGACGAGGTCGACGTCCTTCAGCGCGGCGTAGTCCGCGGTCGGCGTGATGCGCGCGAGCAGCGCTTCGGCGTCGGCGGGCTTGGCGCGGCCCTTCTTGATCTGCTCCTCGATCACCTTCTGCGCATGCGCCTTGCCCTTGTCGGCGCTCTCCTGGTCGCGGTCGATCAGGATGACGTCGAGGCCGGCGCGGGCAGAGACGTAGCCGACGCTCGCGCCCATGAAGCCGGCGCCGATCACGGCGATCTTCTTCACCTTGGTCGCGGGCACATCCTTCGGACGGCGCGCGCCCTTGTTGAGCTCCTGCATCGACAGGAACAAGCTGCGGATCATCGCGGCTGCTTCCTTCGAGCGCAGCACCGAGGTGAAGTAGCGCGACTCCACGCGCAGCGCGGCGTCGATCGGCAACTGCAGGCCTTCATAGACGCAGCTCATGATCGCCCGCGCGGCCGGGTAATTGTCGTAGGTCTCGCGGCGATAGATCGCGTTGCCGGCCGGAAACATCATCATGCCGGCCTTGGAGAACACCGGACCGCCGGGCAGCTTGAAGCCCTTCTCGTCCCACGGCGCGACGGCCTTGCCGCCGCCCTTGATCCAGTCCTTGGCGGCTTTGATGAGGTCGGCTGCGGGCACGATGGCGTGAATCAAATTCAGCGCCTTGGCCTTGTCGACCGTGACGGGGTCGCCCTTGAGCAGGATGGTCATGGCGTCCTGCGGCGGCACCAGGCGCGGCACGCGCTGCGTGCCGCCGGCGCCGGGGAATAGGCCGACCTTGACCTCGGGCAGGCCGAGGCGCGTCTTGGGATTCTCCGCCGCGACGCGATAATGGCAGCACAGCGTGATCTCGAAGCCGCCGCCGAGCGCGAGCCCGTTGATCGCCGCCGCCCACGGCTTGCCTGAGGTTTCGATTCCGCGCAGCACCTGCGAGAAGCGCCGGCTCTGGTCGAACAGCATCTGGTTCGCCGCGGTCTCGCCCTGCTCCTTGAAAACCTTCGCATAGGCCTGGTTCATGCCTTCGAGCATGGACAGGTCGGCGCCGGCGCAGAACGCTTCCTTGGCCGAGGTGATGACGACGCCCTTCACCGCGGCATCCGCCGTGGTCGCCTTGACGATCGCCTCGAGCTCGTTGGTCGAGGTCTCGTCGAGCACGTTCATGGAGCGGCCTGGGATGTCCCAGGTGACGAGCGCAATACCGTCGGAATCGGTCTCAACCTTGAAGTTCTTGTACGACATGTTGGTTGCTCCTCAACCCTTAGACGCGCTCGATGATGGTCGCGGTGCCCATGCCGCCGCCAATGCACAGCGTGACCAGGGCGGTGGACTTGTTGGTGCGCTCGAGCTCGTCGAGCACGGTGCCGAGGATCATTGCGCCGGTGGCCCCCAGCGGGTGACCGAGCGCGATCGCGCCGCCATTGACGTTGATCTTGGCATTGTCGATGTCGAAGGCCTGGATGTAGCGCAGCACGACCGAGGCGAAAGCCTCGTTCAGCTCGAACAGGTCGATGTCCGACTTCTTCATGCCGGAGCGCGCGAACAGCTTCTCGGTGACGTCGACCGGACCGGTCAGCATCATCGCCGGCTCCGAGCCGATGTTGGCGAATGCGCGGATCTTGGCGCGCGGCTTCAGGCCGTACTTGCTGCCAGCTTCCTTGCTGCCGAGCAGCACGGCGCCGGCGCCGTCGACGATGCCCGAGGAATTGCCGGCGTGGTGCACGTAATTGACGCGCTCGATCTCCGGATGCGACTGCACCGCGACGCCGTCGAAGCCGCCCATCTGCGCCATCATCGTGAACGACGGCTGCAGCTGCGCCAGCGACTGCATCGTCGTCGAGGGGCGCATGTGCTCGTCCTTGGCGAGGATGGTGAGGCCGTTGATGTCCTTCACCGGCACCACGGATTTGTTGAAGCGGCCTTCGTCCCAGGCCTTGCCGGCGCGCTGCTGGCTCTGCACGGCATAGGCGTCGACGTCGTCGCGCGAGAAGCCGTACTTGGTGGCGATCAGGTCGGCCGACACGCCCTGCGGCATGAAATAGGCCGGCACCGCCATCGAGGGATCCATCGGCCAGGCCCCGCCGGAGGCGCCGATGCCGACGCGGCTCATCGACTCGGCGCCGCCGCCGATCACGAGCTCATGCTGGCCGCTCATGATCTGCGCTGCGGCGAAGTTCACGGCATCGAGGCCGGAGGCGCAGAAGCGGCTGATCTGCACGCCCGGGACGGCCTCGCCGAGGCCGGCCTTCAGCGCCGCGAAGCGCGCGATGTCGGAGCCGGCTTCGCCAACCGGATCGACCACGCCGAGCACGACGTCATCGACCGAATCCTCGGGCAGGTTGTTGCGGTCCTTCAGCGCCTTCAGCGGCACGGTCGCAAGCGCGAGGGCGGTGACTTCGTGCAGCGCGCCGTCCGCCTTGCCGCGGCCGCGCGGGGTGCGAACGTGGTCGTAGATGAATGCCTCAGGCATGACGCCCTCCTGATGTGATGTTCGGTACGATTGGGAGCAGGCAGCGGAAGCAGGCTCAGAAAGCTTCCGCCGGCAGTTCCATGATGGTGGCGCAGCCGGCCTGGATGCGCGCGAGATTGGCGGCGGTCTCCGGCAGCATCCGCTCCATGAAGAAGCGGCCGGTGACGAGTTTTGTGGAGAGATAGGGCGTCGCCCCGCTCTCGGCAATCTTGGCATTCGTCACCTTGGCCATCCGCGCCCACATGTAGCCGAGCGCGACGAAGCCGAAGAGATGCAGGTAATCGGTTGCGGCGGCACCGGCATTGTCGGGCTTAGCCATCGCGTTCTGCATCAGCCAAGTCGTCGCCTGCTGCAGATGGCCGAGCGAGGTCGAGAGCGGCGTGATGAAGGGCTTCAGCGCCTCGTCGCCGCCGTTCTCCTTGGCAAACGCCATGACCTCGCCGAAGAAGGCCATGATGGCGCGTCCGCCGTCGCGCGGCAGCTTGCGACCGACGAGGTCGAGCGCCTGGATGCCGTTGGCGCCTTCATAGATCATGGCGATGCGCGCATCGCGCACGAACTGTTCCATGCCCTGCTCGGCGATGTAGCCGTGGCCGCCATACATCTGCTGCGCCTGCACCGCGTTGGCGAAACCATAGTCAGTGAGGAAGCCCTTCAGCACCGGCGTCATCAGGCCCATGTGATCGTCGGCGGCCTGGCGGTCCTTGGGGTCTTCGGAGCGATGGGCGACGTCGCTCTTCAGCGCGGTCCACATCACGAAAGCGCGCGCAGCCTCGTTGAACGCGCGGATCGAGAGCAGCGTGCGGCGCACGTCGGGATGCACGATGATCGGGTCGGCTTGCTTGTCCGGCGCCTTGGCGCCGGTGAGCGCGCGGCCCTGGATGCGCTCGCGGGCATAGGCGACCGCGTTCTGATAGGCGACCTCGGACTGCGCGAGGCCCTGCACGGCGACGCCGAGCCGGGCCTCGTTCATCATCACGAACATGCCCTGCATGCCCTTGTTCTCTTCGCCGATCAGCCAGCCGGTGGCGTTGTCGTAGTTCATCACGCAGGTCGAATTGCCGTGGATGCCCATCTTGTGCTCGATCGAGCCACAGACGACGCCGTTGCGCGCGCCCACCGAACCGTCGGCATTGACCAGGAACTTCGGCACCACGAACAGCGACACGCCCTTGATGCCGGCCGGCGCGCCCTCGATGCGGGCGAGCACGAGATGGATGATGTTGTCGGCGAGATCGTGCTCACCGGCCGAGATGAAGATCTTGGTGCCCGTGATCTTGAAGCTGCCGTCCGCCTGCCGCACTGCCTTGGTGCGGAGCATGCCGAGATCGGTGCCGCAATGCGGCTCGGTGAGGTTCATGGTGCCGGTCCATTCGCCGGCCACCATCTTCGGCACGTAGGTCTTCTTCTGCTCGGGCGTGCCGTGCACCAAGAGCGCCGCGGTCGCGCCCATGGTGAGGCCGCCATACATCGAGAACGCCATGTTGGCGGAGATCTGGAATTCATTGACCGCCTGGCTCAGGGTCACCGGCAGGCCCTGGCCGCCATATTCGGTCGGCGCCGACAGGCCGAGCCAGCCGCCCTCGGCGACCTGCTTGAACGCCTCCTTGAACCCCTTCGGCGTGGTGACGCTGCCGTCATCCGCGCGCTTGCAGCCTTCGAGATCGCCGACGCGGTTGAGCGGCTGCAGCACCTCTTCGGCGAGCTTGGCGGCTTCGCCGAGGATGGCCTCGCGCACGTCGCTCGACGCATCGGAGAAGCCGGCGAGATTGTCGTAGCGATCGATCTGGAAGACGTCGTTGAGCAGGAAGTTCACGTCTTCGACGGGGGCTTTATAGATCGGCATAGTGGTCTCCCGGCATGGGGCTTGAGGAGGATGTTGGGCTTATGATTGGGCGGCGGCAAGCTGCTCCGCCATCAGGCGGTGCAGC
Source organism: Bradyrhizobium sp. IC4059 (assembly GCF_020193615.1). Classification (NCBI taxonomy): domain Bacteria; kingdom Pseudomonadati; phylum Pseudomonadota; class Alphaproteobacteria; order Hyphomicrobiales; family Nitrobacteraceae; genus Bradyrhizobium; species Bradyrhizobium sp. IC4059. Next base: position 147,457 of record NZ_JADYVH010000009.1, read on the forward strand.
ATGTTGATCGCCTTGAGCGGACGCACCATCACCTTGAAGTGGGTGATGCGCCCCTCGCTATCGAAGCTGATGATGTCGACGCCGTTGATCTCGATGCCGTCGATGACATTCTTGAATTCGAGCACCGCGCCATTGTCGCTGCGCCACTCGCCGACATAGGTGAAGCCGGGGCCGCCGAGCACCTTCTCGGCGCTGGAGAGGTATTTGAAGGTGATGTCGCGGCCGCGCTGCGGCGTATGCACGACCGGGCTTTCGAACACGGCGTCGGGATGCAGGAGGTCCCAGAGCGCGGTGCGGTCGTGAGACTTCATGTAGGCGTACCAGGAATCGAGGCCGGTCATTCTCAGGTGCCTCCCTAGGCTAAGGGCAAAAGTGCGAAAACAACCCCATGCACAGTAGCGAGGAGATTGATTTCACTTGATTATTCAGCCGGGCCTGTGGCCCGCCTGCACGCTGCCTCATATGCACATTGACGCATATGCGCCGATGCGCATAAAGTCAAGCAGCTTGGTCAAACCTAAAGAAGGGGGCCGATCATGGCACTGGGCGACGCAATCCTCGCATGCCTGACGGAACGCCCGATGACGGGCTACGAACTCGCCAAGACGTTCGATTCCTCGATCGGCTTCTTCTGGAAGGCCGACCATCAGCAGATCTACCGCGAGCTCTCCAAGCTGCGGGACCGCGGCTACATCCAGGGCCGCGAGGTCGTGCAGTCGGGCAAGCCCAATAAACTGATCTATACGCTGACTCCCGAGGGCCGAACAGCACTGCGGCACTGGGCCGCGCGGCCAAGCACGCCGCCCTCGATCAAGGACGACCTCCTGGTGCGGCTGCATGCGCTCGACAGCATCGACATCGAGCCCATGCGCACCGACCTGATGGCCCGCCTGGAGCACCACCGCGACCGCCACGCCAATTACGAGCGCATCCTGAAGAAGCGCTTTCCCGACGGCACGGCGGAGGGACGGCTCGATCTCGGCAATCTGCTGCTGCTCCAGCTCGGCGCCCGCCACGAGCGGATGGTGGCCGATTTCTGCGAGGAGGCGCTGGAAGCGCTGTCGGCGATGAGCGGCAAGGCGACGGTGGTGCCGATCGAGGATGGCAAGCGCGAGAAGGGCTGAGGGCGCCGACGTTACGCGAGCCCTTTCCGCCTCCCCGCTGTCATCGCCCGCGAAGGCTGGCGATCCAGTATTCCAGAGACGGCGCGGCTAGAACCGAGGAGCCGCGGCGTACTGGATGCCCCGCCTTCGCGGGGCATGACACCGGTTTGTTTCGGGGCCGGATGCGCGACACAACACCGCCCCCAGTTCCCGCCGCCCAACTTTAAGACAGCCACGCCGCATTCCTTAACTCGTTATTTACCGTAACAGGAAAAAGTCGGTTTTCGAGGCAGACGACCCGCGCCAAATTCGATTGTCTTTGCAACCGGCACGCGTGGGGAAGCTGGAGGCGCCGGGGTGGGGTGCCGAAGTCGGAACCGGACAGAGTCATGAATTCGCGCGTATCGTGGAGTGTCGACGGCATCGATCCATCCGTCCGGGAGCGGGCCGAGGCTGCTGCGCGCCGTGCCGGCATGTCGCTCAACGATTGGCTGAACTCCACGCTCGGCGAAACTGCCCCGCCTAATTTCCGCGGATCCTACGATCAGCGTCCGCAGCACGTGCCGAGCCAAGGACCGAGTCAGGAGAGCCGCGAAGTCGCCGACATCCACCAGCGGCTCGACGCGATCACCCAGCAGATCGAGCGGATATCAAAACCCGCCCCGCGCCAAGAAGCCTCAAGACAAGACGCCTCAAGACCAGACGTCTCGCGCGAGCAGGGCGTCGCGCGCCAGCTCAACGATGCGATCTCGCGGCTCGACGCGCGCCTGTCGCAGATCTCCCGCCCACAGCGGCAACCGCCGCAGCCGCAGGCCCCTCGCCCCACCCCGGCCGAGACGCGCCAGCGCCAGGCCGATGCCGTCGAGCGCGCCGCCGCGCAGGTCTATCGCGGCTCGCCACCCCTGAGCCCGGCTTCGTTCGACGTCGCGGTCGCCGAGATCACCGCGCGCCAGAGCGAGCTCGACGGCTTTGCACCACGGCAAATGCCGCCGCGTGCCGCCCCGCCGCTTGCGCCAACGGCTCCTTACGCGCCGCCGATGGCACCGGACGCCCCTGCCTATGCGCCGCCACCGCCGCCGGGGCCGGATTTCTCCGCGCTCGAGCGCCATCTGCTCAAGATCACGAGCCAGATCGAATCGCTGCAGCGGCCCGACAATACCGAGCAGGCCATCAACGCCTTCCGCAGCGAGCTGGCCGAAATCCGCGCCGCCATCACCGAGGCGATGCCGCGGCGCGCGATCGAATCGATCGAGAACGAGATCCGCTCGCTGCACCGCCGGATCGACGAGACCCGCTCCAACGGCACCGACGGGCAGGTTCTTGCCGGCATCGAGCGCGCACTGTCCGACATCAAGCAGGTACTGCGCACGCTGACGCCGGCCGAGCAGCTCACCGGATACGACGAGGCGATCCGCAATCTCGGCGCCAAGCTCGACCTGATCCTGCGCGCCAATGACGATCCCTCGACCGTGCAGCAGCTCGAAGGCGCGATCTCCGCGCTGCGCGCCATCGTCTCCAACGTCGCCTCCAACGAGGCGCTGGCACGGCTATCCGAAGACGTACAGCTGCTGTCGTCCAAGGTCGACCAGATCACCCGCGCCTCCGGCCATGGCGACAGCTTCGCGGCGCTGGAGCAGCGCATCGCGGCGCTCACGGCGGCGCTGGAAACCCGCGAGCGGCCGCAGCCGTCCGAGAGCACCGAGCATCTCGAAGCTGCGATCCGCGCGCTGTCGGACCGTTTCGACCGCATGCAGGTCGGCAACGATTCCGCCTCGACCTTCGCCCATCTCGAGCAGCGTGTTTCCTATCTCCTGGAGCGGATCGAGGCCGCCGCCGATCCGCGCAACGGCAATTTGAGCCGCGTCGAGGACGGGCTGCACGACATCCTCAGGCACCTGGAACGGCAGCAGGCGACCTATGCGGCCCTCGCCGAGAGCCGCAGCTCCGCGCCGCCGCCCGATTCCGGCATGGTCGACCTCGTCAAGCGCGAGCTCTCCGACATCCGCTTCAGTCAGGCCGAGACCAACCGGCACACCCAGGACTCGCTCGAGGCCGTCCACAGCGCGCTTGGTCACGTCGTCGATCGCCTCTCGATGATCGAGGGCGATCTGCGCGCGGTGCGCACCGCGCCGCCTCCCCCCGCCCCACAGACGATGTCGATGCCGATGGCGGCGGCGATGGAGCCGGCGCCGATGGCGCGCGAGCCGCGGCCGCAACCGCCAGCACAGCCGCCGAAATACGATCCGAAGCCCGAGCTGCCCAATCCAGCTGCCGCGCAGGCGCCGCCGGCTGCCTTCGTCGCCGCACCGCGCGAGTTCCACGCCGCCACCCCCGCCGCGCCGCCGCCCGTGCCGGCGGCGCCGCCGGTTCCCCCGCGCGCGATCAGCGAGATCCTGGAGCCGCACACGGCGCGCGCTGCACTCGCGCCGGAACTGCCGCCGGATCACCCGCTCGAGCCGGGCACACGGCCGGGCGGACGCCTCGCCACGCCGTCGGAGCGCATCGCCGCCTCCGAGGACGCGATCAGCGGAATTGCCGCCGCGCCGAAGGAGCCGGTGTCGTCGTCGAGCTTCATCGCCGCCGCCCGCCGCGCGGCGCAAGCCGCCGCCGCACAGCCGCCCGAGAAGCCGGCCCGCGGCGCCAAGGCCGCGATCGCCCGCGCCAAGGAGAAGGGCCAGGAAGGCGGCTCGACCATCACCTCGAAGATCCGCTCGCTGCTGGTCGGCGCGAGCGTGGTCGTGATCGTGCTCGGCACCTTCAAGATGGCGATGAACCTGCTCGAAGGCGGCAGCTCGTCACCGACGCCGCAGGCGATGCAAAACATCCCGAGCGAGCCGGCACCGCAGCCGGCGCCGCCGCCGGTCGAGACCAAGCCAGCCGCGCCCGAGCAGATCACCCCGTCGATGACGTCGCCGACACCGATCGGACGGCAGTCGCAGAACAATGCCGCGCCGGCGCCTCTTCCCGGTTCCGGCGGCTCGGCCTCCGTTGAGATCCCGCAAGCGCCTGCCGCGGCGATGCCGCCGGCCTCAAGCGACGTCACCGGCGCGCTGTCGGGCACGAGTCGCGCCAAGCTCGGCGTCGTTCAGGTGCCGCCGAGCGAGAAGCTGCCTGACGGCATCGGCGGCCCGGCCTTGCGCACCGCGGCCATGAAGGGCGATGCGACCGCCGCCTACGAGATCGGCGTGCGCTTTGCCGAAGGCAAGGGCGTCGCCACGAATTACGACGAAGCGGCGAAGTGGTACGACCGCGCGGCGCAGGCCGGGGTCATTCCCGCAATCTTCCGCCTCGGCACGCTCTACGAAAAGGGCCTAGGGGTGAAGAAGGACGCCGACATCGCGCGCCGCTACTACACCCAGGCCGCCGAGCGCGGCAACGCCAAGGCGATGCACAATCTCGCCGTGCTCGATGCCGACGGCGGCGGTCGCGGCGCCAATTACAAGAGCGCGGCGCAGTGGTTCCGGAAAGCTGCCGATCGCGGCGTCGCCGACAGCCAGTTCAACCTCGGCATCCTCTATGCCCGCGGCATCGGCGTCGAGCAGAACCTCGCCGAATCCTACAAATGGTTCAACCTGGCAGCTGCCCAGGGCGATGCGGATGCCGCCGGCAAGCGCGACGACGTCGCCAAGCGCCTCGACCCGCAATCGCTGGCGGCCGCCAAGCTCGCGATCCAGACCTTCAGCGCCGAGCCGCAGCCCGACGATGCCGTCAACGTTGCGACCCCGAACGGCGGCTGGGACAGCGCACCGCAGGCCAGCGCGAAGCCGGCCCCCAAGCAAGTGGCGACGAAACGCTCGGCCTCAGCGGCGCATTGAGCCGCATCGCATTCGATCCGACGCGGAGACACTCCCAACCCTCCCCCGCAAGCGCATGGCTAGCGCATATGACTTGTGGCGGCGAGCTGCGCGCACGCCTCGTCCTTCGAGACGGCGCTAACGCGCCTCCTCAGGATGAGGCTAATCAGCATCAGTGCTCGTTGAAACCGCTGCCGCGCACTCCGCCCTCATCCTGAGGAGCCCGCCCAAAGCGGGCGTCTCGAAGGATGGCCGCAGGGAAAACTCCCAAATGCGCTAGCCCCTGCGCCAGCGGGAGACGGCTGGGGGAATCAGCTCGCAGCTTTTGCATTCTGCCGGGAAATCGCTATTTTCCGCGGCCCGGAGGCCCCTGATGTCCGTTATTGATCTAGCCGCAAACCCGAGCGAGTTGCGTGCGCTCGCCGAACAATCCAACGCCTGGCCGTTCGAGCAGGCGAAGGCCATTGTCGCGCGGCTGAAGAAAAGCCCGAAGGACGAGGTGCTGTTCGAGACCGGCTATGGTCCGTCCGGCCTGCCGCATATCGGCACGTTCGGCGAGGTGGCGCGCACCTCGATGGTGCGCCACGCCTTCCGCGTGCTCACCGAGGACAAGGTCAAGACGCGCCTTTTGGCGTTCTCCGACGATATGGACGGCTTCCGCAAGGTGCCCGACAACGTTCCGAACAAGGAGATGCTGGCCGCTCATATCGGCAAGCCGCTGACGCGGGTGCCGGATCCGTTTTCGAACGAATATCCGTCGTTCGGCGCGCACAATAACGCGCGCTTGCGCGCGTTTCTGGATCATTTCGGCTTCGACTACGAGTTCGCGAGCTCGACGGACTATTATACGTCGGGCCGCTTCGATGCGACGCTGCTGAAGATGCTCGCCGCCTACGATAAGATCATGGCGATCATCCTGCCGACGCTGGGACCGGATCGTCGCGCGACCTATTCGCCGTTCCTGCCCATCAGCAAGACCACGGGCGTCGTGCTGCAGGTGCCGATGATCCGCCGCGACGTGGCGGCCGGCACGGTGACCTATGTCGATCCCGACACCAACCAGGAAGTCGAGACACCCGTCACCGGCGGCAACGTCAAGTGCCAGTGGAAGGCCGACTGGGCGATGCGCTGGGTCGCGCTCGGCGTCGACTACGAGATGGCAGGCAAGGACCTGATCGATTCCGTGAAGCTGTCCGGCGCGATCGCCAGAGCGCTCGGCAGCACGCCGCCCGAAGGTTTCAACTACGAGCTCTTCCTCGACGAGAAGGGCCAGAAGATCTCGAAGTCGAAGGGCAACGGCCTGACCATCGACGAATGGCTGCGCTACGCCTCGCCGGAATCGCTCTCGCTGTTCATGTACCGCGAGCCGAAGGCGGCCAAGCGGCTGTATTTCGACGTCATCCCGCGCAATGTCGACGACTACCAGCAATTCCTCGACGGCTTTCCGAAGCAGGACGGCAAGCAGCAGCTCGGCAATCCGGTCTGGCACATCCACAACGGCAAGCCGCCGACGGGCGACATGCCCGTCACCTTCCAGCTGCTCCTGACGCTGGTGTCATCGTCGAACGCGGAGAACGCCGAGACGCTGTGGGGCTTCATCGGCCGCTATCGGCCCGGCGTGAGCCCGCAGACGCATCCGAAGCTGGATGCGATGGTCGGCTACGCCATCAACTATTACCGCGACTTCGTCGCGCCGACGAAGCAGTTCCGCGAGCCAACCGACACCGAGCGCGCGGCGCTGCAGGATTTGCGCGATGCGCTGTCGCAGCTTGCACAGGACGCCTCGGCCGAGGACATCCAGAACGTCGTCTACGAGATCGGCCGCCGCGAGCCGTTCCTCGACCAGGTCAAGAAGGGCAAGGACGGCCGCCCCGGCGTGACGCTGGATTGGTTCAACATGCTCTACCAGGTGCTGCTCGGCCAGGAGAAGGGCCCGCGCTTCGGCTCCTTCGTTGCGGTCTACGGCGTGCAGAACGCGGTCAACATGATCGACGGCGCGCTGGCGAGGAGTGCGTGAGCGGCGCAGTCACTGGCTCGCCCAGAGGATCCGCGCAACCCAGGCGACATCGCTCGCCGCGACCGTTCGCGCCTCCTGTGACGCATCGAGGGGCGCCAAGTCCAGGGTCTTTGCCGTGCGGCGCTTCAGGGTCGCAATCGTGATCTCGTCCGTCTTGATCTTGACCACCACGCGATCACCCTTGCGGATCGGCGCCGCAGGCGAGACCAGGATGATGTCACCGTCGCGATAGGCAGGCAGTAGCGCAGCGCCGGAAATCTCCAGCGCAAAGACTTGACCGTCCTCTCCGATCGGAAGCGCGATCTCGGTCCAGCCCCTGCCGGTTGGAAGACCGGCCTCATCGAAGGCGCCGCTCATTCCGGCCTGTGCAAAGCCGAGCAGCGGCACCGAGCCGCGGCCGCTTCCACCGTCGTCATCAATCAGCTTCGCAAAGCTGTCGATCGAGGCGTCGGCCGCCGCCAGCGCTTTTGCGATCGATTCGGTCGAGGGCCAGCGCTCGCGGCCGTCGGCGGTGACGCGCTTGGACCTGTTGAAGGTGGTAGGGTCGAGCCCGGCACGCTTGGCAAGGCCGGACGGCGACAGTCCGGCGCGCGCCGCCAGCCGGTCCAGCGCGGCCCAGATCTGGTCGTGAGTCAGCATCCTCTGCGCTTTGGCCTGTCTGACCATGGAAGGCCCAGCCCGTCGCAACTCAGGAAAACTGTCCTCAAATCAACCGGTTTTCCGTTTTTCGCGCAAGAGGCGACCGAGGCGGCGTTCGCAAACGAAACGGGTAGCCGTTCGCGTCAGGAAAGCGCGCAAAACGGGAATCTGGAGCCCCGTGCCGATTTCATCGGCGCGGAAAAGGCTCTAAGCCTTGAGTTCGGAAGGGGCGGGCTTTACGGTCGCGCCGGGGTTTCGAGGACCCGCGAAAAGCGAAAAAACCCAAGAGACTCAAAGAACAAACAAGGCTGCGGTAGCGGTGGTCAAGATCTACAAAATCTGTCCGGCCTCGGCCTGGCGCGAGGCGGAACGGCAGGGGGTCTACCGGGGCAGCGCAGATGACGCGCGCGACGGGTTCATCCATTTCTCGACCGCGGCCCAGGTTCCCGAGACCCTGCGCAAGCACTATTTCGGGCAGCGCGCGCTGTTCCTGGTCGAGGTCGACGGCGACGCGCTGGGCAGCGAATTGCGCTGGGAACGCTCGCGCAATGACGAGCTCTTCCCTCATCTCTATGGCGAGCTCGATCTCGGCGCGGTCCTTGCGGTGACGAACCTCAACACGCGCTCCGACGGCGGTCACGATGTTCCGGAGCTGTTGCCGTGATCCGCGCTTTCGACGCCTTTTCGCTGCCGGTGCTGCGCTGGCTCGATCCCGAGGACGCGCATCGCCTCGCGATCCAGGGCCTGCGCTTCCTGCCGCCGGTCAAGCCGCGCGCCGATGATCCCAAGCTCGCGGTGCGCGCCTTCGGGCTGAACTTTCCCAATCCGATCGGCATGGCCGCGGGCTTCGATAAGAGCGCCGAGGTGCCCGACGCACTGCTGCGGCTCGGCTTCGGCTTCGTCGAGATCGGCTCGGTGACGCCGAAACCGCAAGCCGGCAATCCGCGGCCGCGGCTGTTCCGGCTCGAGCGCGACGAGGCGATCATCAACCGCATGGGCTTCAACAATGACGGCGCGGAGGCGGCTCTGCGCCGGCTTGCCGCGCGCGCGCAGCACGGCGGCATCGTCGGCGTCAATGTCGGCGCCAACAAGGATTCGCCGGACCGCGTCGGCGACTACGTCAAGCTGATCGAGACCTTCGCGCCGGTGGCGAGCTATTTCACCGTCAACGTCTCCTCGCCGAACACGCCGGGCCTGCGCAACCTTCAGGAAGGCGCGCTGCTCGACGATCTGCTCGCGCGCGTGATCGAGGCCCGCGAGCGTGTCAGGCAGAAGGCCGGCGACACGCCGGTGCTGCTCAAGATCGCGCCGGATTTGAGCCTCGCCCAGCTCGACGACGTCGTGCAGGTCGCGCGCTCGCGCCGGGTCGACGGCATGATCGTGTCGAACACCACGGTCGCGCGGCCGAGCACGTTGCGTGAAGAGACGCGGGCGAAGGAGCAAGGCGGCCTGTCCGGCCGGCCGCTGTTCCGCCTGTCGACGCGCATGGTCGCGGAAACCTATGTGCGCGTCGAGGGCGCATTCCCGCTGATCGGCGTCGGCGGCGTGGATTCGGGCGGCGCCGCGCTGACCAAGATCCGCGCCGGAGCCAGTTTGATCCAGCTCTATTCCTCGCTGGTCTACAAGGGCCTCGGCCTCGTCGACGAGATCAAGCGCGACCTGACCTCCACGCTGCTCAGAACGGGGCGGGATTCGCTGGCCGAAATCGTCGGCGCCGATGCGGCGACGCTGACGGCGGAGGACTGGCCGGGGATGTAGCTCTTCGCCTCTCCCCGCCTGCGCAGACTTCGTAGCCCGGATGGAGCGCAGCGCAACCCGGGAAGCTATCGGCATGGACAAAGCCCCCGGATTACGCTGCGCTCCATCCGGGCTACGGTTCTTCTACGGCTTCACGAACGTCGCCCGGTACAGCGCCGGATACCTCGCGCCCTGCAAGCCGCCGCGCGCGACGTAGAACGCGATCAGCGCGCTCCACAGGCCGGTATTGCCGAACGATTGCAGCGCCAGCCAGACGGCGAAGAAGATCGCGAGCGAGAGCAGCATCAGATTGCGCATCTCCCGCGCCCAGGTCGCGCCGACATAGATGCCGTCGAAACCGAAGGCGAACACGCCGGGGAGCGGCGCCAGCACGATGAAGGGCAGGAACTCGCGCGCGGCGCGGCGGACGTCCTCGCTCGCCGTCATGACGTTGATGATAGCAGGGCCGAAGGCTGCGAACAGCACGGCGACGACAATTGCGAAGCCGAGCCCCCAGAGCAGCACCAGCCTGGTCGAATCCGCAAATCCCTTGGCGTCGCGGCCGCCAAAGGCGCGGCCGCAGAGCTGCTGGGCCGCATTGGCAAGGCCGTCGAGGAAGAAGGCGCTGACCAGGAGGAAATTGTTGAGCACGGAGTTCGCGGCCAGCGTGACGTCGCCGGCCCGCGCGCCCTTGGCGGTGAAGAACAGGAACACGGCGATCAGCGCCGCGGTGCGGATCAGGATGTCGGTATTCACCGCCAGGAGCCGCATCAGCTTGTCGCGATCGAACAGCGTTGCGCGAGGTATGGCAAAACCGCCGAGTGCATGGCGCCTGCACACGATCACGCCGAGCATGAAGCCGATCGTCTCGGACAGAAGCGCGGCGATCGCCGCGCCGGCAATGCCGGTGTCGTAGACCAGCACCAGCAGGATCGTCGCCACCATGTTGATGAGGTTGATGACGACCTGGAGCGCAAGGGCCGGATTGGCGCGGGCCTGCCCCACCAGCCAGCCGAGGATGACGTAATTGGCGAAGGCGAAGGGCGAGGACCAGATCCTGATCATGAAATAGGTCTTTGCGGCCTGCGTCACGCCCTCGCTGCCGCCCATCAGGTCGAACAGTGCGCCTGCCAGCGGCAGCTGCAGCACGATCAGCGCCGCACCGATCAGGCCGGCGACGATGAAACCGCGCACCAGGATCACGGTCTGCTCGCGCGTCTCGCCCGCGCCGAGCGCCTGCGCGGTGAAGGCGAGCGTGCTCATGCGCAGGAAGCCGAACAACCAGAACAGGCAGTCGAAGATGACGGACGCCATCGCGACGCCGCCGAGCAGCGCGGCATCGTCGAGCCGCCCGATCGCGGTGGTCGAGACCACGCCGATCAGCGGCGTCGTGAGGTTCGCGACCATCGCCGGACCTGCAATGGCGAAGACCTGCCGGCTACCGACGCGGTGATGGACGGGTGCGTGCATCTTTCAGAACACGAGCACCATGCCGTCTTCGGCGGCGAGGTGCTCGACCTCGCCCAGGCGCGACAGCATGTCGTCACTCATATGGGTGAGGACGAGCCGCTTGGCGCCGATGTCGGGCAGATGCTGTTCCAAGGTCTTCAGGCTGAGGTGATTCTTGACCACCTTCTCGTACATATAGGCTTCGGCGATGAAAAGGTCCGCGCCATGCGCCAGCGGAATGAGCGTCTCCGTCCATTCGGTATCGGCGGTGTAGGCGAGCGTGCGGCCCTCGGCCGCGATGCGATAGGCGAGGAACGGTCCGCCTGATTCGCCGTGCACGACCGGATAGGGCGTCACATTCACCGCGCCGAAGCGCTGGCTTTGCCCGGGCGCGAGCTCGACCACGTTCAGCTCGAAGCGCTGCTTGGTGTTCGAGGAATGCTCGAACAGCGCCTCCATCACCTCGCGCAGCCGCCTGTCGATGCCTTGCGGGCCCGCGATCGTCAGCGGCCGCGTTCGCCGCGAGAATTGCGCGTCGAGCAGAACGAACGGCAGGCCGGCAAAATGGTCACCATGGAAATGCGTGATCAGGATCAGGTCGATGTCGCCCCGATCGATCTCGAGCCGCTTCAGCGCCGGCAGCGCCGACGCGCCGCAGTCGATCAGGAAGTTCGCTTTGCGCCCCGAGACGTGGAAGCAGGTGTTGAGCCTGCCGCCGGAGCCGAAGGCATCACCGCAGCCGACGAACCGCAATTGCATCGGCTGCGCACTCCCTCAATCCGATCCTTACCGGCCGCGCGGCGCGCCGAACACGCGCGACAGCAGCCAGATCGGAATCACGATGACCGCACCAAGCAGGAAGTAGCGCCACAGCCAGTTCACCGCATCGAAGCCGAGGTCCCACAGCCGCTGGAACAACAGGCGGATGCTGTGGATGATGTTCCACGGGTCGAAGCCGATCGTCGCCAGCACCACGCCGACCAGGATCGAGAGCAGCACCAGGCGGAACGCGACCGCCAGCGGCGAGCCGCCGAGAAAGCGGTGCAGGCCGTCGCTGCGGCCGGCCGGCAAATCTCTGACGTCTTGGACCATCGCAAACTCCTCGCGGGGATTCGACCCCATTATAGGCACGGCGGGGGACATGGGGAACCCGCAAGGGGCCGTCAATCGGGTTACGGGAGTTTAATTCGGGCGGAAGAGGGAGCGCACCGTCCTCGTGGCAACAGTTCACACCTCGATCTCCGCCGCCTCGGCCTTCAACATCTTCTCCAGCGTCTCCAGCCGGTCGGCCTCGCGCGGCGGCTTGTCCCAGCGCAGGCGGCTGATGCGGGGGAAACGCATGGCGACGCCGGATTTGTGCCGGGGCGAGCGCTGCAATCCTTCGAAAGCGACCTCCAGCACCAGCCCCTTGTCCGCTTCGTGCACGACGTGGCGGACGGGGCCGAATTTTTCCGTGGTGTTGCGGCGGACGAAGCGGTCGATCTGCAAGAGCTCCTCGTCGGTGAAGCCGAAATAGGCTTTTCCGACCGGCACCAGCTCCTCGCCATTCTCGGTCTCGGTCCAGACGCCGAAGGTGTAGTCGGAATAATAGGAGGAGCGCTTGCCGTGACCGCGTTGCGCATACATCAACACGGCATCGATGATGTGCGGATCGCGCTTCCACTTCCACCATTGCCCCTTCGGCCGCCCCGGCAGATAAGGCGCATCGCGCCGCTTCAGCATGACGCCTTCGACGGCGTCCGCGTCCTCGCCGGCGCCGGCGCTCGCAGGATCCGCGCGTGCGGCGGTGAGTGCCTCCCAGCTATCGAAGGGTACGGTGGGCGAGAGATCGATGCGGGGATCGTCGAGCTTTGCGATGAATCGCTCCAGCCGCTCGCGCCGCTCGGCAAAAGGCAGCTCGCGCAGATCGTTCTCGTCGTCGCCGAGCAGGTCGTAGGCACGCAGGTGAATCGGAAACTCCTTGATCAGCTTCGGCGACACGACCTTGCGGTTGAGGCGCTGCTGCAACACGTTGAAGCTCTGCACCCGGCCCTCGCGCAGGATCAAGAGCTCGCCATCGATCGCGCCCGGCAGGCGCAGCGACGGCACGAGATCCGGAAAGCTTCCCGTGATGTCCTCGCCAGTGCGCGAATAGAGCCGCGCGGTGATATGGCCGCGCTCGTCGCGCCCGGCCACCGCCTGCACGCGGATGCCGTCCCATTTCCATTCGGCGATGTAGTCGGCGGGATCGAGCGCGGCGAAATCGTTGTCCTCGATCGCATGCGCCAGCATCACCGGGCGGAACGGCGCGGGATCGCGGTTGACGGGCTTGTCGCCGCGGCCTTCCAGCCAGGCGAACAGGTCGAGATAGGGCGGGACGAGCCCCGGCCAGATCAGCTCGATCTCGTGCGGGTCCTTGTCGCCGAGCGCTGCGGCCGCAGTCTTGGCAAGGCGCGCGGAGATGCCGATGCGCAAGCTCCCGGTGACGAGCTTCAGCAGCGCCCAGCGCCCGGTCTCATCTAACTCGTCGAGCCAGCGCTCGAGCTGCTTGGGCAGCTCGGTCTTGCCCAGCGTGCGCAGCGTGGTAACGACCTCGGTGAGGCTCGGTGGCGGCGGGTTGTTGTGGGCGGCGAGCGCGGCCTTCGGCCACATCAGCGCCACCGTCTCGGAGAGATCGCCGACATAGTCGTAGCTCAGCCCGAACAGCACCTCGTCCGTGCGTGCTGCGATGAGGTCGCGGATCAGCGCGGGCTTGGCGTGCTTGAAGCTGAGTGCGCCGGTCAGCGCAGCCAGCGCATAGCCGCGGTCGGGGTCGCCAACCTCGCGGAAATAACCGGTGATCAGCCGCAGCTTGTTGTTGCGGCCGGGCTCATAGGCGAGGCGGTCGAGCAGCTCGGCGAAGCGGTTCATGCTTCGGCCTCGGCTTGAATCGGCGTCTCGCTCTCCTCCTCGTCGCCATAGCCTACGAGGTCGAGCGGCCGTGCCTTCAGGCCTTTGCTCCGGCACCAATGCACCAGCGCATCTTCCTGGCCGTGGGTGACCCAGATCTCTCCGGCGCCGGTCGCCGCGATGGTCGCGGTGAGGCCGTCCCAATCGGCGTGGTCGGAGATCACCAGCGGCAGCTCGACGCCGCGCTGCCGCGCCCGGGCGCGCACGCGCATCCAGCCCGAGGCGAAGGCGGTGACGGGATCGGGAAAGCGCCGCGTCCAGAGATCGGAGGTGGCCGAGGGCGGTGCCAGCGTGATGGTGCCGGCGAGCGCCGCCTTCTTCATGCCCTTCACTGGTTTGAGCTCGCCGAGGTCGATCCCGCGGCTCTGATAGTAATGCGTAATCGTCTCCATCGCGCCATGCAGGTAGATCGGCGCGTCATAGCCGGCCAGACGCAGCAGCTTGATCACGCGCTGCGCCTTGCCGAGCGAGTAGGCGCCGACGAGATGCGCGCGCTCCGGAAACAGCGCGACCGAAGCCAGCAGCTTCTTGACCTCGTCGCTCGCATCGCCATGCCTGAAGACCGGCAGGCCGAACGTCGCCTCGGTGATGAAGACATCGCAAGGCACCAGCTCGAATGGCGCGCAGGTCGGGTCCGGCGCGTCCTTGTAGTCACCGGAGGCGACGATGCAGGTGTCCTTGCACGAGACGGCGACCTGCGCCGATCCCAGCACGTGGCCGGCCGGGTGAAACTTGACCTTGACGTCGCCGAGCCGGATTTCCTCGCCATAGCGGATGGCCTGGGTCGAGCCGGCGAAGTTCTCGCCGTAACGCAGGCGCATCATGTCGAGCGTTTCCTGTGTCGCCAGCACCGCGCCATGGCCGGCACGGGCATGGTCGGAATGGCCGTGGGTGATCACGGCCCGCTCCACGGGGCGGACAGGGTCGATGTGGAAGCCGCCGGGCTTGCAGCACAGGCCGGCAGCATTTGGCAGCAGGATGTCTTGCGGGCGCATGCCTGTTATATAAGTCGAACCATCACATCTTCGAGTCACTTACCCATTTCGTTTCCTGGTTCCTCAATGCCGCTCCGCCTGTTCCTGACCTCCGGCGATCTCATGGCCGACCGCCGCTTCGAGTTCGCGCGCGATCTCCAGCTCAAGGGCGACCTTCCCGCCGCGGCCGACCTCCTGGAGCAGGCGATCGAGCTCGCGCCCAACTTCACCTCGGCCTGGTTCACGCTCGGCGAGATTCGTCAGCAGCTCGGCGAGCGCGACAAGGCCATCGCGGCCTTTCGTGAAGCGCGGCGATGCGATCCCGGGGATCAGCACGGCGCCGGCCTGCACCTGATGCGGCTCGGCGATACCGAGATGGCGGAGATGCCCAAGGCCTACGTGCAGGCCTTGTTCGATCAATACGCGCCGCGGTTCGAGCACGCGCTGATCAACGATCTCGGCTATCGTGCCCCGACGCTGATCTTCAAGGCGGTGCTGGCGGCGCGCGTCGCCGCCAAGAAGCCCGCCTACTTCAAGCGCACCATCGATCTCGGCTGCGGCACCGGGCTCGCGGCCGCTGCCTTCGCCAAGCAGGTCGACCATTTCACCGGCATCGATTTGTCACCCGGCATGATCAAGGAGGCGCGGGCGACGAACCTCTATGCCGAGCTCGAAGTCGCCGACATGATCGAGGGCCTGCGCGGCAAGCCAGATGCCAGCGCGAACCTCGTCGTGGCCGCGGATGCGTTCGTCTATCTCTCCGATCTCGCACCGGTGCTGAGCGAAGTAAGGCGCGTGCTCGTCTCAGGCGGCGTGCTCGCCTTCACGCTGGAGACGCATGCGGGCGACGGCATCGTGCTCGGCGATGGCCTGCGTTATGCCCATTCCGCGGAATATGTGCGCAGCGCCATCGCGAAGGCGGGGATGAAGCTGCTGACTCTGGCGCCGGCCTCGCCACGCAACGAGAACAACGAGCCGGTGCGTGGCCTCGTCGTCGTCGCCGAGAAAACTTGAGTCTAGGCGCTAACGTCTGGCGATTTGAGCGTCATTGCGTCGCAAAGCTGCGACTTCCCACTTGCGAGCCGAGCTGCGATGTCAGCACAATGCGCGCATCAGGGAGAAAACAACAATGACCAAGAATCCATCGCGGCGCGATTTCAGCGCCGGCGCGCTCGCCACCATCGCCGCATCGACATTGCCCGCGCCCTACGTCTGGGCCGCGGAGAAGAAATACGATGCGGGTGCCAGCGACACCGAGATCAAGATCGGTCAGACCGTGCCGCATTCCGGCCCCGGCTCGCTCTACGGCGTGCTCGGCCGCGTCGGCGAAGCCTATTTCCAGATGCTGAACGAGAAGGGCGGCATCAACGGGCGCAAGGTCAAGTTCCTCACCATGGACGACGCCTACAGCGCGCCGAAATGCGTCGAGGCCACGCGCCGGCTGGTCGAGCAGGAGGAAGTGCTCGCATTGTACGGCTCGCTCGGCACCGCGCCGCAGACCGCCGTGCACAAATACCTGAACTCCAAGGGCGTGCCGCAGCTCCTGCTCAACACCGGCGCGTCGAAGTGGAATAATCCGAAAGAGTTCAAGTGGACGATGGCGGGCCTGCCGCTCTATCCGACCGAGGCGCGCATCCTGGCGCGCCACGTCGTCAGCGTGAAGCCGAACGCGAAGATCGGCATCCTCTACCAGAACGACGATTTCGGCCGCGACTTCCTCGGTCCGTTCAAGAAAGTACTGGCGGACGCCGGCGGCACCGCGCAAGTGATCATGGAGCAGACCTACGATCTCACCGAGCCGACCGTCGATTCCCAGCTCATCAATCTCTCGAAGTCCGGAGCCGACGTCTTCTACAACATCTCGACCGGCAAGGCCTCGTCGCAGTCGATCCGGAAAGTGGCCGAGCTCGGCTGGAAGCCGCTGCACCTCCTGTCCGCCGGCTCCACCGGCCGCTCGATCCTCAATGCCGCGGGGCTCGAGAACGCCACCGGCATCGTCGCGATCCGCTACAACAAGGAGGTCGGCCTGCCCAAATGGGAGAAGGACCCGGACGTGATGGCGTTCGAGGAGCTGCGCAAGAAGTACACGCCGGCGATCGATCCCGACAACACCATCGCCTTCGCCGGCTACGGGCAGGCCGCCACGATGGCCGAGATCCTGCGCCGCTGCGGCAACGAGCTCACCCGCGCCAACGTGCTGAAGCAGGCATCGAACCTGCAAGGTTTCCACTCGCCGTATTTCCTCGATGGCGTCACCTACAGCTACACGCCCGAGGACTACACACCGATGAAGACGCTGTTCATCTCCACCTTCACCGGGAAAGACTGGGACATCTCCGACAAGCCGATGTCGGAGTAGCGAGGCGGGCCCCGTCGCCTTTTCCTTCTCCCCTTGTGGGAGAAGGTGGCGCGAAGCGCCGGATGAGGGGTATCTATCCACACGCGAGCTCGCGGAGAGAGACCCCTCACCCGTCTCGCCGCTTCGCGGCGAGCCACCCTCTCCCACAAGGGGAGAGGGTAAGACCGCACATCCACTGCAAATTAACCCAAGCGATACACAGCCTTGGCATTCACACCGAACGCCTTGTCCCGCACGCGCGGGCCGAGCCGCGCCAGGCAGGTCTCCAGCGCGATCTTGATCTCGCCGTAGCTTCCCGCGAGCAGGCATACGGGCCAATCCGATCCGAAGATCAGCCGGTCCTCGCCGAAACATTTTGCGGTGTGCTCCACGAACGGAATCAGCCGTTCCGCATTCCAGTCGTCCCAGACCGCCTCGGTCGCCAATCCCGAGATCTTGCACCAGACATTGCCGCAGGCAGCCAGCGCTGCGATGCGCTCGGTCCATTCCGCGCTCCCGCCGGCGGCAATCGGCGGCTTGGCGGCGTGATCCAGCACGAAACGCGCGTGCGGAAAGGCCTGCGCGGTTGCGATCGCCGCGGGCAGCTCGCGGCTGCGGACAAGGAAATCGTAAGCGAGATCGTGGGCGAACACGGCCGTGAGTCCGCGCTGGACGTCCTCGCGCAGCAGCCAATCCGCATCAAGCTCGTCGTGGACCTGGTGGCGGATGCCGACCAGCTTGTCGCCACCAGGCAGAGCGCGCAGCCGGTCGAGCGTCTCGCCGAGCGCCGCATCGGTGAGATCGGCCCAGCCGACCACGCCGATCACCGAGGGCGTCGCATCCGCGATACGCAGGAACTCCTCGGTCTCCTCCAGCGCTGAGCGGCATTGCACCAGGATGCTGGCCTCGATGCCGTTCGCCTGTAGCAGCGGCGCGAGATCGGCCGGGCCGAAGGCACGGCGGATCGGCGCCAGCTCGTCCGCTTCCATCCAGGGATAATCGGCGCGCGCCGGGTCCCAGAAATGCTGGTGGGCATCGACGATCATGCCTTAATCTCCGCCGGGAAGCGGCGCGCGCGCATCGACCAGCTTTCGCGTCCGCAGCTCCTGCCAGAATGCCGGCGGCACCGCCTTCTCGGACATCGCGATGTTGTCGGCGACCTCGGCGGCATTGCGCGCGCCCATCACGGCGACCGTCACCGCCGGATGGGCCATGCAGAATTGCAGCGCGGCGGCTTTCAGCTCGGTGCCGTGCCTGCGGCAGAGTTCGTCGAGCTCCAGCGCGCGTGCCACGAGCGCAGCATCAGCATCCTGATAGTTGAATTTCGCGCTCGCCCGCGGATTGGCCAGGATGCCGCTGTTGTAGATGCCACCGAGCAAGATGCCGATATTGCTGGCCTGGCACAGCGGAAATAGCGCATCCAGTGCGCCCTGGTCGAGCAGCGTGTAACGGCCGGCGAGCAGGAAGCAGTCGACCGGCACGGCCTCGGCGAAGCGAGCCAGCATCCCCGACTGGTTCATTCCGGCGCCGATCGCCTTGACCGTGCCGTCCTCGCGCAGGCGCTGGAGCGCGCGGAAGGCGCCGGTGACGGCATCGTCATAGTGATCGTCGGGATCATGCACGAGCAGGACGTCGACGCGGTCGAGGCCGAGGCGCTGCAGGCTCTCCTCCACCGACCGCATCACGCCGTCATAGCTGAAATCGAACACCGGCCGCTCGCGCGGCGTGCCCTTGTAGTGCTCGTCCTCCGGCGCAGCATTGTCCGGTGCGCGCAGCAGGCGGCCGACCTTGGTCGAAATGGCGTAGGAGTCGCGCCTCTGTTGCCGCAGGAAGGCGCCCAGCCGCCGCTCCGCGAGGCCGAAGCCGTAAAGCGGGGCGGTGTCGAAGAATCGGACACCGAGCGACCAGGCGCGTTCAATCGTCGCTTGCGCATCGGCATCGCTGACGGGCGAGAACAATCCGCCGAGCGGGGCTGAACCGAGGCCGATCGAGGTGACATCGAGAGCGCCGAGCCGCGACCTTTTCATTCCCATCGCCTTCCAGCAGTCGTCGTCCATTCCAAATCATCTCTCCCGCTTGCGGAAACCGCAAGCGGGAGAGGCATGCAGAAGCGCGGGGCTGGGCAGCGCTCCTACTTCAACATCTTCGCGACGTTGTCCTTGGTGACGAGATCGAGGCCGGTGTAGACGATCTCCGGCACCTTCTCGCCCTTCTTGATGGCGAGCAGCGTGTCCATCGCCTTCTCGCCCATCTCGAACGGACGCTGGCCGACCAGCGCATTGGCATAGCCGTCACGCAGCAGCTCGAGCTGCATCTTCAGCGTATCGGCGACGACCAGCGTAAACTTGCCGGAATCGATGTCCTTCTTGTTCCTGCTGGCGAAGGCCTTGAAACCTTCGGGCGCGAACATCGGCCAGCCGCCGATCGGAACGATGGCGGCGAGATCCGGCGTTGCGGTGCGCATGTCCGTCATCTGCTGGACCGCGAGCGCGGGATCGTCGTTGCAGAAGCTCGGCGAACCCGCGACCTCGGTCCATTTCGAGCCCTTCAGCGCCTCGCGCACGCCGTCGACGCGCTCGGCCAGGTTCTTGGCGCCGGGACCGCCGGAGACCATGGCGTATTTGCCGCCGTCAGGCCGCAATTTCAGCAATTCCTTGCCGAGGGCCAGGCCGAACTCCTTGTTGTTGGTGCCGATATAGGCGATGCGCTTGGAGCCCGGCGCGTCGGCATCGAAGGTGATGACGGGAATGCCGGCGGCGGTCGCCGCCTCGATCGACTTGGTCATGGCCGCGACGTCCGCGACCGAGATGGCGAGACCGTCGACCTTCTGCGTGATGAAGTCCTGGATGATCTGGGCCTGGTTCGCCGGCTCATGCTCGACCGGTCCTTTATAGATGCACTCGATGTTGCCGAGCTCCTTGGCGCGCTTCAGGCAGCCGTCGCGCGAAAAATCGAAGAACGGATTGTTCATCGCCTTCGGCACGATGACGAAGCGGTAGTTCGCAGCAAATGCCGGCGTGGCCATCATCGCAACCGCGATGCCGGCAAGAAGCAGTTTCCTCATTGTCTCCTCCACTCTTGTTGGTGCCTATCCCCTCGAAAGCCCCCGGGAAGCGGATAGGCGGCGTTTTCCTTGCCTTCCCGAGATGTCGTCATGTCAGGTCATCCGCGAGCGGACGCGGTCGACCAGCACAGCCAGAATGATGATCACGCCGACCAACGTCTGCTGCCAGTACGAGCTGACCTGGGCCAGCACGAGGCCGTTGCGGATCACCTCCAGCAGCACGCAGCCGACGATGGCCCCGAGCGGACCGCCGATGCCGCCGGCGAGATTGGCACCGCCGATCACGGCCGCCGCGATCACGTTGAGCTCGTAGGACATCGCCATGTTGGCCGGCGCCGATCCGAGCCAGCCGGAGATGATGATGCCCTGCAGGCCCGCGGCGAGCGCGCAGATCACGTAGACCTCGATCTTCACCCGCACCACCGGAATGCCGGTGAGCTCGGCCGCCTTCTCGTTGCCGCCGAGCGCAAAGACGTGGCGGCCGAACGAGGTGTGGTGCAGCACCACGGCCATGGTCAGAGCCAGGATCACGAGATAGATGAACGGCGCCGGCACGCCGAGCACGTCACCGGACGTGAGCGCGTAGAAATAATCGGCGTCCGGCCCTCCCGGGAAGCTGCCGCGTCCGTTGGAGACGACATAGCCGAGCCCGCGCACGATCGAGAGCATGCCGAGCGTGGTGACGAAGGGCGACAGGCCGAGCACGGCGATGCAGAAGCCGTTGACGAGGCCCGCAATCAGCGCGACGCCGAGGCCGGCGAGGATCGAGATGAGCAGGATCAGCCCCGGAACATTGGCGAGCACGGTCTTGCCGTCGGCCGCCATGTGCACCAGCGGCGATCCGGGCGCCGACAGCTCGGTCATCACCATCGATGTGATCATGGCGGAAAAGCACATCATCGATCCCACCGACAGGTCGATGCCGCCGGTGATGATCACGAAGGTGACGCCGAGCGTCGCGATGGCGATGAAGGAAAAGTTCTTCGCCACGTTCTGCATGTTGCCCTGGGTGAAGAAGTAGGGGCTGGCGAAATGCATGATCACCAGCAGCACCGCCAGCGCGAGCAGGACGTAGCCGGTCTGCGAGGCGAAGATGCCGCGCTGCCACCACCTGATCTTGCCGACATTGGTGAAGCTGATCGGGGATTCCAAGGGCATGGCCATCACGCCGCCTCCTTCGCACCGGTGATGAGGGCGGTGACCTCCTCGGGGGAGGTCTGGTGAATCGACTTGTCGGCGCGCTTCTCGCCGCGTCGCATGACGACGACGCGGTCGCATACGGCGAACACGTCGGGCATGCGGTGCGAGATCAGCATCACGGCGACGCCCTGCTCCTTGAGCCGGTGGATCAGGCCGAGCACCTGCTCGACCTGGCGCACCGAGATCGCGGCGGTCGGCTCATCCATCATTACCAGCCGCGCATTGGAGAGCCGGGTACGCGCGATCGCGACCGCCTGGCGCTGGCCGCCCGACATCTGTCTGACGAGATCGTCCGGGCGCGTCTCCGAACGCAGCTCGCCGAACAGCTCCAGCGCGCGCGATGCCATCGCCTTGTGGTCGAGCAAGGCCATCGGTCCGAACCTGCGCTTCAACTCGCGGCCGAGGAAGACGTTGGCGGCGGCCGTGAGATTATCCGCCAGCGCGAGGTCCTGGTAGACGACCTCGATGCCTACGGCGCGGGCATCGACCGGCCGGTTGAAATGCACCGCGCTGCCGGCAAAGCGCATCTCGCCATGCGTGGGACGGAAATTGCCGGCGATGATCTTCACCAGCGTCGACTTGCCGGCGCCGTTGTCGCCCATCAGGCCGACCACCTCGCCGGGCCAGACCTGCATATCGACATCGTGCAGCGCGCGGATCGCGCCGAACTCCTTGCCGATGCCGGTGAGCTCGAGCACCGGTGTCGCGTCAGTCTTCGTCATCAGCGGCGTTTCCTCAGACATAGCGGTTGACCAGGGTTTCCAGATATTCCTGCCGGCCCGAGCGCGGCTGCGGATCGAAGCCGGGAGACATCGCACGGTCGGCGAGATCGGCGAGCGAACGCTGGCCGCCGAGAATGGCGCGGCCCTCCGGGCTGGCCCAGCCCTCGTAGCGCTTTGCGAGCGGCGCACTCAGCGTGCCGGCGTCGAGCATGTCGGCGGCGGCGAGGAAGGCCCGCGCACAGGCATCCATCGAGCCGACATGGGCATGGATGAGATCATCGGGATCGATCGACTGGCGGCGGATCTTGGCATCGAAATTGAGTCCACCCGTGGTGAAGCCGCCACGGTTCAGGATCTCGTGGAACACCAGCGCCAGCTCCGGCACGTTCATCGCGAACTGGTCGGTGTCCCAGCCGAGCAGATCGTCGCCCCGGTTGATGTCGAGCGAGCCGAACACGCCGAGCGCCTCGGCCAGCGCGACCTCGTGATGGAAGGAGTGACCGGCGAGGATGGCGTGGTTCTGCTCGATGTTGAGCTTGACGTCCTTGAGCAGGTCGTAGCGTTCGAGGAAACCGTAGCAGGTGGCGACGTCGAAATCATATTGATGCTTGGTCGGCTCCTTCGGCTTCGGCTCGATCAGCAGCGGGCCCTTGAAGCCGATTTTGTGCTTGTGCTCGACGACGAGCGAGACGAAGCGGCCGAGCTGGTCGAGCTCGCGCTTGAGATCGGTGTTGAGCAGCGTCTCGTAGCCCTCGCGTCCGCCCCACAGCACGTAGTTCTGCCCACCGAGCCGGTGAGTCACCTCCAGTGCAGCACGGACCTGGCCGGCGGCATAGGTGAAGATGTCAGGGTCCGGATTGGTGGCCGCGCCCGCCATGTAGCGGCGGTGCGTGAACAGGTTCGCAGTGCCCCAGAGCAGGCGGACCTTGCTCGATGCCATCTTCTGCTCGAACAGATCGGCGATGGCGTTGAGGTTGGCGACGGACTCGGCGAGCGAAGCGCCCTCCGGCGCCGCATCGACGTCGTGGAAGGTGAAGAAGGGGACGTCCAGCAGGCGGAACAGCTCGAAGGCGGCATCGGCCTTGGCGCGAGCCATCGCCATCGCGTCGGTGCCGTGGTGCCAAGGCCGCAGGAAGGTCTCGCCGCCGAAGGGATCGCCGCCCGGCCAGCAGAACGAATGCCAATAGCAAACCGCAAACCGCAAGTGATCCTCGAGCCGGCGGCCATGCACCAGGCGGTCCTTGTCGTACCAGCGGAAGGCGGGCGCGCCTTCGGCCTCCTTGCCGCCGAAGGCGACGGGTGCACTTGCATCGAAGAATTTGGCTGGCGCGTTCACTTAAGGCTCCTTCAATGCGGGATAAAGCGCGCGCCATCGCCGATAGGCCTCGTCATAGGCCGCAGCGACGGACGGGCGGGGTGTGAAGCTTGCGAGCCTGCGCGGGCGCGTGCAGACGTCCGCGGGGTTCTCGCCGGTCGCGGCGAGCCGGCCGAGCCGCGCAGCGCCGAGCGCGGCGCCGACCTCGCCTTCCTCGACGCGGTGGACGGGCATGCCGAGCACGTCGGCGCAGATCTGCGCCCATAGCGGCGAGCGCGAGCCGCCGCCGACGAGATCGACCTCGCCGATCGGCCCGCTGGCTGTGCTCAGCGCCGCCAGATTGTCGCGCGCGGCAAAGGCGACGCCTTCGAGCACGGCCTGCACGATCTCTGAGCGCCCGGTCGCGCCGCGCAGACCGACGAAGGCACCGCTGGCGGCGGCATCGTTGTGCGGCGTGCGCTCGCCGTCGAGATAAGGCAGGAACTGGACCGTGCCAGGTGCATCGACGCGCTCGCCGAGCGGCGCCAGGAGCGCTGCGGCCGGCGTCTCCATCACGCCGGCCAGCCAGGCGAGCGAAGCTGCGGCCGACAGCATCACGCCCATCTGGTGCCAGAGGCCGGGCAGCGCGTGGCAGAAGGCATGCACCGCCGAAGCCGGCGCGGGGGCGAAGCGATCGGTGACGCGGAACAGGACACCCGACGTTCCCAGCGACAGGAAGGCATCGCCCGGCGCGATGGCGCCGAGCCCGATCGCGCTGGCCGCATTGTCGCCGGCGCCGCCCGCGACCACGACATTTTTCGCCATGCCCCAGCGCTGCGCGTATTCAGGCGCGAGCACCGCGCTCACCGCACTGCCCTCGACGAGGCGCGGCATGTGGTGCAGATCGAGCCCGGTGGCATGCAGCAGCAGCGCGGACCAGCGCCGCAGGCCGACGTCGAGCCACAGCGTGCCTGACGCGTCCGACATGTCCTCGACCATCTCGCCGGTGAGGCGATAGCGGACATAGGCTTTCGGCAGCAGCACCTTTGCCACGCGGTCGAAGATCTTCGGCTCGTGCCGTGCCACCCAGAGTAGCTTCGGCGCGGTGAAGCCCGGCATCGCGAGATTGCCGGCAATCGCGTGCAGCGAGGGACAGCGCCGCTCCAGCGCGGCGCATTCGGCCTGCGAGCGGCCGTCGTTCCAGAGGATGGCCGGACGCAGCGGCCGGCCGTCCTCGCCAAGCAGCGTCGCACCGTGCATCTGACCCGACAGCCCGATGCCGCGCACCTGCGCAACCTCGCGCGGATGGCGCGCGGCGAGATCGTCGACGGCGCCGACGGCCGCATCGACCCAGGCGTCGGGATCCTGCTCGGACCACAGCGGCGCCGGGTGCGACAGCGCAAGCTCGCGCGCCGCCGTCGCGACAACCGCGCCGGCTTCGCTCACGAGCACCGCTTTCACACCGGACGTGCCGATGTCGATCCCGAGATACAAATCGTCCTCCCTTTCGCCTGCCGCGGGAGAGCGATCTTGCGTCGCTTTTCCCCGCTGGCGGTCCCGTTTCCAAGTTCACCTGCCGCTAGGGCAGATTGTCCCGCATCACGATGTCGATCCGGATCTTCTCCTGTTCACTCAAGATCGGCTCGCCGCGGGCGAGCGCGAGCAGCACGCGGACGGCCGCGCGCGCTTCATGTCCGGGGTTCTGCGAGATCGCGGCATCCATCACGCCCTGCAGTAGCAAGCGGCGCGTCAGCGCGGTGACGTCGTGTCCGACGAACACCACCTGCTTGTCACGCCCGGCCGCGCCAGAGGCCTTGTCGTTCAACGCCTTGCTGTTCAGCGCTTTGGCGACGCCCTGCGTGCCGGCGCCGACGTTGTAGAGACCGACGATGTCGCCATGCTTGCCGAGCAGCCGCGCCAGCAGCTGCTCCGAACGATCATCTTCATCGCGCCCTTCCAGCACCGGCAGCACGCTGAGATCGGGGAATTCCGTCGCCATCACCTGGTTGAAGCCGAAGATGCGCTCGGCATGGTCGCGCAGGCCCTGCGAGCCCGCGATGATCGCGACCTTGCCGGACCTCTGGCCGACCAGGCGCCCGACCAGCGCGCCGGCGGTGCGGCCCGCGGCGATGTTGTCGATGCCGACATAATGGTGGCGGCGCGAGGACGGCACATCCGAGACCAGCGTCACGACCTTGGCGCCGGCATCGACGAGGTCATTGATGGCGGCGCGGACGCTCGGATGGTCCAGCGCCACCACGGCGACGCCGTCATAGTCGCCGGACAGCGCCTCGAGCGAGGCCGCGAGCGCGGCGGGCTCGAACACGTCGGTTGCGATCATCTCGACATTGAGGCGGCGGGCCGACAGCCAGCCCGCCATCTCGCCGAGATAGGCCTCGATCTGCTGCATGAACGGGTTCGAGCCCGACGGCATCACGAAGGCGAAGCGTCGGGCCCGGCCGCGCGCGAGCTCGGCGGCCGCCACATGCGGCTGGAACGAATTGCGCGCGATGGCGTCCTTGACGCGCCGGACCGTATCCGGGCGGACCCCCGGCCGGTTGTGCAGCACGCGATCGACCGTGGCGAGGCTGACACCGGCCTCGCGGGCGATGTCCTTCAGCGTCAGCACAGTCGGGGCGAGGGTCTCGGCCATGGCTGAAGGCTAGCAGAGGTGTTTTGAGGTACGCAACTCATTTGATGAGGGGATCGGTCTTTTTGCTTCCCCTTCCAGGAACGGCTTCGCCGGCGGGCCGTTGCCGGGGCGTGCATAACGACATCACCCATGATTCCGGCGAGGGGCTGAGCCCGACGCTCGAGCGCAACATCCAGGCGCTGGTGGCGCGGCGGCGCCGCGAGCAGCAGGCGGCACGCGGCCAGGACAAGGTCGCGGACGCGATCACGGCCTTCACCGGCAGCATGATCTTCGTCTACCTGCACCTCGCCTTGTTCGGGTTCTGGATCATCGCCAACCTGCATTGGATTCCGGGAATTCCGGCCTGTGACGAGAGCTTCGTCATGCTGGCGATGATCGCCTCGGTGGAGGCGATCTTCCTCTCCACCTTCGTGCTGATCTCGCAGAACCGCATGACCGCGGCGGCCGACAAGCGCGCCGATCTCGATCTCCAGATCAGCCTGCTCGCCGAGCACGAGCTGACCAAGGTGGCCCGCCTGCTCACTCAGGTCGCCGAGCGGCTCGACGTCAAGCCGGACGCGGAGCGCGACCTGCAGGAGGCGGCCCGGGACATCGCCCCCGAGCGCGTGCTCGACAAGATCGAGGAGACGCGCTCTTGAGCTATCGACGGCCTGGCGCCGACAGCTCCAGCGTCAGGAACAGGCTGTTGGGATCATCGACATAACCTTCGAACGGGCCGCATGCGACGAAACCGTGCGCCAGATAGAGTGCGTGTGCCGGCTTGAAATAGTCCCACGAGCCGGTCTCGAGGCTGAGCCGCGTCATGCCGCGCCCGCGGGCTTCCGCGATGATGTGGCGCAGCATCTGGCCGCCATAGCCGCGCCGGCGCGCGGTCTGCAGCGTGTGCATCGACTTGACCTCGCCGTGGCCAGTCGAAAGCGTCTTCAACGCGCCGGTGGCGACCAGCGTCTCGCCGTCCCAGCCGGTCCAGAACGCGACCTCTGGCGCACGCAGGCCCGCGAGATCGAGCGCATGGGCGCTGCCCGGCGCCGTCTGCGCCCGCGCGGCCGTGACGTGATGATCGAGCAGCGCGACGACGCGCGCATCAGAGGTGTCGCCGGTCCGGATCTGCATCGTGCTCGTCTCCACGCTTTGCCCTCACATCTTGCCGTAGGACGCGCCGCGCCTGACGATGATGACGTAGCGCGCGTCCTGCTTGGTTTCGTTCTCGAAGATCACCGCGCGCATCACGTCGAAATCCAGACAATCGCCCTCGCGCAGCCGCACCGCCTTGGCGTCGATATGCACAGCGATGGCGCCCTCCAGCATCAGGAGCTGCTGGGTGAAGGCGTTGCGGCCCCAGGGGCTGTAGGAGACGCGCGCGCCGGCGGGAAGGTCGACCACGATGATCTCGATGCCGCTGGCCGCATCCGGCGGCGAGGCGTGCCGCCGGCGATAGCCGCTGTCGGGGTCGCGCCAGAGCGGCTGGTCCGCCAGCCGCACCAGGCGCTCCGGCGGCTTCTCGGCGAGCGCGACGACATCGCTGAGCGTGACGTCGAGCGCCGCGCAGAGCTTGTTGAGCAGCGCCGCCGTCGCACTGCTCTGCGCCCGCTCCACCCGCCCGATCATGGCCCGGCTGACGCCGGAGCGGCCTGCAAGCTCGTTCAACGTCATGCCCGCCTGCGTCCGCAGCGTCTTCAGCCGCCGACCGATGGCGCGATCGAGTTTCTGCTGGTCCATGGGTTTCATCCGAATATGGCCCGACAGGAGGACCGCACCCCGCCAAAGCATGAGGGAGTTTAAGCCAACGAGTGGCCAATGCGGGGTCTCCAAGACCAATATATTAGAATCTTGATCCTGTTCGCGAGCGCGGCGTCATTCGCCCCTTGCTCGCCCCTGCGCGGAGGCATCGCCCACCAGCCGGTGATACTCGCGAATACAAAGGTCGAGATCGGACCGTAGGCGCTGCGCGGCTTCGATGTCGAAGTTCATATAGTTGACCGGCTCCCCTTCCGGGCCTGCATAGGCGTCGGGGCGCATTCTGAGAGCGACGAAATATTGGTCACCCTCAACGCTCTTCTTGACTCGCCATTGAAGGAAAGAGCGTGGATATCCGCCTTTGATTTCAGGCGTTTCAAACACGACGTCGCCCAGGGCCTGATTCAGGAGATTGGATTTCGCCAGAATCTTTTTGACGGATGCCCACATGGACCAACACCTTGAGGCCAGTTGCAGTTCGCCTAGCTCCGACTGCTGGATAGGATACGGCCGATGCTATCTTTTCAGGAGCTTGGAGCGGGCGAAGGGAATCGAACCCTCGTATGCAGCTTGGGAAGCTGCCGTTCTACCATTGAACTACGCCCGCGGATGCGCAAGCCGCGCCCTCCTGATTAGCCGAGACGGCGCCTGCCGCCAAGCGGTTTGGCGCGGCCGGCCGGGCGCTTGTTAACGTCCTGATAAGATTCCAGGTGCGCCGGATTGTGGCGGTGTTATGATCGCTGCTCCGGGGAGAAACGTGCACTGAGTGGGGCGTGTGCATGGTGGGGCGGGCTTACGCGATATTCGATACGGCCATCGGCCGTTGCGGCATCATCTGGAGCGGCACCGGCGTGGTCGCCGTGCAATTGCCGGAGGCGCGGGAGATCGACACCCGCCGCCGGATTTTCCAGGTCCATCCCGAGGCGCGAGAGCAGCGCCCGTCCGAGAACGCCGAGCTTGCGATCGAGGGCATCACGGGCCTGCTGCAAGGTCACGATCCCGACTTCTCCGAGGTCAGCCTGGACGCCGGCGGGGTGCCCGGCTTCGACCGGCGCGTCTACGAGTACACCTGCAGCATTCCGCGCGGAGAGACACGCACCTATCACGAGGTCGCCCGGGCGCTGGGCGCCTCCGGCGCGTCCTATTCCGTGGCGCAGGCGATTGCGAAAAATCCCTTCATGCTGATCGTGCCCTGCCACCGGGTGCTGGAGGCTGGCAATTACGCCGACCGGCTCTCGCCCTATGGCGGCGTGATCTCCAAGCGGCGGCTGCTGGCGCTGGAAGGGGCCCATCCCATCGCCAGCAAGACGCTGTTCGAGGTGCTGCTGCCGGTTGCTCCGCCCCGCGCGCCTACCTAAATACGCGGGATGCACGCCACCACGTTGCTGACGACGCCCTCGATCACGGCTTCCGAGTTTCGCTGCGATGCGGGACCGGACGACACGCCGTTTGCGGAATGCCGCACCGGCCATTCCATCGCCTATGTGCGCTCCGGCAGCTTCGGCTGCCATTGCCGCGCCGGCTTCTTCGAGCTGGTGGCGGGCTCGATGCTGATCGGCGCCCCCGGCGAGGAATACACCTGCACGCATGAGCACGTGTCCGGCGACGTCTGCCTCGGCTTCTTCTTCAGCGAGGAGCTGGTCGACACCCTCGGAGGGCCGCGCGAGGTCTGGCAGATCGGCGCGACGCCGCCGCTGCCCGAGCTGATGGTGCTGGGCGAGCTGGCCCAGACGGCAGCAGATGGCAACAGCGATCTCGGCCTCGACGAGATCGGCCAGATCCTGGCCGGCCGTTTTGTCGACGCCGTCTCGGGCAAAGCGCGCAAGCCGGCCACCCCCACCGCACGCGACCGCCGCCGCGCCGTGGAGGCGGCGCTGTGGATCGACGACAACTCGCATGCCGAGCTCGACCTCGAGCAGGCAGCCAAGCAGGCGAGATTAAGCCCGTTTCATTTCCTGCGGCTGTTCTCGGCCGTGCTCGGTGTCACCCCGCATCAATATCTGGTGCGCTCCCGGCTGCGCCACGCGGCACGGCTGCTCGCTGACGAGGACATCGCCGTCACCGACATCGCCTATGACGTCGGCTTCGGCGATCTCTCCAATTTCGTCCGCACCTTCCATCGCGCCGCCGGCGTGTCGCCGACCAAGTTCCGGCAGGCGTCGAAGGGGGAGCGCAAGATTCTCCAAGAGCAGCTTGCCCTCAACTGACTAGGGTCGTCTCCAGCGCGTGCCCTTCGCGGCACGCTTCTTCGCAATGGAGGCGAACATGTACGACCACATCGGATTGCGCGTTGCCGACCTCGACGCCGCCACGCGCTTCTACAGCGCGGTGCTGGCGCCGCTCGGTTTTGTCCTGTGCTCGAGCGGCGACGGTTATGCCGGTTTCGGGCCGAAGGGCGAGCCGGCGCTGTGGCTGCACCTGAACAAGGGCCGCAAGGCAGATGGTGCGCATATCGCGTTTCGCGCCAAGGATCACGACGCGGTCAAGGCGTTCCATAGCGAAGGGCTGAAGAGCGGCGGCCGCGACAATGGCGGCGCCGGCCCGCGCAGGGATTACAGCCCGACCTACTACGCCGCGTTCCTGATCGACCCTGATGGCAACAATGTCGAGGCGGTTTGTGTGTGAGCGCTAGCCACTCGCTCCGTCATTGCGAGATCGCGTAGGGTGGGCAAAGCGTAGCGTGCCCACCAATTGCTCGCGACAACGCCCGATGAATGGTGGGCACGGCGCGCGAAGAGCGCGCCTTTGCCCACCCTACGCATTCCAGGAGAGATCATGGCCTCCATCCACAACGACATCTCCCTCCCCGCCTCCGCGCGCGACGTCTGGGACGCGGTGCGTGATTTCGGCGCGTTGCATCGGCGGCTGGTGCCGGGCTTCGTTACAGCGTGCACGCTCGACGGCGATGCGCGTATCGTCACCTTCGCCAACGGCTCGGTCGCGCGCGAGGTGCTGGTCGATTGCGACGATGCGCGGCGGCGCCTCGTCTATGCCATCAGCAACGAGCGGCTGAGGCATTACAGCGCCTCGGTGCAGGTCATTGCCGAGGGCGCGACGAGCTGCCGCCTCGTCTGGATCATCGACATGCTGCCGAACGAGCTCGCGCCTTACGTCCAGGGGCAAACCAAGGAGGCGGTGGCCGCCATGCACAAGGCGTTTCCGCCGGCGGCGGCCTGATCCTTCACTGTGAGTTTTCTCACAGAAGCCCGTCCTCGCCGGCCGTAACCATGCCCCTCGTGCGTCCGGTCGGCTCCGCTCTCCCGGCGGCGCCACGCACGCGAGGAGCATGCCATGAGAGGTGCGGACAAGGTGATCTGCCAGGCGGCCGCGGTGCTGCTGCTGTTTTCGATCTCGAGCGTGCCGGCAAAGGCGCAATTCCTCGGCGGCGGCGGTACCGGCGGCGAGGACATGATGACCCAGATGGCGCCGATGCTGGAGATGATGAAGGCGAAGATGGGCAAGCGCCGCTTCGCCATGCTGATGCAGACCATGGGTCCGATGATGAGCCGCATGATGGAGAACGGCGGCGGCGGGCTCGGCGGCATGATGGGCGGCGGCGGATTCGGTGCACCGAGCTACGGCGGTTACGCGCCGATGGGCGGCGGCACCATGCCGGTCGGGATCGGCAGCATGGGCGGCGGCGACATCATGGGCATGCTCGGCGGCAGCGGCGGCAGCGACATGATGGCGATGATCCCGCAATTGATGCGGCTCGCCAATACCGGCGGCGGCCATCGCCGCCACAAGCACCGTTAATCGGCAGCCGAAAGCGCCGGCTTGATCGCAGGCGTCTCGCGCGGTCCCCAGCGTGTCAGCACGACGCTGGAGCACGACAGGAGGCCGAGCACGACCATCGAGCTCGCGGCGAGCCAGAAGAAGCTCTGCGCGCTGGCGCCGTGCCTCGACAGCCACCAGCCGATTCCGGCGATGTAGATCAGCCGCGCGGTCTGCGCCAGCACGGGCCCGATCACCTTGGCCGCGCCTTGCGAGGAGAAATACATCGTCGTTGCCAGGCCGAAGAAGGCGTAGAACGGCCCGACGGTCGAAAGATATTGATGGCTCGCCGCGCGCACCGCCACACTGTCGGTGAACATGTTGACCCAGAGATCGGGGAAGATCGCAACGAGGCACGCCGGCACGCCGACCGCCACGAAAGCAGCAACGCTGGCGGTCCAGGCGATGCGCCGGGCCCGCGCGATGCGGCCGGCGCCGATCGCCATCCCGACCATCGGCACGCAGGCGATGCCGAACGAGAATGCGATCGAGGTCAGCAGGAATTCGAGCCGCGCGCCGACGCCGTAGCCGGCGAGGATCGCAGTGCCGAACTGCGCCAGCATGTGCGTGAAGATCGAGATCGTCAGCACCGATTGCAGCGGCGAGAAGCAGGCGATGGCGCCGACCTTGAGGATGTCGAAGAACATCGCCCATTGGATGCGCAGGCCGCGCAGCTTCAGCGTGATCCGCGCGCGGCCGGAGAACAGGTACCAGCTCATGATGCCGATGTTCATAGTGTAGGCGATCAGCGCGCCAGCGGCGACGCCGCGCATGCCGAACTGCGGCACTGGCCCGAGCCCGAGACCGAGCGTGCCGCCGAGCACGATCTGCCAGGCCGCGGAGTTGAGGATCAGGAACGACGGCAGCTTCATGTTGCCGGTACCGCGCAAGATGCCCGCCATGGTGTTAAGCAGCCAGGGCAGCACGGCGCCGCCGAAGAACACCTGCGTGTAGGCGATCGCATGCGTCAGCACATCGCCGCGGCCGCCGAGCATCTCGAGCAGCCTCGGCCCGAAGATCAACATGCCCAGCATGAAGACGAATCCGAAGCTGATGCCGATCAGCATCGCGTGCACGGCCAATATGCCGGCGCGCTCGCGATTGCCGGCGCCGAGCGCACGCGCAATGGCCGAAGCCACCGCGCCGCCCATGGCGCCGCCGGACATCGTCATGGTCAGAATGATCGTCGGAAACACCAGCGCCATTGCCGCCAGCGCCTCGACGCCGAGCCGGCCGACATAGGAGGTCTCGGCGATCACCACGCAAATGCCGGCCGACAGACCGATCGCGTTCGGCCAGGCGAGTGAGAGCAGCGTGCGCAGAATCGGCCCCTCGGTCAGGGCGCTTCTGATCGGCGGCGGAGGCGGCGGCAGTGGGCGCTCTTGCTCATCGACCGGGATTTCGGCGATGTCGGGCATGTCCTCTCCCGGGCGCAGGCGCCGTTTGCAGCGCAGCAATCACTTGGTGTGCCAATGGCGTCGTTCGCGCGAATGGCGCGGCTGAGGCGTGTTAGCACGGCGTGCTCCGATTCTGCCTGCGCCCGATGCAGGCGTGCCCTGCGGCAGCGCATTTCAAGCGGTGGAATTCGTTCTTCTCCCTCTCCCCGTTCTTACGGGGCCGCGACGAGCCTTGCTCGCGCCGAGAGCGTCGGGGTGAGGGGCTCTATTCGCGAAGACGGCGAGAGCTGGACTCGCGGAGACTCCCCCTCATCCCGGATTGCATCTTCGATGCAATCCGACCTCTCCCCGCAAGCGGGGCGAGGTGAGGCCCGCTGCGGCCGTCGCCTAACCGATGGTCCACACCAGCGGTGGGCGCCCGCCTACCGCGGTGCGCATCTGCACGCCGATGTGCCGGCCGCAGCCTGCGGCGAGCCCTTCGAACAATCCCTCCAGCACCTTGGCGCAGGCGCGATGATAATCGGCGACGTCGTCCATCAGCTTCCAGCTCTGCTGGCGGATCTCGAACGTGCCTTCCGATTGCGTCATCTCGGCCGCATCATCCTGCGCGGCGAGCAGCGCGTTCAGGAACGATGCGAATTCTCGCGCGCCGCCGCGGGTCATTGCCAGCGCTGTGGCGACCTCGTCGAAATATTGCATGCCGATCAGCTTGCCGGTGAGGTGCAGCAGATAGCCGGCATCCTCCGGGCCGAACAGCTGCACCATCACGGGCGCGGCGGTGCGGACATATTCCATCGCGTAATTGCGATAGGCCTTTTCCAGCCGCGGTCTTGGCCAGCTCGCGACCGGCAAGGCGGGCGCCGTCTTCGCATCGAACAAAGGCGCTTCGAGGTGGCGCGCGAATACGAGGCGCTGGTCGAGCTCGAGCGGATGGTCGTATTGATGATAATAGCCTTCGAGCCCGTCCTGGCCGTCGACGCTCTGCTTGGTGCAGACGAAGCCGAGCCTGAGATCGCCGAGCGCCGCGCCATTGTTGGCGTGCCAGCCGCGCAGCATGGCGCGGGAGACTTCGCCCGGCACACCACAGATCGCGGTGCCCTTCCAGATCCAGCGCGGCGGCGGATAGCGGATCCAAGCCTTGGTGTCGCTCTCGTACATGTATTCGACATGAACGCCGCCGATCCAGTTGGAGAGATAGTGGTATTGCGCAGCCGCGACCGCCGGCGGCAGATGGTCGATCCCGAGCTTGCTGAGCCCCGGCAGGAAACGCTCCTGCTGCTGGCGACGAAACACGCGGAAGACGAATTCTGCGGCATCCGCCGTGCCGCGGCGCGTGACGACGGTGAGGATCAGCCCGGTGAAGTAAGCGTGATAGAGATCGGCGACGGCGCGCCAGCGCTTCCATTGCGCGTGCTGCGCGAGGTCTGGTGCGATAGTCATGTTCGCTCCCGGCTTGTTGTTTTGCGGGAGTGTGTCATCGCGGATCGGGTGACGCAACCGGACGCGCTCTCGGTGTTATCGCCCGCGAAGGCGGGCGATCCAGTACTCCGAGATGGTCATGCTTGAATCGAGAGGCCGCGGCGTACTGGATTCCCCGCCTCCGCGGGGAATGACAGCGGTGGGTGAGGTTAGCACTACACCCTGAAATGCTTGCTGAGCTTCAGGCCTTGCGCCTGGTAATTCGAGCCGATGCGCTGGCCGTACATCGCGTCGGGGCGGGCCAGCATCTTCTCGTAGACGAGGCGGCCGACGATCTGGCCGTGCTCGAGGATGAACGGCACCTCGCGCGAGCGCACCTCCAGCACGGCGCGCGATCCCAGCCCGCCAGCGCCGGCATAGCCGAAGCCGGGATCGAAAAAGCCGGCATAGTGCACGCGGAATTCGCCGACCAGGGGGTCGAACGGCACCATCTCAGCGGCGTAGTCGGGCGGCACCTGCACCGCTTCCTTGGAGGCGAGGATATAGAACTCGCCGGGGTCGAGGATCAGGCTGCCGTCGGGGCGCGCCGAGATCGGCTCCCAGAAATCCTCCACCGCGTAGCCGGCGCGGCGGTCGACATCGACGACGCCGGTGTGGCGCTTGGCGCGATAGCCGACGAAGCCGCTCGCCTTCTCGCCGGAGAGATCGACCGAGACGGCAACGCCGCCCGAGAGATCGGCATCGTCGATGTCGACGAGACGCTCGCTGGCGTGCAGCGCATCGAGCTCGTCGGCATTGAGGATGGCATCGCCGGTGCGGAAGCGCACCTGGCTGAGACGCGAGCCCTCGCGCACCAGCACCGGAAACGTCTTCGGGCTGATCTCGGCATAGAGCGGGCCGTGATAGCCGGCGCCGATCATGTCGAAGCGACGGGTGCCGTCGGCGATCACGCGGGTGAAGACGTCGAGCCGGCCGGTCGAGCTCTTCGGATTGGCGGCAGCGACGATCTCCGGCGGCAGCGCGAGGCTCTCGAGCAGCGGCACGATGTAGACGCAGTTGGTCTCGAGCACCGCGCCGTCGGCGAGGCTGAACTCGTGCAGCTTCAGCTCGTCGATGCGCTCTGCCACGGTGGCACCGGGCCCGGGGAGGAAGCTGGCGCGGACCCGATAGGCGATGTCGCCGAGGCGCAGATCAAGGCTCGCCGGCTGGATCTGGCTCTCGACGAAGTCGTAGGCGGGCAGGATGAGACCTTCTTCCGCCATCGCCGCAATCATGCGGTCGGGCAGGATACCATTGGCGTCGGCGGCGACCGTGAACGTCAACCGGGGGTCCTCATCAAGGGTCGAGTGCATCCGGACATGCCGGAAATACAAGTCTTTTACGGCTATCCGATGGACGCCTTGACGGAAAGGGCATTGCGGAATATGAGCATCACTTATCCCGTGGTGATTTGAGCCGGCCGGCTTGCAGCCACGTTAAATAAGTCGCTAAACAGGCCGGGGACCTCTGTGATCCCGGCCCGTGGAGATATCCAGGCCGGTTTTTTTGTGACCGTTTTCGCCTCGACGGTCATGTCGGAGAGGGTCCTATGTCGAAGTCGTCTGCCACTTATCGCCCCGAAACCCGCCTGGTCCATTCCGGCACCCTGCGCTCGCAATATGGCGAGACCTCGGAGGCGCTGTTCCTGACGCAAGGCTATGTCTACGCCAGCGCGGAGGAGTGCGAGGCGCGCTTCAAGGGCGAAGATCCCGGCTTCATCTATTCGCGCTATTCCAACCCGACGATTGCAATGTTCGAGCGCCGCATGATCGAGCTCGAAGGCGCCGAGGCCGCGCGCTCGGCGGCAACCGGCATGGCGGCGGTGACGACCGCGATCCTGGCGCCGCTCAAGGCCGGCGATCACGTGGTCGCCTCCCGTGCGCTGTTCGGCTCCTGCCTCTACGTCATCCAGGACCTGTTGCCGCGCTACGGCATCGAGGCCACGCTGGTCGATGGGCTCGATCTCGACCAGTGGCAGCGGGCGCTGAGGCCCAACACCAAGACGTTCTTCCTGGAGAGCCCGACCAACCCGACGCTGGACGTGCTCGACATCCCCTCGATCGCCGAGATCGCGCACAAGGGCGGCGCGCGGCTCGTCGTCGACAACGTGTTCGCGACGCCGATCTGGCAGAGCCCGCTCGCGCTCGGCGCCGACGTCGTCGTCTACTCTGCGACCAAGCACATCGACGGCCAGGGCCGCTGTCTCGGCGGCATCATCCTGTCCTCCGAAGCCTTCATCGCCGAGCACATCCACAATTTCATGCGCCAGACCGGCCCGTCGATTTCGCCGTTCAATGCCTGGGTCCTGCTCAAGGGCCTGGAGACGCTGGGCGTGCGCGTGCGCGCGCAGACCGACACGGCCGCGCGCGTCGCCGAGGTGCTGGCGAGCCATCCCAAGATCTCGCGACTGGTCTATCCCGGCCGCGCCGATCATCCGCAGGCGGCGCTGGTGAAGAAGCAGATGCGCGGCGGCTCGACGCTGGTCGGCTTCGAGGTGAAGGGCGGCAAGGCGGCGGCGTTCCGTGTGCTCAACGAATTGAAGCTCGCCAAGATCTCCAACAATCTCGGCGACGCCAAGAGCCTCGTCACGCATCCGGCGACCACGACGCATCAGCGCCTCAAGCCGGAAGACCGCGCCGCGCTCGGCATCAGCGAGGGATTTATCCGCTTCTCGGCGGGGCTCGAGCACGCGGATGACCTGATCGAGGATCTCACCGCGGCGCTGGAGAAGGCGTGAGGGAAGCGAGGTCTCGTAGGGTGGATTAGCCGAAGGCGTAATCCACCTCTGCTGCATCTGCGGAGATAGACAGTGGTGGGTTACGGCTTCGCCTAACCCACCCTACGCACCCTCTCACATCGGCCGGTACGTTCTCACATCGGCGGGCACGCTCACACCGAGCTTGATCTGGCCGACGGAGCGGATGATGTCGTCGCCGAGCAGCTGGGCGAAGCAGGCATAGCCCCAATCGTTCATGTGCAGGCCGTCGGCGATGACGAAGCCCTCCACCGGGATCGACTGGTTCTCGTGCCAGTCGCGCATCACCTCGAAGCGCGGGAAAATGCCGACCTTGCGGAGCTCGGCGACGTTGCCGAGCAGCTTGATCATCTTGCCGGCGCTCTCCTTGCGCTGGTTGACGGCCGGCGAATATTGCGGATCGACCAGCACGATGTCGGTGCCGCCGGCGGCCTGAATGCGGCTGATGCCGTCCTCGACCAGCTTGGCCGTATCGGCAGGATCGAGATTGCGCAGCACCGCGTTGGTGCCGACCTGCCAGATCACGAGATCCGGATGCCTGTCGATCACCTGCGTCTGCAGACGCTTCATCATCTCGGGGGCGTCCTCGCCGCCGACGCCGGCATTGATGACGCTGATGTCGGCAGTCGGATAGTGCCGGCGCAGCTGCGCGGCGAGACGATTGGGGTAATTGAACTCCGGCGAGCTCGCGCCGAACCCCTGGGTCGACGAGGAGCCGAACGCGACGATGACGACGGGCTGGCCGGCGGCCAGCTTGCTCGCGACATGCGGCAGCGAGCCCATCGCCTTGGAGCCGCCCTTCGGCGGCAGGCAGGGCACCCGGCTGAAGATGTCGGCGGCGGACTTCGCGACCTCCTTCACCTTGTCGATGGCGCGCGAGGTGACGCCGCGCTGCTCGGGCGACCTCGCGGCGACGGTGGTCTGGGACGGCGCAGCGGGCGCGGGATCAGGCGACTGGGCGGGTGCGGGGGTCGCCGGTTGAGCGGCCGGCGTCTGCGCATGCGCGGCGGGCGTCAGCAACAACAGCACTGCTGTTGCAGGCACGGCTAGCCATGACGTCAGGCAAAAAGGGCGGAGAGAACTCATTAACGCTAGACCTCAATTTTGCTGCTGGGCCGGCTCCAGATGAGCAGCGTCGATCACGAACTGTGCCAACGCCCGGCCAAGGCAATCATGGACCTGCTTCGCCAGCTCAGGCCCGCGGGACGGGTTGAACAGGTCGAACTGGCCCTGTTCATTCCACTGCCGCATGATCGCGAAACGATCGAACAGCGGGATGTCGTGCTCCTGTGCCACGACGCGCATATTATCGAGAAAAGGCTGCGCCGAGATCATGGTCTCGGTGCGCGGGCTATATTGCAAATTCATCAAGACGACGTCCGCCCCTGCCTTTTGCAACGCAACAACCCCGTCGGTCACCGCGCTACGAAATTCGTCGGGATCGATGGATCGGATAGCATCCACGGTCCCGGTCTGCCAGATGACCAAAGTAGGCGTTTTTGCTTCCATCAGCTTAACGAAGGTGGACGCGGTCTCCTCTGCCGTTTTCTTGCTCTGTATTTCTACGGAGACGTGCACCGGCTCGGAGGGCGGCAGTTTCTCCTTGAGGATCGCCTCCATGCGCGCCGGATAGGAGCTGCTCTCCGACGAGGGAATCGTGGTCGAGCGGCTGCCGATCACCAGGATGTCGAGCGGTTTGCCGGCCTTGATCGCCTCGGCGACCTTGGGCAGCTGGCTTTCGCTGGTCAACAGATAGGACGGCAGTTCGCAGGCCGCAGGCATAGGGGATGCGGCAGACGCGGCATCGCCCGCGCGCGCCGTGGGCGCGGCGAGGTTACCGCATAGCAGGACCAGGCTCAGGAGAACCTTCGCCTTCATCAGCCCCCTCCCGCCAGATCGGCGTTGCCGACGGCGTTTTTGGTTTTCGCACCGCTCTTGTCAGCCACACGCTTGTACCACGAAATGACCCAGGCCACCCCCCACATGATCAGGATTCCGGAGAGGCTAATCAACGCATGCATGACCGGCCCGCCGGAGATTTCGGCGAGGACGAAATGGCCGGCAAAGGCCAGGAAGACGCCGAGGCAGAAGATCTCGAGCGAATGCTGACCACATAGAATCAATGGTCGTAGCCAGCGCGATTTCAAGCCCGGCCAATCGCGGGGCAGGAAGCGTACGGTCAGCGCCGCCAGCGCCAGGAAGTGCGCGAAGCGCAGCACGTCGAGGTCGGTCTTGTCGATCGGATACATCCATTGTTCGATCTGCTTCGGCATGAACTGGGAGAGCTGGGGCACGTACCAGGTCAAGGTCACGTAGAACGCCGCGATGAGATAGGCGATCGAGATCCACATCGTCACGGGCGAGGCCAGGATGCCCGACATGCGACGCGCACCTCCGAGCGCGCACCAGGCACCAAACACGAACAGCAATTGCCAGGCGAACGGATTGAAGGCCCAGAAGCCGTTCGGATAGGCCGACAGGTAAAGGTCGTACTCCCAGGTCACCGCGTAGAGCAGGACCGACAGCCCGAGCGTGACGTCCGGCCGCCATTTCATCGACCAAAGGATCAGCGGCAGCGCCAGCATCAGCACGATGTAGAGCGGCAGCACGTCCATGTTGACGGGACGGAAGCGCAGCAGCAGCGCCTGCACGATGACGACGTCGGGCTGCTTGAGGAAGTCCATGATGCCCATCTCTTCGGTGTAGAGCGGGTTCTCGAACCTGGTCGCGACATAGGAGATCTCGGCGAGGAAGATCGTGAACAGGAAGACGTGGGCGACGTAGATCTGCCAGACCCGGCGCAGGATGCGCGCGGTGGCGATGAGAACGCCGCTCTCCAGCATGGCCCGGCCATAGACGAAGGCCGCGGTGTAGCCGGAGATGAAGATGAAGATCTCGGTGGCGTCGCTGAGGCCGTAATTGCGGATCGTGAACCAGGTCAGCAGACTGGGCGGCAGATGGTCGATGAAGATCAGCCACAGCGCGAGGCC
Organism: Bradyrhizobium sp. IC4059; assembly: GCF_020193615.1. Taxonomy (NCBI): domain Bacteria; kingdom Pseudomonadati; phylum Pseudomonadota; class Alphaproteobacteria; order Hyphomicrobiales; family Nitrobacteraceae; genus Bradyrhizobium; species Bradyrhizobium sp. IC4059. The sequence continues at coordinate 187,480 of NZ_JADYVH010000009.1, forward strand.
GCGGAACAGATCGAGCCGGAGCTCGCGCTCGCCGATGGCGGGCAGCGTGATGGCCGGCGCTGCGGCGCGCGCCTTGGTCCCTGCGGGCTTGGCGCCCGCGGTTCCTGCGATGGTCGATCCCGTCACTTGGTCGGCAATGGTCATCGGGGCCTGGAAACCCTTCCGCAAATCGCGACGTTGAAGCAGTGTAATGGTCCGGCTGTCGTCTCGCAAAGCGTCCGGATCACATCAGGGTGTCTCCCTCGGTGGTGTGCTTTCCCGCCAATTCTGGCGGGACGATGTCGCCAAGGCGCCCGCGGGGGTTTGGTTCCCGGGGCGGATTTCGGTATGATAACAGCCATGTACCGCGCCGTGACCCGCCAGATCGAAGTGACCGTCGAGCCGAACTTTGTTCCGGAGCAATCGTCGGCCGACCGCTCGCGCTACTTCTGGTCCTACACCATCGTCATCACCAATTCGGGCGAGGAGACCGTGCAGCTCAAGACGCGGCACTGGATCATCACCGATGCCTCCGGCCGCCAGCAGGAGGTGAAGGGCGAAGGCGTGGTCGGCGAGCAGCCGATCCTCGCCCCCGGCGAGCGCTTCGAATACACCTCCGGCGTGCCGCTCTCGACCGCCTCGGGCTTCATGACCGGCCGCTACCAGATGGTCAGCGAAACCGGCGAGCGTTTCGAGATCGACGTGCCGACGTTTTCGCTGGACAGCCCCGACAACAAGCGGGTGTTGAATTAGAGAGGCGAGTTCGCCGTAACACTCACAACTGTCATGCCCCGGCTTGACCGGGGCATCCAGTACGCCGCGGCCTCTCGTTTCGATCAGCATCGTCTCGGAGTACTGGATCGCCCGATCAAGTCGGGCGATGACACCGCGCGTGTGGCACTGCTCCACTCGACATTGCGAGTGCAGCGACGCGGGTAGGCTCAGGCGTCCTCGACGCCCGCCTCGTGCGGCGTGAACTGGTACACCGACGAGCAGAACTCGCAGGTGACGACGACCTTGTCGTCCTTGACCATGGCGGCGCGGTCGTCGTGCGAGAAGCTCTTGAGCATCGCGGCGACCGCATCGCGCGAGCAGGAGCACCGCGCCTCGAGCACCTGCGGATTGAACACGCGCACACCGCGCTCGTGGAAGAGGCGGTAGAGCAACCGCTCGCCGGAGAGCTCGGGATCGATCAGCTCGACGTCTTCGACCGTCTCGATCAGCGAGCGTGCCTCGACCCAGGCATCGTCTTCCGCGACGCTGTGCACTTCGGTGCCGTCGGGCGCATCGCCGGGATGCAAGTCCGCCTGCCGCGCGCGCTCCGGCGCCTTCGGCAGAAATTGCATCAGCATGCCGCCGGCGCGCCAGCGATGCTTGCCGCCGTCGCTCGAGCGCCACTCCTCGCCGACCGCGAGGCGCACGCGCGTCGGGATCTGCTCGGAGCGCAGGAAATATTCGTGGGCGGCGTCTTCCAGGCTGCCGCCGTCGAGCGCAACCAAGCCCTGGTAACGGCTCATGTCGGGGCCCTGGTCGATGGTCATGGCGAGATGGCCGCGGCCGAGCAGCGTGCCGGAATCCTTGGCCGTGCCCAGGCGCGAGGCGTCAAAGCGCGCATAGGCGCGCAGGCGGTCCGGGGCCCTGTAGTCGACCACCAGGAACGACACCGGACCGTCGGTCTGGGCCTGAAGAATGAAGCGGCCCTCGAATTTCAGCGTCGAGCCGAGCAGCGTCGTCAGCACGATGGCCTCGCCGAGCAGCTTGCCCACGGCTGCGGGATAATCGTGCTTGGTGAGGATGTCGTCGAGCGCGGGGCCAAGCCGCACCAGGCGCCCGCGCACGTCAAGCGCGTCGACCTCGTAAGGCAGCACGGCGTCATCGATCGGAACCGATGATGGCGCGCGAACCGGGCCTTCAGGCCCGGTGTTCATGTCAGGAGACTGGGAAACCATGGCGCTTTATCTGGGGTGGTTCGATGCAAATTGAAAGAGGCACGCCCGCATTCCGTCGTCCGCGGAACGACGAGTGCGTAGCCCGGATGGAGCGCAGCGCAATCCGGGGGGTCTTTCCACGCGTTGAGAACCCCGGATTTCGCTGCGCTTCATCCGGGCTACAAGAAGGCTACTTCACCGCGTCGAAGCACCAGGCCAAGATGCCCTTCTGCGCGTGCAGGCGGTTTTCGGCCTCGTCGAACACGACCGATTGCGGCCCGTCGATCACCTCGTCGGTGACCTCCTCGCCGCGATGGGCCGGCAGGCAATGCATGAACAATGCGTCCGCCTTGGCCAGCGACATCAGCTTGGCATTGACCTGGTAGGGCTTGAGCACGTTGTGGCGGTGCTCGCCCTCCTTGTCGCCCATCGACACCCAAGTGTCGGTGACGACGCAATCGGCGCCGCGCACGGCGGCTTCCGGATCGGTGCCGAGCACGATCGGCGCGCCCGTCGCCTTGATCCAGTCGCGCATGGCCTTTTTCGGTGCGAGCTCCGGCGGCGTTGCGACATTGAGCTGGAATTTGAAGCGCTCGGCGGCATGGGCCCAGGACGCCAGCACGTTGTTGTCGTCGCCGGCCCAGGCCACCGTCTTGCCCTCGATCGGGCCGCGATGTTCCTCATAGGTCATGAGGTCGGCCATCACCTGGCAGGGATGCGAACGCCGCGTCAGGCCGTTGATGACGGGCACGGTGGCGTTGGCCGCAAGCTCCAGCAGCGCATCGTGGTTGAGGATGCGGATCATGATGGCGTCGACATAGCGCGACAGAACCCGCGCGGTGTCGGCGATGGTCTCGCCGCGGCCGAGCTGCATCTCGGCGCCGGTGAGCATGATCGCCTCGCCGCCGAGCTGGCGCATGCCGACGTCGAACGAGACGCGGGTGCGGGTCGAGGGACGCTCGAAGATCATCGCCAGCGTCTTGCCCTCGAGCGGCCTGACCGGCTGCTGCGCCTTCTGCTTCGCCTTCATCGCCGAAGAGGCGGCGAGCATGCTCTTGAGCTCCGAGAGCGGCAGCTCGTTGATGTCCAGGAAGTGCTTGGGAGCTTTGTTGGGCGTCGTGCTCATCAGCTTGCCGCCCGCTTGGTCTGGCTGGAGGAGATCGCAGCGCAGGCGCGCTCTAACCGGCCGACGCTGTCCTCGATCTCCGCTTCCGTGACGATCAGGGGCGGCAGGAAGCGCACGACATTGTCGCCGGCCCCGACGGTGAGCAGCTTTTCGGCGCGCAGCGCCGCGACGAGATCGCCCGAGGGCACCACCGCCTTGATACCGATCAGCAGGCCCTCGCCGCGCACCTCGCTGACGATTTCGGGATGACGATCGATCACGGAGGCGAGCTTCTGCTTGAGCAGCAGCGACATCTTCTGCACGTGGTCGAAGAAGCCGGGCTTGAGCATGACATCGAGCACGGCGTTGGCAGCCGAGATCGCGAGCGGATTGCCGCCGAAGGTGGAGCCGTGCGAGCCGGGCCCCATGCCGGCCGCCGCGTCCGCGGTCGCCAGCACCGCGCCGATCGGAAAGCCGCCGCCGAGCGCCTTGGCGAGCGACATCACATCCGGTGTGACGCCGGTGCGCTTGTAGGCAAAGAGCTCGCCGGTGCGGCCCATGCCGGTCTGCACCTCGTCGAAGGCGAGCAACAGGCCGCGCTCGTTACAGAGTTCGCGCAGCGCCCTCAGGAAGGCGTGAGGTGCAGAACGAACGCCACCCTCGCCCTGGATCGGCTCGATGAGAATGCCGGCGGTGTGCGGACCAATCGCCTTCTTCACGGCGTCGAGGTCGCCGTGCGGCACCTGATCGAAGCCGTCCATCGGCGGACCGAAGCCCTCGAGATATTTCGCAGAGCCGGTGGCGGCGAGCGTCGCCAGCGTGCGGCCATGGAAGGCACCCTCGAAGGTGATCATGCGGTAACGTTCCGGATGCCCCTTGGAGAAGTGATGGTGGCGCACCAGCTTGATCACGCCTTCCAGCGCCTCGGCGCCGGAATTGCAGAAGAACACGAAGTCCGCAAAGCTCTCATTGCAGAGGCGGCTTGCGAGCTTCTCGCCGTCAGGGCTCTGGAACAGGTTCGACATGTGCCAGAGCTTGGTCGCCTGCTCCTGCAACGCCTTGACCAGCGCGGGATGGACATGGCCGAGCGCATTCACCGCGACACCCGAGGTGAAATCGAGATAGCGATCGCCGTTGGTCGCGATCAGCCAGCAGCCTTCGCCGCGCTCGAAACCGAGGTCGGCCCTGGCGAAAACGGGGAGCAAATGCGGCGCTGCGCTGTTAGTCATGACGTCACTTGAATGTTGCGGACGGTGTGAGGCATGCATTGCGCGACGCACCATCGACCGGCCCCGGAAAACGAAACGTGCCGCCTTTTAAGGGCGGCACGTGGCACTATCTTATGCCTGGCAAGACGGGTGTCAATGCCGCCCGGAAAGCCTCGCGAAACGCTGATTCCGTAGTCTTGCGGTGCCGATTTTGCGGGTTTTTCACCACGGAACATGTGGAAGCGAGTCGGCGGACTCTTGCGCGGGAGTCACGCCATATTGTAGCGTTTGGACTGTCAGATACGACATCTCGTGCAGCAGTTCTGATCCCAGAAGTCCTCATGTACCGGCGTAAACGTTCGGGCGTCTTGAGCGCGCCCGGCGAGCCTTAAGGGATTCTGACGGCACGGGTTTTTCAAGGCTAAAGCATTCGCTGCGAAGGCCCCAGGATGGCAGGCGCGCAGCGAGGGAAAGGGTGCAATGACGGTTTTGACCTGGTCCGATGATCGCGTCGAGCAGCTGAAGAAGCTCTGGGAGGCCGGACTTTCGGCCAGCCAGATCGCGGCGGAGCTCGGCAATGTGACCCGCAATGCCGTGATCGGCAAGGTGCACCGGCTCGGCCTGTCCGGCCGCGCCAAGAGCCCTTCATCGGCAGCGCCGCGGCCGCGCAAGGCACGGCCCGCGCAGCATATGATGCGGGTGACCCGCCCCGTCGCGCGCGGCAACACCGCGTTGGCGCAGGCCTTCGAGGTCGAGTTGGAAGCCGAGCCGGTTACCTACGACAACGTGGTGCCGATGAGCCAGCGGCTGTCGCTGCTGGAATTGAACGAGGCGACCTGCCACTGGCCGGTCGGCGATCCCTCGAGCCCGGATTTCTTCTTCTGCGGCGGCAAGGCGCTCTCCGGCCTGCCCTATTGTGCCCAGCATTCGCGCGTGGCCTATCAGCCCGCAGCGGATCGCCGTCGCGCAGCACCGAAACCGGGCACGCGGTGAGCTTGCGGAATTCCCTGATCGCCAAGCTTTGATCGCCAAGCTTGATCGCCAAGACTGCAGCCGTCATACGATGACGGCTCCCAATCGCCCGGTGTCATCCCCGCGAATGCGGGATCCGTAACCGCGGGGCGCAATCGTTGCGCGAGATGGTCACCCCGAGTCTTCGCCAAACCACGTCCTGTGGCTAATCGCGAACAGCGCAAGCGCTCGCGCTGAGATCCCGGGCTCACGCTGCGCGCGCCCCGGGATGACGGCCGAGATCGGCGCCGCAGTTCGCCAAACCAGCTGTCGCTGGCGCCTTACGTCTGCTCAGCCTTCGCGAAGCGATCGTCCAGCGCGTAGCCGGCGCCGCGGACGGTGCGGATCGGGTCCTGCTCGCGGCCAAGATTGAGCAGCTTGCGCAGGCGGCCGATATGCACGTCGACGGTGCGCTCGTCGATGTAGATGTCGCGGCCCCAGACGCTGTCGAGCAGCTGCTCGCGCGAGAACACGCGGCCGGGATGCTCCAGGAAGAACTCCAGCAGGCGATATTCGGTCGGACCGAGATCGATCGGCCGGCCCGAGCGCGCCACGCGGCGCTTGTCGCGGTCGAGCTCGATATCGCCATAGGCGAGCACGGTGGCGAGGCGCTCGGGACTCGCACGCCTGAGCAGGCCCTTCACGCGCGCAAGCAGCTCCGGCACCGAGAACGGCTTGACGATATAATCATCCGCGCCGGTCGCGAGCCCGCGCACCCGTTCGCTCTCCTCGCCGCGCGCGGTGAGCATGATGATCGGCAGCTGCTTGGTCTCGGGGCGGGTCCGAAGCCGCCGGCACAGCTCGATGCCTGACAGGCCCGGCAGCATCCAGTCGAGCACGATCAGATCGGGAATGTGCTCCTTGAGGCGGGTGTCGGCGTCATCGCCGCGCATCACCGTCTCGACGTCATAGCCGTCGCCTTCGAGGTTGTAGCGAAGAAGCTCGGTGAGAGCTTCCTCGTCCTCAACCACCATAATGCGTGCGCCCATGTGGTCGTAGCTCCTTAAGTCGTCAGGTGTTCGGCACCGTCGTGGCGAAGGTCGTCATGTCGCCCTTCGGCCGCTTGTCGGTGATCGCCTGGCCCTCGATCATGTAGAACACGGTCTCGGCGATGTTGGTGGCGTGGTCGCCGATCCGCTCGATGTTCTTGGCACAGAACATCAGGTGGATGCAGAACGAGATGTTGCGCGGATCCTCCATCATGTAGGTGAGGAGCTCGCGGAACAGCGAGGTGCAGATGGCGTCGACTTCTTCGTCGCCCTTCCACACCGCCATCGCCGCCGGCAGGTCGTGCGCGGCATAGGCGTCCAGCACCGACTTGACCTGCTGCTGCACGAGGTCGGTCATGTGCTCCAGGCCGCGGAACAGCTTGAGCGGATGGAAATCCGTCTCCAGCGCCGCGACGCGCTTGCCCATGTTCTTGGCGAGATCGCCGATGCGCTCGAGATCGGTCGCAACGCGCATCGCGCCGACGATCTCGCGCAGGTCGACGGCCATCGGCTGGCGGCGGGCGATGGTGAGCACGGCGCGCTCCTCGATGCGCTTCTGCAGCGCGTCGAGCTCGACGTCGGTGGCGACGACGCGCTGGCCGAGCGCGACGTCGCGGCGGATCAGCGCGTCGACGGAATCGACGATCATGCGCTCGGCGATGCCGCCCATCTCGGCGACCAGGCGGGTGAGCTCCTGAAGGTCGCTGTCGAAAGCCTTTACGGTATGTTCAGAACCCATGTTCCGTCTCCTCAGCCGAACCGGCCGGTGATGTAATCCTGCGTGCGCCGATCGCTCGGCGACGTGAAGATCTTGCTGGTGTCGTCGAACTCGATCAACTCGCCGAGATACATGAAGGCGGTCTTGTCGGAAACGCGCGCCGCCTGCTGCATGTTGTGGGTGACGATCGCGATCGTGTAGTTCTCGGACAATTCCTGGATCAGCTCCTCGACCTTGGCGGTCGAGATCGGGTCGAGCGCCGAGCAGGGCTCGTCAAACAGGATCACCTCGGGCCGCACCGCGACGGTGCGGGCGATGCAGAGGCGCTGCTGCTGGCCGCCGGAGAGCGACAGGCCGGAGGCATTGAGCTTGTCCTTGACCTCGTTCCACAGCGCGCCACCGCGCAGCGCCTTCTCGACGCGGTCGTCCATCTCGGACTTGGAGATCTTCTCATAGAGACGAATGCCGAAGGCGATGTTCTCGTAGATCGTCATCGGGAACGGCGTCGGCTTCTGGAACACCATGCCGACCCGGGCGCGGAGCAGGTTGAGGTCGAGCTTGGGGTCGAGGATGTTGGTATGGTCGAGCAACAGCTGACCGTCGGCGCGCTGGCCCGGATAGAGGTCGTACATCCGGTTGAAGATGCGCAGCAGGGTGGACTTGCCGCAGCCGGACGGGCCGATGAACGCCGTGACGCGGTTGGTGCCGAGCGCCAGGTTGATGTTCTTCAGCGCGTGGTGGTCGCCGTAGTAGAAGTTGAGGTTGCGCGCCGTGACCTTGGCGGGCGCCTCGGGCAGGGGCTGCGAGCCGGGATGAACGGTCGGTGCGCTGACGGAAACAGACATTTCACTCATTTTGCAGTCCTCTCGGCGCCAAGGATGCGCGCGCCAATGTTAAGGGCAAGCACGGTCAGGGTGATCAACAGCGCGCCGCTCCAGGCGAGTTGCTTCCAATACTCGTAGGGGCTCTGCACGAAGTTGTTGATGGTGACAGGCAGGTTCGCCATCGTCTTGTTCAGGCCGAGGCTGAAGAACTGGTTCGACAGTGCCGTGAACAACAGCGGCGCGGTCTCGCCGGCGACGCGGGCGGTCGCCAGCAGCACGCCGGTGATGAGGCCGGAGCGCGCGGCACGATAGGCGATACGCTTGATCACCAGCGAGCGCGGCAGGCCGAGCGCGCTGGCAGCTTCGCGCAACGGATTCGGCACCAGCAGTAGCATGTCTTCGGTGGTGCGCACGACGACCGGGATCACGATGACGGCAAGCGCCAGCGCGCCCGCAATCGCCGAGAAGCCGCGCATCGGCACCACCACCGCGCCATAGATGAAGAGGCCGATGATGATCGAGGGTGCCGACAGGAGAATGTCGTTGATGAACCGGATCACCGAGGTCAGCTTGTCGTTGCGGCCGTACTCGGCGAGATAGGTGCCGGCGAACAGGCCGAGCGGCGCGCCGATGCCGACGCCGATCACGGTCATGATCAACGAGCCGACGATGGCGTTGCGCAGGCCGCCCTCGGTCGATCCGGGCGGCGGCGTGTCAGCTGTGAAGACCTGGAGGTTGAGCCCGGCCAGGCCGTTGTAGAGCAGCGTGACCAGGATCAGCGCGAGCCAGGTGACGCCGAAGGCGGCGGCTGCGATGCAGAGGCCGCGAATGACGACGTCCCAGCGGCGGCGGCGCGAATAGATCGGGTTCATGGCTTCACTTCCCGGCCTTGGTTTCGAGGCGCAGCAGCATCAAACGGGCGGCAGCGAGCACGAAGAACGTCAGCACGAACAGCAGGAGGCCGAGCAGGATCAGGCCGGACTGGTGCAGGCCGTCGCTCTCGGCAAATTCGGAGGCGATCGCCGCCGAAATCGTCGTGCCCGGCGCGAAGATCGACGAGGAGATCCGGAACGAGTTGCCGATGATGAAGGTCACCGCCATGGTCTCGCCGAGCGCCCGGCCCAGCGCCAGCATGACGCCGCCGATGATGCCGACGCGGGTGTAGGGGATCACCACGCTGCGGACGACCTCCCAGGTGGTGCAGCCGACGCCGTAGGCGGCTTCCTTCAGCACCGGCGGCACCGTCTTGAACACGTCGACCGAAATCGAGGTGATGAAGGGCAGCACCATGATGGCGAGGATCAGCGCGGCGTTGAACAGGCTGAGATAGGACGGGGGCCCTGCGAAGATCGCGCCCAGCACGGGGACGCCGTCGAACACCCTGATCATGAAAGGCTGGAAGGTGTTGGCCAGGAACGGGCCGAGCACGAAGAAGCCCCACATGCCGTAGATGATCGAGGGGATGCCGGCGAGCAGCTCAACCGCCATGCCGATCGGGCGCCGCAGCCATTGCGGGCAGAGCTCGGTGAGGAAGATCGCAATGCCGAGACCGACGGGAATGGCGATCAGCATCGCGATGAAGGAGGTGACGAGCGTGCCGTAGATCGGCCCGAGCGCGCCGAGCACCGGCGGATCGGCCGAGGGCGCCCAGCGCTGCGTCCACAGGAAGGAGATGCCGAACTCCTGGATCGCCGGGAAGGCGCCGACGATCAGCGAGATGATGATGCCGCCGAGGATCAGCAGCACCGAGATCGCGGACAACCGCGTGATCCAGTAGAAGGTGACGTCGCCGAGCTTGAACGCGCTCAAGGCCTTGGCGCGATCATATGGACCGGCAGCATCAATCACATTGCTCTCAACAGCCATCTCAGCCACGCCGATCCCCTATACCCGTTTTATGTACGCTTGTTGTTGGTGGCGCGCTCCGGATGCGGCAGGAGGCCGATCCGGAGCGGAGATCTTGCAGCGTCCCGGAACCGTGTCCGGGACACATATAGCGCCTTAGCTCTTGATCTCGGCAGCCCAGGTCTTCTCGATCTGCTGGACGACGCTGTCCGGCATCGGAATGTAGTCGAGCTCCTCGGCCATCTTGCCGCCGTTCTTGAAGGCCCAGCGGAAGAACTTGATCGCTTCCTGCGCGGCCGCCTTGTCGGTGGCGGACTTGTGCATCAGGATGAAGGTCGCCGCCGTGATCGGCCAGGACTTCTCGCCGGGCTGCTCGGTCAGGATGACGTAATAGCCGGGAGCCTTGGACCAATCGGCGTTGGAGGCGGCCGCCTGGAAGGCCTCGACGGTCGGCTGCACCGGCTTGCCGGCCTTGTTGACGAGACCGGTGTGGGTGAGCTTGTTCTGCTTGGCATAGGCGTATTCGACATAGCCGATCGAGTTCTTGGTCTGGCTGATGTTGCCCGACACGCCTTCGTTGCCCTTGGCGCCGACGCCGACCGGCCACTCGACCGCGGTGCCCTCGCCGACCTTGCTCTTCCAGTCCGCGCTGGCCTTGGAGAGATAGTTGGTGAAGTTGAAGGTGGTGCCCGAGCCGTCCGAACGACGGACCACGGTGATGGCCTCTGACGGCAGCTTCGCGTTGGGATTGAGCTTCTTGATCGCGGCATCGTCCCACTTGGTGATCTTGCCGAGATAGATGTTGGCCAGGGTCTCGCCGTCGAAAACCAGCTCGCCCGGCTTCACGCCCTCGATATTGACAACGGGGACGATGGCACCCATCACCATCGGCCACTGGACGAGGCCGTCCTTCTCGAGCTGCTCGGCCTTGAGCGGCGCGTCGGTGGCGCCGAAGGTCACGGTCTTGGCCTGGATCTGCTTGATGCCACCACCCGAGCCGATCGACTGGTAGTTCAGACCGTTGCCGGTCTCCTTTTTGTAGGCGTCAGCCCACTTCGAATAGATCGGGAACGGGAACGTCGCGCCGGCACCGGTGATGTCGGCCGCAAAGGCTACCGTCGTCGATGCGGCGACCAAGCCGGCAGCGACCATGGTTTTGAGGAAATTCATGCTGGTCTCCATACAGGGGAGCGAAGCGCCATCCGCGCCCGATCGCGCTCCCCGCGCCGCCGCTTTAGGGGCGGTCGGCTGTGCTTTTACGAAGGTTTCGTGACAGTTGGATGACGACACCAAGCAATTGAAATTGCTTGCGTTTCCGATCAAGCCGGAGTCTTGATCTGGGGAAAACAGGCGGTGAAGGTGGCGCCCTGCCTGGGCACGCTTTCGATCAAAAGGCGGCCGCGATGACGGTTAAGGATATGTTTCACCAACGATAACCCGAGCCCTGTGCCGCCTTGCGAGCGGCTGTCGCCGACGTCGACCCGATAGAAGCGCTCGGTCAGCCGCGGCAGGTGCTCCGGCGCGATGCCCGGGCCGAAATCGCGGACCATGACCCGAATTTCCTGAGTTCCGTCAGCGGCGGCGCTCGAGGTCAGCGACACGATGACGCGCCCGCCGGAGGCGCCGTATTTGAGCGCGTTCTCGATCAGGTTCTCGAACAGGCGGAGCAGCTCCTCGCGGTCCCCCGCGATCATCACCGGCGGCTCCGGCAGGTGGATGTCCACCTCGACCTGACGCTCGCGCGCCAGCGGCTCGAGCCCGTCGGCGACCTGACGGATGATCGGGACGAGATCGACCAGGGTGTCGGGCCGGACATGGGCCGACAGCTCGACCCGCGACAGCGACAAGAGATCGTCGATCAGGCGCGCCATGCGCGTGGCCTGGTTGTGCATGATGCCGAGGAAGCGCTCGCGCGCCTTGGGATCGTCCTTGGCCTGGCCCTGGAGCGTATCGATGAAGCCCGACAGCGCCGCCAGCGGCGTGCGCAGCTCGTGGCTGGCATTGGCGACGAAGTCGGCGCGCATCTCCTCGACCCGGCGCAGCGGCGTCTGGTCGTGGAAGGTCATCAGCATGCATTTGTCGGCGCCGCCGAAGCTGGTCGGCACCGGTACCGGCGTGATGATCAGCTCCATCCAGCGATCGACCGGAACATGATCGAGATAGGTCGCGCGCCGCGGCTCGGTGGTCGCGATGGCCTCGCGCAGCGCGGTGATGATCTCCGGCGAGCGCAGCGCGAACTGGGCGAGCTCGTTCTTGCGCAGCGCCGGCGCGAGCTGGGCGGCGGCGGCGTTGAGGTGGATGACGCGGCCGGCCCGGTCGAGCAGCACCGCCGGATCCGGCATGCCGGCGACCACCGCGGCCACCGCCGCGCTCTCGACCGGGTTGATGCGTCTGACGTCGTCGCGGGAGGTGGCGGGATCGTGCAGCCGCCACGGGATCAAGGCAGCCGCCGCGATGCAGAGGAACACGATTGCAGCGTGCAGCGCCGACAATTCGCCGAGCGAGACCACGACGGACAGCGCCAGCGCCGCGGCGATCAGGATGATGGTCGAGTGCCGCAGCCGATCGGACCAGGGCTGGGCGGAGGGAGAAGAGGGGGCGTCGATCGCCATCGGGGCGGACTTCTCCTGGGGACTGTCCTTAAGGACCTGACACCGGTCAGGCGCCGCTGTCGCTGCGCTCTCTCACATAGGCGGCTTCAGGCGCCGGGCCGGGGTCCAGCTTGAGCGCCGCCTGTTGCAAGCGCTTCGATCGGGCGCCGATTATAACCTCTCGAAACGTCAGCAAGATTACAGATAAGACGAACGGAGACAGATAATAGAGGACGCGGAACAGGAGCATGCCGCCCAGCAGCTCCTCGCGGTCCATCTGCCAGAGCCCGACCAGCATGGCGGCATCGAACACCCCCAAGCCTCCGGGTGAATGGCTGGCGAAGCCGAGCAGGGTCGCCGAGACGAAGATCACCGCGACCATCACGAAGCCGAGATTGGGCTCGTCGGGGACCAGCACATACATCGCCAGCGCGCAGAAACCGAGATCGACGATGCCGATCGCGATCTGGAGCAGCGTCAGCGGGCCGCCCGGCAGCACCACCGTCCAAGGGCCGCGGCCGACCACCCGCGGCTGGCTCCAGACCCAGATCACGTAACCGATCAGCGCCACGATGATCATCAGCGCCAGTGTCCGGTTCAGCCAGACCGGCAGCTGGTCGATCGAGGCTGCCGCCTCCGGATGGTAGGCGATGCCGAGGCCGAGCACCGCGGCATTGCCCAGCCAGAAGGTCAGGCCGGCGAGAAAGCAGATTTTTGCGACGTCGATCGCGTTGAGCCCATAGGCCGAATAGATGCGGTAGCGCACCGCCCCGCCGGTGAAGACGGAGGCGCCGACATTGTGGCCGATCGAATAGCTGGTGAAGGCCGCGAGCGCGTTGATGCGATAGGGCACATGGGCATGGCCGATCGCGCGCGTGGCGAAGAGGTCGTAGAAGGTCAGCGTGAAATAGCCCGCAGTGACGAATAGCGCCGCCATCGCAATCTGGCTCGGCTCAGTGCTCTTGATCGCTTCGAGGACCTCGTTGAAATCGATGCCGCGCAGCATGTGGTAGAGCACGTAGCAAGCGATGCCGATGACCGCGATGCTGATCACGACTCCAAGCTTATGCAGGACTTGCTTCTGGCGCAGAAACGTCGTCGCCCTGCGTATGGCTTCCAGCATCTAGACCTCGAACAACGCTTCAGCGGCCAGGGTGGCCGGCGGACAGGCGGACGCGCAGGCATTCAACGAACCCTCGCCGCCGGCGCCGGAATCGCGCATGCCCCCTGCCCCTCCACTAGCGCGTTTTCGGCCGAAGTGGAATTCGCCAATTCGAACAAAAACACGTGCCTTCAATATTTTAGGCAGGGTCGCAGCTCCCAGTGCAGAATTTGGCGCTTTCGTCGGCAAGGCTTGGCGCGAATCTCCAGGCGATCCTGCGCAGGGGCCATGAAGTTTTGATGATTTCGGCCGCACAATGTTCCGTCACGCCTTAAGCCAACGTCAATCTATGGAGCCGGCCTGCCTGTTGAAAGAGGGGTGACTGGAGCGGCCAGGTCCCGGTTTTCCAATGCGCCGAAAGGCCGCGGCGGAGCACACCCCGCCCCGCGCGTGAGGGTGCATAGCAACATCACACAGCGGCTGGCGGCGCGGTACGCGAGACCACCCGATCGCGCAGCCACGCTCCGATCGTGCCGCCGACGAGATAGCAGGCGAACATGATCAGGCCGAGGTCGAGCCAGTAGCCGAAGCGACCGGGGACCACATGGGTGAGAGAGGCCGCGACCAGGGCGGCGGCAAGCACTGCGAGCCACCGCGCAATCACCTTCGAGGTGCCGTTGCCGCGCTGGACCACCGAGATCCAGCCCATGCAGAAGCCCAGCAGCAGCGAGCCGATCAGCCAGCCCAGATGGAACGAGACGAGATAAGGCATCGTCACCTCACCAGAAATTCGATGCGGCGGTTCTGCGCCTTGCCTTCATCGGTGTCGTTGCCGGCGACGGGCTGCGTGCTGCCATGGCCGACCGCGGTGAAGCGGCTGGCAGGAAGGCCCGCCTTGACCAGATAGTCGATCACCGCCTGCGCGCGCTTTTCCGAAAGGGCCTGGTTGAAGGCATCCTCGCCATCGGCGTCGGTATGTCCGACGACCTCGATATTGGTGGTGGGGCAGCGCAGCGCAGTCTCGATGAGGCGATCGAGAATACCGGCCGAGTCAGGATCGATGTCCGCGCGCCTGTTCGCGAAACGGATCTTGCCCTTGGTCAGAAGCTCCGAGAACAATTGCTGGCACACGGTGCCGTCGACCGGGCCTGCGGCGGGCTTCACCGTGATCTCCGGCTTGTACTGCCAGTTCTTCGGGAAGTCCTTGCCGAGGCCTGCGCGGATCTCGTTGGCGGCGCCCTCGTAGAGCGCATCGCCCGAGAGCTTCACCTCGCGGTCGGAGACGACCAGCGTGCCGGTCGACAGCCGCGACAGCGCGCCGAGCGCGGCGATAACAGCCGTGCTGAAGGAGCCGGGGGCGCCGATGCTGGCCTTGAGATTGTCGACGACCTTTTCGGTGAAGAACTTTCGCGAGGCGCTGGTGCCGATCGCGGCGTGGACGTTGTTGTCCGGAACATAGCCGGTCAGCGTCACCGTCGCAGCCACCGGATCCTTGTAGGCCTGGAAGATGTAGGGCGGCGCCTTGATCTCGTTGGCCGCAATCGAAAAACCCTCGGGCAGGTTCTTCAGCGCAGCCGCGATCGCCTCACGACCGCCGAGTTCGCGCGCCATGCCCGACAGATTGACCTTGGTGTCGGTGATCGTGATCTTGCCGTCCTTCAGCTTGCCGATCTGATCCAGCAGCAGCATCGCGGCGGCTTCGAACCGGGGCGGCGCCCCGCGCGCCAGCCCCATCTGGTCGGCGACCTCGACGCCGCCGACTTCCTTGCGGGCCGCCTCGGTCAGCCGGGCCCTCATCGATGGCAGCGGCGCGGAGCCCGACAGCGTCACCCGCACCACGTCGCGCTCGGCATTCCAGACGAAGGGCTTGGCCTCGGGAACGAGGCGGGTCCGGTCGTCGACCAGCCGCACGCCGGGCACGGTTTCGACCGCCATCACTGCGTCGCGGCGCCCCTCCTCGGAGAAGGCGTCCGCGGCCAGGCTGACGTCGCGGCCGTCGACCGCGATCCGGGTCTTGTCCAGAACGGTGTCCTTGAGCGCAGCCGAGCTGCGGGCCGACAGATCAGCCTCGACCGGTAAGGTATTATTCCAGGCCGCAAATCCCCACATGACGGCAAGGGGGATCAACCCCGGCCACCATTTGCTGGCCCACGAGAAAAGCTTCTGCATTCGACGACCCGACCTCTGGAAACGGAGACAAAACAAACCCTTGGCAGGCTGTCAAACCGGAAATGGCCCTGGTCCCAAGGCCCGGGTGGGACAATCGGAATAACTTTTTCTTCAAGGGTTCTTCCGTAAGTTGAGGCCGGAATGCCAAAGTCCCCCACCCGGTCATGAAACAACTGCGTAACAACGTCATCCGCGCCGGGCTGGGAGCACTCTATCTCAGCGGGGCGCACCACCTGTTGCGCCCGCTCTTGTCGGGCGTCGGCGCCATTTTCATGCTGCACCATGTGCGGCCGGCGCGCGAGGCCGCGTTCCAGCCGAACCGGCATCTCGAGGTCACCCCCGACTTCCTGCGCGCCACGCTGTGCCATTTGCGCTCGCGCGACATCGACATCGTCAGCATGGACGAGCTGCATGAGCGGCTGGTGCAGGGCCGGTTCGACCGTCGCTTCGCCGCCTTCACCCTCGACGACGGTTACCGCGACAATCTGGATTACGCGCTGCCGGTGCTGCGCGAATTTGACGCGCCGCTGGCAGTCTACGTCACGAGCGATTTTGCCGACGGCACCGGGCGATTGTGGTGGACGGCGCTGGAGGCCGTGATCGCCAAGGCCGAGCAGATCGACATTCAGATCGGCAATTCCGCCCTGCGGCTCGATGCGAACAGTGTCGCGGCGAAGCAAGCGGCATTCGACCGCCTGCACGACTGGCTGCGCGCGCTGCCGGGCGAGCAGGATCTTGCGCGCGAGATCGGGGCGCTGTGCAGGACTTACGGCGTCGACATGGAAGCGCTGTGCCGCGGCTTGTGCCTGTCCTGGGCCGAGCTCAAGTCCTTTGCCGCCGATCCGCTGGTCACGATCGGCGCGCACAGCGTCAGCCATTGCAATCTGGCCAAGCAGACGGAAGACATCGCCGCGCAGGAGATGGCCGCGAGCCGCGCGCGGATCGAGCAGGTGCTGGAGCGCCCGGTGCTGCACCTCGCCTATCCCTATGGCGACCGCGACGCCGCGGGCGCGCGCGAATTCGCCCTTGCCGCATCCGCCGGTTTCAAGACCGCGGTGACGACGCGGCCCGGCATGCTGTTCGCGGAGAACGCCGGCCACATGACCGCGCTGCCCCGCGTCTCGCTCAATGGCAATTA
This sequence comes from Bradyrhizobium sp. IC4059, assembly GCF_020193615.1. Classification (NCBI taxonomy): domain Bacteria; kingdom Pseudomonadati; phylum Pseudomonadota; class Alphaproteobacteria; order Hyphomicrobiales; family Nitrobacteraceae; genus Bradyrhizobium; species Bradyrhizobium sp. IC4059. Next base: position 204,087 of record NZ_JADYVH010000009.1, read on the forward strand.
TCAGGACGCGCGGATCCTGCCGGTGCTGACCTCGGGTGCCGCGACCGCGATGTGGAACGGCTTCCGCCGCATCGCGGCGGCGTAGGCCTCAATCTGCACTGGTCGAGGACAAGCGTGCCTTCCTTGACACCCCCCCCCGCTCCGCCCACAACCGGCGGCAACCAAGGGAGGGACGCATGTTCAACGATCTGTTCTCGCTCAAAGGCCGCATCGCGCTGGTAACCGGCGGCTCGCGCGGCATCGGAAAGATGATCGCGGCGGGATTTCTCAGCGCCAGCGCGGCAAAGGTCTACATCACCGCGCGCAAGGCCGGACCGTGCGAGGCCACCGCCAAGGAGCTCAGCGCGCAATATGACGGGGAATGCATCGCGCTGCCGATCGACATCTCGACCGTTGCCGGCGCCGAGCTGCTGGCCAGCGAGTTCGGGAAACGCGAGTCCCGGCTCGACATCCTCGTCAACAATGCGGGCGCCGCCTGGGGCGCGGAGTTCGACGAATTTCCGGAGAACGGCTGGGACAAGGTGATGAACCTCAACGTCAAGGCGCCGTTCTTCCTGACCAAGGCGTTGGCGCCGACGCTGCGCACGTCAGCGAGCGCGGAACGGCCGGCGAAGGTGATCAACATCGCCTCGATCGACGGCATCTTCGTCAATCCCGGCGAGACCTATTCCTATGCCGCGAGCAAGGCCGGGCTGATTCATCTGACGCGGCGCATGGCGGTGAAGCTCATCCCGGACCACATCGTGGTCACCGCAATCGCGCCGGGCCCGTTCAAGTCAGACATGAACCGCGCCGCGCGCGACCACGCCGACGAGGTCGCAACGCGCGTCCCCGTGGGCCGCATCGGCACCGACGAGGACATGGCGGGCGCTGCGATCTACCTCGCCTCCCGCGCCGGCGACTACGTGGTCGGCGCGACCATCGCGGTCGACGGCGGCATCGTCTATGCGAACCCGGGGATCAAGGGCAGCGGGTGGGACAGCGATTGATCCGGCGATCTCCCGAACCAAACTGTCGAAAACAACCCCATGCACAGTAGAAAGGCTCTTGATCGGCAAGGGATTTTCGGGCGCCACAGGTGACGACGATTGCAGCCGCGATGCGGTTGACACGTCGGGCAAAACACGTGTCGAGCTGGGGCGTATACTCATCCGCATCGATGCAGGCACAGCGACGTCCGCTTTCCGCTCGAAAACGCATTGATGTGCGTGTCCGCTAAGGGCCCACAAGCAGAAAGGACGACTTCGGTTCACTATTCAGCGGTTGAAGGGAGAAGCCCACCGTCCGTCGTGAAATTGGACCGGCACGGGGCCCCATCGACTTGGTTGTCGTTCGCAGTGGATCCGAGAGCTCCTGGATTCCTGCTTAGCGGTGCGTTGCGACGGAGACGGACAGACAGGGCGCGCGGCTCACGACTTCGAAGGTGTTGCGAAGCATGATGTGTCGAGCATAATGCATGCGGACCGCGCACCTTTCGCTCTGCTTTTTCGACTAAACCTCGAAGATCTTCCAACTCTGCGAGCTCAGAACTGAGTTTGCTAAGTCGTTGGGCGTAAAGCATTGACCGAGAGCTTCGCATAAATGTCCTCCCCAGCACAAATTGGTAATATCGGCTTTCAATAAGATCAGGCTCACTGGTTCAGCGAGGGATGACGCCTTCGAACGCCTGCAACGACGCGATTCTAATTTCTGATGGCATCAGAAACCTTGCACGGCTTAAGACCGCGCAACCAGCCTTTGATCTCCTCGGACTTCATGGGGTCTTTAACAGCGCCCACTGAATGGCGAGACGACACGGTATTAGGGCATCCGACACACACCGTCAGCTCAAAGGCGCACCAATTCTCAGCGGCAGATTTGGATAAATGCCTGACGCACATAACCCAAGGTAGCTCGGATACGCCCATACGTTCCTCAATCCTTACCGGTCTGCGCCGGAGCTCTACGGTTTTTCCTGCGAGCAATCGCTGTTGCAGGCTACTTGCAAGCCATGGCATGCGTGGCAGTCAGGACAAGATTCCCGCACCTTCTCGATGGCACGGCGACCTAGATTGATCGGGTTCTCTTGGCCGTCAGCCGCCGAGGCCAAAATCCTCTCGGCGAGGCACGCCATCAAGGAAGGTGTCCGTTTTGCTTCGGGGATAGTCTTTGCAGCGTCCGCCAGAACGCCCCGCAATACGGCGTGAGGATAACTTTGCGACCAATCGCTCTTCGTCGGCACCATCGGCTCCTCCACAGGCGGACTACTTAAAACGAGAGTTCTCTGTTGAGCTTCTCACGGATTCATACGGTAGGCGTGTCCGATGTAGAACGATCCTCAACGGCCAAATTCTGCAGACATTGCTCAGATTCTGATTCACACTGGCTGATCTAGATCACCATCCATCACTTGATTGGGATTTGCTACTCGGCCCATGACGTGACGAGGGGCCCGTTTGATTTGGATCATGGATCTTCCAGAATACCCGCTCAGCCAGTCTCCGGTGGTTCGCACCCGCGATTCGGATGAAATGACGAATGCGCTGTTTGCGGTGTATGGAGCAACTGGATCTAAGGGCGCCAAACCGGCCGACTTGACGGTTGTCGGACAACGTGACGAGGTTGGCTGTGGGCCAATACCAGTAGTCAGGCATCCAGCCTTGCAAGTTCGTCGCGGTCGAGCAGTTCAACCCGTCGCTGGGTCGCCCCGCCTAAACGCACGAGATTCTGGTCTCGCAATATGGAAAGGGCGCGAGAAACGGTTTCTAGCGTCAGCCCGAGATAGTCGCCGATGTCGCGGCGGTTCATCGGCAAGATCATCATGTCGGGGTGATCCTGCCGCTGGTCCATTTCAAGCAGGAATGCCGCAACCTTCTCCAGAGATGTCTTCCGGCCCAGCAGCAGCATGCGGTTCTCGGCGTGCTGGAGGTTTTGCGTGACGAAACCGATGAGGTTCATTGCACCCTTCTCTCGGCTTGTCATCGCGTCTAGCACGCTGCGTCGCCGCGTGATCCGCACTGTCGTTTCAATGATCGCTTCGGCGTTGAAGCGATGCGTTGCCCCGTTCTCAAAACCAAACATGTCCCCGGGTAGATGAAACGAGTTGATATGACGACGACCATCGGGAAGCATTTTGCAAGTACGCACTGCGCCGGAGGTGATCTGGTAGACGTACTCCGCGTCCTCGCCTTCGCCGAAAATCTCCATGCCCCGACGGTATTTGAACTCGCTGCAGAAAGCGCGCTCGCCCGTCAGTGCTGCAAGATGTCCGTCGATGGGACGACGGCTTGCCGGGTTGATCCGCACCAGCATTCCGGTTCTCCCCTTTTTCCCGCCAGAGTACGGAACTCGGAGTGGCCGGATTTGATGCAGCGCAACTTTGGCGGGCCCAGGTATTTGCATGTAGGTCGCACGGCCAACACGGCCGTCCGGGGCAAAAATGAGCCGCCAGCCCTTGGGGAAACTGACGGCTCACGGGTAGGGCTCGTAGTTGGGGGACTACGCAGTATGCACATACGCCTGCAACAAAACCGCATATTGATCAGGGTCAATAGTCGCAGCCATGTGTTGGGCAGCTCGCTTAGCCGAGGCCTCGCGTCGCTCTCGAACTAAGGTCGCCACGGGCCAGAACGAGACATCACACTTGACGGCGAGCTCCAGCGAAGGTGCTTCGAGCCAAGGCGCGCAGATATTCGAGCTTGGCTTGTAGCTCCAGGAGCTCGCTATTCAATTCACGCCTCCGTTCACCCGCAGGACAGCTCGCGATCAAGCTGGCAGTCCGAACGAGGGAAATGTCGAGAAGGAGGATGGCGCGCCGAACATCTCCTTCCAAGTCGGGTCGAGGGCGCGTGCCTGGAAACTGCACTACGTTGTACATAGCTGATCTCTGACACTAGGTTACCAAGTATTTCGCCGTCCTGATCAACTCGACCCGCTGTTCAGGTTCGGGAAGTTTGGCCAGTTCAGCTGCAAGACGGTCGAGTATTCTGCTGCGCATTTCCGGGTGCCTTTCCCTGCTTAATTGTTCTCTGAGCTGGCTGACGTTTGGAGTAGCCCGGAAAGTATCATCCACCGCGCAAACCACGTCGCTTCTCCCTTTCGGATCACCAAGAATGCTAAGCGAGTTCGGGCCACAGCGAACAGCCATCCAAGATCGCTCCGCTAAGTGTGCTAAGTTAAGCAGCGCGAAGCGCTCACCGTTGAAGTTGCGGAAAAATGGACCGTCGAAAACATTCGACGGTCAGTGTTTCGTTCGGTGCAGCCATGCCAAAGCCGTCAGCGGACGAAATGAAAATATTATAGTTAGGTCATCGAAAGCTGTTCGGTTTAGCCAAGTCCGTAGGAACACTGCTATTCACTGCTGAGAACGCAGGCGCGCTCTTGCAGAACTCGCAAGGCCCCTGGAGCCGGATGTTGTATGAGCACCCCCCCGCTCCATCCCGTAAGCATCTCTTACCTGCTACGCCGGCACAACGATTTCTCATGGCCTAATTCTGCAATCATTGCTCAATTTCGGCATCGAAGCACTTCTTGATCCAGATCAGTGCCAAATGCGTTTCCTGATCAAAAAATCACCAATTGATCCGGCTTTGCGATTGTCAAATGGATGAAATCGATTACCCGCTTAACCGCTCTCCGGTCGTCCGCACACGCAACCCCGAAGAGATGAGGGATGCGCTGCGCACCGTCTATGGAGCAACCGGTTTTTCTGTCGCGAATTCAATCGATTTCGAGGGGGTGGCAAATTACCTGATATTGCCCCATATCGGGCTCGGCTTTTGTGGATATGCTGCCAAAACGATCGTCGATTTTCCCGAAGGCGATTTTGCAAGACTCCAAGTCGGTCTCAAGGGGAAAGCGAGCGTCATTTTAGACACCGCGACGACGGTGCCCGTGGACGAGCAGCACCTCGGCATCACCTCGCCGGGGCAGCCGAGTACCATCATATTCGAAGCGGGGTTTGAGCAGTTAATCCTTCGTATCAAAACGGCTGCGCTCGATAAGGCGTTAGCAACACTCCTCGGAGCGCCACCTCGTGGGACGCTGTTGTTCAACCCCACCACGCCGCCGAAGCAGCCTGCGGCCCATCTGTTGCGTCAGCTGACCATGTTCTTGGCCGACCAGCTGAATTCAACGGCAGCGCAGCTCCCTAAACCGGCGCTGGTCGAGCTCGAGCAAGCGCTCATCATGACCTTCCTCTCGGCTCACAGACACAACTACACGGAATTGTTGGAGAGTCCCGCCACCGAGCCAGCGCCTCTCGCAGTCCGCTTGGCCGAGGAATACATCGAAGCAAATTGGGCTCGTGCTGTTCTCGTCGAGGAGTTGGCAGCACAAACGAACACCAGCATCCGCAGTCTTTATGCAGCTTTCAAGAAGAATCGCGGATATTCGCCGATGCAATTTGCAAAGTCCGTGCGGCTCCGACGCGCCAGGCAAATGCTCCTGGAAGGAAATCCGAGAACATCAGTGTCTCAGATCGCCTTCAAATGCGGCTTCGCCAATCTAGGCCATTTCGCCAACGACTTCCGGAAAATGTTCGGAGAACTTCCATCGGAGGTCTTCGCGCGGGGACGGCGTTTGAAATAGCAGCTGTCAGCTAAGGGGCCGCAAGCTGACGTTCTCGCAGCTTTCGAATATGCCCGCTCCATTTTCCGAAACCGGACGTCACGCGTCTAGGAGTACACGTCCCAGGCTCCTCCACGTCACGCGCCGCTCGGCCCGGACAAGCGAACGAGGTGAGCGCAAATCCCGGACCCATAGCCACGGGTCGGCGTGTGACAGGAGGTCCCACTCCGAGCCCTCGGCGAACTCCTTCCTGTGGGTCTGGGTCCTCGATCTGCGCAAAGGCCTGGCAATGCGATGCGTTGCCAGGCCTTTGCTTGTAGGGGGGACACTGAGAGTGTGGAGCAGCGTCGTAGCCCTACGACTCGATCTTCACATACTCGAAATCGCCGGGCTTGTTGTCGATGCCGACCTTGGGCGGCGAGATCCAGGAGGCGAACTGGCCGATCTCGGTGACGGGCTGCATCAGGGAGGTGATGAAGTCGCCGTCGCTGGCCGACGGCAGCCATTCGTCCTTGCGCCTGGCCCAGGTCGCATCGTCGATCAGGATGCCGTCGGGCGTCGCGTGCACGTCCTTGAACTCGCCGATGTGGCGGTGGAAGGCGACGTTGGGCAGCGTCAACTTGAAGTCGTAGCCGGCGGTCGAGATCACCTTGTTCCAGCGCAGCATGCCCTTGACGCAGTCCTGGCTGTAATCGTCACGCAGGCGCATGTTGAGCGCGGTCAGCGCCGGCTCGTCGACCAGCTTGACTTCGCCGTTGATCAGCTTGAGCACCGGATAGGTCGAATTCTTGAGCTGGTGATCGTCGTCGATCTGGGTCTCGTGGTAGCGGCCCTTGATGCCGGCGTTGAAGGCGTTGGCCGCGTTGGTCGACACTTCCGAGCCGAACAGGTCGAGCGAGAGCGTGTAGTGCAGGTTCAGCTTCTTCTGGATGGTCGGAAGATCGATCACTCCGAGCGCGCGGACTTTCGCGATGTCGGTGGGGTCGGTGATGCCGGCCGCGCGCATCGCATCGCAGGTGCGCTGCACGACGCGGGTGATGCCGGTCTCGCCGACGAACATGTGGTGCGCTTCCTCCGTCAGCATGAAGCGGCAGGTGCGCGACAAGGGATCGAAGCCGGACTGCGCCAGTGAGTGCAGCTGCATCTTGCCGTCGCGGTCGGTGAAATAGGTGAACATGAAGAAGGACAGCCAGTCCGGCGTCGCCTCGTTGAAGGCGCCGAGCATGCGCGGCGCGTCGGCGTCGCCGGAGCGGCGGCGCAAGAGGTCGTCGGCTTCCTCGCGGCCGTCGCGGCCGAAATACTTTTGCAGCAGATAGACCATCGCCCAGAGGTGACGGCCTTCCTCGACATTGACCTGGAACAGATTGCGCATGTCGTACAGCGAGGGCGCGGTCTTGCCGAGATGGCGCTGCTGCTCGACCGAGGCCGGCTCGGTGTCACCCTGGATCACGATCAGGCGGCGCAGCATGGCGCGATGCTCGCCCGGCACTTCCTGCCAGGCCGGCTCGCCATAATGCTCGCCGAACGGCACGACGCGGTTCTCTTCCTGCGGCGCAAGCAGGATGCCCCAGCGATATTCGGGCATGCGGACATAATCGAACTTGGCCCAGCCGCGCGGATCGACGGAGTAAGCGGTGCGCAAATAGACCAGCGATTCCTGAAAGCCCTCGGGGCCCATGTCGCTCCACCAGTCCATGTAACCGGGATGCCAGCCCTCCAGCGCTTTGAGCACCTGGCGGTCTTCGGCGAGATTGACGTTGTTGGGAATCTTGGTCGAGTAGTCGACGTTCATGATGTTCATGTGGACCTCCCGTGTGGGACTAGCTCGTTTGAAAGGGCGAATGGCGAATGGCGAGTAGCGAATGGGCATCCCCTATTCGCCATTCGCCACTCCCTACTCGCTAGACTCGCGTCATATCGAATTTCGGTTTCTGGCCGCTGCCGTAGCGGCGCAGCGCGCCTTCCTCGCCGACGGCATTCGGGCGCTGGAAGATCCAGTTCTGCCAGGCGGTGAGGCGCGCGAAGATCTTCGATTCCATCGTCTCGGGGCCGACGAAGCGCAGGCTCGCTTCCATGCCGGTAAGGCTGTCGGGCGAGAAGCTGGCGCGCTCCTCGAGGAACACGCGGACCTCGTCGTCCCAGTCGATGTCGTCGAGCGCGAAGGTAACGAGGCCGAGCTCTTCGGCCTGCTCCGCATCGAGGCTGGTGCCGAGCGTTGCTTCCGCGCGCTCCAAATCGGACGGATCGGCCTGAAAGCGCGATTCCAGCCGTGTCAGGCCGTGGCTCATCGGATAGGGGCCGAAATTCATGGCGGACAGCTCGATCGACGGCGGCGGACGATTGTCACCCTGGCGGGTGCCGATCAGCATGTAGGAGCGGTCGGCGGCAAAGACGAGCTCGGCGAGCGTGCCGGCAAAGCAGGAGCCGGGCTCGACCAGCGTCACCAGCGTGCGCGAGGTGACGTCGACGCGCTTGAGCACGCGCTTCCAGTAATGCCTGATCTCGTTGACCAGCCAGTGCGCCTTGTTCGCTTCGAGGAACGTATCGCTGGCGAGCACATGGGCGCGGTCGCCGTGGCTCTTGAACACCAGCATCGCGATCTCGAGCTCGTTGATGCGTAAGTGCAGGATGGCGTCGTCGAGCTCGCGCGCCACTTGCAGCGGCCAGAACGAGGCGCCTTGCGCCATCATGCCGTCGATGTCGGCGGGCGGCGCGGTCTCCGGCGCCTTGATCGAGATGGTGGCGATGCGCGCTGTGCGATCGATATCGACGGTGACGAAGCCGTAGCGGATGCTGTTCTCGTCGATCAGGCGCCTGAGCGGCGTCAGTGCGATGCCCTTGCCGCTGCCCTTGCGCTTCGATTGGCCTGCGAATTCCTTGGCGCGCTCGGCGATCTTGGCCTCGAGCTTGGAGTTCGGCGCGATCTCGTCGACGAGGCGCCATTGCACGGCGCGCTTGCCCTTCACGCCCTCTTCGATGGTGCAGAAGACATCGGCGTGGTCGCGGCGCACCTTGCGCTTGTCGACCACCCGCGTGAGACCGCCGGTGCCCGGCAGCACCGCGAGCAGCGGCACTTCGGGCAGCGCGACGGCGGACGAGCCGTCGTCGGCGAGGATGATGTGATCGGTCGCGAGCGCCAGCTCATAGCCGCCGCCGGCGGCCGAACCGTTCACCACGGTGATGAAGCGCTGGCCGGAATTCTCCGACGAATCTTCCATGCCGTTGCGGGTCTCGTTGGTGAACTTGCAGAAGTTCACCTTGTGCGCGTGGGTGGAGCCCGCGAGCATGCGGATGTTGGCGCCCGCGCAGAACACGCGGTTCTTGGCCGAGCGCAGCACCACGACCTTCACTTGCGGATGCTCGAAGCGCAGGCGCTGGATCGCGTCGGCCAGCTCGATGTCGACGCCGAGGTCGTAGGAATTGAGCTTGAGCTGGTAGCCCTCGAACAGGCCGCCATTCTCGTCGACGTCCATGGTCAGCGTTGCGACGTCACCGTCGACCGCGAGCTTCCAATGCTTGTAGCGGGACGGTTCGGTCTGGAAATCGATGAATGTCGCGCCGCCTGCGAGGCGCCGATCTTCCCCGGCCATGAGCCACCCTTAAGCTTGGTTGTGCATCTGGAGCGTTAGATGCACAATAGTGCATCTTGTTAGGTTAGTCTAGCCCGAATCGCGGATTCACATGCACTTTGCTTCATCTCGGCGCGCATGGGCTTCATGCAGCCTGAAGCCCCGGATCGTCCCGCAAGGCGGCCTTTGCGAACTGCACGATGGCATCGAGGGTCGGCCCCGCGGCCTCGCGATGCGGGGAATGCGCCGCCCCAGCCATGATCTCCAGGTCGACCGGGCAGTAACATTCCTCCTGCGCGATCTCGGCCTGGCGCAGCGTGCCGTATTGATCATCTGTGCCCTGCACGATCATGACGGGCACGCGGATGTATGCGAGGTATTCGGAGATATCCCAATCGCGGAACTTTGGATCGAGCCAGGCGCCGTTCCAGCCGTGGAAGGCGTTGTCGACGTCCTTGTGCCAGCGCGCCAGCTTTGTCTTGAGGTCCGTGGTCTCGAACGTCGTCTTGATCGCGGCGATGGATTTGATCGAGATGTCCTCGACGATGAAATGCGGCGCGATCAGCACGAGGCCGCTCAGGCGATGATCCTGATGCGCCCCGGCATAGATGGTGGCGATCGAGGCACCGTCGGAATGGCCAAGCAGCAGGCCGCGCTTGAAGCCGATCATGTCGAGCAGCTTCGGCAGCACGTCCAGCGCCTCGCGATGCATGTAGTCGAGCGGCCGCGGCAGCGCGACCGGGCTGGACTGGCCGTAGCCTGCGCGCGAATAGGCGAAGATGCCCGCGCCCGTGGCCTGCTGCAGCTTCTCCGGAAAATCACCCCAGAGGCCGACGGAGCCGAGGCCCTCATGCAGCATCACAATGGTGGGCGCGTCGGGGGCTAGCGGAGCGAGCCATCTGTATTCGAGGCTGGCGCCACCGATGCTGAGGAAGCCGCTGGGGGTGAGATTGGTCATGGTCGAATTCCCATTTCTAGCCAATGCCGAGATGCCCACCCTCCCCGGGAGGGGGAGGGTCGATTCACAGCGAGCGCAGCGAGATGTGAAGCGGGGTGGGGTGACAGGTTCTCCACGGATGCGGTGCCCGTGGAAAGATCACCCAACCCGTCACGCGTCTCGCTACGCTCGATCGCGTGCCGACCCACGGGCGAGCTACGCTCGTCCCGGACCCCTCCAGGGGAGGGTAAGGAAGCCAGTCCGCCGCCTGCACCATCAATGCGCGCCCTCGCGCAACTTGAACCGCTGGATCTTGCCCGTCGCCGTCTTCGGCAAGGACTCCACCACATCGATCCAGCGCGGATATTTCCAGGGGCCGATCTTCTGCTTGACGTGCTCCTTGAGCATCTCCTGCAAGTCCGTCGTCTTTGCGCCTGGGCGCAACACGACGAAGGCTTTCGGCTTCAGGAGGCCTTCCGGATCGGCCTCGGGCACGACGGCAGCTTCCAGCACGGCCGGATGCGTGATCAGCGCGCTCTCCACTTCGAACGGCGAGACCCAGATGCCGGAGACCTTGAACATGTCGTCGGCGCGGCCGCAGAACGTGAAGCGGCCGTCGGCGTCACGAATGTATTTGTCGCCGGTGCGGGTCCACGGCCCCTCGAAGGTGCGGCGGCTCTTGTGACGCTGGTTCCAGTAGCCCTCGCCGGCGGAGGGCGCATCGACCAGGAGCTCGCCGACCTCGCCGTCGGCGACGTCCTGGCCCGCCTCGTTGACGAGCCGCACCGCATAGCCCGGCACCGGCTTGCCGGAGGAACCGTATCTGATGTCGCCGGGCGCGTTCGACAGAAAAATGTGCAACAGCTCGGTCGAGCCGACGCCGTCGAGAATGTCGACACCGAACCGTGCCTTCCAGCTGTGGCCGACGGATTCCGGCAGCGCCTCGCCGGCGGAGGTGCAGATGCGCAAAGCCTTGCCGCCGCGCTCGCTCTTCATGGTCTCGTCGTTGAGCATCGCGGCGAACAAGGTCGGCACGCCATAGAAGATCGAGGGATTGTAGCGGTTCATCAGGTCGAACATCCGCGCCGGCGTCGGACGCTCGCTGTTGAGGATCACGCTGGCACCGACAGACATTGGAAAGGTCAGCGCATTGCCGAGGCCATAGGCGAAGAACAATTTCGCCGCGGAGAGACACACATCGCTCTCACGGATGCCGAGCACCTGCTTGGCATAGGTGTCGGCAGTGGCCTGCAAATTGGAATGCAAATGGCGCACGCCCTTCGGCATGCCCGTCGAGCCCGACGAGTACAGCCAGAACGCCGGCTCGTCCGGATGCGTCACGGCGGTGGTGAACTGATCGTTCTCGCCAGCGAGCTCTTCGGCAAGCTGCTTGTGGCCGTTCTGCTTGGCGCCGGAGACCACGACATGCTCGAGATCCGGCATGCGGCCGACAACGTCCTTGATGACGGGATAGAGCGCTTCGGACACGAACAGCACGCGCGCGCGGCAGTCGGCGAGGATGTAGGCGTATTGGTCCGCGGTCAGCAGCGTGTTGAGCGGCACCGGCACGATGCCGGCGCGGATCGCGCCCAGGAACACGATCGGGAAATCGATTGTATCCAGCATGATCATCGCCACGCGCTCCTCGCGGCGGACGCCGAGCCGGCGCAGCATGTTGGCGGCGCGCCGGGTCTGTTGCTGGAGCTCGCCATAGGTGAGTCGCGAGACGGTGTCGTCGAAGGCGAGCTTACTGCCCCTGCCCTCCCTGACGTTACGGTCGAGCAGCCAGGTCACCGCGTTATAGGATCCCTCGCTCACGGACATCTCCCCGGAATTAGAATTATAATTCATAGAAGGACACCACGGCGGCTTGCTGTCAATGCCAGCAGGCACTATGTTTCATTAAAACGCGCCGCAGGACCCCTGTAAAGAAGACTCATGACCGAAAGTCCCGACGCCGAATCCCGCTTCCTCGAACAACTCGGCCAGCGTGTGCGCACCATGCGCGCGCTGCGCGGCATGTCGCGCAAAGTGCTCGCCAAGGTGTCGGGGATCTCGGAGCGCTACATCGCGCAGCTCGAGAGCGGCAAGGGCAATGTCTCGATCGTGCTGCTGCGCCGCGTCTCCGACGCGATGGGCGCCCATCTCGAAGATTTGCTGCCCAGCGCCGATCCGACGCCGGACTGGCAGATGTTTCGCGACCTCCTGCGCAAGGCGACGCCCGCGCAGATTGCTCAGGCCAAGGATCTGCTCTCCGGCGGCAGCGCAAACGCGCCCCGCCGCGCGCCGTTCTGCGGGATCGCGCTGATCGGCCTTCGCGGCGCGGGCAAGTCCACACTTGGGCGGATGCTGGCGAAGAAGATCGGCTGGAGTTTCGTCGAACTCAACAAGGAGGTCGAGCAGCAGAACGGGCTCTCGGTCGCCGAGATCATCGCGCTGTACGGCCAGGAAGGCTTTCGACGCATGGAGCAGGCGGCACTGCAACAGCTGCTCGCGCGCAACGAGCTGATGGTGCTGGCAACCGGCGGCGGCATCGTCTCCGAGCCCCTGACCTTCGACCAGGTCCTCTCCTCGTTCTACACGATCTGGCTAAAGGCCGAGCCCGAGGAGCACATGGCGCGCGTGCGTCGTCAGGGCGATCTACGCCCGATGGCTGATGATCGCTCGGCGATGACGGAGCTGCGCAACATCCTGCTCAGCCGCGAGCCGTTGTATTCGCGCGCGACCGCGGTGGTGGATACCGCCGGCCTCTCCGTCGATGCCGCCGCCGCACGCCTGATCGATGCGGTGCGGCCGGTGCTGCAGAACGAAGCCCGCAGCTTCGGCCTGCGCAGCGTGGCGCTGTAGCGATGACGTCCACCGACGTCGCCACCTCCATGTTCGAGCGGATCGGCGGCAGCGCCACGATCGACGCCCTCGTCGACCGCTTCTACGACCGCATGGACACGCTGCCGGAGGCGAAGATCATCCGCGCCATGCATGCGGACGACCTCGGCCTGATCAGGGACGTGCTGAAGCGCTATCTCACCGAATGGACCGGTGGCCCGCGGCTCTATACACCCGAGAAAGGTCATCCGCGGCTGCGCCAGCGCCATTTCGGCTTCGCCATTGGGGACGCCGAGCGCGACGCCTGGATGCTCTGCATGCGCGGCCCGCTGGAGGAGACGATCACGGACGCCGCCGCGCGCCAGGATCTCGACAAGGCGATAGCGGGCCTGGCCGACTGGATGCGCAACCGGCCGTGACGGGGCGGCAGCGCTTCGGCGCAATTCGACGGCGTGCCACGCACCGGGTCATTTGAGTTCCGCTGCGATCGCCTGCTAAGCTCCAGGCATGACCGACATGCTCTGCGACACCATACGCATGGAGCGCGAAGTGACGGAGCGTTAGCGCGTGATGGACGCACCTCCCGATGTCATCCGTCGACCGCCCTCGCCGCGTCTTGCGCGGCTGATCTCCAGCATTTCCTTCTACCGCGAGCGCGGGATCGGCTTGGCCGCCTTCCGCCACGCCGCGCCGCTTGCACTGCCTCTGCTGGTGAATTTGGGAACGCCCTTCCGCATTGCGCTCGGACACCGACCGGACACCGCCGATGCGCGGCCGAGTTTCGCAGCGGGTCTGTTTCCTGGGCCGGTCGTGATCGAATCCGACGGGCGCGCCGAATGCGTTCAGGTCGATTTCACGCCGCTCGGGGCGTATCGCTTCTTCGGAGGCGCCGTGCCCGATCTGACCGCGCGGATCGTCGGGCTCGACGACATTCTGGGACGGCACGGCAGGGAGCTCCGCGCCAGGGTGGCCGAGGCGGCCGGCTGGCAGCGACGATTCGAGATCGTCGAAGACTTCGTGCTTCGCCGCGCCGTACACGAGCCCTCGCCTGAGGTCGCCTTCGCGCTGGAGACGCTGTGGCGAGGCGCGGGCGCGGTCAGGATCGCCGACATTGCCTCCGACATCGGCTGGAGCCGCAAGCATCTCACACGCCGCTTCCACCGCGAGATCGGCGCTCCGCCAAAGACGCTGGCCCAGATGCTGCGCTTTCATCGCGCTTGCGTCCTGGCCCGGACGGATGGCGCAGGCGGCTGGGCGGCCATTGCCGCGGACGCCGGCTATGCCGACCAGGCACATCTTGCTCGCGATTTCCGGATGTTCAGCGGAGAGACGCCGACCGGATGGGCCGCGCGGCTCGATGTCGTCGATTCACGCCTGATGCGGGACGGCGGGGGCTAGCGCCAAAACAGCGGCAAGACGGCGCGAGGCACGGTCAGGTCCCATTTGTTCAAGCCGGCCGCCATGATCCGAACTAGGGTCGGCTTCGCAACAAGCTTGCACCGAACCTGGAGAGTGTCATGAACCAGCCGAACGGCTACGAAGCGCCGCGCCTCTACCACACCATGCGCTGCAAGGATGCCGAGGCGATGATCGCCTGGCTGAAGGACGTTCTCGGCTTCACCGAACGGGTGGTGTACCGCAAGGAGGGCACGGTCGTTCACGCCGAGCTGGCGTTCGGATCGTCGATCCTCATGCTGGGCGCGCATCGCGACGATGCCTACGGCAAATTGGTTGGCGACATCGGCGGCCGGCGGACGGATGCCGTCTATCTGGCTGTCGATGATCCCGACGCGCTCTATGCGAAGGTGAAATCCGCTGGTGCAGAGATCGAGATGGAGCCCTACACGACCGATTATGGCAGCCGCGATTTCGCCGCACGCGATCCGGAGGGCGGGCTCTGGAGCTTCGGCACCTATTGGCCCAAGGTCGGCGAGCCGCCGCTCGCGGGATAGCGGGCGCTCGCGTCAAATACTGCTCCGCGGCCGAACCGTCTTGCTCGCTAGACCGACCAGTAATGCGGATGCGGGTAGGGCCGCGAGCGGTCGCCCCAGTCGAACGCGTCGCCATCGAACTCGCACGGGCCGCTGCTGAGTTCGTCCAGCGTCTGCTCGGTCTGGAACGCCTGCCGTGCTGGATCGTATTTCAGCGCGCTCCACTGCAGCGGATAATGGTGACGCGTACCGAGCAGCCCGCCGGTCTTGATCACGGCATAGGCAACCGTTCCGCTCATCTTGTCGAGCATCAACCGCTCGATCGTGCCGAGCTTCGTGCCGTCGCGTCCGTAGACGGCGACGTGCTCCACGCGATCACTGGGAACCATGGTGTGGTTCATGGTGTCCTCCCTGTTCTCGTCTGTTCACGATATTATAGCACCGGTTTCGCGGCGGCGGGAGCAGCTACAACTGCTGTAAGCGGCCCGCCCCGGCCACCAGAGCGTCACTTCAGCCGAATCGTGTCGACGCGACGGCACTGGACGCAATGATAAACGTGCTCCGCAGGCAGCGTGACTATTCCAGGTAGTGTCGCCAGGAACTTCATTGGCCGCCTGCATTTTGAGCAGATGAGGATCGGCGGATCGTCTTGGCGATCGGAGCTCATACAATAACCGGGGCTGAGGCGCCCGCACGTTACTGCCGCGCTGCGGGCGCTTCATCCCGGGAGAACTACCGGCCTTGATCGGAATCCGATCGGCCCCGCTCGGCGCGCTGCTTCACGCCCGCGTGAGGCGACTTCTTCCGGACTGTTGCGACGACATCGCGCCGCCCCCGGACGAAGCCATTTTCCTCACCCGGCGAAAAACGCCGGAAAGGCAGGCGGTCTAGATTCTCTGCATTGATCAACAACGGAGTTCGGTCATGTGGGGTCAACTTTTCAGCCTGATCTATCGCCTGTCCTGCCGGACCACCCTGATCGAGATCGGCACGCACCGCCTCGCGCGTTAGGTCCATGAAGCCCAAGGGAATTGGGTAAGATCGATTGACCAGATGACGGGGATTGCCATGCGCAAGCTGATCCTGATCGCCGCGATGTCGCTGCTCGCAAGCCAGGCCCATGCCGGAGGCTCGCGGAGCCTTAGTCTGGCGGCGGCCGATTCGAAGCAACCGGCCACCGAGCAGCCGGCCGCGCCGGCCGCCGTGCCGCCGCAGGCGACGCAAGCGTCACCGGCAAACGTCCAGACGCCGACCGCACCCGCCGCAACGGCACCGACCGCCGCAGCTCCGGTGCAATCAAGCACGACGCCGGCAAAGACGACCGAAGCGCCAAAGCCGAAACGCCGGCAGCCATCTGTCGAAGCCCGCGTGATCCGCGAACTGCACCGCCACGGGATCTATTGGTAATTGTCCGGCGACGCCCGCCCGGCAGCTCCGCTCACCAGCGATAGCCGAGCGTGGCGATGACGGTCAGCGGCGCGCCCCGGTAGCAGTAACCGACCTGACACGTCGTGTAGTGCACATTGAACAGGTTCTTGGCGTTGACCTGGAACGTGAGGCCCTTCAGCTCCTTTGCGGCCTGGCTGAAATCGTATTTCAGCGCGGCATCGACCAGGGTCACCGAGCTGTTCTTGAACGTGTTCGCGTCGTCGCCATAGCTCCAAGACATGTAGCGCGCGCCGGCACCGACGCTCAGGCCCGCGAAGGGACCAGCCAGCGGCAGGGCGTAATTGCCCCACAGCGTCACGGTGTGCGGAGGATTGCCCGACGGAAACTTGCCGACCAGCGCGCTGTCGCCGGCCTGCTTGGTGACCATGTCGAGATAGGTGTAGGACGAGGTGATGTCGAAACCATTGCCGAGGCTTGCAAGCCCCTGCAATTCGAAGCCGCGGCTTTGAATTTCGCCGCGCTGGACCGTCACGCCGGTGCCCGTCGTCACCAGGCCGCCATCCTGCGTCAGGTCGAACACGGCAGCGGTAATGAGGCTTCGCGTCCCCGGCGGCTGATACTTCACGCCGATCTCGGTCTGCTTGCCGGTGGTCGGCTTGAAGAAGGCGCCTGAGGGATCGACGCCGAGATTGGGAAAAAACGACGTCGAATAGGCGATGTAGGGCGCCACACCGGAATCGAACAAATAGGTCAGGCCTGCCCGCCCACTATAGGCCTGATCAGATTGCGTCTGTCTTGTCAGCGCGAACCGGTCCTCGCCGGTGGTGCGGACCCAGTCGCTGCGGCCGCTCAGCGTCAGGATCCAGTGGTCGAGTTTGGTCTGGTCCTGAATGTAGACGCCGGACTGGGTTTGCCGCTGCGCCGTGGACGAGGAGATCGCGGGATCCGGAATGGATTCCGGCGCATAGACCGGCGCAGCCAGATTGAGATCGGACACGCCGAAGCCGAACCCCTGCTTGTCGGTGAACTTCGACGATGTGTAGTCGGTGCCGACCAGAAGCGTGTGCTGCACCGGGCCGGTGGAGAGCTTCGCCTCGACCTGGTTGTCCATGATGGCCGATTGCAGCGTGTCGTGGACGTAGCCGGTATAACGCGACACGACGTTGCCGACGGGAGCACCGAGAAAGCCGACATAGCGCGTGACAGCGTCGAGATCGACGTAGCGGAATTTCTGGCGGACGGTCACGGCGTTGTCGAACGCGTGCTCGAACAGATAGCCGATGCGCCCCTGCTCCTGGTCGAGCGAATTGTAGGACGGGCTGCCCGTGAAGATGTCCGTCGTCGTCCCGATGCCCGAAGAATAGGTGAACATCGAGCCCGGCGTCTTCGATTTCTGATAGGCGCCGAGAAGCGTGAGGGTTGTCGATTGGTCGGGTCTCCAGGTGACGGCGGGAGCGACATAGGTGCGGTTGTCCTTGCCGCCCGGTACGAACACGTCGGCGTCTCGCACCATGCCGGTCAGCCGATAGGAGAATTGGCCGTTGGGATCGATCGGCCCCGAAAAATCGAAATTGCCCTGAACGCGTTCGCGATCGCCGAACAGCGTCTGCACCTCGTGGAAAGGCTGGCTGGTCGGCAGCTTGCTTTGCAGATCGATCAGTCCGCCTGGCGAGCCGAGGCCGTAGAGCGCCGAGCTCGGGCCGCGGACCACGGTGATGCTGTCGACCCCATAGGGCTCCGTCTTGAACACGCCAAGGCCAGCGCCGACGAGACGCAGGCCGTCGAGATAGATGCCGTTATAGGTGATGTCGAAGCCGCGGATCGAGATGGCGTCGAAGCGCGGATCGTAGCCCGAGGCATCGATGCGCACGCCCGGCTCATAGCCGACTGCCTGCGTCAGCGTCTGCACGGCGCGGTCGTTGAGCTCCTTGCGCGTCACGACCGAGATCGACTGCGGCGTCTCCAGCAGGGGCGTGTTCGTCTTGGTGCCGGCGGAGCTGCTGCTGGCAACGTAGCTGTTCTCGCTCGATATCGTGGCGCGACCGCCACCTGCCTCGCGCGCATCCTGGCTTGCGGCTTGCCTGGAGGCGGCATTGCGTTGCGCCGCGACACGGCCGCGTTGCGACGGTGAATTGCGCTGGGCAGACACGGCGCGCGGGCGCACCTGATTCGGCGCCTCCACGGTGACGGGCGGCAATGACGCGGCCGTCGATCCCGAATTGGTCCCGGAGACCTGTGCAAGGGTCGGTGTCACCTGCAAAACCACGCCCAGACCGGCCGCCCCCAGACCAGCCTTCATCAACCGTTCCCAACCGAACGTCTGTCCGTCGCCACGCCTCATTGTCTTCCCCAAGCTCCGTCTTTGGACCACCCGGGAGTAATCAGATCGAGACGCACGACGCCTTTGCGACTGCGCAAATCGCCTTTGAGTCCACGTGGAGGCTTTCAAGACTGAGGCGTGAGGCGGCGCATCGCCTGCTGCCGTTACTCGCAGCGACTGGGCGAATGACCGAAGCGCCTGCGAAAGGCCGTCGCGAAGTTCGCCGGATGAGTATAGCCGACCCGATAGGCCGCCTCGGTGACCGACAGGCGCTGGTGAATCAGAAGGGCTCGTGCAGTATCGAGCCGGCGCGCCCTCAGATAGTCGATGGCGCTCTCGCCATAGGCGATCTGGAATTTCTGATTGAAAGATCGCCGGCTCAGGCCTGCGTTCCGCGCCAGCTCGTCGATGCTCCAGGGATAGCCGAGGTCGGCATCCATCCGCTCCTTGACCGATTGCAGGCGCATGCGCTGGAGGTCTGTTGCCGGATCGACCGCGATCCGGCTGCACTCGCCGAACAAGGCATGGACGACGATCTCGGCGGCATGCGCCGACATCAGCAATCGCGCCGCGTTTCCGGCGACCGGCGGCGAGAACATTTCCGCCGCGACGGCCCGCACGCGCGCTGATGCGGCCAGCGAGAGGACGACGGCGCCAGATCCTTCGTCCTTGAACAGCGCCCGAAACGCGGCGCCAAGTCCGAGCTGATCGATGGATGCTCCGGGCAACGCAAGGCCGATGGCGCACCGCATTGAGCGCTTCACGGCGAGGGACTCGCGCACCGCGATCACCCCCATCCGCCTCTCGCCGATCGAGCGCGTCAGAGTGCCGGGGCCAGCACCGGCTTCATCGAACGCCACCGAGATGAACAAGCCCGGCGCTGCGATTGCAGGCCCCTCGGCGTCGGCTCGGAACTCACCTTGGACGACCACGCAGCCCGGATAATCCAGCCATTGGGCTGCCCCTCGCTGTGCGGAACCGACGTCGTCCTCAGGCAACCCGACAATTTGCTCGTAAAAGTCCCGCATCGAATCCACAACGCCGCGTCTTGTTTGACGGCTGACGGCGGCACGCTCAAGAGCTCAGCGCGCTGTTTGGAGGATTTCGAATTTGGATTTGCTCGAAGAGTAGCTCGCATTGCCGCGGCGAAGGGGACGAACGCGTTTAAATTCCCAGATATTTGTGCTGCAGGTCCGGCGCGGCCATCAGCTCGTCGGAGGTGCCGCTCCACACCGTCTTGCCGCGCTCGATGATGTAGTGTCGATCGCAGATGCGGGCGAGATGGTCGACGTTCTTGTCGACGACCAGGATCGACTGTCCGCGGCTCTTGAGTAGCGACAGGCAATTCCAGATCTCCTGCCGGATCAGCGGCGCGAGGCCTTCGGTCGCCTCGTCCAGGATCAGGAGCTTTGGATTCGTCATCAGCGCGCGGCCGATCGCGAGCATCTGCTGCTCGCCACCGGAAAGCTGGTTGCCCATGTTGGACGCGCGTTCGGCGAGGCGCGGAAACATCACGTAGATCGCGGCGAGCGTCCAGGGATTATCGCTGTTGAAGCGATCCGCCGCGGCCGCGACCAGGTTTTCGCGCACGGTGAGGTTCGGAAAGATCTGCCGGCCCTCGGGCACGAGACCAACACCGAGTTTCGCAATCCGGTAGGACGGAAGCTGCCGCACCTCCGCGCCCGCGAAGCGAATGGTGCCCGCGCGCGCCGGCGTCAGGCCCATGATGGAGCGGATGGTGGTGGTCTTGCCCATGCCGTTGCGGCCCATCAGCGAGACCATCTCGCCCGGCTTGATCGACAGCGACAGGCCGAACAGCACCTGGGACAGGCCGTAGCAGGTCTCGATGCCGTCGACCTCGAGCAGCGTGTCAGCCATGATGCGTCACCACATGCTGATCGCCGAGATAGGCGCGCTTGACGTCCTCATTGGCCCGGATCGCGGCCGGGTCGCCGGAGGCGATGACGCGGCCATAGACCAGCACCGTGATGCGGTCGGCCAGCGCGAACACCGCCGGCATGTCGTGCTCGACCAGCACGATCGAGACCTCTTTCCGCAGCTCCTGGAGCAGCTTCACCATGCGCTGGGATTCGGTCACGCCGAGGCCGGCCATCGGCTCGTCGAGCAGCAACAGCTTCGGCTTGCTGGCGAGCGCGACCGCGAGCTCCAGCTCGCGGCGTTCGCCGTGGCTGAGCCTGGAGACCACGATATCGGCGCGATGGCCGAGGCCGACGCGATCGAGCGCCGCCTGGGCGGCATCGCGCAGACCCTTCTCTTTCCGCGCATTGGCGAAGAATCGGAACGAGGTGCCGGCATGCGCCTGCGCCGCCAGCGCGACATTGTCCGCGGCGGTGAAGTCGAGCAGCAGCGAGGTGATCTGGAACGAACGCGCCAGGCCCAACGCGCAGCGGCGATAGGCCGGCAGATAGGTGATGTCGCGCCCCGCCAGCGAGACGCTGCCGGAATGCGGTTCGAGATGCCCGGTGAGCTGGCTGATCAGCGTGGTCTTGCCGGCGCCGTTCGGGCCGATGATGGCGTGCAGCTCGCCGGATGCGACGTCGAGCGAGACGTTGTCGGTCGCGATGATTCCGCCGAAGCGGCGCACCAGCTTTTCGACGCGGAGCAAGGGTTCAGCCACGGCCAGCCCTCCCGAGTGCGCCCATGATGCCGCCGCGGCCGAACAGGACGATGAGCAGCAGCAGCGGGCCCAGGATCAGCGCCCAATATTCGGTGATCTGCGACAGCAGTTCTTCCAGCAGCAGGAACACCACCGCACCCATGACCGGGCCGAACAGCGTGCCCATGCCGCCCAGGATCACCATCACCATGAGGTCGCCGGAACGGGTCCAGTACATCACGGCCGGGCTTACGAAATCGGTGTTGTTGGCGAGCAGCGCGCCGGCAAGGCCGCACATCGTGCCTGATATGACGAAGCAGACCAGTTGGTAACGCTTGGCCGGGAAGCCGATGGCCTGCATGCGCTGCTCGTTGGAACGCAGGCCCTGCACGACAAGACCGAAGCGCGAGTTGACGATGCGCCATATCAGGAGCATGACGCCGAAAAGGCAGGCGAGGCAGAGATAATAGAACTGCGTGCGGTTGCCGAGATCGATCAGGCCCGAGAAGTCGCTGCGCGTGTAGATCGTGAGGCCGTCGTCGCCGCCGTAACGGGCCAGGCCCGAGGCGACATAGTAGGCCATCTGGGCGAAGGCCAGCGTGATCATGATGAAGTAGACGCCACGGGTGCGCAGCGACAGCGCGCCGATCACCAGCGCATAGATCGCCGACGCCGCAATCGCGACCGGAAACTGGATGAAGCCGGACCCAACGCCTTCCTGCGCGAGCATGCCGACGGCATAGCCGCCGATGCCGAGATACGCGGCATGGCCAAAGCTCATCAGGCCCGCAAATCCCATGATGAGGTTGAGGCTCGCAGCCGCCAGCGCCAGGATGATGATGCGGGTGAACAGCGTCAGGATGAAGATGTTGCCGGTCAGATGCGAGTAGAGCGGCAGCAGCACGAGGCCCGCCAGCATCAGGGCCGTGACGGCCTTGCTCACGCTCAAACTCTTCATCGACGGTTGGCCGGAAACAGCCCCTCCGGCCGCACCACCAGCACGATCGCCATCAGCAGATAGATCAGCATGGAGGACAGCGCGGGCGCGGCGGTGGATGCGGCGGCGCCGCTCAGCACCTGGCGGAGCAGGTTCGGAAGGAAGGCGCGGCCGAGCGTGTCGATCATGCCGACGAAGATCGCAGCGAGGAAAGCGCCGCGGATCGAACCGATGCCGCCGATCACGATGATGACGAAAGCGAGGATCAGGATGTTCTCGCCCATGCCGATCTGCACGGTCAGGATCGGCGCCTGCATCAGCCCGGCAAGGCCCGCGAGTGCGGCGCCCAGGCCGAACACCAGCGTGTAGAGCAGCTTGATGTTGATGCCAAGTGCGCCGATCATCTCGCGGTTGGAGGCGCCGGCGCGGATCAGCATGCCGATGCGGGTGCGCATCACGCCGAGATAGAGCAGCAGCGCGACCAGCAGCGCTACCCCAATGATGGCGAGGCGATAGGCGGGATAGTGAATGCCGGGCAGGATCGGCACCGGCACGGTGAGCCAGGCCGGCAGCGGCAGCGCCAGGCCCGCCGGGCCCCAGATCAGCCGCACGGCTTCGTTGAAGAACAGGATCAGGCCGAAGGTCGCGAGCACGTGGTCGAGATGGTCGCGGCCATAGAGATGCCGCAGCGCGCTCACCTCCAGCACGATGCCGAGCACCAGCGTCGCGCCCAACGCCATCAGCGCGCCGAGCAGGAAGCTGCCGGTCCACGCCGCGAAGGTGGCGGCGAAATAGGCGCCCATCATATAGAGCGAGCCGTGCGCGAGGTTGACGAGATCCATGATCCCGAACACCAGCGTCAGGCCCGCGGCGAGCAGGAACAGCAGCAGACCGAACTGCAACCCATTCAAGAATTGTTCGACGACGAGCAGCATCAGGACTCTTTCAGGCGCATACAGACGCGCGCCGATGTTCGAACACTGTCGCCATCAGTGAAAGAGCTCCCCCTGCCTCTTCAAGGCCGAAAAATGGGTAATGGCAGTATCGTTCCGAGGCAAGAGCGATTCGACATCAAACATGCACTTTGTTGCATCTCGGCACGTGCGGCCGGGACGCGCCCCGCAATGCAAAAAAGCTGCCGCGCGGCATGAGGCAACCTGCCGCAGCGAAACGGCATCACCCTCTCACCGGCTGGCGGTGAGAGGGTACGATCGTCGTAAAATCGAGCAGGGCTGCGTCTAGTGCGACGTCATCTGCCGGGGGAGCTCGTCCGGCTCGGCGAGAACGCTGTTGGCCGTCGACGCCTCCAGGGCCGCCATCCGAAACAGATAAGCGAGCGTCGTCAATCCGGTGTCCTCCGCCATTTGCGCCAGTTCGAGCGCCATGTCGGACATGTAGCCGAGATCCTCGTCTTTCATTTGCGCCATGATCTGGCTGTCCCGCATCACGTTCGACATCTCAGGCGCTCTTTCGTTGCGCGGCAACATGACCGCAGAGGTTGGCACGTGCGACGGCATCGAGACGAGGGCCGTCCTGCTGCACGACCGAAGCCGTGCCGATCCGACGATGCAGGGCATCGAGCGTCTCCCGACGAATGTCGATGATCGCCGCCATGGTCCATGCGTTCTCGACCAGAGCCGGTAGGCCGAGCGGCGTCACGACGAAGCCGGCTTCGTGGAAGCGCGGCAGCCACCAGGTCTCCATGATCGCGCTGACCTGCGCGATTCCCTGGTCGAGGCAGAACTCCTGCACCGCAGCCATCAGTTGCAGGTTGAGCGCGCCGTCGCGGCGATCGCGCACGACGAAGTAGCGCGACCATTCCCACACTAGCGGATCGGCGGGCCAGCCGCGAACCGCCGCCAGATGCGGAAACACCTCACTCATCATCGAGGGCTTGGTGGTCGGATAGAGCCGATGACCGCCCACAACGCGGCGGCCCTCCAGCGCCAGCAGGTAGACGGTGTCCTCGTCGTCGTAGGAATCGATCTCACGGCCATCCGGCCTGCGCAGCGTCTCCCAGCGCCGCTCCTCGACGAAGATGTCGTGACGCAGCCGGAAATGCTGCTCGATTACGTCTTCATAAAGGTGACGATTTACCGCGGAAACTGCGTGAATCATGAAAACCCCCATTCATCCTCAATGGGGGGAGATTCTGCGAAAAGACGCAGCTTCGGTATTGGGAAATTTCCCAGTAAGGCGGCTTAAGGATTGATGATCTTGTTCCGAATCGCCAGCGCGACCGCATGCGTACGGTTGACCGCGCCGAGCTTGCGCGCAGCAGTTGCAAGATGCTCTTCGGCGGTGCGCTGGGTGATGTGGAGGATCTCGCCGATTTCCCAGGCCGACTTCCCCTGCGAAGCCCAGGCGATCACCTCGCGTTCGCGCGGGGTGAGGCGCGTCGACGGATGCGGCATCGGCTCGAGCAGACGGCGAATGTGGTCGAAGCCATACATCGCCATCAGATGCAGCGCCGGCTTGCTGCGGGCATTGAGGTCGAGATGGACACCGCCGAGCGAGACCGCCGCCTCGTAGCCGGTGAGGCCGTGGATCGGCACGATGAAGCCGCGCGACATGCGGAACTCGCTGGCACGGTTCATCACCTCGGCCGCATTCGGCTCGAGTTCCGCATCATAGGGCGCTTCCGACCACTCGAACGGATTGACCGACTGCCGGCACAACCGCACCACGGGATCGAAACGATCGTAGTTTTTCTCGGTGTAGAGGCTGAACCATCCCGCAGGCCAGCGTTTGGCGAGCACCATCTGCGCAAACTGCTGATCGGGATTGGGCAACCCCGTCACGATGATGGTTTCGAAGCCGAAGCGACCGAACGCCGCTTCGAGCGCGTTCATGGCCTCTGGTACCTTGCGGTAGGTCTGCAGACCTTCGATGAAGTCGAGCGCCTCCCGGCCATAGTCTACGGCGGACATCGTACGTTTCCTGACCCTCGCGCTTCCGTATAGCACGTATTCACAGACCGCCTCAATTCGCTGTGGCCGTAGTTTCCCGGTGCTCATGCGCTCTGAGGATTTAACTACTTGTGGCAGAATTGACGCCACGATACACCTGAGAACATCCGAAGCGGGAAGCCAACGATGGAAGACGAGGACATCGCCCTCAACAGCGTGCTCGGCCTGGAATTGAACCGCGTGTTTTTTGCCGTCCGCGAAACGGCGAACAAGCAGAAGATCATCGAGTTTGCGCGCGAGGTGCTGCAGAGCGAGCGCGCGGAGCTGGCCGAGAGCGTGTCGCCGGAAGGGCCGGCGAGCTAGAACGCCGTTGCAAAGACGACGCCGGAGCAACAGATCGCGTCACGAGGACGCCTCTCCATCTGACCGCGCGGGTTTTAGTCGAAACACTCTGACTGCGAATTTTGGCTTCCCTTCTCCCCTTGTGGGAGAAGGTGGCGCGAAGCGCCGGATGAGGGGTCTCTCTCCGCGAATCCAACTCCCATTTGAAGTCGCGGAGAGAGACCCCTCACCCGTCTCGCCGCTCTGCGGCGATCCACCCTCTCCCACAAGGGGAGAGGGAAAGCGCCAGCCTCCGGTCACATCGGCGCACACTTGCCGCTGGATGACAGCGCATCTCTCGTGAGATGATCGCCGCGATCTCTTGTCGATGCCAGGAACGGTTCAAGGCCATGATGACGCTGCGCCAGGTCGAAGTGATCCGTGCCGTGATGGTGACGGGCACCATCGGCGGTGCGGCGAAGCTGCTCAACGTCTCGGCGCCGGGGATCAGCCGCCTCGTCAAATACACCGAGCGCTCGCTCGGCATCCGCTTCTTCCAGCGCCAGAACGGGCGCTACTTCCCGACGCCGGAAGCGGAGAACATCTTCGAGCAGATCAACGGCGTCTACAAGAAGGTCGACGACCTCTCCGAGATCATCTCCAAGATCGGCCGCGGCGGCCTGTCGGAGCTGCGCATCGGCTCGGTGCCGAGCATCTCGCAGGTGATGGTGCCGCGTGCGATCGAGCGCGTCCGCCGCCGCTATCCCGATCTCGGCATCGACATCAACATCCTCAAGCTCGAGGAAGCCATCGACTACCTGATGCTCGGCCGCGGCGAATGCGTGGCGATGAGCTATCGGCTCGAGCATTCCGGGCTCGACTTCATGCCGCTCGCTTCGGGCGAGCTCTATTGCATCGTGCCGCCCGGCCACGAGCTCTCCGGCCGCAAGCAGGTCTCCGCCGCCGAGATCACGCGCTATCCGCTGATCGGCATCGATCCCAACGACCCCTACGGCCGGATCATGGCCGGGATCTTCGCGCGCCACCGGCTCGACTACAACATCACGATCCGCGCGCGCTTCGGCACCACCGTCTGCGCGCTAGTGAAGGCGGGACTCGGCATCGCCATCATCGACCAGTTCACCGTCGCCCATGGCGGCTATCCCGGGATCGAGCTTCTGAAGATCGCCGAGCCGACGCGGTTCGACACCTACATCGCAGTCAAGCGCGGCACGCCGCTGTCGCTGCATGCCGAGTATTTCATCGAGGCCCTG
Source organism: Bradyrhizobium sp. IC4059 (assembly GCF_020193615.1). Classification (NCBI taxonomy): domain Bacteria; kingdom Pseudomonadati; phylum Pseudomonadota; class Alphaproteobacteria; order Hyphomicrobiales; family Nitrobacteraceae; genus Bradyrhizobium; species Bradyrhizobium sp. IC4059. The sequence continues at coordinate 230,664 of NZ_JADYVH010000009.1, forward strand.
CGCGCCGAGATGCGCGCGGTCGAGCCCTCCCGCGGCAGTGGCAAGACCGCCCCTGCCCGCGGGCGGAGGAAATAACATGATGTTAGGTTTGCCAGATAAAAGGGTAATTGTGTTAGGCGGGGGAAAGGCTATCGTCGCAGCTGGAATTGCACGGATTTCCCCGCTAATGGCCGGGGCCGGACGCTCCCTTGAGACGATAGCGAACCATGTCGAAACGCGGATACGCCGCCAGCAAGAAGCTCCTCACGGGCCTGATCGGCGCCCCGATCGCGCATTCCGCCTCGCCCGCCATGCATGAGCGCGCCGCCGAAGCGCTCGGCCTGCGCGGCCATTACCAGCTTATCGAGGTCGCCGGGGCCGATGCGGCCGGACTGCGCATGATGCTCGAGGGCGTCCGGCGGCTCGGCTTTGCCGGCGTCAATGTCACCTACCCCTACAAGGAAGCGGTGGTGCCGCTGCTCGACGCGCTGGCGCCGGGCGCAGCCAGCATGGGCGCGGTCAACACCGTCGTGGTCAGGGACGGCCGGCTGACCGGCCACAACACCGACACCACGGGCTTCGCGCGGGCGGTGACGCCGTTGCTGGCGCCCTCCGGCAACGCCATCGCCCTGATCGGCGCCGGCGGCGTCGGCAAGGCCATCGCGTTTGCGCTGGCGAGCCAAGAGGTGGCTGACATCCGCATTTTCGACAGCGAGCCGGCGCGCGCCGAGAAGCTGGCCACCATGCTCGCCCCGCGCGGCGCCCGCGTCGCCGCCAGCGTCGAGGATGCGCTCGAGGGTGCGACCGGTCTCGTCAACGGCACGCCGGTCGGCATGCTGCCGAACCGTGACACGCCGGTGCCGGCGAGACTGCTCAGGGCGGACCTTTGGGTCGCCGACGCCGTCTACTCGCCGCTGATCACGCCGCTGCTGGCCGCAGCGCGAGAGAAGGGCGCGAAGATCATGACCGGCCGCGACCTCGCGATCTACCAGGCCGCCGACGCCTTCGAACTGTTCACAGGCCTTGCCCCATCCACCGAGATCATGGGAGAGGCTTTCGACGCCGTGATGGCAGCGCGCAGCGCCGCCTATCAGGCAGCTTGAGGCGAAGCGGCCGGATACAAGGCTGCTTGCAAGATTTGAAACGGGAGGAGAGGACGATGAAATCAACGCTAGTGGTGGGCGCATTGCTCACCGTCATGACTGCAACGGGCGCCTTTGCCCAGGCAATCAAGCTCGCCAACGTCGCGGAGCTCTCGGGCGGCGGCGCCACCGTCGGCACGAACTGGAAGAACGGCATCGACCTCGCGATCGAGGAGATCAATGCCAAGGGCGGCGTGCTCGGCCGCAAGCTCGAGGTCAGCCACGCCGACTCGCAGTCCAACCCCGGGGTGGCGCGCGCCCAGGTGCAGAAGGCGCTCGACGCTGAGCCCTATGTGCTGCTCGGGCCCGGCTATTCCGGCTCGGTGAAGGTGACCGCGCCGCTCGCGGCCGAAGCCGGCATCGCGCAGATCATGGGCGGCGAAGCCGCCGAGCTGACGCAGACAGGAAACAAGTTCCTGTTTCGCACCTCCTTCGGCCAGCAATCCTCGATGCCGAAGGTCGCCAAGTACATCCACGACGAGATGAAGGCGAAGACGGTCGCGGTGGTCTGGGTCAACAACGACTTCGGCCGCGGCGGGCGCGACGTCATCGTCAAGGAGCTCGACCGGCTCGGCTCGAAGGTTGTTGCCGATCTGTCGACCGAAGCGGGCCAGGCCGACTTCGCCGCCGACGTCGGCAAGATCAAGGCCGCCAATCCCGACGCCGTGTTCGTCTATCTGAACGAGGAAGAGAGCGCGCGCATCCTCAAAGAGCTGAAGCGCCAGGGCGTCACCGCGCCGCTGATGGGCGAGACCACGCTGATCGGCCAGAAGGTGATCGAGCTGGCCGGCGATGCCGCCAACGGCGCGCGCGGCCATGTCGGCCTCACCACCGACGCGCCGGTCGACCTGGTCAAGGCGTTCCGCGAGAAGTTCTCCAAGAAGTACAATTACGTCCCTGACCATAACGGCCTGAAAGGCTACCTCGCCGTCTACATGGTGAAGGCCACCACGGAAAAGATGGGCAAGGTCGACCCGAAGAAGTTCGCCGACACGCTGCACGGCCTCACCATCAAGACCGCGGACGAGCCGGGCATTTTGATGGACGTCACCTTCAGCGACACCGGCGACATCGACCGCCAGAGCTTCCTGGTCGAGGTCGTCGAAGGCAAGCAGGTGGTGAAGCAGGTGCTGCCCAAGGTGAAGTGAAGCGTGGCCCTTCTCCCTCGCCCCGCTCTACGCGGGGAGAGATCTTTCGTCTCCCTCTCCCCGCCCCTTCGCGGGGAGAGGGAGAAGAAAGAGAGCGGGGAGAGGGAGAGGAAAGAGGGGAACATGTCCAACCTATTCGATCTACTGGTCGCGGGGCTCGCCACCGGCGCCATCTACGCGCTGGTCGCGGTCGGCTTCACGCTGCTGTGGCAGACCTCGCAGACTATCAATTTCGCGCAAGGCGAGTTCGTGATGCTGCCGGCGTTCCTGATGCTGGCCGCGATGCATGTGGGCGCGCCGTTCTGGCTCGCGATCATCCTCGGCATCCTGCTCTCGCTGATCCTGCTCGGGCTCGCCTTCAAGATGCTGCTGGTGGACCCGATGATGCGTCACGGTGTGCTACCGCTGGCGATCGCGACCATGGCGCTCGCGATCGGCATCAAGGAATCGGTCAAGCAGTTCTACAGCGCGGAGGCTTCGCCCTTCCCCTCGATCGTGCCGACCGGCGACATCTCCATCCTCGGCCATGCTGTGTCGCTGCAGAGCATCGGCGTGCTCACTGTTGCCATCCTCGCCGTTCTCGGCCTGACCACGCTGCTGAGCCGTACCTCGCTCGGCCACCAGATGCAGGCGGCGGCGCAGAACCCGACGGTGGCCCGCATCATCGGCGTCCCGGTCGAGCGCATGATCCTGCTGACCTTCCTGATCAACGCCTTCCTGGTGGCGCTGGCCTCGCTGCTGATCACACCGATCTACCTCGCAAAATTCTCGTCCGGCGAGGTGCTGGGCCAGGCCGCCTTCATCGCCGCGATCGTCGGCGGCTTCAACCAGGTGCGCGGCGCCATCGCCGGCGGCCTGCTGATCGGCGTACTCGACAATCTCGCGGCGGCCTATGTCTCGACGCAGTATCGCGCCGCCGTGCCGATGATGTTCCTGATCGCCGTCATCCTGTTCCGGCCGCAGGGCTTGCTCGGCCGTGCCGAGGAGCGCACCGTATGAGCGGCATCGCCAAACCCCTGAAGATCGCGCTCGGCCTTGCCATCATCGCCGCGCTGATCATCGTCCCCATGAACTTCAACCGCTACGGCCTGTTCATCCTGAGCCAATGGGCGGTGATGAGCATCGCCGCCATGGGGCTCAATCTCACGCTCGGCTATGCCGGCCAGGTCTCGCTGGCGCAAGGCGCCTTCGTCGGCATCGGCGCCTATGCGGCCGCGATCATGACCACACATGGCTGGCCGCTGCCGGCGGCGATCCTGGTGGCGATCGTCTTGAGCTTTGCGATCGGCTGGGTGCTCGGCTATCCCGCACTGCGCGTGCAGCACCATTACCTCGCCTTCGTCACCCTCGCCTTTTCTACCCTCGCCTTCCTGGTGTTCCGCAACGAGAGCTGGCTGACCGGCGGCATCTACGGCATCTCCAACATTCCGCGTCCGCACATCTTCGGCATCGCGACCAACAAACCGCTGCCGTTCTACTATGTCTGCCTCGGCTCGCTCGCGATCGTCTCGCTTGCGGTGTGGTGGCTGATCCGATCGCCCTGGGGCCGTGCCTTCATGGCGCTGCGCGAGAATCCGTTGCGCGCGCAATCCCTCGGCGTCGATACCCGCCGCTACACGCTGATGGCCTTCGCGATCGGCTCGGCACTCGGCGGCGTCGCCGGAGCGCTCTATGCGCCGCTGACGCAATATATCGATCCCGTGCCGTTCAACCTGTCGCTCTCGCTCGACCTCCTGCTGATGGTGATCGTCGGCGGCGCCGGCTTCTATTTCGGTCCGTTCCTGGGAGCGATGATCGCGGTGCTGCTGCCGGAATGGTTGCGCTTCACGGAAGGCTACTACCTGATGCTCTACGCCGTCGCCGTGATGCTGCTGCTGATCTGGTCGCCGACCGGCATTCTCGGAATCCTCGATCGATATCTCGCCGAGCGCCGCACCAAGGCGGCGTCCGCGCTGCGCGCCATCGCAAAGTCGCGCCTGGAGACGGCGCAATGAGCGCGGTCCTCGAAGTCACCGACATCAAGAAGAGCTTTGGCGGCATCCACGCCGTCAACGGGGTCTCGTTCGACGTGCGCGAGGGCGAGATCCTCGGCCTGATCGGGCCGAACGGCTGCGGCAAGTCCACGCTGTTCAACTGCATCCTCGGCCAGCTCACGCCGACCGGCGGCGAAGTCAAGCTCGACGGACAGGTCGTCACGGGCCTGCGTCCCTCCGAGCTCAACAAGCTCGGGGTCAGCCGCACCTTCCAGCTGTTGCAGGTGTTCCCAAAGCTCTCGGTGCGCGAGAACCTGATCCTCGCCGGACAGGAGCACCAGGGCAACATGGCCTCGCGCCTGGTCGGCCGCTCCGATGCCGGGCTGACCGAGGCCGCGAACCAGATGATCGGCTTCTTCAAGCTCGACCATCTCGCCGACGAGCCGGCTGGGGGTCTCTCTTATGGTCAGCAAAAACTGCTCGATGCCGCCATGGCCTTCATGGGCGGCTCGCGCCTGGTGCTGCTCGACGAGCCAGCCGGCGGCGTCAACCCGTCGATGCTGGCGGACCTCAAGGAGCGCCTGGTCGCGATCAACCGCGAGAAGAACGCCACCTTCGTCGTGATCGAGCACAACATGGAGTTCGTGATGTCGCTGTGCTCGCGCGTGATGGTGATGGCGGAAGGCAAGGTGCTGGCGATGGGCCGGCCCGACGAGGTCCGCAAGAACCCCGCCGTGATCGAAGCCTATCTCGGACATTAGGAGCGCGTAATGAGCGATCCCATTCTCTCGGTCCACAATCTCGTCGGCGGCTACGGCAAGATGACGATCTTGAACGGCACGACGTTTGCCGTGCCGTCAGCCACGATCACGACGATCATCGGCCCGAACGGCGCCGGCAAATCGACGGTATTCAAGGCCATCTTCGGCCTGCTCAAGCTGCGCGAAGGCAAGATCAGCTTCGCGGGCCGCGACGTCACCAATTTGAGCCAGCGCGCGCTGCTCAACGCCGGCATCTGCTACGTGCCGCAGGGCCGCAACATCTTTCCCGAGCTGTCGGTGCGCCACAATATCGAGCTCGGCGGCGTCGCCGCCGACAAGGGCCTCGACCTGCCCAAGCGGATCGAGGCGGCGCTCGACCTGTTTCCGGCATTGCGGCGCAAGTCCGCGCAGCAGGCCTCGACGCTATCAGGCGGCGAGCAGAAGCAGCTCGAGATCGCCCGCTCGCTGCTGCTCGAGCCGAAGCTGGTGCTGGTCGACGAGCCCTCGATCGGTCTGTCGCCGCTGATGGTGCAGCAGACCTTCGACATCCTCAAGAGCTTGCGCGATCGCGGCGTCACCATCCTGATGATCGAGCAGAACGCGCGCTCGGCGCTGGAGATCTCCGACATCGGCATCGTGCTGGAGCTTGGCCAGACCCGCATGGTCGATGACGCCAGGCGCATTCTGAACGATCCGCGCATCGGGCAGCTCTTCCTCGGCGGCGCCATGGAGGAGAGCGCGGCATGAGCGCGAGAATGCGGATCGCCGTGGCCGGCGCCGGCCTGATCGGCCGCCGCCATATCGAGTTGATCGAGTCCGCCCAGGATTGCGTGCTCGCCGGCATCGCAGACCCCTCGCCCGCCGCGAAGGAATATGCGCGGGCGCATGGCGTGCCCTGCTATGCGGACCATCGCGCGCTGCTGGCCGAAGAGAAGCCCGACGGCCTCATCATTGCGTCGCCCAACACGTTGCACTTGCCGATGGCGCTCGACTGCGCCGAAGCCGGCGTGCCGGCTTTGATCGAGAAGCCGGTGACCGAGACGGTTGCCACCGCGCAACGCCTGTGCGCGGCGGTGAGACGCACCGGCGTGCCGATGCTGGTCGGCCACCACCGGCGGCACAATCCCGTCATCAAGTCGGCCCGCGAGGCCGTGACGAACGGAAAGCTCGGCCAGCTCACGGCCGTGGTCGGGCTGTGGCTCCTCAAGAAGCCCGACGATTATTTCGAGGTCGCCTGGCGGCGTGAGGCAGGCGGCGGGCCACTGCTGATCAATCTCATCCACGACATCGACAATCTCCGCTTCATCTGCGGCGAGATCGTCGAGGTGCAGGCGCTGACCTCGAACAAGGTGCGCGGCTTCGCGGTCGAGGACACCGCCGCGCTGCTGCTGCGCTTCGCCAACGGCGCGCTGGGCACGGTAACCGTGTCGGATGCGACGCCGGCGCCGTGGAGCTGGGAGCTCTCCTCAGGCGAGAACCCGGCCTATCCCAGGCAGGACCAGCCCTGCTACATCTTCGCAGGGACGGCGGGTTCGCTCTCCGTGCCGAACATGGAGCTGTGGTCATACACGGAGCAGCCCGGCTGGTACGCGCCGCTGGCGCGCGGGACCATCGCGCCGCCCGCGTTCGATCCGCTGGTCGAGCAGCTCCGGCATTTCTGCGCAATGATTGCCGGCCGTGAACAGCCGCTGATATCGGTCGAGGACGCGATGGGGACGCTCGCCGTCGTCGAAGCCGTCAGCGCGGCCGCGCGTACCGGGCAAACGATCTCGCCGGGGCGGATCATGGAGCAGGCCGCATGAACAAGCGCTCGATCGCCACCGTCTCCCTCTCAGGCAGCCTCGACGAAAAGCTCCGCGCCATCGCCGCCGCGGGCTTCGATGCGGTCGAAATCTTCGAGAACGACCTGCTGTCGTTCGGCGCCGGCCCACGCGATATCGCGAAGATGTGCACGGACCTCAATCTCGAGATCTGTGCGTTCCAGCCGTTCCGCGATTTCGAGGGCATGCCGGAGCCGCAGCGTGCGCGCAACTTCGCCCGCGCGGAGCGGAAGTTCGATCTGATGCAGGAGCTCGGCACCGATCTGTTGCTGATCTGCTCCAACGTCTCACCCGCCGCGCTCGGCGGCATCGACCGCGCGGCTGACGATTTTCGCGAGCTTGGCGATCGCGCCGCGAAACGTCGTTTGCGCGTCGGCTATGAGGCGCTGGCCTGGGGCCGCCACGTCAACGATTATCGCGACGCCTGGGAGATCGTGCGCCGCGCCGATCATCCCGCGATTGGCGTCATCCTCGACAGCTTTCATGCGCTGGCACCTGGCTTTCCGACCCGCGCCATGGCCTCGATCCCCGGCGACAAGATCTTTCTGGTGCAGCTCTCCGACGCGCCAAGGCTCGAGCTCGACATCCTGTCATTGAGCCGGCACTTCCGCTCCTTCCCCGGCCAGGGCGACCTGCCGGTCGGCGCGTTCATGGCGGCGATCGCAGCGACCGGCTATGCCGGACCGCTGTCGCTGGAAATCTTCAACGACCAGTTCCGCGCCGGCTCGGCCGCACAGACCGCGGTCGACGGCCTGCGCTCGCTGATTCTGCTGGAGGACCAGCTCGCACCGGACTGGCCGAATTTCGCCGGCAAGGCGCTGGCCCCGAAGGCGAAGAGCCGCGGCACCGGCTTCATCGAATTTGCCGTCAACGAGAGCAAGGCCGCCGAGCTTGGCCGCCTGTTCTCGCAGCTCGGTTTTCGCAAGACGGGCCAGCACCGCAGCAAGGCGGTGGAGCGCTGGTCGCAGGGCAAGGTCGAGCTCGTCATCAATTGCGAGACCGACGGCTTTGCGCATTCGCACTATGTCACCCACGGGCCCGGCGTCTGCGCCATCGCGCTCGACGTCGACGATGCCGGCCGCGCCATGCAGCGCGCCGAGACGCTGAAGGCGCGCACCTTCTACCAGCCGGTCGGACCGGGTGAACTCGAGATTCCCGCGATCCATGGCGTCGGCGGCAGCCTGCTCTATTTTCTCGACCAGGCCGGCAAGAACTGGGACACCGATTTCGAGCCTGTTGCAAGCGATTCAAGCGCCGATGCGCTGGTCGCGGTCGACCACATCGCGCAGTCGATGCCCTATGACGAGATGCTGACCTGGCTGTTGTTCTACACCGGCATTCTCGACCTGAAACGCCTGCCGCAGATGGAGATCGCCGACCCCAGAGGCCTCGTGCAGAGCCAGGCCGTCATCAACGCCGACCAGAGCCTGCGCTTCGTGCTCAATGGCTCCTCCGCCAACCGCACCCTGCCGGCGCGCTTCATCTCCGAGTTCTTCGGCTCGGGCGTGCAGCATGTCGCCTTCGCGTGTCAGGATATTTTTGCGACCGTCGCCGCGATGCGCCGGCGCGGCGCGGGCTTCCTGGACATCCCCGACAATTACTACGACGACATCGAAGCCAAATACGATCTTTCACCCGAACTGATGGCGCAGCTGCGCGCCAACCACATCCTCTACGACCGCGAAGGCGACGGCGAGTTCTTCCAGGTCTACACCCACATCTTCGACGAGCGCTTCTTCTTCGAGATCGTCGAGCGCAGGAACTATCAGGGTTTTGGCGCGGCCAACGCCGCCATCAGGCTCGCAGCGCAAGCGCGCGAGGTGCGCCCGGCAAGCATGCCGAGGGTGTAGGCAATTCTGCTTCCCCTCTCCCCTTGCGGGAGAGGGTGGCTCGCCGCAAAGCGGCGAGACGGGTGAGGGGTCTCTCTCCTCACGGACAATCTTGCAAGGGGAGAGAACCCCTCATCCGGCGCTTCGCGCCACCTTCTCCCACAAGGGGAGAAGGGGCTACGTCGCTTGGCTCACTTCATCTTGCACTTCTCGTGGAAGCGATCCTGATCGTTCTCGACGATGGTGGCGACGGTCTTCAAGGCGAGCTGGCCTTCGGAATCCTTGACCACGTCCTGCAGATAGAAGTTCTGGATCGGGATGTGGTTGTTGCCGAACTTGAACGCGCCGCGCACCGACTTGAAGTTGGCCTTCTCCATCTCGGCCTTCATCTCGTCCTTCTTGGAGGTGTCTCCCTTCACGGCGACGACGGCGCTGTTGATCAGGTTCGCGGCGTCATAGGACTGCGCGCCGTAGAAGGTCGGGCGCAGGCCGGGGTACTTCTTGCGGTAGTCGGCGACGAAGCGCTTGTTCTGCTCGTTGGGGAGGTCGTTGACCCATTGCTGCGCGCCGGGCACCCCGAGCGCGTTCTCCTTCTGGAGCGGCAGCGAGAGCTCGTCGATGGTGAAGGCGGTGTAGAGCGGCATCGTGCTCTTCAGCCCGGCCTGTGCATATTGGTTCAGGAATTGCACGCCAGCAGCACCCGGGTAGAACACGAAGATCGACTCGGCGCCGGAGGCACGCGCCTTGGAGAGCTCGGCGGAGAAGTCGAGCTGGCTCGGCCACACCGTATATTCCTCACCCACGACCTGACCCTTGAAGGTGCTCTTGACGCCGGCCAGCATGTCCTTGCCGGCGGCATAGTTCGGGCCGATCAGGAACACCGACTTGACACCCTTCTGGTTCATATAGGTGCCGACCGCCTGCGGGGTCTGGTCGTTCTGCCAGGAGGTCGAGAACACGTAAGGCGAGCACAGCTCGCCCGCGAGCTGCGACGGCCCGGCATTGGCCGAGATCAGGAAGGTCTTCGAATCGACCGCGGTCTTGAGCGAGGCGAGCAGCACGTTCGACCAGATATAGCCGACGATGAAGTCGACCTTGTCGGACTGCACCAGCTTCTCGGTCTTCTGCTTGCCGACGTCGGGCTTCTGCCCGTCGTCCTCGTAGAGCACCTCGACCGGCTTGCCGGCCATCTTGCGGCCGAGATGATCGAGCGCGAGCTCGAAGGAATTGCGCATGTCGTTGCCGATCACGGCGGTCGGGCCGCTGAAGGTCGAGACGAAACCGATCTTGATGGTGTCTCCGGCGAATGCCTGATTTGCCAGCACCAGCGCCGCTGCGCCCGCCAGCCAGAATGCCGTCCTCATAACACTCCCTCCTTAATTATCGGTCCTGGAAGCGGGGTGATCGCCGCTCCAGGCCTGTCTCTATTGAACGCAAAATATGTCGCGCCGCCAATGGCTCAGCGCCCGCCCTGCACCATATTTCGCCCCGATCTGAGATGGCAAGAATTATAATTCTACTCACTTCGGCCGAGGCCGGCCCAGGGCCGGTCCGGGAGGCTGCGGCGCTTTTTCGCGCCGGATCGATACATCAGGCCTATGCGACGATTGATGACCTCTATTGGACCGCGGCGCCCAATCCGCACTTAAATGAAGGCGAGCAGCAGCGAGATCGAGGGTTAAATCATGGCCGCAAATCCCCATCGCGTCGTCATCGTCGGCGCCGGCTTCGGCGGGCTGGAGGCGACTTACCGGCTTGCGGGCGCTCCCGTCGAGATCACGCTGATCGACCGCCGCAATCATCATCTGTTCCAGCCCCTGCTTTACCAGGTCGCGACCGCCTCGCTCGCAACCAGCGAGATCGCCTGGCCGATCCGTCATCTCATGCGCGACCGGCGCGAGGTGACGACGCTGTTCGCCACCGTGAGCGGCGTCGATGCCGAACGACGCTGCGTGCTGATCGACGACGGCAGCGAGGTGCCCTACGACACGCTGGTGCTGGCCACGGGCGCGCGGCACGCCTATTTCGGCCACGATGAATGGGAGCAGTTCGCGCCCGGCCTGAAGACGCTGGAGGATGCGACCACCTTGCGCCGGCACATCCTGGTGGCGTTCGAGCGCGCCGAGCGCGAGATCGATCCAAAGCGGCGCGCGGCACGGCTGACCTTCGTGATCGTCGGCGCCGGCCCGACCGGCGTCGAGCTCGCCGGCACCATCGCCGAGATGGCGCATCACACCCTGCCCGCCGATTTCCGCAACATCGACACGCACAAGGCCCGCGTCGTGCTGATCGAGGCCGGCCAGCGCGTGCTCGCCGGCTTTCCCGACGAGCTATCAGCCTATGCGCAGGCCTCGCTGGAAAAGATCGGCGTCGAGGTCGTGCTCGGGCAGGCCGTCACCGAGATCAATCGCGAGGGCGTCGTGTTCGGCGGCAAACTGCTCGAGGCCAAGACACGGATCTGGGCCGCCGGCGTGCGCGCCTCGCCCGCTGCCGAATGGCTCGGCGCAGCGCACGATCGCGCCGGGCGCGTGCTGGTCGAGGCCGACCTCACCATATCAGGCCATCCCGAGATCTTCGCGATCGGGGATACCGTCAGCATCAACGCCTGGGACGGCAAGCCGGTGCCCGGCATCGCGCCGGCCGCCAAGCAGCAGGGCCGTCACGTCGCGGAGACCATCAAAGCGCGCCTGCGCGGCGCTGCAGCGGGTCCGTTCCGCTATAAGCATTCCGGTAACCTCGCGCAGATCGGCAAGCGGCTCGCAATCATCGATTTCGGCAAGATCAAGCTGCGCGGCACCATCGCGTGGTGGATCTGGGGCATCGCCCACATCTACTTCCTGATCGGCCTGCGCCACCGGCTCAGCGTCGCGCTGAGCTGGCTGTGGATCTACGCGCGAGACCAGCGCGCAGCGCGGTTGATCACGCAGGGGTCGAGCAAGGTGGTGTAGTCTTACTTCCTTCTCCCCTTGTGGGAGAAGGTGGCATAGGCGGCCTTCGGCCGCCGTTCTTAAGAACGCCGAAGCAGAGCTTCGGCTACGGCGCCGGATGAGGGGTTCTCTCAACTCTCGCGATTGTTCGTGAGGAGAGAGACCCCTCACCCGGCTTCGCTTCGCGAAGCCACCCTCTCCCACAAGGGGAGAGGGTGCAATTGCGCCGCGCTCGCGGCCGCTACTTCACCAGCTCGCACCCGCCTTCCGCGAGCGGGCGGAACGCCTGGTCTGCCGGAATCGTCGCGACCAGCTTGTAATAGTCGTACGGATATTTCGACTCCTCCGGCTTCTTCACCTCGAACAGGTACATCGGATGCACGACGCGACCGTCCTGACGGATCGCGGTGTCGCCGAACAGCTTGTCCTTGCCCTTGAACTTCTTCATCTCGGGCACGACCTGCTTGGCATTGTCGCTGCCGGTGGCGGCGACGGCGTTGAGATAAGCGAGCGTGGAAGCATAGACTCCGGCCTGATTGCCGCTCGGCATCTTGCCGTTCATGCCGGGCCGTGCAGCAAAACGCTTGGCGAACGCGCGGGTATCATCGTTCATGTCCCAGTAGAAGGCTTCCATGAGCTGGAGGCCCTGCGCGACCTTGATGCCCATGCCGTGAACGTCGTTGATGAAGAGCAGGAAGGCGACGAGCTTCTGCCCACTCTGCTGGATGCCGAATTCGGCGGCCTGTTTCACCGCATTGATGGTGTCGCCGCCTGCATTGGCGAGCCCGATGACCTGCGCCTTCGAGCTTTGCGCCTGCAGCAGGAAGGACGCGAAATCGGAGGTGCCGAGCGGATGCTTGGACGAGCCGATCACCTTGCCGCCGTGCCCCTCGATGTATTTCTGCGCCTCCGCCTCGATGCCCTTGCCGAGCGCGTAATCGACCGTGAGGAAATACCAATCCTTGCCGCCGCGCGACACCATGGCGGCTGCGGTGGTGTTGCCGGTCGCCCAGGCGTCGTTGACCCATTGGATCGTGTTGGGCGAGCAGGCCTTGCCGGTGAGGTCCGAGCTTGCGGTCGAGGACGCCAGGAAGGTCATGCGGCTGTCGCGCAGAAGCGCGTTGATGGAAAGACCGACGGCCGAGTTCGGCACGTCGACGATCGCGTCGACGCCTTCGACGTCGAGCCATTTGCGCGCGATCGCATTGCCGACATCCGCCTTGTTCTGGTGATCGGCATAGACGATCTCCACCTTGATGCCCTTGCCGCCGCCGCTGAAATCCTCCGCCGCCATGCGCGCGGCCTCGACCGAGCCCATGCCATTGGTGTCCTGGAAGATGCCGGAGATGTCGTTGAGCACGCCGATGCGCACGACGTTGTCCGATATTTCGGCGTTGGCCGCGCCGGTCACCAAGCTCGCAGCCACCGCGAGCGTCCACTTCAGATGTTTCATCATTCCCTCCCTGTTTGATATTTTGCGAAGATCCGACGGCTTGGCAGATCAGACCTGCCGCTCTGGCAACTTCAGGACGAGCCCATCGAGATCGGGCGTGATCGTGATCTGGCAGGACAGTCGGCTCGTCGGTCGCCGCTCAGCGGCGGTGCCGTCGAGCAGCGCATCCTCGTCGTCGGCCATCGCAGGCAGGCGCGCGAGCCAGCTCTCGTCGACATAGACATGGCAGGTCGCGCACATCGCGTTGCCGCCGCATTCGGCCAGAATGCCGTCGAGGCCGTGACGGGTCGCGGCCTGCATGGCGCTCTCGCCGCCTGCGGTCTCGACGCGATCGGACTTGCCGTCGGGATGGATGAAGGTAATGGCAGGCATCAAGCTCCTCGTCAGGCCGGGGTGATCGTCACAGGCAGGCTGTCGAGCCCGCGCAGCGTGTTGTTGAAACGGCGCTTCGGCTCGCCCGTGATCTCGAGCTTTGCGATGCGCCGGGCCAGCGCGGTCAGCATCACTTCGCCTTCCAAGCGGGCGACGAGCTGGCCGACGCACATGTGGATGCCGGAGCCGAAGCCGACATGGCCGGAGGTGCGGCGGGTGATGTCGTAGCGGTCGGGGTCGTCCCAGCGCCTTGGATCGCGGTTGGCGGCGGCAAGGAACATCAGCACCTTCTCGCCCTCACCGATTCGCGCACCGGAGAGCTCGACCTCACGGGTGGTGGTGCGGAAGAAGGTCTGCACCGGGCTCTCGAAGCGCACGGCCTCCTCGAAGGCACCGCGCGCGAGCGTGAGGTCGTCGCGCAGCCGCTGCCATTGATCGGGAAAGCGCGCGAGGCAATACACCGCAGCGCCGATGCCGTTGACCGTCGTGTCGAGTCCGGCCGACAGCAGCGAGCGCACCAGCAGCGGCGCTTCGGTGGGCGTGATGGCGCCCTCGTCGACCTGTGCATGGATGCAGGCGCCGAAGCCGCCGGGCGCCAGATTCTCGCGCTGGCACTGCTCGGCGACATAGGCCTGATGCGGCGCCGATCGTTCGATCGCCTGCTGGCGCAACTGGTTGGGTGGGCCGAACGCGTTGAATACCACGCTTGCGTAGGGAATCAGATGCTCGCGCCCTTCCGGTTTCAGACCCAGCGCATCTGGAAAGATCGACAGAGGATAGGCCTCGGCGAGATCCGCGATCGCATCGAAGCTGCGCATCTGCAGCAGGGCATCGACACGCGCCTCGGCCGCCTCGGCAAAGCGGTCACGGACCTGCTTCATCACGGTCGGCGACAACACTTTTGACAGGACGGCGCGGGTGCGGGTGTGCGCCGGCGGATCGGCCTCGAGGATCAGGCTCGGCGGTCGCCACGGCGCCTCCTTCTTGAAGTCGGAAAGGCCGACGCCGCGGCTGGAGCAGAAGGTTGCGGGATCGTTCAGCACAGCGTGGACCTCGGCATAGCGCGCCACGCCATAGACGTTCCACTTGTCGAGATAGACCACGGGGCCGGCTTCCCGCAGCAGCTCATGCGCCGGATAGGGGTCGGCAAAAAAGCTCATGTCGAAGGGGTCGACGTCGAGATGCGGGACACCCGATCCCGCGCAGCCGGATGCGGTCATGGAAGACCTCCCTCATTTTGATCTTGTGAAAGGACGACGCATGCCCTTAGGTCTTTGGGCCCGCCGCGAGTCAGAAACCCGATATGCCGCCGTCCTCGACTAAAGCCCGCCACAAGCCCGCGCCCCATGATGCAGGGCCGACGCTCGATCTCGACCGTTACGTCCCGGCGTTCATCACCTTCATCGCCAACAAGCTCTCGAACAGCGCGACCGCGTTCTATCAGCGCGAGTTCGGTGTCAACGTCACCGAATGGCGGATCATGTCGCTGTTGGCGATCGAACCCGGCATCCCGGCCTCGCGCATCTGCCACGTCATCGGCTTCGACAAGGGGCCGGTGAGCCGGACGCTTGCCGGCCTCGAAAAGCGCGGGCTGGTGTCGATCCGCACCGACCCGAACGACGGCCGCACCCACTCGATCTCGTTGACGGCAAGGGGCCGCGCCACCCATGACAAGGTGATCGTCGCTGCGTTCGAACGCGAGCGACGGCTGTTGTCCTGCCTCAGCAAGGACGAACGCGAGGTGCTGATCGATCTCTTGCGCCGGCTGCACGAAAATCTCGGCGCGGTGACCGGCAGCATCGACACCTGACGGGTCGCGCGCGGCGCGCAAGCTCCCGTCACTCCCGATCATGCGCCGGCATTTGCCGACGGCACCCCTTCTGCCGCGCATTGCTTCCTCCAGAAAGAACGCGGCGGTTCGCCCGCCGTCATCTCTGTCTGGAACGGTTCGCACAGATTAGTTGCTTAGGCAACAAAAGAATCAGCAGAATATTGCGACAGGGTTGTTGGCGTACCCCACTCGTCATTCCGGGGCGCGCGTAGCGCGAACCCGGAATCCATCGTGCACCACCCCTACGGTGAAATGGATTCCGGGCTCGCGCCAAGAGGCGCGCCCCGGAATGACAGCGGAATATGGCGTCGCTAACTCGGCCTTTACAATCCGATCCACTCACCCGACGCATCATCGTTCAGCCGCGCTACCGCATCGGCGCGGCGCGTCAGCACGGCGCGCTGGTTGATGTAGCCCTTGTCGGTGATCTCGCCGCCGTCGACCGACGGTGGCTCGGCGAGCAGCAGCGCGCGGGTGGCGTGACCGGAGGAGTTGGCGCTCTGCTGTTTCAGCTTCGCCAAACCCTGCGCGATGGCGCTGCGGACCTTGTCGTGCGCCAGCACGTCGCTGGCCGCCGCCGTTTCGGGCAGACCGGCATGGGCGCGGCAAGCGGCAATATTCGGGAACACCAGGAAACGCACCTCGTCACCGCCGTGACCGGCGACGACGATGTCCTGAGCCAGCGGCGCCAGCGCGGCGATGCCGGCAACGCGCAAGCCGCCGACGCTGACCCAGGTGCCGGAATTGAGCTTGAAGTCTTCGGCAACGCGACCGTCGAAGAACAGGCCGCGCTCGGGGCGCGCGCTATCGGCAAGCTTCACCGCGTCGCCGATCAAGTAAAAGCCCTCCTCGTCGAACGCTTGCCTGGTCAGCTCGGGTGCCTTCCAATAGCCGGGCGTGACGTTGGGGCCACGCACCCGCACCTCCAGCTTGTCGCCGGAGGTGACGAGCTTCAGCTCGGTGCCGGGAATGGGCACGCCGATGTTGCCGGAGCGCTCGGCGAGAAAATGACAGTCGGTGGCGAGCGGTGAGGTTTCCGTCGAGCCCCAGGCCGAGACCATCGGCAGCTTGCGGCCGACCGTCTCGAGCGAGAGCTCTTCGAGAGCATCCCACAGATTCTGCGGCAGCGCGGCCCCGGCATAGAAGGCGAATTTCACCTCGCCGAAGAAGCGGCGGCGCAATTCCTCGTCGCTGCGCAGTGCCGCGATCAGCATGTCGAAGCCGCGCGGCACGTTGAAATAGACCGTCGGCATCACGCTTCTGAGGTTGGCGAGCGAGGTCGCGAACAGACCGGGCGCGGGCTTGCCGCCATCGATGTAGAGCGCGCCGCCGTTGCGCAGCACGAGGTTGAAATTGTGGTTGGCGCCGAAGGTGTGGCTCCAGGGCAGCCAATCGAGAATGACGAGATCGCGGCTCCGTTCGAGGAAGGTCCAGGTCTGCGCCTTGGCCTGCTGGCTCGACGTCAGCATGCGCTGGGTGTTGATGACGGCTTTCGGCGTGCCGGTCGAACCCGAGGTGAACAGGAATTTTGCGATCGTATCAGGCGTCACCGCGGCGAAGGCTCTTGCGACGTCAGGCGTCTCGGGCGTTGCCGCAATGGCGTGGAACGCGAGCGCGTCGACGTCATCGGCATTGCCGCTGATGACGTGTGCGCTGTGCAACGGCTTGATGGCGGCCAGCGCTGGCGCGAACGGCTGGAGCGCAGAGACGTAGATCGCGCCCGGATCGAGCAGCGCAATCATGCTCTTGAGCTTGTCGAAATCTTTCGACATCAGCGAATAGGCCGGCGAGATCGCCGCCGAGGGGACGCCGACATGCTGGGCGGCGAGCGCGAGCAGCGCATGATCGATGCTGTTGTCCGAGAGGATCGCGACGGGGCGGTCCGCGCTGAGCCCTTGTGCCAGGACCCAGGACGCGGCGGCGCGCACCTTGCGAAGCGCCTGCGCATAGGTGACGGTGGTCCAGGGCATTTCGACATTGCCGCGCTCGGCGAGGAAGATCGCATCCGGCCTTTGCTGCGCCCATTGCTCCAGCCAATCGCCGGTGCAGCGCGCAGTCTCGCCGAGAGGCTCGGGCGAGCGCAGAACGATGCTGCCGTCGGGCCGATGCTCTGCGACGGTCCTTGGCGTTGCGAACAGGCCTGCAACGTCACCATGTGAGGCGACTGTCATGTGTTTCCTCCTCCATCCCGGTTACAGGATCGACCGCGGCCTCGTTCCGGGCTGCTTTGGCCTATAATGTTGGGCACGCCAATTGTTGTCGTCAACAACAATCTTTCGCTTCGAACCCAGGGGCGCTAGGGTTGCGCGACAGGAGAGACGACGTGACAGCCACAGCATCCCGGGCGGACGGCCGCCACGCCCCACGCAAGCGCGCCGGCAACGGCGCAGCACCACGCGATGGCACCGACGACGTTGGCCTCGACGCGCTGGTCGGCCACGCCGGCTATGCGATACGGCGCTTCCAGATCTGGATCTTTCAGGACTTCATCAAGACGCTCGGCGAGGTCGACATCAGGCCGACGCAATATTCGGTGCTGACCGTGATCGGCGCCAATCCGGGCCTGTCGCAGATGGCGGTGGCCAAACGCCTCGGCATCGAGCGCGCCCGGCTGGTGCACCTGCTCGACAGCCTCGAGCAGCGCAAGCTGGTGAAGCGGATCAAGTCGAAGCAGGACCGGCGCTCGCATGCGCTGCACCTCACCGCGCAGGGCGAGACGGCGCTTGAGAAGTTCAAGCGGCTCGCGGCCGAGCACGAGCGGCACGTCGAGGCGAAGATCGGCAAGGAGAACCGGGCACAGCTCCTCCGGATCCTCTCCGGCTTCACCTGATCCCGACTGCCTATGATTTGGGCAGATAGGTCACTGAGGCGACCGGCCGGGCGCCAGCCGAAATGTCCCCCAAGCCACTGATCGCACGATAAGATCCGGCACGATCATCCTGCCCGGATTCTGTACACAATGGCACATCGCTTGCTTAACTCCGGGCGAAGACGAATTGCCGGAGTTTTGCCGCCATGGGGGCCGAGCAGCCTGAAACGATCGCCGCGATTGTGGCCGCGCACCGCGCGGGGACGCTGACGCCGGCGCAGACGGTCGCGCGGACCTATCAGCGCATCCGCGATCACGACGATCCTGCCGTGTTCATCAGCCTGCGCGACGAGAAGGACGCGATCGCGGAAGCAGAGAAGCTCGCGGCCCGGGCGGATGCTGCCAGCCTGCCGCTTTACGGCGTGCCGGTCGCGGTGAAGGACAATATCGACGCGCTGGGCTTCCCTACCACCGCGGCCTGCCCGGCTTTCTCCTACACGCCCACGCACGACTCGACCGCCGTCGAGCGCCTGCGCGCAGCGGGGGCGATCATCATCGGCAAGACCAATCTCGACCAGTTCGCGACCGGCCTCGTCGGCGTCCGCTCGCCCTACGGCATTCCCCGGAATTCGATCCGCGAGGATCTCATTCCCGGCGGCTCGAGCTCGGGCTCGGCCACTGCGGTCGGCGCCGGGCTCGTGCCGTTGTCGCTCGGCACGGATACCGCCGGCTCGGGCCGCGTGCCGGCGATGCTCAATAACATCGTCGGGCTGAAGCCGAGCCTCGGCATGATCTCGACCGCAGGCCTGGTGCCGGCCTGCCGCACGCTCGACTGCATCTCGGTGTTCGCACTGACCGTGGACGATGCCGCACTCGCGCTGTCGGTGATGGCCGGCCCCGACCAGGCCGATCCATTCTCGCGCGACCGGCCGTTCGGCGCGATCACGCCGATGCCGGCAAACCTGCGCTTGGGTGTGCCGCGCAACGGCCAGCTGATCTTCTTCGGCGACAAGAAAGCGGAAGCCGCCTACAATGATGCGCTGAAGCGATGGACCGCGCTCGGGGCAAAGCTGGTCGAGTTCGACCTCGAGCCGTTCTACGAGACGGCGCGGCTGCTCTATGAGGGCCCCTGGGTCGCCGAGCGTTACCTCGTGATCAAGAACCTGCTGGCGTCCGCGCCAGACACGATCCACCCCGTCACGCGGGAGATCACCGCGGCCGGCGCGCGGCTGACCGCGGCGGAAACCTTCTCGGCGCTCTATCGCCTGCAGGGCCTGCGCAAGATCGCCGAACGCACGTTCGCCAACATCGACGCGCTGGTGCTGCCGACGGCGCCGACGGCCTATACGACCGCGCAGGTGCTGGCCAATCCGATCGAGCTCAACAGCCGGCTCGGCACCTACACCAATTTCGTCAACCTGCTCGACCTCTGCGGTCTCGCTGTGCCGGCTGCGATGCGCAGCGACGGAATTCCGTTCGGCATCACTCTGCTGGCGCCCGCAGGGCGCGACGCGCTGCTCGCGAGCATCGGCCGGGTGTTCCATGCCGATACCAAACTGACGGTCGGCGCGAAGGGTGTGGCACAGGCCCCGCTCGCGCCACTGCCCGCAAGCAACGGCGATGCAATCCCGATTGCGGTGGTCGGCGCGCATCTCACTGGCATGGCGCTGAACGGCGAGCTGACGGCGCTGAACGGAAAGCTGATCGAGGCGACGAAGACCGCGCCCGACTACAAGCTCTATGCGCTCAAGACGACGCCGCCGAAGCCGGGCATGCTGCGCGTTGAGGCCAGCAAAGGCGCTGCCATCGAGCTGGAGATCTGGTCGTTGTCGTCGTCCGCCTTCGGCAAGTTCGTCAACGCGATCCCCGCGCCGATGGCGATCGGCACAATCAGGCTCGCCGACGGACGCAGCGTGAAGGGATTCCTCGTCGAGCCGGAAGTGCTGGGCGATGCGCGGGACATCACGGCATATGGCGGCTGGCGGAAGTTTATGGCTGAAGCTACGACGGCGTAGACAGCGACCGCGGCCTTACACCGGCTTGCGCCAGGCGGCTTCGTTCTTCTTCTCGTAATCGTCGAACGCCTTGACGAGGCCGGACAGCACCTCTGCGGACGTTTCGAACATCGCGGTGAGCTGGGGCTCGTCGACCTTGCGGATGTCTTCGCGCAGATGCGTCACCGTCTCCTGTAGACGCTGCTTCATCTTCTGGGTGTGATGGCGCGGATCTTTCTCGGAGGAGGCCATGGTGTTTTCTCCTTATCGGATCGATGGGAGGAAACGATCGGTGCAAAGCCGGGTTCCTGAGAACCGACGCCTCTCCTTCACCTCGTGGTGAACACGCAACTCACACCGACACCGCGTAGATCTCATACTCCCCGCGCACCAGCTCGATATGCGCACGCATGGCGGCGGCGGCACCCTGCTTGTCGCCGCGCATGATGGCGACGACGACGCGGTCGTGCTCGGCCTGCGACTTGGCGAGACGGCCGAGATTGCGAAACTGGGCGCGGCGGAACGGCTGCACGCGGACGCGGGTCGCGAGCGTGATCTCGGCGATGTAGCCGTTCTGCGAGCCGGCATAGAGCGCGTTGTGGAAGCGCTCGTTGACCTCGTGGAAGCGCTCGGGATTGCCGGTGTAGCTCAGCACCCGCAGCTCCTCGTGGACGGCCTCCAGGCCGTGACGCTCCGCCGCCGACATGCGTTCGGCGGCAAGACCGGCGCACAAGGCCTCGAGCTCCGCCATCGCCTCGAACATGCCTTTCAGCCGCTCGACGGATGGCCGCGCCACCACGGCGCCGCGATGCGGCCGCGCCTCGACAAGGCCGCTCGCCACCAGCTGGCGCAGCGCCTCGCGCACCGGCGTGCGCGAGACGTTGAAGCGCCGCGCGATGTCGGTCTCGTCCAGCGGCGAGCCCGGCGCCAGCGTTCCCCGCACGATCTCGTCGGCAAGCTGCAGCCGCAGCTCCTCGGCGCGCGTGACCTTCAGCAGCGACGGCGATGCACGGTCGACGCGCGGCACCACCGGCTCGGCCGGCAATGCGCCCTGCGGAAGATCATCAAGCGTCATACGGTCTCTTTCGGCTCGTCGATGATGCTGACATGAGCGGCGACGACGCGCCAGCCCTCCGGGAAACGTATCCACGTCTGCATCTGCCGGCCGACCATGCCGGGAGCCGTATCGCGATAGAACAAGGTGGACGCCACGGCCGTGTCGCGGCCATAGCTGGTGATCACGGTTTTGGCGGTGCGGCGGTTCAGCCCGACCGGCGAACGGCCGGCGCGGAAACCGGAGATTGCCTCGTAGCCATAGAGGTTCTCGCCGATGCCGTAGCGCAAGGTGCGCGGATCGTTGCGGAAGAGCTCGCCGAGCACGGCGACGTCGTTGCTGACGAGGGCTTGCTCATAGCGCTCGAACGCGGCTTTGACTTCCGCGATCACCTCGGGGAGATCGATCTGCATCTTAGAACCCTCTCGGCGCGGGCGCAGCGACGACGCCCACCTTCTCCAATGCGTGCGCGACGCGCAGCGCGATGTCCTCGCGCCAGGGCGCACAAATGATCTGCACGCCGATCGGCAGCGGCTCGAGCGGCACGGGGACCGCGACCACCGGCAGGCCGATGAAGGAGATCGGCTGGGTGTGGATTCCGATATTGGCGCGCACCGGCAAATCGACGCCGTCGAGATTGAAATTGACCTGGCCGAGCTTCGGCGCGGTGCAGGGCGTCGCCGGCGCCAGCAGCACGTCGACCGATTTGAAGATCTCGGTGAGTTGCGCGCGATACCAGCGACGGAATTTCTGGGCACGATCGACCAGCGCAGCCGGGACCATGGCGCCCGCGATCAGCCGGTCGCGCACCGCCGGGTCGAAATCGCCAGGGCGCTTGCGCAGGCGATCGAGATGGAGCGAAGCGCCTTCGGTTGTGGTGATGACGTAAGCCGCCGCACGGGCGCGCGATGCTTCGGGAACATCCACCACTTGCGTCGCGCCCAGCGCCTGGGCGACGCGGCTGACGGCTTCGACCGCTTCCGGAAACACGTTCTTCTGGAAGTGTCCGCCGGCGATCGCAACGCGCAGGCCGGAGATGGACTCATCGAGCCGCGGCGTGACGGGCTCCAACCCGCGCGTGGTGCAGGCGCCGTCGTCGGCATCCGGACCCTGCATCGCGTCATAGGCGAGCGCGAGATCGGCGACGGAGCGCGCGAACGGGCCGAGATGATCGAGGCTCGCCACGAACGGGAAGGAGCGCGCACGTGACAGCCGGCCATAGGTCGGCTTCAGGCCGAAGATGCCGCAGAAGGACGACGGCACGCGGATCGAGCCGTTGGTGTCGGAGCCGAGCGCGATCGGCACCAGCGCGCCGCCGACGGCGCTGCCCGAGCCGCCGGAGGAGCCGCCGCTCATCCGCGTGGTGTCGTGCGGATTGCGCGAGGGACCGTCGTGGATGTTCTCGCCCGTGAAATCGTAGGCGTATTCGCCCATGTTGAGCGCACCGACGAGAACGGCGCCGGCCGCCTCCATCCGCTCGATCAAGGTCGCATCGCGCCTGGCGGGCGCGAGGTCGCGGTTGATCTTCGAGCCGGCGCGCGTTGAAAGGCCCGCCACATCGAACAGGTTCTTGACGGCGAAGGGGACGCCGGCGAGCGGACCGACATTCCTGCCCGCGGCGATGTCGGCATCGATCGCGCGCGCTTTGGCGCGGGCGCGTTCGGCGGTGACGTCGGTGAAGGAATTGAGGATGCCGTCATGCCGCTCGATGCGCGCGAGCGCGGCTTCGGTGGCATCGAGCGCGGACATCTTGCGCCCCGCAACCGCACTTGCGATCTCGGAGGCCGTCATCTCTGGCTTGGCGGACATGGCGTCAGGCCGTGAAGATCGGCGCCGGCTCGGTTTCGTCCGGCAGCGCGAATTCGTCGACCAGACGGCCAAGCCGCAGCGAGACCTCGAGGTTGGCGCGAACGGCAGGCCGCCAGGCCTCCTCGATCGGCAGCGCCAGCGCCTTCGACACGGCGTCGATATAATCGTCCAGGGGTTCGGCCATCACGCTCTCAAGCAATCAGTGCAGTCTTAGTGTGTCGGCAACGGCGGATGCGGGATCGCCGTCAGCAGCTCCTTGGTGTAGTCGTCCTTGGGATCGCCGAGAACCTGCTCGGAAGAGCCCTCCTCGACGATCCGTCCGGTCCGCATCACAATGACACGATCGCACAACAAGCGCACCACGTTCAAATCATGCGAGACGAACAGATAACTCATACCTAGCCGCGCCTTGAGGTCCTGCAGCAGGTTGAGGACGACAGCCTGCACGGAGACGTCCAGCGCCGCGGTCGGCTCGTCCAGGATGACGAGCTTGGGATGCAGCGCGATCGCCCGGGCGATACCGACGCGGGCCTTCTGGCCGCCGGACAATTGGTGCGGGAAGCGGTCGAGCAGATTGTGCGGCAGGCCGACCATGGTGGCGAGTTCCTCGCAGCGGGCGCGGAGCGCGTCGCGGCCCTTGATATCGCCAAGCTGCATGATCGGGTCGGCGATCGCGCGCGCGGCGGTGAAGCGCGGGTTGAGGCTGTCGGTCGGGTCCTGGAACACCATCTGGATGCGGCTACGCTGCGGCAGCCGGGCGAAGGCGGCAGGCTGAATGCCGCCGATGTCCTCGCCGTCGAACTGGATCAGGCCGGAGGTCTGGTCGAGCAGACGCATCACCATCATCGACGTGGTCGATTTGCCGCAGCCGGATTCGCCGACCAGACCGACGCTCTCGCCATGACCGATCACGAAGCTGATGCCGTCGACGGCGCGGAACACGTCCGGCTCGACCGGCGGCTTGCGGCCGAACAGCTTGCCGAGCACGGCGGTCGCGCCCTGGCGGGGATATTCCTTGACGAGCTTTTCAACGCGGAGGAGGAGCGTCTTCTCCCTCTCACCGCTTGCACCGCTCTGCTCCCTCTCCCCGTCCTTCACGGGGAGAGGGTTGGGGTGAGGGGCTGCCTCTGCGAACTCGACTCGTGGAGAGTCCCCCTCACCCGCCGCACTTCGTGCGTCGGCCTCTCCCCGCACGCGGGGAGAGGCAAGAGTCTCCTCTTCCGGCAGCAGATCGCGCAAGCTCACCCCGAGCCGCGGCGTCGCGCGCATCAGCTTCTTGGTGTAGGGGTGCTGAGGGTTGGCAAAAATGTCGGCGGCGGTGGCGGTCTCGACGACGCGGCCCTTCTCCATGACGACGACGCGGTCGCAATAGGCGGCAGCGAGGCCAAGATCGTGCGTGATCAGGATGGTCGACATCGCGCGGCGTTTCGTCAGCTCGACGATCAGGTCCATCACCGCCTTCTGCGTGGTGACATCCAATCCGGTCGTCGGCTCGTCGGCGATGAGCAGCTGCGGATTGCAGGCCAGCGCGAGCGCGATGACGACGCGCTGGCACATGCCGCCCGACAGCTCGAACGGATAGGCGTGATAGCGCTCGCGCGGGCGGGCGATCTTGACCTGCTCGAGCGCCTCGATCGCCTTCTCGCCGTGATCTGCGACCTGGGCCTGCTGCACATGGGTGCGCAGCACGTCCTCGATCTGATCGCCCACTTTCCGGATCGGGTTCAGAGCGGCGCGCGGGTTCTGGAAGATCATCGAGACTTCGCGGCCGCGCAAGTCCCGCATCTGGTCTTCTGTCGCCGCCTTGACGTCGATGCCGGAGAACATCACCGAGCCCTCGGCGATCTTGCCGGCGCGGTCGAGGATGCGCATCACCGCGTAGGAGGTCACCGACTTGCCGGAGCCGGATTCGCCGACGATGGCGAGCGTCTCGCCCCTGGCGACGGAGATGTTGACGTGCTGCACCGCCTTGACGATGCCGCGTCGGGTGGTGAATTCGACCGTGAGGTCCTGGACGTCGAGCAGGGGCTGGGCCGTCATGGACGGCTCCCGTCACTCAAACGGTCGAAAACAACCCCATGCACAGTAGAATGGCGACTGAAATCATTGGAGAATTTCTGACGTACGTCTGCCATCACGTCCTCCGCTGGGGATCGACGATGTCGCGGAGGCCATCGCCGAGCAGGTTGAAGCAGAACACGGCGATCATCAGGGCAAGGCCTGGGAAGAGCGCGATCCACCATTCGCCCGACACCATGAAGCCCGCGCCTTCGGCGACCATGATGCCCCATTCGGCGGTCGGCGGACGGACGCCGAGGCCGATGAAGGAGAGGCCGGCCGCGTTGAGGATGGCGTAGCCCATGGTCAGGGACATCTGCACGATCATGATCGGCATGATGTTCGGCAGGATGTGCACCAGGAGGATGCGGAACTCGCCGTTGCCTGACAGACGCGCGGCCTGCACGAAGCCGGCATTGCGGCGGACATTGGCTTCCGCGCGCGCGACGCGGGCATAGAGCGGGAAGTTCACGATCGCGGTGGCCAGGATGATGTTCTGCACGGTGTTGCCGAGCGCGGCGACGATGCCCATCGCGAGCACGAACAGCGGGAAGGCCATGATGGTATCGGCGATGCGGCCGACGATGCGGTCGGTCCAGCCGCCGAAATAGCCGGCCGCGATGCCGGCAAGGCCGCCCATCAGGAACACCAGCGCGACCGAGGCGATCGCGATGAAGAAGTCGAGGCGCGTGGCGACGATGACGCGGCTGAAGATGTCGCGCCCAAGCTGGTCGGTGCCGAACCAGTGCGCCGCCGACGGCGGCTTCAGCGCGGCGGCCGTATCCGAGGCGAGCGGGTCGTACGGCACCACGTAAGGGCCGAACAGCGCGGCGAACACGATGATCAGGAGCAGCGCAAAGGCAAAGCCCGTGACCTTGTTCTCGCCGAGGACGTAGCGGGTCTGCTCGAGCACCGCGACGAGGCCTGATGTGCGGGCGGGGCCAACAGGTTCAACAGCAGGCGCAACGGAGCTCATAACCTAGCCCTCCAGCCTGACGCGCGGATCGATCACGCCGTACAAAATGTCGATGATCAGATTGAGCAGCACGTACATCACCGCCATGGTCAGCACGAAGCCCTGCACCGGCGCGAAGTCGGAGGAGATCAGCGCTTCCACCGCGTAGGAGCCGATGCCCGGCCATGCGAACACTTTCTCGACCAGCACGTTGGCCCCCAGCAGGAACGAGAACACCATGCTGAGCGTGGTGATGACCGGCAGCATCGCGTTGCGGAACGCGTAGGTGACGATCACCGTCGCCGGCGACAGGCCGCTGGCGCGCGCGGTGCGGACGAATTCGGATGCGAGCACCGCGAGCATGGACGCGCGCGTCATGCGTGCGATCGGCGCCAGCGAAAAGATCGCGAGCGTCGTTGCGGGAAGGATGAGTTGGCTCAACGCCGAGCGGAACGCCTCGACATCGCGCGCGATCAAAGTGTCGATCAGATAGAAGCCTGTCACCGTCGGCGGCGCGCTGTAGAACACATCGAGACGGCCGAGCGGCGCCGGCGACCAGCCCAGCCGGAAATAGAAGACATAGACCAGCACGAGGCCGGTGAAGAACACCGGCAGCGACACGCCGGCCGTGGTCGTGATCCGACAGAGATGATCGATCCACGATCCCGGCCGCGTTGCCGCGAGCACGCCGAGCGGAATGGCGATCGCAATGGACACGAAGAGGCCGAGCAGCGTCAGCTCGGCTGACGCCGGCAGGCGGTTACGAATCTCGGTGGCGACCGGCTGGCCCGTCGTCAGCGAGTTGCCGAAATCGCCATGCGCGAGATCGTTGGCATAGCGGAAGAACTGTTCGATCAGCGGCTTGTCCAAGCCGAGCTTCTTGCGGATCTGCTCGACGGCTTCCTTGGTCGCGGCGGGGCCGGCGAAGTAAGCCGCGGGATCGCCCGGCAGCGCGCGCGTCAGCAGGAAGGTGACGATGACGACGCCGATCAGCGAGGGAATCGCGAACATCAGGCGCTTGCCGATCATGGTCAGCATGGTGCTCGCTCCGCTCGCGCGAATGGCGAATAGCGAGTGGCGAATGGATATTCGCTCCTGTCGACCATCACGTCCCCCTACTCGCTATTCGCCACTCCCTATTCGCTTTCCTCACCCCTTCGCCATCGCGCGATAATCCAGCCGCCGGTGGAACCAGTACTGGTAGCCGCTGACGTTCTTCTGCATCGCGACGTTGACGAAGGGCTGGTAGAGCGGGATGCGCGGGACGTCGGCGAAGGCGAGATCGACGAAACCCTTCACATCGGCATCGTAAGCGGCCTTATCGCCGGTGGCGGCCGCCGTGCGCGCACCGTCGATGAACTTGTCCATCGCCGCCGACTTGTAGCTCATGGTGTTGAAGACGGAATTGTTGCCGTGATAGCACCAGTAGAAGAAGTACTCGGGGTAATCGAGCCAGCCCGAGAAGACGTTGGTGAAGAGCGGCATCTCCTTTTTGTTAAGCTCGGTGCGCCAGTTGGCGCCGGGCACCTTGTTGATGGTGGTCTTGATGCCGAGCTGGGCGAGGCTCTCCTGCACGAGGACGCAGAGCGGCTCGTTGACGCCGGCGAAGTTGAGATCGAACGAGATCGTGGTCTCGAAGCCGTTGGCGTAACCGGCTTCAGCCAGCAGGGCCTTCGCCTTCTCCATGTCGGTGTTGTACTTGTGCGGCTGCGGCCAGGCGACTTCGGTGGCCTTGTCCTTTGCGCCGAACATGGGATTGCCGAGACCGAACAGCACGGCGTCCATGATCTTCTGGTACGGCAACGCATAGGCGATGGCCTGCCGCACTTTCGGATTGTCGAACGGCGGCTTGGTGACGTTCATGCCGATATACTGGATGCCGTTGGAGAACGGCAGCGACACCACGTTGAGCTTGCCGTTCGCCTTCATCTCCTGGAAATCCTTGAACGGCAGCTCATAGGAGATGTCGGCATCGCCGCGCTCGAGCAGCGCACGGCGGTTGCCGGCCTGCGGCACCATGCGCCAAATCACGCGCTTGATCTTGGGAAGCGGACCGCCGACCCAATCCTCATTGCGCTCCATGATCACTTCGGTGCCGGCGGTCCACTTCGTGACCTTGTAGGCGCCGGAGCCCGCCGTCTGCTGCTTGGTGTATTCGAGGCCCCAGGGATCCTTCTCGCTGGCGTGCTTCTTCACCAGCTCGGAATTGACGATGCAGGGCACGATCACGGCGAGATCGGGGATCGTCAGCTTGTCCTTCTTCAGGAAGTCGACGCGCACAGTGTGATCGTCGACCACGACGAATTGCTCGGCCTTGGTGAGCGAACCCGCGCTCATCTGGAAGGTCGGGAAGCCGCCGACGCTGACGGCGCGGTCGAGCGACCATTTCACGTCTTTCGCGGTAACAGGCGCGCCGTCGTGGAATTTGGCGTTCTTCTTCAGCTTGAAGGTGACCGACATGTCGTCGATCTTCATGTCGTCGGCGAGCTCGCCCTTGAACTTGTCACGGTCGTAATAGGGCACGCCGCCGGGACCGCTCTTCATCTCGTGGCTGATCAGGCGGTCGTAGCAATTCCAGGAGACTTCATAGCCGGGCACGTTGGTGCCGATGCCATGGATGTCGAGATTGTTGGGGCCGCCTTCCGAGACGATCAGCAAGGTCTCCGAGCGGGCATCGGCCTTGGCCGAGGAGATCACGGACGGCATGGCCGGAAGCGCCGCGCCAGCGGCCAACCCGGAAACGGATTTGAGGAAATCGCGGCGCTTCATGAAATCGCTCCAACACAAAGGTTTTTGGCTGGAACTGGATTCGCAAGGTTTGTGCCAAGGCTTAACGGGAGATTAAATTTCATCTAAGTGGTTGATATCGAAGGCTGTTCTTATCTGACCACTCTGCCCCGCAACGGGCAATTGCATACAAACACGAGCAATTGCGTAAAAATTAGGCTTCTCGGCTTGAGGGCTCATTGTGGAGGCAATCGCCAAACCTTACCATCTGGCGCTCGCGCCGCGGCCCCCAGGAGTCATTCCGGGGCGATGCGCAGCATCGAACCCGGAATCCATCGGGCGGCAGAACGCGCGGCACAATGGATTCCGGGCTCGCCGCTGCGCGGCGCCCCGGAATGACGGAGGGGGCGCTCAGTTGGGCCAGATCAACTCCTGCAGCTCGACCAGATCATTCGCTTTGTCTTGCCAGCCCTCGATGCAGATGTGCGCGTTGAGGTCACTGGCGCGGTGCAGCAGCATCAGGGCCATCAGGCGGCGCTTGAGGGTGAAATCCAGCGTCGTATAGCCAAAGCCTTCGAGCAGGCTCTTCACTCTGCCCGGACGGCCCGCCGCCATGAAGGCGCTGGGGCCGAGCAGATCGTAATGGCGCCACCCCGTGAGCACGTCGCCGAAATCGAACAGGCCGCCGAGCGACCATTGGCCGTCGTCACAGGCGAGCAGAAAGTTCTCGGGGATGTATTCACCGATCAGGATCACCGGCGGCGCGTCCATCGGAATCAGCTTTGCGGCATCGCGCAGGAGATCATCGAGGCCTTCGAGGAATTTTGGTGCGAGGCCGAGACGCTCGTGCCGCCCGCGGCAGCCCTGCATCTGCTGACGCATGAACGCATCCCAGCGCGGCTCGATATGCGCGAGCGGTCCAAGCGGCGCGCGCTGCACGCTCGCAATGGTCTCGCCGATCTGGTGCAGCAGCCGCTCCTTCTGCGGCTCCGGCAGTGATGGCCAGACCTCCGAACCCAGCGTGCCGGCAAGGCGCGTGATGACGAGATAGGGCCAGCCGTCGCGCATCCCCTCCGCGACGATCTCGGGGATCGGCAGGTGCAGACGGCCTTTGAGCTGCGTCAGCGCGGCGCGCTCCGAGACGAACTGCGCTGCGAGCAGCGGCGGAAAGATCTTCAGGACCAGCGTCTCGCCGAGGCCGACCACGAGATTGGTGCCGGTCGCAAACACATGCGGCGAGCCGGCATCGAGGCCATGGCTACGTGCGATGTCGAGAGCGATTGGCAGCCATTGCGCGGAGGCGGAGCGGAAGGCGCGGAAGCTTGCGGCGTCGGTGAAGTGAGGCAGCTGTTGCGGCGTGATTGTCATCTGCACTCGCGTATCGAATGCAGGGGCAACTTTGGTTGACCCGGTGCAAGCCAAGGAAACGGTGCACCTCTCCCGCTTGCGGGGGAGGTCGGCGAAGCGCCGGGTGGGGGCTCTCTCCACGTGGGGACACTCTCCGCAGACTTCAGACAATCCCAACGTGGAGAGAACCCGCTCCCCAACCCTCCCCCGCAAGCGGGGGAGGGAGCGCACCTCGTTCGCAGCGGCGGCGAGACCTAATCGCAACACACCCTACCGCTCGGGACTGGCGCGCTCGAACTGGCGCAAGAGCTTGTTGCCGCGCTCGACGGCGGAATCGAGTGCTGATTGCGCGCTCTTGTGGCCGGCGAAGGCCTGCTCGAGCTCGTCCTCGATCACGCCGCGGATCAGGATGAAGGAGCCGAGCCGGATGCCCTTGGAGTTCTCGGTCGGCGGATTGAGCGTGATCTGCTCGAACGAGATCGCCGAGCCCGGATTGCGCTCGTAGAAGCCTTGCGAGCGCGTCAGCTCGAAGGCGGCGCGGGTCACGGGGAGATAGCCGGTGTTCTGGTGCCAGGCGGCCTGCACGCCGGGCTGGGACAGATAGGCGAAGAAGCGCGCCACGCCCTTGTATTCCTCGCGCGGACGGTCGCGCAGCACCCACAGCGTGGCGCCGCCGATGATCGAGTTCTGCGGCGCGCCCTTCACGTCGGGCCAATAGGGCATCATGCCGTAGCCGATCTCGAACTTCGAATTCGCCTTGATGTCGGCCCGCGTGGCCGAGGAGCCGATGAAGATGCCGCATTCGCCTTTCTGGAATCGCGGCTCGGCCGACTGGCCGCGGCCGCTATAGTCGAACAGTTTTGTCTTTTGCCACTCGGCAAGCTGGCCGACGTGCTTGACCACGATCGGATTGTTGATGGTCAATTCCGCATCGAGGCCTGCAAAGCCGTTGGTGCGGGTGGCCAGCGGCAGATTGTGGAAGGCGGCGAAATTCTCGACATGGATCCAGGACGGCCAGGACGTGGTGAAGCCGCAAGCAGCGCCGCGGTCGCGCAGGCGCTTGGCGACCGCTCCCAGTTCCGGCCAGGTCTTCGGCGGCGCCTCCGGATCGAGGCCGGCGTCGCGGAACATGGTCTTGTTGTAATAGAGGATCGGCGTCGAGGAATTGAACGGAAAGGACAACAGATTGCCGGCCGCATCGGTGTAATAGCCGGAGACCGCGGGCAGATAATCACTGAGCGAGAACGGCTCGCCCTGGTCCCGCATCAGGCTGAACACCGGATAGATCGCGCCCTTGGCCGCGGTCATGGTGGCGGTGGCGACCTCGTTGACCTGGACGATGGCGGGCTGGGTGCGCGAGCGGAAGGCGAAGATCGCCGCCGTCACCGTCTCGGTGTAATTGCCCTTGTAGACGGGCACGATGCGGTAATCGGATTGCGAGGCATTGAAGTCGGCGGCGAGCTTTTCCAGCTGCCGGCCGAGCTCGCCGGACATGGCGTGCCACCAGGCGATCTCGGTGGCAGCCCGCGCAGGGGCAGCCAATGCGAGGGCCGCAAAGGCGGCAACGAGCTGCAAAAGGCGCAAGGCTGACATCAGGATGGCTCTTCCCAGGCCGCGGTCGACGTGGCGGCTGTCCTGCTTAAGGCCCGGCAGTGGCCGTTTCAACCGGGAATGAACGCCGGCCGCGCCGCACAATCAGCCCGCTGGCCGGGGACGGAATGGGGCTTCCCTTAACTTCTGCTGGAGCCCCGTTCCGATCGGAACGGGTTCTAAATTATTAATTTGACGGGTTTTCTTTACGCGAACCGGTATCCACTTCGCTTGAAAACGCTTTAGATTGCATTGAACCTTTTCCTTCCGCCATAGACTCCACCACTGAGGGGTTGAGTGTGCCAGTGTTGAGCCGTGCCGAACTCTCGCGGACCGGGGTGATCTTCGTCGCGCTTCTGCTTGCCGCAGTCTCGTCGAGCATGCGCGCGACGAGTGCGGTTGCGCGCGAATTTCGCGCCGCCGACACCCAGGCCGAGGACTACCCGACCGTCCAGGCGCTGCGCTACATGGGCGCCCTGATCGCCGAGCGCACCAAGGGCCGCCACGAGATCAAGGTGTTCCACTCCCGCCAGCTCGGGGAGGAAAAGGAGACGATCGAGCAGACCCGGGCCGGTGCGATCGACCTCAACCGGACCAATGTCGCCCTGATCGGCAATTTCGTCCCGGCGATGAACGTGCTGGCGATGCCGTTCCTGTTCCGGTCCATCGAGCACATGCAGAAGGTGCTGGACGGGCCTGTCGGCAGCGAGATCCTCGGCAGCTTCGAGCCCTACGGCTTCGTCGGGCTCGCCTTCTACGATTCGGGTGCGCGCTCGATCTATAACGGGGTCCGCCCGGTGAAGACCATCGCGGACCTCAAGGGATTGCGGATCCGCGTGCAGCAGTCGGAGTTGATGAGCCAGATGATGCGCGCGCTCGGCGCCGAACCGGTCGAGCTGCCCTACGGGCAGGTGCTCACCGGGCTTGCCAACCATCTGATCGACGGCGCCGAAAACAACTGGCCATCCTTCGTGACCACGAACCATTACAAGCATGCCGGCCATTACACGCTGACCGAGCACACGATGAGCCCGGAGGTGCTGGTGATCTCTCTGAAGGCCTGGAACAGCCTGTCGGCGGAGGAGCAGACGATCTTTAAGGAGGCCGCGCAGCGCTCCAGCCGGTTCATGCGCGAGAAGTGGCGCGACCTCGAGGAACAGTCGCAGCGCAAGGCGCAGGAAGCCGGCGTCACCATCATCAGGGACATCGACCGCAAGCCGTTCGAGGACGCCATGGCCGCAATCTACGCCAAGGCCGCGCGCGACCCCGCGGCGGCCGCGCTGATCGAACGGATTCGCAAGGTGGAGTGAGGCCTGTTGGCTGCGCTTGGACATAGCGATCACGCGGACAAGCCACCCGGCCCGATCGGGCAGCTGCGCGCGCGCATCGTCGGCCTCTTACGGGCGGTGCCGATCCGCTGGCGCATCCTGTCGATCGCCGCGCTGAACTCCGCCGTGGTCGTGGTGCTGGTGGCGATGATCTGGAACGGCGCCAAGGTGCTCGGCTCGGCCTGGGACGATGTGCGCCAGGTGCGCGAGTCCGACCGGATCCTGGCGCTGCTCGAAAGCGAGACCGGGCGGCTGCAGAACCTGATCCACCGCTACATCAACCAGCCGAGTCCGGACCTGTTCGCCGAGATCCTGTTGCTGCGCGAGGCGGTGCTGGGCACGCTGACCAATCGCGCCGCCAAGGACCCGATGCTATCAGGGTCGGTCGAGGAGCTGGAGCGCACCACCGACCGCTTCCTCAACGGCTTCGGCGAGCTGCGCAGCGTGCAGTCCACCATCGCCAAGACCTATGAGGAGCAGGTGCAGGGCCCGGCCAGGGACATGGCGGGACTCTACTCCATCATCGAGGGTGCCACCGGCCATCGCGACGCGCTGATCTGGCCCTCGCTCGGCAAATCCCGCGAAGCCTTCACCGCGATGCTGGTCGCGGCCAATTCCTATTACCTGTCGCAGTCGTCGGGCGCCGCCGACGACGCGCGCCGCCATACCGAGACGATCGAGAGGACCATCCCGGTCATGATCGATCTCGCCGACAACGACCTGCAGAAGATGGCCTTGCGGCGGCTCGCGGCCCGCACCGCCGCACTTCGCGAGGGCTTTGCAAAACTCTCCGAGCAGCTTGCGAGCCGCACCGAGCTGCTCCGCAACACCATCGACGCCAGCCAGGCCGAGGCGATCGGCGCCATCGACGACCTCTCGACCAAGATGCGCCAGCGCGAGCAGAAGGCGCAGGAGGTGTTCGACCGCACGCTGGCGGATATCTCACGCCGGGTGCTGTCGATCGCGGTGATCTTCCTCGGCATCATCCTCACCGCGGGCGTCCTGATCGCGCTGTCGATCCGCCTACCGCTGCAGCAGATCATGTCCGCGATGCGCGCGATCACGCTCGGCGACCTCGACCGCGAGGTGCAGGGCACGAAAGCGCGCGACGAGGTCGGGGCCATGGCGCGCGCGGTGGAGGTGTTCCGCGAGAACGCGATCGCCAAGCGCCGGACCGAGGACGAGCTGCGCGCGTCCAAGGAAAAGGCCGAGAGTGCCCTGCTCGAGCTCAACACCGCGCAGCAGAACCTGATCGACGCCGAACGGCTGGCCGCGCTCGGTGGCCTCGTTGCGGGCGTCGCGCACGAGGTCAACAACCCGATCGGCATCAGCCTGACGGTGGCTTCGAGCTTTGCCCGGCGCACCGAGATTTTCGAAGCCCAGCTCAAGGGCGAGGGCGGCCTGCGCCGCTCACAGCTGGAGGAATTCGTGCAGTCCTCGCGCGACGCCTCGCAGCAGCTCGTCGCCAACCTGACCCGCGCCGGCGAGCTGATCCAGTCGTTCAAGCAGGTCGCGGTCGACCGCTCCCATGCCGAGCGGCGGCAGTTCTCCTTAAGCGAAGCCACCGACCAGATCATCGCCAGCCTCAAGCCCGTGCTGAAGCGCTCGCCGATCACGCTGGAGGTCGACGTCCCCGAGGGGCTGCTGCTCGATGGCTATCCCGGCTCCTACGGCCAGATCCTGACCAACCTCTTCCTCAACGCCGCCAACCACGCCTTCGCCGACGGCCGCGCCGGCCGGATCGCGATCTCGGCGCGGCCGCGCGGCACCGAGGACATCGAGATCAGCTTCTCCGACGACGGGGCCGGCATGACCCCGGACGTGCAGCGCCAGGCCTTTGACCCTTTCTTTACCACCCGGCGCAATGAAGGCGGCACGGGACTTGGCCTTCATATCGTCTATAACCTCGTCACCCAGCAGCTCGGCGGCCGGATGATGCTGGAATCCAAGCTGGGACAAGGCACTACTTTTCGCATTATCATGCCCCGTGTCGCCAAGGGCGGCGCGCAAAGCACAGAAAGTGACGGATCTTCGCAATGGCCGAACAGGACGATGTCCTCCACCTGATCGACGACACCGGTACCGCGTCGGAGGACAGCAACGCCCGGAAATGGAAGATCGCCGTCATCGATGACGATCCGGCCGTGCATGACGGCACGCGTTTTGCGCTGTCGGACTACAGCCTGAACGGCCAGAGCCTGGAGATCCTGTCGGCCTATTCCGCGGCCGAAGGCCGCAAGCTGATGGCCGAGCACCGCGACGTCGCCGCCGTGCTGCTCGACGTCATCATGGAGACCGACGTCGCCGGCCTCGAGCTGGTCGAGTTCATCCGCAACGAGATCCGGAACGAGACCGTGCGCATCATCCTGCGCACCGGCCAGCCCGGCCAGGCGCCGGAGCGGCGCGTCATCGTTCAGTACGACATCAACGACTACAAGGCCAAGACCGAGCTCACCGCCGACAAGCTGTTCACCTCGCTGACCGCGGCGCTGCGCTCCTACCAGCAGCTCGAGCGCATGGTGCAGACCCGGCGCGGGCTGGAGATCATCATCGACGCGGCCTCGACGCTGTACGACTTCAAGTCGATGCAGCGGCTCGCCGAGGGCGTCCTGACCCAGCTCGCTTCGCTGCTCAACGTCGACTGCGCCGGCATCCTGGTGCTGCGCGACAATGGCGGCATCGATCCCGAGCTCTCGGTGCTC
The DNA here is from genome assembly GCF_020193615.1 of Bradyrhizobium sp. IC4059. NCBI lineage: Bacteria > Pseudomonadati > Pseudomonadota > Alphaproteobacteria > Hyphomicrobiales > Nitrobacteraceae > Bradyrhizobium > Bradyrhizobium sp. IC4059. The sequence goes on from NZ_JADYVH010000009.1 coordinate 266,272, forward strand.
GCCGGCAGCGGCTGCTACAGCCGCTTCATCGGCACCACCTCCTCGAAGGCGCTCGACCCCGAGCTGCGCGAGATGGTGGAGGCCGCGTTCCAGCGCCGCAAGAACGAATTCGCCGACCATCGCAGCGTGATCTATTTGCGCACTGGATCGGGCCGCGAGGTCGTGGTGCTGCTCCAGGCCGAGCGCGAGCTGTCGGAGACCGACCGTTCGCTGGTCGAGATCTTCTCCTCCAGGCTCTCGATCGCCTTCGACAACGTCATCCTCTACCAGCAGCTGCAGGACGCCAATACCCAGCTGGAGGACCGCGTCGCCCAGCGCACCCGCGCCCTGATGCAGGCCAACCGCCGCCTCTCGGCGCAATGGCTGCGGTTGCAGCGCGCCAACGGCTTCAAGAACGAGATTCTCGGCACCGTCGCGCACGACCTGAAGAACCCGCTCGGCGTCATTCTCGGCCGCACCGAGATGCTCAAGGAGCTGATCTCGACCGGCGCCTCGGAAAGCGGGGTCGTCGCCCAGGTCGACCACATCCGCGACGCCACCAAACGCCTGACCACGATGGTCGATCATTTGATCTCGGACGCGATGGCCGATGCCTTCGACATCACCATCCGCCGCGAGCCGGTCGACGTCGCCGCCCTGGTCAAGGAGGTCGCCGAGGCCAACCAGCCGCTCGCGGTCAACAAGCAGCAGGCGATCAGCGTCACCGCGCCGCCCAACATCGTCACCATGTGCGACACCGACCGCATCCGCGAGGCGATCGACAATCTCATCAGCAACGCCATCAAATACTCGCCGATCGGCGGCAAGATCGACGTCACCGTGGTCCACGAGGGCAGCGACACCATCGTCAGCGTCAGCGACGAGGGCGCCGGGCTGTCGCCAGAGGACCTCGGCCGGCTGTTCGGCCGGTTCCAGCGGCTGTCGGCCAAGCCGACTGCCGGGGAGAGCTCGACGGGACTTGGGCTCTCCATCGTCAAGCGTATCATCGACATGCACGGCGGCGAGGTGACCGCCGAGAGCGAGGGCCCCGGCAAGGGCTCGACCTTCACCATCACCCTCCCCGCGACTGAAATGCCGTGATGCCAAAGCCCGTGATGTCAAAGCCCGGGATGCAAAGCCCATGACCCAAAGCCAGCACATCATGATCGTCGACGATGAGGCTCCGGCCCGGGAGATGGTCGGCGATTACCTCAAGATGCATGGCTTCACCGTGACGCTGTGCGACGGCGGCAAGTCCTTGCGCGCCGCGATCCAGGGCAGCATGCCTGATCTCGTCGTGCTCGACCTCAACATGCCCGAGGAAGACGGGCTCTCGATCATCCGCGACCTCAAGAGCCGCATCAACGTGCCCGTCATCATGCTGACGGCGACCGCGAGCCCGATCGACCGCGTCGTCGGCCTCGAGCTCGGCGCGGACGATTACGTGGCAAAGCCCTGCGAGCTGCGCGAGCTGATGGCGCGCATCCGCTCGGTGCTGCGGCGGAGCGGACCGGCCAAGGCGGCAGACGCGCCGGCGGCGAAGTCGGACAAGGAGCAGCTGGTGCGCTTCGGCACCAAATGGCTCGACCTCGAAGCGCAGGCCTTGCGTGACGACGAGGGCAACGAGCATCCGCTGACCGCATCCGAGTTCGGGCTGCTCAAGGTGTTCGCGGCCAATCCGAAGCGCGTGCTGTCGCGCGAGCGCCTGCTCGAGCTTGCCAACGCCCGCGACGCCGAAGCCTTCGACCGCGCGGTCGATCTGCGCATCATGCGCATCCGCCGCAAGATCGAGCCCGACCCGGCCAAGCCTGCCGTAATCCGCACCATCCGCGGCGGCGGCTATCTGTTCTCGCCGCAGGGCGAGAAGGCGTAGGGCGAGCGGCACAACCCGCTCTGCCGTAGCCCGGATGGAGCACAGCGCAATCCGGGGGTGCTGTAGCCGCGGATGGAGTTGCCCCGGATTTCGCTGCGCTTCATCCGGGCTACGAGATTATCGCCCCCGGGACGACAGCGGTAGGTGCGGCGCGACCAAACGCAATCCTCCTAAATTCGTTCCGCGGCGCGCCCGTCCGGCCCCGAATCCCCACCCCGTATTTTCCGTACGTTGAAATCACAAGGTTTTTTGCCCCGAATGTTTCGTCGCACCCTGTCCGGCGAAACAATTTGACGGCGCACGAAACCATTTTCCGCTTTTCGTGCAGACGTCCCGAAACGTTGGCTCATTAACACTTTGACCCAAGGAAACGCCGCTCGGTTGCGGCGCTACGGGGAGCCAAGTCCATGCCGAACGTCATTGCCATCAACGCCCAAGCCAGCCAGAGCATCATTGCCGCTCAGGCGACCTCGGACGACATGCTCCTCGCAAGCATTGCCGACGGCAACCGGACGGCCATGCACATCCTTTACTGCCGGCACAATGTGCGGGTGTACCGCTTCATCCTGCGCATCGTGCGCGACGCCACCACGGCGGAAGATCTGGTCAGCCAGGTGTTTCTGGACGTGTGGCGGACCGCCGGCCAATTCCAGGGCCGCTCGCAGGTGTCCACCTGGCTGCTCTCGATCGCCCGCTTCAAGGCGCTGACCGCGATGCGCCAGCGCCGCTTTGAGGACATCGATCAGGAGGACGTGCGTCAGATCCCTGATGGTTGCGACACGCCGGAGACCTCGCTCGACCGCAGCGACACCAGCGCCATCCTGCGCGCCTGCGTGCAGAAGCTGTCGCCGGCGCATCGGGAGATCATCAACCTCGTCTATTACCACGAGAAGTCGGTGGAGGAGGTCGGCCAGATCATCGGCATCCCCCAGAGCACGGTGAAGACGCGGATGTTCTATGCGCGCAAGCAACTCGCCGATTTGCTTAAGGGCGCCGGCGTCGACCGTTTCGCCGCTTAACAATAATGTTTTCAAGGGGATAGGACCTCCGTTTTGGCCCTCTCCCCGGACACGGAAGCGTTACCACTGACGAAACAATTGAAACAAACGACAACATCAGGCGGAAAAACTTCCCTTCTATAAAGCTCCCATACGGTTTCGTTAAACCTCCCAAGACCTCCAGCGACCCGGACGATGCCCCGTCCGGGTCGTTTTTATTTGGGCCTGAGTGGTTGCCGGCTCCGCGGTCGGTGCGCTCCCTCCCCCGCTTGCGGGGGAGGGCTGGGGAGAGGGTGTTTCCGCAACGGGGCAACTCCCCCCAGAGGAAAGAACCCTCACCCGCCGCACTCTGCGAGTGCGCCGGCCTCTCCGGCAAGCGGGAGAGGCGGGAGCCCGCGGCCACCGTGCTCTGCAAAGCAACAGCCCCCGTCACGAAGCCGTGACGCTGCGTAACGACCGTCCCACCGCACGCGAACAGCCCTCGTGACCTCCCTCACGAGTGCCTCATGCTCGACCTGCTCTTTGCTCTCCTCGCCGGCATCCTCACCATCGCCGCGCCCTGTACGCTGCCAATGTTGCCGATCCTGCTCGGCGCCTCGATCGGGCGCGCGGGGCATCTGCGACCCGCGATGATCGCGCTCGGCTTCGTCTTTTCCTTCTCGATGGTCGCGCTGGCGCTCGGCGCGATCACGCGGGCCTTCGATTTCGATCCGAACGTGCTGCGCGAGGCGGCAGCGGTCCTGCTGCTCGGCTTCGGCCTGTTGATGCTGTGGCCGGCGCCGTTCGAATGGCTGTCGCTCCGGATCAACGGCTGGCTCGATCTCGGCAACATCGGCGCCACGCAGCGCGAGGGCGCGCTCGGTGGGCTGATCCTCGGCACCACCTTGGGACTGGTCTGGACGCCCTGCGCAGGGCCCGTGCTCGGCTCGATCCTGACGCTGGTTGCGACATCGAAGAACGTTGCCTGGGCCGGCACGCTGCTGGTCGCCTATGCCATTGGTGCTGCGATCCCGATGCTGGCGATCGCCTACGGCGGACAGGCCGCGACCACGCGCGTGCGCAGCCTGGCCCGGATCTCGCCGCGGCTGCAGCAGGGCTTTGGCGTCGTCGTGATCGGCTTCGCGGTCGCCGCCTATTTCCAATACGACACGCTGATCTTGGCGTGGCTCACCGGCTTCTACCCCACCGGCCAGATCGGCCTGTGATCACCCTCGTCTTCACTGGAGGACTCGCCCATGACTCTCAAGCTGCTCGCAATGTCTGCTGCACTGATCGGCATCACCGTGACCGGCGCCGTGATTCCCGGCATCTGCGACGAGGCCGCACGCACCGCGCCTGTCGTTACCGCCGCCGCGAACCAGCAGGCCGCGCCCGACTTCACCGGCATCACCAACTGGTTCAACTCGAAGCCGCTTCATATCGCCGATCTCCGCGGCAAGGTCGTGCTGGTCAATTTCTGGACCTATGGCTGCGTCAACTGCGTCAACACGCTGCCGCATGTCACCGGCCTCTACGCCAAGTACCGGGATCGAGGCCTCGTCGTGGTCGGCGTGCACACGCCGGAATTCCCGTTCGAGCGCTCCGCCGCCAACGTGCAGGCCGCGCTGAAGCGCCATGGCATCACCTATCCGGTGGCGCAGGACAATGAGTCCAAGACCTGGAACGCCTATCGCAATCAATATTGGCCGGCGCAATACATCGTCGACCAGAGCGGCAAGATCGTGTTCCAGCACGCCGGCGAAGGCAGCTATGACGAGATCGACCGCACGGTGGCCAAGCTGCTGAACGCGAGCAGCTGACGCCGCACGGTCATCGCGCGGCGGCTTCAATTGTCGCCCTTGTTGCTTGACTCCACGGAGCCGTCCGTGGAGTTTCGCAACCGACGCAATCAGCCCCCGCAATGGACGCGACCACCAGCACCGACATCCGCCTTCGTGAAGGTTCCTCGATCGCGCAGCGGCTGGTCGTGGCCGGCTGTGCGGCTGCCGTTGCGCTCTGCTTCACGCCGGGTCTGTTCACGCAGGACCTCCTGGAAATCACGATATCGACGGTGGCGCTGCTGGTGGGAGCCGGATTCGTCGTCGGCATCATGATGGCGCCGGCGGTGGTGTGGATCATCACGCCGGACGAGATCCTGATCGGCCGGCAACGGCCGTTCGGAAAACTAAGGACGCGCCTCGTCGGGAAGGACGAGATCACGGCGCTGCAGGTCCCCGGCAGCAAGCGGGTGAAGGCCCGCTTCCAGCTCGTCTTCACCCTGGCCTCGGGCGAGCGGCTGACCTCGCCGCCGATTTCCGATGTCACCCATGTCCGCGACACCGTGGCGTGGATCGCAGCGCATTTCGACGTTCCCAATGTCGAGGCGCCGAGCAACCCGCTCGATGCCAGCAATCCCGAGATGCATCTCGGCGAGCCTCTCGAGGCGTTTCCTGCACGGGAGATCCGCATCGTCGCACTGATCGCGGTGGCTTTGTCCGCGGCCCCCTATGCCTACAAGCTGTGGCGCGGCCTCTCGCCGAGCCATGTCGATATCCTGCTGCTGCCGCTGGGCGCGATCGCCGCATTCGCCGTCTATCGCTATGCCAACCTTGCGACCGGCGCGTTCTGGATCATCGGGCCGAACGATATTCGCGTCGAGCGCCTGTGGGGCGACGGCAGCCTGCGCGCCGACCGCATCGCCGGACCCGACGTGAAAACGATCACGGTCGAGCGCCGGGGCCGCTCCGAGGACGAGCATTGCATCGTGGTGATCCGGCTGCATTCGGGGCGGCGGTTTCGCAGCCCCCGCATCGGCTCGCGCGTCGAAGCCCGCGCCGTCGCGGCGGAGATCGTCCGGCGGCTCGGGATCCCGGCGGGGAGCAACAAGATTTAGCTGGCGCAAATTGTCGGCCTCGATCTCACCACGCGTTCGATCTAAGCCTCTCCCGCTTGCGGGAGAGGTCGCCGCGTAGCGGCGGGTGAGGGTTCTATCCTCTGGGGGAGTGTCCCATTGCGGAAGCACCCTCTCCCCAACCCTCCCCGCAAGCGGGGGAGGGAGCGGACCACCACTGCGGTACCACCTATGCTTTTCGCGCCATCCCCTGTTCGTGGCATTGCGCCGAGCCCGTCAAAAAAACCAAAGCATTCTCGTGACATGCCAGGACGGCGCGCCATCAACTTGCCATGAACTTGCCCCTCAGGTTTGATGGTTCCGAATGATTTGCGCTGTGGCAGCGGGGAGAGCTTGAAATGACGAATTTTCGTCGCCTGACCGGGATTTTCGTGGCTGCGATGGGACTGGCCCTGTCCACGCCGCACGCCTTCGCCCAGCAGCCGGACCGCGGCGACGAGCCGGGCCTGATCGCCGATGACGGATACCAGCTCGAGCCGGAATGGCAGAAGCAGGTGGTCTACTTCCGCACCACCGAGCCGCCGGGCACCATCATCGTCTCGACCGCCGAACGTCACCTCTATCTGGTGCAGCCCGGCGGGCGCGCCATCCGCTATGGCATCGGCGTCGGCCGCGACGGTTTCCAGTGGCAGGGGCTGGTGACCATCACCAACAAGAAGGAGTGGCCGGACTGGACGCCGCCGCCGGAGATGATCCAGCGCCAGCCCTATCTGCCGCGCTTCATGGCCGGCGGACCCGGCAATCCGCTGGGCGCCCGCGCCATGTATCTCGGCACCACCGTCTACCGCATCCACGGCACCAACCGACCCGACACGATCGGCACCAAGGTGTCCTCGGGCTGCTTCCGCCTGGTCAACGCCGACGTCGCCGACCTCTACGATCGCGTCCCTGTCGGCACCAAGGTGGTCATCCGGCAGAAGCCCGAGCTCTAAGGTTCATGATCCCGGCATGATTGCTTCGGACGGCCGCAGCGTGCCTTGCGCCAACGCGGTCGTCCGGATCCGGATCATGCACTCCGTCCTCGCCTGATTCCTTTTCCCGATTTTTCGAGAGAGCAACATGATGCGCACTTTTCGTGGCGGCCTGCTGATCGGGGTCGCCATCGCCGTGCTGGTCGCCATCGGCGCGATCATTTACGAGTTTTACGACACCCGCACCCTGAGGCGCACGGTTCGCCGCGGCGAGGTGCTGTGCGGCGTCAACAAGGGCCTGCCGGGCTTCTCGATCCCCGACGACAAGGGCAACTGGACCGGCTTCGACGTCGATTTCTGCCGCGCGGTGGCCGCTGCGATCTTCAACGACCCCGGCAAGGCGAAGTTCGTTCCGCTCGACGCCAACGAGCGTTTCAAGGAGCTGCAGAGCCGCAAGGTGGACATCCTCTCGCGCAACACGACCTGGAGCATGGCGCGCGAGCTCGACTACGATTTGTATTTCCCGGCCGTGGCCTATTACGACGGCGTCGGCTTCATGGTGCCGCGCACGCGCAACAAGGAGACCTCGCTCGACCTGGCAGACAGCAAGGTCTGCGTGCAGAACGGAACCACGACGACACTCAACGTCGCCGATTACTTCCGCATCAACAACATGAAGTATGAAGAGGTGAAGTTCGATAACCTCAACGACGTGGTGAAGGCGTACGACACCGGCAAGTGCGACACGTTCTCCGCCGACGTTTCTCAGCTCTATGCTCTCAGGCTGAACCTGACGAAGCCCGGCGACCACATGATCCTGCCGGACATGATCTCCAAGGAGCCGCTCGCCCCCGTGGTGCGCCAGCGCGACGACGACTGGATGATGATCGTGAAGTGGACGCTTTACGCGATGATCAACGCCGAGGAGCTCGGCGTGACCTCGGAGAACATCGACGAGGCCTTGAAGTCGAAGAAGCCGGAGGTGATGCGCCTCGTCGGCACCGAAGGCCGCTACGGCGAGCAGCTCGGCCTCACCAAGGACTGGGCCGCGCGCATCATCCGCCACGTCGGCAATTACGGCGAGATGTATGACCGCAACATCGGCGAGAAGTCGAAGCTGAAGATCCCGCGCGGCATGAACCAGCTGTGGAACGCAGGCGGCGTGCAGTACGCACCACCGATGCGGTAAGGGGTGTCTCCGGGGAACGTCGTAGGGTGGGTTAGCCTTGCAATTGCGCTAAGCGCAATTGCTCGGCGTAACCCACCATGCTTCCGCGTTTGCCGGACGAAGATGGTGGGTTACGCACTGCAGATGCGCTTCGCGCTTCTGCAGTGCTAACCCACCCTACGAGAGCATCTCAATAACCACGCGACCTGGCCAACTGCTCGGTGTGATAGTTCGCATCGCCGAACAACTCCTCGCAGACGCGGGCGCGCTTCATGAAGAAGCCGATGTCGAACTGGTCGGTCATGCCCATGCCGCCGTGCATCTGCACGCCTTCCTGCACCGCGCGCGTGGCGGTGGTGCCGGCGCGGGCTTTTGCCACGGCGACGGCGGGTGCGGCCTTGACGACGTCGGCATCCAGTGCCTGCAGCGCCTTCATGGTGGCAGCACGGGTGATCTCGATGTCGATGTAGAGCTCGGCGGCGCGATGCTGCAGCGCCTGGAATTCGCCGATCAGCTTGCCGAATTGCTTGCGGCTCTTCAGATACTCGACGGTGCGGCCAAACACTTCATCGCTGAGGCCGACCATTTCGGCGGCCACCGCGCCGCGGCCGATATCGAGCACGCCATCGAGCAGGCCAGCCGCCTGGTCGACCTCGCCGAGCACGCTGTCGGCGGTGACCTCGACATTGGCGAACTCGATCCGCGCCGCATTGTGCGCATCGACCATGATGGTGCGCTCGATCGCAACGCCCTTGGCCTTGGGGTTGACCAGGAACAGCGTCAGGCCCTCGCGTTCGCCGGCAGAGCCCGCGGTGCGCGCGGCGACGATGAGGAGATCGGCGACATGACCGTCGATCACCAGCGCCTTGGCACCGGAGAGCTTGAAGCCGTTGCCGGCGCGCACAGCCTTGAGGCTGGTCTGCAGCGGGCGATGCTTGGCGCCCTCGTCGATCGCGAGCGTCGCGAGCAGCGAGCCGTTCGCGATCTTCGACAGATATTCCGATTTCTGCGCGGCATTGCCGCCGCGGGTCAGCACTGATGCCGCCACCACTGACGTCGCGAGGAAGGGCGATGGCATCAAGGTGCGGCCGATCTCCTCCATGATAATTCCGGCTTCGACGAAACCGAGACCGCTGCCACCGAACTCTTCCGGCACAAGCAAGCCGGCAAACCCCATCTCGGCGAAGGAATGCCAAAGATCCTTGGAGAAGCCGGTGGGGTCCTTGCTGTCGCGCAAGTGGCGCAGGTGCGACACCGGCGCCTTGTCGCTGATCAGCCCGCGCGCGGAGTCGCGGAGCATGGATTGTTCTTCGGTGAGGACGAGGGCCATATGCGTGTTTCCGATTCGAAATCTATCTGGTTCGTCATTCCGGGATGCGCCGCAGGCGCAGGCCCGGAATCCATCGGGCGGCAGAGGGGGAGGATGAATGGATTCCGGGCTCGCGACTTCGTCGCGCCCCGGAATGACGGAAACCTCACGCCCCCGGCAGATCCAGGATGCGCTTGGCGACGATGCCGAGCATGACCTCGGACGTGCCGCCCTCGATCGAGTTGGCCTTGGTGCGCAGCCAGGCGCGCGGGCGCGCGCCCTGCATGGAGCGCTCGCTCTCCCATTCCAGCGCATCGACGCCGCCCGCCGACATCAGGATCTCGTGGCGGCGCTTGTTGAGCTCGGTGCCGTAATATTTCATCGCCGAGGAGAACGCCGGATGCGCCTGCCCGGCCTTGGCGAGATCGACCGCGCGCTCGGCGCAGGCCGCCAGCGCGGCTTCATCGACGTCGAAGGTCGCGATTCTACCGCGCAGCATGGCGTCGTCGAGCCTGCCCTGCCCATCGGTGCCGACGGAATCGGCCGCGATCTGGCCGAGCGGCCGGCCGACGCCGCGCTCGCCCATCCCCGAGATCATCGCGCGCTCGTGCTGGAGCAGATATTTCGCGACGTCCCAGCCGCGGTTGATGGTGCCGACGACATGCGACTTCGGCACGCGGACATTGTCGAAGAAGGTCTCGCAGAACGGCGAGTAGCCCGAGATCAGCAGGATCGGCTTGGTCGAAACGCCCTTCGAGGCCATGTCGAACAGAATGAAGCTGATGCCGTCATGCTTCTTCGCGGCCGGGTCGGTGCGGACCAGGCAGAAGATCCAGTCGGCGTAATTGGCGTAGGACGTCCATATCTTCTGGCCATTGATGATGAAGTCGTCGCCATCGCTCTCGGCGCGGGTCTGGAGCGAGGCGAGGTCGGAGCCGGCGTTCGGCTCCGAATAGCCCTGGCACCAGCGGATCTCGCCCGCGGCGATCTTCGGCAGATGCTCCTTCTTCTGGGCCTCGTTGCCGTATTTCAAGAGCGCCGGCCCAAGCATCCAGATGCCGAAGCTCGACAGCGGCGGCCGCGCGCCGATCCGCGCCATCTCGGCGCGCAGCACCTTGTGCTCGGCAGCGCTCAAGCCGCCACCGCCATATTCCCGCGGCCAGTCGGGCACGGTCCAGCCCTTGTCGCGCATGCGCTCGAACCAGATGCGCTGCGGCTCGGACGAGAATTTCGCGTTGCGTCCGCCCCAGACCACGTCGGCATCGGACGTTGCGGGCTTGCGCATCTCCGGCGGGCAATTGGCCTCCAGCCAGGCGCGGGTCTCGTTGCGGAATGTTTCGAGATCGGCGAATTCAGAATCGCTGGTTTTGAGATCGGTCATTGGTCGTTTCCATCACCCAACATTCGAATTGTTGACAGCGAGTCTGGGCCAAGCCCCCGCGGAATTCAACCACTTATCGGTTATAGTCATTGCTGCGGCGAGCCTTGAAAACAAAGAGGAAACCACAATGCGCCTAAAACTTCTTTCGCCTGGCGAAATGAACGAGAGCCAGCGGCAGACCTATGACGAGTCGATCGCCGGCAAGCGCGGCAAGCCGCCGCCTCCGATGATGGCTTGGCTCAATAGTCCCGAGATGGCCCGGCACGCCACGCGGCTCGGCGAGGTCATGCGCTTCGACACGATCTTCCCGGCCAAGCTGTCGGAGATCGCGATCCTGGTGACGGCGCGGCACTGGACCGCGCACTACGAATGGTATGCGCACAAGCGCCTCGCGCTCGCCGGCGGCATGAAGCCCGAGATTATCGACGCGATCCGCGACCGCCGCACGCCCGAGTTCGATGATCCCAAGGCTAAGATGATCTACGATCTCGCGAAGTCGCTGCACGAGGGCCATGGCGTCGAGAAAGGTCTCTACGACGAAGCGGTCAAGCTGCTCGGCGAGCGCGGCGTCGTCGAGGTCATCGGGCTGTGCGGCTACTACACGCTGGTGTCGATGACGCTGAACACGTTCGAGTTCGGCCTGCCCGAGGGCGAGGTGTCGGAGCTGGCTTAGTTTCCCATTCAGAAACGATGGGTTTCGAGTTTGGCCGTAGCACTGGCTCGAAGCGGGGCTTACGTGCATGTTTTCGAGGGAGCATTCACATGTCGCAAAGCCCCACCATTCCTGCCGGCACCAGGATCGGCCACGTCCACCTTAAGGTCGCCGATCTCGATCGTGCGCTCGGCTTCTATTGCGGCGTGCTCGGCTTCGAGCTGATGCAGCGGATGGGCTCGGGGGCGGCCTTCATCGCGGCCGGCGGCTATCACCACCACATCGGGCTCAACACTTGGGAGAGCAAGGGCGGCTCACCGCCGCCGCCTGATGCGACCGGGCTCTATCACACCGCGATCCTGTTTCCGACGCGCCCTGCGCTGGCGGATGCGCTGCATCGGGTGCTCACGGCCGGGATTGCCCTCGATGGCGCCAGCGACCATGGCGTCAGCGAGGCGCTCTACCTGCGCGACCCCGACCAGAACGGCGTGGAGCTGTATTGGGACAAGCCGCGGGAGCAATGGCCGTTCGGGCCTGACGGGAAGCTCGCGATGTTCACCAAGCGGCTGGATGTCGAAGCGCTGTTGCGGCAGCGGCAGGGGTGAGATGGGCCCGGCGCCACCAGCGCCGTTGCCCACCCTGCATGCGCTGCGTGATCAGCGCCCTGCGTCCATGTCCCCCGCCTCGCGCTGGCCGCTGAGCCAGAGCGCGAGCAGGGTCCAGAACGCGCCGGACAGCAGATACGCACCCGAGGCGATGACGCCAAGATTGGTGGCGAGCAGCAGTGCGACCAGCGGGGCGAAGCCGGCGCCGAACAGCCAGGCCATGTCGGAGGTCAGCGCCGACGCCGTATAGCGATAGGCCTGCCGGAAATTCGAGGCGATCGCGCCCGACGACTGGCCGAATGACAGGCCGAGCAGGATGAAGCCGATCACCATGTAGATGGTCTCGCCGAACGCGCCGGCGTCGAGCAGCTGCGGCGCGAAGCCGCTATAGACCGCGATCGCGATCGCCGATCCCATCAAGAGCGACTTGCGCCCGACGCGGTCGGCAATGATGCCGGAGGCCACGATCGCGGCGACGCCGAACACGGCGGCGACGATCTCGATGATCAAAAAGCGCACCGGGCTTTCGTGGGTGAACAGGAACACCCAGGACAGCGGGAACACCGTGACCATGTGAAACAGCGCGAAGCTCGCCAGCGGCGCGAAGGCCCCTAGCATGATGGTCTGGCCTTCGCGCGCGACCGTCTCGGAGATCCGCGCCGGCTGGAGTTCGCGCGTCTCGAACAGCGTGGCGTATTCTTCCGTCGTCACCATACGCAGACGCGCGAACAGCGCGACGACATTGATGGCGAAGGCGACGAAGAACGGATAGCGCCAGCCCCAGTCGAAGAAGTCATCGGCCGAGAGGAGGCCGGCGAAATAGGCGAACAGCGCGCTCGCCACGATCAGCCCGAGCGGGGCGCCGAGCTGCGGCACCATCGCGTACCAGCCGCGCTGGGAGGCCGGCGCATTCAGCGCCAGCAGCGAAGCCATGCCGTCCCAGGCGCCGCCCCAGGCCAGACCCTGCGCGATGCGCGCCAGCGCCAGCAGCCAGATCGCGGCGACGCCGATCTCCTGATATCCGGGCAGGAACGCGAGCGCGACGGTGGCGGTGCCGAGCAGGAATAGCGCCGAGATCAGCTTGGCCGTCTTGCCGTATTCCCGGTCGATCGTCATGAAAATGACGGTGCCGATCGGACGGGCCATGAAGGCCAGCGCGAAGACCATGAAGGAATAGAGGGTCCCGGTCAGCTCGCTCGCGAACGGAAAAACCAGACGCGGAAACACGATCACCGAGGCGATCGCGAAGACGAAGAAGTCGAAGAATTCCGAGGTACGGCCGATGATGACGCCGATGGCGATCTCGCCGGGACTGGCCTGGTCGTGGCCGTGCTCGCCCGTGTGGAGGTTTGCCATTTCGGGGGTCTGTGCCGTCGCCATTGGTGCGCCCTTAACGTCCTGAAAACCAAAGCCGACCGCCCGGCGGGGCCCAGGCAATCTGGCCCTATCTGGCCCAACCTCCCGCACTGCAACATTGGACAAATTGTCCAATGTCCCCATTGTTGCGCCGCAGCTACCCCTTGGCCCCGCAAAGGAAACTCAATCTCATAAGGCTCGGCCCGTGTCCCGTCTCAAGATCCTGGCGCTACTACCTCTGGCTGCTGCGCTCAGCGGCTGCGACTACGTCGTGCTGGCGCCAGCCGGCGATATCGCAGCGCAACAGCGCGACCTCGTCATCATCTCCACCGTCCTGATGCTGCTGATCGTCGTGCCCGTGATGGCGCTGACGGTGCTGTTCGCCTGGCGCTACCGCCAGTCCAACACCGAGGCCCGCTACGAGCCGGACTGGGATCACTCGACCAAGCTCGAGCTGGTGATCTGGTCGGCGCCGCTCTTGATCATCGTTTGCCTCGGCGCGCTGACCTGGATGGGCACGCATCTGCTCGATCCCTATCGCACCCTCGGCCGCATTCATGCCGAGCGCGCGGTGGACAAGTCCAAGGCCCCGCTCGAGGTCGACGTCGTCGCGCTCGACTGGAAGTGGCTCTTCATCTACCCGGATTACGGCATCGCCACCGTCAACGAGCTCGCAGCTCCGGTCGATCGCCCGATCACCTTCCGCATCACTGCGTCCTCGGTGATGAACTCGTTCTACATCCCCGCGCTCGCCGGCCAGATCTATGCGATGCCGGGCATGGAGACCAAGCTCCACGCCGTCGTCAACCACGCCGGCACCTACAAGGGTTTTTCGGCGAACTATAGCGGCGCCGGCTTCTCCGGCATGCACTTCAACTTCAAGGGGCTCGACGACAAGGGTTTTGACGCCTGGATCGCCAGCGCCAAGTCGGCCGGCGGCTCGCTCGGCCGCGCCGAATATCTCCAGCTGGAGAAGCCCAGCCAGAACGAGCCGGTGCGGCGCTGGGGCACCGTCGATGCCGATCTCTACCGCCTGATCCTCAACATGTGCGTCGAGACCGGCAAGATGTGCCAAAGCGAGATGATGGCGATCGACGCCAAGGGCGGCAACGGCCATCAGGGCCTGAACAACACCCTGCCGCTCGCCTACGACAAGTATGCCCGCCGCGGCACGGTGCTCGGACCAGAGCCGACCTTCGTCGCCGGCACCTGCACGCCGGATGCGCCGCAGGGGCAGACCACCGCCTCGATCAAGGCTCCGACCGATTTCGCGCCGCTCCTGGGTGCCGGCCTGAAGCGGCCGTCGTTCACGCCGCTGAAGTCCTCGTCCTTCTTCCTCGGACAGCGTCCCAAGTCCGATTCCTGAAGTCAGATTCCTAAAGAGAACGCGCATGTCTCCTGATCTTCTCAAGCTCATCTTCGGCCGGCTCGGCCTCGAATCGCTGCCGCTGCACGAGCCGATCGTCGTCGGCACCTTCGTAGTGGTCGCGCTCGGCGGCGCCGCGCTGCTCGGCGGCCTCACCTATTTCCGCCTCTGGGGCTATCTCTGGCGCGAATGGTTCACCACGGTGGATCACAAGCGCATCGGCATCATGTACATGATCCTCGGCATCGTGATGCTGCTGCGCGGCTTTGCCGACGCGCTGATGATGCGCGGCCAGCAGATGCTCGCGTTCAACGGCTCCGAAGGCTATCTCAACGCCCATCACTACGACCAGATCTTCACCGCCCACGGCGTGATCATGATCTTCTTCGTGGCGATGCCGCTGGTCACCGGCCTGATGAACTACGTCGTGCCGCTGCAGATCGGCGCGCGCGACGTCTCGTTCCCGTTCCTGAACAATTTCAGCTTCTGGATGACGGTCGGCGGCGCGGTGCTGGTGATGGCCTCGCTGTTCATCGGCGAATTCGCCCGCACCGGCTGGCTGGCTTATCCGCCGCTGTCGAACATCGGCTACAGTCCCGACGTCGGCGTCGACTATTACATCTGGGCGCTGCAGGTCGCCGGCGTTGGCACGACGCTATCCGGCATCAACCTGATCTGCACCATCGTCAAGCTGCGCTGCCCCGGCATGACCATGATGAAGATGCCGGTGTTCACCTGGACCTCGCTCTGCACCAACGTGCTGATCGTCGCCTCCTTCCCGGTCCTGACCGTGGTGCTCGCGCTGCTGTCGCTCGACCGCTACGTCGGCACCAACTTCTTCACCAACGATTTCGGCGGCAGCCCGATGATGTACGTGAACCTGATCTGGATCTGGGGCCACCCCGAAGTCTACATCCTGGTTCTCCCGGCCTTCGGCATCTTCTCGGAAGTGACCTCGACCTTCTCGGGCAAGCGGCTGTTCGGCTACACCTCGATGGTCTACGCCACGGTGGTCATCACCATCCTGTCCTACCTCGTGTGGCTGCACCACTTCTTCACGATGGGCTCGGGTGCCAGCGTCAACTCGTTCTTCGGCATCACCACGATGATCATCTCGATCCCGACGGGCGCGAAGATGTTCAACTGGCTGTTCACGATGTATCGCGGCCGCATCCGCTACGAGCTGCCGATGATGTGGACCATCGCCTTCATGCTGACCTTCGTGATCGGCGGCATGACCGGCGTTCTGCTCGCGGTGCCGCCGGCCGACTTCGTGCTGCACAACAGCCTGTTCCTGATCGCGCACTTCCACAACGTGATCATCGGCGGCGTGGTGTTCGGCGCGTTCGCCGGCATCAACTACTGGTTTCCGAAGGCGTTCGGCTTCAAGCTCGATCCGTTCTGGGGCAAGATGTCGTTCTGGTTCTGGGTCACGGGCTTCTACCTGGCCTTCATGCCGCTCTACGTGCTCGGCCTGATGGGCGTGACCCGCCGCCTGCGCGTGTTCGACGATCCGTCCTTGCAGATCTGGTTCGTCATCGCCGCGATCGGTGCCGTGTTCGTCTTCATCGGCATCCTCGCGATGCTGATGCAGTTCGCGGTCAGCCTGCTCAAGCGCGAGCAGCTCAAGGACGTCACCGGCGATCCCTGGGACGCGCGCACGCTGGAATGGGCGACCTCCTCGCCGCCGCCGGACTACAACTTCGCCTTCACCCCGGTCGTTCACGACAATGACGCGTGGTGGGACATGAAGCGGCGCGGCTATCAGCGTCCGCTCACCGGGTTCAAGCCGATCCACATGCCCAGCAGCACCGGCACCGGCATCATCCTCGCCGGCTTCGCCACCGCGATGGGCTTTGCTCTCGTCTGGTACATGTGGTGGCTCGCCGCCCTGAGCTTCATCGCGATGCTCGCCGTCGGGATCGGCCACACCTTCAACTATCACCGCGACTTCGACATTCCGGCTGACGACGTCATCCGGACCGAGGACGCGCGCACCAAGCTGCTCGCCGGAGCCAAGTAAATGACTGTTGCCCTCAATCCCTCGCAGACCGGCGAGCCGGTCTTCTACCTCGCCGACGAGCATCCGCATCCGGAAGGCTGGAGCACCTCGCTCGGCTTCTGGATCTATCTGATGAGCGACTGTCTCATCTTTGCGATCCTGTTCGCCACCTACGGCGTGCTCGGCGGCAACTATGCCGCCGGCCCCGCGCCGAAGGACCTGTTCGACCTCACCCTGGTCGCGGTGAACACCTCGATGCTGCTGCTGTCGTCGATCACCTACGGCTTTGCGATGCTGACGATGCAGCAGAACAAGGTCGCGCAGACGCAAATCTGGCTCGCGATCACCGGCCTGTTCGGCCTCGCCTTCATCGGCATCGAGTTCTTCGAGTTCGCCCACATGATCCACGAGGGCGCCACGCCGCAGCGCAGCGCCTTCCTCTCCGCCTTCTTCACCCTGGTCGGCACCCACGGCCTGCACGTCACCTGCGGCCTGATCTGGCTGGTGACGCTGATGGTGCAGGTCGGAAAGTTCGGCCTGATCGAGGCCAACCGCCGCCGCCTGATGTGTCTGTCGATGTTCTGGCACTTCCTCGACGTGGTCTGGATCGGCGTCTTCACCTTCGTCTATCTCCTGGGAGTTCTGCGATGAGCACCGATACCCACGCAGCTGGCGCGCACGACCATCACCACGAGGGCGGCCACGCCCACAGCACGTTCTCGGGCTACATGCTCGGCTTCGTGCTCTCGGTCGTGCTCACCGCGATCCCGTTCTGGCTGGTGATGAGCGGCGCGCTGCCGAGCAAGCAGATCACCGCGCTGGTGATCATGGCCTTCGCAATCGTGCAGATCGTCGTGCACATGGTCTATTTCCTGCACATGAACACGGCCTCCGAGAACGGCTGGACCATGATGGCGCTGATCTTCACCATCGTGATGGTGGTGATCGCGCTGTCGGGTTCGCTGTGGGTGATGAGCCATCTCAACAGCAACATGATGCCGATGCACCAGATGAGCGGCATGAAGTGAGCGAAACCGGGACCGTGACAGGTGAGGACGGAGATGCGCGCAGCAAGGCTGCGCGGTCGCCGTCCTTGTGGCTCACGGTCCTCTCGCTCATTGCTTTCGTGCTTCTGATCGCGCTTGGCGTCTGGCAGATCGAGCGCCGCGCCTGGAAGCTGGCGCTGATCGACCGGATCGAGCAGCGCGTCCACGCGCCGGCTCAGCCGATCCCCTCGCCCGCGGCGTGGTCCACCGTCAGCGCCGCAAATGACGAATACAGGCACGTCAGCCTCAGCGGGCGCTTCCTGCATGAGAGCGAGACGCTGGTTCAGGCCGTCACCGAGGAAGGCCCCGGCTATTGGGTGCTGACGCCGCTTGCGCGCGACGACGGCATGCTGGTCCTGATCAATCGCGGCTTCGTGCCGTCCGAGCGCCGCGACGCATCGACGCGCCGGGACGGCAATCCGCAAGGTCGGGTCGAGATCACCGGCCTCCTGCGCATCACCGAGCCGAAGGGCGGCTTCTTGCGGACCAATGTGCCCCAGCACAACCGCTGGTACTCGCGGGACGTCGCCGCCATTGCGGCGGCGCGCGGGCTTGGCGAGGTCGCGCCCTTCTTCGTGGACGCCGACGCCGGATCACAAATCGCCGGCGGCCCAATCGGCGGATTGACCGTGATCCGCTTTCCCAATAACCACCTGATCTACGCGCTGACGTGGTTTGCCCTGGCTTTCATGCTGGCCGGCAGACTTTTCGTCATATTCGGCGGCGGGCTGTTCCGTCGCAAGCGCTTCGTCCACGACAAGGCCGGCGGCTCGGATGCCGACGCCCGCAGGACGGGATCAGATGCTGGAACGATCGTCGAGCCGACCTGACGACGGGAAAACGCTTTCCCAGACGCTTGGGCGTGATGGGCAAGCCGTCACGCTGCAATCGCAGGCCGACGCGCGCAGCGAGCTGATCGGCACCATGCCGACCGAGGACGAGACCAACCGCAAGAACATGGCGCTGCTGATCCAGCTGCGCTGGACCGCGGTGGTCGGCCAGATCGTGACCATCGGTGCCGTGCATTTCGGCCTCGGCATCCCCCTGCCGCTGGAGCGGATGGGCGCGGTGATCGGCGCGCTGGTGCTGCTCAACGTCTCCAGCCTGGTCTGGGTGCGCCATCGCGCTGCGATCACCAACAACGAGCTGTTGGTCGCCTTGATACTGGACGTCGCCGCGCTGACCGCGCAGCTCTATCTCTCCGGCGGCGCCACCAATCCTTTCACCTCGCTGTTCCTGCTCCAGGTGACGCTCGGTGCGGTGCTGCTCGATGCCCGATCGACCTGGTCGCTGGTGGCGCTGACCTGCGCCAGCTTCGTCTGGCTGACATTGGCCTACCGGCCGCTCGATCTGCCGCCCAATCCGTTGAGCGAGACCTATACGCTCACCGTAACAGGCATGCTCCTGGGCTTCGTGCTCAACGCCGTGCTGCTCGTCGTGTTCGTCACCCGCATCAACAGGAATTTGCGCGAGCGCGACGCGCATCTGGCGGCGCTGCGCCAGCATGCCGCCGAACAGGACCATATCGTGCGCATGGGCCTGCTCGCCTCCGGTGCGGCGCATGAGCTCGGCACGCCGCTCGCCTCGCTCTCGGTAATCCTCAGCGACTGGCGCCGCATGCCCGATCTTGCCGCCGATCAGGAGCTTGCCGAGGACCTCGCGGAGATGGAAACCTCGTTGCAGCGCTGCAAGTCGATCGTGACAGGCATCTTGGTGTCGGCGGGCGAAGCGCGCGGCGAAGGCTCCTCGCCGACGACGGTGACGGCCTTCGTCACCGCGCTGGTCGACGAATGGCGCAATGCGCGCTCCGCCCGCACGCTCTACTTCGTCAACACCTTCGGCGAGGACGTCGCAATCGTCTCCGACGTCGCGCTGAAGCAGGTGATCTTCAACGTGCTCGACAACGCCTATGAGGTCTCGCGCGAGTGGGTCGAGCTCGTCGCCGAGCGCGAGGGCGACAATCTCGTGCTGTCGATCTCCGACCGCGGCCCGGGCTTTGCGCCGGAGATGCTGGCGCAGCTGGGCAAGCCCTACCAGTCGAGCAAGGGTCGCGCCGGCGGCGGGCTCGGCCTGTTCCTGGTGGTGAACGTCGTGCGCAAATTGGGGGGCACCGTGAGCGCCAAGAACCACAGGAAGCGCGGCGCCACGGTGCGCCTCACGCTGCCGCTCGCAACATTGGCGATCGGAGGGAATTTTGACGCCTGACCGTTCGCTGATCGTTGTCGAGGACGATGCGGGTTTTGCCCGCACGCTGAAGCGCTCGTTCGAGCGCCGCGGCTACGAGGTGGTACTCGCCGCCTCGATCGAGGAGGTGCGCCAGGTGCTGGAGGAACGCTCTTTCGGTCATGCCGTGGTCGACCTCAAGCTCGGCGGCGCCTCGGGCCTTGCCTGCGTCGAGCTCCTGCACACGCATGACCCGGACATGCTGATCGTGGTGCTGACCGGCTTTGCCAGCATCTCCACCGCGGTCGAGGCGATCAAGTTAGGGGCCTGCCACTATCTGGCAAAGCCGTCGAACACCGACGACATCGAGGCCGCCTTCCACAAGGCCGAAGGCAACGCCGAGGTCGCGCTCGATGCGCGGCCGACCTCGATCAAGACGTTGGAATGGGAACGCATCCACCAGACCTTGATCGAGACCGACTTCAACATCTCGGAAGCGGCCCGCCGGCTGGGCATGCACCGGCGGACGCTGGCAAGGAAGCTCGAGAAGCGGCCGGTGAAGTAGGAGCGCTATCGCATTTGAGAGCATTCCCTGCGGTCCATCCTTCGAGACGCCCGCTTTAGGCGGGCTCCTCAGGATGAGGCGGAGTGCGCGGCAGCAGTTTTCAACGAGCACTGATGCTGATGAGCCTCATCCTGAGGAGGCGCGTCAGCGCCGTCTCGAAGGACGAGGCGTGCGCACCGGCCGCCTCCACGAGTCATATACGATAGCCCTCGGTCACGTAGGGGAAGCGCGTCGAGGCTCCTCCTGCTTGCCTATTTGCCGAACTGCGCGATCAATTCGGCCAGCGCGACGTGGCCTGTGCACGATCCCGTTCCCGGATCAGACCCGCCGTCCTCCAGAGCGGTGGCGTAGAGGACCGCGGGATCGGACTCGAGGCGTGCGCGCAGTGCCGCCAGCTTCGGCCAGCGGCTCCTCTCCGCGACCGCGTGGAAGTCGAGCCAGCGTGCGACGCCGACGAGCACGGCGTCGGCGAGGGTCGGCCGCTCCCCGAGCAGGAATTGTTGCGCTTCGATCATCGCTTCGAGCTTGTCATGACGCTCGATGACCCTTGCTGTACCAAAGGCGCGCAGGACCGACTTCGCGGCAGGCTCCATGGCTTCGGCTTCCAATGCGGCCCACAGCGGCGCGAAGGCGGCGGTGAAACCGGTATTCACGAACGCCATGAGCTGATGCATGCGATCGGATTGCCGTGACAGCGGATCGAAGCTGATGCGCCGTTCGACATCCCTGGCCTCTAGCCAGGCCGCGATCGCCATCGTTTCCGTCAGCACCTCGCCCTGCTCGGTGATGAAGACCGGCGTCTCGTGTCGCGGATTGATACGGGCGTATGACGGGCTTCGCATCTCGCCCATCATATCGACCCGACACAGCCGATATGGCTTACCCAGCCATTCGAGAGCAGCAACGAGCCCCATGGAGCTTCCCTTCGGGAAGCCGTAGAGTAGAATTGGGTCCATGATCCATTCTCCGTGATTTCTGATGATCACGCTGCGCAGCGGTGATGCGACCCTAGCCGCTCGCCGCATCAAGTAAATTACGAACTTTTTTGTAACCTGGAGGCGCCGATGAAGGATCTCGTGTCGAGATGTCCCATCGAGGAAGTGATGCAGATTCTGAGCGGTCGCTGGCCGACGCTGCTGATCTATTATTTGAAGCAGGGCACCAAGCGCTTCAGCGACTTGCGCCGAGACAATCCGACCATCTCACACAGGATGCTCGCGCTTGAGCTCCGCAAGCTGGAAGACGCCGGTATCGTAAGCCGCACGGAATTCGGCGGATATCCGCTGCGCGTGGAGTACGATCTGACGGCCGCCGGTCACGCGCTCGTGCCGTTGATCGATGCCCTGGGGGACTGGTGGGCGTCGGTTTCAGCCAGGGCTGACGGAGAAGAGCTTCGGGGTGAAATCCGCGTCTCGGCAACGACGCAGCGGACTTGATGCGCTGAAGGCTTAAACGAGGAGACTGCCGTGACAATGCTCGTCGAGCGCTTCAACCTGCCGGCTGCGCATTCGCCCGCGCCGAGCGAGCGCGATGTCGAAACAGTTCAGTTCGCACAAGCCGCGCTGACGTCCGCCAAGCGGGAGGGCCTGCAACTCGCGGTGCGGGCGCGCTATGTCGCCCTCGTCGTCATTGGCTGCCTGATCATGGTGATCAACCCGGCCTGGGAGCAGCTCTACTACGTGGCGCTGCTCGGCTTGTTCGCACTGATCGGCTGGGCCCAGGTCCGGGTTGGGCGGGTCGGCCTGTCACGGCCGGAATTGGCACTCCTGTTCTGCGACCTGGCGCTGCTGACCTGCCTCATCGTGGTTCCCAATCCGTTCGGAGCCTCGCACTGGCCGGTCGCGATGCAGTACCATTCCGGCAACTTCATCTATTTCTTCGTCCTGCTCGCGGGCGCCACACTGGCCTATACTTGGCGGACCGTGATTGCGGTCAGCGTTTGGACGGCTGCGCTCTGGTTGATCGGCATCGCCTGGGTCTGGTGGCAACCCGATCGCGATCCTGCGCTGACGGCCCGCATCGCGGCCGCAACAGGCAGCGATGAGCGCTTGTTTGCGATGATCTCGCCCAGCGAGATCGTGTTCCACGTTCGCATCCAGGAGATCGTCGTCTTCATGATCGTGGCCATGACCTTGGCGCTCGCGGTCCGCCGCAGCAACGACCTCCTGGTCCGGCATGCCGCGGTGGAGCGCGAGCGCGGCAACCTAGCGCGCTACTTCTCCCCCAATGTCGTGGCGGAATTGTCGAAACAGGACGAGCCGTTGAAGCAGGTGCGCACGCAACACGTCGCGGTGCTGTTCGTCGACATCGTCGGCTTCACGGCCTTTGCCGATGGACGCTCGCCGCAGGAGGTTGTGCGGACGTTGCGGGAATTCCACGGATTGATGGAGCAGGAGGTTTTCCGCCATAGCGGCACGCTCGACAAATATCTCGGGGACGGATTGATGGCAACGTTCGGCACGCCCTTTGCCGGCGAGCACGACGCCAGCAACGCGCTGCGATGTGCCCAGGCGATGATCGCGGCGGCGGAGAGTTGGAACGATCAGCGGGCAGCGTCAGGCGAGCCAAAGCTGCATGTGAGCTTTGGCTTGCATTATGGGCCGGTGGTGCTCGGCGACCTCGGGCAGACCTGTCTGGAATTTGCCGTGATCGGCGCGACCGTCAACGTGGCAAGCCGTCTCGAGGCCTTGACCCGCACCCTGGGCTGCGCGCTGGTGGCAAGTGACGACCTCGTCAGCCAGGCGAAGGCCGAGCTGGGCGGCGCAGCCGCAACGTTTCAGTCATTGGAAGCGCGAGAGGCGCGGGCGGTCCGCGGCATTCAGCAGCCGATCGCGATCTGGACCCAGCCGCGCGGCGCGTAGAGCCGAACTCCCGCGGCCTCAGGAAGCCAAACAAAAAGCCCGGCCAAACGGCCGGGCTTTTGATTGCTTGCGTTCGGCGCCGGCTTACGCGGCCTCGTCGGCGACGGTGCTGTCGTCGCCATCGGTATCGTCGGTATCACCCTCGGCATCCGTGTCAGCTTCGCCCTCGGCAGCTTCCGCCTTGGCATTGCGGCGCGGGCTCTTGGCGAGCTGCGCCTCGATCTCCTTGACCGCTTCGGTCTCGGTCGAGTGCTGCACCACCGCGATCTCGCGGGACAGGCGGTCGAGCGCCGCTTCATAGAGCTGGCGTTCCGAGTAGGACTGCTCGGGCTGCGATTCCGAGCGATAGAGGTCGCGCACGACTTCCGCGATCGCGACGATGTCGCCCGAATTGATCTTCGCTTCGTATTCCTGGGCGCGGCGCGACCACATGGTGCGCTTGACGCGGGCGCGGCCCTTGAGCGTTTCCAGCGCCTTCTTGACCAGCGCCGGATCGGACAGCTTGCGCATGCCGACATTGGCGACCTTGGCGGTCGGCACGCGCAGCGTCATCTTGTCCTTGATGAAGTTGATGACGAACAGCTCGAGCTTCGCACCGGCGATCTCCTGCTCCTCGATGGCCAGGATCTGGCCGACGCCGTGAGCGGGATAGACCACGAATTCGTTGGCCTTGAAGCCCTGACGCTGGGTCACGACCTTCTTTTCCTCGACCTTCGGCGCAGCCGCGGGCTTGGCGGCCGGCTTGGCGGCGACGGGAGCCTTGGCGGGCGCAACGGCAACAGGGGCCTTCGTCGCGGCGGGCTTGGCAGCGGGGGCCTTGGCAGTCACAGGCTTGACATTCAAAGGCTTGGCGGCAGCAGGCTTGGCAGCGGTCGCTTTCGCGGCCGGTTTGGCAGTCTTGTTAGGCATTGCGCTTCTTTTGTTCTTCGAGGACTTTGCAGCCGGCGCCTTCGTCGCGGTCCGACCCTTGGATGCGCTACGGCTGGCCGCGGCGACTTTTTTGGCCTCCTTATGGGAAGCCCTCGCTGAAGTACTCTTTTTACGCGTTTTCTGTGACACAGCCTGCGCGCGGAAACTGCCACGCCCCTGTTCGACATTTGGTTTCACGGGAACCCAGAGGGGCCAACGGGGCTGACGGGGTTCGGCTTAATGTGCCCAATATAGCACATTTCCCGCAAAAATCAATGATTTAGGGGTCTTGAGGGCTGGTTTTCGGCGGCAGCGCCGCTATTAGGGTTAAGTTTGGGCGCGAATTAGTCCCCAGAGCCGGGGTTCGGAGAAAAATATTTCTCGAACTTGCCTTCCATGCCGTCGAATTCCTTGGCGTCGGCAGGTGATTCTTTCTTCTGGGTGATGTTCGGCCAGCTCTTGGCGTAGTCGGCGTTGACCTGGAGCCACTTTTCGAGGCCCGGTTCCGTGTCCGGCTTGATGGCGTCGGCGGGGCATTCCGGCTCGCACACGCCGCAATCGATGCATTCGTCGGGATGGATGACGAGCATGTTGTCGCCCTCGTAGAAGCAATCGACCGGGCAGACCTCGACGCAGTCGGTGTACTTGCACTTGATGCAGTTTTCAGTGACGACGTAAGTCATCCAACGCTCCGAAAAGCTCTTTTAGAAGTCGCGGCTTGCCTAGCGCGGATGGCCGGGCGCCGCAAGGTCGGGAAGGCCCGATCATGACGGCTTTGTGTGTTTGATCGATCAAGAAATGAATGCAAAGCGCAATTAATTGCGCGTGCCGAGCTCCTCATAGAGCACGCGAGCCGAGGCGGCATCGCCACGGCGCTCGTTGAAGGCGGTGACCTTCAGCACGCGCACGGTGCGATCGAGCGCGATGGTGAGGACGTCGCCAAGCTTAATGGCATGGCCCGGCGACGTCTCGCGCACGCCGTTGACGCGGACATGGCCGGTGACGACGAGCTCGGCCGCGGAGGTGCGCGCCTTCACCACCCGCGCGTGCCACAGCCATTTGTCGATACGCTGCCGCTCGGTCGTCGTCGTCGTGGGATTACTCCTTCCGCCCCAGCTGCTCTTTCAGCGCGGCGAGCTTTGCGAAGGGCGAGTTCGGATCGACCGGACGATCGCGCTCGCGCGGGTTCGCGCTCGAGGCGTAGGGACGCAGCGAGGGACCCGACTCGCGATCACGGCGGTCGCGGCCCTTGTCGCGGTCGCGGCCGCGATTGTCGCGGCCCTTGTCGCGATCTCCGCCGAACTTCTTGTTGTCGCGGTTGCGATCGCGATCCTTGTCGCGGTCCCCCTTGCCCTGGAAGCTGCGATTGCGGTCGTCGCGACGCTCACCGCCCTCGCCGCCTTCACGCGGCTTGCGGAAGTCGCGGCCGCCATCGCGGCGATGGCCGCCGCCGTGACGATGGCCCGGCTTCGCGCCGTCGGCGGCTTCGCCGGGCGCGGCGCTCGCAGCATCGGGTGCAGCGCCAGCCTCAGCGCCGGGCCGCGGACGCTGGTTGTTGTGGCGCTGATGGCGATGGCGCTCGTGGCGCGGCTTGCGATCTTCGTGACGACCGGCAGGGCGCCAGACCTCGACCAGCTCAGGCTCGGCCGGTGCGACTGTTGCCTCAGGCGCGGCAGCATCGGGGGATGCAGCAGCTTCCGTCGCGGCGGTCTCGGCGGCAGCCGCTTCGAGGCCGGCAGCCTCGGCGGGCGTCGCAGCCTCTTCTGCGGGCGGCGCGATTCCGGGGGCGTCCTCGGGCGTGACGGGCGCTTCCGGAGACGCTTCCAGCGCCGGCTCCTCGTGAGCCTCCGCAGGAGCGGGCTCGTCGTGCGGCTCCATGCCGGGCGCGTCTTCGACGGTGACGGATTCGGCCGTAGCCTCAGCGGCCGGAGCCTCAGCCGGCAGGCCGGCAACGGCTTCCGCCGCAGCCTCGGTCGAGATCTCCGCGCTGCCTTCAGCGGGCGGCGTCTCGGCCGCGACGGTCTCAGTGACGATCTGCTCGGTCACGACCTGCTCGGCGACCACAGGCTTCGGCGGCAGCGGCGGGCGCTTCTCCATGCGATAGCCCAGCGCGCGCAGCACGGAGGCGAAATCCTCGCCGGCAGATCCGGTGAGCGAGGTCATCGCCTGCGTCACCACGAAGCTGCGGCCATCGAACGCGCCGGCGGGCTTCTCGCCCGGCGAATTCTCGCGCCAGGCCAGCGCCGGGCGGATCAGGTCGGCGAGGCGCTCCAGAATGTCGACGCGCACCGCGCGCTCGCCGGCCTGCTTGTAGCCGAGCACGCGATAGGCATCGCGCGGCAGCGCCTTGTCGACCGGGAACGAGGTACGGCCCGAGGAGGCCAGATGCTGCGCGCCCGAGAGCGCGGAGAGATCGACATTGTCCTGCTTCAGCGCCCAGAGCAGCGCGGCAAGCGCACGCGCGGCGGGCTTGAGCAGGCCGGGGAAATAGATGTGATAGGCGCCGAAGCGGACGCCGTATTTGCGCAACACGGCGCGCGAGGGCTGGTCGAGATCCTTCAGCTCGCTGGCGATCTTCGGCCGCTCGAGCACGCCGAGCGCCTCGACCAGCTGATAGGCGATGCCGCGGGCAATGCCGGTGACGTCCTCGGCCTTCGACAGCTCGAACATCGGCCCGAGCAGCTTTTCGATGTGCGTCTTGAGCCAGAGCTCGAGCCGCGCCTGCACCTTGTCGCGGGGCGCGCCGGTCAGGCGCTCGTCGGAGATGATGCGGATGCGCGGATGCAGCGCCTCGTCTGCGGCGGCGAGGCGCGCCACGGCATCGCCGGTCCAGCGGATGATGCCTTCGGACGTGAGCACGAACTGCTCGTCCGGCGCATTGCCCAGCTTTTCGGCGCGCGCGTTGATCTCGCCGGCGAGCACCGCTTGCGCTGCAGCCTGCAAGGCTTTCGCATCGGAGCCGGCTTCCGCCGCATCCGGTGCAAAGGTGAAGCCATCGAGGCGGCCGATGACATGGCCTTCGACGATGACTTCGCCGGTCTTGCCGATTTCAGTATTCAAGCTCGTGTTCTCCCGCAGGCGGCGCATCAATACACTGGTCCGGCGATCAACGAAACGCTCAGTCAAGCGTTCATGGAGCGCATCCGATAATTTATTTTCGACCTCCCGCGCGATCCCCTGCCAGCGTTCCGGGTCTTTCAGCCAGTCCGGGCGGTTGGCGACGAAGGTCCAGGTGCGGATCTGGGCGATTCGGGCCGACAGCGTGTCGATGTCGCCGTCGATGCGGTCGGCCTGGGTGACCTGGGACTCGAACCAGGCATCGGGAATGCAGCCCTTGCGCATCAGGAAGCCGTACAGCGTCGTCACCAGCTCGGCATGGGCGGCCGGCGACAGCTTTCTGTAGTCCGGGACCTGGCAGGCTTCCCAGAGCCGCTCCACGGCAGCCTTGCCATGCGCGATATCGCGCACCTCGCCGTCGCGGGCGGCGTGATCGAGCACGCGCATGTCCTCGGCGATCGGCGCGCGCGTCAGCGTCTCGTGGCCGGGGGCGAGGTTCAGCGAGACCTGGAGCGCGCCGAGCGAGGAGAAATCGAGCTTCGAATTGCGCCATTGCAGCACCTTCACGGCATCGAAGGTGTGGTTCTGCAGCGCGTTGACGAGCTCGGGCTCGAACGGCGCGCAGCGGCCGGTGGTGCCGAAGGTGCCGTTGCGGGTGGCGCGGCCGGCGCGCCCCGCAATCTGCGCGAATTCGGACGGCGTGAGGCGGCGGAACTGGTAGCCGTCGAACTTGCGGTCGGAGGCGAAGGCGACGTGGTCGACGTCGAGATTGAGGCCCATGCCGACGGCGTCGGTGGCGACGAGATAATCGACGTCGCCGTTCTGGAACATCGCGACTTGCGCGTTTCGTGTGCGGGGCGAGAGCGAGCCCAGCACCACGGCGGCGCCGCCATGCTGGCGGCGGATCAGCTCGGCAATCGCGTAAACTTCATCGGCCGAGAACGCGACGATGGCGGTGCGGCGCGGCTGGCGCGTGATCTTGCGATCGCCGGCGAACTCGAGCTGCGACAATCTGGGCCGCGTGATCATGGACACGCCCGGCAACAGGCGCTCGATGATCGGGCGCATGGTGGCGGCCCCGAGCAGCAGCGTCTCGTCGCGGCCGCGGCGGTTGAGGATTCGATCGGTGAAGACGTGGCCGCGCTCGAGATCGGCGGCGATCTGGACCTCGTCGACGGCGAGGAAGGAGACGTCGATATCGCGCGGCATCGCCTCGACGGTCGAGACCCAATAGCGCGGGTTCTTCGGCTTGATCTTCTCCTCGCCGGTGACGAGCGCGACGCTGGCCTCGCCCGCGCGGGCGGCGATCTTGTTGTAGACCTCGCGCGCGAGCAGGCGCAGCGGCAGGCCGATCATGCCCGAGGGATGCGCCAGCATCCGCTCGATGGCGAGATGGGTCTTGCCGGTGTTGGTCGGCCCGAGCACCGCAGTGACGCCCGCGCCGGGTGCGCGCTCGGAAGCGAAGGGGGAGGAGGAAAAAGCCATGTCTATCGGATTAGGTAATGGCGATTTGGGCGAATGTCAGTGCTGGATGGGGCGGTGAGGGGGCTGGCTCTTCGTTCCTCATCCTGAGGAGCGCGTCAGCGCGTCTCGAAGGATGAAGGCCCGGCTGGTGCTGCTGGGCGAGCCAAGCCCCTCGCCCTTCGAGACGGCCGCTTGCGCGGCCTCCTCAGGGTGAGGGGCACACCGCGGGCGTGAAAACGCCTTCCCCAAATCCCGCGCAACTGTCTCACTTTGCGACGCTTTTCCCGTTCGCTTTAAGCTTCGGAACGACTCTAGAACGAATCGCGGCCGAATCGCTGACTCCCCTGTGAGTCCCGTTCCGTTCACGCAACATGTCGCGGGACTCGTCTTGGTTGCGCACTAGATGGAGTTTTGCGGGGGCGCACAAGCGGCCGGGGTGGTTAAAGCTGGGGACGAGGCTGAGTCGAATCAGAATCGGGGAGGAGTCAAATGGATTCCCTGGGCACGGGGTGGTCAAACAAAGAGTGCGAAAACAACCCCATGCACAGTAGGTAAGTGCTTGATTTTGCTAGGCCACCACCGAACGCTCGTCATTCCCGGGCGCGACGCAGTCGCGAACCCGGAATCCATCGTGAAACCGTCTCTGTAGCCCGATGGATTCCGGGTTCGCGCCAAGGGGCGCGCCCCGGAATGACGTCGGAGAGAGCGGTGCGGCCTCCTTGCCTACTGCGTCTTGGCGACCCTCGGCGGCTGGGGGGCGGAGATGAAGCTCGTCGCTTCCAGCATGGCCGGGCCGAGCGGCGTCGGCACTTTCAGCCAGAACGGGACCAGGATGCGCGTGCCGGCGATGGGGGCGAACGCGATCTCCATGTTGCGCTGGGCGGCGAGGTATTTGATCACCGGGCGGTCGGGAATGTAGCCGGCGATCGGCACGAAATAGATCGCGCAGACCACGACCGGGCCCTTGTACCCCTTCTCCGCCTTCACGGTCTCCATGCGCTTGAAATCGAGCTTGAGCTCGTAGCGCATGCGGCCGTCGAACACCGGCGCGGAGCTGTGGCAGGCGTCCTGCGAAACGGGATCACCGGTGCCGGGCACGCGCAGGAGCGAGGCCGTCATGGGGTCCCAGACGCCGCGGCGGTGGGCCTCGGTGACGACGATGCGGTCCGGATCGACCGGCGGCTCCGGCACGATGGCAAAATCCTTCACATTGCCCTTGTCCAGGGTGATGCGGATCTCTTCAGTCTTCTTCTGGGTGGTGGTGGAGGCCTGGTAGCCGGTCGCAACCAGCGCGCCATTGACCACGCGCCCCTGGCTGGCGCCGGTGCCGGACCCGCCCGTAAACGACTTCAAAAGCCCGGTGGTGCCGCCGGCGGCCGCCGCCGAGAACACGTCGTCCTGGATATCGATGTTCCAGGCGCCCTTGCCGACGGGAATGCCCGCCAGCGTCGCCTCATATTGCGCCTCGAGCTTGCCTTGCGCCGCCGCCGGCGCCGCGCCGGACGCCAGGCCCAGCACCACCGCCAGGCCACAAATCGCCATCAGCCGGCCAGCCAAGGGGACGTCCAAGCGGACGCCCCGACACAGACAGGCTGAGCGCAGGTCTTGCGCGAAATGAAGGGTTGTCGGCACGAAATAATCCAATCGGGGCGCGATCCGCTGTTACTTAAGCCAAAAACCGCGACAAACAATGTGTCGGGGCGTGCAGCCCCGGGAACTCCACTGGACTCTTCGACGGCGAATACGCCCTTTATGTGATGGTAAGGCGCGACAATCATTGCCGTTTTGGTGATCGGGCGGTAACGGGGGGCGTTCCGACCTCTCTTCCCTCCGCCGTCATGCCCCGCGAAGGCGGGGCATCCAGTACGCCGCGGCCTCTCGACTCTGGCCGCGCCGCTGCGGAGTACTGGATCGCCCGGTCAAGCCGGGCGATGACACCGAGCGTGGGGCACGAGATCCCGGGTTCGGGCTCTGCCCGCCCCGGGACGACGGGCCAAAAACGGCCCGTCGCCTTGACGCAAGGCCCCTTCCCCCCTATACGTCCGCCCGCTCCCTGCAAGGACGAAAGAATTTGCCCCCGTGGCGCCGAAATGGCGGCCGCACTCGTTGGGGGTTCGAACTAAAGGATTTATGCCATGTCTCGCCGCTGCGAACTGACGGCCAAGGGCCCCCTCGTCGGCCACAAGGTCAGCCACTCCAACATCAAGACCAAGCGCCGCTTCCTGCCGAACCTCGTCAACGTGACGTTCATCTCGGAAGCCCTGGGCCGCAACGTGCGCCTGCGCGTCTCCACCAACGCGATCAAGAGCGTCGACCACAATGGCGGCCTCGATGCCTACCTGCTCAAGGCCAACGCCGACGCGCTCTCCCCGCGCGCGGTCGAGCTGAAGCGCGCCATCCAGAAGAAGGTCGGCGACACCCAGCCGGCCAAGCAGGCAAGCTGAGATTTTTCAGGATAGGGCGGGGGCTAAGTTGCGTCGCGTGGCGTAGGCTTAGCCGAGTAAGAGTTCGAGTAGCGGCCGGATCGGAAGATCCGGCCGTTTTTGTTTGTACACAGGAGAGCAGCTTCCGGAGTGCAGCGCGTTGACCGCCGGATATCCTGTTTTCCTCTGCTGCGCCTTTGTTCAACAGCTGCCTCCGACCAAATCGAGCGAGGCGATTGTGATCGCTCAAAGGTTGTGACAGCTTTTCCTTTAGATTCGCGGCGTATCCCACATTGGCCGCCTACTAACGGACAAGAAATGAAAGCTATCGGCTTCAATTTTCACAAAGGCAGGATCCGAGTCGTCGTCTTGGAATTCATCGAAGGCAAGGCAACGTTCTTGAGCAGAAAGTTGGTCGACATCGATCCAAACCTACCTTTGCCGGAGCTCACACACAGGTACGTTTCGAACCTTCGTGGACTACTCGATGAAACGCCAACGGATTCGGTCGCTGTTCGGCTTGTCTACGAATCAGCCAGCCTCGATGCCGCAAAATCGCAAATCATGCCTGCCGGACTTCTCGCTTTGATCTGCCACGAGAAGGGGCGAACACTCTATCAATATACACCACAGGCTCTTCGCTCAGGGAAGGCGTTCGGTCTGGATAGGTCGAAGAAGCCAATCAGGGAAGTAGACGCTCTGTTCGGAGACCATCCTCCTCATTGGGACGATCTCCACCGCGGCGCCGTGTTAGTTGCTTGGCGAGCATTGTTGGAGAACAATTGATGCAGCTGGCGCCCGGAGATCAGATCGGTCCCAAGTACACGACCAAGCAGCACTTGGGACAGGGTTCTTTTGGCACTGTCTACGAGATGCGCGACAACCTTCTTGCGCGAGATTGCGCGCTGAAGTTCGTAGAAAATACGAATCCAACAGAATTCAAAGCGCATTACGAAGGACAAATTCTTCATAAGTGCAAACACGACAACATTGTTGGTGTGAACTCTGTCGATGTGTTGCAAGCTCCGACCGGCGAGCTGTACGCGGCAATCGACATGGAATACTGTCGAGATGGATCGGTACAAGACCTACTGGTAGCGGAATTCATCTCTATCCGCCGGTCGTTAAAGATATTGATCGATACATGCTTTGGTCTAGAGCATGCCCACCGACAATCCATCCTTCATCGCGATATAAAACCAGCGAATATCCTGGTGGCCGGCAATCGCTACAAATTAAGCGATTTCGGACTCGCGAAGACTGAATTGTTAGGCAGCGGCGCGGGCACCCGAGTCTACCTAGCCCCTGAAGTTTGGAACAATATCACGAATGTTTCAACAGAAGTATACTCTGCGGGTATGACCCTATTCCAGCTCTGCAACAACTATCCCGACCTGCACACACGCGTGACCATCGGTCAGGTGAAAGCGGGTAAGGTGATCGAGGTGGTCGGATATCGCGATTATGTACCACGACGCCTGAAGACAATCTGCAATAAAGCATGCGCCCTAGATCCAGACCGTCGCTACAAGACTATCGAAGAGATGCGCCAAGCAATTGAGCGACTTCGAGTGGCGCAGAACTGGGAATTGAAGGCTGATCTGGAATGGATCGCACAGATCGGACAGCAACATCACCAGATGCGCTGCGAAGGCACCGGTCCGGTAAACTGCATCTATCTCGTAAATGGCCGTAGAAAGAATGCAAATTGCCGGATCGTCGCTGATGTAGATGCGGCGCGACTGCATCAGCACCAATGGGTGGCAGGAAATACGTTGTCTTGATCTTCGATCATGCCTGCTCACCTCGAGTGTCATGCAGTCCAGCGATGATGGCGATGACGTTAACAATCGAAATGGTGGCCTCGCAGCAAATGGCGGCCTCACGAAACGTTGCAGTTCGCTTGTGCTGGAGGTGAACAGCTAAATCCAAGGCGGCTTTCGCATGTTTTCTCACAAATTCATTGGCGCCTCCACTGAGTGAGCTCGCTATGTACGCTTCAAGCATCCGCTTTGCGTCCGTAGCACTCGCAGTGACCCCATCTAGCGTAGGGTGCTCATTTGAGTCGAATACTTCTTGGGCCGCCGAAATCAGTAACTCCCGGCCCAATAAGCCCACGCTTTGGAATTGCTCTTCGTTCTCCGCTGCATCAAGTCTTCTGCGCATTTCAACCACAGTGCGGTCCACACGCACCCAACCCGTCGGCTCGTAGGGTGACGCCGGCTTTTCCCGTAGCTGCTTTCGAACAATTTCAAATGCATCACTCACGAATTTCCGACGAGATTTGTAGGTCGGCAGATCGTCCTGGCTCCATCGACCATACCAATCCCATAGAGAACGGTACGGCGGCAATTTTTCGTAGCCCCGCGAACGCAATTCGGATTCAGCCTCATCGAAGAGTGCTACGAATTGACGTTCCACATTCTGAATTTGAGGACCACCCGTAGCAACGGCAATCATCATTGCCATCAGCTTGTCTAACGTTGAGATAAGTTCTTCGTCGGTCATGCATTCTCTAGAAAACGGAGCGCCGACTCTATGCTTTAAGTCCGCGTTGCGGCCGGTTCATAGTCGCCGACAGCACCTATTGGCGGATCGACCGAGAACCTAACCACCTACCGTCAATCATTCACCATTCTCCTGGCAAAAGCCACCGAGAGGGAAAGCGCTGGGTGACGGCGCAGGGCAGCTAGGGTGAACTATATACTATCAAATGCAGAGTGGCCCCGATATCACTCAATCGAACTTCTGATGGCTTTCTCCACTGATACCCTTGTCAGGTAACTTCCGCTATACTCGCCCCGGTAGCATCACCCGGAGGCGCATCCCATGGAATCCGCCCACCCCGCCGACCACAAGCCCGCCGGCAAGAACCTCGTCATCTGCTGTGACGGCATCGGCAACGAGATCTCGGAGAACATCTCCAACGTCCTGAAGCTCTATCGCTGCCTGCGCAAGACGGACAAGCCCTCGCCGCGACAGATGGCGCCCTTCGACTCCGGCGGCCGGCACCGCAGCGCCACCCGTAAACACCCCCCGCGCCCGTTAACCGTCCATTAACCAACGCACCCTAGCCTGCTGCAATCGTCCAGCCATCACTAGCTCGAAATCCCTTCCCGGTTCGCTCCAGGAGAAGCGCGGATGTGCGTTGAGTTGTTGACGTATGCCGATCTCGGTGCCCGCCTCAATGTCTCGCGCGAGGCCGCGCGGGCAGTGGCGCGGCGTCGGCGGTTGCCGCGCTCGCGGTCGGCTGACGGCAAGGCGGTGGTGAGCGTCGATCTCGCCGCGCTCCGCTACACGCCGCGTCCGCGACGCGCCCGCCGGGCAGATCCCATCGCGACCTCCCTGGCCAGGATCGAGGCCGTCAAGACCGAGGTCTTCAAGGCGGAGATCGCGCGGCTCGAATCCGTCGCAACCGCCTACAGGGCCGTGTTCGAGCGCGAGCGCGAACGTGCCGATCGCCTCGCCGTCGAGCTGACGCAGGCGGCCGCCGAGACGACGGCCGCCAATGCATGGGCTGCACGACTGGAAGACGAAGTGACGGCGCTGCGGAGCGGTCGCCGCCCTGGCGGCTCGATCGCGGGACACGCGGCGCGTCGGTTGGGACACCTGGCCGCCTTCATCGTGCAAGCAGACCGCGCGGCCCGCAGGTAGGACTCAGAACTTTCTTTAATCCCCGGCTTGCCGGAGCAATCGCGAGGGAAGAATGACTGGCAACACCGATATCCATGAAATGAAGGCCCGCATCGTCGTGTTCGGCGTCGGCGGCGCCGGCGGCAATGCCGTCAACAACATGATCGCGGCCGGGCTGCAGGGGGTCGAGTTCGTGGTCGCCAACACCGACGCGCAGGCGCTGGCGATGTCGAAGGCGAAGCGCCTCATCCAGCTCGGCACGAAGGTGACCGCGGGCCTCGGCGCCGGCTCGCAGCCGGAACTGGGACGCGCCGCAGCCGAAGAGGCGATCGACACGATCCGCGAGCAATTGACCGGCGCGCACATGGTGTTCGTGACGGCAGGCATGGGCGGCGGCACCGGCACCGGGGCTGCACCCGTCGTCGCCAGAATCGCGCGCGAGCTCGGCATTCTCACCATCGGCGTGGTCACCAAGCCGTTCTACTTCGAGGGCCAGCGCCGCATGCGCTTTGCCGAAGCCGGCATCGAGGAGCTGCTGAAGACAGTCGACACCCTCCTGATCATCCCGAACCAGAACCTGTTCCGGGTGGCCAGCGAGAAGACCACGTTCGCCGATGCCTTCGCCCTTGCCGACCAGGTGCTTTACTCGGGCGTGGCCTGCATCAGCGACCTCATCGTCAAGGAAGGCCTGATCAATCTCGATTTTGCCGACGTCCTCTCCGTCATGAAGGAGAAGGGCAAGGCCATGATGGGACGGGGCGAGGCCTCCGGCGAGAAGCGCGTGCTCGCAGCCGCCGTGGCCGCGATTTCCAATCCGCTGATCGAGAATCCCTCGATCAAGCGCGCCAGTGGCCTCATCATTTCCATCACCGGCGGCAAGGATCTCATGCTGTACGAGGTCGACGAAGCCGCCACCCGCATTCGCGACGAGGCCGACCCGGACGCCAACATCATCGTCGGGGCGTCCTTTGACGAAAGCTTAGAGGGCATCGTCCGCGTCTCGGTGGTGGCGACCGGTATCGATAATCTCGATCCGGCGCAGGCGCTACCAGTGGAAACCGCCCTCACCCAGCTCGCCGGCAGGCTGCGCAACGACGGCGGCCGCATCGCCGATCGCATCGAGCGCAGTGCCCCCCTTCCGCAAGCGGCAAGCCCGCCGCTGCGGCCGCAGCCGCACCACCCCGTGGGACCGCCGGCACGGCCGAGCCTGGACCATGCGCAGCAGGCGGCGCTTCAGCCGCTGGATCCTTACGGGCGTGCGCCTGCGCGCAATGCGCCCGACGAGAGCGCTCTCGATATTCCGGCCTTCCTGCGCCGCGCGGCGAACTGAGCGGCGGCGAGCGGGGAAGTTACCTGCTCGGCAACCAGCGAGCCCAACGACAACTTGTCATCCCGGGGCGCGACGAAGTCGCGAGCCCGGGATCCATAACCACCATCGTGAGTATGGATTCCGGGCTCGCGCCAAGAGGCGCGCCCCGGAATGACGGCGTAGAGCGTGCGCAGCCGCCGAGGCTTCAGGCCGCCGTGCTGTGCGGCTTCTCCGCTGCTTCCTTGTCCGTTTCCTTGTCGCGGGACAGCCAGGCCGGAAAGCGCAGCAGGCGTTCGTTGGTGTCCTTCGGCAGCTCGACGGGCGGCACTTCAACGGCCGAACTCGGCAAGTCCAGCGCCGCGTGGCCGGATCGCACTGCATCCGCGCGCTGATCCAGTTCACGCAACAGGGGATCGAGCACGCTGTCGACCTCGGTCGCCACCGACACCAGGAAACTATTGAGCTCGCGCGCCTCGGGCACAACGGCCGCCGCCGATTCGACCGCCCTGGAGAGACCGTCCACGACAGGTGCAAACGCGCCGGCGGCTTGCTTGATTCGCGTCTTGATCAGTTCGATCTCGCTCAGGACGCGCTCACGCTCCCGCCTCTTCTTCTCCTCCGAAAGGCGGGCTTCAATTTCGGCGATCTGGGCCGTCAGGGTCGTCGCTTCAGATGCGAGCGCATCGCGTCTGCCGCGCGCGCGATCGAGATCGCGGCTGAGATTGTCCACTAAGTCGTCCCTTGCGAACATGGCTTTGCTCCGTAGGACAGGCGTTCTGCCCTGTAGGACGGCCTTGGCGCGAACAGCCAGCCTCGCCACCGACCGGATGGCCGGATCAGCCGAAACAGGCATCAACTTCCGCCGCGTCACATGGGCCGACATGGTGATCCCCCATCGTCAACATTAGGCAACCGCATGGTTAACAAGAGGTTAATGTCAACAGACGATGCTGCCATTGGGGCTGCATGCCGGCGGCGTCGCCTTCCTCCCCTCGCTGCCACCCATTTTCCGCTATACTCGCCCGGGTAGCATCCCTCGGAGGCGCATCCCATGGAGTCCGCAGCCACCGCCGACCACAAGCCCGCCAGCAAGAACCTCGTCATCTGCTGTGACGGCACCGGCAACGAGATCTCGGAGAACATCTCCAACGTCCTGAAGCTCTATCGCTGCCTGCGCAAGACGGACAAGACGCAGCCCAGGCAGATGGTGTTTTACGATCCCGGGGTCGGCACCATGACGGAGCCGTCGACCTGGGGGCGCTGGAAGGCCAACATCAAGCTGGTGTGGGGGCTCGCGACCGGCTACGGGCTCGACGACAACGTGCTGTCGTCCTATTGCTTCCTGGTTCAGCATTACGCGCCCGGCGACAAGATCTATTTGTTCGGCTTTTCGCGCGGGGCTTACACCGTGCGCGTGCTGGCGGGGCTGATCCACAAAATTGGCCTGATCTCGCCGGAGCAGGCGAACCTCGCAGGCAGCGGGCTCATCGCCTACAAGCAATATTCCGGCAGCGGGCGCGGCAACGACGTCGAGGACATCAAGAACATCGTGTTCGACGAGAGCGGGCCGCTGCCGAAGGACGAATTCGACCTCGCCGCGCAATTCGCGCGCATCACCTCGACGCGCTGGCCGACCATCCATTTCGTCGGCGTCTGGGACACGGTGGCGAGCGTGATCGTGCCGCGCGCCGATCGCTTCTACTGGCCGAGCCTGGAGGAGCTCGCCTTCACACTGCGCGATCCCAGCATCAGGATCTTCCGGCAGGCGATCGCGATCGACGAGCGGCGGCGCATGTTCCGCCTGAAGCCATACGCGGAGCCGCAGGAGTTCTGGAGCAACCGCTACGTGCCTGATGAGAAGAAGGTGCCGCAGGACATCATGCAGGTGTGGTTCGCCGGCGTGCATTGCGACGTCGGCGGCGGCTATCCGGAGGCCGAGAGCGGCGAGTCCAAATATCCGCTGCTCTGGATGATCGACGAGGCCGAGAAGGCGGGGCTGAAGTTCAACCCGCGCACGGTGAACCAGCTTGCCTGGGGCATCCAGCGCAAGAACTCGCCGTTCACATATGTCGAGCCGGCTTTTACCGGCAAGAGCGGCATGCTGCACGATTCCATGACGGCGGCCTGGCGGGTGCTGGAGTTCTTGCCGAAGCGCGCGAAATATCGGGAATGGCCGGAGCGGAAAGTCTATTTCGGCTTCTACATCCCCGATGGCGAACCGCGCCTGATCCCCGAAGGCGCGCATGTGCATGAGAGCGTGCTGAAGCGCATGGCGGTTGAGCCGGGCTACCGGCCGGTGAACCTGCCGAAGGACTATGTGACGGTGCCGATGCCGGTGCCGCCGGGGGCGGATGTGGGGGCGGAGGTGGAGGGGGTGACGGGGTGACTTCCCTTCTCCCCTTGTGGGAGAAGGTGGCATAGGCGGCCTACGGCCGCCGTCTTAAGCATACGCCGACGCGTAGCGTCGGCTACGGCGCCGGATGAGGGGTTGTTGCCGCGCGTGGGACCGTTCGCGAGGATAGAACCCCTCACCCGGCTTCGATGCTTCGCATCGAAGCCACCCTCTCCCACAAGGGGAGAGGGGAAGCGCACTCCGCTACCGCTGCTTTTGCCTTTCGCTGACACTTTTCGTTAAAATTCTCGGGCGCGGCTTAGGGGGATCGCATCAACTCTTTTCCATGATTGGGACAGATCAGCCGCCGCGACCTGCGGAGTTGGAGGAGACGTGCCAATGCATCCGCGCAAGTTCGTCCGTGTGAAGCCCGCAGGCCTGGTGTCACGCCAGGCCAAGATCATCACCGACCCGCGCGCGCCGGTGATCCCGTGCACGCTGATCGACTATTCGCCCGGCGGGGCCTGCGTCGATCTCGGCGGTCAGGTGGCGATCCCCGATCGCTTCGAGCTGCTGCACGTCAACACCAAGAAGCGCTGCCGCATCGCCTGGAAGCGCGGCACGCGCGTGGGCGTGGTGTTTTGAGGGAATAGCGGCCGGTTGCTGGCCCTGCCTTTTTGGCAAGGACTCGCCTTGGAGAGATTTTCCCTGCAGCCATCCTTCGAGACGCCCGCTTTAAGCGGGCTCCTCAGGATGAGGGGGGAGTGCGCGGCGGCAGTTCTCGACGGGCACCGGCGCCGATGAGCCTCATCCTGAGGAGGCGCGTAGCGCCGTCTCGAAGGACGAGGCGTGCGCGCCGCCGCCGCCACATCTCATCTTCAACAGCCCGCCTTTGCGCTGCAAACGGCCAGCGTCTTCGCGCATGACGGCTCCGGCGGGGTCGGCTAGATTGCGTCCCTAACAACAAGAACGAATTGTCCGGGGAGGACAGGCGTGCACCAGGGACGTGTCGTGTTCGGCGCGATCGAGGAGGTCGTGTTCGGCCATCCTGCGGCTGAAGCCATCGTCGCGCAGATGGACCGGCTCGGAACAAGCCGCGCCTTCCTGATGGTGTCGGGGACGCTGAACCGGCAGACCGACGAAATCACGAAAATCAGGGAGGCGCTCGGCTCCCGCTGCGCCGGCCTGTTCGACGCGATGCCGGCCCATACGCCGCGCGAGGCGGTGATCGCGGCGACACAAGCGGCGCGCGCGGTGGAGGCGGATCTGATCGTCACAATCGGCGGCGGTTCCATCACTGACGGCGCCAAGGCGGTGCAGCTCTGCCTTGCCAACGGCATCGACGATATCGCCGGCATCGACCGCATCCGCGTGCACAAGGGCGCCGCGCCCGAGATGAAGGCCCCAATCGTGCGGCAGGTCAGCGTGCCGACCACGATCGCCGGCGGCGAGTTCTCATCGATCGCCGGTGTCACCGACCGCGCGAGCCACGTGAAGCAGATGCTGCGGCATCCGCTCGCGGTGCCGCGCGCGACCATCCTCGATCCTGCCATCACCGTGCACACGCCGGAATGGCTGTTCCTGTCGACCGGCATCCGCGCCGTCGACCATTGCGTCGAGGCGATCTGCTCGCGCGAGACGCATCCTTACGCCGATGCGCAGGCGGTGAAGGGCCTCGCCATGCTCGCCGACGCGCTGCCGCGGGTAAAGGCCGACCCTTTGGATCTCGATGCGCGGATGGACGCGCAGATCGGCACCTGGCTGTCGATGGGCGCGCTCGCCGCGGGTGTGCCGATGGGCGCAAGCCACGGCATCGGCTACGTGCTGGGCGGGGCCTTCGACGTGCCGCACGGCTACACCTCCTGCGTCATGCTGCCGGCGGTGATGCGCTGGAACGCGCGCGACAATGCCGAGCGGCAGATGATCGTCGCGGCCGCGATGGGCTATCCCGGCCGCAATGCTGCCGACGTGCTCGATGCCTTCATCCGCTCGCTCGGCATGCCGCGCAGCCTTGGCGACGTGCGCATCTCCCCGGAGCATTTCGATGCGATCGCGGAAGCCGCGATGCGGACGAACTGGATTCCGCGCAACCCGCGCAAGATCGCTAGCTCCGCCGATGTGCGCGAGATCCTGCTGCTTGCCGCCTGATCGACATCCGGAGGATCGATGTACACAGGTCACCACGCCCGCCTGCGTCCGCTGCAGCCCGCCTTCATCATGGCGGCGACCGGCGAGGCCGTCACCTATCGCGACTTGGAGGCGCGCAGCAACCGGCTGGCGCACTTGTTCCGCCAGCACGGCTTGAGGCGGCTCGACCATTATTCGATCTTCATGGAGAACAATGCGCGTTATCTCGAAGCCTGCGGCGCGGGCGAGCGCTCCGGGCTCTACTACACCTGCATCAACTCGTTCCTGACGCCGGGCGAGCTCGCCTATCTGCTCGTCAACAGCCAGTCGAAGATTTTGATCACGTCGATGGCCAAGCTCGCCATCGCGCGCGAGGCGATCGAGGCTTGTCCCGACATCAAGCTCTGCATCGTCGCCGACGGCCCGGGCGAGAGCGAGCGCATCGTTGGCCTATCGGAGGTGACCGCCGGCCTGCCGGCAACGCCGATTCCCGACGAGTGGCTCGGCACCGCCATGCTCTATTCCTCCGGCACGACGGGACGACCTAAGGGCATCCTGCGCCCGCTGCCGGAGGAGAAGCCGAAGCACAATCTGCCGCTGTTCGATTTCCTGTTGAGGCTCTGGCACTACCGCGAGGGCATGGTCTACCTGTCGCCGGCGCCGCTCTATCATTCGGCGCCGCAGGCGGCCGTGAACCTCACGATCCGCATGGGCGGCACCGTGATCATCATGGAAAGCTTCGATCCCGAGCGTTACCTGCAGCTGGTCGAGCAATGGGGCATCACCCACACGCAATTGGTGCCGACGATGTTCTCGCGCATGCTGAAGTTGCCGGAGGAGGTGCGCGCCCGCTACGATCTGTCCTCGCTGGAGATCGCCATCCACGCCGCCGCGCCCTGTCCGCCGCAGGTCAAGGACGAGATGATCAAATGGTGGGGACCGATCATCCACGAATATTACGGCGCCACCGAAGGCCTCGGCTTCACCGCCTGCAACAGCGAGGAATGGCTGGCGCATCGCGGCACCGTCGGCAAGGTGCTGCTCGGGGACCTGCACATTCTCGACGAGAACATGCGGGAATGCCCGACCGGCACGCCCGGCCAGGTCTGGTTCAAGACGGCAACGCCGTTCGAATATTTCAACGATCCCGAGAAAACCAAGGAGGCGCGCTCTGCCGATGGGAGCATGAGCACGGTCGGCGACGTCGGCTATGTCGATGCCGACCGCTTCCTATACCTGACCGACCGCGCCACCTTCATGATCATCTCCGGCGGGGTGAACATCTATCCGCAGGAATGCGAGAACCTCCTGATCACCCACCCCAAGGTGGCGGACGCCGCGGTGTTCGGCGTACCCAATGCCGATCTCGGCGAGGAGGTGAAGGCGGTGGTGCAGCCGATGCCCGGCGTGGAGCCGGGGCCGGCGCTCGCCGAGGAGCTGATCGCGTTCTGCGCAAAGTCGCTGTCGCGGCAGAAGGTGCCGCGCTCGGTCGATTTCGAAAAGGAATTGCCGCGGCTGCCGACCGGCAAGCTGTACAAGCGGCTGCTGCGGGACCGGTACTGGGGGAACAAGGTCTCGCGGATCGTGTGAGGGTTTCCGCTACGTAAGGTGCGCAAGCAAGCGCCATACACGCAACTGTCTTCCCGGGGCGCGACGAAGTCGCGAGCCCGGGACCCATAACCCCAGGAAGGAGTTGCGGCATGGGCTGGCAACTCCGAGTCTTCGCCAAACTCCTCCCTGTGGCTATGGATCCCGGATCGGCGCGCGCTGAGGGCGCGCTTGTCCGGGATGACAGCGGAGGTTGTTGAGGCGACCTCGCGCAAACTCTCACAGGA
Organism: Bradyrhizobium sp. IC4059; assembly: GCF_020193615.1. Classification (NCBI taxonomy): domain Bacteria; kingdom Pseudomonadati; phylum Pseudomonadota; class Alphaproteobacteria; order Hyphomicrobiales; family Nitrobacteraceae; genus Bradyrhizobium; species Bradyrhizobium sp. IC4059. Next base: position 308,486 of record NZ_JADYVH010000009.1, read on the forward strand.
ATCGCGTCTTCGCACCTGCACTCTCACATCGCGAGAGAAGCACCCGAGATATTCCGTCATCCGAATTGTCGAGAGCGCAGCTGGCCTTGCGGGTTGCCTCGCTGCACGCGCCTCGCTATCGTCGGGATAACAGGCCGCAAAAGGCCGAGGTCCAGGGAGGATGAGCATGCGGAGCGTGTGGGCGCTCGCCGCAATGGCGGCGTTATCTGTGCTGACGGCCTCAACTGCCACGCTCGCCGGCGAGCCCAAGCAGGGCGGCATCTTGCGGATGTATCACCGCGACAGTCCGGCCAACGCCTCGATCCTCGAAGGCGCGACCTATTCGATCAACATTCCCTTCATGGGGGTGTTCAACAATCTCCTCATCTACGATCAGCACATCGCGCAGAACAGCCCCGATACGCTGCGGCCGGACCTCGCCGAAAGCTGGTCCTGGAGCAGCGACAACAAGAAGCTGACGTTCAAGCTGCGCCAGGGCGTGAAATGGCACGACGGCAAGCCGTTCACCTCGGCCGACGTCAAATGCAGCTTCGATCTGTTGATGGGCAAGTCGCAGCAGAAGCTGCGGCAGAATCCGCGCAAGGCCTGGTACAGCGAGGTCAACGAGGTCACGACCAACGGCGAATTCGAGGTCACCTTCGACCTGAAGCGGCCGCAGCCCTCGCTGCTGGCGATGCTCGCCTCCGGCTACACGCCGGTCTATCCCTGTCATGTCTCGCCGGCGGACATGCGCACCCATCCGATCGGGACCGGACCGTTCAAGTTCGTCGAGTTCAAGGCCAATGAATCGATCAAGCTGACGCGCAATCCCAATTATTGGAAGAAGGGCCTGCCCCATCTCGACGGCATCGAATACACCATCATCACCAACCGCTCGACCGCGATCCTGGCCTTCGTCGCCGGCAAGTTCGACATGACCTTTCCGACGCACATCACGATCCCGCTTTTGAAGGACATCAAGTCGCAGGCGCCGAACGCGACCTGCGTCGTCGAGCCGACCAACGTCTCGACCAACATCATCGTCAATTCGACCTCCGCGCCGTTCGACAACATCGACATCCGCCGGGCGATGGCGCTCGCGCTCGACCGCAAGGCGTTCGTCGACATCCTGTTCGAAGGCCAGGGCGACATCGGTGGCACCATGCTGCCGCCGCCGCAGGGCCTTTGGGGCATGCCGAAGGACAGGCTGGAGACCATTCCGGGCTATGGCCGCGACATCAACGCCAACCGCGAGGAAGCCAAGAAGCTGATGCAGAAGGCGGGCTATGGTCCGGACAAGCGCCTCGCCGTGAAAGTCTCGACGCGCAACATCGCGGAATATCGCGACCCCGCCGTGATCCTGATCGACCAGCTCAAGACCATCTATATCGACGGCGAGCTCGACGTCGTGGAAACCGCGAACTGGTTCCCGAAGGTCGCGCGCAAGGATTACATGCTCGGCCTCAACCTGACCGGCAATGCCGTCGACGATCCCGACCAGTCGTTCTACGAGAACTATGCCTGCGGCTCGGAGCGGAATTACACCAATTATTGCAACAAGGAGATCGAGAAGCTGTTCGACGTGCAGTCGCAGGAGACCGACATCGGAAAGCGCAGGCCGCTGGTGTGGGACATCGACAAGAAGCTGCAGGAGGACGTCGCCCGCCCGATCATCTTCCATGCCCGCGCCGGTACCTGCTGGCACCCCCACGTCAAGGGCGTCACGATCATGTCGAACAGCTCCTACAACGGCTTCCGCTACGAGGACGTGTGGCTCGACAAGTGACGCGACGCTGACGGCTAGCGCGGAGGGCGGTGCATGTTTGCCTATCTGGTGCGGCGCCTGTTCCTGATGTTCGTGACCCTGTTCGGGATCTCGGTCGTCATCTTCTTCCTGCTGCGCATCGTGCCGGGCAACATCGTCGACATCCTGTTCGCCGCCGCCGGCTATGTCGATCCCGCCGACAAGGCCAATCTGGAGAAGGAGCTCGGCATCGACCGTCCCCTGATCGTGCAATATTGGCACTGGATCAGCGGCTTCATGCGCGGCGATTTCGGCTTCTCCTACGTCTCGGAGAAGCCGGCGCTGCAGGAGATCCTGCCGCGGATTCCGATCACGGCAAAGCTCGCCGGCCTCGCGCTGCTGTTCTCGGCATCGATCGGCATTCCGCTCGGCGTCATCAGCGCGGTGAAGCAGGGCACGAAGCTCGACTACGCGCTTCGCGTCGTCAGTCTCAGCGGCCTGTCGCTGCCCTCGTTCTGGCTGGGGCTTCTGATCCTCACCGCCTCGGTGGCGATGTTCGGCCAGATGCCGATCTTCAATCCCAATCCGAAGACCTGGCTCGAGGCGTTCGCGACCTACGCCGTGCCGGCTGCCGCCGTCGGCTTCCGCAGCGCGGCCCTGACCATGCGCATCACGCGCTCCTCGATGCTGGAGGTGCTGCGGCAGGATTACATCCGTACCGCCCGCGCCAAGGGGGCCTCCGAAGCGGCGGTGAACTATCACCACGCGCTGAAGAACGCGATCCTGCCCGTGATCACCGTGATCGGCATCGAGGCGGCGTTCCTGATCGGCGGCCTGATCGTCACCGAGACGGTGTTCAACATCCCCGGCGTCGCGCGCTTCCTGGTGGAGGCGATCCGCTGGCGCGACTATCCGATCGTGCAGAACCTCGTGATGTTCATCGCGGTCGTGGTGGTGTTCGCCAATTTCACCGTCGACATGCTCTACGCGGTGTTCGACCCGCGGATCAGGTACACGGATTAGGAGAGCAGCTTGGCCGCGATCGACTTCGACGTTGAGCTGAGGCGGGCCGGGGCGCATGCGACCGGGGGCTGGCGGCGCGTGCTGTTCATGGCGCAGCGGCACGTGCTGGGCGCGGCCGGGCTCGTCATCATGACATTGTTCGTGCTGACGGCGATCTTCGCCGATGTCATCGCGCGCTATGATCCGCTGACCGTCGATTCCGCCCGCGCGCTGGCGCGGCCGAGCTGGGCGCACTGGATGGGCACCGATTCCTTCGGCCGCGACGTGTTCAGCCGCATCATCCACGGCGCGCGGATTTCGCTCGCGGTCGGCATCGGCTCGACCGTGCTCGGCGGCACCATCGGTGTGATCGTCGGCCTCACCTCGGGCTATCTCTCCGGCTGGTTCGATCTGGTGTTCCAGCGCGTCTCCGACGTGCTGCAGGCGCTGCCGCTCCTGGTGCTGGCGCTAGTGATGACAGCCGCGCTCGGGCCCTCGCTGCCGAACGTGATCATCGCCATCGCCATTCCGCTGATCCCGACGGTGGCGCGCGTCATCCGAGCCAACACGCTGGCGCTGCGCGAACAGCCGTTCGTGGAGGCCGCCAAGTCGATCGGCATGAGCGAGATGCGGATCGCGCTGCGTCACGTGCTGCCGAACACGCTGGCGCCGCTGATCGTGCTCGCCACCGCCCAGCTCGGCTCGACCATCCTGACCGAGGCTTCGCTGTCCTTCCTCGGCCTCGGCATTCCCGAACCCTATCCGTCGTGGGGGCGCATGTTGTCCGAATCCGCCGCCGAATATGTCCGCACCGCGCCGTGGCTGGTGATCTTCCCGGGCGTCGCGATCAGCCTCGCAGTGTTCGGCGCCAACCTCTTCGGCGACGCCCTGCGCGACATCCTGGATCCGAGGCAGCGCGGCTGATGGCGGACAAGACCGATCTCGTGCTCGACGTGAAGAACCTGAAGACGGTGTTCTTCACCAATTCCGGCCTGTTCAAGGCGGTCGACGACCTCTCCTTCAGCGTGAGGCGCGGCGAGACGCTGGCGATCGTCGGTGAATCCGGCTGCGGCAAGAGCGTGACCGCGCTGTCGCTGATGCGTCTCGTGCCCGATCCGCCCGGCCGCATCGTCGGCGGCTCCGTCTCGCTGGAAGGCACCGACCTGCTGGCGCTGGATGAGGCGCAGATGCGCGCGGTCAGGGGCAATCGCATCTCCATGATCTTCCAGGAGCCGATGACCTCGCTCAATCCGGTGATGCGGATCGGCGACCAGATCGTCGAGGCGGTGCGGCTGCATCGGCATATCTCGGCGAAAGAGGCGCAAGGCATCGCCGTCGAGATGCTGCGGCTGGTGCGCATTCCCGAGCCGGCGCGGCGCGCGCGCGAGTATCCGCACCAGCTCTCCGGCGGCATGCGCCAGCGTGCGATGATCGCAATGGCGCTGGCCTGCCGGCCGGCGCTCCTGATCGCGGATGAGCCGACCACCGCGCTCGACGTCACCATCCAGGCGCAGATCCTGGCGCTGATCCTCGACCTGCAGAAGGAGCTCGGCACCGGGCTCGTGCTGATCACGCACGATCTCGGCGTGGTCGCGCAGACCGCGCAACGCGTGATCGTGATGTATGCGGGGCGAAAGGTCGAGGAGGCCAGCGTCGAGGCGCTGTTCGCCGCGCCGAAGCATCCCTATACGCGCGGGCTGATGGCCTCGATCCCGGCCGTGCCGGCCTCCGGCGCCGCCGCGCAGGCGCGGCTGAACGAAATCCCCGGCACGGTGCCGTCGCTGGTGCGGCTGCCGCAAGGCTGCGCCTTCGCGCCGCGCTGCAAGCTCGCCATCAAGCGCTGCGAGGCCGAATATCCGCCGCTGGCAGATTGGGGCGGCGGGCATCTGGCCGCCTGCTGGCGCGCGGAAGAAGTGGCGGAGGTGGCATGACCGAGGCACTGCTCGAAGTCACCGACCTCAAGAAGCACTATCCCGTGCGCGCCGGCGTGTTGCGCCGGCAGGTCGGCACCGTGCACGCGGTCGATGGCGTCTCCTTCGCGCTCGGCACCGGCGAGACGCTCGGCCTCGTCGGCGAATCCGGCTGCGGCAAGTCCACGGTGGCGCGCAGCGTGCTGCGGCTGGTCGAGCCGACCTCGGGCCAGATCCGCCTCGACGGCGAGGACATCACGCATCTGTCGAAAACCGCGATGCGGCCGCACCGCCGCTCGATGCAGATCGTGTTCCAGGATCCGTTCGCCTCGCTCAATCCGCGCATGACCGCCGGCGACATCGTCGGCGAGCCGATCGCCGTGCACGGGCTCGCCACCGGCAAGGAGCTGGACGCGCGGGTCGCAAGGCTTTTCGAGCAGGTGGGGTTGCGGCCCGACCAGATGCGCAATTTCCCGCATCAATTCTCCGGCGGTCAGCGCCAGCGCATCTGCATTGCCCGCGCGCTGGCGCTGGGGCCACGCCTGATCGTCTGCGACGAGCCGGTCTCCGCGCTCGACGTCTCGATCCAGGCGCAGGTGATCAACCTTCTGATCGACCTGCAGCGGCAGCACGGCTTCTCCTATCTCTTCATCGCGCACGACCTTGCCGTGGTCGCCCATATCAGCCACCGCGTCGCCGTGATGTATCTCGGCCGCATCGTCGAGATCGCCGACAAGGACGAGCTGTTCCGCAATCCCCGGCATCCCTACACGCAGGCCCTGCTCGCCTCGGTGCCGGTCGCCAACCCGCTGGCGAAGAAGCTCGCGCCGCTGGTCGACGGCGACGTGCCGAGCCCGGTCAACCCGCCGTCGGGCTGCGCATTTCACACCCGCTGCCGGTTTGCGATGGAGCGGTGCAAGACGGAACGGCCGGCGCTGCTGGATGCCGGCGATGGGCATCAGGTGGCGTGCCTGCTCAATGACGGGACAGGGCGAGGCCGCTAAGGCGGACTCATAGAAGAAATGTCAGCTCCTGAGGGAGGAGCGGAAATCTTCTGCTCGGCAGAGCGTTACCGCTTTTGACCCAAAGCGGACCTCAAGGGGCTATATGGGATCATCCTCACATGGAAATGACCAGTAAGGGCGGCTCTCGAGATTTGCGGGCCCAAGCCGATGCACCTCGCCCGCCAAGCAGGCGTGACAGGGACGGCGGCACATCCAAAGGATCCGGACAAGAACCTTGAAGTAGCGCAAAAATTTTTGCAGGTCCTCTTGACTAGAAATCCGCGTATTCCTAGGTCGTTTGCCGCCCGGGGGCCGGTTCCGGACCCGGATTTTGGACATCGCTGAACCTACCCAAAGGAGGATGTGCATGCATTTCCGCCCGTTGCACGACCGTGTGCTCGTGCGCCGCATCGATGCGGAGGAGAAGACCGCCGGCGGCATCATCATTCCCGACAACGCCAAGGAGAAGCCGCAGCAGGGCGAGATCATCGCCGTGGGGCCGGGCGGGCGAAACGAGCAGGGCCAGCTCGTGCCGCTCGACGTCAAGGTCGGCGACCGGGTGCTGTTCGGCAAGTGGTCGGGCACCGAGGTCAAGATCGACGGCGAGGAGCTGTTGATCATGAAGGAAAGCGATCTTCTCGGCGTGGCCGAGCAGGCCGGCACGCTGAAGAAGGCGGCGTAACGCTGACAGTCATCGAACGGAAAGGAGTTTAACAACATGGCTGCCAAGGACGTGAAGTTCGCGACCGAGGCCCGCGAGCGCATGCTGCGGGGCGTCGACACACTGGCGAATGCGGTGAAGGTCACGCTCGGTCCAAAGGGACGCAACGTCGTTATCGAGAAATCGTTCGGCGCTCCCCGCATCACCAAGGACGGCGTTACCGTCGCCAAGGAGATCGAGCTGGAGGACAAGTTCGAGAACATGGGCGCCCAGATGGTGCGCGAGGTCGCCTCCAAGACCAGTGATCTCGCCGGAGACGGCACCACCACGGCGACCGTGCTGGCGCAGGCCATCGTCAAGGAGGGCGCCAAGGCGGTCGCTGCCGGCATGAATCCGATGGACCTCAAGCGCGGCGTCGACCTTGCCGTGGACGCGATCGTCGCCGACCTCAAGTCGCACGCCAAGAAGATCACCTCCAACGACGAGATCGTCCAGGTCGGCACCATCTCCGCCAACGGCGACACCGAGATCGGCCGCTTTCTGGCGGATGCGATGCAGAAGGTCGGCAATGAGGGCGTGATCACGGTCGAGGAGGCCAAGAGCCTGCACACCGAGCTCGAAGTGGTCGAGGGCATGCAGTTCGACCGCGGCTACATCTCGCCCTATTTCGTCACCAACGCCGAGAAGATGAAGGCCGAGCTCGAGGATCCCTATGTGCTGATCCACGAGAAGAAGCTGTCGGGCCTGCAGGCCGTGTTGCCGCTGCTGGAGCAGGTCGTGCAATCCGGCAAGCCGCTCCTGATCATCGCGGAGGAGGTCGAGGGTGAGGCGCTGGCGACGCTGGTCGTCAACCGCCTGCGCGGCGGCCTGAAGGTTGCCGCCGTCAAGGCGCCGGGCTTCGGCGACCGCCGCAAGGCGATGCTGGAGGATATCGCGATCCTCACCGGCGGCACCGTGATCTCCGAAGATCTCGGCATCAAACTCGAGAACGTCACCGTGAAGATGCTGGGCCGTGCCAAGAAAGTGGTGATCGAGAAGGAGAACACGACGATCGTCGACGGCGCCGGCGCCAAGAAGGACATTGAGGCGCGCAGCCAGCAGATCAGGGCGCAGATCGAGGAAACCACCTCGGACTACGACCGCGAGAAGCTGCAGGAGCGCCTCGCCAAGCTCGCCGGCGGCGTCGCGGTGATCCGGGTCGGCGGCGCGACCGAGGTCGAGGTCAAGGAGCGCAAGGATCGCGTCGACGACGCTCTGCATGCGACCCGGGCCGCGGTCGAGGAAGGCATCCTGCCGGGCGGCGGCGTGGCACTGCTGCGCGCGCTCAAGGCGCTCGACGGGGTCAAGACCGCCAATCCCGACCAGAAGGCGGGCGTGGACATCGTGCGCCGCGCCATCCAAGTCCCGGCGCGGCAGATCGTGCAGAATGCGGGTGAGGACGGCTCCGTCGTCGTCGGCAAGCTGCTCGAGAACCAGACCTACACCTGGGGCTTCAATGCCGCGACTGGCGAGTACCAGGATCTGGTGCAGGCCGGCGTGATCGATCCTGCCAAGGTCGTCCGCACCGCCTTGCAGGATGCGGCCTCGGTGGCCTCGCTGCTCATCACGACCGAAGCGCTGGTGGCCGAGAAGCCGAAGAAGACGGAAGCGCCGAGCGCTCCCGCGATGGACTTCTAAGGACGGGCGAGCCCGGCCGAACGGCCGGGCTCGTTTGCCATGGATCTGTGACTGTGTTCTCGAACGAAAGGAGGATGAAATGATCAAGGATCGTGCTTTCTCCGCTCGCGGGGAAACCACTCGGAAAACGTTGCGGCGGCTCGCCGCCTTGGCCGTTGGGGCTGGCCTCTCGCTGGTGCCTATTGCGGCCTTTGGCGCCGAAAGCCCCGGCCCTGCCGCCAAGACGGCGGACAGTTTCGAGCGGCTCGCCTTGCCGCCGATCCCGTACCTGGACACGATGCCGTGGTCGAGCTGGGATCGGGGCAGCCCGACCATGAAGGTGGACACATTGCTGCCGGTCCTCGGGCCATCCGGGATCCGGCTCGACCTCACGCCGCCTGATCGGGACAAGCCGGAGCCCGCCACCAGCTGAAATGGGGGAGCGGCCGGCGAGGCCGCTCCTCATCGTTCAGCCACTCATCGCTCACGCGAAAGGAGGATCATCAGATGAGAGGCATTGTCCTCGCCGTCGCTGTGTTGGGCATGGCCAATGGGCTTCAGGCCAAGGAGGCCGACACGCCTCGCGCCGAGATGCGGAGCTCGGCCGAGCCCGCCCGGCAGCTTGCGACCAGTTCCGTCGGAGCGTCTCGGAGCAATCCTGAGAAGTCCGGCCAGACCGAGCGCAGGAGCCGGGAGTTTTCACCCGAACGTCTCGTCCCCGATATCTGCAGAGGATGCTGATCGGCCTTGGCCGATCAGCATTCTTCTTCGCTCGCCTAACGCGACGTCGCAAGGCGCGCCTCATCGAGGCGCGCGAACATCTTCGCCTTGATCCGCTGCAACGCGCGCTGCTCGATCTGTCGGACGCGCTCGCGCGAGATGCCGAACTTGCCGGCGAGCGCATCCAGCGTCTGCTGCGGCTCGCCGAGATATCGCGCCTCGACGATGCTGCGCTCCCGCGGTGTCAGCGCAGCGAGTGCATCGGCGAGGGCAGCCTTGGTGCGTTCACGGTCGGCCGCGTCCAGCAGCAGACTCTCCGGATCGGGAGAGGGATCCACCAGCCGGTCCTGCCATTGGTCGCCTTCCGTCTCGACGCTGATCGGCGCGTTGAGTGAGATGTCGCCGCGCAGCCGGCCGTTCATCTCGGCGACGTCGGCTTCCCTGACGTCGAGATGCCTCGCGATAGATGTCAGCTGATCCGTCCGGAGCTCGCCATCCTCCGCAACGCCAAGCTTGTTCTTCAGCTTGCGCAGGTTGAAGAACAGCTTCTTCTGCGCAGCAGTGGTGCCCAGCTTGACGAGCGACCATGATCGCAGGATGTATTCCTGAACCGAGGCCTTGATCCACCAGGAGGCATAGGTCGCGAGCCGGAAGCCTTTCTCGGGGTCGAACCGCTTGACGGCCAGCATCAGCCCGACATTGGCCTCCGAGATGAGGTCGGCGATGGCGAGGCCATAGCGGCGATATTGCAGCGCGATCTTCGCCGCGAGCCGCAAATGGCTCGTCACCAGCCGATAGGCGGCGTCACGATCGCCGCTATCGCGCAATCGCCTCGCATAGTCGGCTTCCTCCGATGCCTCGAGCAGCGGAAAACGATGGATCTCCTTGAGATAGCGGGATAGCCCGCTTTCCCCGTGAAGGGCAGGAAGGGAGGCAACCAACATCGCGCCCTCCCTCACGAGCACCGTTCGCCCCGATCAGGGGCGCCTTGCCGATCCAAGCGATAATCTGAGTGAAGCGCCGAGAGCGGCGCGGTCCGAGCGCAGTCAGGTTTCATGGCCAAATCCTCGTTAGAGCAAGATGGTTGGACCACCGCGAACCTGATCCGCTGAGCCCGATCATGGCACCCAGACGCCTCAGGCCGGTGGGCGCCACTAGAATTTGGAAATGGCCGGAATGTTCCAGCGTGAACGGTCGTGACGGAAATTGCGATTGCCGTATGCCTTTGCCGCTGCAGACAGGCTCTTGAAACGCGGAGCCTTCATTCCAATCTGGTCCACGCAGGCGCCGATGAGGCTGCACGCATGCTTGGTTCGTGGGATGGATGACTATCGTGATCTCGTGAGCGCAGCTCTTGCGCTGTTCTGCGCCGGCTTGATGTTGGTGGCCGGCCATCTCCTGATCGAATGGCACGCCAGAAGCACCGATCCCGGCATCGGGATCGAGGCGCCGAAGCGCGAGGGCGCGCCCGCGCCGCTCATCTCGAACGGTTCGCCTCCAGACAGGCGGATGATCGAGCTTCCCGCCGAGATCAGGCGCAAGCGCGCCGCGTGAGTGGCCCTAGATCGCCCGCAGCCCTTCCTTGGGCATCTCCCGGATCAGCACATCGATGTCGCTCTGCTCCAGCGTTTCCTTCTCGAGCAGCTTTTTTGCCGCGCGGTCCAGGATCGGCCGCCGCGTGGTCAGGATGCCCTGGGTGCGCTGGAACACCTGGTCGACGATGGTTTTCACCTCGTGGTCGACCGCGGCCGCGGTCTCCTCGGCATAGTCGCGCTCGCGCGTCGGATAGGGGCGGTCAGGGCCGGCCAGGAAGTTGCCGGGATCGCGCTCATAGGCGACGCTGCCGAGACGCTCCGACATGCCGTAGCGCGTCACCATGCTGCGGGCGATATCGGTGACGCGGCGCAGGTCGTCCGCCGCACCGGTCGACAAGTGCCCGAACACGATAAGCTCCGCGGCGCGGCCGCCGAGTAGCACCGCCATCTTGTTCTCCAGCTCCTCCTTGGTCATCAGGAAACGGTCCTCGATCGGCCGCTGGATGGTGTAGCCGAGCGCGCCGACGCCGCGCGGGATGATCGAGACCTTGTGCACGGGATCGGTCCCCGGCAGTGAGAGTGCGACGAGGGCGTGCCCCATCTCGTGATAGGCGACGATCTCGCGTTCCCTGGGGTTGAGCAGGCGGTTGCGCTTTTCCAGGCCTGCGATCATGCGCTCGACCGCATTGTTGAAATCGCTCATGGTCACCGCATCGGCGCCGCGGCGCGTCGCCAGCAGCGCGGCCTCGTTGACGAGATTGGCGAGGTCCGCTCCCGTGAAACCAGGGGTGAGCGCGGCAACGGCGTCTGCATCGACATTGTCGGCGAGGCGCACCTTCTTCATGTGCACATTGAGGATCTCGATGCGGCCCCTCTTGTCGGGCCGGTCGACCAGCACCTGCCGGTCGAAGCGGCCGGCGCGGAGCAGGGCGGGATCGAGGATTTCGGGCCGGTTGGTGGCGGCGAGGATGACGAGCCCGGAGCGCGAATCGAAGCCGTCGAGCTCGACCAGCAGCTGGTTGAGTGTCTGCTCCTTTTCATCATGGCCGCCGGCGAACGGGCCGATGCCGCGGGCGCGGCCCAGCGCATCGAGCTCGTCGATGAAGATGATGGCCGGCGCCTTTTCGTGCGCCTGCTGGAACAGGTCCCGCACCCGCGCCGCACCGACGCCGACGAACATCTCGACGAACTCCGAGCCGGAGATCGAGAAGAACGGCACCCTGGCCTCGCCGGCCACGGCCTTGGCCAGCAAGGTCTTGCCTGTGCCTGGCGGGCCCACCAGCAGCACGCCTTTCGGCATGCGGCCGCCGAGCCGGCCATAGTCGGTCGGGTTCTTCAGGAAATCGACAACCTCGCGCAGCTCGTCCTTGGCCTCGTCCACGCCGGCGACGTCGGCAAACGTGACGCCGGTGTTGGATTCGACGTAGACCTTGGCCTTGCTCTTGCCGATCGCCATCAGCCCGCCGCCGATCCCGCCGCCCTCGGCCATGCGGCGGCCGATGTACCACCAGACGCCGAAGAACAGCAGAACCGGCATCACCCAGGACAACAGGTCGCGCAGAAACGTGCTCTCGATCTGCCCGGTGAAACGGACGTTGTGCTTCTCGAGCTCCTGGGCGACGTCCTGGTCGACGCGCGTGGTGACGAATTGCTTCTGGCCGCCGGACAGCGGCTCCTTCAGCGTGCCCTGCAAGGTGCGGTCGGAGATGCCGACCGTCTCAACTTTCCCCTGGCGCAGCAATTGCTGATATTCGCTGTAGGGGACCACCGCGATCTGGTTCGCCGCCGAGATCAGATACTGAATCAGGAAGACCGCGAAAATTGCGGCGATGGCGTATCCGATATTGAAACGGGCATTCTTGTTCATGCGAAGACCAGATCCGATCGTGTTACGCGGGCCGGGCTAGCGTCGAGGCGCATTTGGCGCGCTCGCTCGGGCCCGGTGCGCCTCCGGACCTGCATGTTCACGACAGAACTTCTCCTGCTGCCATCGGTTCCAGTCATCCCAAACGCGGGCTCGGCAGCGCTGGACGCAGGCGATCGAGATGCCGGACAGCGATAAGGCCCGGTTGCGGGCCGGGCCTTTGCATCAGTTCACCAGGGATACCAGTAAGGATATGCCGCCGGATAATACCGGACGGTCCGATAATAGCGGGGGCCATAATAGTATCGCGGCGGACCATAGACCGGCGCATAATAGACCGGAGGTGCGGCCGCGGCGGCCAGCGCTCCGGTGAACAGGCCGAGCGCGATGGCCGGACCAATGCCTGGACTGCCCCAATGATGATGATGGCCCCGCCAATGGGCCGAGGCCGGCGCAACGGTTCCGATGAGGAGCGTTGCTGCCGCGGCGATTGCAAGAGCAAGCTTTCTCATGTGACTTCCCTCGACTTATGCCCGCGCAAGCGGGCTTCTCGATCCTTTGCATGAGTTTCGTTTTGCCGGACACAGCCGGCAGCGTCTGAACTTAGGATGGGCGGCGACGACTTCAAGCCTCTAACCGACAATTGGCCAAGTGGAGAGAACAGTCAGATCGTGTCAATCGAAGAAGGGCTTCGAACGTCCCTGCTGGCGCGTGCCAATAGTGACTAAGTCCGTAAATTCAGCCTTTGGTCCATCTGCGAAGTTGCGCTGCGTCTCACAGAGGTCTGCTTATCGCGGCAGAGCGGTCCAGATTTGCTCAACCTGAGTTCTTCGCATTTTGACCCTTCAGCGACCTCCGGAGCCGTCCGCTTTCCCGCCGCTGTTAAGGTTGGGACCGCAGGCGGTCAGCTGCTTAATGAGCACACAGCCTAGGACAGCACCGGCGCGGCGGGTCCGCCTCTCCGTTGCCATTATGCCGCGGGCCGCGATGGAAACCGGCTCGGCGATTACGCGGTTGATTTGGCATCGAAACCTCCAATGGAGGGTGCCATGCAGAATTGGGAAGGGAATTGGACGAACGCAAAGTTTTGTGACGTTGCGAACCTGATCCTCGGCGCGATACTGTTCGTTTCGCCCTGGATATTCGGTTTCGATGCGGGGACGGTCTCTCAGAACGCCGTTATCACCGGTATCGCCATCGCGATCCTTGCGGTCGCGGCGCTGGCGGCGTTCGCGGTGTGGGAGGAATGGCTGAACCTCGTCGTCGGCTTGTGGGCACTGGTATCGCCCTGGGTATTGGGCTTCCAGGGAACCACCGCGATGACCGTGCATGTGATCATCGGCGCGGCGGTCGCAATCTTGGCAGCGATCGAGCTCTGGATTATGTCCCGCAACCCGCCGCGGCTGACCACCGGTAGCTGAGAAGCTGGATCGTTTGGCTCGTGGCATAGCTTCGCCGTCATCGGAAAAACCTGTCCAGCCGACGCGGACGAAATTCGGTGCGGACCTGGGGCCGGCAGCTACTCAGCGCAGTCGGCCTTGGGTCAGCCGTAAGTGCCGCAGCTCGAGCTAGCCTTGCTGGACGGCTTACTCCCGGCGCCAAATTCCGAAAGTGCCGATGGAAAGGCCTTGCTCCGGGGCTAGGTTCATCGGGCATTCCGTTTGCGTCGGATTCCCAAATTTGAATGCCACGGGGCATGATTTTTGGGACCAAGCTGCGTTTGCCATCCAACGGCAGACATCTCGGTCCCAGCTCGTTTTTCGATCCGGAAAAACCTCCAGGCTGGGGCCGATGTGGTCTACTCCGGGCGTAAGCCGCCCCATCAGTACCAGCCCATCTTGAAACAGAGACCAAGCCAACCAGCGAGCGCGACTAGAGCGGCAATGTTGATGTACTTCTGAGCGTCCTGCATCATTGCACCGCAATCAAAGGCGCCCCGCAATTCGGACCAACGGTGATTTGCCACTACCCGTTCCGCCTCTCTGCCCTTGACCAGATCAACAAGGTTCCGGTTTCTGGCGCTCGGTTCATCGCGGGAGCTCGGGGTTTCTCCACCTTATGTGCTTTGGCGTGTTCTTCTCGACCTGCGGGACCATGCGGGCGGGATCGGGACCGCCCGGAACGCCCCTGGGGCCGAGCAGCTCACGCGTAATGTCATCCTCGGTTCTTTCCGGCTCGACGCCGTTGATGGGCCGCTGTCGCACGGGAGCGACCTCCTGATGCCCACGGCAAGCTCAGGTCACCTCAGGCTTGAAGGTCTGCGGCTGCTGCTCTGGCGGCGGCATTTTAAAAGGAATGGGGAACGGCGTGCGCGCGAGGCTTACCAGCGCCGCCCGTTCCTCGGAGAGACGGCTTTCGATGTACTCGCGCTCCAGATCGGAAAGGCGGGTCTTGAGCAGCCGGTGGTAGCGGTGAATGCTATTGCGGTGGGTGCGCAACCGGGCGAGCTTTTCTTCCAGTGTCATCATCGTCGTCCTCGACGGTTACAAGCAATCCTTTCCAAAAGAGGTCGGAGGAGCCCTCCGGCGTGAGACTTAGAGAGGCTTGATCTTGTTTCAAGATGGATCAGAAGATTGGACCAATTGCCTCAACCTCAAGCCAGCGTTCTGTACGCTCCGTGCTCCCCAGCGCGGGGCCGGATCATGGCAACCGAAAATCCGCCATGTGCTCTTCCCGTTGATGTCCGCTTGTGGCACTCAGCCGACCATTGGGACCTCGCCCTCCGAGCACCGCTTTTGACCCATAGCAGAAGTCTGAGCCTGCACTCCAACCCCTCAACCGCCCGGGTCGAAACTCATTCTTGCGGTTGCACGTGCCTGACGCCGGAACGTGAGCATCGTCAGGGTCCCTGATCTCCTTAAACAATGGCATGGTCAGCAATCCCAGCGAGATGTGTAGCAGTAATGCTGTCGCAA